>JBCCAH010000007.1:0-201849 GCA_039814925.1 Pseudomonadota bacterium
CGACGAACCAGAAAAACGCACTCGCAAACCGCTGGGCCTGAAACGGGCGGTCGACGCTGGCGAGGTCAAACAGACCTTTAGCCACGGCCGCACCAACAAGGTTGCGGTGGAAGTGAAGCGCCGCCGCAAGCTCGTGAAACCTGGCGAGGCTCCGCCGCCTGAGCCCAAGACCGAGGCTGCGCCTCCACCGCCTCCTCCTCCGCCGCCGCCTGCGGCTCCCACCCCGGCTGCGCCGAAAAAGCCCGCACCCGCTGCGGAAACCCCGCAAGAGCGCGTGGCCCGCTTGCAGCGCGAAGCGGAGGAAGAGCGCTTGAAGCTCGCTGAGGAAGCCCGCAAGCGCGACGAAGAGAAAGCCAAACGGGCCGCCGCCGACGAGGTCGCCAAACGCGAGAAGAAGAAGGCTGACGAAGCTGAAGCGGAGAAGCGCGCCGCTGAGGAAGCCAAGGTCGCCGCGGAAGAAGCCGCTCAGGCAGCGGAAGTGGAAGCTGCGCCGGTTGAAGCTAAAGGCACGCCCGCGCCCGCCGCGCGCAAGTTTACGCCGATTGCTCGGCCTGAGCCCAAGCGTCCGCCGAAGAAAAAAGAGGACAAGCGCGCCGCGCAAACCGCCGATTCCGGTGGCGGCAAGGACAAGCGCCGCTCAGGCAAGCTGACCGTTACGAAAGCTCTCAACGAAGACGAAGGCCGCCGTGCGCGCAGCCTCGCCGCGCTCAAACGCGCCCGCGAGAAAGAACGCCGGATGCAGGGTGGCGGTTCGTCCAAGCCGCGTGAAAAGCAAGTGCGCGACGTGATCGTGCCCGAAGCGATCACCGTGCAGGAACTCGGCCAACGTATGGCGGAAAAGGGCGCGGACCTCGTCAAAGCTCTGTTCAACATGGGCATGATGGTCACCGTCAACCAGACGATCGACGCCGACACGGCGGAATTGCTGGTCGAAGAATTCGGGCACAACATCCAGCGTGTTTCGGAAGACGATGTCGACATTAAGGTCGAAAAGGACGTCGATCCCGAAGAGACGCTCAAGCCGCGTCCGCCGGTGGTCACGATTATGGGCCACGTCGATCACGGCAAGACCTCGCTGCTCGACGCGCTGCGCGGCACCGATGTGACCAAGGGTGAGGCCGGCGGCATCACCCAGCATATCGGCAGCTACCAGATCACGACGAAGGACAAACAGAAGATCACATTCCTCGACACGCCGGGCCACGCCGCGTTCACCGAAATGCGCCAGCGCGGCGCCAACGTGACCGATATCGTGGTGCTGGTTGTTGCAGCGGATGATGGCATCATGCCGCAGACGATCGAGGCGATTAACCACACCAAGGCCGCGGGCGTCCCGATGATCGTCGCGATCAACAAAATGGATAAGCCCGAAGCCAATCCGGATAACGTGCGGACGCGCTTGCTTGAACACGAAGTGATCGTGGAGAAGATGTCGGGCGATGTTCAGGATATCGAAGTGTCAGCCACCAAGGGCACCGGCCTTGACCAACTGCTCGAAGCGATCAACGTCCAGGCCGAATTGCTTGAATTGCGGGCACGGCCCGATCGCGATGCCGAAGCGACCGTGATCGAGGCTCAACTCGACAAAGGCCGTGGTCCTGTCGCGACCGTGCTGATTACGCGTGGCACTCTGAGGCGCGGCGACACCTTCGTGGTGGGTACCGAAAGCGGCCGTGTGCGCGCCGTGGTCAACGACGCGGGCAAGCAGATCAAGGAAGCCGGCCCGTCGATGCCGGTCGAGGTTCTGGGCCTTGGCGGCGTGCCGTCGGCGGGCGATCAGCTCACCGTGGTCGAAAACGAACAGCGCGCCCGCGAGGTTGCGCAGTACCGTCAGGAAAAAGCGACCGAAAAACGCACCGCGCTGGCGCCGACCAGCTTCGACACGATGTTCAACAATCTTCAGTCGAATGTCATCGAATGGCCGGTTCTGGTCAAAGCGGACGTGCAGGGCAGCGTCGAAGCGATCGTCAACGCGCTGCACAATATTTCTTCCGACGACATCAAGGCGCGCGTTTTGCACGCGGGCGTTGGTGCCATCACCGAAAGCGACGTGACGCTGGCGGCGGCTTCGAACGCGCCGATCATCGGTTTCAACGTGCGCCCGAACGCGAAAGCGCGCGAGCTCGTCAAACGCGATGGCGTGCGCATGATGTATTACGATGTGATCTATCACCTCACCGAAGAGGTCGCCAAGGAAATGGCGGGCGAGCTGGGGCCAGAGCGCATCGAAACGGTCGTCGGCCGCGCGCAGGTCAAAGAGGTGTTCAAATCGGGCAAGAAGGACAAGGCCGCCGGTCTCCTCGTCGAGGACGGCGTCATCCGCAAAGGCCTGTTCGCGCGTCTTACTCGCGAAGATGTTATCGTCTCGGCGACCACCATCGCCTCGCTGCGGCGCTTCAAGGACGACGTGGACGAAGTCCGTTCAGGCCTCGAATGCGGCGTGGTTCTGGAAGACACGAACGACATCAAGCCGGGCGACCAGCTCGAAGTCTTCGAAGTTGAGGAACGCGAGCGGACCTTGGAGGTCGGTTAAAACTTTCCTCCCCTC
The DNA here is from genome assembly GCA_039814925.1 of Pseudomonadota bacterium. GTDB lineage: Bacteria > Pseudomonadota > Alphaproteobacteria > Sphingomonadales > Sphingomonadaceae > Erythrobacter. The sequence continues at coordinate 2,549 of JBCCAH010000007.1, forward strand.
TTGCGGTACGGGAGGGGATTCGAGGGGTGGGTGTTGGGCCGATAGGCCCACCCCGCTGCGACTAGGCGGCAAGCCGCCAAGTCTCACTGCCCCTCCCGCAAGCGAGAGGGGAAAAGCGACCGATGGTGAGCACCAGCACGGACTGGAAAGACCAAATCCAGGAGGGCACCGCTGGCTCTCCGCATTCCAACCTGCTGGGTTCGCGGTTTGTGGGTTTTGACGAAGCCACGCAGACCGCGACCATGCGCTTCACGGTCAAGAACGACATGTGCACGTGGCGCGGCGGCGTGCAGGGGGGCTTGGTTGCGGGCTATCTCGATGATGTGATGGGGTACGCCTATGTCGCAAGCACCGGCGGCGAGATGGCGCCGCTCAACCTTGATCTTTCGATGAGCCTTATTCGCCTCATCCCCGATGGCGCGACGATCATCGGCACAGGCCGCGTGGTGAAAGCCGGGCGGCGCGTGGTGTTCCTCGAAGGGGAGCTGACCGACGAGGATGGCACCGTCTACGCCCGATCCACCAGCACCGCGATCCCGACCAAGCGGCCATCGCCCGATGAGACGGGGATGGGCGGCTAAGAGCGTAAGGGCGGGTTAGCGCGCGATTGCAAGCGTGCCTGTGCGACAAACGCTGACAAAATAGTGCAATTGTCTCCGTCGACAGATCGGCGGATAGTTGGATATCCTTGCGATCAAAATCGGAAGGCCCCCACCTATGAACATCTTCCCACGCTCAGCTTGGTCTACGGCGCTCCTCGCCATTCTGACCGTCGCCACCGGATCTTGTAGCGATGTCGCCATCGAAAGATGCGTCGAACGCGCTATGAAATTGGGCGGAGCCAAGGATGGAGCCAAGCAGGGCTTCGAGCTGATTGATCTCAGTTCACGCGAGGTCTGGTTGACAAGGGACTGGGATCCCGAAGAGTTCAGCAATTTTTCGCTTCCACCAGACTGGATCATGTGGCGCAAGAACGATCCGCGCACCAGCGCGGTGGACTCCGGTTCGTTCCGGCATTCTCCAGACTGCGCCTCCGGCGAATTCACGTACATGACCGCGCTTGGCCGCGAGTTTCTTCACGTGGTTAATCTTCAAAACTTTGGTGAGGTGAGTGCAGAGACCCAAGGCCTTATTAGAGCTGTGACTTTGACTAAGCACCACGAGACGCAGTGGGAAGCGGGAACGGTGCTGCGTGTTCTCACGGACCCGGACGGTCAGCGTTACCTTCTCATCGCTCGCACGTGGCCAGTCCCGCAGCAAGATCCGACCCTGCCTGATGGTTGGACGTTGGAGAGAATCACTTTGGAAGCGCCATTCACGTTTGCGCTGGATGGTGAGGTCCAAGTGTTGCGGATGGATAACGAAGATTCGTTCCAGGGCCCCTTGCCTAAAGACTTGGAAATCCCTGTGGGCGGCTAACAATTGCTCGCGCACGCGCGCGGCCCGGTCTATGGGAGGCCATGGCCCGCAGACAAGACTTCACCGCCGAACAGCAATCCGTGCGCGTCCTCAAAGTGGGCGAGCGCGTGCGTCACATCCTGTCCGAATTGCTCGCGCGGCAGGAAGTGCACGATGACGTGGTGAGCGCGTCGAACATCGCGGTCACCGAAGTGCGCATGACGCCCGATTTGCGCCACGCCACCGCTTATGTGAAGCCGCTGCTGAGCGCCGGGCCAGAGGTGGGCGAGGATGATGTCCTCCACGCGCTGCGTCAGAACACTGCATTTCTTCAGCGCGAAGTGGCCAAGCGCCTAGGCCTAAAATTCGCGCCCAAGCTCAAGTTCCGCAAAGACGAAAGCTACGCCGAGGCCGACCGCATCGAAACCTTGCTGCGCGATCCCAAAGTGGCCAGAGACCTAGAAGGCGATTTGGAAGACGACGGCGAATAGCCGCGCAGAGCCGCCGATTGGGGCGGCCTCGCGCTTTCCTACATGGCCCAGCCTGTGGCACCCAACGGTTCGCAGTTCGCGTCGCAAGAGAGCGCGCCTATTGCCCCAACATAGCGAAAGCGAGTTGGAGAAGTGTCAAGCAGCTGGATTGAACTATACTTTTGAGATCAAACAGAATTTACGTCAAAACTCCGCTTGACACATGCCGGATGTGTCAAGCGGGTTTCATCTTCGCTTTGAGCGTGATTTTGACCTTGTTGCCGACGATCAATTGGTAGCTCTTCATGCCAAATTTGCGGCGGTCGATCGTGGTTTTGCCGGTGAAGCGGATCGCTTGGCCCGTTGGCGCGGCGAGGGGCGGGGTGTCGAATTCAATGTCGAGGGTCGCCGGGTTGGTCACACCGCGCGCGGTCAGCATGCCTTTGACGGTGCCTTTGGTCGCGCTGGTCAGGGTGAGCTGCTCACCGACAAAGCGGACTTGAGGGTATTTCTCGACCCAGAAGAACTTCTCGCCGCGCAGCCGTTCCAGCGTCACGCTGTCGGGCGCTTCCAAGGCGGTGGCGTCAAAGGTCACATCGATCCGTGCGCCTTTGGTTTGGCCCGGCACGATATTCACATCGCCTTCCATTTTGGGGAAGCGTGCGGTTTTGCTGGAAAGACCGAAAAAGGGGACCTTGGCCGAGACGCTGCTGGCGGCGACGTCGATTGTGTAGCGAACGGGTGCTTGCGCCGGAGCGGTGACAGGCGCGCTAACCTGCGCGCTGGCCGTAAAAGCCAACGGGGTGAGAGCGGCAAAGAAAGCAAGCGTCCAGCTTGGAAAACGCGTCATAGGTGTATCTCCAACACCCTACTTACGGCCAAAGAGGGCAAAAGGTTTCTTACCGATCGCAGCTTAGACGCGGCTGAACGCATAGAGAAGGCGAATAACCCACAGACACGTGCCTCGACATTTTCGACTCTCATGCCATCGGAAAGGTAGGCCTACAGCCTATGGCCAAGCTTTATTTCTACTATTCCAGCATGAACGCCGGCAAGTCGACCACCATGCTGCAAGCCGACTTCAACTACCGCGAGCGCGGGATGCGAACGATGGTGTGGACCGCCGAACTCGACACGCGCAGCGCGGGGATGGTGAAGAGCCGGATCGGGTTGGAAGCGGACGCGCATTTGTACCGCCCCGACACCAATTTGTTCGCCGAGGTCGAGAGCGAGCACGCGAAGGGCGCGCTCGATTGCGTGCTGCTGGACGAAGCGCAGTTCCTGACCAAGGATCAGGTGTGGCAGTTGGCGAGACTGTCCGATGAACTGGGCATTCCGGTGCTGTGCTATGGTCTCAGAACCGATTTTCAGGGGGAGCTGTTTCCTGGTTCCTCTGTGCTGCTCGGCATTGCGGATGCGTTGGTGGAGCTCAAAGCGGTGTGCTGGTGCGGGCGCAAGGCGGCGATGAATTTGCGCGTCGACGGAAACGGCCGCGCGGTGTTAGAAGGCGAACAGACCGAGATCGGTGGCAACGATCGCTATGTCGCGCTGTGCCGCAAACACTTCAGCGCCGCGTTGGCGGGCGATCCGGGCGCGGTGGGCTAGAATGACGCGCACCAAAAGGCCCCCAGAGCCGCACGATCCCGCGTGGGCGGACGCCTTTGTCGCGGCGCACGAGACGGTTGTAAGCATACTGGGGGAAGACGCTGTCGGCATCCACCATGTCGGCAGCACTGCGATCCCCGGCATTCTGGCCAAGCCGGTGATTGATATTCTTATCGAGGCAACCAGCCTTGGGGCGCTGGACCGCAAGCACGCGGCTTTTGGCCGGGCTGGTTTCATCGGCAAGGGCGAGAAGGGCATCGAAGGCCGCCGCTATTTTATGAAGGACAACGATGAAGGAGTTCGCAGCCACCATATCCACGCCTTCGGGAAGGGCTCGCATCATATCGAACGCCATCTTGCCTTTCGCGACTACCTTATCGCCCACCCCGATGTGGCGCGCGCCTATTCCCACGTGAAAAAGCGCATTCTGGCCGATTGGCGCGGGATCGATGATTACATCGCGCGCAAGGCGTCCTTTGTGATCGAGACCGAGCGCGCGGCGCTGGAGTGGTATCGCACTGTTTCACGGGCTGAGGAGGAGCAGGACTAGCGGTTTCGACCAAGCCGCCCCACATCGTCACTATGGATCAAACCCTCACCCTCGTCGCGCTGCTGGTGCCGTGCTTGGTTATCGCCATCGTGTTTCACGAAGTGGCGCATGGCTATGTCGCCAAATTGCTCGGTGATCCGACGGCTAGTCGGCAGGGGCGCTTGACGCTCAACCCGATCCGCCATGTCGACCCGGTCGGCACCTTGCTGGTGCCGGGGGCTCTCGCTTTGGCGGGAGGACCGGTGTTCGGTTGGGCCAAACCTGTGCCGGTGAACAAGTGGAAGCTGAACAATCCGCGCTTTGGCATGATGGCGGTCGCGGCGGCGGGGCCTCTGAGCAATTTCCTGCTCGCGTTGATTGGGTCGATCCTGTTGGGAGCCGCGTGGGTCAACGGCGCGGATTTTGATCCGGCCCAGCCTGGATCGCCGGTGCTGTTCAGCCCGCAAGGCGAAGGGCTGTGGCTGATGAGCGGGCTCTATTTCTTTATCTTGATCAACCTGTTTCTGGGGCTGTTCAATCTCTTGCCGATCCCGCCTTTTGATGGATCACACCTTGTTGGCGGGCTCTTGCCGGACAAAGTCCGCCCCTATTGGGAGCAGCTCCAACGTTTTGGCATTCTGCTCATCTTAGGCGTTGTCGGCTACAGCTGGATCTTCGGGACCACGTGGCTGATTGAGGTCCTTGGCGCGCCGCTGATGTGGGCGCACGATGTGTGCCTGTCGATAGCAACGACCGTTGCGGGTGTTTGAATGGGGGGCGATCTTACCCGCCGACCGCGTCGATAAAGCGCGCCCCGGGATGGCGGGCAAGCAAGGCCTTGAGCCATTGTTCGCGTTCGCCAAGCTTTAGGCAGGCGACGATGCAGCCGCCAAATCCGCCGCCGGTAAGGCGAGCGCCCAGCGCTCCCAAGTCCACCGCGCTTGCGACCAGAGCGTCGATCTCGGGCAGCGACATCTCGAACCAATCGCGCATCGAGTCATGGCTTGCGTTCATCAACGCCCCGAAGGCTGGCATATCACCCGTCCGCATCGCTTCCACTGCGTCGACGACACGGGCGTGTTCGGTGAGGCAATGCAAGGTGCGCCGCTTGGACACATCGTCGAGGTCCGCCGCCTCGACCGTGGCGCGATCCAGCAGGCAAAGATCTTCGGTGCCGAAAAAGCTCTTGGCGGCGTCGCATTCGACTTTGCGCGCAGCGTAGCGTCCGTCGGTCAGCTTGCGGGTGAGGCCCGAATGAACAACGACCATCTCGTAGCCTTGGGGCAGGGCCACAAGATCATAGTTGAGCGTCCGCGTGTCGAGCGCCATGGCCGTGCCCGGAGTGGCCAGCGCAACGGCCATCTGGTCCATGATCCCGCACGGCACGCCCATATATTCGTTCTCGACCCGGCGCGCGGCCACCGCGATCTCGACATCGTCGGGTCCGCCCTCCACTGCGGCTCGCGCCGCTTTGAGCACCGCGACGATCAGAGCAGCCGATGACGACAGGCCCGACCCTTCAGGGATGGTGGAACGGACGTGGACGCGCGCACCTCCATCGATCAGGCCCAACCGATGCGCCTCCCGCAGAGCCCCCACGCAGGGGTCGGCCCAGCTGCCTGAGGCTTCCTCCGTCAAAGTGCGCAGTTCCTGCGCATCGTAACTGTCCGAGCGCACCTCGATCGCGTCTCCGGATGTCGGCTCAAGCTGGACTTCGAGCCCGATCGAAAGAGCCGCTGGCAGGACGAGGCCGCCATTATAATCGGTATGCTCGCCAATCAAATTGACGCGGCCCGGCGCGCTGGCGGCCACGATCTCGGTCATGGTGCGAGGTCCCGGAGCATCTGAACAGCGGTTTCAGGCATAACGTCCACTGTGAATGTGCCCGAATGCTGTTCGGCTGATGCAAGATATTTCGTCCGCCCCGGCGCGCGCAGGAGTGGGTAGAATTGGACCGTGAAGTGATAGTTGGTTGAGCCCGCGTAAGGAGCCGCGTGAAACGCCATCATCGTCGCAGCAGGCTGCTGAAACAATGCATCATAGCGCCGGGTCATTTCGCCCAACCACTGCGCCAGCCCTTCCAGTTCCTCGTCCGTGCAATCCCATGGCCCCTGTCGCGGCGTAAGTGGAGCGAGCCACACTTCGTACGGGAAACGAGCGAAACGCGGGACAAAGGCTGCAACGCCGCCTTTATCGCCAAGTCCGTAATCCGGCATCGCCGCCTTGATCTCTCCCGCCAAATCATAGCCGCCTGCGAAGGCATCGGCGGCGCGTTGCTGCACCATGGGGACGCGTTCAAAGCCGTATACCTGGCCATGCGGATGGTGCAGCGTCACGCCGACCTCATCGCCCCGGTTTTCGAACGGCAAGACGTATTTGCAGCCCGCTTTGAACAGCGCATCGTAGCGGTCGATGATAGCAGACAACAGTAGGCACCGACGGTCTTGTCCAATGGTTTCAAGGCTGCCACTTGCCTCTGGTCCGTAGACGACTACGTCGCATGCACCCTTGGCTGGTTCTGCGGCGATCCCTTGCAGGTTCGCAGCGCTCGCGGCGCTGGGGTGGAAAGCGGCGAACTTATTCTCGAAAATGGCCAGTTCGAAATCCGCAAACGGGATTTCGGTCAACGGGCCATCATGGCGCGTCGGGGCCAGTGGATCGTCCGCCGCCGATGGTTTGAACGTGCGGTTCTGGCGGTGCGCAGCGTAGACGTTCCATTCGTCGCGCAAGGGGTGATAGCGGATCTCGCCGCCTTGTGCGATTTCGTCGGCGCTCTCGGCTTGCAAAGGCAGCGGGTGAGGCTCGCGGCCATAAAGGTACAGCATCCGACCATCGGCCTTGCGATGATCGCGCCGGTACGCGGTACGACCGCCAATTTCACGTGGTAAGGGGGCTGGAGCGCTCACGCCGCGATCCGGCTTTGCGCAAACCAATCGCGTACCCGCTGTTGGGCATCGGCATCCAGATGCAGGCCAAGCTTGCTGCGCCGCCACAGAACGTCATCGGCGCTGGTCACGAATTCACTGGCGACGAGATATTCGAGTTCGCGCGCGTAAAGATCGCCGCCCAGATGCGGGCCCAGATCGTTGAGCCCTTGCGCTCCGCCAAGAACATCGTTGATGCGTGAACCGTAGGCTCGGACCAGGCGCTCGATCGCGCCATCGGGAAGCCAGGGATGAGCGGTCGCGCTTTGCGCCACAAACTCTTCGTACCGCTCGGGATCGATTTCCCCGCCGGGTAGGGCCTTGCTTGCCGTCCAGGATGCGCCCGGTACACCCAGCTTTTCAAGCGCGTGCTCCGCGAGCTTCCGGTATGTTGTGATCTTCCCGCCAAAGATCGAGAGCAGCGGCGGCTGGTCGCCATTCGCCCCGCCGTCGAGCTCAAACACATAATCGCGCGTCACCGTGGAGTTGGAGCTCGAGCTGTCATCATAGAGCGGACGCACTCCGGCATAGCTCGAAACCGCTTGATCAGGCGATATATCCACGCTCAGATATTCGTTGGCGGCGTCGCAAATGTACTGCGCTTCTTCCTCGGAAATCTGGATGCCGGAGGGATCGCCCTCAAATGACTCGTCGGTTGTGCCCACCAGGGTGAAGTCGCGTTCATAGGGGATCGCAAAGATGATCCGGTCATCGCGGTTCTGAAAGATGTAGCAGTGATCGCCGTCGAACAAGCGCGGGAAGATCAGGTGGCTGCCTTTGACCAGACGCAGGTTCTGGTGGTTGTCACCGGGCAGAGCGCGGCCCAACACCTTGTCCACCCAAGGCCCGGCGGCGTTTACGACTTGGCGGGCGAGGATTTTCTCTTCTTGACCATCAGCGGCGCGCACGGTGGCAATCCAGTGGTCGTCCTGTCGTGAAAGCCCAACGCATTCGGTGCGCGTGCGAATATCCGCGCCGTGTTCCTTGGCATCAAGGCAGTTGAGCACGACGAGCCGCGAATCCTCGACCCAGCAGTCGGAATATTCAAAGCCCTTGACCAGGCGATCTTCAAGGATGGTCCCGTGTGGGGTATCGCGCAGATTGATAGTGCGGGTAGGGGGCAGCAGCTTTCGACCACCCAGATTGTCGTACAAGAACAGGCCGATCCGCAGCATCCATTTGGGGCGCAGGCCTGCGTCATGCGGCAGGACAAAGCGCAAGGGCCAGATGATATGCGGCGCGATTTTGAGAAGCCGCTCGCGCTCTATCAGGCTTTCGCGGACTAAGCGGAATTCAAGATGCTCGAGATAGCGAAGGCCGCCATGCACCAGCTTGGTCGAAGCGCTCGACGTGTGGCTGGCCAAATCGTCTTTCTCGACCAGCGTCACGCTCAGCCCGCGGCCCGCCGCGTCGCGCGCGATCCCGGCGCCGTTAATGCCTCCGCCAATAATGAGCAGGTCGATTGGTTCAGTCATGATCGCGGGTGTTACTCGCAAGCGGTGAGATGGTAAAACAGGCACGTGTCCGGGAAGGTCAGGGGTGGCTGGATACCGTGGCCCATCAACGCAGCGCCCGCAACTACGATACCTTCACCCAAAAGATCGGCTGCGTCCATGATTGATGGCCAGCTTATGGACGGATTGATCTTGGGCCAGACCATACGCACTCGATACGAGCGCCGCGGGTCCAGCCCCGCAAAGTGAACGCGCGCGGGCAAAGTGGGGAGCTCCACGTCAAGTTTGGCGTAAGAGAATAGCGCTTCGCTTTGATCGTGGGACACCACGCCGACCAGATTGGTCTTCTTGGCGGAATTCAGCCTAAGAAAGCGGCCCGTGTGGATCAGCTCGCGGTGCTGTTTGTACAGTTTAATCCCGGATTTCAGGATCTTGAAATCGGTCTCGCTTTCATCGCGAAGGTCAAGCTCCATGCCCATATGGCCAAACACGGCGCTGGCCACGCGGAAGGCCATTGAAAACTCGCGCCCGGTGATGTGGCAGCGCTTGGGGCCGACATGGCTGCCCAGAACGCGCAGGGGGAAAAAGTGCGTTGCGCCGCGCTGGATGTGCTGGCGTTGGCGCGCGTCGTTATTGTCCGAGGTCCAGATCCGGTCGGTGTGGTGCATGATCCCGAAGTCCGCGCGACCCCCTCCCGATGAACAGCTCTCGATTTCAAGGTCGGGATGAGCCTCGCGCAATCGTTGCAACAGCGCGTAAACGGCCAGCGTTTGGCGGTGCATGGCGCCGCGGCCGCTGCTGCCAGGGTGATTGGTGTCCCGGTTCATATCCCACTTGATGTAGGCAATGTCGTATTCGGCGACGAGCTGCGTTATCTTGTCGAAGAGATAATCCGAGACCTCGCGCTTGGTCAGGTCAAGTGTTAACTGACCACGAAACGGTACGGCTTCCACCCCCTCCGCTTGCAGCACCCAATCGGAATGCGCTCGATAGAGGTCGCTGTCGGGATTGACCATTTCCGGCTCGAACCAGAGGCCAAATTCCATGCCCAATTCGCGCACGCGATTGGCGATCGGATGCAGGCCATTCGGGTAGATTTCTTCGGACACCCACCAATCGCCCAGACCCGCGCCATCGTGGCGGCGCGATCCAAACCACCCATCGTCGAGGACAAATCGTTCCGCTCCAACCTCTGCAGCGGCTTCGGCCAGCTCGATTAGGGCCGCCTCGTCGTGGTTGAAATAGACCGCTTCCCATGTGTTGTAATGGACCGGGCGCGGTTTTGAGAAAGCGCGGGCGTCGAGAACACTGTGCGATAAATAGTCGTGAAAGGCGTGCGATACGTCGTTCAGCCCGCTTTCCGACCAAGCGGCGTGGAAATCGGGAGTACGGTAGATTTCTCCGCGTTCCAATCGGATTTCGCCGGGGAAGGCCATCTCGCCCATTTGCACGTAGCTGCGGCCATCGCTGTGACGATCAACCCGAAGGCGATGATTGCCGCTCCATGCCAAATGGTAGCCGACGGCCAGACCTTGCGTCTCGCTGGTCTCGCGCGCCGCTGCAAACCCGCCGGGGAAGGCGTCGTGGCTGGTGCGCCCTGCTTTGTTTTCGCGAACGACGCTGCCCTGGAATTCGCCAATCTCCTCGATTTCAAATTCTCCCGACCACCGGCCAGTAAAACTCAAAATGCGCTCAAGCCGCGGGTCAATTGGTAGGCACAGCGCGGCGCACCAATCCAGTTCAAGCGCGCTTCGGCCTTGGTTTCCAATTGTTGTGCTGCATGTCAGCAGCCCAGTCTGGTTATCGAGGATCAACACATGACGCGAGGTGACCAACAGGTTCGCATCGCGACAGTCGATTGCGATTTCGTTATCGGATGAAAGCTCAACGCCGACAACACGAAGATCAATCGCCCAGTCCTGCCCGGCGCGGTGAGCGACCAAGCCCGATGGACCCGATACGCCGGTCCCGATCTCATTTATGAACGAACCGCGCAGCGGAACAGAAGCGCTGCCGGGCGCGTGTTGTCTTGTGGCGAGTGTGGCCAAATCGCTGGCTTTGGCTCCGGGCATGTCCGGGCCGGCGTAATGGACGATCGGGCGTGTTCCGACGGTCGCCTCGATGGCGATATAGGTCCCGCCCGCGCGGAGTTCGTAAAATGTATGCGCCTCGCAAGAGGTTTCGGCTGGATCGGCCGCCGGCACAGGCCCGTGATGCGGCATGGCTATCTCTTCGCCGTCCGCGTCATTGTGGAGCTGTTCCGGAGGAAACGCGCGTTCCGATTCTCGGCCAGTGCGTGGGTTATCAATCATCCAAGGAATCCATCCGATTTGCCGCCGCCTCTTTCCGGTGTGGTCTATTCGAGCCTATCCTGCGGCTCGTTGGGCATCTCACGCCAATCATTGCTGTGTGTGAAGAGGCATTTTGGCAGCGCATGAATTTTTTGGTAACTCTTACGGCGAATTGTGACGAGGCAGGCGAATGTGGGAAGAGAAGGTCTACAAGCAAAATCTGCATTTGTCGCCGATTGGGGGCATTAAGCTTGCTTGTTTCTTGAATAAGGGTGTTGGCGTGCTGACCGCAAGGCGGACGCTGCCGAACTTCACCCTTGTTTATGTCACGCGAGGGCATGGCTCCTATCGCGATGAAAGAGGCGCGGACCAGCCAGTGAGCGCGGGAGACGCCATTCTGGTCTTCCCGGGCGTTGAGCATTGGTATGGACCGCCCCCCGGAGAAAGTTGGGATGAATTCTATCTCGTGTTCGAGGGGCCTGTCTTCGATTTGTGGAAGTCTTCGGGCTGCCTTGACCCAAACCGGCCCGTGATCACTCTGAAACCGATGGATTTCTGGCGGGATCGAATCCTTGGCTTGATCGGGGGGAGTCCAGCGCTGTCAGAGAGTGAGTTAGTGCGCGAAACAATTCGACTGCAAGAATTGTTGGCCGATATCGCGCAAGCGGGCGCAGAGGATATGGGCGATGACATCATCTGGCTTGAGCAAGCGAAAGCAGCGATCGCCGCGACCATAGATGCCCATGACGCGGCGGAGCGCATGGAGCAATCCTATGAGGCGTTTCGAAAACGGTTTCGCAAACTCGCTGGCCGGTCCCCAGGTAAATACCGCACCGGCCTCTTGATGGAGAAGGCGTGTCAAATGCTAAGCGAGCCGGGTGTTCTTTTGCGCGAGATATCGGACGAGCTAGGCTATTGCGATGAATACCATTTTAGCCGCCAGTTCAGCAAAACCGTCGGTTGGTCACCGTCGGAATATCGCAGCCGTATTGGACGCGACCCACAACGATTTTAGTTTTTGGGGCTAACAAAGCGGTCGGCAGGCTAATTCCGACAGTCGGTCCGTTGTATTTTTATTACACAACGCGAGATGCGGCCTCATTTGATGAGGTCTGAATCCCAAAAAGTTCATGTTCGTCCAATCGGCCCATGGCGCTTGGCGATTTGCACGGCAGACTTTCGTTCATGGCCGCGACAGGCCGCGCAACCGCTCCGATCGCTTCATGATCATCAAAAAGAGCGGATCTATGGGAGATACCAATGTTGTTTTCTAAGCGGGCCCTGCTGGCCCAAGGTGTGGCTATCGCCGCCATCACCGTCGCAACCCCAGCCATTGCACAGGACGCAGACGCGTCGCAGGACGACACGGCTAGTGTCGAAGGCGAAGGCAACGCCATCGTCGTTACCGGCTTCCGCAAGAGCCTTCAGGACGCGATCGATCTTAAGCGCAACAGCTCGGTCGTTGTCGATGCAATCTCGGCTGAAGACGTTGGTAAGTTCCCAGACCAAAACGTGGCTGAAGCGCTGCAGCGCATCACCGGCGTTGCGATTGATCGCGCCGGCGGCGAAGGCCAGTTCATTACCGTTCGCGGTCTCGGTCCCGAGTTTAGCGCGGTCCTGTTGAACGGCCGCACGCTCGCAACCGACAACCCCGGGCGCGAATTCTCGTTCGATGTGCTGGCGGCTGATATCATTCAAACCGCAGAGGTCTTCAAATCCTCACAGCCGGGCCTTCAGTCTGGCGGCATTGGCGGTGTTGTAAATGTCAAAACGGCCAAGCCGCTTGACCGTCCGGGCTTCAACGCGTCGCTGTCGACTGCTGCGATCTACGAAAATTTGAGCGAAGACTTCGGCGCCGATATCAGCGGTGTGGTCTCCTACTCGAACGGCACATTTGGAGTGCTCTTCGGCGGGGCTTACCAGCGCCGAAACTCTCAGTTTGATCGCAACATCACCAACGGTTTTGCTCTTCGGCAGGGGGACGCGGCTATCTTTGCGCCGGAAACCTCAACGGGTCTTCAACCCGCGGACATCGGGGCGCTGCCGACCGGATCGCGTCTGCAGCAGCAGGTGATCTTCAGCCGCGACGAACAGGACCGTGAGCGCATTACGTTGAACGGCGCGCTGCAGTTTGCGCCGTCCGAAACGTTCACGGCCACGATCGATGGCCTGTATTCACGGTTTGATATCGAAAGCTTCGACCAGCAGTTCTCCGGCTTCTTCAGCCCGCCTTTCATCAACCCGCAGATCGATGCAAACGGGACGGTAACTTCGTTCAACCGTCCCAGCCTCGATTTCCAGGCTCGCAACCCGGACATCGCGGACACTGTTGGTCTTTCGCAAAACGATAACGTGTTGACCTCGAACAACCGTCTGGCGGAAACGGTCGCAATTGGCGGCAACTTCGAATGGGAAGCCAGCGATCGCCTCACATTCATGACGGATATCTCGTATTCGCGCGCCACGCGTGATGGGACGAACCCGTTCGTGGTGCTCGGCGCTCTGGCTCCGACGTCGCCGCTGATAGAATCGACCAGCAATACGGGCATTTCGACGATCACCAATATCCTCGAATCCGATTTCACCAACACCGACATCCAACGTTTGCACTTCGTTAACGTCAATCGCACGCGGGTGGAGGACGAAGTGTTCGAACTGCGTTTCGATGGTGAATGGGAGGTCGATGCAGGCCCGCTTGAAGCGATCACCTTCGGCGCGCTCTACACCGACCGCGAAAAAACACAGGACCTGTTCGATAATTTCGCAGCACCTGGTTTTGGCTCGATCGGCGCGGCTGAAATTTTCTGCGCCTATTGCGGCTACACCGTGCCGTTCGACACATCGATCCTTAGCCCGTTTTCATTCGACGGTTTCCTGACCGGTGTCGAAGGGGCGGACACCGTTCCTGGGCAAACCCTTACGGCCAGCTTTGAAGATGCATTTGCGCAGCTTAATAGCGTTGCCAACCTGCAAAATCCTGACCGGACCGGCGGCAACACCGCTGAGCTTATCTCATATTTGAACAGCGGTGGGCTTGATCCGGTTCTTGGCATCTACACGCCTTCGTTCAACCCTGGCGGAAGCTTTGCGGTGGCTGAGCAGATTTACGCCGGTCACTTCAACACCCAATGGGGCGGTGATTTCGGTGGTGAGCTGCCATGGTCGGCCAATATCGGCTTCCGGATCGCGTTCACCGATGTGCTGTCCACTGGCATCGATCAGCCGGTGATCGAGTTCCGCGAAACACCGGGTGATACTCAGCTCGTCACGGTCTTTGGTCCGGCGACGAACGTAGAGGTGCCGAACGACTATGTGAACTTCCTGCCGTCGGTGAACTTCCGGCTTGAGCCGACCGACGATATCGTTCTGCGCATGGGGTATGCCCGCACAGTGATCCGCCCGACGCTTACCTCGTTGGGTGTGGCCAACACGTTCGGCGGTCGTTCGGATGCGCCGCTCAGCGGAGGCGGCAACCCGCTGCTCGAAGCGTTCACAGCGGACAACTTCGATGTCTCGTTTGAATGGTACTTCGACGCGCTGAGCTCGTTCACCATCGCCGGTTTCCACAAGGAGCTGGGCGGGTTCATCGAAGAATCCACTCTTCCGGTTCCCGGTGTCGTGGTCTTCCCGGCGGGCAATGGCGGTCTCACCGTCGATACGCCCGTGGATGTCACTTTCCAGGACACGCGTGAGCGTAACGGCCTGTCTGGCAGCATCACGGGTGCAGAGATCGCTTTCCAGAAGACGTTCGACAACGGCTTTGGCGGTATCATCAACTACACCTATGTGAACGGCACGCAGGACGATGCGCCGCAGGGTGATCTTGGCTTTAACGGCTTTACGCCGCACACGCTGAACGCCACCGCGTTTTATGAAGGCGATCGTCTCTCGGCGCGCGTTTCGTACAACTATCGCGATGGCTTCCTTGTTCAGGAAAACGACGTGCAAAGCGAACCGCGCCAGCGAGAGAGCTTTGCTCAGGTCGACTTTTCAGCCGCCTATGAGCTGACCGATCAGTTCCAGGTATTTGTCGAAGGCCTGAACATTTTCAACGAAGACACCCGTGACTTTTCGCGCTTTTCAAACCGGGTGCTTGAATACACTCGCGTCGGCGCGCGTTACACCGCTGGTGTACGAGCCACGTTCTAAGAACTCCTCTGGGTCGCGCAAATGACGGCGGGCATCTCCTTCCCGGGATGTCCGCCGTTTTTGTAGGCAAAGACTTGCTCCAACGCGCGGTTCTTGAAACAAGATAGACCAACAAAATAAACGCAGTCGCCAAGCTGCGAAGGGGATCCATTCATGAGCACCATCCAAGTGGCGGTTTTCCTCGTCATCACCGCCCTGATTGCGTTTGCCACCTACATGCACTGTCGCGGCAAACGTGGAGCGGGTGGCGGCGATGAGCGTGACTACTTCCTCGCGAATGGAGGTCTCGCCTGGTATTTTGTCGCGGGGTCGATCACGCTGACCAACCTTTCGACCGACCAACTGGTGGGTATGAATGGTGGGCAGATGGCGCTGTTGGCATGGTGGGAATTCGCGGCCGTGTTCGGCCTGTTCGTTCTCGCCTTCGTGTTCCTCCCGGTTTACTACCGCAACAACTGCACCACGACGACTGAGCTGTTGCAAAAGAAGTATGGCGACAAACATATTCGCGCCCTGATCAGCGTGCTGTTTCTGCTGGGTAATCTCTTCATTTTCTTGCCGGCCATTTTGTACGGTGGCTCGCTGTTCCTGCTTTCGCTGGCGGGACTTCCAACAGACCTGGGAACCATCATGATCCTGTCGGTGGCGCTCGCCACTATCGGCGCGGCGTACGCCATTTTCGGCGGTCTGCGCGCAGTTGCGGTATCGGACACCTATTCAGGCGTGCTGATCCTCTCGATGGCGCTGTTGGTGGTGTTTCTCGCCTTGCAGGCAATCGACTTCGATTTCTCTGGCATTCCTGCGGAGCGTTTGACCCTGATTGGCGACAACGATTCTGATATTCCATGGCACACCTTGCTGACTGGCATGATCTTCATCCAGACTTTCTATTGGTCGACAAACCAGACGATCACGCAGCGCGCGATGGCTGCGCCCAACATCAAGGAAGCGCAAAAGGGCGTTCTTGTGGCCGCGGGTATTCGTTTGCTGATCGTGCCGGTGATCGTCGTGGTGCCAGGCATCGTCAGCTACAAGATGTTCGGCGATGTGGGCGACGCGGCCTATGGCCAGATCGTTGGCGAAGTGCTGCCCGTTTGGTTGTCCGGTGCGTTCGCGGCGGCCTTGTTCGCGGCGGTGCTAACTACCTTCAATTCCATCCTCAACGCCTCGGCTGCGCTCTATGTCTGCGATATGCACGAGGCTTACGTCGGCAAGCCGCGCAAGGTTGGCACGTTGGGCGCGATTGTCTCTATCGTGATGAGCCTGCTGGCGCTCGCTCTGGTGCCCTTCTTTGCCAGTCAGGAAAGCCTAATCAACACGGTGCAGCAGCTGTACGGCCTGCTTTCCATGCCGATCCTTTCGGCCTTTGCCGTGTGCTTGCTGTTCAAGAACGTAAAGGCGGGCGCGGCGATGATGGGCGTGGTCACCGGCGTTGCGTTCTACGGCATGTGGTCGATGGTGTGGCAGCCGGCGCATTATATCCATGGCATGGCGGTCACTTTGTTGCTGGCGATTGCGACCTCGCTGATCATGAACAAGATGATCTATGGCATCACGCCGGTCTTTGCGCTGGGCGGCGACGTGACTGAAGGCGAACAGGCGCTGGCTTGAGGTCGTACAACGAATGACCTAGCGGGGGCGCGATGAGTGAATTCGAACCGCCCCAGAAACCGGCTCCACATGGCTGGATTATCCTCGACAAGCCGCGCGGGCTAGGCTCGACGCAGGCCGTGGGCGCGGTGAAACGCGTTTTGCGCGAGGGCGGCTACGCCAAGACCAAAGTCGGTCACGGCGGAACTCTGGACCCACTGGCTGAGGGTGTTCTGCCGATAGCTTTGGGAGAGGCAACCAAGCTGGCCGGGCGCATGCTTGATGCGAGCAAGATCTACGATTTCACGATCCGTTTTGGAGAGGAAACCGACACGCTCGATACCGAGGGCGAGGTCATTGAGTGCAGCGATGTGATACCTAGCTGCGCTGAGGTTGAAGCGGTTCTACCGCCGTTTACCGGCGCAATCGAGCAGGTGCCGCCGGCCTATTCCGCGCTCAAGGTCGATGGAAAGCGCGCCTATGAATTGGCGCGCGCGGGGGAGGAAGTGACGCTTAAGACCCGCGCTGTGACAATCCATTCACTGACGATCGCGGATAAGGGCACCGACGGCGAAGTGACGCTCACAGCGCACGTCTCCAAGGGCACCTATATCCGCTCTCTCGCTCGCGATATCGCGCGCGCTCTTGGAACCTGCGGACACGTCACCTATCTACGCCGGACTAAAGCCGGGCCATTCACCGAGGCCAAAGCAATTTCGCTGGACAAACTGAACGAAATTGCTAATGGCGCGCAATTATCTGACCGACTCCTGCCGTTAGAGGCAGGGCTGGACGACATCCCGGCCCTTTCCCTCTCCCAGACAGACGCGCAGGCGGTCCGACAGGGCCGGGTCTTGTCTGGGGTGCCCCAATCATCCGGGCTTTACTGTGCGATGCTGGAAACGGTTCCAGTGGCGCTCGTCGAGATCATGGATGGGACAACAAAGATTGTCAGGGGTTTCAACCTACCCGATGTCGCTGAGTAGAAAGAGAAAACATGTCGGTAGCACCCGAGCGTAAGCAAGAAATCATCAAAGACAACGCCCAACAAGACGGCGACACCGGTTCGCCGGAAGTCCAGGTCGCGATCCTCACCGAGCGCATCCGCAACCTCACCGAGCACTTCAAGGCGAACCATAAAGACAACCACTCGCGTCGCGGCCTTCTCATGATGGTCAACAAGCGTCGCAACCTGCTTGCCTATGTCAAGAAGAAAGACGTCGAGCGCTACAACGCCCTGATCCAGAAGCTGGGTCTGCGTAAGTAATAATTACGAGAAGCGGTCCCAATCGGGGCCGCTTCTTGCATTTGTGGAGGGATCTAAACAGGGCGATTCACGCCAGCCCGCTCTTCCCGTAAATAAGGGTACAGGCCGCAATTCGGTGGCCTAGCCTTGGGGCTTAGAAAACCACGCCTCACACCCGACCGGGCGGGAACACCCGGCACAAGTAGGCCCCGCAAGGCAATGTGGCATGCGGGTTCAGAAGGAAAATCCATGTTCGACACGAAAACCGTATCGCTGGAGTGGGGCGGAAAGACCCTCACCCTCGAAACCGGTCGTATTGCCCGTCAAGCCGACGGCGCCGTGCTGGCCACCTATGGCGAAACCGTGGTGCTTTGCGCCGTGACCGCCGCCAAGAGCGTTAAGGAAGGACAAGACTTCTTCCCGCTGACCGTTCACTATCAAGAAAAGTTCTCCGCCGCGGGCCGTATCCCGGGTGGCTTCTTCAAGCGCGAAGGCCGCGCGACGGAAAAAGAGACGCTGACTTCGCGTCTGATCGACCGTCCGTGCCGCCCGCTCTTCCCGGAAGGCTTCTACAACGAAATCAACGTTATCTGTCAGGTTCTGTCCTATGATGGCGAAACCGAGCCTGACATTGTCGCCATGATCGCGGCCTCGGCCGCGCTTACGATTTCGGGCGTTCCCTTTATGGGTCCGATCGGCGCCGCGCGTGTCGGCTTCACCACCGATGGCGAATACGTCCTCAACCCGACCGTCGCGGACGCTCTGGGTGAAGATGGCCGTCTCGACCTTGTCGTCGCCGCCACGCAAGACGCGGTGATGATGGTTGAATCCGAAGCCAAGGAGCTGACCGAAGACGAAATGCTCGGCGCGGTGATGTTCGCTCACGAAGAAAGCCGCAAGGTTATCGGCGCGATCATCGATCTGGCAGAGCAAGCGGCGAAAGATCCGTGGGCGCTCGACCCGGTCGAAGACAAGACCGCCAAGATGGACCGCCTGCGCGGCGCGATCGGCGCCGATCTCGAAGCCGCTTACAAGCTCACCAACAAGTCAGAGCGTCAGGATGCAGTCAAAGCGGCGCGCGAAAAGGCTCGCGAAGCTTTTGCTGACCTGGCTGAAAGCGATCCGGCTGAATATCTCGGCACGCTCAAGCTGGTGAAGAAGCTTGAAAGCGATATCGTTCGCGGCTCTATCCTCAAGGATGGCACCCGGATCGATGGCCGTAAGCTCGATCAGGTTCGCCCGATCGAAGCGATGGTCGGCCTGCTCCCGCGCACCCACGGTTCAGCGCTGTTCACCCGCGGCGAAACGCAGGCGATCTGCACCACGACGCTTGGCACCAAAGACGCTGAGCAGATGATCGATGGTCTGGAAGGCCTGAGCTACAGCAACTTTATGCTGCACTATAACTTCCCGCCCTATTCGGTCGGCGAAGTGGGCCGCTTTGGCTTCACCAGTCGCCGCGAAACCGGCCACGGCAAGCTCGCGTTCCGCGCGCTTCGCCCGGTTCTGCCGACGGTCGAAGACTTCCCGTACACGATCCGCGTTCTGTCCGACATCACCGAGTCCAACGGCTCGTCTTCGATGGCGACAGTTTGCGGCGGCGCATTGTCGATGATGGACGCCGGCGTTCCGCTGGCGCGTCCGGTCTCGGGCATCGCCATGGGCCTTATCCTTGAAGGCGAGGACTTCGCGGTTCTCTCCGATATTCTGGGCGACGAAGATCACCTGGGCGATATGGACTTCAAGGTTGCCGGTTCGGAAGAAGGCATCACCAGCCTCCAGATGGACATCAAGGTTGCCGGCATCACGCAGGAAATCATGGAAAAGGCGCTCGAGCAGGCGAAAGCTGGCCGCGCGCACATCCTGGGTGAAATGGCCAAGGCGCTGACCGGCGCCCGCACCGAGGTTTCCAAGCACGCTCCGCGTATCGAGACGATGCAGATCGACAAGTCGAAGATCCGCGACGTTATCGGGACGGGCGGCAAGGTCATCCGCGAAATCGTCGCGGAAACCGGCGCCAAGGTCGACATCGATGATGAAGGCACGATCAAGATCAGCTCTTCGAATGTCGATGAGATCGAAGCGGCGAAGAAATGGATCGAAGGCATCGTCGAAGAAGCCGAAGTCGGCAAGATCTACTCCGGCAAGGTCGTGAACATCGTCGACTTCGGAGCTTTCGTGAACTTCATGGGTGGCAAGGACGGCCTCGTCCACGTCTCCGAAATGAAGAACGAGCGCGTTGAAAAGCCGACCGATGTGGTCTCCGAAGGCCAAGAGGTGAAGGTCAAGGTTCTCGAAATCGACAACCGCGGTAAGGTCCGCCTGTCGATGCGCGTGGTTGATCAGGAAACCGGCGAAGAGCTCGAAGACACCCGCCCACCGCGCGAACCGCGTGGCGATAAGGGTGGTCGCGGCGGTGGCCCCAGAGGAGATCGGGGCGGCGATCGCCGTCGTGGTGGTCGCGGTGGCCGTGGCGGCTCCGGCGGCGGCGATAAGGGCGGTGATGGCCCGGCGTCGATGCCCGACTTCCTGAAGGACTAATTCCTTAGGGAATGAGACAAAAGGGCCGTCTGGAGCGATCCAGGCGGCCTTTTGTTTGGATAGGAGAAACGGGCATGCTCCCACGAGAGACTCTCGCCACCGCCCAAATTCTTGGCGGCGACACGCTGACTTTGATTAGCCATGGGCGCGACTTCATCATCATGCTCGGGCGCGAGGAGTTGATGGGCACGCGCATGCGCTTTTCCGAAGAGCAGTTAGCGCGTCTCACGATCAAGCAGCTCGCCAAACCGGCCCCACGCGTTCTTATCGGCGGGTACGGCATGGGCTTTACCTATCGCGCCGCCTTGCAAGAGATCGGCGCAAAGGGGCGCGTGGTAGTCGGCGAAGTGGTGCCCGAAATCCTCGATTGGGCGAGAGGCCCTCTGGCGGAACTCACCGGCGACACGCTCGATGATCCGCGCGGATCGGTCGTCTTGGGCGATGTGGCTGATGCGATCGACGAGGCCGGTGAGGGCGAGCGCTATGACGCGATCCTGCTGGATGTCGACAATGGCCCTGATGGCCTCGTGCGCGCGGGGAATGACCGCCTTTACTCGCGCACGGGGCTGGCTAAAGCGCGCGACGCTCTCAGTTCTGGCGGCGTTCTGGCGATATGGTCCGCTGCGCCCGACCCAGCCTTCACACGCCGTCTCAAGAGTGCGGGCTTTGATGTCGAGCCACGCGAAGTGCGCGCGCGACCCAACAACAAGGGACCACGCCACACCATCTGGTTCGCTCGGAAGCCAGCGTAACAGGCGCGAAGCCTAGAAGTCGTAAATGATCGTAATCCGACTCAGCGTATCAGTCTTGACCGCGCCGGGAGGCGGATCGGTGTCGGTTTCCAGCGCGTAAGACAACCGCACTTTCACTGCGTCCGAAATGGCGGCTTGAAGGCCGGTTTCTGAGATGAGCGTGCTCGATCCGCTTTGCAAAAGCGCGCTGGCGTCTTGCGTGAAGCTGAGATTGTCCGAGATATGCCAATCGAAATCGAGCGCGGCGAGCCCGGCGATGTTGCTGGTGCTCGCCCCATCGACAAGTTCGGTGCGACGCCACGCCGGGCCGGCTTTCAGTGACAGGGTGGGGCCGTCGACCAAAACGTCATACCCAAGGCCGCCCGAGGCGGAATAGCGCGCCGAGAAACCCTGGAACCGGTCGCGCTCGTATTGCGCCAGGCCATAAGCATAAAGACGCTCGGAGAATTTGTAGTTGAGTTCGTAGGCCGCGATAAACTGCTCGCGTGTGGTGACGCCGTTGGCTTCTTGATAGTCGGCGCGGCCCGAAAGCTTGTGCCGCCACTTCAGTCCATCTTTCTTGAGCGAGAGCGAGGCGGTAACGCCTGTGTTTTCGGCGTTGCCGGTGGAATTGAACGCGCCGAGTTCGCCGGTGCCTGACCAGTTCTCAAAGAAGCCAGCGGAGCGGATCGCCTCTTCCTGAGCCGCCGCTTCCGCTGCGGCAGCAGCTGCGAAATTGGTTTCAAAGCTTGCGAGGATCGCGTTTAGCTCGGCCACATCAGTCGGATTGGTCGTCTTGGCCAGTTCAATGATGGTGCGAACCTTCGTCTCGTCCCCGGTGGCCAGCGCCGCGTCGATCATCGCGCGCACGGGTTCCGGGATTTTAGCGTTGGCTGGCACAGTCGCCAAAAGCAACGCGCCGGCGGCGAGCGAAAGACGTGTTGTCATGATGTTAGCGTCCGACGATTCGGACCGCGCCCATGTAATCCATCTTGCCGATCTGCACGCCGAGATGACGGGCAATCGAATAGGCGGCGGTGGTGTGGAAATAGAAGTTGGGCTGAGCAAAGCTCAGCAGGAAGTTTTCGACCGTGAAGTCCATGCCCCGGTCCTTGAACTCAAAGCGCATATCGCGCCCGATCCAGCTTTCCATCTCGTCTTGGGTTAGCCCGCCCATGAACTCCTGCGCCGCGTTCAGCTTCACGCGTAGGCCTTCGAACGTTGTGGGCGGCGGGTTGAGATCGGGGCTATATAGGCCTTCGCGTACCGCTTCGACCGCGCCTTGCGTGTGTTCGGCCACGCTTTTGATCTGATAGCAGAACGGCAGCATGTCATCGAACAGCTTCGCCCCGATGATGGCGCTGGGGTCGCATGACTTTTCGGCGCACCAGGCTTCGGTTTTGTTCAGCAAATGATGTGCGGTGCCGAGCATTTGGAGCCCGCTGGGCACAAAAGCAGCGTGAAGCGAAAGCGGCATAATCGTCGTTCTCCCGGTTGAAGTGGTTTGAAAAGCGAAAGCCCGCCAAAAAAGGATTAGCGGGCTCTCAGTTATTTGAAATTGTCAGCTGCGCCTATAGCACGCCCTAGCGAACTCTGGGCCCGCCAAACGGCAGGGGAGGTGGGGGACGCCGCGCGCCGCGGGGCAGCTGCGCCTGATAGGCCCGACCGCAGTGCTCGACGCAGTAGGGAAATCCAGGGTTCACAGGCGCGCCGCAGAAGTGGAAGTCAGGCTCACCCGGGTGGCCCATCGGCCAACGGCACACTTTATCCGAAAGGTCGAGCAAGCTGGTCTTGTCCGCGATCTCGGGGCTCGGCTTGGCCGGAACCAAACGGCGCGGCGGCGCAGGCGGAATTGGCGCTTGTTGGTCGCCGGGGCCCTGTCGCAAGAATCCACCCGGACCGACCGAGACGATCTTGGGCAGATCGGACGTCGGGTTGGGCATAGGCTGCGATGGCGTGGCGGGTGTGGTCTTGGGCGCCTCGCTTGCTGTAGCAGCGGGCTTTTCCGTCTTCGCCGCTGGCTTGGCCGCAACTTTGGTCGCCGGTTTGGCCGCGCTATCAGCGGACTTCTTGGGCGGACTTGCCTTGGCCGCTGCCTTCTTGGCTGCCTTCTTTTTCTCGTTGGCTTTCACAGGGGAAGGGCGCGATTTGAGGCCCAGACGGTGCGCCTTGCCGATCACCGCGTTGCGGCTGACGCCGCCCAGTTCCTCAGCGATCTGACTGGCGGTTGAGCCGCCTTCCCACATTTTCTTGAGCGTTGCGATGCGCTCGTCTGTCCAACTCATAAACTTACTTCCATTTCTGGCCGATCAGGTTCTCTGGAACCGTGGTCGACAACGAGGACCTTTAACGGCGCGCTCGTTTGTCCTCTTGTCTGTCCATCCTAGCTCGCTTAGGCGCTTGGGCCATGAACGAACGTGTTTCCCAAGGCCCCGCAACCGCTGCATCCGATGAACCGAAATCCTCGCAGCGAGGCACTTCTTTCGCTCCTCGAGGTGTTCCTCAAATTACTGGGGTAAATCGCGTGGGCCTTATGGCGCTCTATATGAAGGAGGTGCGTCGGTTTCTCAAGGTGCAGACCCAGACAATCTGGGCCCCAGCGGTCACAACTCTGTTGTTTTTGGTCATATTCACCGTCGCATTGGGCCGCGGCGGCCGCGAAGTGCTCGGTGTTCCCTTCGCAAGCTTTGTCGCGCCGGGCCTGATTGTGATGGGGATGATGCAAAACGCCTTTGCCAATTCCTCTTTCTCGCTGCTGTCAGGCAAGATCCAAGGGACGATTATCGACCTCCTCATGCCGCCGCTTTCGCCGGGCGAATTGATGACGGGCATTGTCGCTGCTGCGGTAACACGCGCGCTGGCGGTGGGTTGCACGGTGGGCCTTGCGATGGCGATTTGGCCCGGCGTTAGCCTGTCAGTTGCGCATTTGTGGGCAATTATCTGGTTCGGCCTGATGGGATCGGTGCTGCTGGCGCTGCTGGGGCTTGCTACATCGGTGTGGGCCGAGAAATTCGATCACAACGCGGCGATCACGAACTTCGTCATTGCGCCGCTGTCACTGCTTTCGGGCACGTTCTACACCATTGAGAACCTCTCGTCGGCCTTCCAAACGGTCAGCCGCGCAAACCCGTTTTTCTATGTGATATCCGGCTTTCGCTACGGCTTTCTAGGCCAGAGCGATATCGGCAACGACGGCGCGGTGATGGTGGCGGCGATCGGTCTTGGTTTGTTCAACGCGGTTCTGGCGCTGGGCGTTTACGCCCTGCTGCGCAGTGGTTGGAAGATAAAAAGCTAACCGACGGGATTGTAGCTAAGCGGTGTTCCCTCAGTGTGTCAGAGAACGGCGCATGCGGTAGCGCCCTTCGCTGAATTGCTCGAACAATTGCGGCAGAGTGGGGTGATCCACGGGTCCCGCGTCGCCATCGCTAATCAGATTTTGCTGGCTGACATAGGCAACGTAGCTCGATTCCTCATTCTCGGCGAGGAGATGGTAGAATGGCTGGTCCCGGTTCGGTCGAATGTCCTCCGGGATCGATTCGTACCATTCTTCGCTGTTGGCGAAGACCGGGTCGATATCGAAGACGACGCCGCGAAAATCGAACAAGCGGTGACGCACCACGTCGCCAATTCCAAAGCGGCTGCGAATTTCGCGTGGAGCGTTGATCGTGCGCCCGGCGTGACTTGAGAAGAATTCTGCGCGATCCATAGAATCAAGAATATGGTCCTTCGCAGCTGCAAAACAAGCAAGACGTCGTTCAGTCGCGCAGATATGCCCGCATTTCGCGCTATTTGGGTCCAGTCGAGTGCCAAAGGGGCTTGGCAAAACCGTAACTCATGCGCTAACGGGCGCGCTTCCTGATGCGGGATGCGTGCAATGTCGACCACAAGGACGCACTTCTGAACCCATCGGGCCAAGCGGAGAGATGCCGGAGTGGTCGAACGGGGCGGTCTCGAAAACCGTTGTGCTCTCACGAGTACCCAGGGTTCGAATCCCTGTCTCTCCGCCAACCACCCCCAGCACTTGTCTCTCAATTCAGGTGCCCTGCGCTAGCCCGCAAAACAGGCGGCTTTGCGCGGCTGAAGCCGTAACGTGCGCATCACTTTGCAGGTCTCTTGGGCCTAAATGGGGCCCCAATTTGCGGCGCGTCTCTTGGGGCAGGCAGATCGGTTCGGTTTGGGCATTTTGGGCCATAACAGGGAAAAATGATGCGATTCTGGCCAAAAACAGGGCTTTTTCCGTCGCTTTTGCCTGACGAAACTTGGAAAAACCACGAAATCACAGTGGTTTGCCCATCTAGGAATAGGTTTTCCTGTTATTCGCCAGAACAGGGGCTTTAATGCCTGAACAGGGGGTCTTAATCGTTCAATTCCCGCGTTTTCTCCCCTGAAACGCCTGTTTCTTGTTCCGCAAACCCAAGCGCTTTTCGCTGCGCTGACCATGCGAGAGGGATGTCCAATTTGCGCAGCGCTTCGAGGTTGAGATGACGCGGTTGGCGTCCATCAAGTATGGCGCGCTGAATATCGGGCGCCAGAAAGGCGAGCCGCAAAATGGCGCGATCATATGGCGAGGACGGCGCGGTCTTGATGAGAGGCATGCCGCGTTTGGTCATCAGCATTGCGTGCGCTTTTCTGAGCGCGGATATGAGCACTGCATCGGGCTGCGGTGGGCGGACTGCGGCTGGCACAATCAATCGCTGTCCCCCCCTTGTTGGAAAAAGCACCGGGAGCAAAACGGTGATCAAGTCGGGGGTGTGGTCGAGGATTGTCTCGCCCTCATCAAGCCGAGCGGCGATCTTCGATGCGGCGTTTGTGACCAGACTGATATGCAACCCGTGTGCGCCGATATGGGCTGATTGAACTATCCCGAGAGCGTCCGGTTGATTGGGAGACCAACGCTGCACGGCTTCGTTCACGACGCGTTCGATCTCGGGCGCGGAGACACGTTGCATGATATCCTCGTTCGCCGCGCCTGATCCCTGCTGAAGCGAGGCGGAGACGTAATAGCGATACGTTCGCCCGGTTTTGCCCCGCGCTGTGGTCGGGCTCATAGGCTCGCCCGCTTCGTCAAACAGCTTGCCCACAAGCGGCGCTCGGATCTGTCGCCTTGCAGCCTTGTCCTTGTGACGTCGCGTTTGTGCGTCAAGCTTCGACTGCACGCGCTCAAAGAGTTCTTTGTCTACGATGGCCTCGTGCTCACCTTCGTGGATTTTGCCTTTGTGCGCGATCTTGCCGAGGTAGACGGGGTTGCGCAGAAGATGGAACAAAGCCCCGCGGCTGAAGGGCAGGCCGCCCACTTGCTTGCCTTTGTTCGTAACATATCGCTTGGAGAGCACCCCGCGTGCTTCGAGGTCGCGCTGCAAAGCGTGCACCGAGCCCAGTTCCAAGTAGCGTGCAAAGATATCGCGGACACGCTGCGCTTCGTAGTCGTTCACGACCAGAACACGGTTTGCATCCCGTGGCTTGTCATACCCCAATGGTAAATTGCCTCCCATCCACATACCCTTGGCTTTGGATGCGGCGATCTTGTCGCGGATACGTTCGCCGGTGACCTCGCGTTCGAATTGCGCGAAGGACAAAAGCACGTTGAGCATCAGCTTGCCCATCGATCCGGTGGTGTTGAACGATTGGGTGACCGAGACAAAGCTGCAGTCATTGGCCTCGAACACTTCAACGATGCGGGCAAAGTCAGCCAGGCTGCGGGTGAGGCGGTCGATCTTGTAAACGACCACGATGTCGATCCGGCATGCCTCAATATCAGCAAGCAGCGCCTTTAAGCCCGGCCGCTCGGTGTTGCCGCCGGAAAACCCGCCATCATCATAGCGGTTTGCCAGCGCCTCCCATCCTTCGCTGGTCTGGCTCAAGATGTAGGCCTCGCACGCCTCGCGCTGTGCATCGAGGCTGTTGAAGGATTGATCGAGACCTTCCTCGGAGGACTTGCGGGTGTAAATCGCGCAGCGCTTGGGTTTGTTCCCCATCAACTGCCGCGCAGGCCAAAGAAGCGCGGGCCGTTCCAGCGCGTGCCTGCGATCGCCGTCGCGGCTGCTGATAGACTGGGAAAGACCTGATCGTCCCACCGAAACCCATTCTTCTCCACTATGACGGTCACTTCGCGGCCTTTCCAGATGCGTGTGAGCCGAGCGCCCGGACCCAAATGTTGGCCTTCGGCTTGAACAGGGCCGCTGCGCGCCAACAAGCGCCGCGTCTCCTCATCGAGCCCGCCATAGGCATTAGCCTGAAGCCGCCAGGCGATGAGCTGGCGCAGGATAGGCTCGGATCGGAGCGAGGATGGAGCGCCGAAGCGCGCGCGCCAGAAGTGTCTGAGACCGTCCAGATCCAGTTTGGCCAGCCCTTCGACTTCTTCCTCGACCCGCACGCTCATTCGCTGGCCTCAATCCGGTAGCGACGCGCCCCGTCATTCTTCTCCGAGGTTATCGCGTGCCCGCGTTTCTTGAGCGCGCCCGCCATGGCGCCGCGCACAGAATGCGGCTGCCATCCCGTAGCCTTGGTAAGGTCGGTGATGGTTGCGCCATTCTTGCGCTTGAGAAGCTTCTCAAGCGTGTCGAGCTTCGTTGGCTGGCCTGTCGATTTGTGGGTCATTCCCTGTCTCCGTTTGCGGCCGGCCGGAAATGGCCGCCGTCACCGAGACAGGCCCGAACTCGCCGGGCGTTTGCGCAATGTGCTCGACTTCAGGGCGAAGTCAAGTGGGAAATAGGGAGTGCAAAGTGTTGGTATACGGGGGGACGGTCATGTCACTAATGGGAGGTCCTTTGAACCCGAATCGCAGGACAACCAAATGACTAACACCCCCGAACTGCTCGTCGACCGCCGCCTCGAGGTGGTCTACAAGACGCCTTTAGAGCTTACCCCCGATCCGCGAAACGCGCGCACCCACTCCAAGAAGCAGATCGCGCAGGTCATCGCGTCGATCCGCGCCTTCGGGTTCACCAACCCGATCCTTGCTGATCCCCAGGGCAATCTCATAGCTGGCCACGGGCGACTTCGCGCCGCGCGCGAGATGAACCTCGCCACCGTCCCGGTGGTCACGCTGGATGGCCTCACCGAGCCGCAGAAGAAGGCGCTGCGCCTGGCCGACAACAAGATCGCACTCGACGCTGGGTGGGACACCGAGATCCTGAAGCTCGAGCTTCAGGACTTGTCGATGCCAGAAATAGATATCGACCTCTCACTCACTGGCTTCAGCGTGGGCGAGATCGATGTCGTTCTCGATGACAGTGTCGATCCCGACGATGAGGCCATCCCCGCCGTACCTATCGAACCGAAGGTCCAGGCCGGTGATATCTGGCAGCTTGGCGAACACCGGATCGGCTGCGGTGACGGCAGAGATGTCGCCTCCCTGCGCGAGGTGGTGGGCGAGGGTGCCGCAATTGACGCGGCCTTCCTCGATCCGCCCTACAACGTGAAGATCAACGGCCACGCCAACGCCAAGGGGCGCCACCGTGAGTTCGCGATGGCATCAGGCGAGATGAAGACTTCTGAGTTTCAGCAGTTCCTGGCTGACACGCTTGGTGCCTGCGCCAAGGTCTCGCGCGAAGGGGCGGTGCACTTCGTCTGCATGGACTGGCGACACATGGACGACGTCACGGCATCAACAGCCGACATCTACAACGATCTGCTCAACATCTGCGTCTGGAACAAGAGCAACGCCGGGATGGGATCCCTCTACCGTTCCAAACACGAAATGATCTTTGTCTACCGCGTGGGCGATACGCCGCACACCAACAATGTTGAGCTGGGCAAGCACGGTCGCAACCGCACCAACGTCTGGGACTACGCCAGCGTCAACTCGATGAAGGGATCGCGCCGTGAAGACCTTGCTCTCCACCCCACTGTGAAGCCCGTGGCGACGGTGGCGGACGCCATCTGCGATGTCACGGCGCGCGGTGATCTCGTGCTCGATATCTTTCTGGGCTCGGGCACCAGCCTCATTGCAGCCGAGCGCGTCGGCCGTGCGTTCTGCGGGGTGGATATCGATCCCGCATATGTCGACCTCGCGATGCAAAGGTGGATGGACCTCACCGGCAAGCAGCCCGAGTTGGTCTACCGCGCCGATGGTGAGGAGGACGTAGCATGAGCAAGGATACTCGGTTCAAGAAGGGCAAGTCTGGCAACCCAAAGGGAAGGCCGAGGAAACCCAACGCTGATCAATGGGTCTACGATGCCATTCTCGAAAAACGGCTGACCGGGACCATCGACGGTGTCGTCGAAGAGCTTACGCCGGAAGAAGCGGTCGAGCAGCGGATTTTGAAGGATGCCTTTGCAGGCAAGGCCATGGCCATCCGCAAGATCCTTAAGATGATCGAGGAGTGGCAGTCTGCTCTGTCGACCCGCAAGTCACGAGATAGGCCCGTTTTGCCCGATATTGAACGGTTCAGCTCGGATAGCGCGAATGAGGCTCTTCAGATCCTCGAGATCGCCGCGCCTCATAAGGATATGCCGGAAGTGCGATGGAACATCTCCAGGTGGGCAGTGCAAGCCGCGCTAAGCCGGCCGGGCCGTTGCAAGTACACCGCGTCCCAACGACAAAACATCGAGTTGTTCACTTGTGATGGTGAAACGCTTCACTGGCCGGCGGGGCGGATCGATGACGATTGATAACAGCGCAGGCCATGGCAGCCCCCCCAAAGCTACCCGGTTCCAGAAGGGACAGTCCGGCAATCCGCGCGGTCGTCCGAAGGGAAGCCAGCGCAAGATTCCGCACGACAAAGTCCTGGGTCAAACGGTCACTGTTCGTGAGAACGGTGTTGAAAAGAGAATGACCGCCGCGGAAGCGTTTCTCGTTTGCTTTATGCAGCAGGCCCTTTCAGGAAACAGCGTATCTGCTCGCCTATCTCTCGATGTTCTTGCGAAAGCGCGAAAGCTCAAATTGAGGCTTAATCCGGCTCCTTTACAGTTCTTCCGAAACTACCATGGTCTGGACGTCTCTCTTGAGTTGGAAATGCTCCGAATGGCAAAGCTGAAGTACGCGACAGACAAGAGGCGCACGAGATGCGAACTCAATCCCTGGATTGTTCAAATGGCGCTGGAGCGTTTGGACTGGATCGGCTTGAGCGAAGAAGAGCAGCGGATTGTATGGGAGGCGACCCGCACACCGCACAAGGTGAAGTGGCCGGATTGGTGGACCTATTGGCCGACGTGAATCGCTTTAACCCTGCTGAAAGCCACCCCGCGGCTCAAATGCGCCAGTTTTTCATCACCTCTCTGAGGTGCGATGACATAGGCGCTCGATGATACGTGCCTTTTTGCGCCCACGATGAAGAGGCTGTGAACCCCGCCTCGTCGCCGAGCGCCACCAGATCATCGTGCGGCGCAAGGTACCAGTCCTCGCCATCGGGAAACGCGATCCAGATGTCGCGGCCAAGGTATTTCTTGTGGATCGTCCAGCGGCTCTTGAGCTGAACTTTCCTCATGTCAGCAGGCCCGCCCTTTCCATCCTCTCTGCACAGGATGAAATCTATCCCATCGTCGTAGACGGGAAGAAAGGCGTTGTATCCGCGTTCCATGACAAGGGCTATCAGTCGCTGACGATTGATGACCTCAATCACCTGGCCTGAGGGTCTTTGCAGTTCTTTTGCCATGTCACTCATCAGCGACAGTAGCGCTCTGAAGCGGAATGAAGTCAAGTCAATAGTGTCACTGATCGTCTGTAGACCCAATGTCGACATCGCATTCAAGGGCTGGGAGTGGATGTTCACGATCGCCTTGCCCAAAACCTGCGCCGCTTGCGGCAGGTGCGAAACTGGTCACAGGAAGAGCTTGCGCATCAGACCGACATCCACCGCACCTATGTCAGTGATCTAGAGCGCGCGCGCCGCAATCCCTCAATTGAAGTGATCGAGCGCCTGGCAAAGGGGCTCAACGTAAAGCTGGGCGAACTGCTGGATTAATCCCGAGCTCGCCCAAAAAGCTGGCGGTGGACTGTCCGGTGATTTCATGGCTTCGTATGTCCATGGATGAAAACGAGACCGAGTTGCTCAGGCTACTCTACACCCGAATAGGGATGACGATGGAGGATGCGAGCGACATCGCCCTCAAGCTGGGTGGACCGGTTAGCGCATTCGAGCCAGATGAAGTGCAGAAGTTGGAGCTAGCCGTTGAGAGGATATCCGCGCTCACGCAAGCGGCTCACAGAATACTCGAATGACCGCTTTGCGCCCTAATTTCGGACGTCCGAGAGATTTCTAAGTGTGCCGGAAAACGGACCTTTGGAAATATACGATCCTTTTCAAATCGAGGCTCAGCCACGATGTCTTCTAGGTACCGTCTCTCGTTTGCCTCGAAGCTCGACACATCGGCGCCGCGACATTCTCATCAATGAAGGCCTGATGCGCATTATGAGCGGAGACGATGCGCCTCGCAGAATTGGCCAATTCAATTGTCATCGACCCTCCACAACTAGCTCCAGAAAGCTGCCCTTGTGCTCGATGCACTTCGAGGTGAGCATCACCGAATAGTGGAGTTTTGTGGCATCTCTTAGCCAGTTGTGTGCATGCTATACCACACCCCATTTTCAGCACCGGCTGAAGGACCTCAGACCGCGGATTGTTGTGCATTTCACGGCCATTCGAGAATATGACCATACCTGGCGCCACAGCGTCCATGATTTTGTTCACAAATGCCGACGTATCAGAAGAGTTTGGCAATCCGCCATGATG
The DNA here is from genome assembly GCA_039814925.1 of Pseudomonadota bacterium. Lineage (GTDB taxonomy): Bacteria > Pseudomonadota > Alphaproteobacteria > Sphingomonadales > Sphingomonadaceae > Erythrobacter. The sequence continues at coordinate 34,150 of JBCCAH010000007.1, forward strand.
CGGAAAGACCATTGTTTCCGCTGATAAATCGCTGTCGTGTTCGATTGCATCATCCAAGCCGATTTCATCAAGATCACCGGTCAGTAAAACACTCGGACGATCACCAAATTTCAAACGCAGAACCGCTGAAATCGAATTCGAGGTTATGCTGCGCCCCTTAGCATCTTTGGATCCCGACCCAGCAAGTGCGAATGACGCAGATGGTGCCTCGACATGAACTGAAACCTCACCGATCGATACTTGTCCGGGCATTGTAGTTGTTAGTGACGTTATCACTTCGCAACTGCCATGGCGTTCAGCTACTTTCACAGCAGCTAACAAATGACGCCAGATTTTCGTCTGTTTTTGAGAATCTGGATTGAGAAAGAGACGCTTAAGCTTGATGGTTTTACTCGAAAGCAGGCCGATAATACCGGCTATATGGTCTTTATCGGCATGCGAGATGAAAGCGACCTCCACGCAAGATACACCCAGGTCTTCTAGAGTGTTAAGCAACAGTGCGCCTGTAGGCGCATCGATCACGCAATGCGCACCCGTTGATCGAACTAACGCGCAATTCCCATGTGCGACATCAAGGATTACAACGTCACTCACAGATCAGGTAAATCGTCAGCTTTGATGATTGAATCCAAGTTCGTAAAAAACAGATCATCTTCATCCTTCGCACCGGTGTTTACGTCACCCAGGAGGTAATCCCCGACCCTGAGTTTCGGCAAAAGCCTATTGGGTACGCAGCTAGTAGGCAGGATCATGGCATAATCTGGCCGCCAAGATGGAATAGTGATGTCGATCTCTGTCATGCCGTGATCGCATCGGATGTCATTTATGCTGACAAGCGTTTGGTGAGGTCGACGTTCATCGACCGGGTCGTTCGCAATTTCCCTACGACAGATTTCCGCATATGCTCCCAAATTGCTGACGGCGAAATCGTGGCGGCTGACGATGACTGGGACGCCTGCACGCGCCTCCCGTAGCTCGAGGCGGTTAGTTGATTGGTACATCGTCAACAACATTGCGGGATGGTCCGCAGCTTTTAGCGCCGCAATCACTCGAGAACCGTTGAACGAGGCCATGTTTTTGGTCTGTAAGCGATGATCGCAGATCACAAATTTACTACCTTTTGCCACAACATCGGCGATCAGCCTGTCTATGTCTTGACCGTAGCGACCTTCCACAAATCTCGGCTCTATGTCGTTATCGCGAAGTTCATCCATTAGGTCTTCACGATCATCAGGATCGTCATCGACAATCGTGATTGATGGCGGCGGTGGGATGTCAGATGAAGTGAGACTAGTAAGCATACTAGGCCGCGAATAACTCTCTCATTGGCCGCAGCGCGATCGTGAATCTTGCGCCACCAAAGTCGGTAAGTGGATCCGCGGAAATACTGCCGTTCAAATCTTTGATCGAATCCCTGACAATTGTCAGCCCAAAGCCTGTACCGTCAGCAACAGTAGTGACACCCGGCAACCAGATGTCATCGACAGAAAGTCCGTCGATGCCCCCTGCGTTATCTTCAATACGTATCATGATGTTGGTGGTATCGTTCCATGTTTCAATCCTTATAGTGCGCTTGTCTTGCTCAAAGCTCTCTCGCTGAAATGCATTGAACGAATTTAGTATAAGGTTGAGCATGATCCCATCAAGCAATGCCTCAGTGCCGTTGACAAACATTTGAGTCCTGTTCGGACGAAAATCTACTTCTGTCTCGTAGTAAGTGTTTATCGGATCCATCATTTCAATCAGCGTCCCGATTGTCTCATTTACGTCGACTCGCCCAGTCCGTCGTTTGCGTTTACTTAGAAGTCTAAGCGGAATGCTCACAAATGATCTGAGTCGCTCTTTTGATTTTTGGATACGTTTCACGCGACGATCAGCCTCGCTCTTGTCTTCTTGCGGCACGAGCTTCATTAGAGCTGTAATTGCGCTGTCGATCAGCTTTAAAGGTCTGCCAATCTCATGCGCGAATACAGCTGATGTCATACCCGCTGTTGCTAACGTGCGGTAAAGCTCAAGCTCATCGCGGAGAGACTCTGCCTCTTTCTCCGTTTCCTTCACATATGTCTTGATAGCGTTGTCGACCTTCTTTCGCTCGGTCGCTTTCACCGTCTTGCTAAGTATGCGATCTAAGTTACGAGTGGCTTTCTGAGCTTTTTCTTTCTTGGTGTGTTTCTCCGCTTCGCGTTTCTTATCGCGCTCCTTAAGCAAAATTCGAGCTGCCCAGTCTAACGCTTCGCCACATGCTCTTTTGAGCTCGCCAAAGGCGAAGTTTTCAACGTAACCGATTCGATCCGTCTTCTGGATCAACTCTCCAGTTGTGTTGGAAACTTTGACACGTCCAACAGAGGTGTTGGTCGATGGCCGCACTTCAGGGCTCCGAGCACGGCGAAGATTGAGGCCAAGCCAGTCGTTTTCAGCTCCGCCATATGGCGGTACCCTAATCCCGTCTTCGTAGAGATTCACCCCGCCCAACTCACCGAGCCAATTTCGAACTTCGGTCAAAGTCGACGATCTTGTGGAGAAAGACTCGCTGCTTAGGACATAGACCCACAGGTCAAACGTGAACGCCGGCGCATGGAATGTGTCACCTGCCTCAGCTTCATGTAAAACATCCCCTTTCCAATCTAAGATCCGGAAAGTGGCATTACCATGCTCGCCAAGCTCAGCTTGTATGCGGTACTCAGCGTCGGAAAAGTAGGACTGGCCGACTTTCGCCTGAAGGTCGTTAAATTCTGAAGTGAGCAAGTTTGCAGTAAAGCCGGGATCACGTTTTTTGGAGTCGCTCTTCGCTTTCCGCTTGCCAGACTTCAACTGCTCCTCAAATCTGGCGAAGGGGTCGGATAAAAGGAGCAAGCTGCGTGCGAGCTTGTTCACAGTGCTTCTATTTATCTTGGCCTCGATATCTTCAATTCGGATTTCTGTTCCTTGAGAGAGGTCGGTTTCTGTCTCGGTAATCTCAAGTGAAACATCTTCGACAACGTCAGCCTTTTCATATTCGGTCCAGTCAAGGACCAGCGAGTATTGCTTGCCTGGCTCGGCGGCAGGTCGCGTGACTAGTGACACACGGTTTCCCAATCGAAGAGCCGACAGGCGGCCAAGGCCCTTATCGCCCACTGGGACACGCTTGTATTTAGGAGTGAGAAAATCCTTCCTTTTATCTGATCGCCCGATCACGAGCCAGCCCCGCCTAATCTGGTCGGCCGTCATCCCCGTGCCATTGTCTGATATTTCAACAACACCTTTGCCCGACATGAGATCATCGAGAGCGATATCGCATTGGGTTGCGTCTGCGTCGTATCCATTCTTGACGAGTTCAACGATCCCTTGATCGATATCTGGCACAAGCTCCTCACCTAGCCGACGCAGGATATCCGGAGAGAACTTTAGGTGGTCAGTCATCAGACATTGTCCACGGTAATCGCGTGACGACCCCCGTCGTGAGATGCCGACAACGAATGCTTGAGTTCAGGAACTCATTGGTATCGTCAGTGCGTAAGACCTCGATTAGGCGCTGGCACGTTTCCAGCTTTTGGTCTTTGGGCAGCAGCACAATCAGGTGATTCTCTACAGCAACTGGCTTATCGGCTACAATGACAGCTCCTACGGCTCTGTTCCGATCACTTGGACTAGATGTCCGTCGAATGACGACAAAAGGAGCCTGGAAAACCGTTCCGGAAAAGCGCCTATTCGACGTCGGCCGGAATGCAGTTGCCCAACGTGGGGTGGTCTTCGCACAGACGTATCGATGCCACTTCCCCTTGTTGCCGTGTCGATGAGGCACGACAGCGCCAACGTGAACGTTAAACCTATCGCCGACAAATTGATTGTGTTTTTGCTTAGTATTGTTTTCCCAAATTCGACCCTTCTCCGACACCTGTATTAGCGTCGAGAATACGTCGACGTCGGTCCAAGGATCGAAGCGTCCGAGAGACAGATAGGTGCCGGATAGGTTCAAGTCTTTTAGGTATTCCCTGAAGACTTCGTAACGGCTTCCGCAGCGCAAGACCTCTGGTAGGATCGCTGAAACTGGGGATGAGTCCCTCTTTTGCGCAATCAACTCAGCAAGGAACAAGGCCGCTGCGTTCACTGATCCAGCTGACCAACTGCAATCACTCACCTCCTTCACGACACCGAATGGCGGGTTGAACATAAAACCATCTGGGACCGAAAGCGCATCCTTTGCGGCCATCATGTCGCCAACCTGAATCTGCTGGAAACATGGATCTGATTGGATCAATTCTCCTGCAAAACCGCCCCGCAGACGTGCCTGCAAGATTAGCCGTGCCTTGGTTAGCCTCACCAAATCTGGATTCAGGTCAAAGCCGGAGAGTTGCTTCCCCCAAGAAATAAGCGTCTCGTGTAGAGAGCTCTCAATGGGAAGACCTTCTGCGTACGCAAGGAGCAGGTCGCCCATCCCGCACGTGGGATCCATGACCATAGCTCCAGGGTGAACCATCGTCCGCAGTTGTTCAGCCAATTGGCGGGCTTTGATGGTGCCAGTAAAGAAAGTTCCAGACGCTCTACGATCAAGAAGATCGATGCAATCTCGGAAGGCTTTGTAAGGCGCGCCATTAAGGAGTGGCTCTGCCTCGACAGACCGTCCTGCTAGCTTGAACTCCTCTGAGACAAGCTTTTCGGCTCCATATACAAACTTTTGAAATGTAAGAGCCGACTCAACCATGCACCATATTCCTCATTGCCTAGAGGGTATGACATCTCAAACAGTTTTTTCCCGTTGTTCCGCTCTGGCCCTAGATGCTGATAGCAATCAGCCTCCCAAAAGTGCAATGAAAAGATAGTGGTGCTCCGCCTAGTCTGCCTTCAAAGCAGCACGCATGACCCTTTTATCTGCAACCAAAATGGCTTTTGGATTAGAACGACAGAAAGTCGCGAGTTTCATCCGCAACGATGCGCTCGAACGCAGCCCGTTCCGTCACTGAATCCGTAATTTCGAATCTCTCTGCCAGATTTCGGAAGAACCCATGCACTTCGGTATCGTGGCGTTTGGACTCGACCGACCTCAGCAAGAGATAGATCGTCTTTTCCGACAGCGGTCCAGCCAGATAGGTCAGATAACGCAGCGCCTGGCTCGACAGATCGTTGCCCTGCGACACAATCGTCGCATTTTCCAGCTCGACCCCACCATACTCCCGAAAGATCGTCGGCACATATCCGCGCAGACCAGTCGATGCGAAATGGCTCCTAACATTCGCCGAGGACATACTCCGCTGCACGATCGCACTGCCAAAGCTAGGCTTCCTGGCAAGGAACGCCTGCGCTCCGGTAAAATCGAATGCAATCTCCCTTGCCCTGATGTGCAGCCGGTTGGCTTCGTGCATGCAGGCGAGCATGACAAAGCAGGTCTGCCATTCCATGCCGGTTTTTGCCGCATAGGCATACATTGCGCCGGCGGTGAACTGGTCGCAAAAGGTCTCCTCAACAAGGTTTGCCGGCATGTTCGAGCCATACAGATCGACGTTGATGCCTGCTTCCTTCGCTAGCACCCGCATATTGTCCGACGGTCCCTCAGCCAGAAGGTCGCCGACATGGTTGCGGATCTCTTCAACCACCGAGGCAAGAGATCCTTCTTGGGAGTGTTCATTATAGAGCCAATGGCCATATTCGTGCATCACCAGATAGGCGAGGCAAAGCTCGGTCATCCGCGTCGACCCGATTCCCGCAATCAGCTCGAGACGCTCGAGTAGAACGTCGCAATCCATCATAACCCGGATTTGCCGCGCACTGCTGTCGAGCGCATATAGCCCGCTGACCCGCTCGTGACGAAGCATGAGCGCTTCGACCGGGCGCCCCTCATACTCCAGAATGGACGCAATCGCCCGGACCAGCGGCGTGGCAACTTCGATTGGGTTTTCACCGGCGACGATGGTCCGGAACAGGCCAGCAAAACTGGCCAGATAGCCTTCATCCAGAACGATGCCGTTGACCGGCGAATCGGCATAGAAGGTCTGTAGCGATCCGTCATCGACCAGGATTGTCGGTATCACGTAATTGTCGAGCCCGGTCAGCGGAACGATCTCATTATAAACGAGCTGGAGCAAACCTGCATGAAACTTGTTGGACGAGGGCTTGCGCCCGGTCATCGTGCAAAAGTCGATCAGCTCCTGCGACATGCAGCATCAATTCCGGTCCGCAGCTTCAGCCTCCGCCTCGATCTGCTTGAGCGTGCTGTCGCTTAAGGGCTCGCGCTTACCATCGCGGACGACGATGACCTTCTTCTTGTGTGTCACCAACACCGTCAGCAAGGCGAAGGTCGGCGGAGCGAGAATCTTGGTCATCTCGATAGCGAATGTCAGCCATTCGGCACCGTCGATCCCATGTGCCGATACGACCATTATGTTGTCATCGTGTTCGTCCGCCAGGTCCAGCAACGGGCGAGCATCCAACTTGTCAATCTCGATGACCAACTTCAACGCAACGGTTCCCTTTGTCCAAAAACAGGTGCAGGCTACACGGTGCTTGAACAACGATCCAGCGGGAAATAGGTTTGTCCTCGGCGTGCTGCACAGAAGGCGGCAGTTAAGCCCGGCCGTGCGAATACCAGTTAAGCAACAATTTCGCTTGCCGGTCAATGTGTTGATTAGCCGTGACTGGAGCGGACTAATAAGTGGAAGGACTGCTTTGCCGAAGGCGAACCCCGCAAACGAAACGACTGCTTACTGCCCAACTCAAGCCAACACTCGATGGCTGAAACTGGATCGGTTCCGGAAAGTCCGCTGTTCGCTGCTCGACAACCAAAAGCGGACTGTCGTCTACCGGCCCAAGCGCTGACGTCGCAATACAATCGAGATTGAAGGGAGGGGAGCGGCGCGTCGGATTCCAAGTCAAGCAAGCAAACAAATCTTAGGTGCTACCATCAGGCTCCACCAAACAGCGACGCTTAGCCGTGGTAAGGCTCTTCCCCCGGCAAAAGCCAACGTAGCGCGCGCGTCAAGCCGATGGGATAGGTTGTCAAATGCGTCCCTTCTTCGACGATCTCATCGCGAACCTCGAGGTTGGGATAGCCCCGAGAGCGCAGCTTCTCGGCGAAAGCCTTTTGCTGCCCGACCATGTCATCGAAACCAGGTGATATCGAAGGAACTTCAGTCTCGCCGGTGGCGAAATAGACCCGGCCACTCAATTGCTTGCCAGACGCTGCAGATTTCTCTTCCATTTCGAACATCACCTCATCGTTGTGCCACAGCGACGGGCTTGTCAGAATGTAATCGTGAAAAAGGCCTGGCTCTTCCAGCAGCGCATAGGCTCCGAAGAGGCCGCCATAGCTGACGCCTGACAAAATGCGTCTGTCAGGGTCAGCTCGGTAGTTCGTTTCAGCGAATGGCAGCACCTCATCCTTCAGGAATGTGAGATACTGCTTTGCTCCTCCGGATTTATAGCGGGTGCTCGGGCTATCGGTTGGGGTGTAATCCCGTGTCCGGCTGAGCTGTGACTTCTCACCGACTGCATGACTAATCCCGATCAGGATCGCTTTTTCATAGACGTCCGTGTGAAACGCGAAGCTTGTCACACCAACAGCTGTGAGCCAAGTGTAAGTCGCGTCGTTGAAGTAGATTACCGGATACTGACGATCAGCGTTTTCAGCCTTGTTATAGCCGGGAGGCAATTTGACTTGGAGCTTGTAACCGCGCCCGAGCTTCTCGGACGTGATCAACCTCACTTCGCTATCACTTAAAGTGTATGGCGACGAATCGCTCGTGGGAGTTCCAGCGGTTTGAACGCTAACTTCGGCTTGCGGGGATATCGCTTCTGATGGCGATAGGAAGATGGCGCTTGCGGCCAAAGCGACTGGCGCCAGCACCACAAAGAAAGCTTTGAGACTTAGCAATATTCTCTCCAAAGAAAATTCAGATACCTGGGTGCAGCAAGAGCGATAATCAGTGGTCAGACTGGAATCGCGGTTTCATACTTTGTTCGTTTGTAAACGAAGCTGGTGTCGCAGCGCGCAATGTCAGGATCGCCGAGGACATATTCGTCCATCCACTGATTGTAATGCTCCATGTCACGCATATGCGCGATCACGATAAAATCGACGTCGCCCGAGACGTTGTAGCATTCGAGGACCTCTGGCGCGGTGTTCATCCGGCGGATTATGCGCCCGTACACTTCGCGGCTTTCTTCCGTGCAGCGTAGGCCCGTGATCACGCTAAAGCCCAATAGATTGCTGTCGAGCAGCGCAACATCTGCCCGAATGATTCCGGCATCACGAAGCCGCTTAAGGCGGCGACGCACGGCTGTCGGTGAGAGCGCAACTTTCTCGCCAATTGCCTCGTTCGTCAAACGCGCGTCGCTCTGTACGAGATCGAGCAACTTTCGATCGTAGCTGTCAAGTGCAGCGCTGTTTTTCGCCATGACATCCGCAATTAGCGGCGAAAAAAGTCTTTTCAAAGTCTAATTTCGCCCCCTCTTGCAGTATCTTCCCCGCTATTGTGGGTTGATACCCCCTCATCCCGGAAAGGCGCATATCCTTGTTTTTGAGAAACCTCACAGGGGCAGTCCTGATCGCCGCAGCCCCTTCGGCGCTTGCTCAACAGGCCGAAACTGAAAGCGGCATAGCTGAACAGTTATCCTTCATCGTTGCAGCGGAAGAGGTCCAAGATCGCATTGATCGAAAGATCGTCGAACACGGTGTGCCATCGATCTCTGTCGCAGCCGTCAAGGGCGACGGCGAAATCTGGGCCTACGCCTCCGGACTTGCTGACAAGGAAGCGGGGCGGGCCGCTACCGTCGATACCCCATATCGCCTTGCATCGGTTTCGAAACCCATCACGGCTGTCGCAATCATGATGCTGGCCGATCGCGGAGTGATCGATCTCGACAACCCTGCGAACGCCTATCTGGCCGACCAGAAGATCACCGCGCCCGGCGGCAATGCCGACGAAGTTACGGTCCGTCAATTGATGGCGCATCGTGGCGGGCTCCCGCTGCACTACAATCTGATCCATGAAGGTGAAGATCATAAGCGACGCTCGCTGGATGAGACGATCGCTATCTACGGAAAGGCTATGCTCCCTCCTGGTGTGACCGATCGCTACTCGAATGTCGGCTATGGTGTGCTCGAACGGATCATTGAGGTGCATTCCGGGAAATCCTACGATCACTTCTTGGCCGACGAGCTGTTCGAACCACTCGGTATGAACAGCGCCGGTGTGGTGACGGCACCCGTGCATCCGGATGGAGCTGCCATACCCTACACCCGCTCAGGCGAACGCTATCGCGCTTACGATATGGACACACGCGGCGCAGGAGGCATCTACATGACCGCTAGCGATCTCGTGCGCTTCGGGCGCTTTTTCAGCGACGCGCTCGACGGGCGCTCCGCGCTGTTATCCCGGGAAGCCGCACGAGAGATGCTGGAGATGCAAGCGCCGTCCCAAGAGGGAAAGCTTGAATACTACGTTCTTGGTTGGGTGCACGAATTGCGCGGTGAGGAAAGACAATATGACACGATCTACCATCTAGGCTCAACGCCAGGCGTGCGCGCAGAGCTCTGGATCTATCCCGATGAGGACCTCATCATCGCGACGCAGGTCAACGAAATGCTGTATCGGGCGCTCAATGATGCGCGGGAGGCGGTGATTGAGGCCGCGATGCCGGGGATTGCACATCGTCCCTATGCGTCGCGCCAGTCGTACCGTAACTACGATGTTCCGTCTGACCTGCAAATGGTTTGGACAGGCACCATTGATATCGGAACGCGTGCCTTAATCCCTGTAAGCTTCGACTTTCGCAACGCCGCGGCGCCTTCGGTAACAATCGACGGCAAGACTGTCGCGGTTTGGCGGGTTTCTCGCAATGATGATGGCATCGTCACGGTGAACACGTCGGCCATTCCTATCCCGACTGAGGACTCAAGCCGCCAGCCCTACGATTTGGGCTTTCAGCTCAGCAATCAAGAAGCGCGCCTATTCGGCTATGTATCGACCAATCGCATCGCGACGCGTGAGCGGGACAGCGGCAGTTTTGCATACGCCGTCGAGCTTCAGCCTCTCGAATGACCGCTTCCGCGACGGCGAAAACCAGGCACAAATTGGCGGTGTCAGAATAGTCAGCTGAAAGGCAGATTTGCGCATACCATTGGCCAAAAGCAGACCGACCGCAAACGGCCCAGGTTGAGCCACCGTTCAACGACCGATTCTGGGGGTGAAAGCGGACTCAGCCGCTAATGTCCCCGGTTCTTGCGCGTTGATCAAATCTGTAATCACACGACACATGTTGTGTACGGGCTATGCGCACACGTTTTTCTTTGAGAGTCCGACGCTCTTATGCTCGCTGCACATGACCGATCCCAAAGCTCAAGCCAAGTCGATCTTATGCAATTACGTACTGTCTCTTCGGGCAATTGCTGCGGCAATCGAAAAATCTATAAATGGCGTTTGCATCAGCACAAGGAATGTGATCTATACATTGGGAAGACGGAGGAATATTGCCGTTCAACAGATTCTGAAGGGATCCGGAATTTTGACCAAAGTATTTCAACCGTATTCGCGAAGTTCCTCGCCTGACGCATTGAGCTATGGCTACAACATGCGATCGGGAATTCTTAGCCTTTTAGGCCTGGTGCTTCTTCCTCTCGCAGCGCCTGCTTCAGCTTCGCCCTTTTTGGCATATCTTCCAGTTGGGACTGTCAGTTTAGCCATGGCCTCGGTTCCCCTTACGAGTTCGTGTGTTCAGATTATCTACGATCAAAGTGGCAATAGGCTCGTGCGCAGTTCCTCACCGGTTTCGACCGGTGCAGCAACCTGGGGCTCGGTTACCTATGGGTGCAACACCTGGGGCTAAATCTGACCAAGTGCAACGTAATCGACGCGCTCACTTCAATAAACTGATCATTGCTCAATTCGATAGGAGCTTGATTTGCAATACGTTCGCTCTGTCTCATTGGCCCTGCGCAAGCTTGTTGTGTTGGCGATCGCTTCGACAGTTTTTCTCTTGTGTTCCCCCTTGCAGGCGCAGTCTCCTGCGGATGATGACACGGTGCTTGAGGGCTGGGTGTCGCCTTCCGGTCCTGGTGGTATTTTCCCTTCAGCGACAGACGCATGCGAGGCTCAGTGGAAGAAGTTCATGAGCAACAACCGCTCGTCGCGGTTCATGGGTGCGTTCACGAGAAGTGATGACAGCAGCATCGCGGATTGCGACTGGACGAGGTACCGATATATCTGCCCGGAGCCAGGCCAATCCGGTGGAATTAATCCCTGCGGCACCATCATTCCGGGGTATGTGCTGCGCGCCTGTCCAAGCGGCTATCTGGCAACAGGTGATGGCTATTGCCGGCTCAACGCAGCTCGCGAACGCGATTGCGATCCTTGCGATCCGGCAGGCAAGCCCAATCCAAAGACCGATAATCCGATCATCGTTTCGACGGGATCCAAATATTTAGAGGCTTTGGATTACTCGACGGCTGACGGTCTTTTCCGGATCGGGCGCCAGTACCGAAGCTTTCAGGTCGGTACACCCATGCAGGAGAGGGTTTTGCCGCGCGCTCAGTTGCGAGGTCTGCATGGTCAGTGGAACTTTGAGTTTATGCGCGAGGTCCAGTTTGGCATACTTGGGGGTACGCCGGCTTCTCCCAACGCGACCGTGGCGTTTCTGTTGCCGAACGGGACGGGCTACGGTTTCAAATTAAAGTCTGATGGAACTTGGGCGGAGGAAGGCCTCAGTGCGGCGTTCGCCACTTCGTCCGGCAACATCAAGTTGGAGTTGGTGGGCGCTTTGCCATCGGATCTCTCCTCTCTGCGCAACGCGCCTACGACGTGGCGCGTGACCGATCAGGATGACACAGTCTGGACCCTGGTCACAAGCGGGGGCGCGAACTCAGGCAAGTTCTTGCGCGGTTGGCCTACATCGATGGTCACACGCTCCGGCTACACCCAGACGTTCACCTATGGGTCGGACGGACGGCTTGACAGCTTGACCGACTCATTCGGGCGAACCGCCACGTTTGACTGGCGCGAATTCGATCTAACCACGCGATCGACTCCGCCCGCTGGTTTGCAGCCCGAACCCATCGCGGTCGAGGCGATAAATCTGCCGGATGGTACTAGGTTGGAATACAGCTACGAGACGATCAACTTTGAGCCGGTCACTACGGGCTACTACTCCGGAACCAAATGGCAGACCACGTGGCGTGGGGGCAGTGGTGGATTTACCGCCAGAGTAAATCGCACGCACCTTCCGAAGCGCCGAAAGCTCACACATGTCAATCGCCTCTCAGGAACTGGTGATCAGCTAGATTCGGTCGAATACCTATATGAGAACGACGTCTTCAGCCGAAGCGTCACCGGCATCGTCGACCATCGCGGTGAGCGCGTGGGCACCTTCGAATACGACAGCGCGGGTCGTGTTGTCTCGAGCGAGCTTGCGGATGGCGTTGAGCGCAACACGATAGCCTACAGCAAGGTTGGCTCTGATCGTGTGCGCACTGTTACCAACGAGCTCGGCAAGCAGACAGACTTCACATTCAGCGAGTTCTCTGGCCCGAATAGGGAGTATCAACTCACGTCGATAGATGGAGCCGCAACCAGCGGCACCCAAGCAAATACGACTACTTTGAGCTATTCGGGCGGCACCTTTCTGACGAGTTCGACCGATGCTGAAGGCCGATTGATCACGACTTCCCGCGATAGTCGCGGTCGGCCGTTAAGCATCGTTGAAGCCAGCGGCACGCCTGATGAGCGGACGACGACCGTAACGTGGCACCCAGATTTCAATGTCCCGATCACGACGGTGACGGACAATCTCACGGAGACCCGCTCCTACGACGCTCAGGGCCGTCTCACATCGCTAACGCTTACTGACACGACCTCTCATGCGCTGCCCTACGCCACGAATGGTCAGACCCGGACTTACAGCTACACATGGGATGCAAATGGTCGGCTGCTTTCGGAGAATGGGCCGCTTGCAGCCGTTGGCGCGCAAGATGATCTGACCACTTTCACCTACGATGCCAGCGGCAACATGCTGTCTCAGACCAACGCGCTGGGCCATGTCACGACCTATGCCGGCCACGACGCCAATGGTCGGCCCGGCTCGATGACGGACGCAAACGGGGCGGTGACACAGTTCACCTATGATCTTTTGGGGCGCGTCGAAACGATCACGGTAAAGCATCCAAGCAACCCGGCGCTCGATGCGACGACCTCGATGACCTACGATGCCGTCGGCAACGTCACCCAGATGACGTTGCCGGGCACCTCGGCGCTGACGATGGCGTATGACGCGAACAATCGCCTCACGTCGATGACGTCTGCAAGCGGAGAGCGCTTCGATTACGCCTATGACGTCATGGGCAATGTCGAGCGTGAGACGGTGGTGCGCGGCGACGGATCAACGTCTCGGCTTATCCGGCGGCAATTTGATGAACTTGGGCGCTTAATCGGCGAAAGACTGGGAGTTAAGCAACCGGTCAAGCTTGGCTATGATCGCGTCGACAATCTCACCAGCCTCACCGACGAAATTGGGTTTGCCACAACATCATCGTTCGACGCGCTTGATAGGGTGGCCTCCGTCGTTGCCCCCGACGGCGGTTCGCAAGGCTCGACCTATGATGAGCAGAACAATCCGCTGACCTTCACCGACCCGATCTCGGTCACGACCCAATTCACTTACAACGGGTTTGGAGACGTCATTCAAGAGGTGTCGCCCGATCGCGGCACCAGCGCTTACGAATACGACGCGGCGGGCCGGATGACGAAATCGACCGATGGTCGCGGACAGGTGATCGACTACACCAGAGATATTCTTGGCCGCGTCACCCGGATGGAGCCGGTCGGTCGTCCGGCTTCTGAACTTATCGAGTACGTTTGGGATGCCGGTGGGCTTGCTGGATCCTACGAAACCGGGCGCCTAGCCAAAGTGGTTGATGGATCGGGGACGACGCTCTTCCAATACGATCATCGGGGCAATCGGACAGCCAAGCAACAGGTCATCGGGACCAGCGCCGCGGCTCAGCTTGCCTACGAATACGATGTGGCGGATCGGATCACGCAGATCACCTATCCCTCGGGCCGCCTCGTTCGCTATGGCTATGATGCCTATGGCCGCGTCAATCTGGTTGAGACCAAACAGACCGCCGCCTCGCCCGCCTGGGAAACAATTGCCGACAATCACGACTATGAACCCTTTGGGCCGGCAAAGGCTATGGATCTCGGCAACGGTCTGGCGGTCGCCAACGATTGGGGCACAGACGGACGCCTCGCCGCGCGGCGTTTGTACACGAGCGTAGGCGGCACGGATCTTTCCCACCTGGCCTATCGCCGCGACGACGCGGGCCGGATCGGCGCCATCGCCGACTACGTGAACCCGGCGGGATCGGTGATTTACGGCTATGACGAGGTTGGCCGGTTGGAACTGGCGGTCTCCGATGGCGCGTCGACCGGATCGGAAAGCTACACCTACACCAACGGCACCAATCAGCTTGCCAGTTTCACCGATGCGAACGGCACGCGCACCATCAGCTATGACGCGCGCGGCAACACGGTTAGCGAGGCGCGTCCCGGAGGAACAGCGGTCACCGCAACCTATGATGGGCATGGTCGGCTAGCGACCTATGACCGCACCAATATCGGCGTGCAGACCTATACCTATAACGGGCTGGGAGACCGGGTGCGGGTCGATAAGCCGACGGGCACGCGGCATTTTGTCTACGACGCCTGGGGCCGGGTGGTGGCGGAATACGGCGCTTCGGCGAGCGATGTGAAGGCGGAGTTTATCTGGGCCCTGCCACCGGCGGCCAACGACAACTCCCCCTTTGGCGGCGGCGACCATATCGCCGGCTACGCGCCGCTGGCGCTGGTGGCGGAGAACGCATCCAGCCAGCTTGAACTCTATCGGGTCCACGGCAACCACCTCGGCGTTCCGGTGGTGACCACCAACGCAGCTGGCCAAGTGGTCACCCCCGGTAACGACTTCCTGCGCCCCGGCTTTCCCGGTCAGAGTGAGGTGCTGAGTGACCTCTATTACAATCGTGCGCGGGACTACGATCCGAGCACGGGGCGCTACATCCAGGCCGATCCGATTGGGCTAGGTGGTGGTTCAAACCCATACGTTTACGCATTTGCAGATCCCGTAAATCTTATTGACCCCTCGGGTGAAGTACCGGCTGCAATTGTCGTCCCGATCATAGTTGGTGGCGCTAATCTGGCCTACCAGCTCTACCAAAATGGCGGCCGCTGGGATTGTGTTGACCCCTGGGAGGTTGCCGACTGGGCATTGATTGGTACGGGTCTGGGAGGCTGGTCCCGTCTGATCGGCACGAAAGGTGGGCGAAAGCTCCTGAAGGATCTCTGGAGAGACGAACGAGGCGGTGGAAAACTACCTCATGGAAACTCTCTTGATTTCATAGGTGAAACACATGTCTACGCAATCAAGGGACCAAACGGCTATCATAAGATTGGTGAAAGCATGCTCGGAGTTACGCGCAAAGGGATATCAAGGCGTGGCGGCGCGCAAGCACGGCGCTTAGAAAGAAAAACGAATAATCCATATCGATCGCAAATACGCAAAACATTCTCTAATAAGCGTGATGCGAGGAATTACGAAAGACGATTGATTGAAAGGTACAGGCGTATGTACGGCGATCATACTCTACCTGGTAATAAGACGAACAGATGACGAATCCTCCGAAGCCTCCCCATGACGGCAAGCTAGGATTGGTCGATTCTTCGGGTGTCACTTCTTCAGGTAAACCTATAAGGCCTCCTCTTGGTAGTTTTGAAGCTCTCAGTCTGATCAAAAAAGAACTCGAAGGAGTGATGATCACTTCTCATTATCTTGAGGGAGCTCCCTTCTCGTGGGTGACCCTTGCCATCCTTTATGAAGAAGAGGATGGAGGACAGACAGAATTTGGTCGTATAAACAAGACTTACGGTGACCTCCCTCTCACCGTTCAGTTGGATGTCGGGGCTTTTCGCGGCCTTGATCGGAGGGCTGTAACAGGCATCCTTCGCTCAGTTGTGATTAAAGCACTTATCGATGCAGGCGAGAGATACGGGCGACCCACAGAGGCATTTAAGTGTCTCATAAGAGTAGCGCCGACGGGCAAGGCAAAGATCACATGAGCGCAGGCGCGCAGAGCTACACCTATAACGACCTTGGCGACCGGGTGCGGGTCGATAAGCCGACGGGCACGCGGCATTTTGTCTACGGCGCGTCTTTTGCTTTTGGGGGCCGAGTGGTGGCCGAATACGGCGCTTCGGCGAGCGATGTGAAGGCGGAATACTTCTCGGCGCTTCTGTTCCAAGCGGTCCGGCAAATAGAATTCACCCATACGGAGGAATGAAAATGAAGAGAGTTCTCACCGCTGCCGTCTTCTCCTTTGTATTCGCATGGCCCACCTTCGCCCAAACCCCGCAATGCACGGTCCCCAACACGCTCACCAACGGTCAGGTCGCCGACGCGACTGAGGTGATGGACAATTTCAACGCGGTCGCCGCCTGCGTTGATCAGGCGAACGCCGACGCCGTCACACACGAAGGCACGCCCAACACTGGCGAGATCGCCGTCTTCGACAGCGCCACCGGCATAACCGGCGGCGATCTGACCGGCGATGTTACAACTTCTGGCAGCACACAAACCGAGTTAGCGACAACCGGTGTCGCGCCGGGGACCTATTCGCAAGTCACGGTTGATGCCAAAGGCCGGGTGCTTGCAGGCGCCGTGGGCAGCGGGAATGGGGCCGTTGGTCTGTTCGGCCTGACTATTCTCAAGAAGAGCGCCAATCAGACCTTTGGGAGTTCCTGGGCCAACGTCACTTGGGAAGATGAGGTCTACGACAATCGAGACAGCTTCACCGCCGGATCGAACACCTGGACTGTGCCCGTCGGGGCGAGCTGGATGCGGATCAACGCGGCCAGTTTGGTCTGGCAGAACACGGGCGGTGATCGCTGGATTAGAATCGATCGTGCGAGCGGGACAGGCACACGTTATGTCGCTGGAAGCATCGCAAGACATCGCAATGAAGCTTTTGCAACGATCTCATCCTCATGGGTGCCGGTCACGCCAGGCGATACCTATCGAATGCGATTGTTCTCCTCCAACAACACATTCCTATCAGGCGATCCGTCGAACTTTGGCGGTGAGGCTCGGATGACGATTGAATGGGCGGCAAACCTTGCCGATCTTCATGACTGAGTGCTGTTTAGCGAGGGTAACAAGTTGTGGTCGGAGAAACAGTATCACCCAAAGGCGCTTGCGAACAGCGTGTGGCGAACTCGCCTTATTCTCGGATCGACTGTTGAGGATCCTCACACCAATAGAGACTGAGAAGAGCAAGACGATGGTTGTTGGCCGTGACATCCATTGAGGCCTCAATGGCCTGGATTTTGGAAGCGCTACTAGGCCCATTCGCAACGGGTCTTATGGTGTTGGCTGTGGCAAGCCTTGGCTTTAAGATGCTGAGCGGAAGCGTCTCGCCTCGCCAGATCATACCTATTATCCTTGGATGCTTCCTTCTTGTCGGCGCGGCACGCTTTGCTGATAGCCTTGCGCCCCAAGCTTCGCTGGCAGTGGCTGTGCCACCGCCAACACCTGCTACAAGAGAACGTCCAGTCTTGCCTCCTGCAAGAGACCGCAAGCCTGGCGCTCAAGGCAACCCATTTTCCCCATATCCAACCCAGTAAATGAGCTCGGACGAAGGAATATGTGCAATGAAACCACTCTCCTGAAACCACTCATCCATGGTCTTCGAAAAGAACCATCGGCAAGTTTCACTTATGGCAGATTATGGGTCGGTAGCTGAATGGCAGCTAATCTATTGCAAGCGAAACGAAACTGCCATTCCGCTACCGACCCAGTTTCAGACATCCAACTCAGATGCCAGTCGCCTCTGCGATTGTAATACTTTTCTAGGCCGAAGCTTCGGGAATCCAGCTGCCGTGGAAAGTGACCGGCAACCTCTGAGGTAGCTTGATTTCAGCCAGCGGCCCCTTCCTCACATTCTGCGCATCGAAGATCGCTGCCTTTGCGGTCCGCCTGGCGACATCGGTCGCTGTTGCGAGAATATAGCCCTCGCCCTCGCCAGCATTTTCGTCATTGGGCACAAAAACGGCTTCGCTGGTGGCGGCGCCCTTGCCGAAACTCCATTCTTGGCTTTGCCCGTTGTCGTCATAGACAATAATGCCAGTGTCGCCGGTGAAGCGGAACAATTCGGTCGTGACGCTGAAACCGTTCTTATGGCCCCAATATCGGTCGTCGATACGCCCAAATTCCTGCGCGCGCGGATCTATCAATTCCTCTGTCATTGCGCCGGTCCCAAGATCCATCGTCCAGCGATAGAGCTGCGGGATCGCCATATCGCCTGGTCCCGTGCTGTCGCTGGCAAACATACTGTCGCGCCGGATCACGTCGCAGTGGACCTTCGCAATTGAGCCATCTGCGCTGTGCTCTTCCCACGCATTGACGGCGTGAAAGATGAACGCCTCCGGCGCATCGAACCAACGTACACTTGCATCGTCAGCATCCAGACGGCGAAGACCCACCTTTGCCTCATAGCCCGGTGTCCATTTGTAGGGCGCCTTGGAGCCTCGCTCGGCCGCTTCGACGTCAAAAAGCAGGGGCAGATCCCATATGATCGCGAAGGTTTCGGTCGCTGCAAAATCATGCAGCATGATTGCGCTGCCGAGAGCGATCTTGTTCTTGCGTAGAGGTGTCCCGTCCGATCCGAACACATAATGTGTCACGCTCGGATCAGCGTTGTTATCGTAACCAATAGCATGCATCTCGCCGTTCGTCGGATCGACGTGAGGATGCGCCGTAAAGCCAGTATCGATGAAGCCCGAAAAGTCCTCGCGCCCAAGCGTCTCAAGGTCTTCGTTTACCTTGTAAGGGATTGCGGTTTCGGTGAGAGCGTAGAGCGACCCGGCGAATGGAAAAATATGCGTGTTGGCAACATCCGTGTTCTCAATAGGATCGAGATCAGTGTGCTCATCAAGCTTGCGTGCCACAGGCTCCGTCCGCACCCAACGGTTCCGATAGGTCTGCGCGCGGCCATCTTTGAGCGTGAGAGTATGCACCATCCCCTCGCCATTGAAGAGATTGTGGTCAGGAGGAACTTCTCCGATTGGATTGGGGCCTATTCGAGCTAGGATACCGTTAAGGTCGGGCGGGATGGCACCTTCGACCTCCAGATCAAACGCATCGATCTCACTTGCGACTGGTTCATAGGCACCTTGCACCCAGGGGCTTGTAGACATGCTCGCTCCTATAACAGTGTTATATTCTTGCCAATAACAGCGTTATTTTCCTATGGCAAGGGGCATGTCTCAAACCACAAATCAACGGTCACGGATTCTGGAAGCCGCTCAGGCCATCCTTCATGAGGAAGGGGTCGAGGCCCTGTCAGTGCGCAACATCGCCAAGCATGCGGGTCTCTCCACGATGGGCGTCTACAGCTATTTCGGTGGCAAGGATCAGGTCTGCGAAGAGCTCTACATTGCTGGCTTTCGCGACTTGGCCAAGGCCGTGGCAAGAGCCCAGACCCACGAAGACCCTGAGACCGTGGTCGTAGAGTCCACAAGAAACTACTTGGAATTCTACCAGCGCAATGAAAACCGATACGCGCTGATGTTCGGCATGGGCGCTTCTGGCTACAGCCCCTCTGAAGCCGCAAAACGGGCTGCTCGTGAGAGCTTCGAGGTGGCCATCGGCCTGGTTCAGCCCCTAACCGAAGGTCTCAATACTGCGTCCGAGGCAGAGCGACTTGCGCTCCAAATTTGGGCAAGCACACATGGTTTCATAGCGATCAAGCCCCACGCGTCGGGCATTGATGAAGGCGTATGGCGGGAACTTGTGATTGAAAGCACACGGCAGCTGATTCGCGGGCAATCTGCTAGCTGAAAGCTGCGCGTACTTAGTCCCCTCCCACCCCCAGAATGCGACAATAGTGACCTGTTCGAGATGCTCCGAAAGCGGACCTCGGCGAGGTGTTGGTTATGTCCGCTCTTGGGAGCCGTTGGTAAGCAAGCTAACGACAGAGATTGCGGCGCAAAGCGGACATGGTTCGGAGACGAGTTGCGATCGGACTGGCAGCACCGCCACTCACCCTTGACTGGTAGTGCCCTTCGCCCAGGTCAATGCGCAAGCGGTTGTCGGGCAGAACGTCGATCGTTTCTACCTGGCGGTTCACGATCCGGTCGCTCGACACCTCGTCTCCTTGACCCAGTTTTTGGTGTAGTAACCAACCCTACTGAGATCGACGGCGGCTGTTGACTGACCTCGCTACTATAGTGCCCTGGCGGTCGCTCGGATCGGTCGAATTCGCACTGAAGCTTGAGAACGAACCGGTGATTTCCAGAGCGTCGGAAGGCCGGGCGGACAACTTGAACAGAAATAAAAAATCTCGCCATCGGCAAGAAAGCCGTAGCCGCTGCCCAGCTCTTTGCCAACGGACGTGCGATAAGTCACGTTGGCGAGCGCATCTCAAAGACTCTCGAAAGACTGGCCGGCTCCTGATTGACAGTAAAGTTATGCAATATATACCTTGCATAACTTTACTTGCTGGGAACTCGTCACCTATGAATCAACTCGTCAATCGCGTTCAGTCGACGCTGAAGCCTGAAAACAGCCACCCCTATATGAACGGCGCTTGGACCCCAAATTTCGAAGAGTACGACGCCGATAATATGGAGGTTATCGGAACCGTCCCGGACGACATTGACGGGATTTACGTGCGCAACACTGAGAACCCGGTGCACAAACCCATCGGTCGCTATCACCCGTTTGACGGGGATGGCATGTTGCACATGATGCGTCTGAAAGATGGAAAGGCGCAGTACAAGAACCGCTTCATCCGGACCAAGGGATTTGAAGCCGAAGCCGAAGCCGGCAAGGCGCTTTGGGCTGGCTTCACCATGCCGAGTGACGCGTCAAGGCTTCCCGGCTGCGGGCTTGGTAAAGACCTGCGAGATGGCTCGTCGACCGATGTGCTGGTGCGCAATGGCAAGATCCTGTCGACCTTCTGGCAGTGCGGCGATGGATATGTCCTCGATGCCGAAAGCCTCGACACGTTGGGCATCGAAGACTGGGTGCCCGTTGACGGTATCTCCGCCCACCCCAAGCTGGACCATAGGACCGGCGACCTGATGTTCTTCAACTATACCGGCGAAGCGCCCTTCATGAATTACGGAGTGGTAGGCAAGGACAACACGGTCAAACACTACATCCCGGTCGAATTGCCCGGTGCGCGCTTGCCCCACGATATGGCGATCACGAACAACTACTCGATCCTAAACGATTTTCCCTTGTTTCCGATACCGGCGGCGATGGAGAATGGGTTTCTGATCCCGCAGTATGATCCGACCCTGAAGACCCGGTTCGCTGTCCTGCCGCGCTATGGTCAGCCCGAAGACATCATGTGGTTCGAGGCCGAACCGACTTACGTCCTGCACTACACAAATTGCTGGGAAGAAGGCGATGAGATCGTCCTAGAAGGCTACCACCAGAAAGGCCCTTACCCGCCGCCACTGGCGAGCATGCCCGAACCCTTTCAAGTGCTCTTGGCGAACCTCGACCTGCATTCGTTGAAGCCGCACTTGCACCGCTGGCGCTTCAACTTGAAGACCGGCGAGACGTGGGAAGGGCGGATTTGCGATGAAGAGCATGTGGAGTTCGGAACGATCAATCCCGAGTATTACGGTCGCGAACATCGCTATGTTTACAGCGCTCACGGAGAGGAAGGTTGGTTCCTGTTCAACGGGCTGGTCAAACATGACCTGAAGGAAGGCACTGCAAAGAAGATCATGTTTGGCCCCGGCCGCTATGGGTCAGAAGCGCCTTTCATTCCGCGCGCAAACGCGGTTTCTGAAGACGATGGCTATCTCATCAGCTTTGTCACTGACCTACTGCATGATCGCTCCGAATGCGTCATCTTTGACGCCAAAGATATCGCTAAAGGTCCGGTGTGCCAGATCATCCTGCCGCATCGCATCTGCAGCGGCACGCACGCCACCTGGGCGAGCGCCGCCGAACTGTGATAGAGCGGCAAGGCCAGAAGAGGATGAGTTCATGACCACGCCAATCTATATTCTGGGTGGCTACCAGACCGACTTCGCGCGCAATTACGCACGCGAGGGCCTGTCGATCTTTGACCTTCTGAAAGATGGCGTTGAGGGCACACTTGCCGCAGCGAACCTTGATCCCAAGGAGATCGAGGTCGCTCATGTCGGCAACTTCGTGGGTGAGCTCTTTACCGGACAAGGCATGCTGGGCGGCTTTCTTGGCCACGTGCATCCGGAACTCGCGGGTGTTCCCGCCTCGCGTCACGAAGGCGCCTGCGCGTCTGGATCGCTGGCCGCCTTGGCCGCAATGGCGGACCTTGAAGCGGGCCGATACGATTGCGCGCTGGTGCTGGGTATCGAATTTATGCGCAACGTTCCCGGCCAATTGGCGGGTGACCATCTCGGCGCGGCGGTCTGGGTCGGGAAAGAAGCGGAGCAAGCGACCTATGTTTGGCCAGCGATGTTCTCCGAACTGGCGCAGGAATATCATGAGCGCCATGGCCTCAAGCATGACCACCTGAAAGAAATCGCGAGAATCAACTTCGCCAACGCGCAGCGCAATCCAAACGCACAGACGCGCAAGTGGACGCTTACTGCGGATTACTTCTCTGAAGACGACGAGTTGAACCCGATCGTCGAGGGGTGGATGCGTCGGCAGGATTGCAGCCAGATCACCGATGGCTCAGCCGGGATCATCCTGGCCACACAAGCCAAGGCGCAGGCCTACGCAGATGCGCGCGGCATAGCGCTGGATAGCCTTGCCCAGATCAAGGGTTGGGGACACACGACCGCTCCGATGCTGATGGACACCAAACTGGCGGCAAGTCAGGGCGCAGACTATCTGCTTCCCTGGACCCGCAAAGCGATCACCGACGCTTATGCTCGTGCCGGGATCACGGACATCGCCCAGATTGACGCGGTTGAAACGCATGATTGTTTCACCATCAACGAATATATCGCGATCGAGCATTTCGGGATCACCGATCCGGGCGAAGCGTGGAGGGCGGTGGAAGACGGTCGGATCGCTCTTGGCGGCTCAATCCCCGTCAACGCGTCGGGCGGATTGATGGGGGTCGGCCACCCGGTCGGCGCCACAGGCGTGCGCATGCTAATCGACGCGATGCGCCAGACCACGGCGACCGCAGGCGATTATCAGGTCGAAGGCGCGAAGAGTGTCGCCACCTTCAATGTCGGCGGTTCCGGCACCACCAATTGCAGTTTCGTCGTTGGGACAGCGTGAGACGGTTTTGATGCTCACTAACTTAAAGGACGATCCTCGGCCTGAAGGGCTGGTGCGAACATGCTCTATTTGGCGTGCTTTGGAAGTTCTCGGCGATGTGCCCTCGCTCCTTATCCTCGAGGCCATTTGGCTTGGTGACAAGCGGTTTGAGACAATCCGCGCGCGCACCTGCCTGTCCAAACCGCTCGTGTCCGAGCGGCTCAAGTCTCTGGTCGAAAACGGCATCATAAGGCGTTCCCAATACAACGCGCATCCTCCTCGATTTGAGTTCGAGCTGGAAGAAAAAGGCCTTGCTCTGTTTCCGGTTACGATGATGCTCTTTCGTTGGGAGAAAGAGCGATCCACGCGTCAGCCCACGCTCCAGATTGACCTGGTCCATAGAACGTGCGGCCATACGATCACACCCGTTCCGCAATGCCAACATTGCGGCCAGGAAGTGAGCGCGCTCGACATTGAATGGGCCGAAGGTCCGGGCCTAGGCTGGATGAAGCCAGACTACAAACGCCGTCGACAGCAGCGCAACCGGACGGCCATCACCAAGAACATCACTCTATTTACTCACGCCGCTGAGGTGCTTGGCGATCGCTGGTCGAACTTGGTTATGCGATCAGCGTTCACCGGCTTCAACAGATTTGATGAAATGCTGGCCGACAGCGCGATGGCTTCGAACATTCTATCCGACCGGCTCAGCTGGCTGGTGGAGCGCGATTTCCTTCGAGCGAAAGTCTATCAGACCAAGCCAGATCGGTACGCCTATTATCCAACCGAAAAGGCGCTCGATTATCTTCCGATACTGTTGATGCTGCAGCAATGGGGCGACCGTTTCTATGCAGCGGAGGAAGGGCCTCCTCTGGTCCTCCGTCACAGGTCCTGCGGTGCCACGCTCAAGCTGATCGCGGCCTGCGACTCTTGTGGTGACGAGCTACTGGCGAAGGATGTCCGGCTTGAATCGCCTCAATCCGAATAGCCCATCGGAACACTAGACGCACAGACACGGCGCTTTCGTTCAAGACTGTTCACGCCAACCCCACGATCGCTCCAGTTCTGCCCGTCACCTCACCGACAACCTAACCTACAATGCCACCCGCTCCGCCGCATTGGCAAAGCTACAATGGCTCATGGCCTTAGCCGGGAAAATGGGCGGGCCGCCTAGCTCCTCCCAGACACGAGTCTGCGTTAGACTGACAATTCCGCGATCTAATTCAGCGATCTGAATCGGCACTAAGTCTGCGCGTCCTTACGGGTACGTTCGTTCAATTGGGCTACCTTATGCCGCGGATCATCATGATCAGGGCGCCCGCCGCAAAAGCGGCGAATGCAAAGCCTGCGAACATTAAGGCAAGGATGCTGGGGATAGCGTTGTCGGCGAAGGCAACCAAAGCGATGCTGGGCACAATCACCGAGGGCGCAGTATTCGAAAGATTCAACACTCCCAACAGAAAACCGCGCCGAGCATGCCCGCTGACCAGTTGAGCAATGAGAGCGGTGTCAACGGAAAGGTAGGCGGCCAATGCGGCCTGCAAGACGCCATACCCAATGAAGAAAAGAACAAGATTAGTGCTGGTCGCGAGTGTTCCCATGCCCACGGCGAAAAAAACGGCAAAAGCCGCCAGCGGAATGCGCCGGCTCTTTACGCGGTCGGAAAGGAATCCGGCGCAGAGCGTCCCCGCTATCGCCAGAATGGCGGCGGGTGCGGTTAGTTCTGCTAGGATTTCGCTGGCGCCGGCGCTGCGCCATTCTCTTTCAGAAAGCTGCATCACCGTGATGTAAAGGTAGATATAGCCGATGACGAAGGCGGCGCCGGTTTGGATCAAAAGGCGCGAAAGCCACGCGAGTGCAAAATCGACGAACAAAGAGGCCTTGGCTGGTTCTTCGGTAACCCGCTTTGCGCCAGCGGCTATCACCGTGCTGGGTGTATTGATCACAGAGCCCAGGCTCCAAATTGTCAGCAATGGAAGCATGCAAACCAGGATCATTCCTCCAATAAGGAGAAAGGCCCCAGACGAGTCTTCAGGAAACAGCCAGGCGATCGGCAAAACGAGCAAGGACGACGTGGGAAGCGCTGCGGTGAGCAGTCCGCCAAGCCGACCCTTCACCGCATCATTAAAATGGTCCGCGAGCAGAGCGCCCAAGGGGGAAAAGCAGCAATTGAGTGACAATTGGAAGAAGATGAGTGCGGCGAACAGCTTAGGAAGCGTGTCCGCGAAAGTGAAGGCTGCGTAGGCGCTGGCTAATAACCCCGCGCCAATGGCGATCAGACCACGGCGGCTCCCGAAACGAACAATCCAGCGGTCGCCAAGAGCTCCGGCAGCCACATTAGCAAGTCCAGCAACCAGCCCCCCTATAAGCAAAAGCCAACTAAGAGCGGTGCCAGTGCATTCGGGCGCCAGGGCTTCAACTCGGCGCGGGAGCAGCAAAACGAAGAGCGGCATGAACGCAAGGTGTGCGCCCAGAAAAGCGAGCGGGTAGGTCCAGTAAGCCGTGCGTGAGAATGGATGGGGCAATCTAGGAATGCGAGAAACTTGGTGCGGTGCTAGTACGCTCAATCAGCTCAAATGGCGCTTCGAAAACACCGCTTGCGTCTTCTCCGGAACTGGCTGCGATCAACCCCTCGCAAGCGCGGGATATCATGGCTGCCGTGGGCTGCCGGATGGCGGTCATGGGCGGGACACAAAGGCGCACCCCCGGCGTGTCTTCAAAACTGATCAGCGCCAGATCCTCAGGTATCCGTAGTCCCACCCGCTCGACCGTGTGGAGCACGGCAAAGGCCATCTGGTCGTTATCAGCAATGATGGCGGTGGGGCGATCGGCCCCGTACAGCCAGTTGTGAGCGACGACACTGGCGGTGTCGAATTGAAAATCGCCCTTGCCAATCCAGTCCTTGCGAAATTCCAAGCCGCACTCGCTCAAGGCGGCGCGGTAGCCATCCAAACGCATCACGGATGTGCCGTAATCGGGCGATCCGGCTAGGTAAGCGATGCGAGAGTGTCCCCGCTCAACAAGGTGGTGTGTCACTCTCTGCCCTGCGCCGCATTCATCCATGCACACATCGACAAACTCGCCTCCTTCACGGCGGCCGACGCGTGCGCAGGCGATGCCCTGATCTTTCAGAAGGTCGGTGAGTCTTGAATTGTCGCTGTGCGGTGGGGTGAGGATTACCCCATCAGGGCGCAGCTCTGAGATGACCTTGAATAGCTGCTCTTGCGCCTTGGTTGGATCCGTATCGATCAGCTCGAAGACCATATGGTAGCCGTGTTTTTCGCACTCGGTCATGCCGCCAAACAGCATTTGATCGACCCAGTCGTTGCCACGGC
Source organism: Pseudomonadota bacterium (assembly GCA_039814925.1). Lineage (GTDB taxonomy): Bacteria > Pseudomonadota > Alphaproteobacteria > Sphingomonadales > Sphingomonadaceae > Erythrobacter. The sequence goes on from JBCCAH010000007.1 coordinate 60,711, forward strand.
CAGCGCGCCAATTTTCAAAAGTGCGTTGACGGTCGTTGATCGCGAGAATGAGATAGGAACGCGAACCACGCATCCGCCGCGCAGATATATTGGGAACATAGCCAAGACGCTCAATGGCTTCGTTCACTTTGTCGCGAACTGAAGGCTTCACGTTGGGCCCGTTGTTGAGCACGCGCGAGACCGTTTGACGCGACATTCCCACGTCGCGCGCCACGTCACGAATTGTCACGCCTTGCTTGCTAGCCATATGTGATTGTGTCTCCCGAGTGGTCCTTTGGCCACATTTCCGGTGAAATTTCAAGCGCCATTGTGACCGGTCACATTTCTACTTGTGACCGGTCACAAAACGCGATACGCCTGTAAAAGTAAGGCTAAATATGGCCAAACAGGGGAGAGAGAAATGCGTCGTTTTACCGTTGCGCTTGCCGCCGGGGTATCCGTAATCGCGCTGTCTACGCCAGCTTTCGCGCAGGAGCAGGACGGAGCCGCCGAAGAGCAAAACCAAGAAGTTGCCGAAGATCCCAACGCGATCATCGTCACGGCTGACCGCCGCGAACAAACCTTGCAGGACTTCGCCGGAACGGCCTTCGCTATCACGGGTGAAGATCTGAAAAAGCTGGGCGTTCAGAATGTCACGGACCTTCAGAATCAGGTTCCGGGCCTTTCGGTTGCCAACAACCAAGGAAACATCGAAGTCTACATTCGCGGGATCGGTTCAAGCAACAACACCGAACTGGGTGACCCCGCTGCGGCGTTCCACTTTGACGGCGTGAACATTCCGCGTCCTTCGGGTATTGGTTCGGCGTTCTATGACATCCAGCGCGTCGAAGTGAACGTGGGGCCGCAAGGAACGCTGCGAGGTCGCAACGCGACGGCGGGTTCGATCAACGCGATTAGCTTCCGTCCGGGCCTTGGCGGCTTTGATGGGTCCATCGAAGCGGAATACGGAAATTTCGATCAGCGTGCGCTTCGCGGCGTGCTAAACATTCCGCTGTCCGACACGGTCGCGGTGCGTTTCTCTGGCCTCTATCAGGCGAACGATTCGTATTACGACAATGTCGGTCCTAATGACGGCGTTGGAGTCGCCGAAGCGCAGGATAACCTGTCGGGTCGCGCACAGATCTTGTGGGAGCCGACCGATCGCCTGACCATTCTTGTCGCGGGTGACTACATTGCCGAAAATGGCACCGGCTACACCGGTACCAACTTTGCGCTGCCTTTGGGTGCGCTCGAAGACGGCAATCTTGCCCAAGCCGAGTTCGACGATATTGACCCGCGCGATGTCATCGCGCGTGGCATCACGCCTCAGCTCAACACCGACCACTGGGGCATCCGCACCACGATTGAATATGAAGGCGATGGATTCAACGTCGAATACACCGGCAGCTACCGCGACGCGGTGTATGATTACGAAGCGACCACGCCGCTGACGCCGGATTTCCCGGGTGTGCTGGATCGCCTGTCCGAACGTGACAATCCATTTACGCCGGATCCCAACGACATCATCAATGATCCCATCATCCTCGCGGAAAATCTCGACAACTTTTCGCGTTTTCGCATCATTTCGGATTCGCGCTCGCAATTCCACGAATTGAGGATATTTAACTCGGATGGTCCCTTCATTTGGAGTCTCGGGGGGCTCTACATCAATGAAGAGCAGCGTTCATTCCTAGGCAGCACGGGTGACCGTGGGCCGTTCTTCCAGGGTATTGAATTCAATACCCAAACCGACACCGATTCCTTCGGTATCTACGCCGATGCGACCTATGAGGTGTCTGAAAACTTTCGCCTAACAGCGGGCATTCGCTACACCGACGATCAGAAAGAACGCACCGGTGTGGCCGCTCGTTACGGTTTGGCTATTGGCGGCGGCAGCTTTGAATGTTGTCTCGGTGTTCGAGTGGGAACAGAGAACTTTGAATTCGCAGCCTTTGACCGCACGATTATCGATCCTGACACAGATGGCGATGGAGCCATTTCTGACGCTGAAGTGTTCGCCTTCCACCGGAATGGGATCGCCCAGTTTGGTGATCGTGACAATCTCGGCGATATCTTGGACTTTGGGCCTTTGCCAGGCGATGTGTTCGAGCGGCCCGGCGCGGCCGAGTGCCTCGATACCGTCAGCTTCGACACGCTGTTCTGCGAAGGCTTCACACGTGGTGAGCCGTTCAACAACTCGCAGTTCACCTTCGCTGTCCCGTTCACTGGCCAGATCTTCCAACAAGACGGCGAGTTCCAGGATGACTTTGTCGACTGGAGATTCCGCGCCGAACTCGACGCGTCGCCCGACAACCTGCTCTATGCGTTGATCGCAAACGGCCACAAATCGGGCGGCTTCAACGACAACCTCGGGAACAATGGCGTCGCTCCGACCTATGGTACCGAACGCGTCATTCTCTACGAAGTCGGCAGCAAGAACGAGTTCGATATCGCGGGTCGAAAGGCCTATCTGAACGCCTCATTCTTCTACAACGATTACACCGATCAGGTGTTCACGGGTCTGTTGAGCGTCGCGACTGCGATTGACACGGCGGTTGGAATCCTTGGTCAAGATATTGAGGTCCCGCCGGGCACAAACACCGACCTGGTTGTCTCCTTCAGCTTCAACGCGGCGGATTCAGAGATCTACGGCGCGCAGATCGAAGGCGGGTTTGAACTTCCGGGCAACATCAACTTCGATTTCTCAGCTCTGTGGCTCGAAGCGCAGATTCAGGACTCCGAAGAAATCCCAGACTTTCGCTTCCAGCCTGATGTGGATTCGGGCAACGCAACGTTCCGTCCGATTGCGGGCAATCGCTTGCCGCGCACGCCTCGCTGGCAGCTCAACGGTAAGCTCAGCCAAGTGATTGAGCTGCCGCAGGGTCAGCTCGACTGGGTCGCCTCGCTTGGATACCGTTCGTCGCAATTCCATACGATCTTCAACAGCTTGGAATTCGATATGGCTGGCAACGGCACTGAAGTGACCAGCGGTCGTCTGCTTGATCGGATTGACGGCTACTTCACGCTGGATATCGGCGCGGGTTGGACCATCGATGACGAGGGCAAGTACCGTTTCGAAGTCTATGGCAACAACGTTACCAACCAACAGGAAGAAGCGGCAATTATTATCACGCAGTTCGATAACACGCGCTTCTTTATCCGGCCTCGCACCTATGGTGCGCGTATCCGAGCCAGATTCTAAGGCTGGATCCACATCGAGTGAGCGGGGTTTGGGATTATCCCGCTCACCCACTTGTTTTACGAGGAGGGGATCGTTTCATGGCGCGTGTTGTATTAGCCGCTGTTGCTGCAGGGATTGGTCTTACGGGCCTAGGGTTGACTGGCCTTGTTTCTAAGGGGGCTGCGCAAGAGAGTTCACCACAAGCCTCGCCGGTTGCATCGGCCACGCCGGAAAAGCGCGTGGAAACCAGCGTGCCAGCCGGTTTCGAGCTGGTCTGGTCGGACGAATTCGACACGCCCGGGCTGCCCGATCCCGCAAAGTGGAAATTCGACACATTCCGGAACAAGGACGGCTGGTTCAACAACGAGAAGCAGTACTACGCGGCCGCGCGTCTCGAAAACTCGCGGGTCGAAGATGGTCGCCTTATCATCGAGGCGCGCAAAGAAGATTTGGGCCCTGCGCGCTTCGCCGATTGGGGCGGGCAGGAATACAGCTCGGCGCGCCTTGTGACGCAAGGGCTGGGCGATTGGACCTATGGCTTCTTCGAAATCCGGGCCAAACTGCCCTGCGGTGTAGGCACTTGGCCCGCAATCTGGATGCTGCCGTCGGATCCGAATGTGAAGTGGCCCGCTGGCGGTGAGATCGATATTATGGAACATGTCGGGTTCGAACCGGGCGTGATCCACCATTCGATCCACACAACAGCGTTCAATTTTTCGCGCGGCACCCAAAAGACAAGCAAGCACGAGCTGACCACGGCGTGCGATAAGATGCACAAGTATCAGCTCTTGTGGGCACCCAAACTCATGATGTTTGCGGTCGATGATCAGCCCAAATTTCTCTTCCAGAAAGAAAGCAGCAAGAAAGCGCGTTGGCCCTTCGATAAGCCTCAGCATTTGCTCTTGAACCTAGCCGTTGGCGGCACGTGGGGCGGGCAGAAGGGTGTTGATCCTGCCGTGTTCCCGGCGCGCATGGAAGTCGACTATGTGCGGGTCTATCAGCCCAAAGCTCTCTCTCAACCGACCACCAAAGGGACGTCGGAATGACCGGTTCTGGCTGTCGTTCGCGTATACTCTAAAAGATATTCAGGGACTGAACGATGAAACAGTTCGCTATAGCTCTCGCCTGCGGATCAATGCTGGCCGGTTGCGCTACCATGGCCCAAGACCCGCCGCAAAGCGCCTCTGCCGCGCCTGCTAACAGCGTCGAATCGACGGACGAGGGTATCATCAGAGACTTGCTCGCGCAGATGAGCCTCGAGCGCAAAGTCGCCCAATTGGTCATGCCGGACATCGGGTCAATCAGCGTGGAGGATGTGGCCAAATACCGCTTTGGCACGGTGCTGAACGGCGGAAATTCGGGGCCTAATGGCGATGATCTCGCGCCAGCACAGGAATGGCTCAAATTGGCTGACGCCTACTGGGACGCGTCGATCCAACCGCTTCCGGATGGCGAACCGGCCATTCCCGTCCTTTGGGGTACCGACGCGGTACACGGCCATTCGAACATCATCGGCGCGACGATCTTTCCGCATAATATCGGCCTTGGCGCGACGCGTGATGCGGACCTTATCCGGCTGATCGGAGCGGCCACCGCGACCGAAATCGAAGTCACCGGCATCGACTGGACGTTTGCACCGACCATTGCGGTGGCGCGCGATGATCGTTGGGGCCGCACTTACGAAAGCTATTCTGAAGACCCGGCTCTGGTCTCGCAACTTGGGGCAGCCATGATCGAGGGGCTGCAGGGAAAAGTCGGCGCGGACGATCATCTTGGGAAAGGGCGCGTAGCAGCCACCGCCAAACACTTCTTTGGTGACGGCGGCACCCAACAGGGCGTCGACCAAGGCGACGTTAACGGCGATCTGCAGGATTTGATGGCCATTCACGCCGCTCCGTACCCTGCTGCGATCGAGGCCGGTGTTAGCTCCATCATGGCGAGCTTTAACTCGATTAATGGCCGCAAGATGCACGGCAACGGCCCGCTTCTCACCGACGAACTGCGCGGCAATCTTGGTTTTGATGGCCTCGTCGTTGGCGATTGGAACGGGCACGGCCAGATCGCCGGTTGCACCAATTCTGATTGCCCGCAGGCGTTGCTCGCCGGGCTTGATGTCTACATGGTGCCCGAAGACTGGAAGGCGCTTTACGAAAGTCTGATTGCGCAGGTCAAAGACGGCACCATTCCCATGGCGCGGCTGAATGAAGCGGTGCTGCGAGTTCTGCGTTTGAAGCAACAACTGGGCATGTTTGAAGAAGGGGCTCGCCCTTCCGGACAAGCCAACGCCGGGCGCTGGGATAAGCTTGGCTTTGCCCCCCACCGCGCGGTGGCTCGCGAAGCCGTGGCCAAATCGCTCGTGCTGCTCAAGAACAACGGCGTCTTACCGCTCAAACCCGGCGCGAGTATCGTCGTAGCAGGCTCAGCCGCTGACAACATACCGCAGCAAGCGGGCGGGTGGTCAGTTACTTGGCAAGGCGGCGGTGAGCTCACCAAAGAGCAGTTTCCTGGCGCGACTTCGATTTATGATGGCATCGCTGCGGCGGCAGAGGAGACAGGGGGCAAAGCGGAGCTTTTTCCTAACGGATCCATTCATGTCGGGAACCCGGATGCTGCGATTGTCGTGTTCGGTGAGCAGCCTTACGCGGAGTTTGTCGGGGACCGAAAAGACATGGTCTTTCGCGACGAAGAAGGTCTTGAGATCCTTCGTAGATACCGACTGCAGGGCATCCCAACAGTTGCCGTTTTCCTGTCTGGCCGTCCGATGTGGATGAACCGTGAGATCAACGCCGCTGACGCTTTTGTCGCGGCCTGGCTGCCGGGCAGCGAAGGTGCAGGGATAGCCGATGTTCTGTTCGGATCGCGTGACGCGACCGGGAGGCTCTCCTTCACTTGGCCCGCCACATGCGAAGGCAATCCCCTGAATTCACACGAGGGCGCTCTGTTTCCATATGGCTTCGGTCTTTCACTGACACAGAAAAGTGATTCCGGCGCGCTCAGCGAAGACTGCGCCGCGCTTAGTGTTGGCAATGGAGCGGTCTGGTTCGATGTCGGTCGCTTGGGTCCCATGGTTCAGGCGCTTGCCGACAACGCCATACTCGCTGATCTGCGCGGTGCCGGAAATGGCGTTGAAGTGAACGGCCTTGATCGCAACGCCCAGGAAGACGCCCGCTCCATCACCTTTAAGCCCGGAGCAAGACTTACACTCAGCGGGCCTGATAGCGGATCGGGCTGGCGGATCGCCTACAAAGTTGACGCGCGTCCGAGCGGCCCGGTCTCGATCACGGCGGGTGGAGAGGCCTTCGACATTTCGGACCGCATGCTGGTCGCCGAAGGCAAAGGGTGGCGCGATATGGTGTTGACGGCTGAGTGTCTTGGAAAAACCGGAGACACGCTGACCTTCTCATCGGACGCCAACTTCACCATCGCCATCAGCAAGATCGCGCGCGAAGAGACCGCGCCGGGGACTGCGTGCTCGTTCTGACGGGCGGCGAAAAATTACAAGATAGAATGCGGGGAGAGCGCACGTGACGCTGGATACAATCGATGTTGTGATCATCATAGGCTACGCTCTGGCGTTGCTCGGTATCGCTCTGTTCGTCAGTCGTGAGCCTGCGGGCCACCAGAAAAACACAGAGGATTACTTCCTCGCCGGTCGCGCTTTGCCGTGGTGGGCGATTGGCGCTTCGCTGATCGCCTCGAACATTTCAGCGGAACAGATCATCGGTCAATCGGGGCAAGGCTTTGCCGTTGGTGTCGCGATCGCGGCCTATGAATGGCAGGCGGCTATCGTCCTTTTGATAGTGGCCAAGTACTTCCTGCCGATCTTCCTCAAACGTCGCATTTACACGATGCCGCAATTCCTTGAGCAACGGTATGGGGATGGGGTCAAGAACCTGATGAGCGTGTTCTGGGTGGCGCTTTACACTGCCGTGAACCTGACCACCGTGCTGTGGCTGGGTGGGCTTGCGGTGCAGTCGCTGACAGGCTGGGGCATCATGGCGAGCATGCTGGCGCTGGCGAGCTTTGCCGCGCTGTATTCGCTTTATGGTGGCCTCAAAGCGGTGGCGCTGACCGACATTATTCAGGTCGTCATCCTCGTACTCGGCGGTTTGGCAATCACGTGGTTTGCGCTTGATGCCCTCCCTGCCGACGGCGCAGTGGCTGGCTTTGGCTATTTGATGCAGGAAATGCCGGGCCACTTTGAAATGATCCTCGAGCCTGACCATCCCGCTTACGGTGACTTGCCCGGTATCTGGACCTTACTGGGGGGCTTGTGGGTGTTGCATTTCAGCTATTGGGGTTTCAACCAATACATCATCCAGCGCGCTCTGGGAGCCGAGAACCTGGGCGAAGCGCAAAAGGGCCTCGCTTTCGCAGCCTTCCTAAAAATCTTGGTCCCTTTCATCGTGGTGGTGCCCGGTATCGCAGCCGTGATCCTCGCGCAGCAAGGAGTGCTGGATGGAGCCGCATTGGCGGAAAAGTCGGACCGCACCTATGGTGAGTTAATGGCATTTGCTCCGGCGGGCCTGCGTGGCCTTGTCTTCGCCGCGTTGATCGCCGCGGTGGTCAGTTCGCTTGCCTCTATGATGAACTCGATCTCCACGATCTTCACTATGGATCTTTACAAGGCGGCCCGACCGGCGCTGACGGACAAGCACTATGTCATGGTTGGACGCATCACCGCCTTTAGCGCGATGGCCATCGCGCTGGTTCTGGCGCGTCCCTTTATTGGCGGGTTTGAAAGCGGGTTTCAAACGGTGCAGGAATACACCGGCTTCATCGCTCCGGGGATCGTGGTGGTCTTCCTACTTGGGTTCTTTGACAAGAAGGCCAACGCGGTGGGTGCGTTCACAGCGTTGATCGGATCGTTGATCGTCAACATCGCGCTCAAATTTGGCCTGCCGGATGTCCCGTTCATCATCCGTATCTGGTTCGTTTTCGTGGGCGCTTTGATCGCGGCGGCAACCGTATCGCGGATGACGGCATCTCCTGAAGAAGGCAGCACGGTCGAGGTTTCGGACATCTCCTTTGCGACCACGCAGTTGTTCAATACGCTGGCTGGCCTGACTTTCGTGATGTTGGTGGGGCTCTACATCTGGCTTTGGTGACGCTAACAGACTGGACGTATGTGAAGAAAGGCGCTTCTCGATTCAATCTTGCCAGCGCCGCCGTCTTGTCCGATGTTCGCGCGAATGAGGGGACATAACTGGGGCACCGTTAAAGGTGCGAGCAGCATCGTAACATGGATCGCGCTTTCGACGGCGGCTGCGCTTGTTTCGACCATATCGGTGGCGGCGCAGTCGCCATCGGATGGCATCACGGCCGAGGAAAAGGCGAAACTGGATACGATGTTCGCTGAGGCTGACGCGCTCGATGAGGGCGCGGATCCGGCGGCCTATCGTAAAGCGTTTGAAGAGGTGCTGGCCTACGGTGAGAGTGTCTATCCGCCTGGCCATCCTGAGCTTGCTTGGCTAGAGGCCGAACAGGCGACCGCCGATTATCTGCAAGGTGACATTAGAGCCGCTTCCGCCCGGCTGGAGCGGATCTCAGCCGTGCTCGAAACCGCCGTTGCTGAGCGTCCGGGAGAGCCGCAGTGGCTCGCCCGGCGCAAGTCGCTTGCCAACGCTCAGGTCGTGTTTCATCTGACTCTGAGTGAATTTGCCAAGGCTAGCGTACTGGGTGAAAAGGTGCTTGCGTGGCGGCTGGAGCAAGCGACCGGCCGGGCCGAGGATGATCCTGCAAATATTCAATTGTCAGCCGCGTGGTCCAATCTCGCCAACGCTCAGATTCGCAACGGAGAGACCGACCGCGCGATTGCAAGCGTGCGTGAAGCGATCGCGATCAATCGCAAGCTCGATCCGATCCCGGCTAACGCCGCTCCACATTTCGCTAATCTGGTGACGTTCCTCTACGACGCAGGACGTTTGGAAGAAGCGGCGGAGGAAGGCCACCGTATTCAGGCAGAACTCGAAGCCATTTTGCCAGAAAAGCACCCGTTCCTGGGGGCTAGCCTTAATACTCTTGCCGGTGTTCTGGCGGGGTTAGGGCGGTTGGACGAAGCCGAGGTGGTCGCGCGCAAAGCGCTTGATCTGGCTTATGCGAGTTTTGGTGAAAGCCAGCAGACGCTGGGCTATTTGGCGACACTGGCTAAGGTGCTCTCGGACAATGGCAAGGCCGCGGAAGCCGAAGAATTGGCGCGCCGCGCTGTGGCGAAAATGACCGAAGATCTGGGCGCAGATGCCGACCGAAGCCTGATCGCGCGCGAGTCTTTAGCGAACGCGCTACTGGCAGGTGACAAGGCGGCTGAGGCCTACGCTGAATTCGCCGCGATCTCGGCGGTTCGCACCGAAAAATTTCCTCCGCACAACCGCGATCGTATTGAGGGCGAAGAGAAACTCGCGATAGCGGCGCTGGAGGCAGGAGATGTAGCCGCAGCCCGCACCGCTCAGGCCGGCGCGCAAGAGCTTTGGACAAACAGCGGCGCGGGCGATGACACCGCCGCGATTGTCGGTGAGGCGCGCCTTGCGGCTTTTGAAGCGCTCGCAGGAGATATTCCATCTGGATTGCTGCGAGCGCAGGCAGCGGCGGTAAGGCTCGATACGCGGCAGCGCGAGTTAGAAGCCGGCGGCACGCGCCGTACCGGGCTCGACCTGGCAATGCGATCCGGCTTTGGCTGGGCGCTGGAAGCGAACGCGTTGGCGGGCAATGTGGAGCGATCTTTTGTGCTCGCTCAGCCGGTCGTCGAAGGGTCTGCGGGGATCACCGCGAGAGCCGCCAGCCGCCGTATGGCGATGCTCGATCCGGCTGAGGCGGCCTTGCTGCGCGAACGGCAAGAGGCAGCATTGGCTTTGCAGACTTTGCTCGATAGGCAATTGCGGCTGGCCGGAATTGGAGCGCCAACCGAACGATTGGCCGAGCTGGAGGCCGAGCGCGAGGCGGCCGCGGCGCGGTTTGAAGCGGCGACGAAACGATTGGCTGACACCGCACCGGGCCTTTCTCAAGGCGAGGTAGCCCAACGCTTGACGCTGGAGCACGCGCAAGGCTTGCTCGAGAAAGACGAAGCGGTGCTAATGATCGCACCGGGGCCAAAAGGTCTCGTTATTGTAGCCGCCACTGCCTCAGGCGCGGCGGTGGTGCGACAGAGCTCGAGCCGCCAGGCAGCGCAGCTTGTACGCAGAGTGCGCGCAGGGCTGGAGGAACCGGGCAGCTTTGACTTTGCGGCCAGCGCCGAACTTCGTAGCCTTGTGCTGCCCGATGCTATCACTCGCGTGATTGGCAAACGAAAGCGTCTTCTGGTGTCAGCTGGCGGTGTGTTTTCGTCGCTGCCCCTGAGCGTCCTGGTAACCGGGACGGCCGCACGACCGCGCTGGCTGATTGAAGAGCACGCTTTGGTGACGCTGCCATCGCTTGCCACCCTCCAGAAACCGCGCGCCGAAAGATCGCGCGCGCGCCTCGATGGTTTCTTGGCGCTTGGCGCGCCGGTCCTCATACAAGACTTGGCTGAGGATGAAGCGATGCAATTGGCGCGTGCTGAGAGACCGTCCCCTTTCCGGTCGGCAGAGAACGCGCAACGTCTGGCCGATTTGCCACCGCTTCCCGCCGCAGCGGGTGAGTTGGCAGCGTTGGGAGAGGCCGTCGGGGCGGAGCGGAGTCGTGTTCTGACCGGAGCCGAAGCAACCGAGGCGGCGCTGCGCGCGGCGGATCTGACGTCTATCGATGTGCTGGCCTTGTCGACCCATGGACTCGTCGCGGGCGAGTTGGACGGACTAGAACAGCCCGCCCTTGTGCTGACGCCGGACGAGGCGCAAGACGATGACGGTCTGCTAACCATGCAGGAGGTCATGGCTCTGCGATTAAATGGTGCGTGGGTGGTTCTCTCAGCGTGCAATACGGCGGCGGGATCCGGAGCCGATGGAAGTGGCCTTTCGGGTTTGGCGCGCGCATTCTTGTTTGCCGGAGCGGGCAATCTGTTGGTGTCCCATTGGGCGGTGCGTGACGATGTTGCTGCGCAGCTATCGGTTGAAACGCTTGAGCGCTACGCCAAAGGACATGATCCGGCCCCCTCCCTTCAGCGCGCGATGTTGAAAATGGCTAAAGGTCGAGACAAGGATATGCGGGATCCCGCGCTGTGGGCGCCGTTCGTGTTTGTTGGCCGGTAGTGAGTCGACTAAGAATTGGCCAATTCCGGCGGCCTGGGTCTTCAAGAGATCTAGCGCAGGGTGATTGAGCAGGCAGTCGCGAGCAGCTTCGGCAGTTTCTGCAAGGCGGTGCGCGTCTTAATCGTGCGGCAAGCGCGTGCATGAACTCTGGAAATCTCTCGGGCGCTGAGCCAACATGTTGGCGCGCGCCCGGTGGCGCATTCTTCATGACATGAGGGAGGGGCGAGATGAAAAAGTCTTACGTTTGGCTGGCTGCGTGCGCCGTATTGGCTGGATGCGCGCAAAGCGAAACCGAGGGAAGCGAGAGCGCTTACGATTTCGGCGGGGTGTTCGACGAAACCTATGCGGGTGAAATCGATCGCAGCGTAGAACCGCGTCGCCCTGACGGGCCGCCCAATGTCGTTCTAATTATCGCGGATGATCTGGGGTGGCCTTATCTCGGCTTCCTTGGGGATGAGAATGTTATCACGCCCAATATGGACATCCTGGGGCGCGGCGGTTCTGTTTTTGAGGTGGGCCACGCCACCTCCAATTTTTGCCGCCCTACGCTTCAATCGCTCGTCACTGGTCTGTACCCGGTTCAATACGAACAGCGAGCCGAACAGATTGCCGCGCGTAAATTATTGAACACGCCGCTCCCCGATGGCGTCGACACCGATCGTGAACGCCAGGTGCTGCGTCAGCAGTACGAGACAAGCGCGATCGAAGACTTTGCTACTTTGCCGAGGGTGTTGGAAGGCACGGGCTACGCCTCGCATCAGTCAGGCAAATGGTGGGAGCAGAGCTACGCGCATGGCGGCTTTACGCATGGCATGACCGGGTCGTGGTCGTGGGATCAGGCCGCAGAGCTTGGCGACAAGTGGTTTTTCACCTTTATGGGCGGCCAGGGGATGGATATCGGGCGCGAAACCATGGCGCCGGTTACCGAGTTCATTGAAGAGCACGCTGATCAGCCGTTTTTCGTTTGGTATGGTCCGGCCTTGCCGCACACGCCGCTCAACGCGCCGGATCGGTTCTACAAGTACTTTCAGGATCGCGAGGACCTGTCGGAATCGGCCAAGCTCTATTACGCCAACATTGCGTGGTTCGATTGGGGCGTGGGCGCATTGATCGACACGCTGCGCGATCAGCGCGTTCTCGACAACACGCTGATCGTGTACATCAACGACAACGGGTGGGAGCAACCCGCCGATGTCGAATACGCCGACAATCACATCACGTTCGCCAATGGTGGGCCGCGCGGGAAAGGGTCGTTCTTTGAGACCGGGTTTCGCACTCCGATAATTTTTTATTGGAAGGGGAAAATCACCCCGATGCGCGACGCGAACACCTTGGTCAGCGCGATTGATATAATGCCGACCATTCTTGACTATGCCGGGGCAAAGGCGCCCGAAGACTTACCGGGTTACTCGTTGCGCCCAGCGATTGAGGGCGGCGAAGTGTCACAGACCCGCGACTACTTTGTGGGCCGATTAACGCAGCATCGGGGTGGAACAGATTTCCGCGGCAACCCAGATGAGCGCATCAAGGACCATATGGGCGGCGCGATGTCGGGTTATTATCTGCGCGATGCGCGTTGGCATTTTGTCTGGATCCCCGAAAACGATGAAACCGCACTCTACGACCTTGATAATGATCCCGGCCAGACGCGCGACGCCAGCGCTGATAACGCGGCGTTGGTCGAGCGTTTCAAGGCGAGTATCGCTGAATGGCGCGGCGAATTCGAGTAGGGCGCGCCTAAGCCGTTCGAACTGGCCTTATTGTTCCTGCTCTCTAACCGCACAGACTAGGCGCCGATAGCCGAGCGAGCGTTCGAACGAAAAATGCTGTTCGATGTTTCTGTCCGCTTCGATGATCTCGATACTGCCGATCTGGCGCCCCAGCGCCTTGACTAGACTGCGCAATATCACCCGCGCCTGTTGCGACCCCAGACACGAGTGATGCCCACTGCCAAAGCCGACATGCGGGTTTGGCGAGCGGGTGAGGTCAAGCTTCGTGGGGTCCTCAAATACGCTTGGATCGAAATTGGCCGCCGCCCAGCACAGACCGATCTGGCTGTCGGCTTCAACGTGGTTAGTGCCAAGCTTTGTCGCGTGCAGGCACACCCGTCCGATAAGGGTGAGGGGGGAGACAAAGCGTACAAACTCCTCGACCGCAAGATTAGTGGATCGCTCACTTTGGCTGGATTCCCGGATCGAAGCCGGGTCCGTCGCAAAGTGCGCGATGATCTCGGTCACCGCGTTGATCACCGTGTCGCGCCCTCCGGCAAAGGTGAGGTTGGCAATGCCGAGCTTCTCTTCAAAGGTGAGCGCCCGTTCATCCAACCGCACCCGCTCCAATTCGCAGAAGTAATCGGTGCCTTCCGGTTGCTTGGAGGCGCGATCCAGTTGCGCTCTGAGATAGGTTTCAAGCGTGGCCCCACCTCCGTTACCAAAGGGATCATGAAAGACGTAGGTGCCCCAGGATATCCAGATATCCGCTTCGCTTTGGGGCATACCAAGCAGCATCGCCAGCGCGCGCGATTGGATTGGCAGGGCGAGGTCGCGCACCAATTCGTGGGGGCCGTCCTTGCAAGCTTGATCCAGTAGCTCTTGTACCAACGCTTCGATGCATGCGGCGTAATCAGAGGATTGCGGGCGCAGGAATATCGGTTCGAGTAGTTTGCGGATCTGACGGTGGAAGGGCGGATCGGCTTCGATCGGAAGCTGGCGCACGCTTCGCACCGCCTCTTCGGAAGGAATTGGCACCCGGAACGGCGCATCAGAGCTGAAGGTGCGCCAATCTTTCGCCGCGGCGCGGATCGCCCGGTGACCGAGCACCAAAGGAATAGTCCGACCGTTGACCTCGATAGTCTGCGTGCCGCGCGCCTCGCGCGCTTGGGCAAGCGGATCGTCACTCGGTGAAGGGGCTTCCTGATCAGCCATTCGCTAAGCCGTCACGCCCCAGTTTCAGTTCCCAGACGGCCAGGGGATCATCCCCCGAAGTCGTCGAGCATGATGTCTTCCTTGTCCACTCCAAGGTCGAGCAACATGTTGGTTACCGACTGGTTCATGATTGGCGGACCGCACATGTAATACTCGCAGTCTTCGGGTGCGGGGTGATGCTTAAGGTATTCATCGAACAGCACGTTGTGGATGAAGCCGGTGTAGCCGTCCCAATCGTCTTCGGGCAGGGCATCGGACAGCGCGACGTGCCATTCGAAATTGTCGAACTCTTTGTCGAGCTCGTCAAAATCCTGAACGTAGAACATCTCACGCTTGGAGCGCGCGCCGTACCAGAAGCTGATCTTGCGGTTGCGGTTTTTGAGGCGCTTTAGCTGGTCAAAGATGTGGCTGCGCATCGGGGCCATCCCCGCGCCGCCGCCAATAAAGACCATCTCTTTGTCCGTGTCGCGTGCGAAGAATTCGCCAAACGGGCCGGAGATCGTGACCTTGTCGCCCGGCTTCAAGTTGAAGATGTAGGACGACATCTGCCCCGGCGGCACCGCGTCGTTGCCCGGCGGGGGTGACGCGATCCGGACGTTGAGCATGATGATGCCCTTTTCTTCGGGGTAGTTCGCCATCGAATAGGCGCGCTCAATTGGTTCGGAGACCTTGGAGGTGAACTTCCACAGATTGAACTTGTCCCAGTCCTCGCGGTACTCGTTCTCGACATCGAATTCCTTGTAGTCGACGATGTGTTCGGGCGCGGCGATCTGGATATAGCCGCCTGCGCGGAAGTTGACGTCTTCGCCTTCGGGCAGGCGCAGGACGAGCTGTTTGATGAAGGTGGCGACGTTCTCGTTTGAGACGACTTCGCATTCCCATTTCTTCACGCCGAAGACTTCTTCGGGCACGAAGATGCGCATGTCCTGCTTTACCGCGACCTGACACGACAGGCGATCGCCGCAGGCGGCTTCGCGTTTGGTGATGTGGCTTTCTTCGGTCGGAAGGATCGATCCGCCGCCTTCTTTGATCTGTACCTTGCACTGCGCGCAGGTTCCGCCGCCACCACAGGCAGAGGGGACGTACAATTGCTGTTCGGCGAGCGTTTGCAAAAGCTTGCCCCCGGCGGGCACGCTGATCGTTTTTTCATCGTTGATCGTGATGTTCACATGGCCGGTCGAGACCAGCTTGGACCGGGCCGCCATGATGATTCCCACCAGAGCGATGACGATGATCGTGAAGAGCAGGATGCCGAGCGTGAAAGTCGCCATGATGCGTGTCTCTCCTTAAAGCTTGATGCCGCCGAAGGACATGAAGGCCAGCGACATGAGGCCCGCCGTGATAAAGGTGATGCCGAGCCCTTGGAGGCCGTCGGGAATGTCGGAATATTTCAGCTTCTCGCGCACGCCCGCCATCGCCGCGATTGCCAGCGCCCAGCCGAAGCCTGACGAGATGCCGTAAGTCGCGCTTTCGGCGAAGGTGTAATCGCGCTCCACCATGAACAGCGACCCACCCAGGATCGCGCAGTTCACCGTGATCAGTGGCAAAAACACGCCTAATGCGTTGTAGAGCGGTGGGAAGTACTTATCGAGCACCATCTCGAGGATCTGCACCAGCGCCGCGATGACGCCGATATAGGAGATGAGGCCGAGGAAGGTCAGATCCACATCCTCAAACCCCGCCCAAGCGAGCGCGCCGGGTTTGAGCAAATAAGTCAGGATCAGATTGTTGGCCGGTACAGTGATCGCCTGAACCACCATGACTGAGATACCTAGGCCAATCGCGGTCGAGATCTTTTTCGACACCGCGATAAAGGTGCACATCCCAAGGAAGAAGGAGAGCGCCAGATTCTCAACGAAAATGGCTTTCACGGCGATGGAGAGCAAGTTTTCCATCAGTGCGCCTCAACTGTCTGGATTTCGTATTCGCGCTCTTCCACCTGCTCCGGCTTCCACGCGCGCACCGCCCAGATGAGGAGGCCAATCACGAAGAATGCCGACGGCGGCAGAAGCAGAAGGCCGTTGGGCACGTACCAGCCGCCATTGTTGACCGTGGGCAGAATGGTGATGCCAAACAGCGATCCCGAACCCAGCAGCTCGCGGACAAAGCCGACCGTCATCAGGATAAGGCCATAGCCCAGCCCATTGCCGATCCCGTCAAGGAACGAGGCGACCGGTGGGTTCTTCATCGCGAAGGCTTCCGCGCGGCCCATGACGATGCAGTTTGTGATGATAAGGCCGACAAAGACCGACAGCGTCTTGGAGATCTCAAACGCGTAGGCTTTCAGGACCTGGTCCACCATAATCACCAACGAAGCGATGATCACCATCTGCACGATGATGCGGATGGAGCTGGGGATTTGGTGTCGGATCATCGAGATGAACATCGAAGAAAAGCCCGTCACGATCGTCACCGCAATGGTCATCACAAGCGCGACCGTCATCGAGGATGTCACCGCCAGCGCGGAACAAATGCCGAGCACCTGAAGCGTGATCGGATTGTTGTCGACCATCGGGTCGGTCAGCAATTCCTTGCGTGTCTGTCCCATCAGATATCTCCTTCGCGAAGATTGTCGAGGAAGGCGCCGTAGCCTTGGTCACCCATCCAGAAGCGCACCAGATTATCGACCCCGTTCGAGGTCAGCGTCGCGCCGGACAGCGCATCAACGTGGTATTCGTCGCCCTGTGGCGGGGCGGTTTTGGCGACGGTGATGGCAAGCTCGCCTTCATCGTCCAGCAATTGCTTGCCATTCCACAGCGCCTTCCAGCGTGGATTGTCGACCTCAGCGCCCAGGCCCGGCGTCTCACCGTGTTCGTAGAATTGCAGGCCATAGATATCGCCGCCGTTCTCTTCGATGGCGATGAAGCCATAGAGCGTCGACCACAGGCCATAGCCGTGGATCGGCAGCACCACCTTGTCGATCGCGCCCGCCTCGTCGCGCAACAAGTAGACAGTGGCGTATTGGGTCCTGCGACCAATCCCGGCGGGGTCGTCAGTCAGCTCGATCGAGGTTTCCGGATCATCGGCGGCCGCGCGGTCATCGAAACTTGCGGCGTCGAATGCGTCGGTGAAGGTGCCGGTTTCGATTTCGAGAACCTTGGGCTCAAACGCGGCGAAGCTTTCGGCGACATCCGCGCCTTCTTCGTAGACGCCCGCGACCTGCAGAATGTTGATCTGCTTATCGAGCCGCTTGTTCACTTCCTGAATGGGACGCAGCGACACCGCGAAGGCAGACACCGCCATCGAGGCGACCAAGCAAAGCGTGACCGCGACAAACAGTGTCTTGGCCGGGCTGTCGACGGGCAGGTCGACAAAGCGGCGCAGGAAGCCTTTAGGGGCTTCGGCCGTGTTGGATTGCTCAGGCATACGCTTTGGCCCTCCGACGGATATTGGCTTGAACCACGAAGTAATCGATCAGCGGCGCGAAGACGTTGCCGAACAGGATGGCGAGCATCATGCCTTCGGGGAAAGCGGGGTTCACCACCCGGATCAGGACCACCATGAACCCGATCAAGGCGCCGTAGAACCAGCGGCCCATATTGGTGTGCGCTCCCGAAACCGGCTCGGTCACCATAAAGACAAGGCCAAAGGCAAAGCCGCCCACGACAAGGTGCCAGTACCAAGGCATGGCAAACATGGGATTGCTGTCCGACCCAATCAGATTGAGCAAGGTGGAGAAGCCGATCATCCCGATCAGACAGCCCAGAACCATGCGGTAATTGGCGATTTTGGTAATCAGCAGGAAGGCGAGGCCGATCAGGCAGGCAAAGGTCGACGTCTCGCCCAGGCATCCCTGGATGAAGCCAAAGAACGCGTCGAACCACGTGATCCCTTGCGCGGCGAGCGAGGTGTAGCCGTCGGAGGCTGAAACCGCGAGAACGGTCGCGCCCGAAAAGCCATCAACCGGCGTCCAGATTGCATCACCCGACATATTGGCGGGATAGGCAAAGTAGAGGAACGCGCGACCGGTCAGCGCGGGGTTGAGGAAGTTCTTGCCGGTGCCGCCAAACACTTCCTTGCCGATCACGACGCCGAACATGATACCCAACGCAACCTGCCAAAGCGGTACGTCCGGCGGCATGATCAGCGCGTAGAGCATTGAGGTGACAAGGAAGCCTTCGTTCACTTCGTGCCCGCGCACGGTCGCAAATACTACCTCGCAAATCCCGCCTGCGACCAGTGTCGTGATGTAAATCGGCAGGAAGAACAAAAGCCCATGCGCAAAGTTTGCAAACACGCTGTTTGGATCAAGACCGATGCCCACCGCTTGCAGGATCGCGCCGCGCCAGCTGGGTTCTGTCCCCAGTTCGGAAAGCGCGATATTGGTCTGGTATCCGGTGTTGTAGAGGCCAAAGAGGATCGCCGGTACCGTCGCGATCACGACATAGGTCATGATCCGCTTCATATCGATGTAGCTGCGCGCGTGCGGCGCGACCGTCGTCACCGTTTTGGGCGTGTAGAGGAAGCTCTCCACCATCTCGTAGACGGGGAAGAACTTCTCGTATTTGCCGCCCTTGGTGAAGTTGGGCTCGATAGTATCGAAGAAGCTGCGCAATCTCATCGCTTCAGCCCTCCCTTTCAATCTTGGTCAGGCAATCGCGAAGCGCTAGGCCGTATTCATACTTGGCGGGGCAGGCGAAGCCGACGAGGCTCAGATCCTCTTCATCGAGCTCCAGCGCCCCCAGAGCCTGCGCGCTGTCGGTGTCCATCACCAGCAAGGCGCGCAGCAATTGCGTCGGCAGGAAATCCTGCGGCATCAGCTCTTCAAACGTGCCCAGAGGCACCATCGCGCGGCGTCCGCCGTTAAGGTTGGAGGTGAAGGGGTGGCTTTTCACCCGCTTCAGCATTGACCCCAGCACCGGCTGATAGGCAAACTTGCTGAACATCGGGCGAACCCAACCAAGCGGAATTTGCTCGCGATCTTCCTCGATGATGGTCACCTGCCGGGCGTAGCGGCTGAGAAAGGCGGCTTCGGGCGCATCGGGCGCGCGGCCGCTGAGTATGGAGCCCGAAATGATGCGACTGGGGGTGGACCTGTCGTACTCGCCCGCCAGCAGCTCTTCGAAATTCGCGCCCAGAACGGTTCGCACCAATCGCGGCTCACGCGCCAACGGGCCGCCAAGCGCGACGACGCGTGAGAAATCGACGCGCCCGGTCAGCATCAGCCGTCCAATCGCGATAACATCCTGATAGCCGATCGACCAGACCACCTTGGTGGCTGACGGCGGATCGAGGAAATGCATATGCGTGCCCGCAAGGCCGGCGGGGTGGGGTCCATCAAAGCGCGCCACTTCCACGCCGGGCGTATCCGCACCGGGCAGGGCGGCTTCGGCGCATTGGCACAGATAGACTGTGCCCTCGCTCAACGTGGCGACCGCTTCCATCCCGCGCGCGAACGCCTCGGGCGCGTCGCCGATAATGAGCGAGGGATCAGGCGAAAGCGGTTCGGTGTCGGTCGCGGTAACAAAGATCGCAGCGGGCCGATCGGCAGGCGCGGGAACCTTGGAATAGGGCCGCATCCGGAACGAAGTCCAAAGACCCGCCTTGCACAGTCTCTCGACGATGCCGTGGTATTCGGTGTCGGAGCCCACCGCGCTGAAATCCACCGGCTCGGCGGCAGCGGGATCCGTTTCGATCACCACGCTCACCAGCGCGCGGCGATGCCCGCGATTGATCGCAGAGACGCGGCCCGAGACCGGCGTGGTCACGAAGGTTTCCGGTGTGTCCTTGTGCGCGAAAAGCGGCGCGCCGGCGCCGACCACATCGCCTTCCTTGACCGCCAGACGCGGCTTGAGGCCAAGATAATCCGCGCCAAGCGCCGCGACCGAGCTTATCGTCGGACCGTCCACGATCCGCTGCTCTGGCGCGCCAGCTACCGGCAGGTCGAGGCCCTTTTTTAAGCGGTACGAAGTCACTGCGTTACCCGTCGTCCCACCGCTCTTCTAACGAGAGCGGCTCAATTGATCCCTTGGGAAACAGCTTCGCGCCTATTACAAAAAATGCCTCGAACAGACCCCCCAAGGAATGTTCGGGCATCAACTGATCCCGTCACTGAACTTCGATATAGCCGTTTGCGAGGCGTTCGCATAGGTAGCAATAAGGTGTAGAATGCACGCGCTCCCCGGAAATGGGCAACTTTTCATGCAAAAAGCACAACTCAACGCGTTTTTGGCGCTTCTATTCGCGCTTTTGGCGGTTTCCTGTGCGCCTTCGCCTTCGACCCATGAGTTAAGCGGCGAGGCGTGGGGCACGACCTATCGCGTCAAGATCGTCGTCGAAGATGACGCGTTCGACGAAGGTGCCGTCACGCAAGCCGTGCGCGAAACGCTGACGCGAGTGGATGATCATGTGTCTAACTGGAACACGACATCCGAAGTGTCGCGCTTCAACGCTCTCGAGAGCACCGATCGGGTGGAAATCTCCGCTGGCTTCAATGTCGTGATGACGGTCGCGGGCGAGGTGCATCGTCAGTCTGGGGGCTTCCTTGATCTTACGTTGGCGCCAGTGATCGAGCTGTGGAGCTTCGGATCAAGCACACCGGAGCTGGGCGCGCGGCCCACTCCGCCAAGTGATTCCGCGCTTGAGGCGGCTATGGCGCAAGTGGGTCAGGAACTCGTAATCGCGCATGACGCCGAGGCCAAAACACTCGCCAAACGCGATCCCGAGGCGACCGTTTTCCTATCCGCCTTGGCCAAAGGAGCTGGGATCGACACGTTGGACGCGGCGCTGCGCGATCAGGGGTATTCCAACTACATGATCGAGGTCGGCGGCGATCTTATCGCGGTAGGCGCGGGGCCAAGCGGCAAGGGCTGGCGCATCGCGATTGAACAGCCAACCGCGGGCCGGCGCGAAGCGGGCGAGGTCGTCGCTCTTCAAGGCCTCGCGATGGCGACATCGGGCGATTATCGAAACTTTTTCGAGGAAGGTGGCGTGCGCTTTTCGCACATCATTGATCCGCAAACTGGTCGCCCCATCACGCACCGCACCGCCTCGGTCACTGTGCTGGCGGACAAGGCCGTAGAAGCCGACGCATGGGCCACGGCCCTGCTCGCCGCTGGGCAGGAACGCGGTATGGTGATCGCGGAGCGCGAGGGGATCGCCGCCTTGTTTATTGCCCCTAAGGACAATACATCGACGGTTGAATTTGAAAGCGCAGCCAGCTCGGCGTTCGAAAAGCTTCGCTCTCAACAAGGGATCTGAGCTTTCGTGTCGACTTTCCTTTTTGCCTTTGGATTGCTGCTGCTTGTCATGCTGGGCATGGCGGTAGGCGTCATGCTGTTTGGTCGCGAGATCAAGGGCAGCTGCGGCGGGCTCAACGCTGTTGGCGACGCGGACCAATGCCTAGTGTGCAGCAAGCCGATTGATCCCGACAGCCCCCTTCGTCAGCGTCTCAACTGCCCACGGGCGCGCAAAATGCTCGAAGAGGCGGGGCTTACTGAAGCGGAATACGAAGAACGCGCGGCCTCGGGCGGAAGCGTCCAGTCTTAAAGACTTAGGTTTCGAGCGGGATCAGCCCGACCGTTAGCAAACACGCGGCTGCGATCACGCCAAACACCCACAATTGCACCGTCGGCCCCTCGGCCTTCCACACGCGTCGATATTGAATGCCCGCCACCACGCCGATCACGAAGAGGATCAGCGCGAGGGTCGGAGGCAAGGATAGGGTGCTGTTTGGCATGCTTGAGAAGGGGGCCTTTTGCGTTGAGAGCGTTTGCGATTACACTCCCGCTTGAGGGAGAGAATGGATGAGAGCTCCAACCAGCTACGCCGGGCCGCGCCGCAAGGTTCCAAAGCCGAAACAGGTCAGCCAGTCAATGCGCAGCGCGGCTGCGGCCGAAGAAGCGACGGTGCACGCGCTACTGGAGGCCAAGGGCGACCGGATCGTTTCGGTCAAATCCTCCGATAGCGTGCAATCGGCGGTGCGGGTGCTGCACGAAGAACGGATTGGCGCCGTGCTCGTGCTGGACGCAGCAGATGCGTTGGAAGGCATCCTTTCCGAACGTGATGTGGTGCGTCATCTGCCTGAGATCACAGAGGGTTTGGAGGACGTGCAGGTTGAGCGCCTGATGACGCGCGAAGTAACCGGCTGCGCGCCCGACACTCCGCTCTCCCAAGTGCTGCACACCATGCTTGAACGGCGATTCCGCCACATGCCGGTGATGGAGGAGGGGCGGCTGATCGGGATCGTGACGATTGGCGACGCGGTGAAGCATCGGCTGCAAGAGCTTGAGCACGAAACGCTCAGCATCAAGCAAATGATCGTCGGCTAAAGGGGGCTTAAGGGCACCCAAACGCGACACAGAGCGATCTAAACGCTTCAAGCAACGACATTTATGACCCGAAGAAAAACTGGCGCGGCCATCGCAGCCGCGCCAGTTTCTATCGTTGCAAGTGACCGATCTTACGCCGCGACGGGCGGCGCGTATTTCGTCAGATTGATGCCTTCGACTGCAGCGGTGTATTCCTCAACCGTTGGCGTGCGGCCAAGGATCGACGAAAGCACTACGACCGGCGTAGAGGAGAGCAGGCTCTCGCCCTTTTTGTCAGCAGCGTCTTCAACCACGCGGCCCTGGAACAGGCGGGTAGAAGTGGCCATCACGGTGTCGCCCTTGGCGGCTTTTTCCTGGTTGCCCATGCACAGATTGCAGCCTGGCCGTTCAAGATAAAGCATGTTCTCATACTCGGTGCGCGCGGCGTTTTTCGGCGCAGCGTCGTCAAATTCGAACCCGGCGTATTTGGCGAGACGATCCCAATCGCCTTCGGCTTTGAGCTCATCAACGATGTTGTAGGTCGGCGGAGCGACGACGAGCGGCGCCTTGAACTCGACCTTGCCGTTTTGCTTCTCCAGATTCTGCAGCATTTCTGACAGGATCTTCATATCGCCCTTGTGCACCATGCACGATCCGATGAAGCCCAGATCGACCTTCTTGTCGCCTCCGTAATAGGAGATCGGACGGATCGTATCATGAGTGTAACGCTTTGAAATGTCGTTGTTGTTGACATCGGGATCGGCAATCATCGGTTCGTTGATCTGATCAAGGTCAACGACGACTTCGGCGAAGTATTTGGCGTTGTCATCGGGTTTCAGGGCGGGGACTTCGCCCGACTGGATTTCCGCGATGCGCTTGTTCGCTTTGGCGATCAGACCGGCGAGCACGCCCTCAGCGTTGTCCATGCCCTTGTCGATCATGATCTGGATGCGGGCTTTTGCGATTTCGAGCGATTCCACGAGGGTCGCGTCTTCCGAAATGCAGATTGAGGCCTTGGCCTTCATCTCGGCGGTCCAATCGGTGAAGGTGAAGGCCTGATCGGAAAGCAGCGTGCCAATATGGACTTCGATCACGCGGCCTTGGAAGACGTTGTCGCCAAATTGTTTGAGCATCTGGGCCTGCGTCGCGTGGACGACATCGCGGAAGTCCATGTGATCGGCCATCGTGCCTTTGAAAGTGACCTTGACGCTTTCCGGGATCGGCATGGTCGCTTCACCCGTGGCCAGCGCCAGTGCGACCGTGCCCGAATCCGCGCCAAAAGCGACGCCTTTGGACATGCGCGTGTGGCTGTCGCCGCCCACGATGATCGCACGATCATCGATCGTCAGGTCGTTGAGCACTTTGTGAATGACGTCGGTCATCGCGTGGTACTGACCCTTGGGATCGCGCGCGGTGATCAGGCCGAACTTGTTCATAAAGTTCATAAGGCGCGGAATATTGGTCTGCGCCTTGATGTCCCACACGCTGGCCGTGTGGCAGCCCGATTGGTACGCGCCATCGACCGTCGGCGAGATGACCGTGGCGGCCATCGCTTCGAGTTCCTGAGACGTCATCAACCCGGTCGTGTCCTGCGAGCCGACAATGTTGACGCCAACGCGCACATCGGAGCCCGCGTGCAGCACTGCGCCCGGAGTCGTGCCAACGGCGTTGCGGTTGAAGATCTTCTCCACCGCCGTGAGGCCCTGATCTTCGTGCGAGATTTCGCGGTTGGGCGCATAAGCGGATTTGATTTCCTGACCCAAGGTCGTTTGCGCAAACGATTGAAGTTTCTTGCCAAAGACGACCGCGTAAGAACCGCCCGCCTTCATGAATTCCATCTTCTGCGCGGTGAAGGCGGACGACACATCGGCGAGTTCTGTGTCGCCTTCGTAGAGCTTCTTCTCCTTGGTGTTGATGGTCAGGACCTTGCCGGTTTCCACCGAATAGGCCTGCTCAAGGATCGGATCGCCATAGCCATCGAGAACGGTGTTGCCGTCTGCATCGACCTTTTTGACCCAATTCTTGAGGTCCAAACCGATACCGCCAGTCACGCCGACGGTCGTCAGGAAAATCGGTGATATGCCGTTCGTCCCCGCCACGACCGGGGCAATGTTGACGAACGGGACGTAAGGGCTCGCCTGCTTGCCCGCCCACAGCGCCACGTTGTTAACACCCGACATACGGCTGGAGCCCACGCCCATCGTGCCTTTTTCCGCGATCAGCATGACGCGGCAATCGGGGTGCTTTTCCTTCAGCGCGGTAATTTCCGCCTGCGCTTCGGGGCTGATTAGGCATTTGCCGTGCAGTTCGCGGTCTGAACGCGAGTGCGCCTGATTGCCCGGTGACAAAAGGTCGGTCGAGATATCGCCTTCGCCCGCGATATAAGTGACGACTTTGATCTCTTCCTCAATGTCGGGAAGCTTGGTGAAAAACTCCGCCTTGGCGTAGCTTTCGAGGATATCGGTCGCGATCGCGTTGCCCGCTTTATGCGCGGTAGCCAGACGCGCGGTGTCCGCTTCGTAGAGGAAGACCTGCGTTTTGAGCACTTCGGCGGCTTTGCTGGCAATGCTCGCGTCGGAACCCAGCGCCAGATCAAGCAGCACCTCGACCGAAGGGCCGCCTTTCATGTGGCTAAGCAGTTCGAAGGCAAATTCCTGCGAGATCTCTTCCACGCTCGCTTTGCCAAGAATAATGTCCTTGAGGAATGCGGCCTTCACGCCTGCGGCGCTCGTCGTGCCGGGCAGGGTGTTGTAGATGAAGAAGTTGAGCGACGCCTCACGGTGCTGGTGCCCTGGCTCCTTGATATGCGCGATCACTTCCTGAAGCAGCGCACCATCGTCGATGGGCTTGGGCGAAAGGTCGAGGCCCTTGCGGGTCTCAATTTCGGTGAGATAGGCGTCGTAAAGGCTCATAATCATCCCGTCTGATTGTGTGTTATGTGCGCCAGGCTTTTCCGGGGGTGGCCGCTGGCGTCCGATCCGGGGTTGCGGGTATTCAAGACTGGGCCGTGGCGCAAGGTCTTTAGACGATAGTCGGACGGGAACGGGCGGCGCGGCGCGTGGGTTTGAGCTTGCTCCAAGGGCGTGTATTCGACCCCTTTGAAGGCATGACGACGGTAGCAATTTTTTATGGCTCAACGGATTTGGGATATCTCACAGCGGCTTAGCGCGGCGACGCCGTTGTGGCCGGGGGAGCCGGATGTTGTGCTCTCGCGCCACGCCGCGATTGGGCCCGAATGCCCGGTGAATATCGGCGCGCTTTCTTTCCCTCTCCACGCAGGCACGCACGCCGATGCGCCTTTGCACTACAGTCATGGCGGCGTGGCGAGCGCGGACAGCCCGCTCGACGCCTATTTGGGGCTTTGCGTGGTGGTCGACGCGCGGTCTTCGGGCGTTAGGGTCGAAGAGGGCGACTGCGATTGGGAGGCGCTTAAGGCGGCGAAACGAGTCCTGTTCCGAACCTACGATCGCTTCCCGCACGAGGCGTGGGACGAAAACTTCACTGCCATCGCGCCGCAGGTCGTGGCTCGGCTGCGCGACAGCGGAGCGGTGCTGATCGGGACGGACACGCCGTCGCTTGACCCGCAAAACTCCAAGACGATGGACGCGCATCACGAAGTGCTGGCGGGCGATATGCGGATATTGGAAGGACTGGTGCTCGACGCGGTGGAGCCCGGCGCCTACGAGCTGATTGCGCTGCCGCTCGCCATCGAAGGCGCCGACGCGAGCCCCGTGCGCGCCATATTGCGAGAATTACCCTGATGAACGCCCCTTTTGACCGTATTGCTCAGCTTGATGCGGCGGACCCCTTGCGCGGGTTTCGCGATCAATTCGCGATACGCGACGGGCTGATCTACCTCGATGGCAATTCGCTCGGCATGCTGCCCAAACGCAGCTTGGTGCGGATGCAGCGGACCGTTGCCGAGGAGTGGGGCGAAGGGCTGATCACCAGTTGGAACAGCGCCGACTGGATCAACACGCCGAGCCGTATCGGTGACAAAATCGCGCGGTTGATTGGTGCGGCGCCGGGCGAGGTGATTGCGGGGGAAAGCACCTCGATCAATATCTTCAAAGCCCTGACCGCGGCGCTTTCTTTGCAAGACGGCCGCAGCGTTCTGCTGACCGAGACCGGCAATTTCCCGACCGATAATTACATGATGCAGGGCCTCGCGCGCTTTGGTGGTGACCGGCTGGAATGCCGCGAGGTTGCGCCCGAAGAAGTGCTCGACGCGCTCGACGAAAGCGTCGCGGTCCTGTTGTTGACGCAGGTGCATTACAAAACCTCGCGCATCCGAGACATGGCCCAGGTCATGGAGCGCGCGCGAGCCGTCGGGGCCTTGGTCGTCTGGGATTTGAGCCATTCGACTGGCGCAATCGAAGTCGATCTGAACCGCGCGGGCGCGGATTTCGCGGTTGGCTGCGGGTACAAATTCCTGAACGGAGGCCCTGGCGCTCCCGCTTTTCTGTTTGCGGCCAAGCGCCATCATCACGCGCAGCCGGTCCTGTCCGGATGGTTCGGTCACGCGCGCCCGTTCGACTTTGATGGCCAATTCGTCCCCGCCAAAGGAATCGACCGCTTTCAATGCGGTACGCCGCCGGTGTTGGGCATGGCTGCGCTCGAAGAAGGTGTGGACCTTATGCTGGAGGCGGACATGGCGCGGGTTCGGGCGAAATCCGTGGCCCTGTCCGAACTGTTCGTGGAACTGATGGCGGATCGCTGCGGCGAATACGGGTTCGAGTTTGCGTGCCCGGCTGAAAGCGCTGAGCGCGGCAGCCAGGTCGCGTTTCGCCACCCCAACGCCTACGAAATGGTGCAGGCCCTGATCGCGCGCGATGTCATCGGCGATTTCCGCGCTCCCGACATTATGCGCTTTGGGATCACGCCGCTCACTTTGCGCTACGCCGACATCGCTGAGGCGGTCGAGCGGCTGCGCGTCATTTGCGAAACCCGCGCGTGGGACCGCGACGAATACCGCACACGGGCGGCGGTGACGTGAGAGAGCTTCCATCTGCGGTGCGCGCTCGCTAGACGCGTTGCCAAAGAAAAATAGGGAATCCTCACGATGAAAACCGTCCTTGTCACCGGCGCTTGCGGCATTGTTGGCGCGTCCGTCTGCACCACTCTGTCTGAGGCGGGCTATGCGGTTGTGGGGGTGGATTTGGGCACCGAACTGCCGTTTGAGGCCGCAAATGTAACGTTGCGCGGCGGAGCGGATCTGACCGATCCAAAAGCCGTCGCTGACTTGGCGGGCGCCCTCAAAGGCGAGGGCGTTGAGCTGGCAGGCTTGGTCAACAATGCGGGTGGTTTCGTGTGGGAAGAGGCGATGTCGGGATCGCCCGACACCTGGTCCCGGATGTTCCAGATGAACGTAATGACGACGCTTAACGCGTGCCAGTCCTTTATCCCGCTGCTCGCCAAGCCAGCAGCCGTGGTCAATATCGGCGCGGCGGCGGCGGATAGTGCGGGGATGGGCATGGGCGCCTACACCGCGTCGAAAGCGGGCGTGCTGCGCCTGACCGAGGCGATGAACGCGGAATTGACCGGAGACGGGGTGCGGGTCAACGCGATTTCGCCCACCATCGTCGACACGCCCACCAACCGCAAGGATATGCCCGACGCCGATTTTGGCGATTGGGTGCGCCCCGACCAGATTGCCGATCTGGCGGCGTTCCTGCTGTCCGAAGCGGCGAGCGCCATCAACGGCGAGAACGTCCGTATCCGGGGTGGGGTCTGAGACCCTGGGGTCTGAGACCCCTCGAGGCCTAAGGCCTCAGTCGCTCCAGACGGGGTAACCCGCCCATGGCTTGACCTCGCGGATCGAAAAGCTGCTTTTCATCGAGGCGACGCCGGGCAATTTGGCGAGAGATTCGCGGTGGATGCGGTCAAAGTGATCGAGGTCGCGCGCCGCGATGCGAAGCATGTAATCGGCATCGCCTGACAGAAGGTGGCACGACAGCACTTCCTCAAACCGCAAGGCGGCGGCTTCGAAGCGGTCCATGGCTTCCTGGCTCTGATTGGCGAGGCTGATCTCGACGAACACTTGCATGCGCAGGCCCAGCGCGCGGGAATTGAGGCGCGCAGCGTAGCCTTCGATAGCGCCCTCAGCCTCCAGCGCGCGGATACGGCGGTGCACGGCGCTGCTCGACATGCCGACGCATTCGGCCAGCTCCGCAATCGAGCGGTTGGAATCGCTCTGTAACTCGCGCAGGAGTCTCTCGTCTGGGTTTGGCAAAATATCCCTCTCCAAGGGCAAATTCGGTCGATGATCCCATACCATCTTCTATACTCGAAGCAATTGGGAGCCTTTTCCGCATAAATCGCGATAGACTATATCGGAGCATCCAAAGGAGAAGACGATGCGCGTTGGTTGCCCCACGGAAATCAAGAACCACGAATATCGCGTTGGCCTCACGCCCGAGAGCGCGCGCGAGCTTGTTACGCATGGCCACGAGGTCTGGATCCAAAGCGGCGCGGGCCTTGGCATCGGCGCCTTCGACGAAGACTACGTCGACGCCGGCGCGAAGATCGTCGACGGCCCCGATCCCATCTTCGCCGAATGCGAGATGGTGGTAAAGGTCAAGGAACCGCAAGCCGTCGAGCGCGCCAAACTGCGCGAGGGGCAAGTGCTTTACACCTATCTCCACCTCGCGCCCGATCCCGATCAGACCGCTGATCTTATCAATTCTGGCTGCACCGCCATTGCCTATGAAACGGTGACCGGAGCGGATGGATCGCTGCCGCTGCTCAAACCGATGAGCCAGGTGGCCGGTCGCATGAGCGTTCAGGCGGGTGCGAGCGCGCTGGAGAAAGCGCATGGCGGGCGCGGCGTATTGCTGGGCGGCGTTCCGGGAGTCCTCCCGGCCAAAGTCGTTGTGATTGGTGGCGGCGTTGTCGGCTTTAACGCGGCGCAGATGGCGGCGGGAATGTTCGCCGATGTCACCATCCTCGACCGCAATCCCGAAGTGCTCGAAAAGCTGTCCATGCACTTCGAAGCCAGCGCCAAGACGCGCTTTTCTAACCTCACCAACCTGCACGAAGCGGTGAGCGAGGCGGATCTTGTCATCGGCGCGGTTCTGATCCCCGGCGCGGCGGCGCCCAAGCTGGTGTCGCGCGCGATGCTCAAAGACATGCAGCCGGGGGCAGTGCTGGTTGATGTCGCGATTGACCAGGGCGGGTGCTTTGAAACCTCCAAAGCGACCACCCACGCGGATCCGACCTACATCATCGATGACATCGTCCATTATTGCGTGGCCAATATGCCGGGCGCGGTGGCGCGCACGAGCACTTACGCGCTCAACAACGTAACGCTGCCACACGCGCTTCGGATCGCGGACTTGGGGTGGAAAGACGCTATGCGCCGTGATCCGCACCTCGCAGAGGGCCTGAACGTGCATGCGGGTGCGGTCACCTACAGGGCTGTCGCTGAAGAGCTAGGCTATGATTACCGCTCGGTTGCCGACGTTCTAGCCTAAAAGGAAAAACCCCGGCCGGTGAAGAGCATGACACCGGCCGGGGCTTTTGGGTCGCATTCGGGGAGGACGCGGCCCATCGGGGGTAGATTACGGATCAGCCGCCCGCGAGAACCGCGCCGGTGTTTTCCTCGATCAGGGCGAGCGCCTTTTCGGTGGCTTCGTTTGAAGGCGTTTCGCCTTTCTTGATCGCATCGGCCAGTTGCAGCAGCTCCGCGCCGATGCCGGAATTGCCTTCGTTGGGCTCCTGCTCGATTTTGATGCCGCCATTGGCGCGTTTCACTTCGTCCCACTTGGCGCGGATCGCGGCCCAGTAATCCTTGGTCTTGGCCCAGTAGTTCTCCGCCGCTTCGACGTTGTAATCGTCAAAGCGTTCGTAGGTGTTGAGGACATATTCCTGCACCACCGGGACCAGCTCGCCCGAACCATCCTCGGCGGGCATCATCTTTGTGTTGTCCTGCCAGTGGATCCAGCCTTTGGGCGTGATCTGGTGGCGGTTGATGCCTTTGTAGCGGTCGTAGATTGGATCGCGGATATCGTCGCGGCGGGCGAGAGGGCGCATAGTCCAATTGGAACGCCAGCGCTTGATCCCGTTCGACATCTCCCATTCGCCCCAACCGGCGTAACGCGGGCTGTCATCGACCTGATAGACGGTTTGCGACCAGCGTCCGGTGCGCATCGCTTCCGGAACGTCGGTCAGTTCCCACGTGTCGCCGCCGGAGAAGGTGAGGATCTGCTCGGGCTCGTATTCCCAATCCTGACGCCAGTGCTTGACGACGTAGGGTTCATCCTTCGTGCCGACGACCAGAAGGTGCTGCAGCACGATTTTGGTACCGGTGTCCTCGATCACGCGGACCGATTCATGCCCGCCGGAAATCTTGCGGTCGATCGGGGTGTAGCCCTCCATCCATGCGGTCGATTCTTGCATGTCGAAGGTGACGATAAAGTCGCCCGCCATCGACAGGATCGTCTCGCGGTCGGCTTCGAACGCACCCTTGGCAGCGGCTTCGTCGCGCACGATGGGATTATCGGCAAGCGCCGGAGCTGGAAGCGCTGTCAGAGCAGTCGCGGCGAGCGCGGCGGCGAGGAGGCTTTTGCGGAGTGTGAGCATGAAGGCAGGTCCTGTTGCTGATTCTGCTATTGAGAATAATATGCAATATGAAGTGGGCGTTTAAAAGCCTTTTGACCACGAAAGAGCGGCCTTGAAATTGCGGCCCGGCTGGCTGACGCCGGCGAACACCACTTCAAAATCGGCATCCGCGACGTTGTCGACGCCTAAATCCAAGCGGAAGCCTTTCAAAGGCCCGCTTTCGGGTTCAAAGACGAGATAGATATCGTTCACGAGGTAATCGTCGCGCGCGTCGATCGGGTCGTTCACTTCGTCAAATCGGCCCGCGTAGAGTGTGCGCACGCCCAGACGAAAACCGCTGTCCCTAAACCGCGCGCCCAGGTCCACGAACAAAGTATCGGGCTGAAGCACGCCTTCGAGAAACTCGCCTGTCCCTGCGTCCACGCCATCAATGCTGGAGAAGTTGCCGCGCGCGTAGAAGATGTCGGAGGCGTAGGAAAACTCGATCTCCACCCCATCAATCTCGGCGTTGCGGATGTTGACGTTCTGGCTGACGTTATTGAAAGCCGGGCCGGAGCCGCAGGGCGGGACGAAGGGGCTGGCAACGAAGCATCCGGTCGGGATGTTCACGTCGAGCCCGATCAGATTGTTGACATCGCTTTCGTAGTAGGAGCCCTTGATCGACAGCCGATCGCCGCCGGTGATGAGGTCATCCAATTGCAGGCCGACGCCGAATTCCAACGTTTCCGATTCCTCGGCCTGCAGATTGGGGTTGCCGACAAATTCGTTCGTGACAAAGCGCGGCCCGCGCGGTCCCGGAGGTGCGGAGAGGTCGGGGATGACGAAGTGCGCGCCATCGGCGAACGCCTCGTTGAATGACGGCGCGCGAAAGCCAAGCGCGTAATTGCCGAAGAACAACAGTTCTGGGATCGGTTTGAAAGACACGGCGATCTTGGGCGAAAATTCGTCATCATCAATGGCGAAACTGTCGTCGTCTGAGGTGGACTGGAACGAGTCCCAGCGAATACCGGGGATGACAGTGAATTGACCGGGGATCGGGCCGAGGCTGTCGATTGTCAGCTCGGCTTGCGCGAACAGGCCGACAAACTCGGTTTCCGCATCGGGCACCCCGCCGCGCGTTCCGTCGGCGGTGTTGGTGTCGATGCCGGTCTGTTCGTCGCGATAGTATTCGCCGCCATAGGTGAGCGTGAGGTTCGATCCTTCGCCCAGATCAAAGCGGGATCGGTTGTCGATCAGGACACCAATGGTTTCAACCTGCCGGTCGGCGATGCGGTCGCTCGACACCTCGTCCTCTTCGACCGAATTGTTGGTGTAATAGCCCACTAGATTGAGGTCGATGGCGCGGCTGTCCGGATTCCAGTTGAGGCCGACCTGCGCGGTGTCGCTGGTGATGTCGCGGAAGACCAATTCGTTACCCGGCCCGGCGATATTATCGCCCTGCGGGTTGCTGGGGTCGGTCGAATCGCCGCTGAAACGCGAGTAGGACGCGGTGATTTCCACCGCGTCAGACGGGCGGGCGGTGAGTTTGAAAAGCTTGGACGCGATCTCATCATCGGCGGGCAGGGTGTCGCCGCTGCCCAGTTCAATACTGCCGGATTCGCGGTAGGTGACGTTGGCGAGCGCGTCCCACACGCCGTCCGAGGATTGACCCGCGCCCGTGACGCCGACGCGAAATTCGTCGTTCACGCTTTGATAGCCAGCGGTCACGCGCACGCCGAAGCGTTCGCCGTCTTGGAGCAGGTCGTCGGCGGATTTGGTGGTTGTTGCAATGACGCCACCCAGCGCGCCTGAGCCGTAGAGCGCAGAGCTGGGCCCGCGCACAACCTCGATGGTTTGAACCAGCTCAGGGTCGAGGAAAAAGCGGCCGTCATGGCCCGAGATAAAGCTCTGCCGCGCGCCGTCCTGAAAGATCAGCACGCCGCTGCCGGAAAGCCCTCGGATGGCGGGCGCATCGCCGGTGCGCCGCGGGCCGTTGTCGAAGGTGGTGCCGGGAATGGCGACGAAGACATCCTGCAGGCTGCTGGGGTTAAAGTCGTCGATCACTTCGCGGTCGATCACGGTGACTTGGCCGGGAAAGTCGAACGCGATTACCGGGTTGCGGGTGGCGATGACGGTAATGATCGGATCTTGCGCTTCGGCGGTTTCGGCGTCGGGCGGGTTCTCTTGGGCCAGAGCGGCCTGGCTTGTGGTGGCCAGGGCGATGGCCAGAGCGAGGCGAGAAAGGGGGTAGGCGGGGGTGGTCACATTCGATCCCTTGTTGCGACTGATTCACAAGAAGAGGATTTATGCTAATGCGAGTGAGTGTCAATATCGAGCTTAAAGAAAGTGCGAATTAGTTGCATCAAAGGCGTCTCTTAATGACTGTTTGATCCCTTCGAGCCTTGGTAAGCCCTCACATCGTCGTCTTGGTCCAACTTTCTAATCGACCCTGCGCGCAATGTAGGTCACAACCAAAACAAGCAATTCAGGGGCCTTTTTCCACTATGAACCACCACCGCTCAGTCATGGCTTTGCCGCTTGCGATGATGGCACTTTCAGCGCCCATGGCCGTTCACGCGGGCGATGAGGTCCAGTATGGGCCTGCGCCGGAATGGGTTGAGCTCACCGATCTTTCACAGCGGGAAGCGGAGGCGCAGGTTCAGGTCGTGCTGCTGGAACAGCAATCGCGGATCGAGAAGGGCCAGCTGTGGCGTTATCAAAGCACCGCGATCGCGCTCGATTCTCCGCAAGCTCTTACGCAGTTCGGCACTCTTTCGGCGCAGTGGCTTCCCGACAAAGGCGACCTAATCGTCCATTCGGTGAACCTCATTCGCGACGGCGAAGTGATCGACGTGCTGGCTGATGGCGCGGAGTTTGAAGTTCTGCGGCGCGAACAGGGGCTGGAATCGCGACTGCTCGACGGCTCGCTCACCGCAACGATGAACGTGCCGGGCGCGCGGTTGGGCGATATCGTCCACCTCACGTTTTCGGTGACGCTCAACGATCAGGCGATGGGCGACAACGTGCAATGGCAATCGCCGCTGCTCGCGAAGCCCTTCCCACTGGAACAAGGCCGCACCAGCATTTCATGGCCCGCTGATCTGCCGGTCTCGCGCGTGCGTATGGGTGATGCGGATGTGCCAGAGCCGGTGCTGAAAGACGGGTACTACACGTGGGAAGCGAGCCTACCGGTCGCTGAACTTGAAGAAATGCCGTCGGACGCGCCGCTGCGCTATCAGCTCGGCGAATTGATGCAGGTGACGACCTACAGCGATTGGCGCGATGTATCGCGGCAGATGGCGCAGCATTATCGCCCGGCTGATCCAATCACGCCGGGTGGCGAATTGGCGAAGACGATCGCCGGCATTGCCGCGCAGAGCGATGATCCGCTTACCCGCACCGCGCTCGCTGTGCGGCGGGTTCAGGACGATGTGAGCTATCTTCTGAACGGCCTCAATGGTGGGAACTATCTGCCGCAATCGCCTGAAGAGACGTGGGAGAAACGGTACGGCGATTGCAAGGCGAAGTCGCTCCTGCTGCATGTGATGCTGCGCGAATTGGGCGTCCCGTCTGAAGTGGTCTTGGTTCGGATCAGTGGCGGTGATGCGGTGACGCAGCTGGCGCCAATGCCGGGTAATTTCGACCATATGATTGTGCGCGCGGAAATTGATGGCGTGAACTATTGGCTCGACGGCACCAACGCGGGCACTAGGGCGGAAAATCTCGACCAGGTACCGCGTTTCTTCTTTGCCCTTCCCCTGCGTGATGAAGGGGCGGACCTTATGCCGCTCGACAAACGCGCGCCAACCAGTGCCGATCGAAAGCTGCGCCTTGCCATCGATCATTCGGCGGGTATCCGAGTGCCCGCTTTGATG
Organism: Pseudomonadota bacterium; assembly: GCA_039814925.1. Taxonomy (GTDB): domain Bacteria; phylum Pseudomonadota; class Alphaproteobacteria; order Sphingomonadales; family Sphingomonadaceae; genus Erythrobacter. The sequence goes on from JBCCAH010000007.1 coordinate 95,616, forward strand.
GAGGTCGAAGTCGAATATTCCGGCGCTTCGGCGAGCCAATGGCGAACGGTGGCCGAGCAAGGCGAGGATGATATTCGCGACCGCGCCGTTAGGGGCGCCATTGCTGGAGTGCTAGGCGAAATACAGCTGCTCGATGAAGCGCTGAGCTTTGATGAAGCGACCGGAGTCGCCACGATCCGCGCGCGGGGCCTTCAAACGACCCAGTGGAAGGCAGATCGGTCGGTTCTCGAATACACCGCACCCGCGCAGGCGGCCAAAGATGTGAGCTTCCAATCCGATCGGGCGCGGGCGGCATGGCGAACGATTCCACTGCGCTTGAACGGTCCGGTTTACTTCACCAGCGATGTGACGGTCGCCTTGCCCGATGGCGGAGAGGGTTTTGAACTGGACGGCAAGCCCGAGGCGACATCGGTGATTGGCGGCGTCGAATTGAGCTCAACAGCCGCGCTGGCTGACGGCGCGTTCACCTTAGCGCAGACGATGCGCAGCGTGGACCAGGAACTGCCGGCGGATCAGATCAGCAAAGCCCGCCGCGCATTGGCGCGGTTTGATCGGTCTCTGCCCGTTGTACGATCCCCCAAGGACATCCGGGAGACCTGGGAGTATTTCGGTAAGGATCGCGCTTTGTTGGCCGGTCTCGAGGCGTTTTACGCACAAGCCATTGAAGAGGCCGAACCCGATGACTCGCGCGTGTGGCTCAATCGCGCCCGGTTCCTTGACGGTATTCACGATCACAAGGCGGCGCTCGCCGATGTGGAGCGGGCCTTCGCAATAGAATCGGCGCGCGACACCTACGCGTTTCGGGCGGCGCTTAAGTGGGAGACGGGCGATCTAGAGGGCGCGCTGGAGGATTACCGGCAGGCGGAAGATCTCCAACCCGATGGGTCAACTTACTATGTGCAGGTGGAACTGCTTTCGCTGCTCGGCGATCACGAAGAGGCGATGTTCCTTGCCAAAGAGTTTGGCGATATCGTCGATCAGCCGGTTCAGGAAATCGAGTTGCAAGCCAACGCGCTGGGTTGGGCGGGATCGTTTGATCGCGGACTTGAGATGCTCGAAGACCTGCAAGCGCGGCGACCGGGTGACGGGGAACTGCTCAACTCGATATGCTGGTATGTCGGCACTTGGGACAAAATGACAGCCGACCGATTGAACACCTGTGTGCAGGCGGTTGAAAAGAGCAACTACTCCTTAAACGCGATTGATAGCCGGGCGATGGCCTATTTCCGTCTAGAGCGATACGAAGAGGCGCTGGCGGACCTTAACGCGGTGCTCCTGGATCAGCCGGCGATGGCTGCCTCGCGCCTTTTGCGCGGCGTAGTTCGGGTGGCGAAGGGCGATGCCGAGGGACGCAAGGACATCAACCTTGCGCTGGCGATGCAGCCTTCTCTTCGCGCGACGTACGGATCTTGGGGGCTGGACTTCTAGGCGGGCGTGAGGACATCTTGACCGCTTAGGCCCCCCACGCCAAAGGGCGCCATGCCTTCCCCCTTTGTCCTTTCCCAGCATATCACACCTCAGCATCTCATCTCCAAGGTTGCTGGGGGCTTTGCCGCCAGCACAACGCCGTGGATCAAGAACGCGCTGATCCGCCAGTTCGTGAAGGCGTTCGACGTCGACCTCAGCGAAGCCGCGCGCACGGTCGAGCAGTTTGAGAGCTTCAACGATTTCTTCACCCGCGAACTGCGTGAGGGCGCGCGCCCGATTGCGAATCCGGCGCAGTTCATTGCCTGTCCGGCCGACGGCGCGGTCAGCCAGATCGGCGCGATCAGGGATGGGCAGATCCTTCAGGCGAAGGGGCGCGGCTATTCGGTCACGGCGCTGTTGGGCGGCGATGCGGAACAAGCGCAGAAATATGAGAATGGCTACTTCGCAACGATCTATCTGAGCCCACGCGACTACCACCGGGTGCACATGCCAGCCGGCGGTGCGCTGCAATCAACGGCTTACGTTCCGGGTGACTTGTTCTCCGTCAATCAGGAGACCGCAGAAGGCGTCGACGCGCTCTTCGCCCGCAACGAACGGTTGGTGTGCCATTTCAAGGGATCAATAGGGCCATACGCTAGCGTGATGGTTGGCGCGATGATTGTGGCTGGCATTGATACAGTCTGGCCCAACCGGTTCAGCACCCACGCGCGCGCTATTGTCAAAGAGGACTTTGCATCGGATTCGGTAACCTTGAGCGCGGGCGATGAGATCGGGCGGTTCTATCTTGGGTCGACTGTTATCCTGCTATTCCCTTCGGGTGCCGTCGAATGGTTGGATGATCTGGAAGCGGGCACACCCGTTCGCATGGGCCAGCCTATTGCACGGCGGCTTTCCGCTTACAGCGACGCCACATAGTGGGTGACAAGGGGGCGCAAGCGCTCGATTTCCTATGCGCGCTACTTAAGATCGCTCGCGTGATCAGGTGATGGGGAGCCGAAGCATGAGTGTCAAAGCGGTCCGATGGTGTGTGGCGGTCTACATGCTGTTCTTCCTCGCGCTTACGACATGGCCGGGCGTGACCCTGATCAACAAAGTTGAGCCGCTCGTTCTGGGGCTCCCACTCAACCTCTTTCTGATCGCCGTTCTAATCCTTGGCGGATTGGCGCTGCTTACCGCGCTCTATCTTAGCGAAAAGCGCGAAAGGCCGTAAGTGATGGAACGCTGGCAGATTATCACACTGGTTATCGCCGTTTATCTGGCGGTGACGCTTATGATCGGCCTCTTCTCAGGCCGCCGTGCGTCCAAAAGCGTTGCGGGCTATGTCGCAGGCGATCGCGATTTCGGGCTGCTGGTGATGTATTTCGTGCTGGGCGCGTCGGTCTTTTCCGCCTTCGCTTTCCTCGGCGGGCCGGGCTGGGCTTACAGTCGGGGCGCGGCGGCTTTTTACATCCTGTGCTACGGCGTCATTGGTATCGCGCCCTATTATTTCATCGGCCCCAAAGCAGCCGAGATGGGACGGCGGCATGGCTATGTGACGCAGGCGCAGCTGATCTGCGGGCGCTTTCCATCGCGCGGGCTTTCGGTGATGATCGCCGTTCTAACCGTGGCGGCGTTCATCCCCTACATCACGCTGCAAATGCGCGGAGCTGGCATTGTGATCGAGGCCGTGACCGAAGGCAATGTGCCTTTGTGGGCAGGGGCGGCCATCGCTTATGGCATCGTCACCATCTACGTCCTGTTTTCAGGCGTCGCGGCTGTGGGGTGGACCAACACGTTTCAAGGCATCTTCATGCTCACTATCGCGTGGTCGCTGGGCCTTTATCTGCCGATCTCGCTTTATGGCGGGGTGGGCGACATGTTCAGCCGTATCCTGGCCGAGCGTCCCGAGCTTCTCACCATGCCGGGTCTCACCGCCAGCGGAGAGCCGTGGTCGTGGGGTGGTTATTCCAGCGCGATCATTGTGTCGGGTGTGGGCCTGATGATGTGGCCGCATCTGTTTATGAAAGCCTTCACCGCGCGCACCGATGACACGTTGCGCAAGACCGTGGTGCTGTTCCCCACATTCCAGCTGTTCCTGATCCCGGTGTTCCTCATCGGCTTTGCGGGCGTGCTCTATCCAGAGAAGCCGGACGCGCCCGATTTTATTCTGCCGTTCATGATCCTCAACGCCGATCTGCCCGCCATTGTGGTGGGGCTGTTCTGCGCGGGCGCGTTGTCCGCGTCAATGTCTACGGGAGATTCGCTGATGCACGCGGCGGCCTCCGTGACGGTTGAGGACGGGGTGCGGCCCTATAAGGAGCTTTCGGATCTCGCGCGGCGACGTTTGATCCAAGGGTTGGTGCTCGTAGTCGGGACCATCGCCTACTTATTTGCGGTGACAGAGGGCGTGTCGCTCGTGGTGCTGTTGCTGACCGCTTATGGGATCATTTGCCAACTCGCGCCGCCGATTGTCGCCGCGCTGTATTGGCCGCGCGCGACGACGGCCGGCGTGATCGCGGGCTTTGTCGCTGGGTCAGGAACGGCGGCGTTCTTCTTCCTCAGCGGCTATTTCGGCAACGAGCTGCACCCCTACGATCTACACGAAGGGTTTTTAGGGCTAGCGGTCCATATCCCGGTGTTGATCATCGTGAGCCTGCTGACGCAAGCGCAGCCCGCCAGCCATCGCGAACAGTTCGCCTAAGCGCCCACAAGCCTAAGGCTTTATTCGCTCAAGTGACGGATCAGGCCGCGCATAAAGCGGGTGCCTTCGGCCACTTGGCTAAGCTTGATAAACTCGTTGGGCTGGTGTGCTTGATCGATCGAGCCGGGGCCGCAGATGACGGTTGAAAAGCCCGCTTGCTGAAACTGCCCTGCCTCGGCGGCGTAGGAGACCGATTGGCGGCCATTCGCGCCTGTCAGCGCGTGGGCAAGTTCGGCGGCGGGGTTGTTAGGCTCCGGCATCAAGGGCGGGCCATCGGCGAGCGTTTCGGTAGTGATTTCGCATTTGGGCGCAATGGCGCGCATGTCGGCCTCAACCCGCGCTGCCTCTTCGTTGTATTCGGCCAGAATGTCCGCCACGTTGTCGCCCGGAACGGTGCGCACATCCCATGTAAATCCGCAGCGCCGCGCAAGGATATTGGCCGCCGTCCCGCCTTCGATCACGCCAACCGACATGGTGGTGTAGGGCGGCATAAACGGCGAGTTTTCGTCCGCGGACCGGCGACGGCGTTCGACCATTTCGTGGATCTTCGCCATCAATCGACCCGCGGCCATAATCGCGCTCGCCCCGCGATGCGGCTGGCTGGAATGCGCTTCGTGGCCGGTGATCTCGGTGCGGAAGACCGCGATGCCTTTTTGCCCATCGACCACCTGCATATCGGTGGGTTCACCGACGATCACAGCGGCAGGCGCGGGCACCAGATCGCGGATCTCCTCGATCATAGCGGGTGCGCCCAGCAGACCGACTTCCTCGTCATAGCTCAGCGCGAAATGGATCGGGCGTTTCAGCCCGGCGGCGAGCATATCGGGCAGGAGCGACAGGCCGATGGCGGAGAAGCTCTTCATGTCCGCCGTACCGCGTCCGTAGAGCTTGTTGTCCTTTTCGACCACCTGCCACGGATCGGTGTCCCATGGCTGCCCATCGACCGGAACGACATCGGTGTGGCCCGACAGAACCACGCCGCCTTCGACCATCGGGCCTACCGTGAAGTAGAGGTTTGCTTTGCTCCCATCCTCGTTCGAAACGCGGGTGGAGGTGACGCCGTGCTCGGCCAGATAGCCCTCCACATCCTCGATCAGATTAAGGTTGGAATTGCGCGAAGTGGTGTCGTGGCGACACAGCCGCGCGATCCATTCGATTTGCAGGGCGAGATCGGACATGGGGGCCTTTCGAAAGCGAGATCGTGCGCAGCGGCGCGCGATTGATTTCGCCGCTAGCATGGGCGAGGGTGCGACGGAAAGAGGCGGCGATCAGGGGCTGCCTCAAGATAAGGAATTAGCCGTGACAACAAGGCGCTCATTTATGAAATCCACCGGCCTAGGGGCAGCGGTGCTTGGCCTTGGTGGCGGCGCAGCGGCCACAGCGGCGGAGGCGACACAAGCGCAGGGTGCGATCTCGCTCCCGCCATCGATCTCAAACGCTGAACGCCTTGCGCGGATCGAAGCGGCGCAGGGCCTCATGCAACGTCTGGGCATGGCGGGCATCGTCATCGAAGCGGGCACGTCGATGCGCTATTTCTCTGACCTTGCATGGGGCCGAGGCAGTCGCCTCACCGCGCTGATCATCCCGGCCGAGGGCGCACCGGTCGTCATCACCCCCGCTTTCGAAGAGAGCAAGCTGCGCGAGCTGATGGTGATGGATATGGAGGTGCGCACCTGGGACGAGCATGAGAGCCCGACCAGGCTGATTGCGGGCGTCTTCGATGATCGCAAAACCAATGGCAGTATCGGCTTGGAGAAGACCACGCGCTACTTCGTTGCTGAGGGCCTGCGCAAAGATGCACCGGCGCGGGCCATAGTCTCCGCGACGCCGGTTGTGGCAGCCCTCAGACAGATCAAAAGCCCGCGTGAGATCGCGCTGATGCAGGCGGCGAGCGATATCACCATGGCGTCCTATCGCGCGCTCTATCCGCAAATCAAAGCGGGGATGACCGGCAAAAGCATTAGCGCGATCATGGTCGCAGAAACCACCAGGCGCGGCGGGCGGCCCACCTTTTCCTCGGCCCAAGTGGGCGAGGCGAGCGCCTATCCACATGGTTCCAAAAAGGTCTACGAAGTGGCTGAGGGCGAGGTGGTCCTGATGGACTGCGGCTGCGATGTGCACGGCTACAAGTCCGATATCTCGCGCACCTGGGTCCACGGTGAAGCCAACGCCGAACAGCGCCGTGTGTGGAACGTATCGCGCAAGGGGCAGGATATCGTCATGGAGATGGCGCAGTTGGGCGGGACGTTCGGCGCGATCGATGACGCGGTGCGCGCGTATTATGAGAGCGAAGGCTTTGGCCCCGACTACGCCACACCCGGCCTCTCGCACCGCACTGGTCACGGGATCGGGATGGACATCCACGAAGACCAGTTCGTTGTGCGTGGCAACGATACACCTATTGCGGTGGGCATGTGCTTCTCGAACGAGCCAGGCATCTACCTGCCTGGCAAGTTCGGGGTGCGCTCTGAGGATTGCGTCTACATGACCGAGGATGGCCCGCGTTTATTCACTTCGCGCGCGCCTTCGATCGACGATCCGATGGGTTGAGCGTCGACTATTTGCGATAAGTCAAAGCGGCGCAAAACCGGAACCGGCACACACAGGGCGGGTTGACAATCACACGCCCTCAGGCAAATTTGTCCGGACAACTTTTAAGGGATCACCAACATGGCCTCCGATCTGCCTCCTCCCTACACCGCGATGTCGCGCCATCCCATGATGCCGAAAGCGGATCATGACGAGACCGCACGCTTTAACTTCCTGACGCATTTCAACCGCTATCTGTCGGGCAGCATTGGCGCGGGCAACAAGCTCGCCTATGATAAACAGGCGCTGCCCGTCTTTCGCAGTGTCCATGGCCGCGATCCAGAGCATCGCTATGAAGTTCGCGACGCGATGAATCAGACCAGCTGGCACCGCAATTGGTCCGCATTGAAGCGCAATTCGATGGAGATGCGCCAGCATTTCGGTCGCTAGGTGGTGCTGCGTCAGCTTGATGAGCTCGACGCGATGGCCAAGCAATTTAACAAGCATTCTGGAACGCTCGAACTCGATCCTTCGGTCGAGCAACCGCATTACCAGACGGCGGTCGACATTCACTGCCAGCCCGGCGGCTATCACACGCACGAACGCGAAGACGATGTGACCGTGGGCGCCAACTACGATGTGGGGCTGTTCGCCGCCACCGGCGGCGCGCTGGGCGGGTTCAACGATGGCGGCGGCACGGCTGTCGTGGGCTGGGTCAAGTCCGAGCGACCCGATTGGAGGCCCAAACGCATCCTCGATGTCGGCTGCACCATTGGCCATAACGCGGTGCCCATCGCGCAGGCATTTCCGGACGCTGAAGTGATCGCGATCGACACCGCCGCCGCCTCGCTGCGTTGCGGCGCAGCGCGCGCGGCCAGCATGGGCGTCACCAACATCAAGTTCGTCCAAGCGTCAGGAGAAGACCTATCGCGTTGGGCGGATGAGAGCTTTGACTGGGTGCAGACGACGATGTTCCTGCACGAACTATCATCGAAAGCCATGCCGCGCATCCTCGCCGAAGCGCACCGCGTGCTCAAACCCGGCGGTCTGATCCTGCATATAGAGCAGCCGCAATACTCGGATGAGATGCCTCTGTTCGAACAGTTCATGCGCGACTGGGGCCCGTTCAACAATAACGAGCCTTTCTGGTCCGCCATGCACGGGCAAGACTTGAAGCAAGTCATGGCCGATGCGGGCTTTGGCCGCGAAGAGCAATTCGTCGCGGGCGAACGCGCCATCGTGGATCCCGAAATCTTTCCGCCATCGCCTGACGAAGGCGAGGAGGATTACGGCCGTGCGGCTATCTGGAACGCTTACGGCGCGTGGAAGACCCAAGGGGCCAAAGCTCAGGAAAAGGCGCAAGCGGCGTGAGCGAGGAATTTGACTGGATCGCGCTTTCGGGCAAGCGAGCCAAGGGCAAACGGCCTGAATACTTCGATGAACCCGCGGTGGACCGGCTGTATTCGGTGGTATTCGCGATTGCCGCCGAGCTCTCGGCTCTGCGCGAACGGCAGGACACGGTCGAACGGCTGCTCGACGCCAATGGCACGATCAGCCGCGAGGATATCGAGAGCTACAAGCCCGATCGCCAAGCGGTTGAAGAGCGCAGCCTGGCCACGCGCGCCTATATCTCGCGGATCATGCGCGGTTTCTAGCAAGAGGTGGAATCCATGGAGGCGCAGGACCCGCCGATCATGGATATTGTGGAGCGCCTGAAACGAGAGTGACGGCAAGCCAGCTGAGGCGCATGGACGGGAATCTTTGCGCCTGACAACAAATGGGGAGACGGCCGCATCGCCAGTGCCCGTGGGGCCGTGAATAGGGAAACGGGATCATGGAATTTCTGAGCGCGAACGAACTCGCCATCCTTCGCTGGGTGCACATCCTCGCGATGGTGTACTGGCTTGGCGGCGAATGGGGCGTTTTTCAAACCAGCTATCACGTCACCAATCCGGCACTGCCGCTGGATGAGCGTAAGCGACATTTGGAAACCGCTTATCGTATCGACATTCTGGCGCGCACCGGCATCGTTCTGCTCCTGCCGCTGGGCCTGCATATGGGTAAGCTGCTTGGCTTTGTTCCGATGCTTGAAGGAGCTGGCATCTGGTGGATGTGGCTGTTCTTCGCCATCTGGCTGGCGATGACCCTGGACCGCCTTTCTAAAGCGTGAGACCGATATCGGGATCAAGGTGACGCGCGCCGAAGAGCTGCTTCGCTATCCGTTGATCGCGGCTTTGCTGGGTACGGCGTTTGCTTCCTACGCGGGTAGTGGACCGATTGTGTCGGGCGAGTACGCGTACTGGTACCCGACCAAGATGACGCTTTACGCCTTTGCGTTGTGCATCGGGCTTTTCCTGCGTCTGGTCATGCGCCGGTGGACCGAGCGGTTCCGCATTCTTGCGATGGGCCCCAACGCGGAGCAGGAGGCCGCCCTCGAACGCGAAATTGGGATGGCGCGCATCTCGGCTTACATCTATTGGGTCACCATCGCCTCGGTCTGTTTCTTGGGCGCTGTGAAGCCCTTTTAGAGGGCAGTCTTTCAAATCGGAGCCACTCCATGGCCGCTTACATGATCGTTACCGCCGCTATTCACGACCGTGAGAAGTTTATCGCCGAATACGGCGCGGCGGCGGCGGAACTGATTGGAAAGTCTGGCGGGGAGTATCTGATCCGTGGCCCCGGTGTCGAGGCGCTGGAAGGCGAATTCGGCGACGGGGCGAGCATGGTGATTTCCAAGTGGCGCGACCGCACGGCGGCCAAGTCATTCTGGAACAGCCCCGAATACGCTGAAGTGAAAAAGCTTCGCGAAGGACTCGCCGATGTGCAAATTCTGTTGGTTGACGGACCCGAATTAACCGCATGAGCGCATCGAAGCCCGATCCTGCGCTGTTCGCGGGTGACCTGTTCGGGGAATTTTACCACGCTGAGCAGGACACGTCGCCTAAGCGAGTGGCTTGGCGTGAACTGGTGCGCGGGATCGCGACCAGCGTGATTGTCGCCATCGCGGCCCTTTGGCTGGCGCAGCAATATGGCTTTCCCGCGATTTTGGCGGGGCTCCTTTTGGGCCTGGCTTTGCAGTTTTTGTCGGAGCAACCCTCGCTCGCGCCTGGGCTCGATTTCGTGTCGAAGCAGTTTCTGCGCGCGGGGATCGTGCTGTTGGGCCTGCAGGTGTCTTTGGTGCAGATTGTCGATCTGGGACTTGTCGCTTTCGCCGGATTGCTGGCCATTATGGCCGCCGCTTTTTGCGCAGGATTGCTGGGCGCAAAGTTGGCTGGACAGAGCCGCTACGCAGGGGTGCTCGCGGGCGGCGCGACTGCGATTTGTGGAGCCTCGGCGGCGCTCGCGCTTTACGCTATCGTTGGCAAGGACCGGCTCGATCAAGCGCGCTTCACTCTGACCTTGGTGGGTATCACTTTGGCGAGCGCGCTGGCGCTGGCGACCTACCCGGCCATCGCGACCCTATTGGGGCTTAACGATGTGCAGGCGGGCTATCTGGTCGGCTCCTCGATCCACGATGTCGCGCAAGCCATTGGCGGGGGTTACGCGGTGTCGGACGTGGCCGGAGGGCACGCCACAGTGATCAAACTGGCGCGCGTGGCGTTGCTGGCGCCCATCGTCGCGCTGGTTGCGCTTTGGCTGGGCCAGCCGCGCGAGGCGGACGCGGGCGGCACGCGCAATTGGAGCGGGCTTGCCATGCCGTGGTTTATCGTCGGCTTTCTGGCGCTGGTGGCTTTGGGGACCTTTGTTCCGTTCCCACCTTTGATGACAGAGCGAGGGCTGGAGCTCTCCAAGTTCCTGCTATTGCTGGCGGTGACGGCGACGGCTTTGCGCTCGCGCCTTGGTCTTCTCCTAGAGGCTGGATGGAGACCGCTTGTGCCCGTCTTCAGCGCCACTCTGGCCTCGTTCGGGGCTTCTATGGCCGTGACGCTTTTCCTTATCAGATAGCGCCTAGGATGGCTTGGGTAGGGCGGTGGTCGCCTTCATCTCCTCCATTGAAAAGCTGGCGGTGACATCGGCGATATCCGGCACACGGCGGATCAATCGCTGATAGAAGCGGTCATAGCCGGCGATATCCTCGACCCGTAGTTTGAGCAGATAGTCGACATCGCCCGCCATACGGTGGCATTCCATGATCTCATCAATTCCATCGATGGCGGCGTGAAACGCCTCGAGCCATTCGGCGTCATGGCGGCGCGTGTGGATGGTGACGAAGACGCAGGTGGCAACGCCTACTTTGGCCGGATCAAGCAGCGCAACGCGCCGCGCGATAATCCCGCTTTCCTCCATCCGCTTGATCCGCCGCCAGCAAGGGTTTGCGGACAGCCCGACCGCCTCGGCAATCGCCTGAAGCGAAAGGGTCGCGTCACGCTGGATCAAGCGAAGGATCGCCCAGTCTTTAGAATCCAGTTCTGTTGAAGTCTTCATGGATCGAATTCTTATAGCGTCATCTTCGGTAATGGTAGTGAAATTGGGAGGTTTTCCTGATCTGGTGGTGTTAGAATCCCATCGCATCCCAAGGAATGAGGATATTCATGCCGCTACCATCACCAACGAAACTGTTTCAGGAACACCCCGCCTCTGTGGGTGAAACCTATTTCGAGCATCTTCTTCACGCGACTGGTTTTGGCGCGCGTATGATCCTGGGTGGTCTGGCCTGTATCCTCCACGGGCTCCTGCCGTTTCTGTTCGTCAAAACTGGCAGCCGGCAAATCCAGACGCTGCACGGGCGCATGATCACCAACCGCAGCAAGCTGCCGCAACCGATCGACTTCGTTATCTAGAGCGCCAGTAAGGGCTCAGTTCAGGATCTGGTTGAGCTCTATCAGGATACCATCAGGGTCGAAGAAGTTGCACCCCATCACGCGGATGTCGGGCCCGCCGTCTCGACCCGGATAGACCTGCAAACGCGGTTCAGCGGTGAAGGTCACACCGGGCACCGACTTGGCCGCCTCGCAGCGTCCTTCGACATCGTCGGTGTTGAGCACTATGACGACATCGCCCGGACCCATTCGTTTGGGTAGTCCTCCGCCGGAATCACCGGATCGACCCACTCCATCAGGCCCACCCAGCCGATCCACGGATCGTTCGAATTGAGCAGCACCAGCCGCGCGGTCGCGCCCGGTTCGCCCGCGGGGAGCGCCACGCCCGACGTGGTGACGGTTGTGTCGTAGTTCACCTCCAATCCGATCACATCGCGATAGAGCTTCAACGAGTTCTCGATGCTGCGCACGATGATGGTCGAACGGCGCACATCGGTGGGCAGGCGATCCTTCGGGGCATCGACACCGGCAGCCGTGGGCTCGCTTGACACGGTGCGCACCGGCGCGTCGTTGTCGACCGCAATCACGCATCCGCTTGTTGCGATGGCCAACGCCAGCGCGGCGAGACGCTTACTCCAATCCCTCATTCGCTTTCTCCCACAGCGCCTGCCGACAGCAGCGCCTCAATCCTATCCGCGTCATAGCCCAGATCCGCGAGCACTTTGCGGGCATCCTTGCCCGGCGTGGGCAGTTCCTGCGGCGATCCGACCCGCTTGCCGCCCATCTCCAGCGGCACGGTCGGAAGGCGCACCTGCGTACCGTTGTCCAACGTTACATCCTCCAGTCCGCCCTCGGCCAAGTGCGGATCGTCAAACATGTCCTGCGGTTTGCCAATCGGTGCAAAGGGGAGGCCGCTGCCGTCGAGTTTGGCGATCACCTCTTCGGCCGTGAACTCGGCGATCATCGCGCGGATCTCGGGCAGGATGCGCTCGCGCGCGTCGACGCGGGCGTTGTTCTCGCGCAGGCTTTCGTCCGCCCACAGGTCATCAAGCCCAAACAGCTTGCAGAACTTCTCCCACAAGGCGTCCGTCACCACACCGATGAAGACCGGATCGTCTTTGGTCTCGAACACGTCGTAGATCGCCCAGGCGGAGACGCGCGCTGGCATGGGCGCGGCGGGCGATCCGGAGACCGCGTATTGCGCCATGTGCTGGCCGACGAGGTAGATCGTGGTCTCGAACAGGCTGGCGAGGACCTTCTGCCCCTTGCCGGTCCGATGGCGTTCTTCAAGCGCGGCGAGGATGCCGATGACGCCGAACATGCCGCCGGTCACGTCGATAACGCTCGCGCCCGGCGCAAAGGGGCATCCGCCCAGCCCTCTAAGCGAAGCGTCGAAGGTGGTGATCCCTTCCTCCAACCCCGCGACCACGTTGGCGAGGCCCAGCCCACGCGTGTTGTGCAGATGCAGCGTGGTCAGCATGTTATCACCGACCGCCGCCTTCACCTGCGCGTCAGGCGGCGCACCTGCGCGGGGTCGGCGTAGCCCGTGGTGTCGGACAGGCTGAACTCCATCGCCCCCGCTTCGGCGGCCTGCTCGGCCAAGCGCACCACCTGATCTTCGGCCACCGCGCCTTCCATCGGGCAGCCAAACGCGGTCGAGAGCCCAACGGCGAAGTGGATGCCGTGATCGCGCGCGATGGTCGCGGCTGCGCGGATCTCCTCGATCATGGCGGGGTGATCCTTGCGCACGTTCTTGATCGAATGCGTCTCGCTCATCGAGAAGGGGATGCTCATGCCATCGACGCCCGCATCGGCGGCGAACTGCGCGCCCTTGGCGTTGGGGACGAGCGTGACCACCGTCAGTCCCTCAATCCCTTTCGCGAAGGCGACCAGCTCGGCGGTGTCGGCCATTTGCGGCAGCAGTTTCGGCGGGACGAAGCTGCCCACTTCGATCTCCTTGACGCCCGCCGCCGCTTCGGCGGCTATCCAGCGCTTCTTGGCGTCCAGCGGCATGACGCGGTCGATCGATTGCAGGCCGTCGCGCGGCCCGACCTCTGAGACGAGGATGGCTTGGGCGGTCATCGGTGTCCCTCCATGGACCACGCAATGGGGGTCTTTGCAAAAGTTGGTCGAGGGGAATTGCTCTTCGTATTCAACGCTTTGAAGCGCGATTGCTCGCTGAGTGTGTCACTTTTCATTTCCGTGACCTTTCTTGCCGGTGACGCGATGAGCCGATGGGGCACTATGCCTCGTCCGGTGCGGAGTAGGAAAGCGATCACGCCGCATCCCCAAGGTAAATCAAGGGGCGGGCCGTTTTATCAGCGCCGATCCAGCCTTGGATCGCATCGGCTTGGGTCAAGGTGAGATCAATCGCGTCGAGCCCTTCAGTCAGCATTTGCTTGGCTTCGGGATCGATGGTGAAGCGGTGGGTGTCCGCGCCGCAGGTGACCGTCTGGGCCGCTAGATCAACGTTTGTTTCCTGCCCGCCGAGTGTTTCGCAGGCTTCGCGAAAGAGCGTCACCGGAAGGATGAAATTGCGGATGCAATGGCCCTGAAAGATCGGCGCGAAGCTTTCAGCAATGACCGCGCGGATGCCCCATTTCGCCAGCGCCCAGACCGCGTGTTCGCGGCTCGATCCGCAGCCGAAATTGGAGCCCGCCACCAATATGGTGCACGCGCGGTAGGGCGCTTGGTTGAGAACGAAGTCCGGGTTTTCTTCGTGCGCATCCGCGTTGAGGTAACGCCACGGCGCGAACAAGCCGTCCGCCAGACCCGTGCGCCCCGTGGTGCGCATTTCGCGGCTGGGAATGATCGCGTCAGTGTCGACATTATCGGCGAGGCGATCCGGGTTCGGCGGCGCGGCGATGCCGGTTAGGGGTTGGGAGAAGGCGGTCATGTGGCGTTCTCCTCACGACCCAATTCGCGCGGGTCCGCAATCACCCCGGCAATCGCGCTCGCCACGACCGTTTCAGGCGAAGCGATATGCGTGCGGATTCCGGGGCCTTGGCGCCCTTCAAAATTGCGGTTGGTGCTGGAGATGACGCGTGAACCTTCGGGAAAGCCTTCGCCGCCCGCGTAAAAGCACAGCGAGCATCCGCTCATGCGCCATTCGAATCCGGCGGCTTCGAAGACTTTGTCCAACCCTTCGGCTTCCGCCTGCCTTTTGACGGACATGGAGCCCGGAACGGCAAGCGCCTTGGTGATGCCGGGCGCGATCTGGCGGCGCTGGGTGACGCTGAGACTCTTCCCGAAGTGCTGATGGTACCGATGGTCGAAACCGCGGCTGAGCTTGATGTCATCGCGGGCGTGATGGGTGATCGGTGCCCCGATCTGGTCCCACTGGTCGAGACGCCGCGCGGGCTTCGCCATGCGCTTGAAATCGTGAGCCACGCAAAGGATTCGGCGTTGATGTTGGGCGGCGCGGACTTCTCCAGCGAGTTGGGCGTTGAACTGGCTTGGGACCCGCTTTTGGGCGCGCGCCACGCCATGGTTCTCGCCTGCGCACAAGCCGGTAAACCAGCGATTGATGTGCCATACATCCATCTCGATGACGAGGATGGCTTTGCCGCCGAATGCTCCCGCGCCGCTGCACTGGGCTTTCCGTGCATGGCGGTGATCCACCCGTGTCAGGTGCCGCACGCCAACGCGGCGTTCTCTCCGACCGAAGCAGAGATCGCCGAAGCGCGCGAGGCGCTTGAAGCGTCCAAAGCAGGCGGCGAGCGCGCGATCCGATTTAAGGGCAAAATGCTCGAAGCGCCGTTTGTGAAGAAGTACAAGGCCGTGCTCGCACGCGCCGGAAACTGAGGAGACGCATCGACATGCGTGATGGAGTTATTGAAGTCGCACCGGGGCGTTTCCGTGAGGTGCAGGGGCGCTATTTCGAGGATTTCGAAGAAGGCCACATCTACGAGCACCGCCCCGGACGCACGATCACGGACGCGGACAATGTGTGGTTCACGCTGCTCACGATGAACACGCACCCCGCGCACTTTGATTATGAGCTGTCCAAGGACACCCAATTTGGCAAACCTCTGGTCGTCAGCCCGTTCACCATCGCGCTGATGACCGGCATGAGCGTGTCGGACACGAGCGGCAAGGCGATTGCCAATCTGGGCTGGGACGAAGTGCGCATGACGAAGCCGCTCTTCGTGGGCGATACGCTTTATTGCGAGAACGAAGTGCTCGAAAAGCGTGAGAGCAAGAGCCGCCCGGAACAGGGCATCGTCACCTTCAAGACCATTGCCAAGAACCAACACGGCGACATCGTCCGCCATTACAAGCGCACCGTGCTTGTGTGGAAACGTGGCTTTGGCGGGCTCGACGACTAAAACCCCCTCTCAATTCACTCCAATTCACCGGTAAGGGACTACCATCATGGCCACAGCCGCAAATCTCGACGACCAGATCCGTTCGATCTCCCCCGAAGACGAACAGGCGTTCATGGACACTATCGATCGCTGGCTTGAACGCGACGTGATCCCGGTGATCAAAGAGCATGATCATGGTGATATCTGGCCAGAGAAATTGGTCCACCAGATGGCCGAGATGGGCCTGTTTGGCGCGACGATCGGTCAGGAATATGGCGGCTTGGGCCTAGACTACGCTTCGCTCAAAAAGACCAACATCGCCATCATCTGCGCGCATTTGTCGGCCTATGGCCGTGATAACGAGGGTACCAAGTGGCCAGGATACGATTATCTGATGCAGGCCGAGGCGGGCTTTTGCACAATAGCCGGCGAACCGGTTGGCGATCCCCAGCGCATGGGGCTCTCCATGGTCGATTTCATCACCGGTACGATCTTCTGCATCGGCCTTCTTGGCGCGCTGGTGGACGCGCAGCGCACCCGCAAGGGCCGCGATGTCGACACCGATTTGCTTTCGGCGGCGGTCCATCAGACGAGCTATCCCGCGCTTTGGTACATGAACCACGGGGACAAAACGGCCCGCACCCCGCGCAGCGCGCATCCCACTGCCACGCCCAGCCAAATGTTCAAAGCCAAGGACGGCTGGATGTTCGTGATGTGCCAATTGCCCAAGTTCTGGGACTTTCTGGTCACCCGTATGGGCCGCGACGATCTGAAAGACGATCCGCGCTTCGCCACCAACGCCGATCGTCTCGCCAACCGCGACGCGCTCACCAAACTGCTCGACGAAGAGTTTAAGACCCAGCCCATGGCGCATTGGAAGGATCTGCAGGCCGGCTTTGTGCCGGTTGCGCCGGTTTACGAGTTGGGAGATGCGCTCGACAATCCGTGGCTGGAGACCATCGGGATGCGCGACACCGTTGAGCATCCCGACAAAGCCGATCTCAACATTCTGGCCAACCCGTTCAAATTCGATGGTGAGCGCCTTCCCAATCGCGCGGCCCCGCTTCTGGGTGCGGATAGCGATGCCATTCTCGGCGATCTTGGATATGACGAAGCGAGCGTTGCGGATCTGCGCAAATCTGGCGTGATCTAGGCTTCAAGTTCCAAGGGAAGGGGAAGGCAAAAATGGGCAAGCTAACCGGCGTTCGAGTGGTCGACCTGTCGCAGTTTCTGCCGGGTCCGATGATGACGGTCATGATGGCCGACCAGGGCGCTGAGGTGATCAAGGTTGAACCCGCAGCCGGGGATCCGGCGCGCGATCAGGCACCGTTCGATACCTATGGTGATGCGGAACACTCGGTGTGGTTCGCAAACCTCAACCGGGGCAAGCAGAGCGTCGTCCTCGACCTCAAATCGGAGGACGGGAAAGCCGCGCTGCGTGACCTGATCGCCAGCGCGGATATCTTTGTCGAAGGCTTCCGCCCCGGCGTGATGAAGCGACTGGGCTTTGACTTCGACGCGGTCAAAGCGATCAAGAGCGACATCATCTATTGCTCGATCAGCGCATTCGGACAGGACGGCGCTTTGGCGCATCACCCAGCGCACGATATGGCGGTGCAGGCGCTTGCAGGTTTTCTGGCGGTCAACGATGGGCAGGATAGAACCCCAGTGGTACCCGGCGCCCCCAGCGCCGATCTCGCGGCCGGTCTCACCGCGCTATCGGCGGTTCTGATGGCCCTTGTGGGACGCGACCGAACCGGCGAGGGCGCTTACATCGACTGTGCTATGTTCGACAGTTTGTTGCCCTGGTGCGCGCACACAGCGGGAAGCGCGATTTCGGGTGGACCAAGCCCGGTTTCGTCCTCTCAGCGATCGCTGGGTGGCGCTGGCTTTTATCAGGTCTACACGACCAGCGATGGTGGCCACGTTGCGTTGGGCGGCCGCGAGATCAAGTTTGCGAGGAATCTTCTCACCGCGCTCGACCGGTTGGACTTGCTGCCGCTCGCCGAAGCCCCGGCGGGCGAGCAGGGCGAATTGATCGCCTTTCTGCGCGATACCTTCGCCACCAAAACCCGCGATGAGTGGGTGGACTGGTTTGCGGAAAAGGACGTGGCCTTCTCACCCGTACTCGATTTCCGAGAAGCCTTCGACGAACCCCATATCGCCGAACGCGGCCTGATCGTCGAAGCGCCCGGCGGAGGTCGCCATATCGCGCCTGCGATCCGCTTTGTCGGAGAAGAATGGCAGCCCGGTCCCGTGCCCGCAAAAGGTGAGAACGGTTAGATGCGTTGGGCGTCAGACATCCACATCGATATGCATCGAATAGGCGAAACGATCGCCGGCGTGGTGACTGACCGAAATCTCGAAGACTTTACCCTTGGCGTTGAAATAGCAGCGCAAGATCCGAAGCATTGGCGCGCCTTCGTCAATCTTCAAAGCTTGGGCCATATCGGCGTCCGCAGGGATCGCCTGAATGTCTTGCGTGACTTTGCCGACTTTGACGCCCGCCAGCGCTTCGATCTGATTGAACAGAGTTCCGGCGCTAAGGTCCAATTGATCAACGGCGTCCCTCAAGCTTTCGTGAAAGTACGCGTCGGTCACCGCCAGCGGCAGGGTCTCGCCCGAATGGTGCCGGACTCCCTGAAAACGAGACCAATCGCCTTGGGTAGGCGATCCGATCTGTTCGGCAATCTCTCTGGGAAGCGCGGCGGTTTCCTGCAAAGCGTAGGTCACCTCGCTCCCGCGCGCGTATTGCAGCAACTCGCCGACATTGGAGAGCGGCTGGTGCAAAGCGCCGCCGCGCGCCGCCGCGGGTTGCACCGTGGTGCCCGATCCGCGACTCCGTTCGATCAGACCTTCGACCTCCAGTCGGCGCAAGGCCTCGCGAACGGTGAAGCGGCTGACATCGTATTTGGTGCACAGGGCGGTTTCGGTTGGAAACGGCTTCCCATCGGCGAACGCGCCCGTCAGGATGGCATCGCGCAATTCTCCCGCCAGCCGCAAGTAGCGCGGCGTGCGAGCTCCCTTTTTGGGCGCATTGCCCGCCTTGTTTTCCGGCTGCGTCGCCAATCCCAAATCCATCGATCGGCAAGTGCGCGTGGGGGTATCTTGTGACCGAGCCACTGCTTGCCAAATTTGTCCAGACTTTAGCGCGTCCTATCGGGAAAAGCGAGCGGTCTCGCGCGCGTCTCCACCTTCTTGATTGGCTTGCATGCGTCGCCGGGGCGCGGGGCAGCGAAGCGGCGAAGGTTGCGGCGGTCGTTTCCGCCGAGGGCTGGGAGCGCAGCGCGTATCTGGGCAACGTGTTGGAGATGGACGATGTTCATCGCACGTCGCTGTTGCACCCCGGACCGGTCGTTTGGCCTGCGGCCTTCAGCTCTTGGGGCTCAGAAATGGACGAAGTGCTCGACGCCGCTCTGCGCGGTTACGAAGCTATGATTGCCATCGGCGCGGCGTTTGATGCACACCATTACGCGCGCTGGCATCCGACCGCGACGATGGGCGGGTTTGGAGCGGCGGCGGCAAAGGGTTCGCTTTTTGGCTTTGGCGAACAAACCTATATCCACGCTTTGGGTAATGCGGGTTCGGTCGCAGGTGGGCTTTGGCACATGCGTCATGACGACGTGCTGACCAAGCAATGGCATATCGCTCACGCGGTGCGCACCGGCTGCGAGGCGGCGCATCACGCCAAAGTGGGAGCCTCCGGACCAGCGGGTATCCTCGAAGGACCGCAGGGTCTTTTTGCCGCGATGGTGGAAGAGCCCGGAGAGCTGGGTTCGAACGGGGATGGCTGGCTGATCGAGACCGTCAGTTTCAAACCCTTCGCCGCCTGCCGTCATGCCCACCCCGCGATTGATGCGGCGATGGAACTGCGCAAGGCGGGCAAGCTGCAAGCGCCGTTTACAGTCGAGACTTTCGCCGACGCGCTGACCTTCTGCGACCGACCTGATCCCAAGACTGAACTCGAAGCCAAATTCTCGCTCCAGCACGCGGTGGCGGTGGTGGCGGATGGACGCGAAGCGGACGCGGAGGACTTTACGCCGGAAACCATCTCCGCGCTCGCGCCTTTGCGCGCGCAGGTGACTGTTTCGGAAGATCCGGCAATCACAGCGCGTTATCCGGCGCACTTCGGCGCGCGTGTGAATGGGTTTGAACTGGTTGACACGCTGGGTGATCCTGAGCGCCCGGTCGATGGGGACCGCATCATTGCCAAGATGCAGAGCCTCGCGCGCTGGGGGGCACTAAGCGTCGCCGAAGCGGACCGCGCCGTTTCTCTCGCCTTAGAGGGAGATGACCCCGAGGCGATCGAAGACATGCTTAGCGAGTGGACGCGATGAGCGCCATCGACGCCATAATCCGCTTCAACACGCATGACATCACGCACGAATTGGACGGGCGCGGAGAGATCACTTTCAAGCGTATCGCGGGCTTCAAGGGCCGTAGCGACAATATGGTCAAGCTGCGGGGCATCAATGTCTTCCCGCACGCCATCGGCGCTATCATTGAGAACCGCCCGGACCTAACCGGTGAGTATGTCTGCCACCTGCGCCGCGACGAAGCGCAGAAGGATCATATGACGGTCACGTTGGAAAGCCGGGGGGGGACGGACCAAGCCGCGCTCGCCGAAACGCTCAAGCAAGGGCTGGGCGTTGAGGTTGATATCGTGCTGGTCGGCGAAGGCGATACGGCCAAGGCGACCGAGATCGATACCCGCCAAAAGCCTTTGCGTTTGATTGACGAGCGGAAGGTGTAAGCTAGTCCCCATGATCGACGCCAATGACATAGACTTCGACGCCATCGAGGCGGCCAACGAACCGCTCAACGCTTTCACCGATATCGATCGTGATGCGGCGTTCGGGGAAGGGCCGCTCACCGGCCTGACGGTGGGCGTCAAAGGCAATATTGCGGTTGAGAATATGCCGTGGCACGCGGGGCTCGAAGCGTTCGAAGGTCGCATGGCCGACCGCGACGCCGATACAGTGGCGCTGCTGCGGCAGGCGGGTGCAGCGATCATTGGCGTGCTCAATATGGAAGAGGGCGCGCTGGGCGCGAAGACCGACAATCCGCATTTCGGTCCAACGCATAACCCGCATCGGATCGGTCACTCTCCTGGCGGTTCTTCGGGTGGCTCGGGCGCGGCAGTTGCAGCGGGCCTGTGCGATATTGCGCTGGGCACCGACACGATGGGATCGGTCCGAATTCCGGCGGCGCATTGCGGGGTCTATGGTTTCAAACCAGCGACCGCGAGCGTGAGCCAAGAGGGTCTTGAGCCAGCTGACCTGACGCTCGATGCTATCGGCCCGCTGGCGCGCGATCTCGACACGCTGGAGCTGGCGGCGCGAACGATATCCGGTTTCGGCGATGACCTCATAGAAGGCACCGGCGCGTTGCTGACCGAGCATGGCGTGGAGGTCGTCCCTGACATCGCCGATGCGTTCAACGCCGCGATCGACGCGCTGCCCAGTGATCCGGTGCCTGTGGCGCTATCGCACAAGCAAAGCCGCATTCGTTTTGCCGGGTTTATTCAGGTTTCCAAGGAGATGGCCGAGCACCTTCGCGGCGTTTCGATGTCGGATCATTTGGCCAAGCTGTTCACCTATGGTCCCAAGCGGTCCGTTTCCGACTTGGCCGACGACCACGCGATCCTTGCCGAAACAAGCCACGCGGTGCGCACGATCATCGCCGATTGCGGCTTCCTGATCATGCCAACCGTGCCCAACACCGCCTTTGCTCACGCCGATCCAGAGCCCGCCGCGCAGGCGGACTTCACCTGTCTGGCCAACATCGCCGGGCTACCCGCGATCAGCATCCCGGCGGGGTGGAGCGCCGAAGGTCTACCCATCGGTGTCCAGATCGTCGGCCCAGCCGGAGCGGAAGCGGCGCTGTTCGCGCTCGCCCGGCATCTTGACGCCCAACTTGGCGCCTATCGAGCGCCCAATCCAGAAGATTAAGCCGCCTCCGCCGCCGAACAGTGCTTCGCCAGGAACTGTTCGTGGGTGGGTAGGGTGCCAACCGCGCGCTCAATCAGCGAACGCACGCCGCCCAGAAACTCGCCGAGCTGCTCATCGCTCACCGTATTCGCCATCGGGTCAAAGCCTGCAGGTTCGAGCCCTTGCCCCAGCATAACTTGGACCCAGCTTGCCTCGCGGAACAGGTCATCCGCATCGCGGCCCACGCGGCCTGATGATGCGAACAGGTCCTGTTTGTGCTTCACGCTTTCGGGCACGTCCATATTCTTGCAGTAACGCCAGAATTCGGAATCCTCGCGGCTCGTCTGGTGGTAGTGCAGCACGAGGAAATCGCGGATCTGGTCAAATTCAGCGGCGCAGCGGGCGTTGTATTCGGCGCGCTCGGTTTCGGCGTTGGCGCTGGACGGGAAGAGCTGGATCAACCGGCTGACATGCGACTGGATCAGATGGATGCTGGTGGATTCCAACGGCTCAAGGAAGCCGGAGGACAGCCCGATAGCCGCGCAATTGTGCGACCAGAATTGCTCGCGCCGCCCGGTGGTGAAGCGGATCGGGCGCGGATCGGCGAGCGGTTTAGTGTCGAGCCCGGCCAGAAGGGTCTCGCCCGCTTCGTCGTCGGAGATAAAGTCGCTGCAATAGACATGGCCGTTGCCGGTCCGGTGTTGCAGCGGGATGCGCCATTGCCAGCCCGCGTCCTTCGCCGTGGCGCGGGTGTAGGGGACGAGCGTGGGCAAACGTTCGCTCGGCACGGCCTGCGCGCTGTTGCAGGGCAGCCATTTCGACCAGTCGATGTAGTCGACGCCCAATTCCTGGCCGAGCAAAAGCGCGCGAAAGCCGGTGCAGTCGATGAAGAAATCGCCTTCAATCACCTTCCCATTGTCGAGCGTGATGGAGGTCAGATCGCCGCTTTCGCCATCGCGCGCGATGGATTGGACAATCCCTTCGGTGCGGGTGACGCCGTTCGCTTCGGCAAAGCTGCGCAGATACTTGGCGTAGAGGCCCGCATCGAAGTGGTAGGCGTAGGCTAGCCCGGTCATCGCGGTGTTGCCCACACGGTCGAGCTTGCCGAATTTGGCGTGATCGGCCGCGAGCCTGTGCAGCGAATATTGCCACAGGTCGCCTTGGTGCCCCGCATCGCTCGCGCGCTTCCAAAGCTGGTGGAACGGCACGCCCGCAAGGCTCATGCCGGCATCGCCAAAGGTGTGCAGATAGCTGGTGCCCTTGCGCCCCCAATCGACAAATTCGATGCCGAGCTTGAATGTGCCATTGGTGCGTTTGACGAAGTCATATTCGTCCAGGCCCAGAATGGTGTTGAGACGAATGATCTGCGGGATCGTTGCTTCGCCTACGCCGACGGTGCCAATGGCGTCGGATTCCACCAACTCAATATCCAGCGCGCGTCCCAGCAGGCGAGAGAACGCAGCGGCTGTGATCCAGCCGGCGGTTCCTCCGCCTACAATAACGAGCTTTCGCGGTGTTGTGTCAGTCATTGCAAATCCCAAAAGCCCCTCAAGGATCGTTTATCGTATTGGCCGGAAAAAGGCGTTGATCGTCAAGCGCCCTTTGAGCGGGTCTGGTGATAGCGCCTCGTCGCCGGCGATAATCCCCGAATGCAGCCGATTTCCGCGATAGAAGATCGCTTCGTTAAACCGCCCCTCGCTCGCACAAACGCGCTCATAATACGGAGCGCCATCGGTCGTGTATGCCGCCGGGGGGAGTCCTCCCTCCCGAACATCTTTTTCCAAAGTGGCGCGGTAGGCGGGAAAGTTCGCCTCGGTCAGCTCTTCAAAGCCGGTGCTGCGATGCCGGAAGAAACCGGTGCCACCATGACCGGTGCCGTGCAGATAGAGCATCATGGCGATCTGATCGGGATCGGTGCCGTCCACATGCGGGAATCGCTGCATCGGAATGAGTTGTTCGGCTGGAGTGGTTACAATCGAAAACCACGCTTCGATCCGCCAGCCTTTTGGTGGCGCAGTGAAGGCGGCATCCAGGCGAGGGGACAGAGTTTCTAGCCAAGCGTCGCAAACACTTCGAGGCAGCGCGGCGCGCACGCCGGGATACTGTGGAGTGATTTTTGCAAATTTTTGCAAAGATGCAAATTCAAGCGCTGTCTGCGGATGTGCCAAAAAGTCGCACACCGATAACGAGGTGTGCTTCTCCCCTTGGGAATCGGCCAATTGCGCACCTAACATCGAAATTTCCCAGTTTTGCATCTCAGATTGCACGAGTGCCTTTCCTCTTGGGTTCGGGTCAAAGGCTATCAAATGCTCGGCACCATGCCAATTCCATCCAGTTAAATGTCTGATAGGAATATACAAAAATGTCTATCTTGTGATCTGTAGTGGCGTCTTTGCTCCTGAGTCTTCGATTGCTGCCGTCGCCACCAAAAATGTTGCCGGAAGGTCACCCTTTTCATTCATTCGGATGCCTCGAGGAATGCCTTAGCTCTTTCAATGGCCTGTAACTATCAGAAAAAACGGGAAAAATGCCTGGGTGGAAATTTGTGGCTATCTTTTGAATTGGTGATTTACGTGCCCGCTTTTTCTCGTTATGAAAAAATATGCAAACACGCGGAAAAACGTGTTGCGCAGGGGAGGTAAAATCTAATGGGACTTAAGCGTACCTCGGCTAACGTGCGTCTGCTGTGTGGAGCAGCGACGGGCTTGGCTCTAATGGCAGCGGGATCGCCGCTCGCCGCACAAGAAAACGAAACTCAGGAACAGATCACCGAAGACGAAGGCGAAGATGTTATTGTCGTCACCGGTCTTCGCAGCGCTATTGAAAGCGCGCTGACCGCGAAACGCGATGCGACATCGATCGTGGAAGTGATTTCGGCGGAAGATTTGGGTCAGTTGCCCGATCTTTCGATCGCCGACTCACTGGCGCGTCTGCCGGGTGTCACCGCGCAACGTGTGCGTGGCCGTTCGCAACAGATTTCTATTCGTGGTCTTGGCCCCGACTTTTCGCTTGCGCTGCTCAACGGTCGCGAAGTGGTGTCGGCGGGTAACAACCGCGGGATTGAGTTTGACCAATTCCCGTCCGAGCTGATCGGTCAGGGCGTGGTCTACAAGACGGGCGACGCGCGCCTCGCTGCCATCGGTATCGCCGGTGCGGTCGATCTGCGCACCGTGCGTCCGCTTGACAGCAATCAGCGCAAGATCAGCGCCTCGGCCACGTACAGCGTCAACGACGCAGGTCAGCGCAACCCGGATTTCCCGGATGATGGCTACCGCCTTTTCGCGTCCTACGTCGATCAAAACGACGCCGGTACACTTGGCTGGTCGCTCGGCATCACCTCGCAGCGCAACCCGCAGCAGACGATTTCGCGTGAGCTGAAGACCAACCAGTTCCAGGTGGCGACGGACGAAAACGGCCTGATCTACCCGGCGGACAACCCGCGTCAGGGCGCGGTGAGCCGTGAATTTGAGCGCACCTCGGTTGCGGGTTCGCTTCAATTCGAGCCGAGCGACGATTTCTCGTTCATGGTCGACACGTTCTACACCGACACCAAGGACGCCGGTATTTTCCGTGGTACGGAAACGCCGATCGCTTCGTGGTCGGGCGCTCAATTCGAAGGCGCGCAGGGTTCTGGCCCGTTCGCGGACAGCGCGACCTATTCGGCCGTCGTTCCGATCCTTCGTACCGACACCGAAGGCAGCGAAAGCGAAATCTTCGCTATCGGCGCCAACGCCGATTGGCAGGTCACCGACAACCTCAGCGTGATGGTCGATTACGGCTATTCAACGCTGGACCGCGATGACATCGACTACGAATCCTACGCCGGCACCGGCCGCGCGCGTTCGGGCGCACAGGACACGTTGACGTTCAACTTCCCGGAAAACGGCGAGTATTCGATCGACGGCCTGCTTGACTACACCGATCCGGCCAACGTGCTGCTGACCGATCCGGGTGGCTGGGGCCAGGTTGGCTTCATCAAAGAGCCGGAAATCAACGATGAGCTGCACCAGCTTCGCGCTGAGCTTGGCTGGCAGTTTGACGGCGGCTTCCTCGACTCCATCGTGGTCGGCTGGCTGTACACGGATCGCGAGAAGGACTTCGATTCCAACGAAGCGTTCCTGCGTCCTTCGGGTCTGTTCGTCGACGGCGCGTTGGCTGTACCGACGGGTTCGATTGTCGGATCGACCGATACCGGCGGCCTTGGCCAGAACATCCTAGCCTACGATCCGTCGAGCTTCCTGACCGACGGCACCTATGTGGTTGAGAAGGCCACCTTTGACACCGAATGGGTCGTGGATGAGCAGGTTCACAACTTCTACATCCAGGCCAACATTGATGGCGACTTGGGCTCCGTCCCCGTGCGCGGCAATATCGGCCTGCGTTACGCGGACACGCAGCAATCCTCGACCGGCACCATCGGCGGCGGTTTCACCAACACGGTTGAGACTGACTACGATGACTGGCTGCCGAGCATGAACCTCAGCTTCGAAGTTGCGGATGACACGTTCATCCGTCTGGCCGCAGCCAAAACGATCACGCGCGCGCGCCTTGATCAGATGGCGGCGAACCAGAACATCAACTTCAACCCGCTGAGCTGCGCGGATACGGATGGGGATCAGTTCCCTGACACCGTGATCGGGTTCAGCCCGCCCAACCTCGTCTGCTTCAACCTGAGCGGTGGTAACCCGTTCCTGCAGCCGTATGAATCGCTTTCTTTCGACGTATCGTTCGAGAAGTATTTCTCGCGTGGGTCGGCGATCATCATCGCCGGTTTCCACAAGGATCTGTCGGACTGGATTATCGACTTTAACGAGCTGGTTGATCTGACTCAGCCGATCCAGAACGCCGGGTTTGGCGATATTCTGACCACTTCGCCTGAGCTTGCGACAGGTGTGTTCAGCGGTCCGGTCAACTTTGCCGACGGCACGATCACCGGTATTGAAGGCACCGTCCGCCTTAGCTTTGGTGATTTCGTCCCGGCGCTCGAAGGGTTCGGCGGCTTTTTCAGCTACACCTACGCAGACGCTGAAGTCGAAGACCAGAATATGGATTCGCTCCCAATCCCTGGTTACTCGGATGAAACGTGGTCCGGCGACCTGTTCTACGAAAAGAACGGTTTCCGTGCGAAGATCGCGGCGCGTTATCGCAGCGGCTTCCTGTCCGAGGTTCAGAACTTCGATGGATCGCTCAGCGGTGCGGATGCGCAAGACGAAATGATTGTCGACGCGCAGATCGGCTACACCTTCCAGAACGAAAGCGGCCCGCTCAAAGGCCTCGGCATTCTGGTCGAAGCGTTCAATCTGGGCAACGAACCGTTCGTCACGCAAAACGATCTGTTCGGACCGGGCGGCCAGCAAGTTGGCACCTTCCCGAGCCGTCATGAGATCTATGGCCGGACGTTCAACTTCACGATCCGTAAGAACTTCTAAGCTCTCTCAGAGGGTCGCACTCCTCTAGAAGGGCTCGCCGGCGCAAGCTGGCGGGCCCTTCTCCTATTTGGGCGCGCAAAGCGTCGCAGGCGCGCGGCTTGCCCGCGCAAATGCCAAAAGTGTTCTGGATTAAGCCGCGAGCGGCGAGGGGCAGTGACGCGCGAGGAAATCGGCGTGCGCGGGCATTTCCGCGACCGCGCTGCGCATGGCGTCGGCCACTTGTCCAAGCCTTTGCGACACGGGCACTTGGCCGCGCATCTGAGTGATCGCGGGCGCGCGCCTGGGCGTGATGCCCTGTCCCAGATAGACCGCGATCCAGCTGGGGTTGGCGAACAATTCGCGTTCGTCAGAAACGATCATCCCGTAATTGCGGAAATGATCGATCTTGTATTGCAGGCTGTCCGGTATCTCCATGTCCGCGCAGTACCGCCACAGCTCGCTGTCGCGGCGTTCGGTGGCCTTATAATGCAGGATCAGAAAGTCACGGATGCGGGCGTATTCATCGCCCGTTTGCCGGTTGTATTCGTGCGCGAGCAGCGGCGACATCTCGCTGTCCGGCAGCAGCGCGATCAGGCGCAGGATACCGTATTGGATAAGGTGCAGGCTGGTCGATTCCAGCGGCTCCATAAACCCGGCGGATAGCCCGATGGCAACGCAGTTCTTATCCCAGAATTTCTTTCGGCGACCGGTGGCGAAACGCAGGAAACGCGGATCAGCTTGAGCCTCCCCGTCCAGCGATCCCATCAGCGTGTCGGCCGCGTCCTGTTCGCTGACAAAGTCGCTGCAATGAACGTATCCGTTGCCGGTGCGATGCTGAAGCGGGATGCGCCACTGCCATCCCGCTTCCTTTGCAGTGGAGCGGGTGTAGGGCGTAATCTCGGCCCCCTTGGCGCACGGCACCGCGACCGCACGGTCACACGGCAGCCATTTCTGCCAATTCTCGTAGCCCGCTTCCAACGCGCCTTCGATCAGGAGCCCGCGAAAGCCGCTGCAATCGACGAAGAGATCGCCGGAAATGGTCTGGCCGTCTTTCAGCGTCACGCTTTCGATAAAGCCGTCTTCAGCGCGCAGAGCGACATCTTCGATCAGGCCTTCAACGCGCGCAACACCTCGTGTTTCGGCGAATTTTCGCAGGAAGGCGGCGTAGAGCCCGGCGTCAAAGTGATAGGCGTAGTCAAAGGTCGACTGTATTTTGCGCCGGTCCATTTCGGGATGGGCGAATTTGCCCGCTTTCGCCATGGCCCAGCACATCGAATATTCATCGATCGGCCCTTGCGTCCGGCCCTCCAGATGCTCTCGCATCCAGTAATGGTAGAAGGGGACCTTATCGAATTCCGCGCCGTATTGGCCGAACGGGTGGAAGTAGCTGTGCCCTAGCCTCGTCCAGTCCACGAACTGGATGCCCAGCTTGTACGATCCCGCCGTTTCCTTGACGAAGGTGGCTTCATCGATGCCAAGGCGTTGATTGAAGGTGCGGATCGGCGGGATGGTGGCTTCGCCCACGCCGACCGTGCCAATCGCTTCGCTTTCGATCAGCGTGATCTGGCAGTCACCCGCTACCGCGTCGGCCAAGGCGGCCGCTGTCATCCAGCCAGCGCTGCCGCCACCGACGATGACGATGCTTTTGAGGGGGCCAAAACTGTCCGTCATATCAACCGCCGCAACTGTCCCGTATCAGCAGGCTGGTTTCAAGCCTTTCGGACATGGCTTTCCCGCCCTTTGCGTCGATCAGTTTGGAGACGAGCATGCGGCCCGCCAGATTGGTGTCCTGCTCAATGGTGGTTAGACGCGGGGTCACGAGACGCGCAGACGGAATATTGTCGTAGCCCACAACCGAAACGTCATTGGGCACTTTGCGACCGCTCAGATTGAGTGCGCGCATCGCGCCGATGGCGATTAGGTCACTTGCGGCGAACACCGCGTCGAACTCGACGCCGCGCTCAATCGCCGCGCGAGTCGCGGCTTCGCCCGATTGGACATCGAACTGCGCCGAGACGGCGAAGTCTTGATCAAATGGCGCATTCGCTTGTTCTAGCGCCAGTTTGTATCCACGAAAACGCTGTTCGGCCTCGGGCGCTTCGGTGTCGCCCAGGAACAGCACCCGCTTGCGGCCAAGGCGCAGCAGGTGCGAGGTTGCGCGCCGTCCGCCCGCCACGTTGTCCGATCCGACGGTGCAATATTCCGCGTCGTTGAAGTCCGCGCCCCAGACGACGAAGCGATCATCGCCCGAAGACAGCCGGTTGAAGGCTTCGTGCAAAGAGCTTTGCCCAATAAAAATCATGCCGGTCGCGCGGCTCGTCGTCATCGCAAATTCGATGTCTTCCGCGGTGCGCGGGAAGATGTGGCTTACTACCAAATCGACTTTGCGATCGCGCGCGGCCTCGGTAATGCCGGCGAGTAATTCGAGGAAGAACGGGTCCGACACACGAGTTTCGCGCGCTTGTGGCGCGGGGACGATGACCGCGATCGTCGCATCCGCGCCGACCGGACCGTTGGGCATATGGCTGCGGAAGTCGTAGTCATGCGCGCGCGCTATGCGCCAGATTTCTTGCTTCGTCCGGCGTTTGACAGCCGGGCTATCATTGAGAGCGCGCGACACGGTCGAGATCGACACCCCCGCCTCGCGCGCAATATCTTCAAGCCGCGCGTTCTTCTTCGACCTTACGTCGGCTGCATCCATAACCGGCTACGCTTACCCCCTAATGGCCCAGTAGCCCGAACGGGGCGCCAGAACCGAAACTATCGGTCCTCTCTGCTCGCCTGCGCGTTCATTGGCAACCACTACGCCGCTGGCAAATTCGGCCGGAGGGCTCCATTGGACCTCGTCTTCGCTGAGATTAAACGCACTTAGGACCGCTTCACCATTCAATCGGCGAATGAAGGCAATAATCTCGGTGGGCGTGTCGAGCAGCTCGCTTGAACCCGAGACTAAGGCGGGCAGGGTGCTTCGTAACGCCAGCAGGTGGCGTGTGTAGTCCACCATCGAGCCAGCTTCGCACCATTGCTCTTCAATCGCCAGATCGGCGTGCGCTGGATCGACCTTGAGCCAAGTAGCGTTGGCGGTGGAAAAGCCCGCTTGCGGTGCTGAAGCGCTCCACGGCATTGGCGTGCGCGCGCCGTCGCGGCCCAGAGTGTGCGGCCAGTTGGCGATCGCTTCGGGGTCTTGCAAATCTTCAAACGGCACGTGGCCTTGCGGTAGGCCCAGTTCCTCGCCTTGATAGATGATCGGGTTGCCGCGCAGCGACAGCAGCAAGAGCATCCCCAAGCGGGCGGTGTGCTCAATCCCCGTCGAACCCGCCCATCGCGTTGTAAAGCGCGGCGCGTCGTGGTTCGAAAACGCCCACGATGGCCAGCCTTCGCCCGGCTCATCGGGCCAATTAGCGAGCGACGCCTTCACCCGATCCGCCGTCAATTGGGGCGCATAAAGGAAGTCGAAATTGTAAGCTGAGTTCAACCGCCTGTCGCCGTCGGTGAACGCCTTCATTTCCTCAAGCGGGGTCGGCCCGCCCACTTCGGCCACTGTGAAGCGGCCCGGATATTCATCCATCACCGCCCGAATGCGTTCGAGAAACGCTGGAATATCCGCGTGGCTCTGATTGAACCTTTTGATCTGCATGTCGAAGGGACGCGTGACAGTCTCCACCGGCGCGTGGCTCGGCGGGTTATCGCGCAATTCAGGATCGTGCATCGAGAAGTTGAGCGCGTCCAAGCGGAAGCCATCGACGCCGCGATCCAACCAAAAGCGTGTGACCTTCAGGATGGCGTCTTGCACCTCTGGGTTATGCACGTTGAGATCGGGCTGTTCGGTCAGGAAGTTATGCAGGTAATATTGCCGACGCGGGCCATCCCACTGCCAGGACGATCCGCCAAAGACCGATTGCCAGTTTGATGGCGGCGAACCATCGGGTTTGGGGTCGGCCCACACATACCAGTCCGCCTTGGGATTGGTCTTGTCGCGGCGGCTTTCGGAAAACCAGGGATGCTGGTCCGACGTGTGCGAATAGACCTGATCGACCAGCACTTTGAGGCTCAGTTGGTGGGCCCGTGCGATGATTGCGTCAAAGTCTTCAAAGTCCCCAAAGATCGGATCGATGCCGCAATAATCGGCGATATCGTAGCCAAAATCCTTCATCGGCGAGGTGAAGAAAGGCGAGATCCAGATCCCGTCCACGCCGAGGGAGGCAATGTAGTCCAGCCCTTCCAGAATGCCTTTCAGATCGCCCACGCCATCGGCGTTCGTATCGCGAAAGCTGCGTGGATAGATCTGATAGATCACCGCACCGCGCCACCATTCGCCCCGTTCGGAATGGGCGGCGGTTCGGCGTTGAAGCTCGGTGGTTGAGCTGAACTTGTTCATGATCAATCGGCCTGGCTGTCGCTGACGAGCTCGCATACCGCAAAGCCCAGTGCTGGCAAGGTCAC
The DNA here is from genome assembly GCA_039814925.1 of Pseudomonadota bacterium. Classification (GTDB taxonomy): domain Bacteria; phylum Pseudomonadota; class Alphaproteobacteria; order Sphingomonadales; family Sphingomonadaceae; genus Erythrobacter. The sequence goes on from JBCCAH010000007.1 coordinate 127,101, forward strand.
CGTAACCGAACCCGGCGCGGCAACCGCCGCCGGACAGGTCCCCGCCAGAGTGTTGATCGTGCGCGAAGCGTAGTCGACCGGCACATTTTCGGTAATTGCGTCCATCGACGTGTTGAAGGCCAGCAGCACGACCTGTCCGCTCTCCGGATCACGCCGGGTGATGGCCAGGATGCCCGGTTCATCGCGATAGGCGCGCGTGTTCTGCAATCCCCGGCGTAGCGCCGGATTGGCTTTGCGCACCGCCGATAGTTCGGCGATCAGCTGATACAGCGGATGCTCTGTGTCAAAGTTGCGATCCGCGGTCGTCGCGTCGGTCCCGATAAGGTTGTTATCGTTGTAGCTATCGGTGACGCTCGCAAACAGGGGTTCGCGCGCGGCCTGATCGTTGCCGTCGCCGACAAAGCCTTGCTCCGAACCATAATAGACTGTGGGCGAGCCGCGCACGGTCAGCAAAATCGCGTTGGCGAGCTTCGTGCGCTGCAGCAATTCGTCTTGCGGAATGCCGGGGATTTTGTTGCGCAGGAAGGTCGTGAAGCGTCCCACATCGTGGTTGCCAAGGAAGGTCGGCATGGTCAGCGCCGCCGCTTCGCCGCCTTCGTACAGCACATCGCCATGGAACAGTTCGGCAAGAACGAAGGTGCCCTTCTTCTCTCCGAGCGTTTCAACCATCGCCGCCTGAAGAGCGAAATCGAGCACGGTGGGCAGCGTATCGCGGCGGGTGTATTGCGCGATGTACCCGTTGTCCGATCCGTCGCGGTACACTTCGCCAAAGATATGGAAGTTGGGGATGCCCTCTTCGCGCGCGATTTCCTCCATGGCGGGAACAAAGGTCTGCCAGAATTCGGGATTGACGTGGCGCGCGGTGTCGATGCGGAAGCCGTCAACGCCGGTTTTGCGGATCCAGTCTCCGTAAATCTCGATCATGCCGGCGAGCACGCGCGGATGTTCGGTGAACAGGTCATCAAGTCCCACGAAATCGCCGAAGCGGCTGCTTTCTTCGCGGAAGGTCGTGTCGCCGCGATTGTGGTAATAGATCGGGTCGTTGAGCCAGGCGGGCGCTTTTACATCGCGCTCGTCGTCCGGGACATAGGGCGTGTAGGCGTAGGACGTGTCGGTCAGATTCTCGAAATTCTCTTCGGTCAGGACCTCATCACCCATGAAACCTTCATTGATCGCTGCGCCATCAAGGCCGCCTTTGCGCGAATAGGGGAAGTCGCCCTTGCTGCGATAGACATAGCCGGTCGCCTCGCCCTCTTCGTAACGGATCACGTCGGCGGTGTGGTTGGTGATGATATCCATGTAGACCTTCATCCCGCGTTCGTGCGCGGCGTCGATAAAGGTCTTGAATTCCTCATTGGTACCAAAGTGCGGATCGATCCGCGTGAAATCGGTCACCCAATATCCGTGATAGCCTGCGCTCACCACACCGCCTGCCCCCTGAACCGGCTTGTTCTCGAAGACGGGCGCGAACCAGATCGCGGTGACGCCGAGGCCTTCGATATAGTCGAGTTGGCTGGTGAGCCCGGCGAGATCGCCGCCTTGGTAAAAGCCCTTGTTGGTCGGGTCGAATCCATGGTCGAGCGGGCTGCCTTCAAGGCCGCCTGTGTCGTTTTCAGTTTTCGCGTTTTCGAAGCGATCCGGCAGGACGAAATAGATAATTTCATCCTCAGCAGGACGATCACGCAGGGGCGAGTCGGTCGCGGCGACGCTCTCATCCACGCAACCAGTGGTTAGCGCGCTGCTTAGGGCCAAAAGCCCTGCAAGCCAGATTCGTTTCATATTTTCCTCCCAGCACCCCAAATGCCATCCTCGACCAAATTTTGCAAACCCTTGTGTCGCCTGTTCTTTCGGCGCATTTTTCAAATTATTACGTGATAATAGAGTAGGATAAGCAGGCTAATTTCGTTTCGACCTCGTCGCTCTACACAATTTTTCGGAAGATTCTTGCAAAATTTTGCATTCGCGCCACACTGTGCATGTCGCCGCGATGCGCATGGCCACGCCTGTGCGGGACGTTAAGGTGACGTGGGCCCTAAACAGATCGCCACATAAGCGATCGCACGGGGTTGGGAGAGGGAAGAACTACAATGACTGAGGCAGTGGCCGGCGCAGCTGGCGCGAGCGGTTCGGGGCGCAAGCCTGCGATGAACGCGGCGCAGATCTGGAACATGAGCTTTGGCTTCCTTGGGATCCAGATCGGCTTTGACCTGCAAAACGGCAATGTCAGCCGGATTTTCCAGACCCTTGGCGCTCAAGTCGATGAACTGGCGATCCTTTGGATTGCCGCGCCTATGACGGGCCTGTTGGTTCAGCCGATCATCGGGCACTTGTCTGACAACACATGGGTCAGTGTCGGGGGCCGTTTTGGGCGTCGTCGCCCGTATTTTCTCATCGGGGCGCTGCTCGCGACGATTGCGCTGTTCATGATGCCCAATTCGCCCACCTTATGGGTCGCGGCGGGCATGCTGTGGATCATGGACGCCTCGCTCAACGTCACAATGGAGCCGTTTCGCGCCTTTGTTGGTGACAATCTGCCCGATCGGCAGCGTACCAAAGGCTACGCGACGCAGAGCTTCTTTATAGGCGTGGGCGCAGTCATTGCGGGCGCTTTGCCCTGGGTGATGACCAACTGGATGGGGCTCAGCAACGTCGCGCCCGAGGGTGATATCCCGGAGACGGTGCAATGGGCGTTCTATATCGGCGGCGCAGCCTTGTTCGCGGCGGTGTGCTGGACCGTGTTTAGCACCAAGGAATACAGCCCCGAGGATATTGCCGGCTTCGAGGCCGCGCGCCACGAGGCTCTCGGAACCGAGCCGGTTGATACAGACACCGTGCAACGCAGCGCCGCTCAGTTCAACATAGGCGGCCTCGGATGGGTTGTTGTCAGCGTTGTATTCGCCACGCTTGTCATGCTCGGGCGAGGGGAGCCCAAGCCCGTTTTCCTCGGCGGGATTGAAATTGCGAAAGAGCTGTACGTCCTCGCCGCGCTGATCGCGACCTTTGGCTTGGTCCAACTGATCGCGGGTCAAATGCGGTCCAGCGGCAAGGACGAAAACGGATTTATGGAGGTCGTCAACGACCTGTTCGCCATGCCCAAGACGATGCGCCAGTTGGCCGTGGTGCAATTCTTCAGTTGGTTCGCGATGTTTGCGATGTGGATCTACGGCACCCCGGCGGTGGCGGAGTTTCACTTCGGATCGCCGGACCCTGTGACGCAAGGCTATCAGGACGCCGCCGATTGGTGGAGCTTGCTAGGATCGGTCCGCAACGGGGTGGCCGCGGCCGCTGCGCTTGGCTTTGTGATCATCGCGGCGAAGATGGACCGTTGCCGCTTGCACGCGCTTAATCTTGCTATTGGCGCTGTGGGTTTTGCGGCGATGCTTCTGATCAAGGACCCGTCGCTTTTGTGGCTGCCGATGGTGGGTGTAGGAATTGCCTGGGCTTCGATCGTCTCGCTTCCCTACGCGATCCTCGCTGGAAGTGTGCCTGCCAAGAAAATGGGCATCTATATGGGCATCTTTAATATCTTTATCGTTGTGCCGCAGCTGATCGCGGCGACGCTTTTGGGATTCCTGCTCAACACCTTTTTCGAGGGCGCGCCGATCTACGCGATGGCGATTGCGGCGACCTCGTTTGCGCTGGCGGCGTTGGCGACGTTCTTTGTGACCGACGGTACGGCGGCGACTGTTGAGCGTCAGGCGAGCTTGAAGGAGGCTTCGCAATGAGGTTGGGTTTATTGACGCTGGCGGGTGCGGTGGTTCTGTCCGGATGCGCAGAGGAGTCGACGCAATATTCCAGCTACGAACCCGAACCCTATGTCGAAGTTGCCGCGCCGGCATGGTCGGCGGACTCGACGATTTACCAGATGAACACCCGCCAGTTTACCGCTGAAGGGACGTTCAAGGCCGCTAAGGAGCAATTACCGCGCCTCGCTGAAATGGGCGTGGAAATCATATGGCTGATGCCGATCCACCCGATTGGCGAAGTGCAACGCAAGGGATCGATGGGCAGCCCCTACGCGGTGAAGGACTACCGCGCGGTGAACCCGGATTTGGGCACCGAAGACGAGTTTCGCGCCTTTGTCGACACCGCGCACGAGCTTGGCCTGAAGGTCATCCTTGACTGGGTTGCCAACCATTCAGCCTGGGACAATCCACATGTGGACACGCATCCAGAATGGTACACAAAGACACCAGAGGGTGACATGATGCCGCCCGAAGGCACCGATTGGAGCGATGTGGTCGATTTCGACTATTCGAAAGCAGGCCTTCGCGAATACATGACCGGCAGCCTCACCTATTGGGTGCGCGAATTTGATGTCGACGGCTATCGCGCGGATGTCGCGGGCTATGTCCCGCTCGACTTCTGGGAGACCGCGCGCGCTGAACTCGAAGCGATCAAGCCGGTCTTCATGCTCGCCGAATGGCAGACCCGCGATTTGCACGCGCGCGCCTTCAACGCGACGTACGCCTGGGGCTGGAAAGAGGCGATGCAGAAACTTGTCGCCGAAGGCAGCGGAGCGGGCGCAATGCGCGGCTATTACGCCGGGCAGAAGACGACCTGGCCGCACGCCGCCTATCGCATGGTCTACACCGACAACCACGATCAAAACTCGTGGGATGGGGTGGCTTCAGAGATCTATGGCCCCGCCTACGAAACCGCGATCGCGCTGAGTTTTGTGGGGCCGGGCATACCCCTGATCTATAATGGGCAAGAAGCCGATCTCGACCGCCAACTCGCCTTTTTCGAGAAGGATGAGATCGAGTGGAAAGAGGGGCAGTATGACCCGCTGTTCTGAAAGCTAGTCGCGCTCAAAAAGTTTGAGCCTGTGTTGTGGAACGGCAAGCACGGCGCGCCCATGGTTGAGGTGCCAAACAGCGCAAGCGACGATGTGCTGAGCTTTGTGCGGGGGCAGGGCAGCGAACGCGTGTTCGGGGTCTTCAACCTTTCACCGCGCGCGCATTCCGTCACCTTCGAGACCGAGCGTCACCATGGCCGCTTTGCGGACACGATGTCCGGCGAAGAATGGGAATGGGGCGAGGCGAGCGAGCTTGATTTGCCGGCTTGGGGCTACCGAATTTTCACCGCCAACTGAGCCCGTTTAAGGCTGTCCCAACCTAAGGCTGTCCCAACCTAAGGTTGTTCGATCACCAGCGTTTCGCCCGCTTGCACGTCTGGCTGGATCGTTTCGGTCCCATCGGGCCACACGACCCTCAGGCCGCCTTGCGTGTTGGGACCCATGCCAAAGACTTGCTCGGTCGAATTGTGCGAGGTGAAGTTGGAGTTGACCGACACCATCCGGGTCTGAACCGTATCGGCGATGCTCAGCTCGACAATCGCGCCCACAGCAAAGGTGTTGGGCGCCTTTCCGCGCAGGCGCACCTTGATGGTGTTGGCGCCTGACAGCTGGTTCTCCCAGAAATAGATCGCGTCGGTTGGCTCGGCGGTTAACAGCACCGCGTCGACATCGCCGTCGCCGTCAAAATCGTCGCACAGAACGCCGCGTCCTTGGTCGGTTTCGGCGATTGTGGAGGCTTCGGCAGCGTCGGCAAAGGTGCCATCGCCTGCGTTCATCCAAAGCCGCGTCACGTCGTTGACGTAGTTTGAGGCAGACGGATCCTTGCCCGCCTCCCAGCCATTGGTCTGGTAGATATCGAGCCAGCCATCGCCATTGAAATCGGCAAAGCACGATCCCCAACCCCAACCGCCCGGTTCTACGCCAGAAGCCGCGTTGCGCTGAAAATTCGCCGCGCTCAGATTTTCAAACAGGCGGTTGCCGTTGATCGAGGAAACGAACCAGTCAAAATCGCCATCGTTGTCGAAATCGCCAATCGCAGCACCCATGCCGTTTTCGTCGTCAGGCGCGAAGTTCGCGCTGGTGAAGGTGCCGTTGCCTTGGTTCACCAGCACTTTGGAGCCGCGGAAATCGCTGACCATCAGGATGTCGAGGTCGCGGTCGCCGTCGATATCGGCAAATCCCGGCGCGAAGGTGTAGTCGAAGTTGGGGCCAAGCACGCCCTGAGGCAGGTCGAAATTGAGCAGACCGGCGACACCGCTCGTGACGCTTGCTGGCGTGAAGACGATATTGCCCGGCGTGCTGTCGTTGCGCCAAAGGGTCTCGGTCTCTCCGGGCAGAGTGGGATCGCGCGGCGTGCCCCAATGCGCCATCAACGCGTCGAGATCGCCGTCGCCATCGTAATCGCCCAGCGCGACGGAGATGGTTTGATCGGCTGTCGCGAGATCAAATCCTGAGCCCGCGCTGACGTTGGTGAAGGCCCCGCGGCCATCGTTGGCGAAGACCATGGTCGGGCCGCCCTCTAGCCCGCCGAGCAGCAGGTCGAGGTCGCCATCCCCGTCGAGATCGCCAAAGACCGGGCCGGAATGGCGGCCATTGGCGGGCGCGTTGGCTGCCGTTTTCACACCCGAATCTGAAGTCGTGGCTGAACCGAGCGTAAAGGCCACACCCGCCGTAGAGGCGCTTTCCACAAAGGTCCCGCCTTCGTTGATATAGAGCAGGTTGGGGCCTAGATCGCCGCGCGCGATAAAGATGTCTAAGTCGCCGTCGCCGTCAATATCGCCCGTGGCCGCTCCGCCCGCGAATTGGGCTACCATGACGTTCAGGCCATCAGAAAAGCCAAAGCTGTGTCCAAATCCAAGCGCCGCCGTGCGGTCGGCAAAGCTTGTGTTCTCTCCAGCGGGCAGGGTGGCGGTGGTGATGGTCGGTGTGGGTGTGGCTCCGCCACCAATGGGGCCAGCGGTGGGCGTCGTCGTCGACCCGCCGCCTCCACCGCACGCGGCCAGCGCCAAGGTAAGCGCACACGCGCTTGATGCCGAAAACAGGCCTTTACGTGCCATGACTGATCCCCTCCACGATTCACTCTGCTGGTGAATATTGCAAAGATTTGCAGAAAAATGCCTTGAAGAAAAGCCGCAAATCTATGCTATCAAGGAGTTTGAGAGAGAGAGATTGCAAATTTTTGCAAAAATTGGCGTTCGCCACGAAGCGCGCGCCGCTAGACTGGGAGAGGGATCAATGCGTTTCGCAGGACGTGTCTTAGCAATTGTAGCGATGGTTTTGGGCGCGATGGCGCCTCTAAGAGCCGAAACGCACACGGTCAGCTCACCCGATGGCACCATAGAAGTCGCAATTAGCGACGCGAGCGGGGCGGTCACTTTCACCGTTACCAAGGATGGCAAACCGGCGATTGGCGAGTCGCGACTTGGGATGCTGTTCAAGGACCATCACGGCTTTGAGCGCGATCTAGAGATCACAGACATTGAGCGCTCAACTCGCGCGATGACGTGGGAGCAACCCTGGGGTGAGCGGCGGATGGTGCGCGATGAGCACAATGGCCTGACGGTCACGATCAACGCGACCAAGGGACCCGAGCGCCGGATCCTCGCGCATTTCCGTGTCTTCGATACAGGCGTCGGCTTTCGCTACGAACTGCCTGAGCAAGCGGCGTTCCAAGGGCCGCTCGCTATCACCGATGAGCTGACCCAGTTCACCATCGGTGACAAGGCCGACGCGTGGTGGACGCCAAGCCGCCAGTTCAACCGCTACGAATACATCTATCGCAAGGGCCCAGCCGGCACCGTCGACGACGCGCACACGCCCGTTACCTTCCGCAAGCAAAACGGTGTTCATGTCTCAATCCACGAAGCCGCTTTGGTCGACTTTTCGGCCATGTCGCTGCTCGCGACGCGCCCCGGCAGCTTCGAAGCGCAATTGCGCGCCGGTTCGGACGGGATCAAGGTCCACACCAAGGCGGGCTTTAAGACACCGTGGCGCACGATCCAGATCGCCAACGACGCGGTGGGCCTCATCAACTCCGATATCATCTTAAACCTCAACGAGCCGAATAAGCTCGGCGATGTCTCCTGGGTGGAGCCGGGCAAATATGTCGGCGTGTGGTGGGAGATGCATATTCGCGATCGCACTTGGGGCAACGATGGCATTCATGGCGCGAACAACAAGGATGTGATGCGACACATCGATTTCGCCGCGAAGCACGGCTTTAAGGGCGTGTTGGTCGAAGGCTGGAACACCGGCTGGGACGGCGATTGGTTCAACAACGGGGAGCTTTTCAGCTTTACCGAAACCTATCCCGATTTTGATCTGCCCATGTTGAGCCAATACGCCGCCGATCGCGGTGTGCGACTGATCGGCCACCACGAAACCAGCGGCAACGTCGCCAATTACGAAGCGCAGATGGAGGCCGGGTTCGACCTCTATCAAAAGCACGGCATTCGCGAGGTGAAGACCGGCTATGTCGCCGATGCGGGCGATATTGTGCGGATCGATGAAAATGGCGTGCGCCAATATGAATGGCACGACAGCCAGTTCATGGTCGGCCACCACCTGCGCGTGGTTGAAGCGGCGGCCAAGCGGAAGATTTCGATCAACGCGCACGAGCCGGTGAAGGACACCGGGCTTCGCCGCAGCTATCCCAATTGGATGAGCCGCGAGGGCGCGCGCGGCATGGAGTTCAACGCGTGGGGCACGCCGCCCAATCCGACCGATCACATCTCGATCCTGGCGTTCACGCGCATGTTGTCGGGTCCGATGGACTACACGCCGGGCATCTTTGACCTTCGCCCCAATGAGAAGCCGCCACTGCGCGAGGATATGCAGCGTGGCGGGGCGGATAACCGTCCGCAGACGACCTTGGCGAAGCAGTTGGCGCTTTACGTCGTGCTGTATTCGCCGCTGCAAATGGCGGCGGATCTGCCGGAGAATTACGAGGCGCTTCCCGGTCCGTTCCAGTTCATCAAGGACGTTGAGGCCGACTGGGAAGAGAGCGTCGCGGTCGCGGGAGAGGTGGGCGAATACGTCGCTATCGCGCGCCAGGGAAGGGCCGGGGGCGAGTGGTTCCTGGGCGCGGTCACTGATGAGGAGGAGCGCGAGCTTTCGATCCCGCTCAGTTTCCTTGAGGACGGCAAGAGCTACACCGCGCAAGTCTATCGCGACGGCCCGCACGCGCACTGGGACCACAACCCCTACGACATTGTGATTGAGGAAGTTGAGGTCACTGGCGGCCAGACGATGACGGCGAAGCTCGCGTCTTCAGGCGGCTTGGCGGTGCGCTTTATCGCGAAGTAGGTCCTAGGGTTCCTGACCCTAGCCGAGCACCCAATCGAACACACCGGGAAGTCGCCGAGCCCAGGCGTTCTCTTCATGTTCTGCGCCGGGGTAGAAGCGGCTTTCCCAGTGGGTTCCCTTGACCCAGTCGGTGCTGCCAATCGTCGCGTCGATCACGTCCTGATAGGGCGGGTAGAAAGCATCGAGCGTCGCATCGCCATGGTCGAACCAAAGCTTGCGGCCATCCGGTGCGCCAAGGCCGCCTTCGATCATATCGGTCCAGATGCGCAGCATCTCGGTGTCGACGCCATCGACGCTGGTGGGGTTGGTGCCGGGCCAATGCGTGCTGACGCAGCCCGCGCGGCCAAAGGTCTCGGGGTGTTCGAGGAAGGCGAAGAGGCTGATGAGCCCACCCATGCTCGATCCGATGATCGCTGTGTCGTCGCGGGCTGATTGAGTACGAAACACCATATCCACCCAAGGCTTCAGCGTGTTTGCGATCCAGCCGATATAATGGTCGCTGACAATCGACTTACCATTGCCAAACGCGTCCATTCGCCTGCGCAGATCCGGGCTTGCGGCATCATAGGCGGGCTTGGGCATATATTGCCGGTAACGGTCCGCACCTGGTGACCAGAGGCCGATGATGATCCACGGTTCCTCGCCCCGCTTTGCCGCATGCGCCATCATGGCTTTGTCGGCCGCCCAGACCTTGTTGAAGTTCGAAAGCGCGGGATCAAATAGGTTCTGCGCATCGTGCATGTATAGGACGCGGTAGCGGGTGGTGCCCGTGTCGTAACCGGGCGGGAGCCATATGGTGAGACGCTGGTCGGGCAGGCCGGGCACGGCAAGGTCACGGTACTCGAGGAAGCGTCCCCTGTCCGCTGCACGAGCGCCGCCGGACAGGCTCAACATAAGTCCAGCGCCAAGGGTCGACAGGGTCATAGTTCGGCGGTTGAGCATCCTATTCTCCAACGTCACGTACGATGCGAAAGCCTATGTGCGAGGTTCCAAAGCTGAGGTCTTGTGCTTGCCGCGCCGCAGGGCGGAATCGCGCGCAATAATTGTCCGCGCACAAATATGACCCGCCCTTGATCGCACCCACCGCCGCGCCGGGCTGCCCCGGATCAAAGCCGCGCTCTCCCGCGATGGTGATGTCTCGTTCCGCGTGGGTTGGCGCGTAGGGCGTGGCAGTCCATTCCCAGACATTGCCGATCATGTCGTAGAGGCCAAAGGCGTTGGCGGGGAACGAGGCGACAGGCGCCACGCCTTCGAACCCATCCTTGCCCATATTGCGCACCGGAAAGACGCCTTGCCACGTGTTCGCCTTGTCCGTCGTTCCGACATAATCGACGTCCGACCACGGCGAGACTTGTCCGTCGGGAGCGGCCCTTGCGGCAAACTCCCACTCGGCCTCAGTCGGCAAGCGACCGCCAGCCCACAACGCATAGGCCTCGGCGTCTTCGCGGGTGATGTGGACCACGGGTTCGTTGTCGCGCCCTTCGATATCGCTGCCCGCGCCGGTCGGATTGCGCCAGTTCGCGCCTTCGATCATCTGCCACCAGCTCATGCTGCGCACCGGGCCGCCAGTGGGACCGGTGAACACGGCCGAACCCGGCGCTTGCTCCATCCCCGGACCACCCGCCTCGTTGGCGCCCCATCCGCGTTCGGCCCGCGTTTCGTAGCCTGTGGCCTCGACAAAGGCAGCAAACTGCGCGTTGGTCACTTCGGTGCGGGCTATCTCAAATGGCTCGACACAAACGGGTGTCGGCGGGCCCTCCTCGATGTAACGCGGTTTTTCGCCCAGAGTGAAACACCCGCCTTCTATCGCGACCCAATCGGGTTCGATCGAGGGTATAGGAGCGGTTTGTGAGCAGGCGGATAGAGCGATCGCAGCGCCTAATATCAGAAAGTGCCTCGGGGCCTGCTCCATTTAGCTAGCCAGCGCGCTAGCGGCCTTCGCGTTGCGGGTGATCGCGTCGGTGTTGAGCTGCCCTTTTGGCACGATCCAGCTTCCGCCCACGCACAGCACGGGATCAAGCGCGAGCCAATCCGGCGCGCTGACCTGCGTCACACCTCCGGTTGGACAAAAGCGCGCTTCTCCAAAGGGGCCGGTAATCGCCTTCAGAGCTTTAAGGCCGCCCGAAGCCTCAGCCGGGAAGAATTTAAAGTGCGACAGACCCAAATCCATGCCGCGCATGATGTCGCCCGCGTTTGCGACCCCGGGCAGGAACGGTACGCCTACATCAATAGCCGCGCGGCCCAGAGTATCGGTCAGGCCTGGCGACACGATAAACTCGCTGCCCGCATTCATGGCGAGCTTGAGTGTGTGCGTGTTGACGACCGTTCCTGCACCTACAATCGCACCTTCGACCTCGCGCATCGCCGCGATGGCGTCGAGCGCACAAGGGGTGCGCAAAGTGACTTCGAGCACGCGCAGACCGCCTTCGACCAACGCTTCAGCCATCGGCTTGGCGTGTTTCAGTTCCTCGATAATCAGCACAGGAATAACCGGCGCGGTGCGCATGAGACTTCCGATATCGCTCAAACTATGGGTGCTCCTTGGCAAAGGCGACAGCCGCGCCCATTAAGCCGGGTTCGGCTTGCAACGCGCGGTAGGCTGGGATGCTTTCGAGGAGGCTAGAGAAACGGCCCTTAAAAACCATACGCTCGCGAAAGCCGGATGTGTTGAGGCGCTCGCCGATACGCTGGCCCAGGCCACCCGCGATGACGATAGCCTTGGCGCCATGCGCGAGAACAAAGTCGCCCGCCGATGACCCTAGGCAAAGGCAATAGCGATCCAACGCCGCGTTCGCGACCGGGTCCGCGCCGCTGAGCGCCAAGGCCCATAGATCGCGGTCGTCCAGCTGCTTAGGTTCGTCCCCTTCGATCTCGCACAGGACGCTGTAGATAGATTGCAACCCTTTGCCCGCGACGACGCGCTCCAATGAAACGCGGCGGTGCATTTTGCGCAGGCGATGGAGGATACGATCCTCGACCTCGTCCAGCGGGGCAAAGTCGATGTGCCCGCCCTCGGTTTCATGGACGAAGGAACCATTGGGCGTGCGGGTAACGTAAGCGACGCCCAGGCCTGTGCCCGGGCCGATTACGGTGATCGGGCCTTGGTCCGGCAAGCCAGTGTCCGGCCCGCAAATGTGCGCCATCTCGTCCGCGCTCATTTGGTCAACCGAATGGCACACGGCGCCGAAGTCGTTGACCAGTGTGAAGCGCTCCAAGCCCAGCTTATCCGACACCTGCGCGGGGCGCAGCATCCAACTCGAATTGGTGAAGTACAGGACGTCGCCACCCACTGGTCCGGCCACTGCAAAAGCGCCGTCGCTGGGCAGGTCGCGCCCGCATTCGCGGCGGTAATGCTCCCATGCGGTTTGCAGGGAAGGGTGATCCGCGGCGCGCAGCTTCATCATACAATCGAGCGAACGCACAGCGTGGCCCTCGACCTCCGCGATGGCAAAGCGCGCGTGTGTGCCGCCAATATCGGCGACAGCCACTTGGCGAGCAGCGCTCATAGACCCGCGCTCGCCAGCATGGCGGATGCGCCTTTCTCCGCGCCGTCGGCCTGTGCTTGCATCAGGCGGAACATCTCGCGGCCCACGCCCCACTCGACCTTAGGATCGGGGGCAGGGGAGCGGGTGGAAAGGTCAGCGTCGGTCAGCAATGCGCCGGTCCGCGCGCATACACGCACCATGTCACCGTCTTGCAGCGAAGCGAGCGGCCCACCGCCCAGCGCCTCAGGCGTCACATGGATCGCGGCGGGAACCTTGCCGCTTGCCCCCGACATTCGGCCATCGGTGACCAATGCAACTTCATGCCCGCGATCCTGTAACAGGCCAAGCGTGGGGGTCAGCGCGTGGAGTTCGGGCATGCCGTTGGCGCGTGGGCCTTGGAAACGGACAACGACCACGACATCGCGATCAAGCTCGCGGTTTTTAAACGCTTCTTTCACCGCTTCCTGCGTTTCGAACACTCGGCAGGGCGCTTCGACGGTTAGGCGATCCTCGGGCACGGCGGAGGTCTTGAAGATCGCGCGGCCAAGATTGCCTTCGACCAGCTTCATTCCGCCATCCTTATGGAAGGGTGCATCAACGGTGCTCAGCATTTCCGGATTGCGGCTCAGGCTGACGCGTTGCCAGTGCATATTCTTGTCCGCGTCTTCGACCGGTTCTGAGCGATAGGCTTCGAAGCCTTCGTCCCAAACTGTCAGAATATCGCCATGCGCCAGGCCGGCTTCGAGCAGCTCGTTGATTACAAGGCCCATACCGCCGGCCGCGTGGAACTGGTTCACGTCGCCCGTTCCGTTGGGATAGACCCGAGCGATCAGCGGAACGACGCTGGAGAGTTCGGACATGTCCGACCAATCGACGATAATCCCGGCGGCGCGCGCCATGGCCGGGATATGGATCGCGTGGTTGGTCGATCCGCCGGTGGCGAGCAGGCCGACAATCGCGTTTACGATGGCCTTCTCATCGACAACCTGTGCAAGTGTCCGCTCAGTCGTGCCAGACAACTCCGCCAAACGATGCACCGCCGCGCGATCGAGAGACTGACGCAGTTTGGAGCCCGGCTGAACGAATGCGGCGCCAGGCACATGCAGGCCCATCATTTCCATCATCATCTGATTGGAGTTGGCGGTGCCATAGAACGTGCAGGTGCCGGGCGAGTGATAGCTGCCAAGCTCGCTTTCGAGCAGCTCTGCGCGGTCCACTTCGCCGGCCGCGTGTTTCTGCCGCGTTTCCTGTTTCTGCTTGTTCGAGATGCCCGAGGGCATTGGACCTGAAGGCACAAACACTGTCGGCAGGTGACCGAACCGCAAGGCCCCCATCAACAGGCCCGGCACGATCTTGTCGCAAATGCCAAGGCAGGCGACCGCATCGTACATCTGGTGGCTGAGCGCCACGCCCGTCGCCATCGCGATATTGTCGCGGCTGAAAAGCGAAAGCTCCATCCCGTCTTCGCCCTGCGTCACCCCATCGCACATCGCTGGAGTGCCGCCCGCGACCTGCGCCGTGGCGCGGACTTCGCGGGCGTAGATCTTCATACGGTCGGGGTACCGACCATAGGGCTGATGAGCAGAGAGCATGTCGTTATAAGCAGAGACGATGCCAATATTGGGCGTCTTGCCCGCTTTCATGGTCGCCTGATCTTCCAGCGCACCTGCGAAGGCGTGGGCCAGGTTCGAACAGGCGACATCCTTGTGCTCAGGCTTGCGATCCGCCTCGCGCTGCATCAGTTCAAGATAAGCGGAGCGCGATGGTTTGGAGCGCTCGATTATGCGCTGCGTCACCCGGTGAAGTGTATCGTTGAGATCACTCATGCCAGCTCACTCCATCGCGTTCGGCCAGGGCAATCGCGGCTGTCGGTCCCCAACTGCCCGATGTGTAGGTCTTAGGTGTCACTGCATGCACCTCCCACTCGGCGCGGATCGCGTCGATCCAGTTCCACTGCGCTTCGACCTCGTCGCGCCGCACAAACAGCGTTTGGTCGCCCTTCACAAGATCGAGAAGCAGGCGTTCATAAGCGATCCGCCGCTGCGCTTCGGAGAAAGCATCGGGCATGGCTATGTCGAGTGGGACCTGGCGCAGGCGTACGCCGTCCTCATCCAGACCGGGCACTTTAGCCATCAGCGATAGGGAAATGTTTTCTTCCGGTTGAATGCCGATGACCAAGCGGTTGGGCTGCATCGCGGCGCCGGTGCCTTCGAAAATCGAGTGAGGGACGCATTCAAATTGCACCACAATCTCGGTCACGCGTTCGGGGAGACGTTTACCGGTGCGCAGATAAAAGGGCACGCCCTTCCAACGCCAGTTATCGATCTGAGCCTTGATCGCGACGAAGGTCTCGGTGTTTGAATCCTTGCCCAGTTCCTCGTCGTAACCCGGCACCGCCTGACCCGCAATGGCCCCTGCGCGATATTGACCGGTGACGGTTTCGCCTTCGGTGATTGGGCGCAGCGCGCGCAGCACTTTCACTTTCTCGTCGCGCACCGCCGTCGCATCAAAGCTGGTGGGGGGCTCCATCGCCACAAGGCTGAGCAGTTGGAGCATATGGTTCTGCACCATATCGCGCAATGCGCCCGCGTCGTCGTAAAAACTGACCCGACCTTCCAGACCCACTGTTTCAGCCACGGTGATTTGCACGTGCGAGATGTAGTTGGAGTTCCAGATCGGCTCGAACAGGATATTGGCAAAACGCAGGGCCAACAGGTTCTGGACCGTCTCTTTGCCCAAATAGTGATCGATGCGGAAAATGCGGCTTTCGGGAAAGGCCGACGCGACCGCGTCGTTGATCGCGCAGCTTGACTCCAAGTCTACGCCCAGCGGTTTTTCAAGGCCGATGCGCACCGTCTCTCCGGTCAGACCGGCGTGTTCGAGACCGGCGATGGTCGGGCCAAACAGGCTGGGCGCAGTGGAAAGGAAGATGGCAAGGCCATGCTCAGGCGTGCCAACCTTCTCAGCAAGTTCGATGAACCCCTCCAAAGTGCTTGCATCGAGCGCCTGATAGCTCAACCGGTCAAGGAATGTCTCCATGTCACCATGGCGAATTTCGGGGAGATGCACTTCCAGCGCCTTCATCGCCATGTCGCGAAACGAAGCATCATCCAGATCGCTTCGGGCCGTACCGATTATCTTGAGATTGTCCGGCAGCAGGCCATCGGCGTCGAGCGCGCACAAAGACGGAAGCAGCTTGCGCCGCGCCAAGTCACCGGTGGCCCCAAACAAAAGCAGCCGATCGGCTGTAAATTCAGTCATGAACGTGATCCCTACCGGAGGCTTCTAAGCGCCGCGCATGTCCCGATCCCTCACGCGACCCTATCCCGATAGGTTGTAGCTATAATCGCGTTTTGCAGCGCTTGCTAGAGCGGTTTTTTCATCGATTTGCAGAAATTTGCATTCTTTTCCTCAAGGGAAAGGAGGGATTTGAGCTGAATCAGTAAGAATTTTTGCAAAAAGAGGTCTCAAAACCGCGAAGGGCTCTTGTCAGCGGTGATTGAGTGCGTTCTTGTGCGTGGCAGTCTCGCGCTAGACGAGATCGATGCAGGTATTGGGTTTGGGGATGGGATCATGACACTTGAGACGATCGATATCGTCATCATTATCGGCTACGCGTTGGCCCTGTTGGGCATCGCGCTGTTCGTCAGCCGCGAACCGGCAGGGCATCAAAAGGATACTGAGGATTACTTTCTCGCCGGGCGCGCACTGCCGTGGTGGGCGATTGGCGCATCGCTGATCGCATCGAACATTTCGGCCGAGCAGATTATCGGCCAGTCCGGGCAAGGCTTTGCCGTGGGCATGGCGATCGCCGCCTATGAATGGCAGGCTGCGATTGTCCTGATTATCGTTGCCAAATACTTCCTTCCGATCTTCCTCAAGCGGCGCATCTACACGATGCCGCAATTCCTCGAGCAGCGGTATGGCAGCGGCGTCAAAAACCTAATGAGCGTGTTCTGGGTTGCGCTTTACACGGCGGTGAACCTGACGACGGTCCTATGGCTTGGCGGCTTGGCGGTGCAATCTCTGACGGGTTGGGGCGTCCTGCCGTCCATGGCCGCGCTCGCAGCGTTTGCGGCGCTTTATTCGCTGTATGGTGGACTCAAGGCGGTGGCACTAACCGATATCATCCAAGTGGTGATCCTGATCATTGGCGGCTTGGCCATCACCTGGTTCGCGCTTGATGCTCTTCCTGCGGAAGGTGCGCTTGGCGGTCTGGGCTTCCTGTGGGGCGAGATGCCGGGGCACTTTGAAATGATCCTCGCGCCCGAACACCCCGCTTATGGCGATCTGCCTGGCATCTGGACCCTGCTGGGCGGGCTTTGGGTGCTGCATTTCAGCTATTGGGGGTTCAACCAATACATTATCCAGCGCGCGCTGGGCGCGGAAAGCCTCGGCGAGGCGCAAAAAGGGCTGGCTTTTGCTGCGTTTCTGAAGATTCTTGTGCCCTTTATCGTCGTCATTCCCGGTATCGCAGCGGTCATTCTTGCGCAGCAAGGGGTGCTCGATGGCGCGGCGCTGGCCGACAAATCAGACCGTACCTATGGTGAGTTGATGGCGTTTGCCCCGGCGGGACTGCGCGGCCTTGTCTTCGCCGCTTTGATCGCGGCGGTGGTGAGTTCGCTCGCTTCGATGATGAACTCAATCTCGACCATCTTCACGATGGATCTTTACCGCCCGATGCAGCCGGGCAAGCCGGAGCAGCACTACGTCACAGTGGGCCGTATCAGTGCGTTTGCCGCGATGGTGCTGGCGCTGGCGCTCGCTCAGCCGTTTTTGGGCGGCTTTGAAAGCGCCTTTCAGACGGTGCAGGAATACACTGGCTTCATAGCGCCGGGCGTGGTGGTCGTTTTCCTTCTTGGCTTCTTCGACAAAAAGGCAAACACGGCAGGCGCGTTTACAGCGCTAATCGGATCGCTGGCGCTCAACATCGTTGTCGCTTTGGTGGGCGGAAACTTGCCCTTTGTCGTTAGGATTTGGATCGTCTTCCTCGTTGCGCTTTTCGCCGCGATGGCGGTGAGCCGATTGACGCAAGCGCCTGAGGACGGCGCGACGGTGAAGTTAGCCGATATCGGCTTCGGCACCAGCTCGCTGTTCAACTCCATGGCGGTCCTGACAACCGCGATCCTGATTGGGCTCTACGCGGTGCTTTGGTGATGCGGCGCTAGGGCGCGCGATACAAGGGCAGGGGGCAGTCGCGGGTGCGAAAAAGCCCAAGCGAGTTCGTCGCAAAGTCCAATCGGGAAGGATCTCGCACCAACGCGTAGTCGATCCTTTGCGCCTCCAGAAATGCGCGTGAGCCCTCATCGCCCAGTCGACCATCCGCCATATTGCGCGGCTCCATCATCGTGGAAAGGCGGCCAAGCGCGCCCGCCTTCGCCGCGAACGTGTCGTCTCCAATAACGAGCACTCGCGCGTCCGGTGTCTCGGCGAAGCACTCCTTGAGCGCTGCAACATCAGCGGGCCGCTCAAACTCATCCCACGCCTCAATATCGAGCGGCGCGGCGTCAAGCGTGGTGATGAGCGTGAAAGGTACGATCCAGACGGCCAGCGCCAGAGCGGCGATGGCACCAAAGACTTGCCTTTGCGTGGCTGTGATCCCGCGCGCGACAAACCAGCCGCCCATAGCAAAGAAACCCGCCCACACGGCATCGCTGAAATAGCGGTACTCGATATATCCGGTAAGGATCTGGGGCACCAAGAGCAACGCGGTAACGCCCGCAAAGAGGATCGCGATTTTCATAACGGAACGGTAGGGCGAAGATGCAGCTTCGGATCGCGGGGCCTTCGCGCAGAGATAGGCAAGCCCGGCAAGCGTGGCGAGAGCGGTCGTAAAGGCAAGTCCCAGCGGCGACAACGCTATCCCGCCCGCGATCCAGAAAAAGCGAGGGAGGGCGCTGAACACCTTGACCAACCAAGCCGCTGGATCATCCGCTAGGCTGGGCTGAGCGGCAGGCCACCAATCGGTCACGTAGGCCTGCGGATCGAGTGAGGTTGCCACGCCCGAATTGTCGGTCGCAAAGACGGTCCCGAAAGCGCTTAGCGAATAGGCGATCCACGGTGAAAGCGTCACCAGCGAAGTCACCAGGGTCGCAAGAGCGTGTCCAGGTCGACGGGTGAGTGCCAACACCAAACCGGCGATAAGAACCGGGAGCGGCAGGGCGTCAAATCGATTGAGTGCGGCCAAACCAACGACAAAGCCAACGCCCACTGCGCCCAGCAGAGTCATGGCTTTGCCCTTGAGAAGGCCGAGGACCACCAGCGCAAACAGCGCAAGTTGCAAGGGGATCGTGCGCCCTGCCGCTAATTCAATCGAGACCATCTTTGGTCCTATCAACAAAGCGAGAGCCACCGCCAAACCGAACCACGCCGCTCCGGTGGCACGCCTCCCGATAAGTTCGGACAACAGTGCGAAGCCGACGAAGCTCGCAAAAGCGAGATAAAGCCCCGTTCGCGCGCCAGTGCCAAGCGCCGCGTCAGCTACCGCGATCAGCGTAGGCCATAGAGGCGGAAAGGCAGCCGAATAAGGAACATCGCTGGCAAAACTTCGCATATGCGTGATCCGATAGAAGTCGCCGAAGACCGTTTGACTCAGCTCATAAAACGCCCAAGAATCCGGTGAATAGGCCGGTGATAGAAGCGAGGTCATGAAGAGCGGCAGGCAGGCCAGCAGCGTTATGAGCAGTGGCCAGAGCCACAGCTTCGGCGCTTTCGTTGCGTTATCGGGAGTGTAGCCGCCTGTCGCGGCTGTCACCGTTTCACCCAGCAGCGCCAACTTGGAGGCGAGGCCGCCAATCTTGGTCGGGACTTTCCCGCTTTCAGGATAGCGCCGGATCACCGGGCAATGATCGACCTTTAGGCCAAGCTGGCCCGCTCGCACTGTAAGATAGAAGAGCAGGTTATAGACCTGAAATTCGCCGCGAAATGGCTGCACCTCGGGGTGCGTCAAATAGCGCGCGGAATAGGCTCGGAAGCCGTTGGTGGTGTCGAGAAACCAATGGCGTCCGGCTACGCTCAACAGTGGCGCGTGGATCAGGCGGTTGGCGATGGTGCGTTCGAGCGGGGTATTCTCCGCCTCGCCGCCGGGCAGGTAGCGCGAGCCTTGGACATAGTCGCAGCCCGCTTCGAGCTTTTCGACCATGGTCGCGACCGCTTTGACCCCGTCCTTGCCGTTTCCATCGATGGTGACGACGCCTTCATATCCCTCGCGCAAGGCCCAGGCGTAGGCCATGCGCAATTGGGCGGAGAGCTTACCGAGACCAGTCTTGGTCAGCACGCAGCGCACGCCGGCTGGCTCGACGAAATCGGCGTCGAGCGAGCCATCGGTCGAACCGCCATCGGCGACGATCACATCGACGGGGAGGTTGGCGGCTTGGACCCGCAGCAGCTGGCCGCGAATGCGCTCGCCCTCGTTAATGACGGGGATGATCAGCGCGTGGGCGTGGCGCTTTTCCGCGTAGAGCGCGACCTCGTGGCTGGGCACTTCCCACTCGCTGTCGTCCAGTGCGATAACGGTCGGATCCCTCATGAGGCGCTCCCTTTGGGTTGGCGCTCGGCGAAGACGAACAGCTTGCTCAGCGTGAAGTTCACAAAGAACGAAACACCCGCGCCGCCGATCAGGATGATCAGCGCCGGCGCCGCTTCCCACACACGTTCCAGCCCGGCGACCGTCGCGATCCGCGCGATGAGCGTCAGCAGCGCGACCGCGCCATATCTCGCACCTCGGGCGGCGGAGAGTTGGCGCGATCCGCTTTGAAAGCTCCAGGTCTGGTGGAGAATGTAGTTGCCGCTCGCCGCCAGCGCGAAGCCGACCGTCGCGGCGATCCAGAGGGGAACGCCCGCATAAGTGTGCAGCGCCCAGGCGATGGCGATGTCGATTATTACGCCCAAAACTGTGACGCCGATAAAGCGAATAAGTTCACTCATAGGGGCGTGCCTTCAAGATAGGCGTCGATCCCGTTCGTAAGCGAAGGTAAAGCCTTAAAATCAATGGGTTCGTGAATTGACACCGTGCATTTTGCCCCGCCGATGTCGGACCCGTCGAGTACACTTAAGGTCAGCCGCGTTTCTTCGCCTGCGGTCACGGGGGCGGGGACTTCGACGACAGTGGCGTTTCCAACTCCGTAGCGCGGAAAGTCGTCCCACGGTTCGCCCTCGACGCTGCGGGTAAAGGGCGAGTCCTCTGTGACGGTGAGCATCTGACCGCGCCGCGATCCCCTACGGTCGCGGTCAAGGCGCAGCGAGCCCATTCCGCTGCGCTCTGAGCGGATCGCAACCACCATCTCGCCGGTCTGGGTGTGATCCACTTCGCAATGCGCGTCGTGCTGTTTGGCCCGGCCAAAGGGGACCCACAGCGCATGCTGATCGTTGCGCGCGATGGGGGTGTAGTTCTCACGCAGCGCTTTGAAGAAAGGCCAATTGGCGCGCAGGTTCCAGCCCTCCCACCCGCTGTAATCGGGCGCGATGGTGGTGACAGCCGCGACCCTTCGATCCGCGACCAGCCGAGTGAAATCCGCCCGGTTTTCCGCGCCCAAGGCGTGGATCAGCGATCCGACCGGGGCGGGGCTCTTCGTGCCCGCCGCGACATCGAGCGCGGAAGTGTAGACCGAGAGCAACTGGCGGTCCTTGATGACACCTTTTTCAGTAAGCGCCTGCGAAATCCGCTGTATCGCCTCGATATCGGCCTTGAACGCGGGGGTCACGTAAAAGCCAAGCTCTTGCGAATACACGCTGCGGTCGCTGGCGCGCGCTGTGGAGACACTCGCAGACACACCGACCAGCACCATCACCACCGCAGCTGCGAGCGCGGCGTAGCTTACACCGCCGGGCGCAATCCGTCGCAACACGGGTTTGACCGCGCGCAGGATCGCGCGCTGAAACACGATAATCGGAGCGCAAAAGCCCAGCACAAAGGTGATCGCGTTGTACTCCGCGCCGATATGCCCGCCGATCTGCGGGATCAGCGCGGTGCCCACAAGGCTCGCCCCCACCAGCACAAAGGCTGCGTCGCGCACCGGCGAGCCACGCCCGCGCAGGCGGCGGACAACCACGACAATGACCGAGGTGGCCAGCATCAGCAGGCTCAGTATCCGCAGCGGCTCACCCGAGGCGGCGATGTTGGGCAGGTCGAGCGGGGTAAGGATGCGGCTTTCGCGGTTCCACGGGCCGAAATACCAGAACTGATCGCCACTCACGTCGACGAAATTGTAGTGCAGCCAGCCCGACGGATCGCCGTGCGTGACGACCATGACCAACGCCGCGCTTGAGGCGAGCGCACCCAACGCAAAGGCTCCAAGCGATCCGGCCATCAGGCCCCAGCGCGGAAGCAAAGCGGCGGCAAGCGCCATCGCCATGGCGATCACCAGCGGTATCCCGGCGTCGTTTGACCAGAGCAGGCCGACACCGGCGACGGCTCCCAAGGCGAGCGCGTTCTTCGCAGAGTGCGTGCAAAGAACACCTCGCAAACCCATGATAAAGAATGGAAGCGCGAAGAATGCGAGCGATCCGCGAAACGGGCGCAGCGACACGCCCGGATCAAAGGTCGGCGCGTAAGGATAGCCCACCAGGTCGAACGGCACGCGGCCCAGATAGTAGAACGCAAAGACGATCAGGATCGCTGCCCAGGCGCGCCGGTTTTTGGGGATGATCCGCAGGAACCACGCGATGGCGTAGGCCCCCGCAAACGCGCCCGCGATCACGCCAGCGTAAGCGGCGAAGGTCGATGCGAACAGCGTCTGCCCAAAGGCAAAGAACACCGGCAACAGCGCCAGCATCATTGTGATGCCGAGATAGGACTGAAACGCGCTGCCCATCGCTTCGCCACTGGCAAAGCCCTGCAACGCAAACCACGTCTGCATCGCGCCGTCGATCGAATGCAGGCTGTGATCGAACAGCAGTTTTACCCCCTGAAGCGCGATCAACACCGCCGCCAGCGCGACCATGACCCACCGCCCATCGCCGACGGTGACCGTACGGCTACCCGCGCGGCGCGTCGGTTGTTCGAGGGGCGCCGCCACCGGCTCAACCGCGCTAGGCATAGGCCTTGCCCAGCACGAAGCCCGCATCGGCGCGCGCGAATTCGGGCGCGGTCATCTTCACCGCGTCAAACAGGTCGTAAATGTTGTCAATCTTGCCGCCCAGGATCGAGATCACGCGGCTGTCTTCGGGCTTTTGGTGATAGAGGATCGGGCGTCCGTCATCCTGCTCGTTCTTGATCAGGACGGTCTTCACATCGAAGATCGACCGGTCATACCGCGCCCCCGCCAAGGCTGGCATATAAAGCTGAGCGTCGCGCAGCATAAAGGCGTAGCGGGTTTGCGGATCGAGCGCGGCGAAATACGCGTAAGGGTCGCGCGCGTCGGTGTGGGACCAGCTTTCGTGCGGGGTGTAGCGCACATGGGTCAGCGAATAGAGCCCCGCCGCTGGATAAGGCATGCAGCTGAAGAACGGGCCGTCCATCACGGTGACGGCGGCCCCGGCCAGTTCTTCCGGCGGTTCAACCAGAGCGATTTCGGCGATCTCGTGTTTCAAGCTGGCGGGCGGCAGGTCCGCTTTGGCCAGCACCGAATTGATCTGCGAATAGGTGATGTTGAAGGCGTAGCGCGCGCTCACCTCGCTGCCATCGGAAAGCCCGGCGACCACGCCGCGTTTCTGGTCTTGCAGGGTCACAAGCTCGGTCGAAAGGCGCATGTCGACGCCCGCTTCGGCCAAACGCTTGGCCATGCCTTGCGCGAGGATCGAATAGTCGAAGGCGACTTCGAAACAGGCGAAGACATCCTCGACCCGGTCTTCGTTGAACAGGGCGCGCTGATCGGGGCGAGCCCGTTCGATGGGCGCGCCGATATCGCGGAACATGCGGTGGAATTTCTTAGCCGTGATCTTCGAACGCCGCCGCGCGACCGCGTAGAGCATCTGAAAATCGTCCACGACCGCTTCGGGAAAATCGGCCAGAAACCGCTGATGCAGCAGCATCGATTTGACCGCCGTGATAGCGGAGCGTGGATAGTGAAAGCCCGTGTGGACGCGCGCCTGATTGACGCGCGAGGCGCGCGTCATCAGCGCGTCGCCCGCTTCAACGAGCAGCACGCGGTCTGAGATTGAGCGCAGATACAGCGCGAGGCAGCAGCCATAAAAGCCGCCGCCGATCACGACGTAATCGTATTGGGTGCTAGAGTCGCCCACCATCAGCCATCGCCCTTGGCCGGGATCGTTTCTGCCGCTGGGGTGGCGCTTTCGTGTTCGACGTTGAGATCGCTGGCGACTTTGCCGAACAGGTCGATCCGGTTGACCTGTTCGGGGACATCGCCGGTCTGATCGCGGCTTTGCAGTTTCAGAAGGTGTTGCAGGCCAAGGCTGAGCCCCAGCGTCGACACGCCCATGAACACCGCGCTCATCGCCAGCATCGCGTTGGTGGTGAGCCAGCCATTGGCGAGCTTGTCAACCACGATCACCGCGCCCACGATCCACGCGGCGTAGGCGAGGCCGACCAGCGTCAGGATCGAAGAGGAAATGGCCACCGCCGACAGGATGATCGGCGTGAGGTAGACGAGCAGCGTCTGAAACAGCTGCGCCCGGCGGCCCATGTCGCGCAGGGCGCTGCGCGAGGGAATGTTGTCCTCGACCCGGAAAGCGGCCACCGGCAGGCGCGGATCGCGCGGCGGATAGCGCAGGGCCAGACGCGGCTCATCATGCGCAAGGATCGGGTTAAGCAGCGTGCGCGGCATCGCGACGGTTTGAAAATCGCTGGGGTCAACGCGGAAACCCGCGAGCCGCCCAAGCGCGCGAAACGGCCAGGCGATCAGGTCTTTCACCGGGCGCTTTGCGAAATTGTTGGCGATGGCGATGGCGGTGGAGCTTTCCGCGCGGGTGAGGAAAGCGAGGACATCCATCCGCGCGACTTCCTCGATATGGCCGATCAGCACCAGATCGCCGATGGCCTCTTCGGCGGCGATGACGCGGCGCTGGTAATATTCGGTGCCCTTGCGCACGACGAACAGGCGCAGGTCGGGCACTTGCTCGACCAGCGGCAGAAACGCTTCGCGCGCGTGATCCTCGACCACCACAATGATTTCGCGAAAGCGGTATTGCGTGTCGAGCGTCGCGGCGAGAGTGCGGATGATCTCAAACGCGCGCGGCGTTGCGGGCACGTCGGAAAAGCACGCGGAGACGACGACGTCTTCGCGCAAGCGTGCCTCGGGTGTGGGCGGCTGAAAGGATTGCGCGGGCGGTTCACGCATGGGCTGTGGTCACCGTTTCCGCTGCCTCGACGAAGCGCGCGATCGACGCTTCGACTTCGGTCAGGCCGCCTTCGGGGCGCTTCATTTCGATGGAGACCGCGCGGGAGTAGCCGCTCGCGGCGAGGTTCTGGAGCACCGATGCGATTTCTTTGACGACAGCGGGGGCGGGCAGCAGGCCGGGCTCGCTGACATGGACATGGCTGAGGATGGGGACGAGCGCTTTGGTTCGGTCCCACAGATCGTGGAACTGGTCGTTCATCTGCATCGCGCCGGTGTCGAGGATTGGACACAAAGCGCGGTGGTTGACGCGCAGCACGAAGTTGGCCGCGTCCTCCAGCGTGTTGAGGAAATTGGTGCCATAGGCGGCCGGGTTGGGCTCCATCGCGATCCGGGTGCCGGCCTGTGCGGCGTATTCCGCGAGGTCGGTGAAGACTTCGGCGGCTTCGCTGAGCGCCTGATCCATCGGGGTTTTCTCAGGCACGTTGCGCTGTGCGGGGGAGCCAAAGACAAGGTTTGGAATGTCGAACCGACCCGCCAGATCAATCGCGCGTTTCATGGCGGTTATGAAGTCAGCGCGCGCGTAGCGGCCCTGGAAAAGGGCGGCGCCGTTCACTCCGAACAGCAGCGATTGCATCGACACCAGCTTCAATCCGAAGGCTTCCGCTTCGCGCACCGCTTGGGCGGCGCTGGCTTCGTCCGGGACGAACGGATCGTCGGCGGCGTGAAAGAAGAGGCCCGGCGCGATCTCAAGACCCGTCAGTCCGGCGTTCGCCATCAGCCGATAGGCGTCGAGACGCTCGTCCGGTGCCCAGGCGATGTTGGACATGGCGAGAGTGAAGGGCAGGCGTGTCATGCGGGCGCCTTCTGGTCGTTGTAGAACGCCTTGAGGCTGTCGAGCGTGCCCCCGGCGGAGAACTGATACGGTCCTTCGACACCCCACAGATCGGCGTGGCGGGTGCGCATGTCTTCGGTGTGCAAGCGCGCGCCCGTTTCCGGCATATAGCGCCCGGTCAGAGCCTTGTGAATGCGCGCGGCGGCGAGCGGCTGGGCTACGAGGTGCAGATGCGTCAGCCCGTGATCAAGCGCGACGCCGATATCGGACCACAGGCCCGCCATCTCGTAATATTGGTAGGTTGTCTGCGGGTTGTGGAACTGGGTGGCCGAATGACCCGATTCGGTCACGGCCTCCTCCAGCGCCCGGCGACGAACATCCGCAGCAAGGCCCCGCCGGTTGAGGCGCAGCATGCCCGTCGCGGCGTCAGGCGAATAGAGATCCTCAACCAACCCCGCGAGATTGGCGTCGAGCGCGGCGGTCAATTCGGCAAACCGATCCGCTTTGAGCATCGAGGGAACCGGGTTCATCAGATCGAACAGGAAGTTCTTGCGCAGCCCCTCGCCAAACAAAGCGGGCAGGCGCACGATCAGGTGGTCGGCGAAGCGGTCTTCGACAAAGGCTTCGAGCTCGCGGCGGTGGCGGCCATAGGCGAGATCGGTCTGGAAGGCGCTGGTGCTTTCATCGTAGCCGCCCGCAAAATCGGCCAGCACCGCGATGGACGAGATAAGGATAAACCGTTCCGCTGTGATCGCGGACAACTGCTCAATCAGCGCGTGTATCTTGGCCCGGTCTTGTTCCGGAGCGGTGTTCGCTTCGAGCATCGATCCCGGAGCCGCTGCGCACACCACCGTGCCGAAGCGTTGCCCGGCGCTCTCAGCCATATTGGCGCTGTTGAAGAGCGCCGCAAAACGCGCCTGTCGCGCAAGGGTGGAGCCGACAAAGCCGGTGTACCCGATCAGCGCGTCGGGCTTTGCATCTGGAATGGCTTCAGGGCCGATTGTGCTCATAGCGTGTGCTCAAGGGTCGCGTGCGCAGGGTTTCTCCCTTCTCGCGATACCGGCGAGGGCTATAGATATGGTTAAGCCGCCGAGAACCTCGTGAGCTGGCCCGACTAACGCGCAATCCGGCCCGAATGGCGCGAAAGGCGACTGCGAACGGGCTCCGAAGCGCTTTGGACGCAAGGCTGGTGCCCTCGCCATAAAAGGGAAACAGACGACGGCCATGCGCGTTAACGACAAACAGACTGGGCCAATAAGCGGGGCCAATAAGCGGGGCCAAAAGCGGGGACTACCTTTTCATGACTGATTTCACTTCCAAGCGGCTTGAGTTGAGCCGCCGTTTCGCGCTCAAGACCTTTGGCGCTTCGGCCATCACGGGCCTGTCGCTGGTATCGGGCGTGGCGGCCATCGCTCAACCGATCTTTCAGGCCTATCCGTTTCAGCTGGGCATCGCCTCGGGCGAACCATCCGCTGACGGTTTCGTGATCTGGACGCGCCTCGCGCCCGAACCTTTTGAGATCGGATACGGCATGCCGCCCGCCGCGGTTGAGGTGGAATGGCAAGTCGCCAAAGACGCTCGCTTTGCCGAAGTCGTCGCCAACGGCACAGCGCTCGCCCGGCCCGAACTGGGCCATGCGGTGCACGTTGAAGTGGGTGGGTTGGAGCCCAATCGCCCCTATTTCTACCGCTTCTTCGCGGGCCGTGAACGCAGCCCCACCGGCCGCAGCCGCACCACGCCAGCCATTGGTCAACCGGTTGAAAATGTGCGTTTTGCCATCGCCGGGTGCCAGCACTACGAGAGCGGGTATTACACCGCGCACAAATATCTGGCGCAAGAGCAGGCCGACTTCGTTTATTGCTATGGCGATTACATCTACGAAGGGCGCGGCAACCGCGTTTGGAACAGCCGCAACGGCCCTATCGTGAATGTGCGCCAACATTTCGGACAGGAGATTTACACGATCTCCGACTATCGGCGCCGCTACGCGCAGTACAAGATGGACACCGACCTGCAAGCCGCGCACGCCAGCGCGCCGTGGTTCGTGACCTGGGACGATCACGAGATAGACAACAACTGGGTGTCGGGCGAAGACCAGGACGGCACGCCCGAATACGCCTTCCAATTGCGCCAGCAGATGGCGATGCAGGCCTATTACGAACATATGCCGCTGCGCATGTCGTCGATGCCGATGGGCAGGCGTATGCAGCTTTACCGTCAGGCGCAATTTGGCGATCTGATGGACTTCAACCTGCTCGACACGCGCAGCTATCGCACCAATCAGCCTTGCGAGGATCGCTGGGGTGTCGAATGCGAGGCGGTGAACGATCCGGCGGCCCAAGTGCTTGGCCGGGTGCAAGAGCAATGGCTGTATGAAAAACTCGGCGCGTCCAAATCGCGTTGGCAGGTGCTCGCGCAGCAGATCATGGTCATGGACCTGGATCGCCGTCCGGGCGAAGGCCGCACCGAAAACCTCGACAGTTGGGGCGGGTATCGCACGCCGCGCGGGCGGATGCTCAATCAGATCAAGGATCTGGGCCGCGACAGCGTGATCGTTCTGACGGGGGATGAGCACCAGAACTACGCGGGCGAATTGCATATGGACGGCCAGCGTCCCGGTCCCAAACCGATTGCGACCGAGTTTGTGACCACCTCTATCTCCTCCAGCGGCGATGGCGAGGACAAGCGCGCCGACACCGCCGCGATCCAGCAGGAGAACGAGTGCCTCAAATGGTTCAACTCGCAGCGCGGCTACGTCATCTGCGATGTGTCACGCGACCAGTGGCTGACCGAGTTCAAGGTGGTCGACAAGATTTCCACCAAGGGCGGGGCGATCAGCACGCGCAAGCGAATGACGGTCGATCACGGCGCGCCGGGATCCTTGGCCGAGGCGTAGTCCGTAAACTCATCAACAGCGCCGCATCGACGAACGGCGTTTGCCAAATTCCTCAGTCGCTTTAAGGTCCGCTACAGGACGTTAAAGAGACAGGGGAAGTATTCGATCATGATCGATTGGGCCAAGCGCGTGAGCGCCGCCGCCGCCGTGGGCACTATGTTGAGCACGGCCACTTTGGGTTTGGGACTGGCGACGCCGCTGACCGCGCCGCTGGTCGCGCAATCCAAGGATGAAAAGAAAGAGCCGAGCGCGCTTTCCTCGCTGCCTTTGCGCCTGATCGGTCCGGCCTATGTCTCTGGCCGCATTGCCGACTTTGCCTTCTTCGGTGACAGCCACCACCACTACATCGTCGCGACCGCGTCGGGCGGAGTGTGGATGACGCAGGATAACGGGGTGTCCTGGACCCCGATTTTCGACCGCGAAGGCTCTTACGCGGTGGGCGTCGTGGAAATCGCGCCGTCGGACAAAAAGGTCATCTGGGTCGGTACGGGTGAGAACAACGCGCAGCGCTCGGTTGCGGCGGGCGATGGCGTCTACAAATCGACCGATGGCGGGAAATCCTGGAAAAACATGGGCCTGAAGAATTCGGGCCATATCAGCCAGATCTGGATCAATCCCGAGGACGCCGACCACGTGCTGGTCGCAGCCCAAGGCCCGCTGTGGTCCGAAGGCGGTGATCGCGGGCTTTATAAGACCACGGATGGCGGCAAAAACTGGGAGCGTGTGCTCGAAATTGATGAGCACACCGGCATCAACGAATTCGTCGTTCACCCCGATAACCCCGATCAGATCGTCGCCAGTTCGTATCAGCGTCGCCGCCATGTCTGGGTACTGATCAACGGCGGGCCGGGATCGGCCATCCACCGCAGCGCCGATGGGGGCGAAAGCTGGAGCAAAGTCAGCGCCGGTTTGCCGGGCGGAGAGATGGGGCGCATCGGCCTTGCCATGGCGCCGTCCGCGCCGGACATGGTCTACGCCATCATCGAAGGTCAGCCCAAAGAGCAGGGCGTCTATCGCAGCTCCGACTTTGGCCAGAGCTGGTCCAAGCGGTCGGGCCACATGACGACCAGTCCTCAGTACTACAACGAGATTTTCGTCGATCCGAAGGACCCGGAAACGCTCTATTCGCTCGACACCTTCTCGGCAAAGTCCATCGATGGCGGTAAGACCTTCACCCCGCTCAGCAACGCGGCGCGCCACGTCGATGATCACGCTTTGTGGATTGATAAGCGCAACACGCAGCATCTGATTATGGGCGGCGATGGCGGGATCTATGAAAGCTGGGATGGGGGGCAGAAATGGCGTCACACGCGCAACCTGCCCATCGTCCAATTCTACCGCATTCAGCCGGATAACGCCGCGCCGTTCTACAATGTGTGCGGCGGGACGCAGGACAACAACTCGCTGTGCGGCCCTTCGCGCACGACGGTGAAGCACGGTATCTCCAACTCCGACTGGCACATCGTGCTGGGCGGGGATGGCTATAAGCCGCAGATCGACCCGCGCGATCCCAACATCGTCTACACCCAGTACCAATATGGCGGCCTCGCACGCTATGACCGGCGCACGCAGGAGCGGGTGTTTCTGACCCCGCAGCCCGAACCCGGTGAGCCCGCGTATAAGTGGAACTGGAACACGCCGATCCTGATCAGCCCGCACAATCCGGACCGGATTTATTACGCGGCGGAATATCTGTTCGCTTCCGATGATCGCGGCAATTCGTGGACAAAGATCAGCCCCGATCTCACCCGCCAGATCGACCGCAACGCGCTGCCCGTGATGGGCCGGGTGTGGAGCGTTGATGCGATTGCGAAGAACGATTCCACCTCGATCTTTGGCGCGGCCATTTCGATCAGCGAAAGCCCGGTGCAACAGGGCCTGATCTATGTCGGCACCGACGATGGCGTGATCTCGGTCACCGAAGATAACGGGGAAAGCTGGCGCCGGATCGAGATGGTGCGCGGCGTGCCCGACATGACGCTGGTCGAGGATATCGTCACCTCGCAAAACGATCCCAACGTTGCCTACGCGGTGTTCGACAACCACAAGCGCGGCGATGACAAGCCCTATGTCTATCGCACCGCCGATAAAGGGCGCACTTGGGCTCCGATCATGGGCGATCTGCCGATGCGCGGCGCGGCGCACACGATTGCGGAGGATCACGTTGATCCGAACCTGCTGTTCCTCGGAACCGAACTCGGCCTCTATTACTCGCAGGATCGCGGGCGCAGCTGGAATGCGTTGAGGACCAAATTCCCGACTGTTGCGGTGCGCGATCTGGAGATTCAGCGGCGCGAGAACGATCTGGTGGTCGGCACGTTTGGCCGTTCGATCTACGTCCTCGACGACTATTCCGCCCTGCGCACAAGCGCCAGCTCGGTCGCGAGCGCGGAGGCAACCCTGTTCAGCGTGCGCGATCCGTGGCTCTATATCGAAGGCGATCTGTGGGGCGGTTATGGCGGTCCGCAGGCCTCGAATGGCGATGATTACTGGTTCGCCGAAAACCCGCCTTTTGGCGCGGTCTTCACCTACACGCTTCGCGATGGCCTTACCTCGCTGGGCGACGCGCGGCGCAAGGCGGAGGCCGAGACGCAGAAGAAGGGCGGCGACACGCCATACCCATCGTGGGAGACCCTGCGCGCCGAGGATCGTGAGGATCCCCCCGCCATCGTCTTCACTATCCGTGATGCGGCTGGCAATATCGTGCGGCGCATGACGGGGCCGTCGGGCAAGGGGCTGCACCGGGTCGCATGGGATTTGCGCTTTGACGCGCCCGATCCCGTCAACCTCAACCCCGCGCCGCCGTCGATCTTTGGCGGACCGCCGGTGGGGCCGCTCGTCGTGCCGGGCCAATACAGTGTTCAGATGGGAAAGCGGACCAACGGCGTGGTGACGCCGCTGGGCGCGCCGCAGACCTTCACGGTCAAGGAACTGGAACGCAGCAACGAAGCGGCGGATGACCGCGCGGGCGTGCTGGCCTTCCAGCAGGAGACCGCCGAACTCTCGCGCGCCGTTTCGGCGGCGGGCGCTGCCGGGGGGGAGTTGCAGAATCGGGTAAACCACCTGAAAGCCGCGATTGAGGCCCTGCGCGAACCCAACGAAGCGCAGCGCGCCAATGTGCAGGCGATTGAGACGCTGCTCGATAACACGCGGGTGGCGATGTACGGCGACAGCACGATTGCCAGCCGCAACGAACCGGTGCCGTTCTCCATCGCGCAGCGTGTGGGCCAGATCCGCGGCTGGGGCTGGAACCACCAGTCGCCGGTCACCGGGTCGGACAAGACCGCGCTGGACATTGCCAAGACCGACTTCGCCGCCGCGCTCGCCAGCCTGAAGGATATTGAGCTGCGGGTCGAAGCGCTCGAAGCCGAACTGGGCACCAAAGGCGCGCCATACACACCGGGCAGCGGCGTGCCGACCTGGCCGCGGCCCTAAGAGGGCGTTTAGTGGGGAGGGCTGTGTGCTGCGCTCTCCCCCACATCCATCAGCCAAAGAAAAAGGCCGGTTCCGCACCCAAGCGGAACCGGCCTTTTCTATGCCTAGGGTCGCGCGCTTACGACAGCGCGACGTGGCGTTTCATATGGTGGTCGACATTGCCAAACTCGGTGTCGAACAGCGTCAGCCGCTTGAAGTAGTGGCCGATCTGGTACTCATCGGTCACGCCGTTACCGCCGTGGATTTGCACCGCGTCCTGACCAACCAGGCGCGCCGATTGACCCACGCCGACCTTGGCCGCCGACACATGGCGCATACGCACCGATGCCTCTTCGCCCAGCTTCAGCGTGGCGAGATAAGTCAGTGAGACGGCGGTTTCATAGGCGGTGTACATATCGACCATGCGATGTTGCAGCACCTGGAACTTGCCGATCGGAACACCGAACTGCTTGCGCTGCTTGGAATATTCCAACGTCTGCGCGTGGGCGACTTTCATCGCGCCGCAGGCCTCAGCGCACAGGGCGGCGATGGCTTCGTCGGTGACCAACTCAATCAGCGGGATCGCGCCGCCTTCTTCGCCAATCAACGCGTCCGCCGGGACCGAGACGTTTTCGAAATACACCTCCGAAGCGCGGCGACCATCAACCGTCGCGTAGTCGCGGGTGGAAATGCCCGAGGCCGACTTGTCGACGACAAAGACGCTGACGCCCTCCGCCTCGCGGCGTGAGCCGCCGGTGCGGGCGGTCACGATCAGGTGGCTCGCCCAAGGCGCGCCGATGACGACCGCTTTGTGGCCGTTGATCACATACCCGTCGCCATCCTTCTTGGCCGTCGTGCCAATGTCGGAATAGTCAAAACGTCCCTTGGGCTCGCCGTAAGCGAAGGCAAAGACACGTTCTCCGCCGATAATGGCGGACAGGTGTTCTTCCTGCTGCGCTTCGGTTCCGGCGTGCTTCAGAAAGCCGCCCGCGCACACGACGGTGGGGACGAACGGTTCGACCACCAGGCCTTTGCCGAATTCTTCCATGACGACCATCGCGTCAACCGCGCCGCCGCCAAAGCCGCCGACCTCTTCGGAAAACGGCATGCCAAGGATGCCGAGCTCGGCCAGCTGCGCCCAAACCTGCGGGCTCCAGCCGTCTTCGCTGGCGATGGCTTTTTGACGGGTTTCCCAGTCATATTGTTCGCGAACCATGCGCGACAGCCCGTCGCGCACCATGTCCTGTTCTTCGGTGAAGTTGAAATCCACGTGTCTCTCTCCGCGGTGTTCTGTTTTGGGGGGGAGTCCCCGGCCTTAAAGGCCGAGGATCATTTTCGTGATGATGTTGCGCTGAATTTCGTTCGATCCGCCATAGATCGACGTTTTGCGCATGTTGAAGTAATTCTCCGCCGAATGCGCGGCGTAATCGGGGCCGATCTGGTATTCGTTCGACCCTTCGTCGTTCGCCGCTTCGAGGTAATACGGCGCGCCATAGCTGCCGACCGCTTCCAACGTGAGTTCCGTCAGACGTTGCTGGATCTCGGTGCCCTTGATCTTGAGGATAGAGCTTTCGGGACCGGGGCCTTTACCGGCCTGTTCACCGGCCAGCGTGCGCAGTTCGGTGATTTCCAGCGCGGCGAGGTCAATCTCAAGCTGGCTTACCTTGCGGGCAAAGTCGAAGTCCTGGATCAGCGGTTCGCCGTACAGTTCTTCTTTACCGGCGATGTCGCGCAATTTTTCAACGCCGCGCTTCGACCGGGCAACGCCGGCGATACCGCTGCGTTCGTGCGCCAGCAGGAATTTGGCATAGGTCCAGCCTTGGTTCTCAACGCCGACGAGGTTTTCAACCGGAACGCGCACATCGGTAAGCCACGTTTCGTTCACTTCGTGCGTGCCATCGAGCAGCTTGATCGGCTTCACTTCAACGCCCGGCGACTTCATGT
The DNA here is from genome assembly GCA_039814925.1 of Pseudomonadota bacterium. Classification (GTDB taxonomy): domain Bacteria; phylum Pseudomonadota; class Alphaproteobacteria; order Sphingomonadales; family Sphingomonadaceae; genus Erythrobacter. Next base: position 161,011 of record JBCCAH010000007.1, read on the forward strand.
CGATCAGGATGAAGCTGATGCCTTCTTGCGGCTTGGCGGCGTCGGGATCGGTGCGGCACAGGAAGAAGCCCCAATCGGCGTGCTGCGCCAGAGTGGTCCAGGTTTTCTGGCCGTTGATGATGTAGTGATCGCCATCCCGGACGGCGGTGGTCTTGAGGCTGGCGAGGTCGGACCCGGCGCCCGGCTCCGAATAACCCTGACACCACCACACGCTGCCATCGCGGATGCCGGGCAGGTGCTTGGCCTTCTGTTCTTCGTTGCCGAAGGTGTAGATCACGGGGCCAACCATGGAGACGCCAAAGGGGAGCGGCATAAGCGCGTTCACGCGGGCGTTTTCTTCCGACCAGATATACCGCTGCGTTGGGGTCCAACCGGTGCCGCCATATTCAGTCGGCCAGGCGGGAGTGGACCAGCCTTTTTCGCCGAGCACCTTATGCCAGGCGACAAAGTCTTCGGGCGGCAGGTCTTCGCGTTGACCACCATCTTTAAGGTGGGCGGGATAGTTGGCTTCGATAAAGGCGCGCACTTCCTCACGGAAGGCCTGCTCTTCGGGGGTGAAATCGAGGTTCATGTTATACGGCTCCCAAAATCTCTCTTCGGTATCCTCTCACACCCGCTTTCATGCCCGCTGGCGAGCAAAGATCAAGGGCTGATTGACGTTTACGGAAACTTTTGTTTCCCGCTTTCCGTTGCGTCAACTCGTGGGTTTGCGACACTTCCGTAGCGTCATCGTCGAACTGCGCTCCGATTGGTGCGTTAACCTCTTTTGTACAAGGCTTACTGGTGTGTAGTGCTTATCGTGCATTTGTATCGCTTGCGCCCTTGGCACAGGGGCCATGTTCCTCCTAACATGGTTACCAGGCGCTGGAGCGCTCCAGTCACGCATTTTGAGGATCATCATGGGTTTCTTTTCCAAACAGTTCATCGACATCATCGAATGGGTCGAAAAGCCTGGGCAGCTCGCTTGGCGCGTGCCGATGGAGGATAACGAAATCCAGTACGGAGCGAACCTGACGGTGCGCGAAGGGCAGCAGGCGGTGTTCCTGAATAACGGGACGCTGGCGGACCATATCGATCCCGGCATGTACGAGTTGCAGACCGAAACACTGCCGGTGATCACCGCGCTTGAAAATTGGGACAAGGGCTTCAAATCGCCGTTCAAATCGGACGTGATGTTCTTCTCGACCCGAGAGATCACAGGTCTGAAATGGGGCACCGCGCAACCCATCACCGTGCGCGATCCTGAATTTGGCGCCGTGCGTATCCGCGCGTTTGGCACCTATTCATTCAAGCTTGGCAGTGTGGACCAGTTTTACAACACGACCTTCGCCAATCTCGATCAGCTGTGGATCAGCGATATGGAAGCGCAGATGCGTTCGATCATCGCGACCAGCCTCGCCGCGCTTTTGGGGTCGGGCAAAACGCCATTCCTCGACATGGCGGCCGATCAGGCCGCGCTCAGCGAAGAACTGCAAAAGGCGGCGGACAACGCGACCGATCAATGGGGCATCGTGATCCCGTCGCTGTTTGTGGAGAGCCTGTCCTTGCCTGAAAAGGTGCAAGAGGCGATCGACAACCGCGCTTCAATGGGGGCGATTGGCAATCTGCAAGACTACGCCACGTTTAAAGCGGCGGACTCGCTCGACGAAGCGATGGCGGCGTCCGGCGGTGTCGCGGGCGCAGGCGCGGGCGTCGCGGCGGCGATGGCGCTGGGCCAAGTGATGCAGGGCGGTCTGACGGGCGGCGCGGCCCCGGCCAGCGCGGCGGCACCGGCTCCAGCGGCTCCGGCCGAAGACCCGATCAAGGTTATCGAAAAGCTCCACGCGCTGCACGAAGCGGGCGCTTTGAGCAAGGAAGAGTTCGAAGCCAAGAAAGCGCAACTCCTCGCCAAGATTATGTGATCAGGCGGATTAGGGGGACAATCCGTGGAAGCGCAGCAAAACTGCCCGAATTGCGGGGCTTTAATCGGGACCGGCGTTCCCGGTTTGCCGGTGGTCACCTGTGGCTCTTGCAATTCGCTGCTCAGCAAAGCGGGCGACCAGCTTAGCAAAGTGGGCGAAGCGGGGCGGGTGCCGTTTGATGTCAGCCCGATCCAGATTGGAACGCGCTTGACGGTGGGCGGCGCGCGCGGCGAAATCGTGGGGCGTGAACGTTGGGCCTATGACGGCGGTTTCTGGAACGAATGGCTGCTCCAATTTCCAGGTGGCGATGCCTTCTGGGTTGCTGAAGAAACCGGCAAATACATGATTATGACCGAGGTCGATTTGCCGACCCGCAACGCAACGCAATTGCGCGGTATCTTGCAGAGTTTTGGCACCTCAGTTGGTAAAACAGTGCAGGTTTTGGGTGAGAAATACACCGTTGCCGATGTAAAGCGTGTTCGCTGTGTCGCGGTTGAAGGATCTCTGCCGCATCCCATCGGGGCCGATGTCATGCGCAAGAGCCTCGATCTGCGCACCCGCAGCAGCGAAGTTCTGACATTTCAGTCCGACAAGGATGGCGACAGCCTGTGGCGCGGCGCGTATTACTTGCTGGCTGACCTTGAGCCCGCTGGCCTGCGCCGGTTTGAGCATTGGTCCGCGCCTGATTTTGAGGCGGCGCGATGAACGCGGTTACCGAAACGGTTGCCTCGACCAAGGCGCTGGAATGCCCATCGTGCGGCAGTCCGTTTGACCTCTACGCCGCCGGCTATTCGACCAAGCATGTCTGCCAATATTGCGGCAGCGAGCTTGACCTGACCAACGACGACGCACGGCTGATCACTGAGCATGTCGACGCGGCGAAAACGCTCCAGATTCCGTTGGGTACAAAAGGGGTGATCAACGGCGTCGAATGGATCTGCGTCGGCAATATTGAGAAGGATGATGGCTGGGACAGCTGGGAAGAGTTTCTCCTGTTCAATCCCTACCACGGTTATCGCTGGCTGGTCTGGCAGGCGAGCGGGTGGAGCGTCGGCACGCCGGTCCTTTCGCAACCCGCGCACCCTCGCTTAAACACCTTTGAGTATGAAGGCGCGGGCATGAAGAGGATTTATGATCCGGCCGAAAGCACGATCAAACGCGCGATTGGCGAGTTTTACTGGCAGGTGAACAAGGGCGATAAGGTCAAGTCGACGAGCTATGTCGGCGGCGGCAAAGTGCTCAGCTGCGAAATGACGGGGGATGAGTTCAACTGGACGCTCGAAGAATTTGTCTCCTCCAAAGGGATCGCTGATGCGTTCGGCGTTGAGAACACCGGGCAATACCCGCAAATGGGTGATTACCCGCAGCCGCACCAACCCAACCCTTATGGTGATGGGTTCAAGACCTCGGCGCTGATCGCCAGCATCGCCTTTGTCGCGGCGTTGTTGATTTCGATCCTGTTCTCGTTCGGAGGAGAACAGCGCGTCCAAAGCTTTACCGCCAATCCCGCCAACGCCGCGCGCAGTTTCGACGTGGGCACTTTCACCATTTCGGGACGGCCAAAACCGGTGACGATCACCGCGCGCGGCGAGCCGGGCAGCAACAATTGGATGTATCTCGAATACACGCTGACCAACACGGCAACCGATGAGGAGATCATCGCCAGCCAGCCGATCGAATATTATTACGGCCGCGACTGGAAGGAAGACGATCGGCGCGGGACGGTTAAGCTCTCCTCGGTGCCTGCAGGCACCTACATGCTCACCGCCGAAGTGCTGTTGCCTGAAGATGAGATACCCGGAGCCGCCGCTCGCCAAGCGCGACCATCGCCGCTGACAATCTCAGGTTCGGGCCGCCCGGTCTCGGTCGAAGTGACCTCGAACGGCACCTTCAATTCGCACTTCTTCCTGTTGTTCCTCGCGCTGTTCGGTCCGGTGATCTGGATCGGTATCCGCGCAGCAAGTTTCGAAAGCGCGCGTTCAAGCGGCTATGACGGAGCGGACGACGATGACGACTAATTCTGGGAGCCCTGACATGAGAAACGCATTTCTGGCCTGGTGCGCGCTGTGCGTCGGCTTGCACGCGACGGCGGGCTGGTACGGCTATTCCCCGTTTGGCGACGGGGTTCAGGCGCGCAACATCTATTCACGCGGGGGAGGGCCCATTCACAAATGACCGTTTCAAACCTTCTTGCAACTTCAACCACGGGGGGCGCCATGCTCACTCTCGACACCTTTCTGGCGAGCCTCGCCTATTCCTTTCTCGGGATCTTCGTTTTCCTCGTCACCTTTGTGATCGTGGACATCATCACGCCGACCAAATTGCGTGTCGAAATTGTCGACAATCGCAACACGGGTGTGGCGGTGCTGGCGGGCGCTATGGCGCTTTCAATTGCGATCATCATTGCCGCCGCCATCCATGGCTGAGACCCCTTCCGCCGCGCTTGCGGCGGAGCCCCGAGGGGGCGGGGATGAGAACAATTCGGCGCGTCTGGGACAGGCGGATAAGCGCGAGGCCGATGGTCTTTCGCTGATCCTGCTTGTGTCTGTGTTCGTGGTGGCAACCTGCGGCCTGATTTACGAGCTGCTGGCAGGCACCATCGCGACCTATCTGCTGGGCGACAGCGTCACCCAGTTTTCGACCGTGATCGGGACCTATCTGTTCGCGATGGGGATCGGCAGCTGGTTTTCACGCTATATCGACGGACGGCTGCTCGCGTGGTTTATCCGCATTGAAATCCTGATCGCCTTTATCGGCGGAACCTCGGCGGCGGCGCTGTTCCTGCTCTTCCCTCTCGTCAACGATTTTCGCCCCATTCTGTATGGGCTGGTGTTGCTGATCGGGTTTCTGGTGGGGCTGGAAATCCCGCTTTTGATCCGCATTTTGAAAGACGAGTTCAGCTTTGGCGATCTGGTCTCCAATGTGCTGACCTATGATTACATCGGCGCGCTCGCCGCCTCGCTGCTGTTTCCGCTGGTGCTGGTCCCGTTTGTGGGGCTGATCCGCGCTGGTTTCGTGATCGGTTTCGTGAACATCCTGGTCGCGCTTTTGCTCGTCTTTCGCCTGCGTAAGGATCGCGCCCTGGCGTTGGAGCGGCTGGCGGCGGTGGTGGTCGCAGGGTTGCTCGTAGTGGGGGCGGTGGCGTCCGAAGCCTTGCAGCGCCTGTCCGAAGCGGGGCTTTACAACGACAACCTGATCTACGCGAAATCTTCCCAGTATCAGCGCATCGTTCTGACCCAGAATAAGGGCGATATCCGCCTGTTCCTCGACGGCAACCTGCAATTCTCCAGCCGCGACGAATACCGCTATCACGAAAGCCTTGTGTGGCCCGCCATGGGCCGGGTGGCGCAGCCGTCGCGGGTGCTAATCCTGGGGGGAGGGGACGGCCTTGCCTTGCGCGAAGTGCTGCGCGAGGACGCCGTGCAAGAGGTGACGTTGGTCGATCTCGACCCGGCGATCACCGAGTTGTTCCGCGCCGCCCCGGTCCTGACCCGCCTTAACGGCGATGCTTTCGCTGATCCGCGAGTTGAGGTGATCAACGCCGACGCTTTCACCTGGGCGCGCGATATGGATCGTCGGTTCGATGTGATCCTCGTCGATCTGCCCGATCCGACCAACTACTCGATTGGTAGGCTCTACAGTCTGACCTTTTATCGCAACCTTGGCGCGCTGCTCGCGCCGCAGGGCATCATGAGCGTGCAGAGCACCGCTCCCTATGTTTCGACCCAAAGCTTTGCGATGATCGGCGCCACGTTGAAAGCGGCGGGTTTCGAGACGCAAGGCTATCACACATACGTGCCCAGCTTCGGCGATTGGGGCTACACGCTCGCCTCGCGATCAGGCTTTGGCGCCATTGGCGATTTGCCAGAGGATTTGCGCTATTTCACGCCGCGCGAGGAGCAGCGGATGCGCGAATTTCCCGCCGACATGCGCGCCGATGCGCCCGACATAAACCGGCTTGAGAACCAGGCCTTGGTCCGGCTCTTTACCAGCGAATGGAGGGCCTACGGCGATGACTGATAGGACCCTCACTCAGGTAGGCACACACGCGCTGATCGACGTACGCGGGGCCTCGCGGTTGGACGATCCGGTTCACATCGAAGCGATCCTGCGCCGCGCAGCGCAAGCGGCGGGCGCGACGATCTTGCAAGCGCACTTCCATCACTTCGGCCCCGAAATGGGCGTGACCGGCGTGCTGATGCTGGCCGAAAGCCACATCTCGATCCATACATGGCCCGAAACCGACTTCGCCGCGCTCGACATATTTATGTGCGGCGCGGCCAAAATCGATGCAGCGATTGAGGTGATCGAGGATGCGTTTGCGGGTGCGGAGATAGAGGTGCGGCGAATGGCGCGCTGAGCCATGGATTCGGGTCCTTGACCCCCTCAATGCGCCACTTCGATCCGCCAGCCTTTGTCGGGCTCTTCGCTTACGTTGAAACCGGTGCCCGTGAACCGTTCGATCAGCTCCATCGCGGTGCGCGAATGCTCGCTGATTTTCACGGTCGTAAAGGCTCCGCCCCGCGCCAGCGCAAGGGGCAGCAGCAGCTGATCCTGCAAGTAAGGTCCCGCAAAAGCACCGCTTGCCAGATAGCCTGCCATCCGCTTGGCCGTGGTCTTGCCGATCCGTTCGGCGGGCACGCCCATCTGGCCGATGCCGGAGACGACTTCGGTCACGCGCTCAAACTGAGCGGTGAGAAGCAGCGCGTTTCCTGGGCCGCGCTCAGCGGGCAATTGAACAGGGCCGAACGCGTCTTCGGGCCAGCCGTTCAGGACCTTGCGCGCCTCTTTCAACTCACGATCCGCCACGTCAAACGGGACGCCCGCCACCAGCGCCTCAGCCGACGTCGAGACGAGTTCCCCGCGCTCCACCAGCTCCAGCGGAGTCAGCGCGCCCGGCTCAATTTCGACGACAACCCGGCCTCCACCGCGTGGGAAAAAGCCATGCCGTTCGAGGGTCGCCGTGACGGTCGGCCCCATCTGCGACAGCAGCGGCAACAGCGCCTTGGCGGTGAATTCGTGAGGAGGGGCGAAGCTCGCATGGGTTCCCCCTTCGATCACGACCTTTGACGGGCCATCGGCGAGCATCAGCGGCCCGAGAATGGCCTGAAGAACCATCCCCGTGCTGCCCGCCGTCCCCACGGCAAAGTGGTATTCCCCCGGCGTGACGGAACCGGGCCGAAAGGTCAGCCTATCCGACCCCACGGCGAGGCCACTGGCCTCCGCCCCGCCAATCGCGCAGGCGGCTTCAAGCGCGGTCACGTGCTGACGCATCATGCCCGGCTTTTTGCGCCCGCCGCGAATGTTCTCAATGGTGAAAGGCTCCCCGGTGATGAGCGAGAGGGACGCCGCGTACCGCAGCACCTGCCCCCCACCTTCGCCTTTGGAGCCGTCGATAGTGATCATTATGGGTCTACCAATTTGAGGAAGAGGTCTTCCGCTTCCTGTTTGAAACTGTCGGGATCCAGCCGTTCGGGCACATCATCTGCGCGCGCCAGTTCGGCGTGGACCAATTGTTCGAGTTCGGGTCTGCGCACCGCCTTGCCTTTTTCCTTCGTCTTTGCCTTCAGAGCGATAAGCTCTTGGACCTGATCGACCAAGGATGATGGCAGATCGCACGCTCCCATTAACGCCTGCATTTCCATGGGCGGGCGTTGATCGGGATTGGTGCGCAAAGCGCGGATCGAAAGCGCAGGCCTTAGGGCATAGAAATACCGCTTCACCGCGATCTCTTCGCCATCCTCAAACCAACGCGCGACCGTGCCTTTGCCAAGGCTTGCATAATGCCGCGCATAGCCGCGCGGGTTGAAATGGCGATTGGCCAAAGCAGCGATTTCGGCAACGATAGGATCGTCCGCGACGTAGCGGATCGGGCTTTCCATCCATTCGGACATAACTGCGTTGTGCTTGAGCATAAGGCCAAGCGCTTTGCGAATATCCCAGCCGTTCAGATCAATCTCGTCGACAATCGGGCGTTCTATGACATCGCGCATCTTGCCCAGCGCAAGGTAATCGCGCCGAGGCCGGACATAGAGAAAGCGCACATCATAATCGCTGTCTGGGGACGGAAACCCCCATGCCCGCGAACCCGACTCGACCGCTATCAGGTAGCGCACGCCTTCTTCGCTCGCGACTTTCGCGAGACGGCTGTCGATTTCAGCCCTGACATCAGGGTCAATGGTAACTGGGTCTGACATTATCTTATTACTTCGAATTGATGGGCAGGTGATGCCCGCGAAGGGCGCTAACCCTTCACACACACCACCTGCTTGAGCGTATGCACGATCTCCACAAGGTCGGCTTGCGCGGCCATCACTTTGTCGATCGGCTTGTAGGCCTTGGGCGTTTCATCGATCACGCCTTCGTCCTTGCGGCATTCCACCCCGGCGGTGTCCGCGATGTGCTCGTCGAGCGACACCAGCTTCTTCGCCTGGGTCCGGCTCATGACCCGGCCCGCGCCGTGCGAGCAGCTTTCAAAGCTGTCCGCGTTGCCGAGGCCCCGCACAATGAAGCTCTTCGCGCCCATCGAGCCCGGGATGATGCCCAGCGTGCCCTTCGCCGCCCGCACCGCGCCCTTACGGGTCACGAGCACGTTTTCGCCAAAGTGGTGTTCGCGCGTCACATAGTTGTGATGGCAGTTCACCGCTTCGCATTCGGCGTCGAACGGCTTGGCGATTTGGCTCCGCAGCGCGTCAAGCGCGTTGGTCATCATCACACGCCGGTTGAGGAAGGCAAAATCCTGCGCCCACTCGACCGCTTCAACATAATCGTCAAAGTGCTCCGTCCCTTCCGGGAAGTAAGCGAGGTCTTCGTCGGGCAGGTTGATGTGCCACTGCCGCATGTCCTTCTTAGCCAGTTCGATGAAGAACCGGCCAATGGCGTTGCCCACGCCCCGCGAGCCTGAGTGAAGCATCACCCACACCCGCTGCTCGGTGTCGAGGCAGACCTCCACAAAGTGGTTGCCCGTCCCAAGCGTCCCGAGATGCAGGACGTTGTTGGTGTTCGCCAGCCGTGGGTACTTTTCGCACAGCGCGTCAAACCGGGCCTTGAGCGACGCCCAGGCCTCAACCACCGACGCGGGAGGTTCGCCCCAAGACCCCTTATCTCGCCGACCCCGGCCCGCCGTCCGACCGTGCGGCACCGCCGCTTCGATCGCGGACCGGATGCCGGCCAGGTTATCGGGCAGATCGCTCGCGAAAAGCGAGGTCCGCGCGGCCATCATGCCGCAACCGATGTCCACGCCCACGGCCGCCGGGATGACGGCGCCCTTGGTCGGGATCACCGAACCCACGGTCGCGCCGATGCCGACGTGAACGTCAGGCATGGCGGCCACGTGCTTGAAGATGAAGGGCAGCTTTGCGGCGAGCGCGAGCTGCTGCTTCGCCTTTTCATCCACGGGCACGCCCTGCGTCCACGATTTGATCGGCGCCCCGCCTTCGACGGGAGTGTATTCGTACAGCGCCTCGGTCATAATGACCTCCTTCTTTGTTACTCTCTATGCGCCAGCGACGAGGGTTGGCGAGACGTTCTTTAGCTGAGCTACTCCGGCGAACCGGGGGTGGACTCGAACCACCGACCTCCTGCCGAAGCAGGCGCTCTTACCCATGTAGTCCCACCGGCATTCGCCAGCGTGTGTTCAGTTTCGGCAACAAGGAGTTGACGAGATTGAGATTCCGCCACTTGTTCTTAACGAACAAGGCTGGACTTGCACCAGCACGGAGCCGAATGGCTCCACCCCAATGAGGGGCGCGTCTACGATGTAATCCCGTCGGCATTTGCCGAATGTGTTAGTTTTCGTTGGCCGGTTGTCCGGCGTCCAAGATCAAAAGTCCACGGCGACGAGGTTGGTGCAAAAGACGTTACCCGCTCTATCCAACTGAGCTACAGGCCCGCATGGCGCTCAAGCAGCGCAGCTTCTGCGCGCTTGAATTGGTGGGCCTGGCGGGACTCGAACCCGCGACCTGGGGATTATGATTCCATGTAGTCCTCTGCGGCATTCGCCGTGGATTTGGAAAAAACTGGGGCGACCAGTTGGGGTGAGACGGCGGCCCTTAAGCTACGTTCCGGCGGCGGGATTCGAACCCGCATCTCCCCATTGCCATCGCTGACATCGGGGCGCTTTACGCGTTGGGCCTGGGGTTGGAGGATGTAGTCCCACCAGCATTCGCTCCAGCTCTTTCCAAAATTGCGTTGTTCCATTGGAGGTCTCGGCGACGACAGTCTGGAGAAGACACGCTCTAAAAAAGGGCGCATTTGCTTAACCACTCAGCCACTGGTGGTTGCCCACCAGGCGGGAGTCGAACCCGCGTTCAAATATAGTCCTCCCCGGCATTCGCCGAGACTTTCGTTGGAACTTTCAAAGCGTCGGGTCACGGCGACCAGGGTTGGAAAAGACAAGCGCCGACTTTCGAAGGCGCGGCGCCCTCTTGCGAGAGCCACCATCGTGACAGGATGTAGTCCCTCCCGGCATTCGCCGTGACCTTTGGCTTTGTTGGGCGCTCGCTCATCGCTGACCAAGCGCCCGGTTTTCACGTCATTCAAATCTCCACTTCGTTCACGATCTCGACCCAGTCGCGCGCCTCACCGTTGGCAAAGCGCGCCATCGCGCCGAACACCGCGTCGGTGAAACCACCGACATTCATGATGTCCTTACGGTCTTTTGCCTGCGTCGAGCCGTAGGGCTGGATATCGATGCAGATCAGCTTGGCGTCCGGGTTGCGGCGCTTCAGCGTGTTCCACTGGTCCATCACAGCCGTTGGCCCGTACCAGTTGTTGTCGATCCAGGACTGGTTGTCCGAAACGATAACAACCGTATCGACGTGCGCCTTCTCGCGGTTGAGCTTGGCCAGCGGCGCCGAGACATTCGTCCCGCCACCCCACAGCGACGCCAGTTTCTGAGCGTTCACGGCGAGGCGAGCGTAGGGCTTGAGCTCAATATCGACCACGCGCTCCGCAAACGGCATCACGCGGGCCTGCTTGTTGGTGCGCAGCACAGCGGCGGCGACCAACGCGGCGATATCAACGCAGCGCACGACCGAAGTCGCACCGGGACGGTAGCCCGTCGCCGGGGACTGCATCGAACCCGAGACGTCCGGGCACACAACAACGTTGCCCTTCAGCTTCGGCACTTTGGAAACCGAAGTTTCCAGCGCCTTTTCAAGCGCGGCCTGCACCTCCAGCGGGACGCCCTCTCCGACCTGAGTCAGAGCGGTCATCAGCTGATACGGCGCGGGCTTGACCCGCTTGAACGCGTCGGGATCACCAAGGCGATTGGCCACCTGCTGCGTCACCCCCTTCACGCCGAACGCGTCGTGACGCGCCAGTGTGTTGAGGTTCATACGCAGCGCCTGCCAACCCATGCGGTCCGCCAGCTTGGCCCACTGCTTTCGGGTCAATTCAAACGACGTCAGCCATTCGAACGGCACCTGCGGCAAAGGACGCGACTTATCGAGCTTCCACGCTTCGAACGCGGCGATTTCGGCCGGCAGCACGGCGACATCGTACGGCTTGCCAATCAGCCAACCGTAAAACGCGCGACGCGTCGGATCCTTGGGCGCCGGGTGAACCATCTTGACGATGTCCGCCAGGCTGGGATCCTTACCCGTGGCCGCGTTCATCAGCTGGGCGTACGACGCCTGCTCAAGCCATTCGCGCACAAGGCGCTTGGGGCGCGAGCCGAGCGATTGACGCCCAACCTGACCCGAACGCATGATCTGCACAAAGTTGCGCAGCATACGCCCGTTATCGATCACGCGGCCAAACACCGGCACACACAGATCCGGATCAGCCGTGGTCAGGTACGCTGCCAGCAAAGCCGGCATATCCTTCATCGCGCCCGCCTGACGGGCGTAGATCGCGCATTTGGCGACCCACTCGGGATCGACCTTCGCCGCAGTCTCAAGGACATCGGCGAGCTGAGCGTCCGCGCCCGAATAGAAGCCGTCCGACAACGTGCCGGTGGCGGCGAGCTGCGCGAGCTTGGCCTCGGGGCCATAGGCGTAAGCGACCGCTCCCGCCTGGTTGATCGTGTCCGTGCGCGGCTTGAAGAGTGCCCCAAAAGACTGAGACGCGCTGGAGAAAAGGTTCTTGTTGGCCATCGTCCAACTCCACTTCGTAAATCTCGTGGGTGGCTTTGGGCGGCCGGCCCATTCCGGCCGCCCATTTCCACCGCTTGCTGTTGTCGGGAGTTCGACGTGCCCGACGCTCAGAGGGTTGCAGTAGGCGTGCCAAAGGTGCGGGAGATGTCGAAGAAATCCATCAAGGCACTGAAAATATGAGGATAATGTAGGACTTGGACTCAGGTTCTGATGGGATGCCTCTGTCGTCAATGACGCCCATTGTATAAGAAATTATCTCACAGTATAAGAACGGTATGAAGACCGTCTCGCCCAAACCCACAACCGTTATCGGTTTCCTTGGCACCACGCTCGATGCGGCCAAGTTTGGCCCAACCCGCTGGAACAAGTGGCGGCCGACGGTGGGCGTGTGCATGCATGAGGATCTGCGGATCGATCGCTTCGTGTTGCTTCATGGTGAGCAGCATCAGCGTCTGGCTGATTTTGTGTGCGACGATATCCGCGATGTCTCGCCAGAGACCGAGGTGACGCCGCAGCATATCAATTTTGAGGATCCGTGGGACTTTGAAGAGGTCTACACCAAGCTGCTCGACTTTGCGCAAAGCTTCCCGTTCGACCCGGAGAACAACGACTACCTCATCCATATCACGACCGGCACGCACGTCGCGCAGATTTGCCTGTTCCTGCTGACCGAAGCGCGCTTTCTGCCGGGCAAGCTGCTCCAGACCCAGCCCAATCGTGGGATGAAGCAACCGGTGGGCACCTGGGGTTCGATTGACCTCGATCTCTCGCGTTACGATTCCATCGCCACGCGCTTTGCCGAGACCGCTGAGGAAAGCGCCAGCTTCCTCAAAAGCGGGATTGAAACGCGCAACAACGCCTTCAACCGCATGATTGAGGAGATTGAGCAAGTCGCCATGCGCAGCCGCGCGCCGATCTTGCTGATGGGACCGACCGGAGCGGGCAAGAGCCAGTTGGCGCGCAAGATCTATGAGCTCAAGAAGCTGCGGCATCAGGTGGCGGGACCGTTTGTCGAGGTGAACTGCGCGACGCTGAAAGGGGACAGCGCCATGTCCGCCTTGTTCGGGCACAAGAAGGGCGCCTTCACCGGCGCGGCGAGCGAGCGGGCCGGTCTGCTCAAATCCGCCGACACCGGCGTCCTGTTTCTCGATGAGATCGGCGAACTTGGCCTTGACGAACAGGCCATGATCCTGCGCGCGATTGAGGAAGGGCGTTTCCTGCCCGTGGGCGCGGACAAAGAAGCCACGTCCGAATTTCAACTGATCGCGGGCACCAATCGCAATCTGATGCACGAAGTGGCCAAAGGCGCGTTTCGCGAAGACCTTTTTGCGCGGCTTAACCTGTGGACCTTCCAGCTTCCCGGTCTGGCTCAGCGGCGCGAGGATATCGCGCCCAATCTCGATTATGAGCTGGAACGCTTTGCCGAGATTGAGGGTGACCGCGTCACCTTCAACGCCGAAGCGCGCCGCGCCTATCTCGCCTTCGCCGAAGCGCCCGATGCCGCCTGGGCGGGCAATTTCCGCGACCTCGCCGCCAGCGTGACGCGCATGGCGACGCTTAGCCCCAGCGGGCGGATCGACGCGGGTGCGGTAGAGGCCGAAGTCGCGCGCTTGTCCGCGCTGTGGGAGGGCGAGCCGACGGGCAAGGGCCTGCAAAGCGAAGCGTTGGCGGACCTGATGCCGCGAGAGGCGCTCGACGCTATCGATCCGTTTGATCGAGTGCAGCTTGATTACGTCGCGGCGATCTGCCGATCCTCGCGCACCCTTTCCGAAGCGGGGCGCACTCTGTTTTCGGAATCGCGCAAACTGCGCGTCTCCACCAACGACGCGGACCGGTTGCGCAAATATCTGGCGCGGTTTGGGCTGAGCTGGGCGGACTTCACGACCTGACGGGGGAGGGGGAACGGAAACTTTTCCATCCGGCTTCCGTATCTTTGGTATGCGCCATAACGACGATACTCCCGACACAATCTCCAACGTCACAGTCTGGTACGATGGCGCGTGCCCTTTGTGCCTGCGTGAGATTGGCCTGATGCGGCGGCTCGACCGGCGCGGGGCGATTGACTTTGTTGACGTGTCGGACAGCGCCGATCCGACCTGTCCCATCGATCAAAGCGAATTGCTCGCGCGTTTTCACGCAGCGGAGAACGGCAAAATCCTCTCGGGCGCGGCGGCCTTTGCGGCGATGTGGCGCGCCATTCCGGTGTTGCGCCCACTGGGCGTGATCGCGCGCAACCGGTTGGTCCTGAACCTGCTGGAGCGCGCCTATATCCACTTCCTCAAAGTGCGCCCGCGCCTGCAAAAACTGGTCAGCTAACCGCCTGAGGCGATGCCCATGGGGCTTGCCTCCCCGCCTTGAAACGCGCAATCTTCCAGAAAACACACATGGGAGACGCGCGGATGAGCCAGTACGCTAACCAGTACAGGGGCCTCAATTTCGGCGGGATGCAGAACGAGATATACAACGCCGGGCTGCAAGGGGTGTTGCCCGAATTTCCGGTCGATTTCGCCACCTTGGAAGCCCGCGCGCACGAAGCGCTTGGTCCGATGATGACCAACTACGTCGCGGGCGGTTGCGGCGATGAACACACGCAAGACACCAACGTAAGCGCGTTCCAGCATTGGGGCATGGTGCCGCGGATGATGGTCGATTGTTCGGAGCGCGATCTGTCGATTGAACTGTTCGGCCATCGCTACAAGACGCCGCTGTTCATGGCGCCCATCGGTCTCAACGGCGATGCAACGCAGGACAAGGACGGCGATATGGCCGCCGCGCGGGCGAGCGCGCAGACGGGCGTGCCGTTTTGCGCCTCGACCCTGGCGAACCACTCGCTCGAAGAGGTGAAGAAGGCGTGCGGCGATACGCCGGCCTTCTTCCAGCTTTACACGCCCAAGCATCGCGGCGTCGCGGAGAGCCTGATCCGCCGGGCCGAGGATGCGGGCTATTCCGCTTTGGTGGTCACGCTTGATACCAAGGTGACGGGCTGGCGGCCGCGCGATCTCAACGCGTCGAACTTCCCGCAGCTGCGCGGGCGGGTGCTCGAAAACTATTTCACCGATCCGGTGTTCTGTTCGCTGCTGGAAAAGCCGCCGCATGAAAATCCACAGGCGGCGATCCTGACATGGGCGGCGACCTTTGGGCATGAACTGACTTGGGATGATATGGACTGGTTCAAGTCGATCACATCGATGCCGATTGTGCTCAAAGGCATTTGCCACCCCGATGACGCGCGGCGAGCGGTCGATAGTGGGGCGGACGCAATCTATTGCTCAAACCACGGCGGTCGACAGGCCAATGGCGGGATCGCAACCATCGATCTTTTGGAAGATGTTGTGCAAGCCTCTGGCGACACACCCGTCCTGTTTGACAGCGGCGTTCGATCCGGAACCGACGCTGTCAAGGCTTTGGCGATGGGCGCGACGGCGGTCGGCGTAGGGCGGCCGTACACTTATGGTCTGGCGCTTGGAGGGGATCGCGGCGCGGCGTTTGTGCTCAAATCGATCCTGGCGGAGGCCGACCTGTTGATGGCGGTAAACGGCTATCCCACCCTCGACGCGGTGCGCGAAGCGGGTGTCCGGCGTGGGTAGCTCACGGGGTCAATTTCGACGCCGCTTGACCCATCGGTAAATATTTTTCTCGCACCTGCAAAAAAGTGTTCGTTTTCCACAGGTGTGGTGTTAGTTTTGCCACACTAACAGACGCGAATCGGGGACGCGCATACATGGAAAAACCAACGTTCGTATCGAGCGGGCCGGATGTTATGGGCCGTACTGTTTGTTTTGGTGATGAATTTTCGCGACAGGCGCGATACGGGCGGCTCCGCCCCATGCCCAAACGTCGCTCGCTCTCGGCGCGGCTGATGCGCTGGATGCGCGGTTAAGTTAGTCACTTACAAGCTGTAAGCGCGCAAGGCTGATGCCCTGCGCGCTTTTCTGTGTCTGAAATCAGCCAGCCGATTTGGCGACCGTAACCAGCTTCGTCTCGGTGTAGCCGAGATAGCCCTCGGTCCCGCTTTCCGAACCAAAGCCGCTATCGCCGGTCCCGCCAAACGGGGTTTCGGGCGAACCCACCGCAAAGTGGTTGATCGCGACCATGCCAGCCTTAAGCGCGCCGCCCAGATAGTGGCTTTCATCCAGCGATCCGGTGAAGGCGTAGGCTGCGAGGCCGTAGCGCAGCGAGTTGGCGATCCGCACCGCGTCTTCGATGTTGTCATAGGGCACAATCCCCGCGACCGGACCAAAGGGCTCTTCGGTCATCAGGCGGCTGTCGGGGCCGGGGCTGGCGATAACGGTGGGTTGGAAGAAGTGTCCGGGGCCATCGATGGCGCTGCCGCCGGTGACGATCTCTCCATTGGCCCCGCCCATCGAGCCCATGAGGCTCTCCATCGCCGCGACCCGTCCGGAGTGCGCCAGCGGGCCCATGGTGACGCTGTCATCGCTGCTCGCGTCGCCAATCTTGAGCCCTTGGGCGCGGGCGGCGAACTCGGCGACGAACTTGTCGTAGATGCCGCGCGCAACCAGAAAGCGGGTGGGGCTGACGCAGATCTGCCCGGCGTTGCGGAACTTCGTGGTGGCGCAGGCCGCGACGGTACGTTCAAAATCAGCGCTTTCCCCAATCACGACGGGTGCATGACCGCCCAGTTCAGCGGTGAAGCGCTTGAGCCCCTGCGCGGCGAGCGCGCCCAATTGCTTGCCTACTGCGGTCGATCCGGTGAAGCTGACCTTGCGGATTTCGGGGGCGGTGATCAGGTGGTTCGATATCGTTGCGGGATCGCCATAGACGAGGTTGATCGCGCCCGCTGGCACGCCCGCTTCGACAAAGCACTCCACCAGCATTTGCGCGCTGGCTGGGGTGGTTTCGGCGGGTTTCAGAATGCACGTGCACCCTGCGGCTAGCGCGCCCGACAGCTTCTTGGCGGGAAGGTTGATCGGGAAGTTCCACGGCGTGAATAACGCGGCCGGTCCAATCGCCTCGTTTGTGACGCGCTGTTCCAGCAGATGCGCACCGCGCACCGGGACCAGGCGCCCGCCCTGACGCTTCGCCTCTTCACCCATGAAGTCGATGATTTCGGCCGCGTTGAGGATTTCGCCTATCGCTTGCGCGTGGGGCTTGCCCATTTCAAGCGTCACGACGCGTGCGATACCTTCGGCGCGTTCGCGCACCAGATCGGCGGTGCGGCGCATGATGGCGTGCCGTTCGGCCCCGGGCGTGGCTGACCATGAAGGGAACACTTTTTCAGCCGCCGCCAGAGCCGTGTTCATCTGCTCTTTGGAGACCTTTGGGCAGGGCGCAATAACCGCTTCGGTTGCCGGGTTCAAAACCGGCATCTCGCCATCGCCGCCGGTCGCGACCCATTCGCCAGCGATAAGCATCTTGACTTGAGGATAGGCGGTCATGTGTGTTCTCCCAATGCGCGCGCGGCGGCGTTTTACGATCCCATAAAGCGGAAGCGTCTTAGGTGGTAGACCTCAACCTAGGCCGCAAGCCGATCGATTGTGCAAACTTTGCAGTCTTATTGATTTCCAAGTCCATTTGATTGCGCAAAATCGAACAAAGGGTGAGCGCAAATCAGCAGCAATCTGCGCCAAAATGCTTATTTCGGGGCTGCCGAGAGAGATGCAGTCAGGGCGCCCGATATACGGTCGGGTAGAAGGGGCTGCGTCGGCCAAAATGGCCGCTTTGGGTACCTGCTAGAATGCAACACTTCGATAGTCGTCCGATGGTCCGGCAAGTGAACGCCGAGGCTGTGATTGATAGCCACGTTGAACCGCAAAGCGCGAGCGACAAGATCGCCTACGCCTTCGTAAAGGCCCTGCGTTTTGTTGCGGATACCTTTTTCGCCAAGCGCTACGGCCACCGCGCGGTTGTTCTGGAAACCGTCGCCGCTGTGCCTGGTATGGTTGGCGGCTTATGGCAGCACCTCAAGGCCTTGCGCACGATGCGCGACGATGAAGGCTGGATCCGCACGCTTCTCGACGAGGCCGAGAATGAGCGGATGCACCTCATGACCTTCATCGAAATCGCCCAGCCCAACGGGTTCGAGCGCGCGCTGATCGCGGCCACGCAGATGGTGTTCTACAACTTCTATTTCTTCCTCTACCTCTTTGCCCCGCGCACGGCGCATCGGGTGGTGGGCTATTTCGAGGAGGAGGCGGTGATCAGCTACACGGCGTATCTGGCCGAGGTTGACGCAGGGCGGCATGAAAACGTGCCCGCGCCGCAGATCGCGATCGACTATTGGCAATTGCCAGCCAACGCGCGCCTGCGTGATGTCATCATCGCCGTGCGCGCAGACGAGGCCGAACATCGCGATGTGAACCATGGCTTTGTGGATATTCTCGACGCGCGCAATGCGGGCGCGGCTTTGAAGGACGCCGACGCGGCTTGACGCGACCCATTCCCCGTGCTGCTCACCAACCAAAGCAGCACAGGGAACACAAAGATGAAAACCAGAGCCGCCGTCGCGTTTGAGGCGAAGCAACCGCTTGAGATCGTCGAACTCGATCTGGAGGGGCCGAAAGAGGGTGAAGTTCTGGTCGAACTGATGGCGACCGGCATCTGCCACACCGACGCGTACACGCTCGACGGGCTGGATAGCGAAGGCATCTTTCCCAGTGTGCTCGGCCATGAAGGCTGCGGCGTGGTGCGTGAAGTCGGGCCCGGCGTCACCTCGGTCGCGCCCGATGATCACGTCATCCCGCTCTACACGCCCGAATGCGGCCAATGTAAGTTCTGCCTCTCAGGCAAAACCAATCTGTGTCAGGCAATCCGCGAGACGCAGGGGCGCGGAGTGATGCCCGACGGCACGTCGCGCATGAGCTATAAGGGCGAGGCGATCTACCACTATATGGGCTGTTCGACATTTTCGAACTTCATCGTCCTGCCCGAAATCGCGGTGGCGAAAATCCGTAAAGACGCGCCGTTCGACACCACCTGCTATATCGGCTGCGGCGTGACGACGGGCATCGGTGCGGTGACCAAGACGGCGAAGGTTCAACCCGGCGACAATGTCGTGGTGTTTGGCCTCGGCGGCATAGGCCTCAACGTTATTCAGGGCGCCAAGATGGCCGGCGCAAACCGGATCGTCGGCGTCGATATCAACGGTGGGAAGGAAAGCTGGGGCAAACGCTTTGGCATGACCGACTTTGTAAACCCGCGCCATGTGCCCGATATCGTCGCGCTGTTGGTCGAGATGCTCGATGGCGGCGCGGACTATTCCTTCGATTGCACCGGCAATGTCGAAGTGATGCGAAACGCGTTGGAGTGCTGTCACAAGGGCTGGGGCACCTCGATCATCATCGGCGTGGCCGAGGCGGGACGCGAGATTTCCACGCGGCCATTTCAATTGGTGACAGGGCGCAATTGGCGCGGCACCGCGTTCGGAGGGGCCAAGGGGCGCACCGACGTGCCCGGTATTGTCGACCTTTACATGGACGGCCAGATCGAAATTGATCCGATGATCACGCACCGTCTGAGCCTGGAAGAGATCAACAAAGGCTTCGACCTGATGCACGCTGGCGAGAGCATTCGCAGCGTGGTGGTGTTTTGATGGCCGGCAAGATCAACCTCGCCGAAAAGTTCGCGCTGTTTGATGATCGCTGGGCGCCGCGCCTCGCCGCGCGCTACAACGGCAACGAAGTGCGCCTGGCCAAGCTGGAGGGCGATTTTCACTGGCACAAGCATGATGAGACCGATGAACTGTTCCTAGTCATCGAAGGCGAGCTCGACATTGAGTTTCGCGATCGCACCGAAACCTTAAGCGCTGGCGAAATGATTGTCGTCCCACGCGGCACCGAACATTGCCCACGCGCCAGGAAGGGCGAGGTCAAGGTGGTGATCATGGACAGCGAGGGCACGCCCAACACCGGCGATGAGGCGACGGCGTTTAAGCCAGTTGAGGTGTGACCCGTTGGCTTTGTACAACGAAGAGCGACTCTACGCCGATATGCGCGAGGCGGGAATCGAATACGCTGTGCACGAGCATGAGGCTGTGTTCACAGTTGAAGAGTCCGCGGCAATCAAGGGCGACATTAGGTGCCTGCACACAAAGAACCTGTTCCTTAAAGACGCGGTCGGCGATTTCTTCCTGCTCACCGTGCCCGCTGAGGCGCGCATTGATCTGAAACGCGTGCCCGAAGTTCTGGGCTGCAAGCGGTTGAGCTTTGGCAAGCCGGACAAGATGGAGCGATTGCTCGAGGTGGCGCCCGGTTCGGTTACGCCGCTGGCGATGATCAACGCGGCGCCTGGCACGATCAAGTTTGTGATGGACTTCTCCATCGCCGGGATTGAGCCGATCGGCGTTCACCCTTTGCGCAACACCGCCACGGTCACCCTATCAGGGATCGACGTGATGCAATTGGTCCTCAATTGGGGGCATCAGCCGACCGTGGCTGAATTGCCCAAAATACAAGCGTAGAACGCGGCCTTCAAGCTTGCACAACCGTCTGCTCGATACTGCCGAAGATCG
Organism: Pseudomonadota bacterium; assembly: GCA_039814925.1. Classification (GTDB taxonomy): domain Bacteria; phylum Pseudomonadota; class Alphaproteobacteria; order Sphingomonadales; family Sphingomonadaceae; genus Erythrobacter. Next base: position 181,476 of record JBCCAH010000007.1, read on the forward strand.
AGTGGTTGTCGCCGTCGCGCATCTCCACCTTCACCGTGTCACCCGGCGCCATGAAGCGCGTCGATGGCTCGCCGTTGGCGATGGTTTCGATCATGCGGATTTCGGCGATGCAGGAATAGCCGAGGCCGCCTTCGGAAACCGGTTTACCCGGACCGCCATCGGCGCCCTTGTTGCTGATCGTGCCCGAACCGATGATTGACCCGGCGCACAGGCTCCGCGTCTTGGCCGCGTGCGCAACCAGCTGCGCCATGTTGAAGGTCGCATCCACGCCCACCTCGGCGCGGCCAAAGGCTTCGCCGTTATAGTCGACCATTAGCGGCCGATGGACCAAGCTGTCCTTCCACGCCTCGCCCAGCTCGTCCGGCGTGACCGCGACGGGGGAGAAGGCGCTGGCGGGCTTGCTTTGGAAGAAGCCGAACCCTTTGGCGAGTTCACCCGGTATCAGACCGCGCAAGCTCACATCGTTGACGAGCATCACCAGCTTGATGTGATCGGCCGCGTCCTCGGCGTTGACGCCCATCGGCACGTCGTCGGTGATCACCGCGATTTCGCCTTCCATGTCGCAGCCCCATTTGGTGTCGCCCAAGGGGATGTCGGCGCGCGGCGGCAGGAAGCTGTCGGAGCCACCCTGATACATCAGCGGATCGTGGTAGAAGCTGTCTGGCACCTCGGCGTTCCGCGCTTTGCGCACCAGTTCGACATGGTTGATGTACGCGCTGCCATCGGCCCATTGGTACGCGCGCGGCAGGGGCGAGTGCGCCTGGCGTTCGTGGAACCGCTCGCACGGCACCGCTTCGTGTTCGACGTCAACCGCAAGCAGTTCGAGCTCGGGCTTCACCCGTTCCCAATTGTCGAGCGTGGCCTGCATCGTGGGCGCGATATAGCCCGCCGCGCAGCAGCGGGTGAGGTCTTTGGAGACGACGACCAGTTTGCCATCGCGTGTGCCATCGTTGAGTGTGGCGAGCTTCATGCATTTCTCTCCGGATTGTCTATTTGGTTGTCTGGGTGCGCGCGTTGGAAGGCGGGCAGGGCAAGGCAGGCCCGCTCAATGCGCTGAATATGGGGGCTTGTCCCAAAGTCGTAGTCAAACCGCTGCGCGTTGTAGACCTGCGGCAGCAGCACGACCTCGAACAGGCCGGGCGCGTCCATCAGGAAGTCGCCGCATGGCCCGTTCTTGGCCAGCTGCGCCAGCCGCGCTTCAATGGGATCGAGCGTGCGTTTGAGCCAATGGCGATACCATTCGCCGATCTCATCCTGCGATTTGCCGTATTCGTCTTTCAACCATTTGAGCACCGGCAGGTTGAGCGGCGCGTGAAGCTCGGTCGCGATCGCATAAGTCAGCTCGCGCACGGTGTAGCGGTCTTCGGGATCGGCGGGGAGCAGCGGCGGCGTGGGATAGGCCTCTTCCAGCCACTCAATCAACGCCATCGACTGCGCGCGGTCGCGGCCATCGGCCTCCAGCATGGGGACCGAAGCGAACGGGTTGCGCGAGGTGAAGGCCTCGCCCTTCTGCTCGGCGGTGAGCAGATTGACCGGCACGTTTTCAAACGCCAGCCCCTTAAGCTCAAGCGCGATCCGCAGGCGGTATGAGGTGGAGCTGCGGTAGTAGCCGTAGAGCTTCATGAGCGTTCTCCTTGAGGGCGCGCGGGTGGCTTGGGCGCTACCAACGAACCGAGACATGGACCACGTGTTACACGGTCCAGGGGAAGAAAAACTGGCGGATTTCCGGCGCTTTTGCACCATAGCGGCGTACGCTGTGTAGGAGAATGATTCACGGCCATCATCCCAACCCATAGCGACCCGGATGTGAGTAGGATAGCGCTCCATTTCTCACTCTGGCGAGCGAGGCCAATGGCGCCGAGGAGAACGACTTTTGCGTCCGCTTTACGGGTGACTTGATGATTGGCCATAGAGGCCGAAAGGGGAGGTGGGAGCGGAAGGTGTCTGCTTTTCGATCACTACCGCACTTTTCGATCTTTAATCATTCAGCGATCACAAATGCTTGGCCGTAGTCACCTGACACGCGGTCTTTAGCCCAATCTGCCATCAACTCGTAAAAGCCCGCTGTCACCCTACGGTATTCGCGCGATCCATCATCTTTCTGGTCATATTCCCACATGCCATGATCGGTGTCAGGAAATATCCGTATCGCGATGTCCTTTCCTTCATCACGAAGTATCGACAGCCTTTTCAAAGTGAGTTCGGTCGGTGCCTCCCGATCTTCCCCAGCGAGAATCCACAGCTGCGGCGCTTTGACGCCGCGCATCACGCTCATTGGATCAAGCGTCCAGTCTATGTCCAATTCGTTGAAACGCGGCACGCCGTTTGTGCGCAATTCCTCTGCCGACATCCCCAGAAAAACGCCCGTGTAGCTGCCCCGCATCACGGAGAACCATGGCTCAGCAGAGAAGCGGTTCTGGAACTCGGTGAGTTCATCCAGACCTTCAGTGTAGTCCGAAGTGGCTATCCGGGAGGTGACGTCGGTAATCTCGCGCGCCTGTGCTAGAATATCGTCTCCAAAACCGGCATCGCGTAGCTCCTTCTGAACCTGCGCAGCGTCTTCTTCAATGATGTCGGCAACCAGACCATATCCTATGCCAATGAAGTCGGCTTGTGCGCGGTCTGCGGCGAGTGGTGCGATCCATCCCCCTTGGCTCAAACCTATGATCCCGAAGCGACCAAACCGGTTCGCTGCTAATCGTTTCGCCTCCAGAGAGGCAGCGACCAAATCATCGGCCAGTAAGGGGAAATTCTGTGTATACTTCCCCTCAGATTGGCCAGTTCCGCGTTTGTCATACACGAACACAGAAATACCGCGGCCGACCATCTGGTAGGGGTCGCGGTTCCGTTCGATGAAAGCCGTCGGCTCAGAACCATGGGCATAGGTGATAAGCGGCGTGGCGCTGTTAGCCCCCGGAGGCTCTATCAAGCGGCCGACCAGAGTGGCGTCACCGGAGCGGAAACGGGTGTTGGTCTCAACCAAAGAAACCTTAGACCAGACTGCGGAGCCATCTATTAGCACGCTGGCTTTGCCACACTGAATCTTTGCCCCAGGGCTTCCAGCATCCTCCAGTCTACCATCATCAAAGGTGTAGCTGAAGCCGTCGCGGGACCGCGTAATTGCGACAAAATTGCTCGGACCCGATCGGTAGATCCCTACCTCACAAGCATGCGGGGCAAAATCAGCTACGGCCAGCTTGGCTTGTGCGTTGGGAAACGCATTAGGCGTTGTGGCGCAAGCAGATACAACGGCAGCACATATCAACTGAGCAGCAAGTCTTAGTGTCATGCCTAAGTAATACAGTGTGGCGGAAGCAAATCAACTCCTCCGGCTTGGGCCTGTCCATGATCACTACTTAAGCGTGTTCTGCTCACACAGAACGCCCGATGCTGGGTCGCTTTCAGAACGTAGGCTTCCCTTCCGCTCGTCGCGCAGACAATACCCTAGATCAAAACGCCGCAATGCCCGTGATGCCGCGGCCCAGGATCAGGGCGTGGACGTCGTGCGTGCCTTCGTAGGTGTTGACCGTTTCCAGGTTCACCGCGTGGCGGATGACTTGGTATTCCTCGGAAATGCCGTTGCCGCCGTGCATGTCGCGCGCCATTCGGGCGATGTCCAAGGCTTTGCCGACATTGTTGCGTTTCACGATGCTGATCATGTCGGGGCTGAAACGGTGTTCGTCGATCAGGCGGCCCACGCGAAGCGAAGCCTGAAGGCCCAGCGCAATATCGCTCATCATGTCGGCCAGTTTCTTTTGGTAAAGCTGCGTGCCGGCCAGCGGTCGGCCGAACTGTTTGCGATCCAAACCGTATTGGCGCGCGGCGTGGAGGCAGAATTCCGCCGCGCCCATAGCGCCCCAGCTGATGCCGTAGCGCGCGCGGTTGAGACAGCCGAACGGGCCTTTGAGACCCTGCACATGCGGCAGCAGCGCGGTTTTGGGCACGCGCACTTCGTCCATCATGATCATGCCTGTGGTCGATGCGCGCAAGCTTATCTTGCCTTCGATCTTGGGCGCAGAAAGGCCTTCCATGCCTTTTTCAAGGATAAAGCCGCGAATGCCGCCGCCATGCTCCTCGCTCTTGGCCCAGACGACGAACACATCGGCAAAGGGCGAGTTGGATATCCAAGTTTTGCTGCCCGAGATGACGTAGTCGTCGCCATCCTGCTTGGCGTAGGTCTTCATGCCCGCCGGGTCAGAGCCAGCGTCGGGTTCGGTCAGGCCAAAGCAGCCGATCAACTCGCCTGAAGCGAGGCCGGGCAGATACTTCGCGCGCTGTTCGTCCGATCCATAGGCGTAGATCGGGTGCATCACGAGGCTCGACTGGACGCTCGCCATGGAGCGGTAGCCTGAGTCCACGCGCTCAATCTCACGCGCGACCAGGCCATAGGCGACATAGGAGGCGCCGACGCCGCCGAATTCTTCGGGGATGGTGACGCCCAGCACGCCGGCCTGGCCCATCAGCGGGAAAAGCTCAGGCGCTGAGACTTCGTTGCGATAAGCCTCGATCACGCGGGTTTGCAGCTCGCTTTGCGCAAAGGCGTTCGCCGCGTCGCGGATCATGCGTTCGTCTTCGGTAAGCTGGTTTTCAAGATCGAACGGGTCTTCCCAGTTGAAAGGGACGATCCCGGCGTTCGGGTTACGGTCTTGGGCTTCGGGCGAGTTGAAAGGGGCGTTCACAGCACAGGCTCCTATATGCGGCGCTGAGTGGCCGCATCGTTGTTCGCAGTATGGAGCCGCGATACACACGCGCGCGCGCCGGGTCACCCCCAACGTGTTGCACAGGTCTCGTTATGGCTTGCTCGAAGCGCAGCTTTGCGCGCTCGCCGATCAGGCGTCGACGAGCCTAGCCTCAAGCGCTTCGTTCACCGCGCTCAGCATGTCTGCCGGGGGGCAAGGCTTGGTCAAAGTGGTGGCGCGCGGAAAGCGGGCCTGCACCTCTTTTTCCTTGTGGCTGCCGGAATGGAAAATGATCGGCACATTTTCCGCCTCAAGCTTTTCAGCCAGCGTGTACACGTCCCCATCCTGGAGCGAGATATCGAGTATAGCCAAATCAGGCGTTTCGCCTTCGCAGGCCTGACTAGCCGAAGAGAGGCCTGAGTAAGGGCCCTCTACTTCATACCCCGCCTCTTCAACCGTGTCACACAGATCAAAAGCCACGATAGGTTCGTCTTCGGCAACGAGAATTCTCAGCATACTGCCCTCCCTTACAAGACGGTCCCATCGTCCATTTACTTGACGGTAAGGGGTGTATCACAAAATTGACAATTGTCAGATTTATTTCCTAGCCATTGTTTCCGAATTTTGCCGCGTATGCACCTTTATCATCCGAAATCAGCAATTTGGCCTGCTCCACCCACTGATCGCGGGTGATGCGTCCGGAGAAGCGTCCAAGCTTCGCATCGATCTTTTCGATGTCCGACTCGGTCCAGGCGGCGACTTGCGCGAAAGATGTGACGCCTTCGTCGGCCAACATGGCCACCAGTTTGGGACCAACTCCCTTGATCTGGCGAAGATCGTCCTTCGCCGTGGGAGTGGGTGCCGGTTCGGATGCCGGTTGGGGCGCTGGAGTTGGGGCTGGCGTCGGAGCCGGGGCTGGGTCAGCGGGCGGCGGCGCGGGTGTGTTTTCGACCACGGCGGCGACTTTGGACTGGGCGGCGGGCGCTGCGTCGATCAAGGCCTGATTGCGCTGCGCCGGAGCCGCGCCTTCATCCAACACGTCGCGCTTGATCGTTTCGTCACCGACGACCGTGGTTGACTGGCCCAATCGCATGATCAGCCAAATGGCGACCACCAACAGAACGAGGCCGATAACGATCAGAGGAATGGCGGTGTTGAGCGAACCGGACATGATGGCAAAGACCCTTCTTTGATGCGGATAGAACGCTAAACGACTTAGCAGCGCCTCGCGCGCGCACAAGTGGATGCCAATGTCGCCGCGCGTTTTGCGGATTGGTCAAGCGGTGCTCAGATACGAAAAGGGTCGGCAACGAGCGATCCCCGCCCGATGCCGACCCTTCATAATGCGCCGGGACCCCCGTTCCGGCGACTGCGGTGAACCTTAGCCGCCTTTCATGCTCGCGGCTACCGCGTTCAGCTGCAAAAATTCCTGACGCCAGTAGTTCCCCTGACGACCCGCCAAGGTACCAACATCGTCGAAATCGAAACCCTGCATCAAAGCGTCGCCGCGCAGGATCTGGCCAAAGGCGGCGACCGAAGCGGCGAAGGCAAAGTCTCCGGTGGGCGCTTTGGCGCGGCGGATCTGTTCGTAGGTGACCACGCGGTCGAGCAGTTTCGAGCGATTGCCATCGGGCAATTTGTAGCGCAACTTCACATGCGCGGCCTCGGCCATCTTCTTGGACGCGGCGGCGGGGAAGCGGTCTTCGTAACGGCGCGCCGGGATCCAGCCCGATTTGCCTGTCAGCACCACTTCATAGATCGCCGTGACCTGATGGCCCGCGCCGATATCGCCCGCGTCGATCTTATCGTTGTTGAAGTCTTCCTCTCGAAGCGCGCGGTTCTCATAACCAACCAGGCGGTATTGGCTGACCACCGCCGGGTTAAACTCCACCTGTATTTTCACGTCTTTGGCGATGGTGAATAGCGTCGAAGACATCTCATCACCCAGCACCTTTTTCGCTTCCAGAGCGCTGTCGATATAGGCGTAATTGCCGTTACCCTTGTTGGCGATCTGCTCCATCATCGCTTCGTTGTAATTGCCTTGGCCAAAGCCGAGCGTGGTGAGCGTGATGCCCCGGTCACGGTTGTTCTCGATCATCTCGACCAGCGCATCCTTGTCCGATACACCGACGTTGAAGTCGCCATCGGTCGCCAGGATCACGCGGTTGACGCCGCCTTTTATGAAGTTGTCTTCGGCGATGTTGAAAGCGAGCTTGATACCCGCGCCGCCGGCCGTTGAGCCGCCCGCATCAAGTTGCTCCAGCGCGCGGCGGATTTGGCGGATATCGTTGGTCGGCTCCAGCACCAGTCCGGCCGCGCCTGCGTAGACTACGATCGAGACCTTGTCCTTTGGTCCCAATTCCCCGGCGAGGCCCGATAAGGCCGTCTTCACCAGCGGCAGCTTGTCCGCGCTGCTCATCGAACCGGACACATCCATCAGGAATACAAGGTTGGCGGGCGGGCGCTCAGCCCGGTCAATGTCGTAGCCGCGAAGGCCAATGCGCATCAGATAGGTGCCCTCGTTCCACGGGCTGGTCGCGACATCGGTGGTGACGCTGAACGGCGTCTTGGTGCTGATCGGGCGCGGGTAATCATAGCGGAAATAGTTGATCATCTCCTCGGTCCGCACGGCGGCCTTGGGGGGTAACATCCCTTGGTTCAAAAACCGGCGGGTGTTGGTGTAGGCGCCCGTGTCGACGTCGACGCTGAAGGTCGAAACCGGCTCCATGCCGGTCAATTTGACGGCGGAGACTTCCTTACCCTCATACCGTTCGCGCCCTGGATCGGTGGCGGTCTGCACGGGCATGACGTACGCTGGTGAATCGTAGGAATTCGAAGCGCGACGCGCTCCGGTCACGATGATCGACTGCGCTTCACCTACAGCGGGAGCGGCTAAGTCAGCGGGTTCTTCGATATCGACGGTGGTGACGCGTTCGTAGCTTTTGCCCGCATCCGCGCTTTGCGGTGCGCTGCCATCGGTCGCGGTGCAGGCAGCCAGCGCCAACACATGCGCCAGCGTGACCGTGCCCAGGATCGTCAATCTGCGGCGTGATGAAGAGTTGTCGGTGTAATGCGTAACTGTCGGCATCGTCGTCCTCCTTCGTCCCCTCGGCAGATCAGGCCTTTGGCCCGTAGTCTCTGCCAACGCGTTTGAGCGAAGGAGCCGATGAGGGGAGCGCTTGGGAGGAAGCCTTACCCTTCCTCACCAGCGCCAGACGGCCACCTCCGATATAGCCGTGAGATGCGGGCGTTAGGGGCGCCCAAATCTCACTCGGGCAAAGTCCGCTTTGTGAGATGAACGGTGCATGAGTTTCGATCAAAAACGCCTTATTTTCGCCACAATTGGGGCACCATGCCCTCGGTGCAAAGATTTATTGGGATCGAAAAACTTGTGAGATCAGGGGCTTTGATCGACCGCATCGGGCGCGTTTGACACGGCGACTCAGTACGTGCCGATGACCAATCCGTTGCACAGCACTTCGTGCGTGTTGGCGTCTAGCATGAAGCCGCCCGAACACTCACGGGACCCCCATTTCGCCTCTCCGTTAAGGATTTTGAGCAGGGCAACAGAGCCAATGGTTATGATGCTCCCGATCAACATCTGATCGCGTTCGGTCCCCGTCATTGGACGTTGGCGCTGTTCCCCTTTGATCCGGGCCATATCCCGTTGCACTTCCGCTTGCAGTTCGGCCCAACTCTTTTCGGGCGGAAGCTTGGCGAGGTAGACACCGGCGATTTCCGATCCGTCGCGATAGGCCAGTTTGTACCAATGCCGGGCGTGGTTCACGCTTCCGCCTTGGGCTTGGCTCACGCGGGCCCACTGAAACCGGATGCGCGGGTTCTTGTTATCGGCCTTAAACGCCCCGTCGCAATAGAGCAGTGCGCTCGTCACATCGATATCGGCGTCGTTCAGCACGCCTTTGACCCCCGACGGCTTCAGCGGATCGAGCGGGTGTGAGGCGAACTGATCGCACCCGTCAATCTTCTCTGCGTCGCTGCGAGCCCGAAGCTCGGGGTCGTTATAGTCGGTTACCGGTGGTAGCTGCGCGGCGGCTGGAGCGCTCAAAAGCAGGACGGATGCGGTAACGGCTGTTGCCGCTGAAGAACGGCGCGCAATCCGTGAAAGGAAACGCATGAGGGTCTCCGGCTGTTGAAAGCGGGACTAAGCCACGGCCTATAAACCGTCAATGAACCGACGGAGTCCTTGTTTCTTCGGGCGCGGGCGCCACATTCTTGCGGAACAGGACCTTGTCCGACTCGTCAAAGCCCCGCTTCCAGATCACCACCATATAGATCGCGAGGATCGCCGGAGCGCCGATCACAAGCTCGACCCATTCAGGCGTAAACTCGGTGAAGAGAAAGCCAACTAGCACCGTCGGCGCTGCGGCATGGATCAGCGCCCAGCGCCAGTTGGATACGCCCGCCTTTAGCAGCTTTTTGAGAACCAGCGCCTTGATCAAACTGGACGCGCTCAACGCGATAAACATCGCCAGAGCCGCGCCAGCCGCTTGGAAACCTTCGTCGAGTTCCCAACGCTTGGCGAGGAAGATCAGTCCGACCGTTAGCGCTCCTTGCAAAGTGATGATACCAACCGAAATCCCCAGATTGCGTTTGCGCGCGATGTAGACCAGCACGCTTTCTGATACGACCGCCATGGAGGCGGCGACTTCGGCGGCGAGCAGGATGACCAGAGCCCCGGTTCCCCCGACCAGTTGCGGTCCGCCAAGGCCCATCACCGCCTCGCCCGGTATCGCCAGCGTCAACGCGATCCCAAATTGCAGCGCGATGATCCAGAAACCCACCTGCCGCACTTGTGCGGCGATGGCGGCCATATTGCCGGTCTTCAGATTCTTGGTGATGACAGGGGCGAGGATCGGTTCAAAGCTGGTTTTGAGCTTTTGCGGTATGCTCACCACTTCCTTGGCAAAGAAGTAGATGCCCACCGTCGCGGCGGATGTCGATTGGTTGAGCAGGAACACATCGACCAGCCGGGTGCCGCGCTCGATCACATCGGCCCCGGCCAAAGGCAGCGCGCGCGCGGTCATCTTGGCGAGGTAGTTGGGGCGGGGGCGCCACCCCTTGGGCCAGCCATAGGTGCGCAAGAACGACCAGAGCGCGGTCAAAAGCGCGGCGTAAATTGCGCCGATATAGGCCAAAGCCAATCCCCCGTCCTGCAAGCCCGGAACGAAAAACAGTCCGACGACCAAGATCGATTTTGTCCACGGCTCGACAAGCGCACGCGCTCGCACTGTGGTGGCGATATCGTATTTGTAGGCTTGCGCGGCGAGCAGGATCTCGGTCAGCGCAAAGGCCGGGATCGCGGCGATCATGCCAATGTCCCAAGGGCTGCTCACCCCGCTCGGGAACAGGATCGTCGGGAAGATAAGCAGGATCGCGCAGGCGGTGGCGGAGAAGAGGAGCGAGGCCAGCATTCCGTCGAAGACGAGATTGGCGGGCGGGCCTTCGTGGGTTTCGACCCCTTCCGTTAGACGCTGCGCGAGGCCGCGTTTTTCGCCCAACGCGCAGATCAGGGCGAACACTTCAATCACGACAAAGGCGCCGGCAAAGCGTCCCATTTCATCGACACCGTAGAGGCGATAGCCGACAAAGAGGAAGGGCAGCCCCCCTAGCAGCCTTAAAATGAAGCCAAGCGTGTTGGTCCGCCCACCCTTAGCGAGCGCGGCCATGTCCTCTTGTGAGGATGGATTATCCGGAGAAGGATTTTTCGGTGGCGCGGCGGCGGTCATCTTAGGCTTCGTTCTCGGCCGTGAGCGGTCGGGCGAGCAATTGCGCGACCACTTCGCTGGGGCTTGCGCCTTGCAAGATGGCGTGGACTCCGATCGTGATGGGCATGGTGATCCCGCGATCCACCGCCAATTGCGCCAGCACCGGCGCGGTGTGCGCGCCTTCGGCCACGGTGCGTCGGTCGGCCATCAGGTCTTCGGCGCTTTGCCCTTCGCCAAGCGCTTTGCCGAGAGAGAAATTGCGGCTGGAAATGGAGGTGCAGGTCAACACCAGATCGCCCATGCCGCACAGGCCCGAGAGGGTTTCGGCGCGCGCGCCCAAGACGGTGCCGAAACGCAGCATCTCGGCCATGCCCCGTGCAATCAACGCCGCGCGCGCGTTTTGACCAAGCGCCAGCCCATCGACCAATCCGCACGCGATCGCGAGGACGTTCTTGATCGCCCCACCAATCTCTGCACCGGTCACGTCGTCTGAGAAATAAGGCCGGAAAGCCGTCCTTGCGACGGATGGGGAAAGGCGGTCCCATTGGGCGCGTCCGCCAGAACAGGCGAGAGTGACAGCCGTGGGAAGCCCAGCGGCGACTTCGTGCGCAAAGGTGGGACCGGAAAGCACCGCGATTTCGCTTTGCGGACAGGCGGCGCGCGCGACCTCATTCATGAGGCGACCGGTGCCCGCTTCGATGCCCTTGGAGCACAGAACGAGGTCTTTAGGGGCGCCAGGCAGTCCCGCGAGCACCTTACCCAGCACTTGCGCGGGTGTGACCGCGAGAACGGTGTCGATCCGGGCGAATTCGGCAAGGTCCCCGGTCGCGCGGATGGTGGGGTGCAGGTCGGCGCTGGGCAAAAAGATCGGATTGGTGTGCGAGGTGTTGATCGCTGCGACCACCTCAGGTTCGTACGCCCATATCAAGACGTCGCGCCCGTCACCGGCAAGCATCTGCGCGAGCGCGGTGCCCCACGCGCCGGCGCCGATAACTCCAACTGTTTGGATCACACTTGCATGGTTCATGCTTTCACTCCCGCGCCGCGCACGGCTTCGGCCTCCGGGTCGAGCGGCCATCGTGGGCGTGCACGGAAATCGAGCGGATCGGACGCGATGGGGGTATCATCCAACGGCAACCGCTCACACCCCGCCCAGGCGATCATCGCCGCGTTGTCGGTGCACAATTTGAGCGGCGGCGCGGTAAACCGCATGGCGCGCCGCTCGGCCAGGGTCTCAAGCGCCCCACGCACCGCCATATTGGCCGCGACACCGCCCGCGACGACGAGAGCCGGGGGCGTTTCGATAGCGGATAGTGAGCGCTCCAAGCGGTCTATCAGGCAATCGATGGCGGCCGCCTGAAAGCTCGCCGCGATATCGGCGTCAGCGTGATCGCCGCTTTCATGGGCGCGCAGCACCGCGCTTTTGAGCCCGGCAAAGCTGAAATGCGGCTCTTTCGATCCTTTCAGCGGACGGGGCAGGGGCACCGCCTTGGGATCGCCTTCGCGCGCGAGCCGTTCGACGGCAGGTCCGCCGGGATAGCCCAGACCGAGTATCTTGGCGGTCTTGTCAAACGCTTCGCCCAAAGCGTCGTCGATTGTGGTGGCCAAACGGCGATACTCGCCCACGCCCTCGACCAACAGGATCTGACAATGCCCGCCGGAAACGAGCAGCAGCAGGTAGGGAAAGCCCAATTCCGCATCCGCCAAACGCGGCGAGAGCGCGTGGCCTTCCAGATGGTTGATCGCCAGCAGCGGTGTGTCGCTCGCCATGGCCAACGCCTTGGCGCTGACCAGCCCAACCATCACGCCGCCGATCAGGCCAGGTCCGGCGGTTGCGGCGATGGCGTCGACCTCATCCAGACCAAGACCGGCTTCACTCAAAACCACATCCAGCATCGGCGCCAGCCGTTCGGCGTGCGCGCGCGCGGCGATTTCCGGGACGACTCCGCCATAGGGCGCGTGCTCGGCTTCCTGGCTGGCGATGCGTTCGGCCAGAATGCGCCGATCGCTCGTGACTAACGCCACAGCGGTCTCGTCGCAGCTGGATTCGATACCCAGCACAATTTTGACTTTTGTGCGTCCCATCGCGCTTCCATCTAGTGTTTCACAACGCTAGGGCAAGCGTGACGGAAGGGACATGAATGAGTGATCAACCGATAAATTCGGTGCGTATCCGGCTGGGCACGCGCAATTCTCCGCTCGCCATGGCGCAAGCTTATGAGACGCGCGAGAGGCTGTGCGCCGCGCATGACTGGGCCGAAGAGCAGGTGGAATTGGTGCCGGTGGTGGCGAGCGGGGACAAGGTGCTCGACCGTCCGCTGGCCGAGATTGGCGGCAAGGCGCTGTGGACGAAAGAGCTCGACCTGTGGCTGCACGAAGGGCGCATCGACGTCGCGGTGCATTCGGCCAAGGATGTTGAGACGGAGCGACCCGCCGCGTTCGTGTTCGGCGCGGTGTTGCCGCGCGCGGACCGGCGCGATTGTCTTGTGGGCGCGGACAGCGTTGCCGGCATCCCACAAGGCGCGATTGTAGGCACCAGCGCCCCGCGCCGCGCGGCGCAGCTTTTGAACCTGAGGCCCGATTGCAAGGTCGTCACCTTTCGCGGCAACGTCGCGACGCGGCTGGGCAAGCTGCAAGCGGGCGAGGCCGATGTGACCTTCCTCGCGGCGGCTGGGCTGGAGCGGCTGGATCAAAGCGCCGTGGGCGCGGCCATTGATGTCGATGAGTGGATCCCGGCGGCCTCGCAGGGGGCGATTGCGCTCGAATGCCGCGCGGGCGATGAGGCGACCTTGGACGCGCTGGCCGCGCTGGATCACGCCGACACGCGGGCGGAATTGGAAGCGGAGCGCGCGCTGTTGGCGGCGCTGGGCGGTACGTGCCACTCCCCCGTTGCGGTCCTGTGCCAGCTTGAGGAAGATGGCCTTGCAATGCAAGCGGCGATCTTTTCCCCCGATGGGGCGGAGCGGGTCGAGGGCGAAACCAACTGCACACCCGGCGAACACGCCCCGATCGAGGCTCTCGCCAAAGACCTGCTCGACCGTGCCAGCCCGGCGGTGACGGAGCATTTCACGGGCTCATGAGCGGAGCCGGTACGCCTGTTCTAGCGATCCGGCCCGAACCCGGCCTGACTTCGACAGTGGAGGCGGGACGTGCGCTGAGGCTTCCGATGCACGGCTGCGCGCTCTCGCAAGTGTCCCCGGTCGCGTGGGAAATGCCCGACCTGTCGCGCTTTGATGCGCTGCTAATCGGCAGCGCCAACGCGATCCGGCATGGTGGGCAGAAGCTGGCCCAGCTGACGCATATGCCCGTCCATGCGGTTGGCGAGGTCACGGCCAAGGAAGCGCGCGCGGCGGGTCTCACGATTGAACGGCTGGGCAAAGGCGGACTGCAGACCGTGCTCGACGCCGTCGACCCGCCGGTCCGATATCTGCGGTTGGTCGGCAACGAATATGTCGATCTCAACTGGCCCGAAGGCGTCTCGTTTGAGCCTTCGCAAGTTTACGAGGTCAGCTCGCGCAAACTGACCGAAGACGCCGCCAAGCTGTTGCAACAAGACGTAATTGTTCTTCTCCACTCCGCCGCCATGACGCGCCAGTTTATCGCCGAATGCGATCGGCTGGGTGTCGTTCGAAGCCGAGTGACCCTCGCGGCGATGGGCGAAAGGATCGCGGAGCCGGCGCGCGGCGCGCTTGAAGACAGCTGGGCCGCTATCCACATATCGGACGAACCGAGCGACACAGCCTTGCTGGCCATGGTCGCTAAGCTGTGCCACTAAGGCGGCCGACGACATTTTCTTAGGCGGCGCTTTGTGTTTCGGACGCTGCGAGCATTTGCAGCGCGGATTGGGGCCGTGACGCGCACGCATTTTGAGCAAAGACACCTATGGCATCAAAATACAGCAGCCGGCGAAAAGCGCCTTCCCTCAAGGGACCGCTTTTAGCATCGGCGGCGTCCTTCCTTTTGGGCGGCGCGGCGGTCGGCTATTACTTCTGGTCTTCGGAAGGCGAAGTTGATCAGGCGGAAGCGCCGGCCACTGGCGCGACCACCGCTATCGCGCCGAGCCCCACGCCCGACGATCCGCCCAGCGCCGCAATCGCGCCGTCGCCCACGCCTTTGGTGGAGGCTTTGGAAGAAGCGGGCACACGCGAAGAGGCGGTCGAAGCGGTCACTCGCGTGGCCGAGCAACAAGGCGGGCTCGACCAGCGTCTCGCCGCCGCCGAACAGCGTCTCACCCGGCTTGATATCCAGGCGCAGGCCGCCGCGGGTAACGCCGCGCGAGCCGAAGCTTTGCTAATCGCCTTTGCCACCCGCCGCCTGATTGAGCGCGGCGATGAGCTTGGCTATCTCGCCGATCAATTGCGCCTGCGCTTTGGGGATGAGCGTCCCAACGCGGTCAGCACTATTATCGCCTTCTCGCGCAGTGATCCGCCAATTCGACTGGACGGCTTATTGGCTCGTCTCGACGGGCTTGGCCCGCAATTGCAAGAGACGAGCGAAGGCCCGTCATGGTCCGCGTTTCAGCGCGAGTTGGGCGAATTGTTCGTGATCCGGCGCGAATCCACCCCGTCGAGCAAGCCGCAACAACGCCTGCAACGCGCGCGCTTTGCCATGGAGCAGGGCCGCTATCGCAGCGCGATTGAGGAAGTGCGCGGGATGCCCGGCGCGGAGAAAGCCGAAGCGTGGATAGCCGACGCCGAACGCTACGCCGCCGCGATGGAGGCGCTCGAGAATATCGAGACCGCCGCCGTGCTCGACCAAAGAGGCCTTCGCGATGGATCGGGCAACCGCGTGAGCCAGCCCAGCGCAGTCGATTCCAACCAGTAGGTACGGAGCCGTTTAGGCTTTAAGGAGTTCGGGCAAATCGCCCGACACGCCGCGCGCTTCGTCCATAAAGAAGGTCTTGAGCGCGCCAGTGCGCTGAACCGCGCTCATACCAAGACGCCGTGCGGCGGAAGCCACGGGACCCGGCAAACCGAACAGGCGCGTGAGCGTGTCGGTCGCAAGGCTCACCATAAAGCTGTCGAGCCCGCGCCAGTTTTCATAACGTTTGAGCATCTGCGCATCGCTCGGATCAAGGCCGAGACGCGCGCCATCGGCAAGCACTTCGACCAGGGCCGCCGCGTCGCGAAGCCCCAGGTTCAGGCCCTGTCCCGCAATCGGGTGAATACCATGCGCCGCATCGCCAATCAGGGCGAGCCGTTCGTCCGTAATCTTGGCGGTGTGGTGAAAGCCCAGCGGCCAGCTGGAGCGCGAGCCGACGCTGGTGACTTCGCCCAGAACGTCGCCCATGCGCTTTTGCACTTCGGCCAGAAACGCGCGGTCGCCCAGCTTCATCACGCCCTTGCCGTCCTCTTCGGACACGGTCCAGACGAGCGACGAGCGGTGCGTGCCATCCGCGTCATCGTTCATCGGCAGCAGCGCGAACGGCCCGGCGGGATAAAAGATCTCCCAGGCGACGTTGTCGTGCGGTTTGGAATGGGTGAGGCCGGCGATCACCGCGCGGTGCTGGTAATCCCATTTGGCGAGGCTGAATCCGGCCTCGTCACGCGTGGGCGACCCGCGCCCTTCGGCAGCGACCATCAGGCGGCCTTTGAGTTTCTCTCCTGATTGGAGGACCGCCGCGACCCCGTATTCCGAGCGCTGGCGTTCGGTGATCTCCGCCTTCGACACCCAGTTGATCAACGGCTCCTCCGCCGCCGCTTCGAACAGAGCGAGGCGCAGTCGGCGGTTGGGGAACATCCGGCCCAAGGTGCCTTGCGAAGCGTCCGGCTGAAAATCGATCCGACCCGGCTTTTGCTGATCGGTCACCGCGATGCTGGCGATGTCGCAGGCGAATTCTTCGAGCCCCTTTGCGATGCCGATATTGGTGAACATGTGCCAGCTGGCGGTGCTGATCGCGGTCGCGCGGTCGTCAAACCCTACGGCGGTCAGCTCCGCCGGATCGGCACGGTCGATGACGTGGCTCGACATACCCTTCTTCGCCGCTGCAAGGGCGAGCGCCATGCCGACAAGCCCTCCGCCAAGGATCAACAGATCGGCGGTGTCGGAATTACTCGTCATAGTGTCACCTTGTGCGCAGAGTTTGCGAATACCATGTCACCCGCTCTAGAGGCTCAGGTGTGACGCAGGCAAGATTCTTCCCCCTTTCGCTTAAACACTTCGCTGCATGTTTGTTTGCGTTGCTCGCAAGCGCCGTGTTGGCGGGCACCGCGCACGCGCAGACTGAGCGCGAGCGGCCCTATTTCGGCGATGACAATATCGCGGTCGAATTGCTGGCCGATGGCCTGCCGGTGCCGGGCGAGGAATGGACGCTGGCGCTGCGCTTTGATCCCAGCGCGCCCGAATGGCACGGCTATTGGAAGAACCCCGGCGATGCGGGACAGGGTTTGCGGCTGGAGCTCGACCTGCCTGAGGGCTGGACCCGAGGCGAGGCGCTCTATCCGGTGCCCAAGCGGCTGCTGATCGGCGATCTGATGAACCACATTTACGAGGGCGAGTACGCGGTGCTGATCCCCGTGCAAGTGCCAGCGGATGCGGTGATAGACGGCGTGCCGAGCCTTAACGGCTATGTCGAATTCCTCGCCTGCACCGACCGCGTGTGCGTGCCGCAGGACGCGGTCTTGGAGGCCGCGATTGGTCTGGGCGATTTCCCAAAATGGCGCGCGCAGGTCGCGCCGTTGCTGGACGCCAAGGGCGCTTTTGAAGTCACGGCGGGCGCGCTGCGCCTCGCAATCCCGCTGCCCGAAAGCGTTGAGCTCACCGCGCCGCACGCCTTTATCGCCAACACCGAATTGGTCGACTACGCCGATTTCCAGACGTTTCGCCGCGACGGCGACTTGGTCACGGCCGAGATTCCTCTGAAGTTTAACGACAACACACCCGGATCGATTGAGGGTATCCTCTCCTTTGGCGGCGAGACCGGCGTGCGTTTCGAGGCGCAGCCCGGCGAGGTGCCAACGGGCGGTGCGGCGATTGTGACCATGAACAGCGCTCAAGGGGTAACACCACCGCTCTGGACCCTCGCTCTGGGCGCGCTGGTTGGCGGGTTGATCCTCAACATCATGCCCTGCGTCTTCCCGATCCTGAGCCTCAAAGCGCTCAGCCTTGCGCGTGCCGGTGAGAGCGAAGCGGCGGCAAGGGTTGAGGGGATGGCCTACACCGCTGGCGTGGTGCTGGCCTGCGTGGCGCTGGGCGCGGTGATGCTGGCCTTGCGCGCGGCGGGGGAGCAGGTCGGCTGGGCGTTCCAGTTGCAGGAACCCTCGGTCGTGATTGTGCTGCTGGTCCTCGCCGCCGCGATCACCGCGAATTTTGCGGGCGTGTTTGAGCTGCCGAGCTTCGACACGGGTTCCGGCGCGAGGAAAGGCGCAGGAGGAGCGTTCGCGACCGGCTTGCTGGCCGCCTTCGCCGCGACGCCCTGCACCGGGCCCTTCATGGCGGCCGCCTTGGGAGCCGCCCTGCTGCTGCCCACGCCCATGGCCTTGATGCTGTTTGCGATGCTGGGGCTGGGGCTGGCGCTGCCGTTTCTCGCGCTCGGCTTTATTCCGGCGCTGCGCAAGCGATTGCCCAAGCCGGGCGCGTGGATGGACACGTTCCGCCGTGTGATGGCGATCCCGATGGGGCTGACCGCGCTGGCGCTGATCTGGCTCACTGCCCAATTGGGCGGGCGCGGCTTTGCGCTGTTTGCTCTGGTGATGACCTTTGGCGTCATCCTCGCTTTGTGGGTGGTCGGGCGGCTTCAGCGCGCTGGTAAGTCCGCGTGGCCCGCCTTCGCTCTGGTCGCCGCGCCCTTCTTAATCTTCGGCGCCTTTGCGTTGCCCTCCAGCTTTGAACGCCCGAGCCGCGACGCGTCGGCGTCGGTGCTGGCGGCGCAGGAGTTTTCGACCGAAGCGTTGGCTAAGGCGCGCGCGTCCGGGCAGCCGGTCTTCCTGTGGTTCACCGCCGACTGGTGCGTCACCTGCAAGGTCAATGAAAGCGTCGCGATTGAACGCGAGGCGACGCGCGAGGCTTTTGAAGCGGCGGGTGTTATCCCAATGGTCGGCGATTGGACGGTGCGCGATGAAGAAATCACCGCGTTTTTGACCGAGCAAGGCGCGGCGGGCGTGCCGCTTTATCTGTGGTACGAACCCAATGGCGGAGGGGGCGCGGAGCCGGAGCAATTGCCGCAGGTTCTTACACCGGACACGTTGCCCGATCTGGCCAAGCGGCAGCGTTAGCGCGCGCGGCATTCCTCCAGAAACGCCATCGCGACCTCGCCTTCGTTGACGGTGACCATCCCGGCGCCCGGCACGGTGACCGTGAGTGATCGCGGGCCAGCCAACGGCTCCCATGTCTCGTCGGCGGCCAGTTTCTCGCCTTGCCACACAAGCCGTCCGTTCACCTCGACCGCGTCGACCTCGACGCGCCCGATATGGCCGTTGCCCACCATGGCGAGCAGCGCGCCCGCGTCTTCGTCTGCCGGGCTCATGCGGGTGATTCGGAGTCGAGGCAGGCCGCTGTCCGACAGGCAGGTGAGCGCGAGCAAAGCGGGCGCTCCGGGCACTCCGTAGATCAGGCGATTGGGATCGCTGGGGCTGACCGCCCAGAACGCGCCCTCGGTATCGGGCGAGGGCAGCGGTTCCGACGCGTATGTCGGCGCGGCCTCGGGCAGATCGCGGTTCAAATCCGCATCGGTTGGCGGCGGCTTGCAGCCTGAAACCGCCGCGACGCTGATGGCGAGCGCGACCCAGTTAAACGCCGCTAAGCGGCTCATCGGGCGTTGATGAAGGCGCGGATGTCAGCGGAGAGCTTGGCGCGGTCTTCGTCGCGAATATACATCATGTGGCCCGCGTCGTAATATTTGTAGGTCACGCGATCCTGCGGGATGCCCATGCGGTTCAATGAGTATTCTGCGCCGAAAAACGGCGTCGCGAAATCGTACCACCCTTGCGCGTTGAAGACCCTGAGGCCGCTGTTCTGCCGCATCGCTTTGCCGATAAAGGGCGCGACGTTGAGATAGGCGCCTCGGTTACGCCCGCCCAGCGACCAGTCCCAACTGCCGCCAAGCCCGCCGATCGAGCTGTAGGGCCGGTCGGTTTCAAAGTTCAGCCCTTCGCGCGCCCATTGGTTGATCGCGGCGGTGTAGCCCGCGTCGATGCCGTAAAAGCTGGGATCGTTGTCCGGATATTCCCCGGCGTTGTCGTAATCGACCCCGGTGTAGCGCGAGTCCAACCGGCCAACCGTCAGGCCCCGGTCGCGCAGCAATTCCTTGTAAAACCGCTGATCAGTCACGCGCAGATTGGCCTGGTCGAGATAGGTCTCTGAGAGACCGGTGAGTTCGGACAAGCGCTTGCGCACGGCGGCGCGTTCGGCTTGCGGCAGGCTTTGCCCTTTGAGCAGCGCGGTGGCGTAGGGGCCGATGGCGAATTCGCGCGCTTCCTGTGCGATCGCCTCGACCGACGTCGCCTGAACCTTGCCGTGGTAATAGGCCGCTGTCGCCATGTTCGGCAGCAGCATGACATAGGCCATCTCGTTGCCGGGCACGGTCGCCTCGGCTCCGAAATCGAGGATGGTGGAAATCAGGATCAGCCCGTTCAACGCCACGTCGTTATAGGTCGATCCCTCCAGCTCATCGACAACCATAGCGGTGCGCGTCGTGCCGTAGCTTTCGCCGCCCAGATATTTGGGGCTGTTCCAACGGCCATTGTCACTGATCCAGCGGCGGATCACCTGCGCCACCGCACGCGCGTCCTGGCGAAGGCCGTAATACTTCTTGGTATCGGTGCCCGGCGTCAGATAGCTGAAACCGGTGCCCGGCGGATCAATAAAGACAAGGTCCGCGACATCCAGCAAGCTCGCCGGGTTATCGAGGATCGGGTAAGGCGGCGCGCCGTCATCCTTGGCATCCGAGGGGATCGCGACCCGCTTGGGACCAAAGGCGCCCATCTGCAGCCAGACCGAGCCCGAACCCGGACCGCCATTATAGATGAAGAA
>JBCCAH010000008.1:0-196248 GCA_039814925.1 Pseudomonadota bacterium
ATGCATTCGCTGGGATTGATCACCAGCATGTTCTCGCCCTCGTAAAAACAGTCGACCGGGCACACTTCGACGCAATCGGTGTATTTGCATTTGATGCAGTCATCGGTGACGACGTAAGTCATTGGAGAGCTTTCATTCCTTAAGAAGTGGCGTTCTGGAGCAAACGACTTTTGCGCGCTGCTAAGTCGATTTGGTGTGTCCAGTCAAGGTTACAGTCAGGGCGCTTAAGAATCAGACAGATCGCGATAATGGGTTTGAGCCAGAGCAGGCGAGAGGCGTCGATCCGGCAGCGAAATAACTTCGATGACCCGAATCTCGTTCCCGACCATCACCGTTAATATGTCGCCGATAGCCACCATTTCACTAACGCGCAGCACATGTTTTCTGTTGAGCCGTAAAGACCGGCCTTCGATCATATCGCGCGCGGCGGAGCGGGTGCGGGCAAAGCGCAGGTAAACGAGCAGGCGATCAATCCGCAGGCCCTGAGGGCCATCGACGTCCTCCTCGTTTGCTTCGCTCATCCCTTGAGCAAATCCGCCAGTCCATCAAACGCGCCGCCCGCGCGGGCGGGTCCGGTGTCGGGCTTCTTGTTGGGCCGGTTGCCCTCTCTGCCGCGGTCATTACCGCCGCGACCCTTGCCACCGTGTCCTTTGGCCTTTTGAGAGCTTTTCGCGCGAGGGCCTTTCCCTTTGCCCTGCCCTTGTCCATCGCGCCGTCCGCGCGGGCCTTCATCCGCGCGCCCGTCCATTCGTCTGGGCCGCCAAGTCCACAGGTCGGGAAGCGAGGGGCCGTGCGCGCCTTCGGGCAATTTGCGGGGGCGGTGCAGGCGAAAACCCGCGCTTCCCAAAAGCCGCGCGGCGTTGTCCGCTTCGAGCCCGATTGAAACCGGCAGAGCGAGATCGATGGTGAAGCGCGCGCTGCGGGGCTTGCGATCTTTGGCGCGGCGGGGCTTTGGAGCGGTCTTTTCCGGCTTGGCCGTTTCCGCTGCGCTGGTTTCAGGCGCGGCTGACTGCGCTGAGGTCGCTTCGGCTGGGGCCTCGGTGGCCGGCGGGTTTTCCGGCGGCGTTGGCTCGGCCTCCAGCTTCTCCGCTCTCTTGGGCGGCGTGGGTTTCAACGCCTCGTTCGCCTTGGCGCGCGTATCAAAGGCGGCACGCAGGATCTTTTCGGCCAGATCCACTCTGATCGCCTGGCTTCCAGCGGGGCGATAGCCAGCGGGAAGCGCCTTCGTGTCGGACAAGACCGACCGCATCGCCGGCTCCAGCGGGCGCGTGTCGAGCGCGAGCGCGTGCAGCAGCTGGCGCGGCGCGGGCTTCAACAGATCGCGCGCAAAAATATCGAGCGCACCAAAGGTCACGCCCAGTTTGCGCAGGAAGGGCCGCATTTCCTTGGGCAGGTGTTCCAGACCCGCTTTCTCGCGGCTGACGACGCCGCGTGCGTCGATCAAAGTGATCAGCAAAGCGCGCGCCTGGCTGCCCGCTTGCGGATCGCGCGCCGCTTCGGCCAGTTTGCGCAACGGGGCAAGCGGCTCAAGCTTGGCGGTCAACCACGCGGTCAGCCCTTCTTCCAGCTTTGCACGAGGACCATCGGGCAGCATCGAAATTTCACGCGCCAAGGTCAGCCGCGGGGTGCCAAAATCATCGGGCAGGGTGATGTCCGCCAGCGTGCGGCCCTGCCACTGGATCGCGCCCCTGGTGATTTCGAGCTGTTCAAGCCCCACATCGGTCAGCAAAAGCTCCGCGCGCTGCGACAGGATGCCCGGCATCGCCTTTTCACCCGCCGCGAGCAGCATCTTGCGATCGGCAACCGTCGCATCCGGGTCGACCGCGAACCGAAAGCCGTCGAGCCGCCCGATCACTTCGCCTTCGACCGTCACGCGCCCGTCCTCTTCCAGGTTCACGGGCAGAGCGTCGGGATTTTGTCCCAGCGATTTCATCAGTATCGTCGTCCTTCGGTTCACAAATCGTTCGGTCAGCCGCGCGTGCAAAGCGTCGGAGAGCTTGGCCTCCACCGCGCGCGCCCGGGCCGCCATTTCGTCGCGCGCCAGCACCCAATCGGGCCGCTGGCAAATATACGCCCACGACCGAATCGCGGCGATTCGGCCCTGCAGCGTGTCGATGTCGCCGCCGGTGCGGTCAAGTTCCGCAATGCGCGCCGCGACGAAATCCGCGCCGATATAGCCCCCGCGCAAATCCTCCCACAGCCGCGCGACAAAGCGCGCGTGCGGATCCACGCCCACCTGCCGGAAATCGGGTAGGCAGCACGCCTCCCAGAACCGCCGCACCGACCCCGAGCCGCGGAGGTCTTGCGCGAAGGGCTCTTCGGCCAGGCGTTTGAGCACGGCGAGATCAATCGCTTGCGGCGCCCCTTTAAGGACATCGTGATGCGGACGGTGTTCCAGATCGCCGATCAGCACTTTCAACGTATCAAATCGCGGCTCCGCCTCGCGCCAGTAAAGCTTGGTCAGCGGTTGGAACTTGTGTTCCTCGATCGCGAAGATCTCTTCTTCGGTGAACTCTAATGGCGCGCCTGAGCGGGTGCCGCCTCCGGTTAGCGTGCCGAAACTGCCATCGCGCTGGTGCCGCCCGGCGCGACCGGCGATCTGCGCCATTTCCGCCGGGGTCAGCCGCCGCTTGCGCTTGCCATCGAATTTGGTGAGCGCGGCGAAGGCGACATGATTGAGATCAAGGTTCAGCCCCATCCCAATCGCATCGGTGGCTACGATGTAGTCCACCTCACCGTTCTGGAACAATTCGACCTGCTTGTTGCGTGTCTCAGGTGAAAGCGCGCCCATCACCACCGCCGCGCCGCCGCGAAACCGGCGCAAGGCCTCGGCCATGGCGTAAACCTGCTCGACCGAGAAGGCGACGACCGCGCTGCGCGGTGGCAGGCGCGACAATTTGGTCTGGCCCGAATGGGTGAGGGTGGAGAAACGCGGGCGCTCGACCAGCTCGGCCTTGGGGATCAGCGCTTTGACAATCGGCTCTAACGTGGCGGAGCCCAGGATCATCGTTTCTTCGCGCCCGCGCGCGTTCAGCAGACGGTCGGTGAAGATATGCCCGCGTTCCGGGTCCGCGCCGATCTGAGCCTCGTCCAGCGCCACGAACGCATGGCCCCCACCCAAACGGTCCATCGCTTCGGCCGTGCAGCAAAAATAGCGCGCGCCCGGCGGTTCGATCCGCTGTTCGCCGGTGATCAGCGCGACGCTGTCATCGCCCTTGATCGCGCGCACCCGGTCATAGACCTCGCGCGCCAACAGGCGCAGCGGAAAGCCCATCATGCCGCTGGGATGCGCGCACATCCGCTCAATCGCGAGATGCGTTTTGCCGGTGTTGGTCGGTCCCAACACGGCCTTCACATGCCCGGACCCGGGTCCGGCGGCGGATATTTCGGAGGAAGAGGGGATCACAACGCTACGTTTGCCAAGCTTCGTCAGTGGGAGCAACAGCCGGTGGAAAAGCAGGGTGTGCCGCCTGTTGTCGCTAAGGGAAAACACCTTATCGCAGCAAGGACTCGGCTGGCCGCCTCTTAAGCCTGCGTTTACTATGATGCGGCACAGTTTTGAGCCAAGACACCGCCATTCGGCCTGTCGCCCATGGATTGAGAGACTTTGGACCAACCGCGTAACCTGAACGAGCGACCAGTCTCCGGGGAAACTCCCGAAGGCAACGGCGTCGACGCGTCAGACGGTCAAGCGGGCGCGCTCGAAGCGGGGCATCTCGCCAATTACTTCAAAAACTCGCAGAGCTATGTCGAACCGACCGGTTCCGAAAAGGTCAAACGTCAAGCGATTGCACGCGTAAGCGGCTGGGGTGAGCGCTACGACGAGTGGAAGCTGCGCGTTAACGAGCGGCTGGATGGCTTTGATCTCGCGCCCAACCTGGCCGAAAACATCGGCAGTCTGCGCTGGTTTCGTGGTGTTGTGACCATGGTTGGGCTGGGCGCGGTGGCGCTGATGTTCTGGCCCGATTGGAGCCCGCTCGAAGCGCGGCCCGCCATGGCGATGGACGAAGGCATCCAGAGAGAATTTCGCAGCCAATCCATCGCGCCGCTTGCCTTTGGCGCCGATACAGGCCGCCGAATGGCGCCGACCGAAGCGGTCATTCCGCTCGCCAGCGCGCCGGAGCGTCCACGTATCGAGCTGGTCTCGAAGCTGGCGGCGGGTGACAGTTTTGCCTCAATGATGCGGCGCGCGGGCGTGTCGGGCGCGGATATCGACCGGGCGAGCGCGCTGATCGGGCAGGCGATCCCGATTGAGGATATCGAACCGGGCACCGCGATGGATATCGTGCTGGGCCGCCGTCCCGGACCCGGCGCCTCGCGCCCGCTTGACGCGCTGAGCTTTCGTGCGCGGTTTGACCTTCAATTGAAGGTGGACCGCGAAGGGCGCGATGAGCTGGGCAATCCGGTGGGCAATCTGGCGCTTATACAAACGCCGATCCGCGTCGACGACACGCCCCTGCGGCTGCGCGGCAAGGTCGGATCGAGCCTTTATCGTTCGATGCGCGCCGCGGGCGTCCCGGCCAGCGCGGTGCAGAAATATCTGCGCGCGCTCGACGATCAGATCAATTTGAACCGCGAAGTGGGCAGCAGCGACGAATTCGACATCATCATCGCCTATCGCCGCGCCGCGACCGGCGAACGCCAAGCGGGGCAATTGCTTTACGCTGGGATTGATCGCGGCGGTAAGCCTAAGGTCCAGCTGATGCGCTGGGGCAAGGAAGGGCGATTCTACGAAGCGTCAGGCGCGGGTGAGCAGCGCACGGGCCTCGCGCGGCCAGTGCCCGGCGCGATTTCGTCGCGCTATGGCATGCGGCGGCACCCGATCCTGGGCTATCGCCGGATGCACGCAGGCCTCGATTTCCGCGCGCGGCGGGGCACGCCG
Source organism: Pseudomonadota bacterium (assembly GCA_039814925.1). Classification (GTDB taxonomy): domain Bacteria; phylum Pseudomonadota; class Alphaproteobacteria; order Sphingomonadales; family Sphingomonadaceae; genus Erythrobacter. The sequence continues at coordinate 4,883 of JBCCAH010000008.1, forward strand.
ATTGTTGCAGTGAGCGATGGACGCGTGCTGTCCGCAGGCCGCGCGGGCGGTTGCGGGATCGCGGTCAAGCTGCGCCACGGAGGCGGGCTCGACACGCGCTATTGCCATATGAGTCGGATGGCGGTGCGGCGGGGTGCGAATGTTCGGCGCGGGCAGGTGATTGGCTATGTGGGGTCCACTGGCCTTTCGACCGGGCCGCACCTGCACTACGAAATGTATCGCAACGGCAAGTCGATCAACCCGGCGAGCGTCCAGTTTGTGACTCGGGCCACGTTGGCCGGGACCGAGTTGATCGACTTCAAAATTCAGCTCGCCAAACTCAAAGACGTCGAAGTGGGCGTGGCTCTCGAAGATCTCGAAGTGATGGAAACCGAGGTGCAAGAGCCCCTGCGTGAGATCGAGAAAATCTCCGCCACCGCCAATCGGTAACGCATCAGCGCAATTGCACCCGGTGTGGATTTACGGCTAGGTCTGTCAGCATGACTGGACGCTATCCCAACACCCGCCTTCGCCGCACCCGCGCCAGCGCGTGGAGCCGCTCTCTGCATCGTGAAACGGTGCTGACCCCGGCGGATTTGATCTGGCCGCTCTTTATCACCGAAGGGAGCGGGGTGGAGGAACCGATTGGCAGCCTGCCCGGTGTTTCGCGCTGGTCAATCGACGGGATCGTGGCGCGGGCCAAGGAAGCCGTTTCGCTCGGCGTGCCGGTGGTGGCTCTGTTCCCGAACACGCAGCCAGAGCGCCGCTCGGACGACGGGGCCGAGGCGCTCAATCCGGAAAACCTCATGTGCCGCGCAATTCGCGCGATCAAGGATGCGTGTGGGGAAGATATTGGTGTGCTGACCGACGTCGCGCTCGATCCCTACACCGCGCATGGGCAGGATGGCTTGCTTGATGAGGCCGGCTACGTTGTGAACGATGAAACCGTCGCGGTTCTCGTCGATCAGGCGCTCAATCAGGCGAATGCGGGCGCGGATATCATCGCCCCTTCGGACATGATGGACGGCCGCATCGGCGCGATCCGTATGGCGCTCGAGATGGGTGAGCATCACAACGTCCAGATCATGAGCTATGCCGCGAAGTACGCCTCCGCCTTCTACGGACCCTTCCGCGACGCGGTGGGATCGGGCGGTCTGCTCAAAGGCGACAAGAAAAGCTACCAGATGGACCCGGCCAACATCCAGGAAGCCTTGCGCGAGGTTGAAATGGACGTCGCCGAAGGGGCGGACAGCGTGATGGTGAAGCCAGGGCTCGCTTATCTCGATGTTGCCAAAGCGGTGGCCGACCACGTCGATGTCCCCGTTTTCGCCTATCAGGTTAGCGGCGAATACGCGATGATCGAAGCCGCCGCTGCCGTGGGCGCGGGTGACCGCGACTCGCTGGTCCTTGAAACGCTGATGGCTTTCAAGCGCGCAGGGTGCAGCGGCGTTCTCACCTATCACGCACCCACCGCGGCCAAGCTACTCAATGGATGAACCTAAATGGTTACGCCGTTCCACCACGAAACCGAGCGGCTGATTCTGCGCGATTGGCGCGAAGAGGACTGGGCGCCGTTCTGGGAAGGCACCAACACGCCGGCGGTTATGGAATATCTGGGCGGGGTTGCGGATGCGGAAACGCGCGCCTCGGCGCAAGCGCGGCTGGAGAAGTACCACCGCGATAACGGCCACACCTTTTGGCCGGTCGAACGCAAGGAGGATGGCGCCATCCTCGGCTTTTGCGGACTAAAGCGGTGCACCGATGAAGAGGGCCCCTTCGGCATGATGGAAGCCGGTTGGCGCCTGCGCGAAGACGCCTGGGGCAAAGGCTACGCCAAGGAAGCGGCCATCGCGACATTGGACCTTTCGTTCGATCGGTTCGGCGCAGAAGAAACCATCGCGATGACGGTCGAAGCGAACACCGGCAGCTGGGGTTTGATGAATCGGCTCGGTATGGAGCGCCGCCCCGATCTCGACTTCGAAGAGACGATGTGGGCGCAGGATTACGGCATGGTTATAGTGTATTCGATCACACGCGAGGCGTGGTCCGCGCACCGCGCGAGCCTGATCGGGTAAGCCCATGGGCGATATCGTTCTTGAAACCGAACGGCTGATCCTGCGCACAATCACGCAAAGCGACGCGGCTTTGCAGGATCGCGTGCTCAACACGCCCACGGTGATGGCGCATCTGGGCGGGGTGAAGGAGCTTCACGAGATCGAGGCCAAGCACGCCAAGGCTATGGCCCTATATGCGCGCGAAGGTTTCAGCTTCCTCATGATGATTGAGAAAGGGACGGGTGAGCTTGTAGGCCACGCCGGGATCAAGCGCGTCGATAGCCCTTACGCGCCCAATCAGGGCGATCACGAGGTCGGCTGGATCTTGCGCGAAGATCGTTGGCGGCGCGGCCTTGCCTATGAGGCGATGGTTGCGGTGCTGGACTGGGCCTTTGGCCGCGTGGGCGCACCGCGCATCGTGGCTATCACCAGTGAGCGCAATATCGGCAGCTGGAAGCTGATGGAAAAGCTTGGAATGAAGCGGCGCGAGGATCTCGACTTCACCGATCCCGCTTTTCCCGATAGCGATAACCCGATGATCCAGTATGCGCTGGCTCGAGAAGCATGGAAGAGCGAACAATGAGTCAAACGAACCCGCGGTTCCCTGGCGTCCACATCATCCCGATCCACGGCAAGACGCCCAAGATTCACGAGACTGCCTTTATCGCGCCCGGATGCTCGATCATTGGCGATGTCGAGATCGGGGCGGGGTCCTCGATCTGGTACAATTGCGTGCTGCGCGCCGATGTCTCGCAGATCCGCATTGGCGAGCGCACCAATGTGCAAGACGGCAGCGTGCTCCACTGCGATGGCCCGTCGCCCGGCAACGAGGACGGTTGCCCGCTGATCATCGGCGACGATGTGCTGATTGGTCATATGGCGATGGTTCACGGCTGCACGATCCACGATCGCGGCTTTATCGGCCTCGGCGCGATTGCGATGAACAAATCGGTGATCGCGAGCGACGCGATGCTGGGCGCGGGCGCGATGCTGACCGAACGCAAGGTTATGGGAGAACGCGAGCTGTGGGCGGGCCGCCCGGCGAAACTGATGCGCGAACTGCCCGATGCGGCGATCATGGGCATGAAGATGGGCGTCGCGCATTACGCGGAGAACGCCAAGCACCACAGCGTCGCCGTCGCAGCGGCGATGGGTGAAATGGGAGAGTAACCGATGACACAGATGTACATCACGCTGGGCTCAAACGATCTGGCCAAATCGCGCGCGTTTTACGATCCGGTGATGGAGGCTCTCGGTGCGGCCTTCGCGTTCGAATACGAGGGGATGACCTTCGCCTACAAATTCGAAGACGGATTTATGGTCTGGATCACCAAGCCGCAAAATGGCGAGGCCGCGGCGCCGGGCAACGGTCACACCGCCGGATTCTTCGCCGCAACGCCTGCGGCGGTCGACGCGGCTCACGCCGCCGCGCTCGACAATGGAGGCCGCGACGAAGGCGCGCCGGGGCCAAGGCCGCTTTACGGGCCTGACTTTTACGGAGCCTACGCCCGCGATCCTGACGGCAACAAAATGAGCTTTGTCACCTCGGTGAAGGCGGACGATTGAGCGCTTGGGCCTAAGGCCGGGGGCCTAAGGCCGGGGGCCTAAGGCCCTAGCCCGCCGGTTGGCGGATATATTCGAACATATACGGCACGAAATCGGCCTTGCCGACGTCGAGGCTCTCTTTGCGCAGGATCGAATAGGCCGCCATCACATGGAAGTAGAATTGCGGCACCGACCAGTCGCGCGCGTAGGTGATGGTGGTCATATCGAACACCATGCCATTGGGGATGGCGAGCTCCAGCGGCGCGTCATCGGCGGGAAAGTCGAGCTTTTCCCACTCATCAAGCTGCTCCAGCGTTGATCCGATGCGAATGATCGCTTCGTCGATGGTCGCGGGGTCTTCCTCGGTGGAAATGAATGTGATGCCGGCCACACGCTCGACCGCCTCGCCCACCATATTGCACAGGAAACGGACCTGCACCGCGAGCGGGTGCATATCATCGGCCAGCTTGGCCTGAAGCAGCGCGTCGCCGCGCTCATCCGCTGCGGCTTTGGCGAGCAAACCTTTGAGCGTGCCGAGCATATGGCGCTGCGTGGTGACGAGAAGGTCTTTGGTGTTCATTGGGTCTCTCCCTAGGCTGTTTGGCCGTGGAGATAGCAATTAAGTTGCCGATTGCAACTCAATTTGTGATGAGCGCTCTTAACGCCTCGATCCGATCCGCTTCGTGCACCGGTTTGTCCCAGCGGATGCGGTGGATGCGGGGGAAGCGCATGGCCAGGCCGCTCTTGTGCCGCTTTGATGTGTGGACGCTGTCGAACGCCACTTCGAACACCAGCGTGCGCTCCACCTCGCGCACGGGGCCAAAGCGGTTGAGCGTGGTCTGGCGGACCAGTTTATCGAGCTTCTTGAGCTCAGCGTCGGTGAAGCCGGAATAGGCTTTGCCGACTGGCAAGAGCTCTGCCCCACCATCGGGATCGCCGTCCCAGCAGCCGAACGTGTAGTCGGAGTAAAAGCTGGATCGCTTCCCGCTCCCGCGCTGCGCGTACATCAGCACGCAATCGATCAGGAGCGGATCGCGTTTCCACTTGTACCACAGGCCCACTTTTCGGCCCGGTATGTAGGCGCTGTCGCGGCGTTTGAGCATGAGGCCTTCGATGGCGTCATCGCGCGCGCCTTCGCGGATTTCGGCCAGATGCTCAAAGTCGCGCGCCGCAACTATTGCTGACAGGTCGAAGTGGGAGGCGGGCAGTCGGGGCATGATGCCTTCGAGTTTTGCTCGGCGTGCTTCCCACGCACGTTCGCGCAGGTCTTCGCCTTCAAGGATCAGACAATCGTAGAGCCGCACGAAAGCCGGGCTTTCAGCGAGCATTTTTTTGGAGACGGTTTTGCGGCCCAGGCGCTGTTGCAGCGCGTTGAAACTCGCCGCACCGCCTATTTCTCCACCTTGCGACGATCCGCGCACCAACAGCTCGCCATCCAGAACCGCATCCATAGGCAACACGTCTAGCAATTCGGGGAAGGTCGCCGAGATATCGTCGCCCGATCGCGAATAGAGGCGCGTCTCGCCCGCCACCCGGACGAGCTGAACCCGGATACCGTCCCACTTCCACTCCGCCGCGTACTCCTTAAGGTCGACCACCGTGTCTTCCAGCGGATGGGCGAGCATAAAGGGACGGAACAGCGGCCGGTTCGAAACATCGGGCGGGTCCGCTCCGTCGGCACCCCATGCGAAGAGCTCAGCGTAGGGCGGTTCGAGCGCGTGCCAGTATTCCTCGACATCCTCGACACTGACATCGAAGGCCTGGGCAAAGGCCGTTTTGGCGAGGCGTGCGGAAACGCCAATGCGCATCCCACCGGTTGCCAGTTTGATCAGCGCGTAGCGGCCCGAGGAATCGAGCCCGTCGAGCAGGTTGGGCAGCTCTTTGGGAGCGGTCGCGCGGGTGAGCGAAGCCAACAGCTTGACGGTTTCGTCGAGGCCCGGCGCCTCTGCGGGCGTCCCTTCGGGGGCTTCGGGCCATAACAGGCTGGCCGTCTCGGCCGTGTCACCGACAAAATCGCGGCTGAGTGACCAAAGAACCGGGTCCACGCGCTCCTTCATCAAATTGCGGATCGTCGAGCTCTTCACCGCCGGAAAATCGAGCCCGCCCGTCAGCGCCGCCAGAGCCCATCCCCGGTCGGGATCGGGCGTGTCGCGCAAATAGGCGCTCAGCAGCGCCAGCTTGCGGTTGCGGCTGCCCGTATAGACCAGCGCGTCCAGAAGAGCGGCGAAACGGTTCACGCGCGCGGTCCACCAGACCGCATCCGCACGGAACTTTCATCGTGTAGACATGTAGAGAAGCTAAGCGCGTGCCGCATTCCGCTTTCAAACGCTGTCACCAAGGAACACCTATCCATGAAAACCACCGCTCTTGCCCTTGCCGGCGCTCTCTCCGCCGCCACTATGACGCTCACCGCCGCTCCGGCGCTGGCCGATGGCCATGTGGAGAAGGCGAACAAGCTCAGCATCGACAACACCATTGAAGAGCTGATGAGCGACAAGGCGAGCGCGGCCGTGCTGGAAAAGCACTTGCCGGGCATTGGCAGCCACATGATGTACGATTTCTTCAAGGGCATGACCCTGAAAGAACTCGCCCCGCAATCGGGCGGCCAGGTGACCGAGGAAACCATCGCGAAGATCGCCTCTGATCTGAAAGCGCTCTAGGCTCAGTAAGCCTGTAACGGATTGAGGGTGGTTCGCCGCGCTCATTCGTCCTCATCCTCGCGCCCGACCAGCGCCAGCGCCCGCGCGCGGCGTTGGTTCAGCTCGCACCAGCGCAGCAGCGCTTCCTCGCGCCCATGGGTGATCCAGGTTTCGGCGGGGTTCACTTCGGCGATGGTTTGGGTCAGCTCTGTCCAATCCGCATGGTCGGAGATCACCAAAGGCAGCTCCACCCCGCGTTGCCGCGCGCGCTGTCGCACCCGCATCCAGCCTGACGCCATGGCGGTGATCGGATCGGACAAGCGCCGCGACCAGCGATCATTCAGCGCGCTGGGCGGGGCGATGATGATGGAGCCGCGCATGTCGTCCTTAGTGTGATCGGCGACAAGGCGCAGCTCTCCCAGATCCACGCCGTGCTCCTCATACAGGCGACACATCTTCTCCATCGCGCCGTGCAGATAGATCGGGGCATGATGCCCCGCCTTGCGCAGTTCGGCGATGACCCGCTGCGCCTTACCGAGCGCGTAGGCGCCCACCAGCACGCATTGATCGGGATGGTCCCTTAGCGCCGCGAGCAGCTTCGCTATCTCCTCCGCAATCGGCGGGTGGGCAAAGACCGGCAGGCCAAAGGTCGCCTCGGTGATGAAGATATCGCACGGCGTCACTTGGAACGGCGCGCAGGTCGGGTCGGGCCGCCGCTTGTAATCGCCGGTGATGATCACCCGCTCGCCCGCGTGTTCGAGCAGGATCTGCGCCGAACCCAGCACATGCCCCGCCGGAATATAGGTCGCGTCCACCCCGCCCGCGAGGCGGATCGTCTCGCCATACTCCACCCCGCGCGCACCCTCACGCGTGTTGTAGCGCAGCTCCATGATCGCCAGCGTTTCGGGCGTCGCGATGGTCTCACCATGGCCGCCGCGTGCGTGGTCGGCGTGGCCATGCGTGACCAGCGCCCTGTCCACCGCGCGGCCCGGATCGACCCAGCAATCGGCGGGCACGATATGAACGCCCCACGGTTCGGGGCGAATCCAGGAAAAGGGCGCGCTCATAAGGGTTTGAACCCGTGCGAGCGTGCCCGTGTTCCCAATTACTCAGCGGTTTCCATCGTGGCCGGCGCGGACGGTTCGATGCCTTCCGACTTGGGCGCCTTGTCGTCGGCGCCGTGTGTCCGGTACTTGTCGAACCACGCGATCACCGCCGCCGTCTTGCGCGCCAGTTGGCTGGGCGACATCGTCGTGTCTCCGTGGCTGCCGCCCGGCGTCACCAGCAACGCCGTGTCGACGCCCTGCAATTTGAGCGCGCCGTAGAACTGCTCCGCTTCGCTGCGCGGGGTGCGGTAATCCTCGCTCGCGACCAGAACCATGGTCGGCGTGGTGATCTTGTCCGCGTTGGCCAGCGGCGAGCGCGCCCAATAGCCCTGGGGGTCCTCCCACGGCTTTTTCTTCATCCAATAGCGTTGGAAGAACGGATAGGCGTCCGCCATCAGCGCCATCGTCGTCCAGTTGATCACCGGTTTGTTCGACGCGGCCGCGGCAAAGCGGTTGGTCACGCCGACCAGCCACGCGGTCAGGATGCCGCCCCCCGATCCGCCCGTGACGAACAGATTGTCGGGATCGGCGTAGCCCGCCGCCACCGCCGCATCGACCGCCGCGAGAAGCTCCGCGTCGTTGGGTACGGGATAGGTGTTATCAATACCGTAGGCGAAGGTCTCGCCATATCCGGTCGAACCGGTCGGGTTGGTGAACAGCGTCGCGTAACCGGCGGTGGCGTAGAGCTGGTAATCGGTCGAAAAATGCGGGCCATAGGACGCAAACGGACCGCCGTGGATTTCGAGCACCATCGGGACCCGCGTCCCTTCGACATAGCCGGGCGGGAGGGTGATCCAGCTTGGGATGCGCTTGCCATCGGGCATGGTGACCTCAATCGCGCGCGTTTGGCCGAGGTTTTTGCCCGACAGCTTCGTATCGTTGAGGAAAGTGAGCTGGCGCGCGCGCGCCCGCTTTAGGACCGAGATATCGGTGGGGCGCACCGCGCTGCCGCTGGTGAAGGCGAGCGTGCCGTCCTGCGCCACCGACCATTGCCCGCCGACATAGGGCCGCGAATAGCCGGGTGAGGCCACGCGCGCGTCCAATTCGGCGACGGTTCCAGCGGGGGATACCTTGGCGACGCTGTAGACGCCCTCGTTTTCATAACTCGCGAACAGGCCCGCCTTGGTCCATTCAAGGCTGTTGAAAGAGCGGTCGAAGCCGATGGCGATCTGGCGCGAATCCGTGCCGTCGGCGTTCATGATGTAAAGGCGCGTTTCGTGATAATCGCGGCCCTTATCGTCGAAGCCGAGATAGGCGATACGCGTGCCATCCGGGCTCACTTGCGGGGCGGCGTCCGGGCCATCGCGTGTGGTGAGTTCGGTGATTGCGCCGCTGGCGAGGTCAATCGCGTAAATCTCGCTGTCGTTTCCGGCGAGCTCCCAATTCTCATCGCGGTTGCCGCTGATCAGGATGCGCTGACTGTCGGGCGTCCATTCGAGCGAGCCGCCGTGATTGCGCTTGCCAAAGGTCAGTTGACGCGGCGCGCCGCCGGTCGCGCTGACGGTGAAGATCTGGCTGTAACCCGGCTTCACATAGCCCGCGCCATCGCGCCGATAGGTCACCGCATCGGTGATCAGCGGCGGGGCCTTCCACTTGGCCCCTTCGGGCATGGCGGGCGCGCTGCCGAGGGTCAGGCCTTTTTCCGGGACGCGCGCGGAATAGGCGATGGTTTTGCCATCGGGCGACCAGGCGATTGCGCGCGGGCTCTCAGCGAGCGCGGTGATGTTGGCGCTTTGACCCGTGGCCATCCAGCGCACGTGGAGCTCGGGCCCGCCGCCGCTTTGCGTCGAAACATAGGCGAGGCGTGTGCCATCAGGCGACCAGCGCGGCGATCCGTGCCCGCCTTCGCCCGTTACCAAGGGGGTTTCCGCACCCGTCGCCACATCGATCAGCCAGATCGAGGAGACCGCGCGGTCGGTCATGATATCGTTGGTCAACCGCACATAGGCGATTTTCGAGCCATCGGGGCTGATCTGAGGATCGGCGGCGATCGAAAGGCCGAACAGGTCCGCGCCGGTGAATTTCGCGTTTTCGGCGGCGGGGTCCTTGGCCTCTGTGTGGCCGTACGCGATGGCGGGTGAGGCCAAAGCCAACGCGCCAAGCGCTGTCGCACCGGCGACGGTGAGGAATAATGAGCGTGCAAACATGAAACGGCCCCTGATTTTCTAGGTCAGGGGCCGCTCAATCATATTTTGGATGCGAAGGCTAGGGTCACGCCCTCAGAGCGCTTTAGCTTTCCTTGTCGCTACCCGACGCTTCGGGTTTCGGATCATCCTTTTGGGAATCGTCCTTTTGGGGACCATCCTTCTTGGGCTCAGCCTTCTTGGCCGCGGCCTTTTTGACCGGCGGTTTGCGCTTTGGCTTGGTCTTGGGCGGCGCGGGTGTCAGCTCAAAGCTCGGTTTGCCGTCCTTGATCGTGACATGCACCTCGCCGCCATCGGCGAGCTTGCCGAACAGCAGTTCTTCGGCGAGCGGCTGTTTGATCCGATCCTGGATCAAGCGGCCCATCGGACGCGCGCCATACAATTTGTCGTACCCTTTATCCGCCAGCCACGTGCGCGCGTCGCTGTCGAACTGAATGTGGACGTTTTGTTCGGCCAGCTGGAGTTCGAGTTCGAGGATGAACTTGTCGACCACGCGCGCGACGGTGCTCTTGCCGAGATAGGCAAAGGGCACGATCGCATCCAAGCGGTTGCGGAATTCGGGGGTGAACATCTTCTTCACCGCTTCGGACCCGGCGTCTTCCTTGGACACGTCACCAAACCCAATGCCCTGACGCGCCATGTCGGACGCGCCCGCGTTGGTTGTCATGATGAGCACGACGTTGCGGAAATCGACCGTCTTGCCGTGATGATCGGTCAAACGGCCATTATCCATCACCTGCAGCAGGATGTTGAACAGGTCCGGATGCGCCTTCTCAATTTCGTCAAGCAACAGCACGCAATGCGGATTTTGATCGATCGCGTCGGTCAGCAGACCGCCTTGATCGTAACCGACATAGCCCGGAGGCGCACCGATCAGGCGCGACACGCTGTGGCGCTCCATATATTCGGACATATCGAACCGTTTAAGCTCGATACCCATGATCGAGGCCAGCTGACGCGCCACCTCGGTCTTACCGACACCGGTGGGGCCCGAGAACAGGAACGAGCCAATCGGCTTGTCCGGATCGCGCAGACCCGCACGGCTCAGCTTCATGGCGGTGGCGAGACGGGTGATCGCTTCGTCCTGGCCGTACACGACATGTTTGAGATCGCGTTCGAGGTTTTCGAGCGCTTTCTTGTCGTCCTTCGACACCGATTTCGGCGGGATGCGCGCCATGGTCGCGATCACTTGTTCAATCTCGCGCGCGGTGATCTTTTTCTTGCGGCGGCTGGGCGGCACCAACATCTGCATCGCGCCGACCTCGTCGATCACGTCGATCGCCTTATCGGGCAGCTTACGGTCGTTGATATAGCGCGAGGACAGCTCGACCGCGGTTTTGAGCGCGTCGGGCGTGTATTTCACGCCGTGGTGATCTTCGAAGGCGCTGCGCAGACCCTTGAGGATCTTAATCGTGTCTTCGATGGTCGGTTCGTTCACGTCGATCTTCTGGAAGCGGCGCAGCAGCGCGCGGTCCTTTTCGAAGTGGTTGCGGAATTCCTTGTAGGTGGTCGACCCTATGCAGCGGATCGTCCCGCCGCTAAGCGCCGGTTTCAGCAGGTTGGAAGCGTCCATTGCGCCGCCGCTTGTTGCGCCCGCGCCGATAACCGTATGAATTTCATCGATAAAAAGCACCGCGTGCGGCATGCCTTCCAATTCGGAGACGACCTGTTTCAGGCGCTCTTCAAAGTCGCCGCGATACCGCGTGCCCGCCAGCAGCGCGCCCATGTCCAGCGAGTAGATCACAGCCTCTTCCAGCACTTCGGGCACATCGCCTTCGACGATCTTGCGCGCAAGACCTTCAGCGATCGCGGTTTTGCCTACGCCCGGATCGCCAACGTAAAGCGGGTTGTTCTTCGAACGGCGGCACAGGATTTGGACCGTGCGGTCCACTTCGGGGCCGCGACCGATCAACGGGTCGATCTTGCCCGCTTCGGCCTTGGCGTTGAGGTTGACTGTAAACTGGTCGAGCGCGGTTTCCTTTTTGTTGCCGTCGCCCTTTGTCTTCTCGGCCGCTTCCTCGCTGGGTTCTTCCGAACCTTCGGGGCCCTTCGACTCGATCTGGCGGCCGCCCTTACCAATGCCGTGACTGATATAGCTGACCGCGTCGAGGCGGCTCATATCCTGTTGCTGCAGGAAATAGACCGCATACGAATCGCGTTCGGAGAACAAGGCCACCAGCACATTCGCGCCGGTCACCGTGTCCTTGCCCGAGCTTTGCACGTGCAGGATCGCGCGCTGGATCACCCGCTGAAAACCGGCGGTCGGCTGCGGATCGGCGTTTTCTTCGGTTTTGAGCGACTGGTATTCGTGGTCCAGATATTGCTTCACCACATCGCCCAGCTCCGCGAGGTCCACGCCGCACGCGCCCATGACGGCTGCGGCGTCTTCATCATCGATCAACGCGAGCAAGAGGTGCTCAAGCGTCGCGTATTCATGGCGGCGATCCGAGGCGTTTTTCAGCGCTTCGTGCAGGGTTCGTTCGAGATTCTGGGCAAAACTGGGCATCTAAGGGGCCTTATCGGTGGCGAGTGAACACTCCACGAACGGGAGCATAGGGAGAGGAGAAATCGTATATGGGGCAAGCTCTCCAAATTGCGACTCTCGCTGTGCATGACGGCTCATGATTGGGAGCCTCCGAACAACGCGTCCGCCGCCGCGCGGTGGGCGCTGGCCTTTTCGCTGTGCGCTTTGACCCGTGCGATTTCGGCTTCAAGCAGCGCGATGCGCGCGGCCAACTCGTCTTGCGAATAGGGGCCAAGATCCTCGGCGGCGAGGCGTGAAGCGGCGTCCCCGCGGGGACTCGGGCGCTCATCATCTTCCATTGCCTTCCAACATCCGGTCGAGACGGCTTGCTGTCAATGCGTGGGAGGGGTATTCGCCCGTGCAAATTTCACATTGTTTGAAACGGGCAACGCGCGACGGGGGCAAGCCGATCGATGGGCGACACAATCCAAAAGTCTGACCTTCCAGATATTGTTCCAGAGGCGATGCAGGCGATCGGCTTTGCCGCGCCTGGCGGTCCCGATGTCCTTGCATTAGAGACGGTGAGCACGCCCGAGCCCGGCCCCGAGGACGTGTTGATTCGAGTCGCCTACGCGGGCGTCAATCGCCCCGACTGCATCCAACGCGCCGGCAATTACCCTGCGCCACCCGGCGCCTCGCCGATCCTTGGGCTCGAAGTGGCGGGCCAGGTGGTCGCAGTGGGCGCGAACGTTCCGGCGGAAATGCTGGGCGCTCGGGTCGCGGCGTTAACGCCGGGTGGCGGATACGCGGAATATTGCACGGCGCCGTGGCAACACTGTCTCGATGTTCCTGATGACATGCCGCTCAAGATCGCAGCGGCTTTGCCCGAAACGCTCTTCACCGTTTGGCACAATGTGTTTGAGCGCGGAATGGCGCGCGATGGGGAGACCTTGCTGGTCCACGGCGGCACTTCGGGCATTGGGACAATGGCGATCATGCTCGCCAAAGTGTTCGAGATGAAAGTCATCACCACTTGCGGCAATGAGGCGAAATGCGAAGCCGCTCGTCAGGTCGGCGCGGATTTGGCGATCAACTACCGCGAGGCCGATTTCGTTGAGGCGGCGAAGGATTTTACCGGCGGCAAGGGCGTCGACGTGGTGCTCGATATGGTCTCGGGCGATTACGTGCCGCGCAACGTGCAGTGCATGGCGGAAGACGGGCGGCACGTGACGATCGCGATGCTGGGCGGACCCAAGGCGGAGCTGTTCATGCCGATGGTGATGATGAAGCGCCTGACGCTGACCGGATCGACCCTGCGTCCGCGTTCGGACGCGTTCAAAGCCGCGTTGGCGGATGAGATCGCGCAGCACGCCTGGCCTCTGTTCAGCAGTGGGGACCTTGCGCCGGTGATGGATCAGACCTTCCCGCTAGCCGAAGCCGCCGCCGCGCATGCGCGGATGGAAGCGGGCGAGCATATCGGCAATATTGTGCTCGAGGTAGCGGGTGGCTGATAAGCTTGTTCTCCACGAAGATCCGTGCAGCGGCAATTGCTACAAGATCAAGCTGACCGCCGCTCTGTTGGGTCTGCCGCTGGAGACCCGGCAGTACGATATCCTCAAGGGTGAAACCCGCACGCCCGAATTCCTCTCCACCATCAACGCCAATGGTCGCATTCCGGTGCTGCAAATCGGCGAGGGGGAGCCAGAGAGCAGGGATGCGCGCTTTCTGCCTGAAAGCAACGCGGCGTGCTGGTATCTCGCCAGCGGTTCGTATCTGGTGCCGGAAACGCCCTTCGAACAGGCCGACACTTTGCGCTGGATGTTCTTCGAACAATACAACCATGAACCCAACGTCGCGACGATGCGGTTCTGGATGAAGTTTGTGGGTGAGGCCAATTTGAGCGCCGAGCAGCGCGCGCAACTGCCAATCAAGCGCGCCAATGGGGAGGAAGCCCTGGCTTTGCTCGACCGCGAGTTGGCCGACCGCCCCTTCCTGTGCGGTGACACGGTGACGCTCGCTGATCTGGTGCTGTTTCCCTACACGCACAAAGCCGAAGAGGGCGGCTTTTCGCTCGAGTCGCGGAGCCATGTGCGGCGCTGGATCGAACGGATCGAGAGTCTTGAAGGCTTCATCCCAATGGACTGAAAGCCGTGAAATCCGTGCTGCAATGCAACATTGGAGTCACAAGACTGTGGATTTTCGCGAAACCGTAACCGCGCTGTGAATCGTCTGTAACATTACCCTGTCAAAGGCGTGGCATTCCAGAAGCGGTGTTCGAGGTCCATAACGATGACAGACTTCATGCTTTCCGACTTGCCCCATGACGCCGGGGCCGACCCCGATCTCGTTCCCGGGAACATCGCCAATTTCCCGGTTACAGAGCCCGAAACGCCCGAGCCTGAGGGAAACAGCCGCGCGCGTTACCGCACCATCTGGATCAGCGACGTGCATCTGGGCACCAAGGGGTGCAACGCGGATATGCTGATCGACTTTCTCGACCACACCGACAGCGAGGTGATGTACCTTGTCGGCGACATCATCGACGGCTGGCGGCTGAAGAAGAAGTTCTACTGGCCGACCTCCCATAACGATGTCGTCTGGCGGATCATGAAGCGGGCCAAACGCGGGACGCGCGTGGTCTACATTCCAGGCAACCATGACGAGATGTTTCGCCAGTTCACTGGGCTGAACTTTGGCGGGGTCGAAATTCGCCGTGCCGCTTTCCACGAAACCGCCGATGGTCGCCGCCTGATGGTGCTGCATGGCGATGAGTTCGACGCGGTGATGCTCTCGCAGCGCTGGCTCGCCTTTGTTGGCGATTGGGCGTATATAACGACAATGAAGCTCAACGTGGTGGTCAACGCGGTGCGCAAGGCGCTGGGAAAACCCTATTGGTCGCTGTCTAAAGCGGCAAAACACAAGGTCAAAAACGCGGTCGAATTCATCGGTCAGTACGAGGAAGTCGTCGCCAAGGCGGCGGGTGAGCGCGGCGTCGATGGCGTGGTGTGCGGACATATCCACACCGCCGAGTTTCGCGAATTCGAATTCGACGGCAAGCCGGTGGAATACTGGAACGATGGCGACTGGGTCGAAGGCTGCAACGCGTTGGTCGAACATCACGACGGTCGCATGGAAATCCTCAACTGGCCCGACGTGATCAAGCGGCGCGAGGCCGAAGCGGACGCGCGCAAAGTCGCTGGGAAACAGCGCGCTCCGGATCGCGATAGGGTGGCGGCGTGAGCCGGTCCGACCTCCCGCATTCGATCGCCATTATCACCGACGCGTGGCACCCGCAGACCAACGGCGTGGTGCGCACGCTGGCCACAACTTGCGAAATCTTGCGTGGCTGGGGGCATGAGGTTTCGGTCATTTCGCCCGAGCAATTCGCCTCCATCCCGGCGCCGACCTATCCCGAAATCCGACTGGCGTTGACCGTTCCGGGCGCGACGGGCCGCGAGCTAGGGCGGATCAAGCCTGATGCGGTTCATATCGCGACCGAAGGGCCTTTGGGCTTTGCCGCGCGACGGTATTGCGTCCATCGCGGCGTGCCGTTCACCACGGCCTACCACACGCAGTTCCCCGATTACCTCGCGCGCCGCACCGGACTGCCGGCGGGCGCGTTCTGGCCTTACATCCGCTGGTTCCACCGCAAGTCTCAGCGCATCATGGTCGCGACCGAGACGATCCGCGCGCAATTGCGCGAACAGGGACTGACGCATCTGTCGCATTGGAGCCGCGGAGTTGACCTATCCTGCTTCACGCCCGACGCGCCGCCGCCGCCCGAATACGCCGGGCTTCGAGGCCCGATCTTGCTTTATGTCGGACGCGTCGCGGTAGAGAAGAACATCGAAGCCTTCCTCGCCTGCGACACGCCGGGCACCAAAATCGTAGTCGGAGACGGTCCGGCGCGCGCGGCGTTGCAAGCGAAGTTTCCGAATGCCCTTTTCCTCGGCAAACGCACCGGGCGCGATCTCGCCGGATGCTATGCGGGTGCGGACGCCTTCGTCTTCCCAAGCAAGACCGACACGTTTGGTCTTGTCATGATTGAAGCGTTGGCGTGCGGAACGCCGGTGGCTGCGTACCCCGTCCCCGGCCCGCTCGATATTCTGACCGAGCGCGTGGGCACCCTATCAGACAACCTCTCCACCGCCATTCAATCCGCCCTAACGCTCGACCAAAAGGCCTGCGCAAAACACGGCGCGAGCTACAGCTGGGAGGCGGCGACACGCCAATTCCTGCACGGTCTCGTCGCGCTCGAAGAGGAAGACGCGATCTCCTTGCGAGCGGCTCCGGCCTACTAATTCGGCCCCTAGGGTCCAAAAAAGTCGCAGCGGCGCGGCTATTTCTTGCGAGTCTGCTCCACTTCGCCTATCTGACCCTCAGCAGCGGCCGCTCCGGTAAGGGGCGGCCCTTATTATTTCTGACGAATTTTCGTTTCTGGAGACATTCCCATGGCCCAAAAGGATCAGCCCAAACCGCTGATGCCGCACGCGACCGCCACGTGGCTGGTCGATCACACCGGCCTCGCTTTTGACCAGATCGCTGATTTCTGCGGTCTGCACATCCTCGAAGTGCAGGCGATGGCCGATGATCTGGCGGGCAGCAAATACACCGGGCGCGATCCGGTGCACGCGGGCGAACTCACGCTGGAAGAGATCAAGCTGGGTGAAGAGGACTCCGAATACGCGCTTAAGATGCACAAGGCGCCGGTTGAAGTCACCCGCACCAAAGGCCCGCGTTATACCCCGGTGTCGAAGCGTCAGGACAAGCCTGACGGCATCGCCTGGATCCTGCGCAACCACCCGGAAGTGTCCGATGCGCAGATTTCCAAACTGATCGGAACAACGCGCAACACGATCGGCGCGATTCGCGAGCGTTCGCACTGGAACATCCAGAATATCCAGCCCAAGGATCCGGTGACACTGGGCCTGTGCTCGCAGCGCGAGCTGGACGCGGTGGTGGCCAAGGCTGCCAAGCGCGCGGGCATCGTCGAAGAGGCGCCCGAACTTGCGCCCGATGCCGACACGCGCAGCGACAAGGACAAGCTTATCGAAGAGTTGCGCGCTGAACGCGAAGCCAACGTGAAAGCCGCCGCCGAAGCCGCTCAGGAAGCCGAAGCCGAAGCGTGGCTCGCCGCGAAACGCGAAGCCGAAGAAGCGGACGCCGCCGCGCCCGCTATCGAGCCCGACTCCGCTTTTGCAGCGCCCGTGCCTGAAGCTGAGCCGGAGGCCACTCCCGAAGAAGAAGAGCCCCAAGGCGAATAGGCTGGGTCGATCACCAAAGAACACGAAAAGGGGCGGCTTCGGCGGCCCCTTTTTTGTTTCGCTGGTGAGGAGCGTCAAATTCTGAGACACTGACCCTTTAAAGGGATTCAGGCCCCTTGCGTGTGGAAGAGGGATCATCCATGGCTACTGACATGAATGTTAATAGCGGATCGCAGACGCACACGCCGGGCGCCTATCACCACCCGACACCGTGGGATGCGCAGTTCGAGCCCTTGGCTTTGCCCGATATGCTGGCGCAAACGGTTGCGCATGACGCGAACGCGCCGTTCCTGCATTTTCTGGGCCGCACCTATTCCTATGGCGACATCTTCGCCGAAGCGAACGCGTTTGCCTTGGGATTGGTCGAAATGGGGGTGCAGAAGGGCGACCGGATCGGTCTGTTCCTGCCCAACGTCCCAATTTACGCTTCGGCCTATTACGGGGCGATGATGGCGGGGGCGACAGTGGTGAACTTCTCGCCGCTTTATTCAGTCGAAGAGCTGGCTTGGCAGGTCGCCGATAGCGGCACCAAGATGCTCGTCACCGTTGATGCGCCCGAACTTTACAAGACCGCGGCGAGCGTGCTCGAGGCCTCCGAGCTGGAAACGCTGATCGTCGGGCGGATTTCCGCGATGCTACCCTTTTTGAAGGGCCTTGCGATGAAGCTCTTCAAGCGCGGGGATATCGCCAGTGTCGCGTGGGGGCCGAATATTCGCGATTGGTCGGATACGCTGGGCGATTGGACCCCCGGCGCGCCCTATCCCGCCACGATCGACCCGCACGAGGATCTCGCGCTGCTTCAATACACCGGCGGCACCACCGGCCGGCCCAAGGGCGCGATGCTCGGCCACAGCCAGCTATCGATGAACGCGCAGCAGACGGCGGCGCTTAATCCTTTTGGCGATCCGCGCGGCGAAGTCTTGATGGGCGCGCTGCCGTTCTTTCACGTCTTTGCTAACACCGCGCTTTTGAACCACGCGATGACGGCGGGTGCCTCCATCGCCATGGTGCCGCGTTTTGAAACGGCGCAAGTCCTCAAGACCATCGAAAAGTACAAAGCGACCGGCTTCCCGGGCGTGCCGACGATGTTTCAGGCAATGCTCGACCACCCTGATCTGGCCAGGACTGATCTTTCCAGTTTGAAAGTGTGCATCTCAGGCGGCGCGCCCATGCCCGCTCAAGTGCACGAGCGCTTTGAAGCGGTCACCGGCGTGCGCGTGGTCGAAGGCTATGGCCTCACGGAAAGTTCCGGCGTGGTTTCCGCGAACCCCTACGCGGGAACACGCAAGAAAGGCACGATTGGGCAGTTGGTCGCGGGCACCGAGATCGTGCTGCTCGACAAGGAAAACCCCAAGGAACTTGCGCCTGAAGGCGAACCGGGCGAGCTGGCGATCCATGGCCCGCAGATCATGCGCGGCTACTGGAACCGGCCCGAGGCGGCGGCGGACACCTTCGTGATGCGCGGAAACAAGCAATATCTGCGCACCGGCGATGTCGCGGTCATGGGCGAGGACGGCTTTTTGCAGATCGTCGACCGGATCAAGGACATGATCTCCGTCGGCGGCTTTAAGGTCTTCCCCAGCGTGGTTGAGGACGCGATCCTCAAGCACGAAGCGGTGAAAGAGGCGCTCGTGATCGGCGTGCCCGAAGACTATCGCGGCGAAGTCCCGCGCGCGTATGTGACGCTAGAAGATGCCCAAGGCGCTGCCGGCGAAGAGCTCAAGGAGTGGCTCAACGCGCGCATCGGCAAACATGAGCGGGTCGACGAAGTCATTATCCGCGGCGCTCTGCCCAAAACGATGATCGGCAAGCTCGACCGCAAGGCTCTGCGCGCCGAAGTGCTCTAGGGCTCACGACTCCTGAAACGAAAACGCCGCGCTTCCGACAAGGGGCGCGGCGTCTTTAACCCACCAAAGGTCCAGCTCAGCTGGCGATTTCGAGCTTGGTTTGCTCGGGTATGTCGGCCTTGGCCTCAATCTGCTTCGGGGCGGCGGCTTGGCGCTGCGAATTGGGGGCGAAACGGCCATCGACCTGCGCGCCCTGTTCAATGGTGAGCGCGTCGTAATGCACGTCGCCTTCGATAACGGCGCTTTTGAGGATTACGAGTTCGCGCGCGGTGATCGAACCGACGACCTTGCCGGAAAGGCGCGCGGTTTCAGCGGTGACCGATCCGCTGATGACGCTGCTTTCGCCTTGGACGAGGCTGGCGCATTTGATGTCGCCTTCGATCGTGCCGTCAACGTGAAGGTCGGCGGACGCGCCGATGTCGCCTTTGATCACCACGTCAGAGCCAATCACGGAGAAGGTGGAATTGGAGCTCGGCATGGTTTTTCCTTGGGAACGTCCTGTTGGGGAAGGGCTAGCGGTTGGGGCTGCGGACCGGGCTGGTTCCGAGGGCTTCTTTGAGAACATCGGGGGCGGTCTCCAGGAAGGGGCGCGGGTTCACCGCGCGGTCATTGATACGCACTTCAAAGTGCAGGTGCGGACCGGTCGAACGGCCGCTGCTTCCCAGCCCTCCGATGGTTTCGCCCGCCTCCACGCTGTCACCGACCTTGGCGTCGATCCGGCGAAGATGGGCGTAGCGGGTTTTGAGGCCATTATCGTGCAGGATTTCAACCAGGCGGCCATAGCCACCGCGCCATCCGGCGTAGACGACCTTGCCCGGCGCCGCGGCGTAGATCGGCGAACCGATGGGGCCACGGAAATCGATACCGGGGTGGCGCGCGGCGCGGCCGTTAAACGGATCGCGACGATAGCCAAAATTGGAGGTGATCGACGGGTTTCCGTGCGGGGCAACCTGCGGGATGCTTTCGAGAGCGCGCTCCAGCGTCGCCATGCGCGAAAGGCTCAGCGCCATGCGCTCAAAACGCGGGTCGAGCTCAACAAGCGCTTCATCAAGCGGGACGAAAGGACCACCAACGGCTGTTTTTTCGACGTTGCGGGTGAGCATGCGCGGGTCGAGTGCCAGCTTGCGGATGGCGGCTTCCGCTTTCTTCGAACGCCAATCAGCGTAGCGGGTGACGCTTTCTACAAAAGCGATTTGACGCGCTTCTAATTCGGCCAGACCGCGCGCTTCGGGAAAGACTTCGCTTATCTTTTCGACGGTCTCGGCCGATTCTTTGGAGCTGTCGGTGACGTTGACGCCCGCTTCGCGGATGTCTTCGGGAAGCATTTCCTTGACCGCATCGACCGCGTCCTGACGCGCTGTCAGTTCTGCGACCACACGGCCCATGTCGTCGCCATAGGCTTTGAGCCTTTCGTCGGTTGTCTCAACGCGCGCCTTTTCCTGTTCGAAGGAAGCCAGCGTCGCTTCGGCGCGATATTGGTTCCAAGCCATCACGCCGAGCGAAAGGGCCCAGCCAACCGCAACGGCCAGCGCCACACCCGCAGCGGTCATCTGCAATCGCGAGGAGATGGTGATGAAGCGAACCTGCCCCTCTGACCGCATGAAAAATTCGCGATCAGGGAACCATCCACGCACCCGCTCAGCAACGCTTGCAACGTTCCAGCGCGGTGTTGAAGAACTATCTGACAAAGTGGCCCCGAATTTTTATCTTTGTTGATCGCGGGCTACCAAGCGGATCCCTAACGGTCGATTGCGTACAACATGCATACCCGTTGAATGGAAGCGAATTCGCGATGAACGGTTCATCGGGGAGCAAGTTTGCCAGCCGATCTCAGCATTTGGGGGAAAAGCGGGCGTTTTCACGCTTGACGACCGGTCAGAATTGATTCGTCAAAATCGCTGAATGGTCGCTTGCAACACCCACCTGACAGGTTTGAACTGGGCTGCTAGGGCTTCACCCGACTGAACTGTATGACGAACATTCCACGCCGCATTGGCCTTCTTGGAGGCAGTTTCAACCCCGCCCATGGAGGGCATAGGCGCATCACGCTTTTTGCGATGCAGGCGCTGGGTCTGGACGAAGTGTGGTGGCTGGTTTCGCCGGGTAATCCGCTGAAGCCGCGCGACGATATGGCGCATTTGCGCGCCCGCCTGAAATCCGCTGAACGCCAGTCGCGGCGGGCTCGGATCGTCCCGACCGCTATCGAGCTAGAGCTCGACACGCGTTACACTGTGGATACTCTCATAAAACTGAAACAACGCTATCCAAAGCGCGAATTTGTGTGGCTTATGGGCGCGGATAACCTCGCTCAATTCCACTTGTGGAAGGGGTGGCGCACCATCGCGCGAACTCTACCGATTGCAGTCATCGCGCGGCCCGGCTATAACGCAGACGCCTTGGCGAGCCCCGCCATGGCCTGGCTCAGGCGCTACACCGTGTCTGCCGCCGGTTTTCGGAAACGGGGGCAAAGGAGCGCACCGGCCCTGGTGTTTTTGCGTTTCGATCCAGACCATCGCTCGGCCACGGCTATTCGCCGTGCCAATGCCAATTGGGCGACGGAAATGCTGGGCGACGCGCGAACAACCGACCGTTTGGCTCCGCCGAGGGATCGGCTCACCTTCCGTCGAATTGAAGATTGGGAAGAAGCGTGAGGGCGCATGCCTTGAACGAACGCCTCTTGCCGATATTCGGCCAATCCCTACGTAAACGCCCTGAAATCTGGAGAACACCTTTTGCCACAAGCACAGGCAAGCTCGGCCACGCCCCTGCATACGTCTACGGGCGCGGCCACCAAGGCGCCGCCGGTCATGACGACTGACGCGCCACACGAACTGCACGATCTGATCCTCGCCCAGTTGGATGATGATCAGGCACAGGAAATCGTCTCGATCCCGCTCGAAGGGAAAAGCTCGGTCGCCGATTTCATGGTGATCGCGAGCGGCCGTTCGACCCGGCAGGTCGCAGCGATGGCGCAGAAACTGGCCGAAAAGGTCAAGCAAGCCGGCCACGGACCCGCGCGCGTCGAAGGACTGCCCGCCGCCGACTGGGTGCTGATCGATGCCGGCGACGTAGTCGTCCACCTGTTCCGCCCCGAAGTGCGCAGCTTCTACAATCTTGAACGCATGTGGTCGTTCGAGGGCGGAGAAGCGGCGGTGTCTTAGTTTTGCGAAGGCGCATCCGCGCCTTCGTCCTCGCTAGACGTCCTCCGGGGAATCTTCCCCTCCGGACCCGCTGCGGGCGCCCGGTCGGGCTTGCGAAATCGTAGATTTCGATACAGCGCGACAGACTGGATTCGGCGCTGAAACGGTTCGCGAAGTCGAACCGCAAGGGCGACCGCCCGCCGGCCGGTAGGCCGCCCCCTCGGAGGTGCTGGCGAAGCCAGCTAGCCGTGAGAGAAAATAAATGCTCCTCCACATCATCGCTCGCGGAAAGATTGCTCGCTCGCCCGAGGCTGACCTCGTCGCGCGCTATGAGAAGCGGTTGACCTGGCCAGTGAAACTGACCGAATTGCCTGAAACCGGGGGGCGCGTGCCCGATCTGGTCGCTCGCTCTAAAACCGTCCTTCTGGATGAGCGCGGCAAGGCCATGGGGTCTGAGGATTTTGCGCATTTATTGGGCCGGTGGCGCGACGATGGGGTGCGAGAGGCGCGCTTTGTCTTGGGCGCGGCGGATGGGCATTCGAGGGAGGAGCGCGCTGAGGCCGATCTCCTCCTCGCCTTTGGTCCCGCGACCTGGCCGCACCTGCTCGCGCGCGCGATGTTGATGGAGCAACTCTACCGCGCCACCGCCATCCTTGCCGGACATCCCTATCATCGGGCATGATGCGGGCATGATGCCCCGCATGAGCGCCTTTTTTGTTGCACTAACGCTCGCCGCATTGGGCGCGCTCACAGTCTTTGTGCCTGTCAGCGAGGCGCAGCGTCCGGTGGAAATCATCGCCCCCGACGAAGCGCGCGCGCAGCTTGAACGGGCCACCGCCGCCAACGAAGAGGCCGAAGCGCGGGCCGCGCAATTCCTCGCCGACGCTGAAGCCGCGGGCGAGGCCGCTGACAAGGCCGCGAACGAAGCCGCCGCGCTCGCCGCGCAGATCCAAAGCACCGAAGCGCAGATCGCCAGCGCCCAAGCGCGCTACTCGCTCGCTCAGGTGGATCGCGCGCAATTGGCGAAGAGTCTGGCTGACCGCCGCGAGCCGCTGGTTCGTTTGACCGCTGCCTTGCAAACCAGCGCAAGGAGGCCCCTGGCGCTTTCCGCGCTTCAACCGGGGTCCTTGAAGGATCTCGTCTATGTCCGCGCCGTGCTCGACAGCGCTGTGCCGCAAGTGCGCGCACGCACGGCGGCCTTGCGCGATGAGTTGGAGGAAGGGCGACGGCTTGAACGGCTGGCTCGGCGTTCGCTAACCGAATTGCGCGACGCAGAGACTCAGCTTCAGTCGCGCCGGGTGGAACTGGCCGCTCTCGAAGCGCGCGAGCGCACCGCCTCGGTGGCCGCAAGAGGCAACGCGGCGCGCGAAGCGGAGCGGGCGCTCGCGCTGGCAGAAGAAGCGCGCGATCTCGATGGCTTGGTCGATCGCCTCGGTGACAACGCCGAGCGCCGGCGGTTGCTGGCGGCGCTTCCCGGACCGGTGTTGCGGCCCGAAACGCTCGGCAATTCGCGCGCCGGGACGTCAGTAAGCACCACACCGGTTGCCAAAGTTTCTGTGCCTGAGGCACCCCGCTCACTCGGTGCGTTCCAGCTCCCGGTGCAGGGGCGCACCATCACCGGCTTTGGCGAATCGCGCCCCAGCGGCCTGCGGTCGAAAGGCATCGCGCTCAGTCCGCAACCCGGCGCGCAAATCGTCGCTCCGGCGGATGGGCGTGTGGCGTTCTCTGGCCCTTATGAAGGCTTTGGCCGAATCGTCATTATCGAGCACGCTTCGGGCTGGACGAGCCTTATAACCGGCCTTGCGCGCACCGATGTCACGGTGGGCCAAGCGGTGATCGGCGGCGGTCCCTTGGGTGTCGCGGATGGCGAGGGCGGATTGATCGGAATTGAGCTTAGAGAAGGCGGCGAACCGGTTAACCCGCTTGATTACCTGCGATAATCGCGTGAAACCCAAAGGCCGTTTCGCGCGTACCTCTTAACAGAACACCCCTTTTGCTGGCCCGCAGCGGGACGCGTTACGACACGATACGCGGTCTCATCTGGCGTTAAGCCGCGCAAACCTATAACAAAGTGTTCGAAAGGAGCTTTTCCGCCTCATGAAATTTGCCGCACTTGCTCGCACCGCCGCTCTGGTGACCGCCGTAGCCCTGATCCCCGCCACCACCGCCACTATGGCGCAGGTCGATGGACGGGCCGGGCCGGAGTTCTCAAAACTCTTCGCCACCTACCAACGCGTCAAAGCGAGTTATGTCGAAGAGGTGACAGACGAGCAATTGGTGCGCGGCGCGATTGACGGCATGCTGTCCTCGCTCGATCCGCATTCGGGCTATCTCGATGGCAGCGATTTGCAGCGCCTCGAAACGATGATCGACGGCAATTATTCCGGCCTTGGCCTCTCGGTAGTTGGAGAAGAGGGGGCGGTGAAGATCATCTCACCCTTCCGCGGCTCCCCTGCGGACGAAGCGGGCCTGAAGGCCGGCGATTACATCACCCACCTCGATGGTGTTCTGATTTATGGCGGCGAGTTGGATGACGCGGTGGCCAAAATGCGCGGCCAAGCGGGCACGTCGATCCAGCTGACGATCTTCCGCCCCGGCCGCGAAGAACCATTCGAAGTCGACGTGACGCGCGGCGTCATCGAGCTTGAGCCGGTCACGCATGAGTTGATGCCCGGAAATATCGGCCACATCATGGTCAACGAGTTTTCCGCCGATGTCGGCCAGGACGTGCACAACGCCTGGCGCGCGATGCAGGAAGAGGCGACGGGCCGGATGAGCGGTCTGGTGCTGGATCTGCGATCCAATCCCGGCGGCAGCCTGGATGAAGCGGTGGCTTTGTCCGACCTCTTTCTCGAGAAAGGCGACATTGTGGCGCAGCGCGGGCGCGGTTGGGGCGAAAGCTTCAAGGTGCAGGCCGATGACCTGAATTACTATCTCGACCGGCGCTATCCGGCCGAAACCGCGCGCCTGTTCATGGGCGATATGGCCAAGGGTGTGCCGATCATCGTGCTGATCGACGCAGGCTCGGCCTCGGCGTCCGAGATTGTCGCGGGTGCCTTGCAGGATCACCGCCGAGCGCTGGTCATGGGCGCGCGCAGCTTTGGCAAGGGTTCGGTCCAGTCGCTCCTGCCGCTCGGCCGCGACGCCGCGCTCAAGCTGACGACCGCGCGGTATTACACGCCGTCGGGCAAATCGGTGCAGGAGGGCGGCATTGCGCCCGACATCAAGGTGCCGCAGCTGTCCGATCCGGACTTTGCTCTGCGTGAAAAGTACCAGACCCGCGAAAGCGATCTGCGCGGTCACCTCGTCAACGAGCTCGGTCTTAAGGATGAGGCGCTGGAATCCGACAAGATCGAGGATCCGCGTTTCCAGCTGACCTCGGAGCAATTGGAAGAGCAGGGCATCAAGGACTTCCAGCTGCACTACGCGCTCGAAACCCTGCGTCGCACGACCAAGAGTTCGGTGGCGTTGCTCGACCAATAGGCCTAAGCGCTTAGACCATGCTGGGATTGACCACCGCGCGCCTGTTGGCGCTCGCCCTTGCGGGCGGGTTGCTGGGAGGCGCGTATGTTTCTGAATATGTGTTTGGCCTGTTTCCATGCGAGATGTGCTGGTGGCAACGCTGGCCGCATTTTGCCGCGTTGGGCTTTGGCCTGCTCAGCTTCGTCGCGCCCGCGCCCCGCATCTGGGTCGCTCTGGCGGCGGTGGCGATCTTTATTTCGGGGCTTATCGGCGGCTTTCACGCTGGCGTGGAATACGATTGGTGGGAAGGCATCACTGGCTGCGCGGTGATCGATCCCACACGCAACGTCTTTGACCCGGTCGCCGTGCCGCTGATCCGCTGCGATGAGGCGCCATGGAGTCTGTTCGGTATTTCTCTCGCTGGGTTCAATTTCCTCTTTTCATGTCTGGGTGCGATCGCCATCTTGGCTTTGACAGTGGGACGACAAAGACGAGTAAGCTGATGGAAAAAGACGAAATCCACCGCATGATCCGAGTCGACCAGGCCGGCGAATTTGGTGCAACGCGCATTTACGAAGGCCAACTGGCTGTGATGGGCGATCGCGGGCCGCATTCGGCCGAAATCCGTCACATGGCCGAAGATGAGCGGGTCCACCGCGAGGAATTCGACGAATTGATGGCGCGGCGCGGCGTGCGCCCCACCGCGCTGCACCCGTTCTGGTCCGCCGCCGGATACGCTTTGGGCGCGGGCACCGCTTTGCTCGGCCCCGAAGCCGCGATGGCCTGCACCGCCGCGGTCGAGGAAGAGATCGACAAGCATTACACCGATCAGCTCGAAAAGCTGAAGGAAAGCGGCGCGGACCCCGAATTGGCCGACATGATCGAACGCTTCCGCGAGGAAGAACGCGAACACCGTGACGCGGCGCTCGCCAATGATGCGGAAAAAGCGCCCGGTTATCCGCTGCTCGCCGGGGCGATCCGGTTGGGCTGCAAGGTCGCGATCAAGGTCAGCGAACGCATCTGACCGCGCCGCCGCCGGTCGGTTGATCGCAAACGGGCTTCACAGCCGGTTCAGCGAGGTTCATGTAACTCCGCAGGACTTGTTTAATGGGTCGCGCATCCCTCAAACGTGCGCAGAGGATGAAAAGCACATCATGAAATCTGGCACCAAGACGCTCGCTCTCGCCGCCGCCATCGCGGGCGGCGCTGTGTTCGCCGCCGCTCCTGCCGCTGCGCAGGGCCAGGGCGAAAAGGTCAACATGGTCATCGCCTACAGCGAGGACGAATGTCCGACGCAGACCAGCGAAAATGAAATTGTGGTGTGCCAAATCCTTGTGGAATCCGAGCGTTTTCGCATCCCGTCCAACCTCCGCACGAGCGATAATCCGGCGAACACCTCGCGGGTGAAGCAAGTCGAAAAGCTCAAATATGTCGGCGACTTCGGCGCGTTTTCGTGCAGCCCCACCGGGGCGGGCGGCTTCACCGGGTGCAACCAGAAGTTTATCGAGGCCGCCTATGATGAGAAGGACGAAGCGGAAGGCATCCGATTTGCCCAGCTGATCGAGCAGGAACGCCAAGCGCGCCTCTCCACCATCGACGCGGACGCCGCAGCGGAGCAAGGGCGCGTCGAAGTGATCGAGCGTGAATATCTCGAGCGGCTTGAACGCGAACGCGCCGCGCCGCTTCCCGGTGAGGCTGCCGACGCCCTGCCTGCTGTCGAGCGCGCGCCAGAGAAACCGGAAACCAAGCCGACTGAGCCCGAGGCCAAGCCCTCTTCTGACCCAATTGATGGCCCAACTCTGCTGCCCGAGGACGACGACGGCTCCAGCAGCTAAGGTTGGGACCCTAAGGCGCTCGCTTAGACGTTGTAATAGTCGCGGTACCACGCGACGAAGTGGCGGATCCCTACGCGCACATCGGTTTGTGGGGCGTATCCGGTTAGCTCTTTCAATAAAGTCGCGTCGGCCCAGGTCGCGGGAACGTCGCCCTTTTGCATCGGCATGAAGTTCTTGATCGCATCGCGCCCGCATTCCTCTTCGATGGCGGTCACGAAATCCATCAGCCGGACCTTGTCCGAATTGCCGATATTGACCACGCGCCACGGCGCGGCGGGCGATAGGCTGTCATAGCCCGCAATGTCTTCCGGGCTTTCCGGCCGAACCGGAGGCGTATCGATCAGCAGCCGCAGGCCGCGCACCAGATCCTTCACATAGGTGAAATCCCGGTACATCTCGCCCTGGTTGTAGATGTCGATCGGCGTGCCTTCGAGGATGCCGCGCGTGAACTTGAACAGCGCCATATCGGGCCGTCCCCACGGGCCATAGACGGTGAAGAAGCGGAACATACTGGTCGGCAGGTTCCACAGATGGGCGTAGGAATGCGTCATCGCCTCGTTCGCCTTTTTGGTTGCGGCGTAGAGCGTCAATTGATGATCGCATTTCTCGCGTTCATCGAACGGCATCTCTTCGTTCGCGCCATAGACCGAACTGGTCGAGGCCATCAGCAGGTGATCGACCTCCAGCTCGCGCGCGCATTCCATAACGTTGAAAGCGCCCACCAGATTGGCATCGACATAGGCGCGCGGGTTTTCGAGGCTGTATCGAACCCCGGCTTGCGCGGCCAAGTGAACGATCACATCGGGCCGCTCCTCTATGGCGAAGGCGTGGAGCGTCTCCATGTCCTCCAGCATCCCTTCACGCGCGCGGAACTTCTCGTTCTGGCGCAGCATCTGGTGCCGCCGTTCCTTCAAGCGCACGTCATAATAGTCGGTCATTCCATCATAGCCGACCACTTCGAACCCTTCATCGAGCAAAAGCTGCGAGAGGTGATAGCCGATAAAGCCTGCGCTTCCGGTGACGAGTACTTTGCGCATGAAGAGACGTCTTTCCTGTGCCGCCCGTTGGGCGCTTTGTGTGCGAATACCCCCATAGTGAAGGCTTTGGCCAAGATGAACGCAAAAGTGGATTGATCTCTGGATGTCTGCGTCTGGACAAAGCGCAAGGAGGCGCGCAGTCCGGTGCTATGGATTGGTTCTCTTCCCTCCGATTGGGCGCTGCGCTGGGCGCAGTTCTGCTCAGCGCGTGTTCTGCGTCACTGGGCGGCCAAGCGGGAGAAAGCGCAGCGTTTGCTGATCGAGCCGAGAGCGATCCTCCGGGCGCGGCCTTGCCGCTCTCCATTGGTGGGCGTCTCGAAAGCGAAGGGGACAACGCAGCCTCAACCGCAGCTAACTGCGCGGTGGCGCTGAGGATCACGGCGAACCGTGTGACACAGATCAACGGCGATCGGACCGCGGCCGAAGTTGCGCTTATGAACCGAGCCAAAGACTATTTCGCATCCCAAACGGGGGTAGCTGCGCCATCCGCCCTAGCGTCGTCGATTGATCGCAAGGACGTCGCCGGACAAGCGCAGCTCGCCATTGCGTGCCTGCGTCGCTTTGCCAATCGCGGCGCTGCGACGATACCGAGCGGGGCGCTTTGAGCCTAGAGCGCGTCTGGGGCTGCAACCCCTTGCACCTCGGCCGAGACAATCACGAGCCGCGCGTAGCGTGTCGTCACCCGTGTTTTGGCGGAGACCGTCACCAACTGTACCGGGCAATCGTCCGGAACGATGAACGGTGCGTCGAGCGCCATGTTTTCAGCCAAGGCCATGACCTGCGCCAGCAAGGGCGCGCCATCGCTTTCGCCTCCGCCCTCTGCACCAGCGCACTCAAGGGTCCACCTCGCTTGATCGGATGAGCTGAAGTCGTCCGCGCGCATGGCTGAGGAGAGATTGTAGACACCCGGCTCCAATGCCAGAAAGGTACGCGCCACCGGTCCGCTGTACCCAGCTTCCATTTCCGCTTCGATTTCAACCGCATTGGCCCTTTCGCCGCTGGCCAGAATGTAGGTCTCGATCCCGTCTATCTGGAACGGTTGCCAGGCGATGGGCGCAAGGGATTGATCGGTCGAGGCGTCCGTCAATTGCAGGCTGGTCAACAAGGACGCTTCCGCCCCATCAATCCGGCGGAAATGCGCCACCGCTTCGCCGAAATCGCCGTTGCTCACAAGACGCGCGAGCAGTTCGGTGTCGAGCGAGGAAGTGGCCTCGCCCTCGGGCCACCCGCCGCTGGTCCGCGCCAATCGCGCCAGCGCGACCGGATTGTCCGTTTTCGAGATCGCAAAGCGCAGAAAGCTCGCCAACCACGGCGGGTTCGACGCTATGATCGCCCCGAAACGCTCGCGAATGAGGGGGCTTTCCATCGCGGAGGTGAGCGGCGGGTAGAGAAGCGCGCGGCTGGCTTCGCTGATCCGCAAGGCGGTGTCGTAATGGCGCAACGCCGCGTTCACATCGTTCGCTTCAACGGCGCTCTCGATCAGCCACAATTGCGCGCCGATATCGCGCCGCTCCATCCGGTCCGACACGCGCATCTGGGCGCGCATCGCGTCGAGATCGGCGCCGGACGCCCGCGTCAGGCTGGTCAGACGAAAAGCGGGACCATTGATCGGCAGGCGCCGGACGGAGCGTTGAACCACGCTGAGCACGGTGGCGGCATCGCGCGCATCCTCACCGCCGGCGCCGAGGTTCAGTTCGGCGCGGCGGATCAGAGCCACTGGGTCATCCTCGTCAATCGCCAGCGCCCAATCGGGCATGCGGCTGTGCAGCGCGTTCACGCTCGCGTTGGCAAGGGCCGCAATGGCTCCCAGCGCTCCGAACACACCAAGGGCGAGCGTTTTGGCGGAGAGCTGAGCGGGCCTCACATGACTAGGCTTGTCACGCTGGAAGGGGTTGGGGAGCGCCACGATCAGTGCTGCGTCGCCGGCGCGCCGTAGCCATAACCGTAGCCATAGCCATATCCGTAGCCTTCGATCCCCTGGCCTTCGAACTTGGTGAAGATTGCGCCCACCATGGGGGCGCGGCTGGCGTGCAGACGGCCCAGCGAGGCGTTGATCGCACGCGAGGCGACCCCGCGCGCTTCGATCACGAACACCACGCCAGCCACCGCGTTGGCGATCAAAGGCGCGTCAGCGAGACCCAAAAGCGGCGGCGCGTCGACCACGATGTGGTCGAAATGGGCCGACAGCGCCTCCAGCGCCGCGCGCGGGCTGTCTCCGCTCAAAAGCTCCGCGGCGCTGGGCGGTTTTTGCCCGGCGGACATAAGCGAGAGATTGGCGAAAGGCGTCGCGCGCACCAGCGCCATCGGGTCGTCATGCCCGGCCAGCACGCTCGAAAACCCTTCGGCGTTCTCCATGTCGAGGAACGTGTGCGCCGAGGGGCTGCGCATATCCGCATCGATCATCAGCACGCGGCGGCCGGTCCGCGCGAGGACCGAAGCGATGGCGAGACCAGAGGTTGATTTGCCCTCAGCCGGACGCGTGCTGGTGACCATCAAGGTGCGCGGGATGCCACTGCTTGTCGCCAGAGCGAGGTTCGATTGAACCGTCAGATACGCTTCGGCGATGTCCGATTTGGGATCGCGCATTTCGTCGAGCACATCGTCGTCGCTATCGGTTGCCGGGATCACGCCCAGCAGAGGCAATCCGGTCAACTGGGCGACCTGTGCGGGGTCGCGAATGCCCTCCTCAAACTGTTCCAGCGCAAAGACAATCGCCCCGGCGACCGCCAAGCCGCCAAACAGCGCAATGATCAGATTAAGCGGAAGATTGGGCGACGAAGGGCCGGATGAAACCAGCGCGGGATCGACCAGCGAAATGTTGTTCGCCGCCACGCCCGCGACGCCGATTTCCTTGTAGCGTTGGAGCAGGCCATCGTAGAGCTGGCGGTTGGTGTCGACCTCGTTCTGATAAATTGTGTACTGGATCCGGTCGCGCTCTTGTCGGTTGAGCCGGTCGGTCAGGCCTGACACTTTCGCCTGCAAATCACGCTCGCGCGCCAGCGCCGCGCGATAGTCGGTCTGCGCGCTCCCCCGAACGCGCGCTTCCTCGCGCTTGATCGCCGCGCCCAGTTCCTGGATCTGCACGTCCATGGCTCG
The DNA here is from genome assembly GCA_039814925.1 of Pseudomonadota bacterium. Classification (GTDB taxonomy): domain Bacteria; phylum Pseudomonadota; class Alphaproteobacteria; order Sphingomonadales; family Sphingomonadaceae; genus Erythrobacter. Next base: position 36,495 of record JBCCAH010000008.1, read on the forward strand.
CGCGACGGGGTAGCCGGGTTCGAACTGCACCATCAGTTTCGCGTATTCGGCCTGCAAGGCGGAGCGTTCCTGACGCAGCGCGTTGATCGCCGGATTGCTAGTCAAATCGCCGTTTGTGCGCGCCGCAGCGTTGGCGCGGGCCTGAAGCGCGACGCGTTCCTGCGTCGCTTGCAACAGCGCGGAATTCATCGCTTGCAGGTCGAGCTGCACAAGCGTCCGCGCGCCGGTCGTGCGGCCTTCATCCTCGCGCTGATCGAGGATCACGATGCCCTTCTCATTCGCGTAGGTGACCAGCTGCGTCTGCGATTCCTCCACCCGTTGGCGCAGTTCCGCCAGACGCCGTTCAAGCAGTTGACGCGCGTCAGCGGTCGAATCAAAGCGGCGATCGGTGCTGTCGGCCATGAATTGCTGCGCCCACTCGGTCGCGATAGCCGCCGAAAGATCCGGATCCGCGCTGGTGTAGGTGATATCGACCAAAGCCGAGCGCGGGATCGGAGCAATCCCGATATTGGCGAGCAGCAGATCACTCGCCGCCTTGCGCCGCGCGGCCAGAGTTTCGCGATCGGTGGAGGCGCGGGGTTCGCCCAGCCATTCGGTGGTGGCGGGATCGATACCGTGCGCTTCGAATAAGGCGAAATCACTCGCCAAACGCCGTTCGCGCACCACCCGCTCGGCCACGCTGCGCGCTTGCAACAGCTCATACTGCGTGTCGTAAAATTCTTGGTCAAAGGTGCGGTCGGCCTTCTCTAGCCCTTCGACATTGGTGATCCGCTGTTCCTGCCGACTGATCTCAATCCGGGCGGACGCAGTGTATTGCGGCGTCATCATCAGCGTCGCCGCCAGCCCCCCGAGCAGCGCCAGAACGAGGACGCCGGCGATCACCCATTTGCGCCGGTCGAGAACCCCGAGATATTCGCGCATCAGCGGGGTTTCATTGCTCGATTGCGAAGGCGAGACGTCTGGCCTGGACGCTTTGGCCATGGCTGGCTCAGTCGCGAAAATCACATCGTTCGAAGCGCCATTGGCTCCGGCGGGGTGCAGCGTGTTCATGAGAGAGACCGCCTTTGCCTTATCGGGTGAGCACGAGGGTGAGGGGCGTCACCAGAACGGTGGCGACGCCGACGATATCGTCGAACAGGCGGCGCGCTTTGGAATCGCCCACCACGATGGTGTCGTTGGGATAGATGCGCGGGTCGAGATAGGCCCCGCGCGTGATCGCATCCATGTTGTAGAGCGTCGCCAAACGCTCTCCGTCCACGGTGCGGAAGACCACGACCTCTCGTGAATCCCCGTATTCGGCGAGGCCACGCGCGGTTGCGACCGCTTTGAGCAGACTGCCTTCGCCGATGATGGGGAACACGCCGGGCTGCTTGACCTGCCCATAGACGGTGAAGGTCGAATTTTCGGACGATTCAAGGTTCGTCGTTACCTGCGGATCGCGTACGAACTGGCCTCTCAATCGGCTTTCGATCTGTCCGGAGATTTGCGACGTCGTCAGCCCCGCCACGTCAACCGTGCCGACAAGCGGGAAGGCGATTTGCCCGTTGGCGTCGACCCGCACGCGCCGTTGGCTCAGTTCCTGAACGCCGAAGACATCGATGATCAGCGTGTCGAATGGGCGGATCCCGGCGATATCGCTTTTGGCGTAGAGATCCGCCGGGGTGGGCGGGGGCAAGTCGCCCTGCCGCACGTCGAGCCCCGGCGCGCCGCCTAGCGGGCGTGATGTGGCGCAGCCCGACAGCGTCATAGCGCCGAGCGTGATGGCGGCGACTAGCGCGGCTTTGCGGTGGGTCCTTACGGTCTTTGTCATAGGGCTGACCTTTCCTTGAAGCGACGGCTGCCTCGGTGCGCAGGCGAGCGGGCACTCAGTGGCTCGAAATCGGCCACCCACACCGCGCACAGCGCCGCGAGGCTCGCCAAAGCGGGGGTACGCAGCGGGTAATCAACGAGGCTCCACAGGCCGAGGATGAGGAGGATAATAGCGCCCGCTAGCGCGCGCTGGAGATCGATGCCTCCATGGTGGCTGTTTCGCAGCAGAGTGAACGCGCGCGCCGCCCATCCCAGCGCAGCCGTCGCCATCAGGACAAGAGCCGGGACACCCCCCTCCATCGCCCATTCGAGCCAATCGTTATGCGCGTGGTTCCAATAGGATTGGCCCAGCATCGCGGCCGGCTCGTGGACTTTGAACACCTCCACAAAGGATCCAATTCCTGATCCAAATGGCATATAAGGGGGTGTGATATCGAGCATGGTTTGCCAGACCAGCAGACGGTGTTCCTCAACCTCTCCGCTGCCAGCGCTCAGCAAGCGTTCGAAACCGGTTGTCCGGGTGAGGATGACGGCAAAGATGGTGAGTACGGTCACGCCAAACGCGCTCACAACGAAAGACGCCCAGCGCTGCTTTTGGCAAGGGCTATTCCGAATCTGCTGGGCCCTCGCGCGCGCTCGCCAGACCAGTCCGCTTGCCGTTAGAGCCACCAGGGCCATTGCCACTCCTGCGCGCGACCCCGTGGTCAGCGTGATCATAATCGCGAAGGCAGCGAATGCGGTGCAGCCGGTCGCGAGGACGGCGGTGTGCGCGCGCTTGGCGCTCGACGCGACGAGGGCCAGCAAGGGCAGGCTCGCTACCAAGATCGCGGCCAGGTGGTTGCGATTGGCGAACAGCCCGTTCGGCGCTTCGACCCGGGGCGTTCCGAAAAAGAAGGTGGTCGGCGCAAAACCGCTCACCGATTGAGCCACGGCCCAGGCGGCGTTGACGAGCGCGGCGGCCAGGATGATCCAGACCAGAGCGCGGTGCTGTTCGCGCCGCAGCTGCACCGCGCACACCATTACCGCTGCTGGGACCAGGGCCGCAAAGAACGTGTTCCACCCGCGATAAGGCACCAGACTAATTGGACGCCACGGTTGCTCAATTCCCGCCGCTTCGCCCGCCGCAATCGCCAGCTCGCGCCCCGGCAACGCCATCCAGAGCGACGGCGGCAAGGGGATAAGGTGCAGCGCGATCAGGCCCAAGAACGCGGCCATTACGCTCAACGGAAAGCGAAACCGCGCCCAATCCTCGCGCGTGAGGCTGTGGAGCCCAATTGCCAGAACGATCACCGCCATCGGACGCAGGATCAGCAAGCCCAAGACGTAGTCTTTGGAGCTTCCGCCGAGCAGTAAGGCGCCCGCCAACAGCGCCGCGCCCGCGAAAAAGGGCGCCTGGGACCGCTCCTCGCTCCTTTGCGCCAAGAGATCGCCTTCCGGCTTCATTTAAGTAGCCCCTTCTCGCGCATTTCGGTGAGGCTTTCTTCATAAGCGCTCACCTGCGGTCCGGTGCCCTTGGCCCACAGCACCAATTCGGCGATGCCGCGCTCAAAGCTCCACGCCGGTTCGAAACCCAGCGCGCACTTGATCTTCTCCATGCTTGCAAAATTGTGGCGAATGTCGCCAAGGCGAAAATTGCCGGTCACCTGGATCGGGACATCGGCGTCGAACAGCCGCGCGAGCGTGCGCGCCACCTCCATCACGCTGACCGGTGTGCCGGTGCCGACGTTGAAGACCTGGTTCGCCGCGCCCGGATGGGTGAGTGAAAGCGCGGTCGCCTCCACCACGTCGTCGACATAGACGAAATCGCGGCTTTCCTCGCCATCCTCGAAGATGCGGATCCCCTTGCCCTGCATGATGAGGTTGGAGAAGATCGACAGGATCCCGGTGTACGGGTTCGAGAGCGATTGGCCCGGGCCGTAGACGTTCTGATAGCGCAGCGCGACGCCCTCGACCCTGATCGAGGGACATACTGTCATGACCAGTTGCTCTTGAACCTGTTTGGTTATTCCATAGACGCTCGACGGGTGTATTTTCGATTCTTCATCGGTGGAGGTGAGCTCCAGTGCCCCTTCGACGCCCGGATATTTCACGGCGAAATCGCCAACGCGCAGGGCGGTTTCGCTCCGGTGGGCGGGGTAAACGTCGCGCCCGTCCGGCGTGCGATAGCGCCCTTCGCCATAGATCGAACGCGATGATGCCACGACCACGCGGCGCACCTCGTGCTCACGATTGGCGAGGATATCGAGCAGCAGCGCTGTTCCGCCGATATTGACCGCGTTGTAACGGTCAATCGCGTACATGGATTGCCCGGTACCGGTCTCCGCCGCGAGGTGAACCACGGCCTCGCTTCCTTCGAGCGCGCGTTCAAGAGTGGCGCGGTCGGTTACGTCCCCGCGAACAATTCGCGCGTTTTCAGCCAACGCGTTGTAGCCTGCGGTCCTCTCCGGGGCGGGGCCATGAACCTGCACAAGGAAGCTGTCGAGCACCGTCACCGCGTGACCGTCCTCCGCCAATCGCCGCGCCAAACGCGAGCCGATGAACCCCGCCCCTCCGGTGATTAGCACTCTCACTCTGCTGCCTCGCGAGCGGGTTCAATCAAGGAAACGGTTTGCTGAATATTGCCAGGCGAAGAGGCGCCGAAGACGACCGACTGGATGTTGAGCCGGTTGATGTAGTCGTAAGCTTCAACGGCCGGGACCGCGCCGCTTGCGAGCGTGCTCATCGCCATGATCGGATATGTCGCGCCGTCGTTGGCGGCGAGGTCAGCTTCGTATGCGGCGACACCGGGGCTCATCAGATAACCGATCCGGTTAATCGAGGCGCACAGGACGACGCCTTCGACGCCCCAATCGCGCAGTTTGGCGCGTAGGAATGGCAGGTTTTGCGTGATCAGGCCCGGCCACGCGCCATATCGTTCGCGGATATAGGCGCAGTAGGCGACGAACGGGTCGGGCACGTCGTAGCCCAGCATCAGATCGGTGATGATGTTCTGCAGAAACACGCAGCGCACATCGAGACCGTCGTAAATGGCCATTTCTTCATCGATCAGCATTGTCATCAGCTTGACCGCGTCGAGCGTGGCGACCGCGCTGGCGCCGCGAACCATCTTTCCAACCGCGGACTTCGCGCCACGGTTGAACAGGATATCCTGCACCGCGCCCACCAGGCCCAGATCGTTGACCATCGCCGCGTATTTGTGTGGGTAGGGTATCGAGGGATACCAGCGCATATGCCCGTACCGCGCCGGATCAGCGCGGAAGGCGTCGCAAATGGCTCGCGCGCGGTCGTTGCTGTTGAGCATGATTGCTTCGACGCCCGCGTCCATCGCGTGATCGTAAACCGCCATCACATTGTCGAGCGTGGCAAAGCGTTCGGCGCGGTCCTGCGCCTTGTCCTGGCTCATATGATTGATGCCAAAGAACTGGTTGTCGCCAAAGACAATGCGATCAATCGGAGGCAGCGCGGCGGTCATGCGGCGACCTCCTTCGCGCGTCCAAGCGGGCGTTGCGCGACATCATCGGCGAAGATCTGCTCAATCACCCGAAGATTGGCCGCAGCGTCGGCGAAGGTGCAGCGCACGCGGGCTTTGCGTCCTTCCTTGCGCGCCCGCACCGCCGCGATGAACTCGGTAAGCTGCCCGGTGTATTCGATGCCGCGGACGTAGAACGGCACCGGGCTTGCCACATCGGTGATGTAGAGGTGGTTCCAGCCCTCTCTCAGCCCGTGCCGCGCACTTGCCTGTTTGAGGTGCAGCTTCATCCCGTGTTGGTCGACGAGCAGACGGCCCATGCGCCCGAACACTTCGAATTTGTTGATGGGTTTGCGGAAACTGGCGTCCGACCAGTTCACATATATCGTGCCTGAAAGGCTCGCATGTTCGCCGCCATCGTAGAACAGGCTGGTCGAAACGATATCCTCGACCTGCTTGGAATAGACTTTGGAAAGGCTGGTCCCTCCTACGCGCGATGGCGGGCCGAAAAGATAGGCGATCAGGTCAATCGCATGGCTGGCCATCTCGAACACCGCGCCGCCGCCATGGGCGTGGCAAGCGCGCCAGCCCGCCTCGCCCACATCGCGGGTGATGGTGGGTGAGAACATCTCGCTGCGAAAGCGTATGGGTTGGCCCAAGAGTCCTTCATCGACGAAGCGTTTGGCGCAGGCGAACATATCGTTCCAGCGGTTCACATAGCCGACCTGGTTGACCACGCCCACCGCGTCAAAATCGCGCGCCAATCGCGCTCCCGTCGTGGCGTCCAGAACGAAAGGCTTTTCGCAAAAGGTCGCAATGCGGCGGTCGAGCAACGCGTCGAGGATGTCGGGATTGAACGCGGGCGGCGTGCAGACAAGGACACCGTCGAGCGCCTCGTTCTTGAGCAAGCCCTGATAATCCTTGTAAGTCGCGATCTTGGTGTATTTGCTCAGCATCGCCGTGACCAACCGCGAGGGCTCCGCCACTGACGTAACCCGCGCGCCTTCGTGCGTGTTGGCGATGGAGGTGTGGGTGATTCCCATTCGGCCCATGCCGATGACCCCTAGTTTCAGCGGCTCAAGCATGAGCGGGAAACCTCTTCAAACCCAGCCGCGTGAGCGCCAAGTGCCAGAAGAACAGCGCAATCTGCGGATAGCGTTTTAGTAACTCGGGCCGGTCAATTGTGCGGATCAGCCAAGCGAGACGGAGCTTCCACCAACGCGCTGCGATTTCGGGCCGGTTGCCCGCGTACCAATCGAACACCCCGCCGACCGCCACGACCAAGGCCGCATCCAGCCGATCGCGATGGAGGTAGCCCCATTTTTCCTGTTTGGGTGCAGTCATGCCGAGGAACACGACATCGGGTTGAAACGCGTTGACTTCTGCTATCATCGCCGCGTTATCGGCGTCGGAGAATTCAGGTTTGAAGGGCGGCGAATAGGCGCCAACCGCGATATCGGGATAGTCGCGCGCCGTGCGGTCTTGCATCTTCTGAAGCGTTGCCGGAGAGGCACCTAGGAAGAAGACGCGACCCTTCATCGCCTGAAGCCGCTTCAAGAAATGGTAGAAGATATCGGGCCCCTGATTGGGCTTCATCCTTTGACCCGACAAGAACACTGAAGAGAGCCCGAAATAGACGCCATCAAGGCACAAATACTCGGCCTCTTTCATCGCCGCCGCGTAGATGGGATCGCGGGTGGCGTTGCCGTAACTGATCGGGCTGATCGTCTGGATTGTCGAACACGGGCGCGCGATCGGGATCAGCGCCAAATCGGCGTTGTACACTGCATAGCCCATCGCTTCGACGCACTGATCAGGCGCGGCGCGGTCCGGCTGCGCGGTCAGGCGGGGGAGAGGATCCGCTTCAGCCATCGCGGAAGGCATCGCTGTCAAAAATTGGATCGTCGGCGCGCGCGAACATCAGGTCGACCTGCCACAGGGCCCCATCGCTTGGCCGGTTGAGCACATCGACGATATGGCTTACGCGAAAGCCGCGTTCCCCCAGAAACACGATCATTTCATGAAACAACATCGTCTCGGGCGTGTGGCGGAAGTTGTAGGCCTCCATCACGATAAAGCGCGTTTCGGAGAGAACCTGCGCCGCGCCATCAAGGATCGGCTTTTCAAAGCCATGCGTGTCGAATTTGAGGAAATAGGGCCCGCGCAGACCCTTCATCTGAGCGATCGCGTCGAGTGAATGCACCGGGACGGATCGAGACTCCCCCCCGGCTCCGTGTACGCTTGATCCATCGAGGTCATCGGTAACACCCAATTGCGCCGTGCCGCCGTCATTGGCCCCAGCCACAGCGCAAACATAGTCGAAGCGCGGGTTTTCCTGACGCAGCCGTTCGAGGTCAGGCACCCGCTCTTCCAAGGGATCAACGCCCACCACGCGCGTTTTGGGAAAAAGCGCAAGCGCCGTGCGGCTCCAATCGCCTTTGGCCGCGCCAAGGTCGAGCACGCTCGCGATCTGATGGTCGCGACGCGCCAGCCAATCGAGCGCGTAATCCATATCCGCGCCGGCGCGGTAGAGCTGCGCGCCGGTCGGGGCGATAACCCGGTTCACCTGTCTCAGCAGCTCTCGTCTTGCGCTCATACCTTCGTCCTCCGGTTGCCCGTGGCTCTGCATCGTGGCCGGTAATCCGGACGCACGCCTTCCTTCGCGCCATCGCGGTGGATGACCCGTTGGTGGCAGCCTCAGCTGCCCAAACTCATCTTTGCCTGGGACCCGCGCGCGTTTGCGCTGGCCCTATGGCCCGCCGATCATGCGGAGCCCGAATTGTGCGCCCGCTTCACTTCGTGAGCGATCCACGCATAGGTTGTCTCCATTCCCGCGCGCAGCGTTTCCGACGGTGCCCAGCCCAGCTTTTCGCGGATCAGGCGGTTGTCCGAATTACGCCCGCGCACGCCCAGCGGGCCGGGGATATTGTCGATGCGAATATCTTTGCCCGAAATCTCGATCGCCATTTGTGCCAAGCCGTTGATCGCGATCATTTCGTCCGAGCCGATATTGACCGGTCCTTCAAAGTCCGAGCGCAACAGACGCACCGTGCCTTCGAGGCATTCGTCGATGAAGAGGAAGCTGCGGGTCTGGTTGCCGTCGCCCCACACTTCGATCGCGCCGCCTTCATCCGCTTGCGCTACCTTGCGGCACATTGCGGCGGGCGCTTTCTCCTTACCGCCATCCCACGTGCCTTCGGGCCCGAAAATGTTGTGATAGCGTGCCACCCGGCACTCCATCCCATGGTTGCGATTGTAGGCGAGGTAGAGCCGCTCGGAGAACAGCTTCTCCCACCCATATTCGCTATCGGGATTGGCGGGATAGGCGCTGTCTTCGGCGCAGTTCGGATTATCGGGATCAAGCTGGTTATGCTCGGGATACATGCAGGCTGAGGAGGAATAGAACACCCGTTTGATGGCTCGTTTGTGGCACGCATCCAAAACGTTGAGGTTTATCGTCGCCGAATTGTGCATAATGTCGGCGTCGTTTTCGCCAGTGAAGATGTAGCCAGCGCCGCCCATATCTGCGGCCAGCTGATACACTTCGTCAAAACGCCGATCGATGATGGTGCGCACAAAGCCTTGATCGCGCAGGTCGCCGATGACGAAATCATCCGCTTCGGTCTCCGCGTGTTCGTTGAATTTGAGATCAACCCCGCGAACCCAGAACCCTTCGGCTTTGAGCCGCTTGACCAGGTGGCCGCCTATAAAGCCACCGGCGCCGCATACCAAAGCCGTCTTTTGCATTCGTTCTTGTCCTTTGCGCGTTCGGTTTGGAAAGCTTGCCAATAGGCCTCTCACCCAATCCGTAATCTTGCCTAAGTCCGTGCCACAGGCCTAGTCGGGACGCGGTTGGGCGACAATTCCCAGTTAGTGCGCATTTGGACGTATTCCGGTTAGGGCGGGCGATGCAAAGCAAGGCGACGCAAGCGATCCCGCCGACTTGTGCGCGGCTTAGCCTTCGATCAGCCTTTTGGCCCAGGCGTCAATATGGAAGGCGTTTTCATCCAGTTCGGAGGAAACCGGGGTCTCAAGAAACGCAGGCACCGCCGTGAAGTCGTGCCCGTCGACCAGCAGGAAACGATCTTCTCGGTAAAACTGCTCTCCAAGGATTCGCGGGTTCTCGGTAATGATCTTGCGCCCGGCGCACATATTCTCAATCAGGCGCATCGTGTAGCCCGACTGATTATGGTTGGCGAAGTCGAACGTCGCCCGGCTGGCCTCGAGCATCGCGACGATCTCGTCAAAGCCCAACGCTTGGCCGCTGAGGCCCGGCAGCGATTTACCCGCACGGCGCAGCTTGGCTTTCATGATCGGGTTGCACATCAGATGAAAGCGGGTCGAAAACCCTGCGCTCTCACAAAAACCGTAAAGCCGTGCCAGCGCGTCAAATCGCTGCATCGTCACGAGTGAGCCCACGAAGTAGATGTCGTGCGCGCTCGGTTCTTGCGGCTCGATTTCGAAGAAGCGTGGGATGGCGAACAGCGGAAGATAGGCGACGCCCAAAGCGCGCGCGTCATCGGGATCAAACGTGGCGACATGATCGAAATGCCGCGACCAAGGGCGATAGTCATGCGTGCTGAGCGAATCCCAGTTGTAGAGTACGAACCGCGCATTGGGGTGCAGCGCGCGCAGACTTTCGAGCGCGCTGTGGCGCATCTGGTGGACCTGAATGAACAGCACGACGTCATAGTCAGCGCTCGCGCTCTCTTCGATCAATCGCGCGTGATACGCTGCGCGGTGCTTTTCGTAGGCGCAGAAAGCCAGTGTCTTGGCGACTTTTGAGGCGAAACCTCGATCTTCAATAGGGTGATATGCAACGGTGTGCCCCAATCGCTCAAGGGCGGCGCAGATATGCGTGGGATAGTCGAAATAGTCGATGCCGATGAAAAGGATGCGCGCCATAGTTTGGATCAGCAAGGAGGTTCTGCGTATCCTCGGAGGGAAGCGTGCGCCCCCTTTGGCTGGATCAGCAGACCGCTGAAGATCATCATTAGAAAAAACGGCGTGAGCGAGAGCGACTCCGAAATTAGCGATAGCCCCGCAATCGCCGCCATCACCACACTGGGTCGGAATAATCGTTGCCGCAACAACCCGAACAGGAAGACAAGCGCCAGCGGGAAGCCCAAGCTGTACAACAGAACCACGATCCCGTTTGTGTTGCCGCGTTCGGTGATATTATCCTTGCTCAGTTTTGCTTCGCGATATCCGACGCGGCTCGCGATGTCGTAGTACTTTTCATAATCGAACCCGATGCCGGTCAACGGCTGCTCCAATGCGACCGAAACGCCAGTGCGCAAGTCGTATTCGCGCGCTTCGGCGGACCCTCGGAACACGCCGTAGAATTTCTCGGTTACGTTGTAAGAAGCGTAGGCCGCCAGCGGCAGCATGATGATCGGCACGAACACAAGGACGCCTAGCTTCTGGCCCCGGTCCGCGCTGCGCAGCCATCGGAGATAGGCGGCGGCGAACTGGATGATCAAAATCACCACGCCCGTAGTCGACTGCGTCGCCAACACCGCGATTGCGCCGAGCGCGATGTCAAACACGCGCTGGCGTCTAACGAACAGGGCGATGAACAGAAAGACGTTTAGGTAGATCTGAAACACGCCGGGTTCAAAGAAGAAGCCATCCGGGCGTTTGAAGAGCGCGCCAAAATTCTGAAACTCGTGGAAGGTGAACAGAAAATTGAACGTGACGTATTCGGTGTCGAACACGCGGAAGACGAAGAAATATTGCGAGAAAAGAATATAGGCGATCGGGGTCAGAACGGCCTGAAATGCCATCAGTTTCAGGATCGGATATAAGTCATCGGCCAGCGTTGATCGCCGCTCATTGATGTAGATCAGCAACAAGGCGAGCCCGGCCAGAAAATTGGCGTAGCGAATAATCAGGGGCGTCAGCTGAAAGCTCCCGCCCCCGACCAGGACCACGCCCCCCACCGCGAGCAACACCACCCAGATTAACGCAAATTCGGGCCGGAATAGACGCAGCGGGTTTCGCAGGAGAAAGCAGGTCGCCACCACAATTACCAGCACCGGTTCGCGCGGGATGATCAATAGACCGCCCGACATCAAGATACCGGCCAGCAGAGCTATTTGACGCATCCTTTGCTGGATAAGCGGATTTATGATCTCGCCCGCTCGGCGCGTTTCTGCGCTGACTCGCGTGTTGTCCGAAAAGAGGGCAGGGTTCGCTGTGCTCATTCGACGAAGGTCCCTTCGCTATCCGTGCGAAACCAGTCCGCTCGGCGTTCGCAATACCGTTTGACGATCCGCGCGGGCGCACCGGCAGCGACGCAGCGATCCGGGATGTCGCGGTTGACCACGCTGTTTGCCGCGATCACGCAGTGCGCCCCGATGCTGGCGCCGCAGATGCACACATTCTCGCCAATCCAGCTGCCATCGCCGATCATGACCTGCGCCAATACGGTGAGCCCCTGATCGCGGATGGGCGTGGATGGATCTTCGAAGGTGTGGCGGTTATCTGCCACAAACAGCCGGTCGGCGGTCAGGACACTGCGTCCAAATTCGACCCTTCTGGTCGCGACGATATGCGCGTGATTGCCGATCATGGTGCGCGCGCCGATCTTCAACAAGGGCGCTTCCTCATGCTCTTTCAGCGCTGCGATATAGGCGCCGAATTGCAGCACTGCGTCGTCCTCGAAATGGCAATAACGCGCGCCAAAGATTCGTAAGGGGCGCACGATCCGGACGCGCTGGCCCATTGACCCGAACGCGCCGCCGATCAAGCGGTAGAACAGGATCGAGAGATAATCGCGAATGCGGAAGTGGAGCATAGGGACGCCCGCCTTTTCAGCTGGTTCCAAGCGCTAAAACGCTAGGCCTGCGATCGGCTACGCCTATTGGCTCCATATTGGTTTTACGAAAGCAGCGCGCGGGTTGGGAACAGGCGAAGTTGCGGCCTACTCTTTGCAATTCGGGTCGCCCCAATCATCAGGATGAGGCCCATTAACGCCCAGATGAAGCTGCGGATTAGGGTGACCTGATCCAGGCTAAGCGGAGTGTTTGACAAAAGCGTGGCCCCAAAGACGGCAATCGCGATGAGGACCCCCGCTCCGTATGCACCGAGATGCCAGCGATAATCGATCAGAATATTGAAGCGTAGGGCAAACGGCCCCGCCAACGCGAAGGCAATCAGGCCGGGCGCGGTTAGGTAGACCCATCGCAGATCCGGGGCGTATTCTGGCAGGACCGCGGCGAGGAGAGGCTCCGCCAACAGCGCCAGCGTCCCCGCAACCACCGCGCAATAGGCGGTGATGAGAGCCGTCAAACGCCGCATATCGCGTCGGAGCGCTTGCGTATCCCTGCGTCGCCACACCTCGACCAGCGGGGCCAGAAACACCTGTTGGACAAGGTTGGGCACGATCTGAAACAACGCTATAAAGAGGATCGAGAGATATAATCGACCCAGCGCCTCCAAGCCTAAGGTGCGGCTAACATAAGCGCGCTCGATCAAGGGGATGAGCTGCAAGGCGAGCCCAGTCAGGAACAGCGCGAACCCCGCCGAAAGAATAGGGCGCGCTACGATTTTAGAAAATCGCAAGGCGCGCGGACGCTTGGCCGCGCCGCTGAGCAAGGCGAGGCCAACAAACAGGATCGGCTGAGCGACAATCGCGCTGGCAGCGATAAGCAAGGGTGGCGCGATAGGCCGCTCAGGGATCAGAAGTAGAAGTATCGCCAGAGAGGCAAGCGTTGATCCGGAATTGATCGCGTTCACGGCGGACAACCGTTGGCCAGCGACCAGCTCGTTATGCACCCAGGATCGCACCAGAGTGGCCAGACCTCCCACCACCGTAAAAACGGCTATGAAATGATGGAGCGCATCGCCCATGGCAAAGCTCGCCGTCCCCGCGCCAATTATCAGCGCGGCGCCAATCGCGGCAAACGCCGTGTAAGCGAGGTCGGCAATACGCTGCTGGGTGCGCGGGCCCGCGTGACAGAGCAGGCGATAGCCTCCATTCAGAACGCCGAAATGCATCAAACCGACACTGGCGATCGCCACCTGCACGAGCCCGACAAAGCCGAGCCCCTCGTAATCCAGCGCCACCATCAGGACCAAGCCGCGCACCAGCACAAGGCCGTTCACCGCCAGTCCTATGGCGACAAAGGCGCTGCGCGAATTCAGCATGGCGGCGGCCTTACGGAGTGAGCGCGGATCGCAGCCCATCCTTTCACGCCTCGACGCTTTCGGCCACGCTTCGGCTTTTGAGGCCTGCGCCTTGGACAATGGCCTCGCGCACTTGTGCTATGTTGCCGGGATCGTAGAGCGTGGTGTTGGGCAGCGGCCGCCCGCGATGGCAGATCTGGAGCAAGCCGGCGACAAAGCGCCGCGCGTCCTCAAGCGCCACCCGGCCAAGTTCCTCGAGAGGTGTGCGCAGGACGCGGCGCAGTTCAGGCCAATCTGTAATCCGGATGACGCCAGGCACACTGTCCCAAAAGATTTCGCCCATGACGCAGACCGATTTGCCCAGAACCGCCGCCTCCCAGCCAACGCTGCTTGTCAGCGTCACGACCCGCTCGCACCGGGCGAGGATTTCGCGCGCGGGCACTTCGGCGGGCAGCAAGGCAAGGTTTGAATGCCGCGCGCGCAGGTCACGGAATTTGGGCCGCAGAAGCGCGCCTTTATCGACCGGATGCTCCTTAACCACCAGACGCTGTGAGGGGGTCAGGCATTTGAGGATGTTCTCAATCGTCGCGACCTGATTGGCGCAAAACTCACTCATATAATTGAGCGTTGCCTCGGGCTCCTGATGCAGCGGATAGAAGACGATTTCGTGCTCCTGCGGGATTGCGCTGAGATCATCGTAGTCGTGCAGAATGCTTGCCGCGAAGACCTGTGGGCGTTTGCCGTATTCCTCGGAGTAGCTCTCGTAGCGGAAGGCTCCGGGCTCCACCGGGTCGCGCGATCGCCGATCGCGCCAGCGCCACAGGGCGGATTTCGCAAGACCAGTGGCGAGCGGTTTGATCGCGCGGCGGCTGGCGAGATTGCGCACGTAATAGGGCTTGTAATCGGAGCGTCGAACCTCATCGAGATAGGTGTCCGCGACGGCAAGCGAGGTGGGCGTGGGCTGCGGTAAATTGAGCCGTTGGCCCGAAAGCGTCAGCGGATCGGGCAGCCAATAAAAGTAGCCCTCAATCGGGCAATACATCGGCGCCAGATAACGAACGCCTCGCGCGCGCGCTTCGATCACGAGGACCTCCGATATCTCGATTGCAACAAGTTCGTTGCAGACCGCGACCGGGTTGAAGCGGTCGAACAGGCCGCGCCAGAAGGCGATTTCCTTGCCAAGGATGGTCATGCGTTCTTCATGCGAAAACCGGCCCAGAAACCGGTCCGATGTGAACGAGGTCAGGAGATAGCCATGAGGCACGGGGGCTGGAGTGATGGCGTCGAAGTCGTCCTCAAAACACGCGGCGACATTATGCCCTTTAGCGCGCACTTGATCGGCCTCTTCGCGGGTCAGTGTGACATAGACTGGCTCAAAGGGCGCGTCGTCGCATGTGGGCGCGAGTTCGGGGTAAAATCTCACCTGATAGCCGCGCGCAAAAAACAGGATTCTCGGTGCAGCGGTCATGCGGGCACTCCGTTGGTTTTGGCCTCGATCACCAGAGCGGGATCAACGTCATCGAGCGTGATCGGACGCCCCCCTTCGAGGTGCGATTGGACCATGGCGAAGAGAATTCTTTGGCCGGTTAAAATGTCGCGTTTGAGCGCTTCGTTGACGGCGATGGCCTCGCGTTTGCCTTGCAGACAGCCGACAAGTTGACGGATTGAGGAAAGCGCTCCCTCGGGCACGGCCGGCTGTTCGAAGTGGACGCGTTCGGGTTCGTGATAGGGATTGGTGTCCGGCGCTGAATTGGCCCGGCCCGAACGCCAGATCGCAGACCCGTTCGCCACCACCGCGATCTGCGCGGTTTCGCAAGCGAGCCGCCAATCGGTCCCCGGTATCCGGGTGATATGGCCAGAAAATCCGCCCGCAAACCAGATCGCCGCATCGAGCACGACAGGGTCGTTGTGAACGGTCGAACCGTTCCGCTCGACCGCACCCAACCGCGCCTGCACCGCTTCAACCCGCGCGCCCGCAGCGGCGAATAACAAAAGGTCCACGCTGTGTGGATGCGACCAGTAGAGGGTGCGCGCCCCGAACTCCGCGTTCGCCGCGAGTAAGGCTCCAAACTCGCCTGATTGCGCCATAGCCAAGGCGTGCTTGTAAACCGCCCAATGCCGTCGCATCGCGCCCAGAGTGACGAACAGATCGTCGCGCGCGAACAGTTGCTCGAGCCGTTTCCATTCAGCCACCGACTGGCACAATGGCTTCTCGATATGCAGCGCGCGCGTGCCGGCGGCGACGCACTCTTCGATCAGGTTCGCTCGGCCCGGAGTGCGCGTTGCAAGGGTGACAATTCCGGGCGCTCCATCTGCCAAAAGGGCACCAGGGTCAGCGTAGAGCCGGTCCACCCCGTAGAGGATTCCAGCGCGATCAAGGCTGCGACTGTCGGTGTCGCACAGCGCGTCGAGTGCCACATCGTCCGCCATTGCGATCGCCTCCGCGTGCGCGCTGGGCAGGATGCAAACGGGGCCATAGGCGCGCATATCCGATGATGTGAACGCTCCCATACGTCCGCATCCAATCACGGCGGCAGTCAAAGGCCCGCTCATCGCGACCAGTCCAGCAGATAGGTGACGGCGTTATCCTTGCGCGCGGCCAAATCCGCGTAGGCGCGCTCCAGTTCATCAGCAGGGTACTCGCCGGAGATGATGGGATCTGCCAAGGGCGCGAGGACGCGCGCGATATAGCCGAGATTGTCGCGCAGATTGAACCGGTTGAATCCGCGCGGATCGTTTTCAAGCGGGGACAAGCCCACCGCCTCGACCCGTAGCTGTTTGGCGTAGAACAGCTCAGCCGCCAGTGGGTTGTACTCGCCGGGAGCCTCCTCGCGGCCGGGAAATCCGAGGCACGCGATGACGGCGTTCTGTCCGGCCAGTTCCAGAGCGAGGCGGAAATCACTCCAGCCGTTTGTCGTGAGGATAACCGCATCGGCCCCGGTTTGACTGAGACGCATTGCCTCATTGCGAGAACAAACCTGTCCGGGATTATAGGCGGTCCGGGCGATTTTTTGCGCAGATGAATGGTCCGACACCGCGACCACCTCGGCCCCTGCGTGTGTGGCCATGGCGACCGAGGTCAGACCCAGAGCGCCGAGGCCAATCACCACGATCCGGCTGCCGGCGCGCATGCCGCTGCGCAGAACCGCGTTATAGCCGAGGTGGAAGAGATAGCTGGTCGCGACGCGCCTTTTGTCCATCTCTGGCGTTAGCGTCACATAGATATCGTCGGCCGAACAGACGAACCGGCTGCGATGCGATTGCAGGGTGAGAACCCGGTCGCCAGGTGTCAGATGCGCCGCATTCTCACCAACCTCCAAAACCCGCGCGACGTTGCAATAGCCCTGGACCCGCGGATAGGGATTGCCCGGTTTCAACGGCTGCGCCCCGCGCCATGCAGCGAGCTCAGTGCCGGGTGAGATCGCGCTGACCAATGTCTCGCACAAGACCTGCCGTCTGTCGGGCGCAGGCAAAGACTCCTCTCGCCAGATCACCTCACCCGGACCGGTTAGCCATGCGACACGGGCCACAGGACGTCGCTGATCGTGCGCTTTTGATTCGGAGTTTGCGAGAGACGCCATGCAGCTTGGCCTGTCACCTCGCCTTGATGCGCGCAACCGATCCACCCGGCCTAAAGCCGCCACTTTGGTGAGGACCGCCATTGAGGGGCGAATTCCGCTCCATACCGGTGCTAATCCTTCCAACACATTCAGTCATGCCGGGCTGGTGCGCAGCGATAATATGCCTCGATGCGGAAGGGCGCAGGGCGGGGCGCACGGCGGCAGAGCGCACAAGACCTTCCGCCCTGCTTGTAGAGCGATGACAAGGCCCATCGAGTTCATGCCCACAACCCATTTTGCGGTCTGCAAGGCGGTGGCCATATCGGGCGAGGTGTCGAGCCGGGCGGTCGGGTGGTTTGACAGCCACTCGTCGTATTTGCCCGACGGATCGGAAGGATGGGGGCGCAGGCGAACGGCTGCGTTCCTCCGAATGCCCGCTAACTGTCTCGAAGCCATAAAGTGGTCGAGTGCTTGAAACTCGCCCGCCCGGTCCCCGCCCCAATCGCTGTGGGCCGGCTCTGATGCGAACAGAACATCGCCATCTTTGGGCGCAGGACCCGCTTCACGCGCCTGCTGAGCCAGATAGAGATTGGCGTGCCGATCCGCGGGGACTTCGGGAAAGGTCCTGCGCGCGATGGCGAGCGCTTCATCGTCGCCAACCCAGATCGCATCGGGCCATTGCGTGACCCCGTCCCGCTCAAAGCGGGCTTTGTAATTCACCCAGTGATCCACAACGGCGACAGACCGGACTCCAGCCTCCGCCGCGATTGCGCGCGCGCGATGCTCCAGATCGCTAGCCCAGCCGGTTCCGCTGATTACGACTTTGGCGCCTTGGACCCTCTCCGGATCGCCTTCGAATCGCGTGCCTGTGCCAAAGCGTTGCTGCCAAATTGCTCGGGCCGGACCTTGCGCTACGACCATCTCGGGCGCTCGCTGCGCCGCTCCAACCCAGGCCGCAATCATATTGGCCGCGCCCGCATCGTGGACCGCGATCGCGTAGGAGTCTTCGAAAGTATCAATCGGCGAATTTGGCATAATGCATAATGTCGCAAGGTACGCCTTCGAGAAGTTCTTGCCCCTGCCGCACGCCGTCCGGCTGCATGCCGGAACGCTCCATCAGCCGAACCATCGCGGTGTTCGCGGCGAGGCATCCAGCGGTGAGTTTGCGGACCTTTCCGTGCGTGAGCAGCCACTCGGTGAGAAGGCTCCAGGCTTCTTGACCGCATCCTCTACCCCAATAGTCGCGATCACCGATCATGATGCCGACATCGCAGGTGCCATGATGCGGATTGGCGTAGGCGGTCAATGTGCCGATGGCTGTGCCGCTCGCTCGCTCGTGCACGATAAGGAACAGGTTGGGCGTGTCTTCAAAACTGGCCCAATAGGCTTCACATGTCTCGCGTGTGTGCTGGCGAAAGCGCTGGTTGGAAAAGCGCATCACCTCAGCATCGTTGAGCCAGTCGAGATAGTGTTGCGTTATGTCTTCGATGCCAAATCGCTGCAGCCTCACCTTCGAGCCGCTAAGCTGTGTGAACGCCGACAGCCTCACGCCGGCAACGCGTCCAAACGGCGCCAGACTTTCTGAAAGGCGGCGACGATATCGGCGACATCCTCGCTCGGCAGTTCGTTCAGGCAGATGGACAGACCGAGAAAGCTCGCTTGGTGCAATTCCTCCGCCACCGGGCACGTCCCCTCGCCATAGGCAAAGCGACGATCCGGGCGCAGCGACCAGGGGAAGCGGCCGGTGCCATAGGCGCATTGTTCGGTGAAGAGCGGCAGGCGGTGGATGTTCTGGTAGCCTGGCACCAACGCGGGCACCCCCTCGGCTTTCAACGCTTCGACCAATACGGCGCGGCTGACGCCCAGCGCCTCTAAATCGAGCCGCATGCCATAGACGTAGTAGACATGGGTCGCGTCGGGAGCGACGTGCGGTGGGGTGAGGCCTTCAAGCCCTGCCAACCCGACGGTGAGTTCATCGGCGACGCGCTGCCGGTCGGCCACGCGCTCTTCCAGCCTATCGAGCTGAACGCTTGCGATCGCCGCTTCTATCTCACCCATGCGGAAATTGTAGCCGATCATATTGGCCAGATCCGCGCGGCGCATGGCGCCTTCACGGGGTTGCACGACGTTTTCGGCGTGGTTGCGGATGAGCGCCAAACGCGCGGCATGGCCATCGTCATTGGTGACGAGAACGCCGCCTTCGCCGCAGTGAATATGCTTGTGATAATTGAGGCTGAACCCGCCAATATCGTAGCCGGTTCCAGTGTGGTTTTTCCCCATCATAGCGCCGGGCGCCTGCGCGGTGTCGCCTAGAAGCGCCAGCCCATGTGCATCGGCGATAGAACGCAATCCGGCGACATCCGCGCTCTGCCCAAAGATATCAACCGCCAGAATGGCGCGGGTCCGGTCGGTGACGAGCGCCGCGACGCAGGCCGGATCGATATTGAAGGTCGCGGGATCGATATCGGCAAAGACGGGAATCGCGTTCCAGTGCAGGATCGCCATCGCGGTCGCGCTCATCGTCCAGGGTGTGGTGATGATCTCGTCACCGGGCTCCAGACCCAAAGCGCCCACCTCGGCGATCAAGCCACTGGTCCAGCTGTTGACAGCGAGGGCGTGTTTGACGCCGAAAGTGTCCGCCGCCTTTTCCTCAAAAGCGCGAACCTCGCGCCCGCCCATAAACAGCTCGCCCGGCGCGCCAACATAGGCCGATAGCACGCCTGACCGAACGACGCGCGCGGCGGCTTCTTCTTCTGCGCGCCCCATTGAGCGGAAGGGGGCAAGCGCGCGGTCAATCACGGGTGTGCCGCCATGCAAGGCGAGCCTATCGGTCATGCCGATCTGTCCTTCGCGAGAGTTTCAAGCGCCATCATCCGGATTGTCTCGCACAGCTCTTGCGCGGCGACGCCATGGAGATCCCACCACTTTGGAGCGGCTTTTCCCGCGATCACATCGGCCAGGTTATCGTACGCCGCCGCCATCGCTTCAGGGTAGCGGCCGGGCGTGCTCTCGGGCGGGCCAAGCTGCCGGTATCCGGCAAAGACCTCGCTGGTTTTGACCCGCCGTGTTTCGATCCGAAGGCCGCCGTCGCGGATCGCGATCTCGCCGTGTTCATAGCTCATTACCAGCTCGAATTGCGTCACCGCGCGGCAATCGCCGCCCACTAGGTGGATTGCAGCTTCCTCGTTGTCCGCTGTCAGGATGGCGCTCACGGTCGGATCCTCGTCCCAGTGATCAAAGCGCGCGGGGCCAACGGCGCGCACGTTAAGTGGCCCTGCGAACATCATCGCCAGGTCGACCATATGGCTGCCATTGTGGACGATGCCTTTGGAATAGGTGCCCACGGCGCCGAGCAATCGCCCCCATTCGCGTCTTTCCCGCGCCGCATCGACCAACGCGCCAAGATCGGGCTGCCAGCGCCGCGTGTAGTTGATCGCCAGCGGGATGCGTTGTGCGTCGGCCTTGTCGAACAGACGGCGCGCCTCCGCGAAAGTATGCGCGAGCGGTTTTTCGCAAAAGATCGCCTTGGGCCGCATCGCCAGCGCCCATTCCAGATGCTCGGCGTGGAGAGGTGTGGGGGAGGCGATGACGATCAGATCATACTGACAAACATTTGCGCCCAACTCGTCGAGTGAACCCGCAACATGCGGCACGGCCCAGCGATTCCGAAACGCGCCCAGCGCGGCGGGATCCGGTTCGACGCAAGCGGTCAGCTCAAACCGAGGATCGCGCGCGATGGTTCCGGCGTGGGACAGCGGCCAATCCTCAGGCGAGCGATCCGCGTCATACCCGCCCGCAATCGCGCCGCAACCGATGATGAGGACCGAATGCGCCATCGCTGCGTCAGCCGATCATATCCCAGCGAACCGGCGTGCCCATGGTCAGCGCGCGGTTGACGCGTTTGCCGATCAGCGAGTCGTAATGCTTAGGAGCGAGGCCAAAACCGGGTCGGATCGAGCGCAGGTTCTGCGCGGTGAACGCCTCACCCTCGGCTATGTCTTGAGCGACATAAAGCGAGCGGCGAAAGGCGCGCGAGCCTTCTTCCGCGCGGGTGCCGCCATAGGTGACTTGGCCTAGCGCCTGCCACGCGCGCTCCGTCTCTTCGCGCAAGGACCGCCACTCGGCGGGCTCCATGCTAAAGGCGCTGTCCACTCCGCCATCGGCGCGCGCGAGGGTGAAATGCTTCTCCACCAAAACCGCTCCCAAAGCTACCGCGCCCACCGCAACCCCGGTGCCCATCGTGTGGTCGCTCAAGCCCACTTCGCAGCCAAAGGTCGCGCGCATATTGGGGATGGTGCTGATGTTCGTGTTCTCGGGCGTCGCCGGATAGGTGCTTGTGCATTTGAGCAGGCAAACTTGGTCGTTCCCGGCCTCACGCGCCACGCGCAGCGCCTCGCCGATTTCGACCACGCTGGCCATGCCGGTGGAGATGATCACAGGCTTGCCCGTCTCGGCCACTTTGCGGATCAGCGGCAGATCGACGATCTCGAAACTCGCGATTTTGTAGGCGGGCACGCCCAGCTCTTCGAGAAAGTCGATCGCGCTCGCGTCAAACGGCGAAGAGAAGCAATCGAGCCCCAGACTGCGCGCGTGTTCGATTATGGGTGAGTGCCAGTCCCACGGCGTGTGCGCTTCGTCATAGAGGTCATACAGCCGCCGTCCGGCCCAGAGCGAACCCTCATCCTCAATCACGAAACCCGGCGCGTCGCAATCGAGCGTGATTGTATTGGCGGTGTAGGTTTGCAGCTTGACCGCATCCGCTCCGTTTTCCGCTGCCGCGGTCACAAGGGCCAGAGCGCGGTCGAGCGACTGGTTGTGGTTCCCGCTCATCTCGGCGATCAGATAGGGGCGCGCGCCGGGTCCGATCTCGCGTCCGTTTATCTGCATGACGAAGCCTCTTTGTGGCGGGCGGGGCGCGCGGTGAAGACTACCGTTCCGATGTAGCGGCGAGGCGGCGAGAAGGGGGCTGCGATGCGTCCGAATTGGCGGTTTCTCGGCGCTTTTCCCAACGCGTGGGCGCGGCTTGGCGGTAGCCGCATTTGGCGAAGAGCCGGTGGGAGGCGCTGTTCCCTTCGACCACGCGCGCTTCGATCAATGCGGGATCGGCGGCGGCTTCTCCTGCGCGCAAAAGCGCCGGACCAAGGCCCAGACCGTGCAAGTCCGGATCGCAATAGAGCGAGACTTCCGCGCGACGGGTCGATGCGCGCGAAGCTTCAAAGTCGAAGCGGATCACGCCGACCGGGCGATTGCCGATCTCCCCTATGAAGAGCAGACGGTTCGGGTTGTCCAACACGCGGTCAAGCCACGCTTTGTGCTCTCCCCAACCGAGCGGTTCGCTTTGGAGCGAAACGGTGCGCGTGGCGGGATGATTGCGCCACTCAAACATCAGGCAAGCGTCGCTTTGTCGAGCGGAGCGCACGGAAAGCGTCTCAGAGCTCAGGGCTAGCGCCACCCGCTCCGCGCCGCGCCCATCCACCAAGGCACGCGAATTCTCCACGAGTGATCGGCGCTTTTCGCTGTTCTCAACCAGATTAAATAGCGCATCCGTCATCGCTTTCGTCGTCGGTTCCTCAGCCAGCGCGACCACCCCCTTGGCCGCCAGCGCTTCTGCGACGGGCGTTTGATTGTCGGCCACCACGACCAGTAAGGTGGGCACACCGATACAGCACCGCTCCCAACTCGCCCCACCGCCCGCGCCGATCTGCACATCGTGCCGCGCAAAGAAGCCGGCGAGGTCGGGCCGATCAAGGGACAGCATCGTATTGGGCCGGGCGAGAATCTTTTCGCGCAGGGTTGCAAGGCCGGGATTGGCGCTGGTCGAGACGACCTCGACCGGGCCGTTGAAGCCCGCCGCCTCAATAGCCTTCAGCGCCGTGATCGAGTGACCGCCCGCGTCCACCCCGCCCATAAAGACACCGATGGATCGCACTCTGTCGCTAAATGCGTATTGCTCCGCATGGGCGTAGGCCGGGCCGAGCAAACCGAAGCGAGGGCCTCCGAGCACCCGGGTCCGATCGGAGCCAATGACGTTCGCGTATTTGTGCTGGTGGTTGGACGCGTGCGTGTGATCGATCACACAATCGCAATCGAGCGCGCGGTCGGCCAAATCGTCAATCGCCGCAATCGGGCAGCTTAGGCCTCGCGCCACTTTGCGATGCCAGCGCGCGTCAAAGGCGTAGCTGTCCACCACCACCCAATCGGGCGCCCAGTTCCGCGCGGCCTCGACCGTTTCGACGGCGTCTTGGTCCTGTGGCACTTGCCCCCAGACGCTGTGCGAGATGGCGGGGTCAGGGGCGAAGGCGCCGCCCGGTGAAGGCAAAGTGGCGAGCACGCGAAAGCCCTCGCTTTCAATGACGCCTTGGGTGTCCAGCCCCAGCGCGCGAGTGACGAAAGCCACTTCTTCCCCTTGGCTACGCAAAGCGTGCGCCAACGCCAAACAGCGGCAGACATGGCCAGTGCCCATCGCCTGCGACGCATCGACGCGAAAAAGCACTCTCACCGCCAGTCACCCGCCGCGTTGCATCAAGGCGGAGTGCATCTTTTCAGCGCGCTCCCAATCCTCGGGTGTGTCGATATCGACGACCCGCCAGCTCGGCAGTGTAATCGCGCGGCCGTTTTGATGGATGATTCCGCCCGAAAGCCACCTGTCGGCGTTAGCCCAATAGAATTGGCCTGCGTCGTAGAAAGCGGGCTCCAAATCCTGCGTGCGAGTAGCGGAATGCTCAGGGTCGAAGGGCGTGACGGAGCCGTCTTCACCACGTTTGAGCGCGCGCTGGATGGCGCTTGGAAACTCGGCGACGGGGAAGGTGTAGCCGTTGTCGTCATGCTCAATGAGCAGCTCAAGCGCCCGCGAGAGATCCTCAACCTCGATAAAAGGGACGCCGGGATAGAGGCACACAGCACGCTCTACTCTCCATCCCGCCTCACGCGCAGCGGTGATCGCGTGTTTGATGACGGGCACGGTGGGGGTGTGATCGTCGGCCAGTTCTAGCGGACGCGTAAAGGGCACTTCCGCGCCCAGATCGCGCGCAATATCCGCGATGGCTGGATCATCGGTGGTGACCAAGACCCGCTCGATAACCGGAGAGCGCAGGGCTGCCTCAATGGCGTAGCCGATCATTGGCTTACCAGCGAAGCTGCGTATGTTCTTGCGCGGTATCCGCTTGGACCCGCCGCGCGCGGGGATGATGGCGATGTGGCCTTCACTGGAGAGATGGGTCGTCATGTCAGGCCGCCAGCCGGGTCAGGGTTTCGACCACGCGGTCTTGCTGCTCCTCGGTCATGGCCGGAAAAAGCGGGAGCGAAAGCGCGCGATCATAATAGGTTACCGCGTTGGGAAAATCGCCGCGCTGGAACCCGCGCCGCTCGTAGAAAGGCTGCGTGTGGATCGGAATGTAATGCACGTTCACGCCGATCCCGGCTTCTCGCATTCCGGCGAAGACAGCCGCCCGGCTGGCGGCTGTGTCTTGCGTCAACTCAATAGCGTAGAGGTGCCAGGCGCTTTGACGATCGTTCGCGCGAGCGGGACGCTGGAACGGCCCATTGGCCAGCAGCGCGTCATACCGATCCGCGTGCCGCCCACGCGCGTCGCGCCAGGGGTCGAGCCGCTCCAACTGCGAAAGACCGAGCGCGGATTGCAGATCGGTGAGCCGATAATTCCACCCCAGGTCCGTCATTTCGTAGTACCACGCGCCCTCGAAGGGGTGCTGCATCCACGCGGGATCGCGGGTTACGCCGTGCGAGCGAAGAAGGCGTAGCTTTTCGGCGAGTGTCTGGTTCTGAGTCACAACCATGCCGCCTTCGGCTGTGGTGACGATCTTGACCGCGTGGAAGCTGAAGACGGTGATGTCGGCAAAAGCGGAACCGATGGGCCGCCCCTGATACGAAGCGCCCGTCGCGTGGCTCGCGTCTTCAAGCACCGCAAAACCGTATTGGTCAGCCAGCGCTCGCATCTCCGCCAGATCGCAAGGAAGCCCCGCGAAATCGACTGGGATTACGACGTCAGGCAGCGCGCCAACCTTGTCCGCCGCCTCAAGCTTGGCCGTGAGCGCCTCGACGCTCATATTGCGGGTGATCGGATCGATATCCACAAAGCCGACCTTAGCTCCGCAAAAGAGCGCGCAATTGGCGCTGGAGACGAAGCTGTTGGGGCTGGTCCACACCAGACTGCCCGGTCCCACGCCCAGCGCCAGACAGCCCAGATGCAGACCAGCGGTGGCGTTGGTCACGCCCACCGCGTGCGCAACCTGATGGCGTGCGGCGAAGGCCTGTTCGAACTCGGCGCCCTTGGGTCCCTGCGTCAGGAAATCGGAGCGCAGCAGATCGATGACCGCTGCAATATCGGCCTCGCTGATCTCTTGGCGCGAATAGGGGATGAAGGGCTCGGCCACGCGCGTTCGCCCTATTCGGCCGCCTCGCGGGTTTCATGCCCGTAGATAAGGTCTTGCAATTGCTCGACGGTCAAGAAATCGGGGTTGGTCCCGGAGTTATAGGCAAAGCCCGGCTCAACCCGGCGCCCGCCATGGGCGCGGCAATACTCGTCGACTGAATAGTCCCCGCTTACCGGCAGGATCGCGAAATAGGCGCCCATATCGACGGTGTTAAAGCTGTCGGAAGCGGTGATCATCTCTTCGTGGATTTTCTCGCCCGGCCGGATGCCGACAACCTTTTGCTTGGCCTCGGGCGCGATGGCGGTGGCGACATCGCCGATGCGATAGGACGGGATCTTAGGCACCAGAACCTCGCCCCCGCTGGCGTGTTCGATCGACCACAGAACCATCTCCACCCCTTCCTGAAGCGAGATGTTGAAGCGCGTCATGCGTGGATCGGTGATCGGCAACACGCCTTCGCCGCGTTTGCCCATGAAGAAGGGGATGACCGACCCTCTCGAACCCATCACATTGCCGTAGCGCACCACCGAAAAGCGCATGTCGCGCGCGCCTTTGATGTTGTTGGCGGCGACGAACAGCTTGTCCGAACACAGCTTTGTCGCGCCGTACAGATTGATCGGCGCAGCGGCCTTGTCGGTCGATAGCGCCACGACGCGCGACACCTCGCTGTCGAGGCAGGCCTCAATTAGATTTTGCGCACCCAGAACATTGGTTTTGATGCATTCAAACGGGTTGTACTCGGCCGCCGGCACCTGTTTGAGCGCGGCTGCGTGGACCACAACATCAATCCGCTCAAGCGCGCGGCGCAGGCGGGCTTCGTCGCGCACATCGCCCAGAAAATAGCGCAGCGCGGGATAATCCGAGCGCGAGAACTGCTGCTGCATTTCGAACTGTTTGAGTTCATCGCGCGAATAGATCACCAAGCGACGGATATCGGGATAGCGATCCAGAACCGTTCGCACGAAGGCCTTGCCAAAGGAGCCCGTTCCACCGGTGATGAGCACAGATTTGCCGTTCAGCATGGTCGCATTATCGCCTCATAACTTCGAACGCGGGGACCGTTCGATGCATAAGAGCCTACAGCGAGAAAGCGGCGGCACAACCGGGCTGGGCTAGTGTTGCCTCCATGGCGGAGCGAGTTGTTCTGCTCCATTCTGGAGATGGTCGTTTGGGACGCGCCGCCTGTCCATTAATCGTTAAATATCAATAGGAAGATGGACCTCTCTGCGGATCTTGGTTGTTTGTCTCCAATATGGACGACGGGCTTCTTGTCGTTCCTGGGCGCCATTGGCACTCTTGCGCTTGGACGGAGGGTCGTGCGCGATACCCGGTCTGGTTGTCGCGTCCTTGAGAGGTGTCTTGCCTATGCTGATCGAGCCGATTGCCAACAGTATTCCCGCGCGCCGGTCGCGCGATCCGATCATTTCGCTTATCCGCTACAGCGCGTCTTGGTCGGTCGTCGCGCTGGCGCCGATGATCGCGTTCTGGATGGGTGGGCGCGAAGACCCCCTGAACGATCCGACCCTAGTCGCGACGATGATGGCGGCGAGCGCGGCCTTGTTCGCTGGGCTGTTCCTGGCGGGACGTGTGCTCGACCTGCCCGGCACCCGCGGCACCGTGCATGGCGTGCCAATTATGCTGATGTGTTTTGGCTTTGCCGCGCTGGTCCTGTTCGTGTTCCGCATCGAATACAGCCGACTCTTGCTGTTCTATTCCGCCACGACAGCCACGCTGATCGCCACTCAGCTGCGCTGGAGCAAACGCAGCGCGATGCGCCCACCTCTTTATATCGTGCCCTTTGGCCAAGTTCACGAAATGGAGGAGGCCTTGGGCTTTCCCCTGCGGCATCTCAAAAGGCCCGACATTCCCGCTGATCGCGCGACCAACATCGTCGCCGATTTCCGCGCCGACCTGCCGCCCGAATGGGTGCGCCTGCTGGCCCGGGCGAGCCTCGCGGGTGTGCCGGTCTACCACTACAAGCAACTGACCGAGAGCATGACAGGGCAAGTCAAGATCGAGAGCCTATCGGAAAATTCGCTCGGATCGCTGATGCCCAATCGGTCCTACACGCCGGTCAAACGGTTGATCGATGTCTTCGGAAGTCTGGCACTCATCATCGCGCTTTGGCCCGCGATGGCGGCGGTCGCGTTGATCATCTGGGCGGGGGACGGTGGTTCGCCGTTCTTCATCCAGACCCGCACCGGATTGGGCGGGCGTCCGTTCCGAATGTACAAGTTCCGATCCATGACCAACCGCGTGCTGACGTCGTATGAAAAAGCGCGCGCAGACGCGGTGACGCAGGCGGATGATGCGCGCATTACGCGGTTTGGCGCCTTCATTCGCAAATATCGGATTGATGAATTGCCACAGCTTTTCAATGTACTGAAAGGCGAAATGAGCCTCATCGGGCCGCGCCCCGAAGCGGGTGCGCTCGCCGATTGGTACGACGATAATCTTCCTTTCTATTCATACCGTAACATTCTGCGCCCCGGTCTCACCGGGTGGGCGCAGGTCAATCAGGGGCACGTGGCGACGATCGAAGACATTGATGTGAAGCTTCAATACGACTTCTACTACATCAAGTACTTCTCGTTCTGGCTCGATGTGTTGATCGTCATGCGCACGGTCCATACGATCCTAACGGGGTTTGGATCGAAGTGAGTTTGTTTTCTCTCACGGCAATTCGCGTCGCGAATGCCTCCGAGGGGCGGCCTGACCGGCCGACGCGCGGTCGCGCTTGCGAGCCCGTTGGGCTCGTCGAAGCGCTTTAACTCACAATCACTTCACGAGGCCGATATCCGGCGCGTCGACCTGTTTCATGCCGACCGTGTGATAGCCTGCATCGACGTGGTGCACCTCGCCCGTCACGCCGGATGACAGGTCGGAAAGGAAATACAGACCCGATCCACCGACGTCGTCGATTGTGATCGTGCGGCGCAGCGGCGCGTTCAATTCATTCCATTTGAGGATGTAGCGGAAATCGCCAATCCCGCTCGCCGCCAGCGTTTTCACCGGACCCGCGCTGATCGCGTTCACGCGGATGCCCGCTGGCCCCAGATCGTTCGCCAGATAGCGCACGCTGGTTTCCAGCGCCGCCTTCGCCACGCCCATCACGTTGTAGTGCGGCATGACCTTTTCCGCGCCGTAATAGGTCAGCGTCAGGATCGAACCGCCGCCGGTGCCATCCTCTTGAAGGGGAGGCATCATCTCCGCTGCACGCTTCGACACCGCGACCAGCGAATAGGCCGAGATGTTCATCGTCATCAGGAAGTTATCGAGGCTGGTGTCGACATATTTGCCGCGCAGCTCGTTCTTGTCCGAAAAGCCGATCGCGTGGACGACAAAGTCCAGTGTGTCCCAGCGTTCTTTCAGCGTATCAAAGGCGGCGTCGAGCGCGTCCATATCGGCCACATCGCACTCGAACACGAAATCGCTGCCCAGTTGCTCGGCTAGGGGCTTCACCCGCTTGGCCAACGCGTCACCCTGATAGGAAAACGCCAGTTCTGCACCCTGTTCAGACAGTTGTTTCGCAATGCCCCAAGCGAGCGACTTATCGTTGGCAAGGCCCATGATAAGCCCGCGTTTGCCTTGCATCAGACCGCTCATGCAGTCTCCTCCTCACTCAATGTCTCATCCGCTCGCTCGCCGTCTTCCGGCTCCGCCAAAGCGGCGTTCAATTCCGCTCCGATAACCAAGCCAAGCCCGACGAGCCAGAAAAAGAACAGCGCGATCATGATCCCGGCCAAACTGCCATAGACCAGATCGTAGCTGAAAAAGCTCCGTAGAACCGGTGGCATAGCGGTTGTCACGGCTAGCCACCACCCCGAGGTGAACAGCGCGCCGGGCCATTTGGGATAAGCGCGGCTGCTGTATTCCGTCGGAGTCAACGCCCAGAACAGCATATAAAGCGACCCGAAAAGACCCAGCGCCGGGATCACGCGCGACGCGCCCATCGTGCCGACCACTTCTCCCAGTTGCGGCAACATCGCGAGGATGAATTGCTGCGCTGTGCCGATCGCGACCTGCGCAAACAGCGACAGCAGCAAAAGCAGCACCGCGCCGATGATCAGGCCCGCGGACGCCAGTCGATAGCGCCAGAACGCCAACACCGCTTTCGTCCCGTAGGCCCGCCTCAACACATCGCGGATGGTCTCGATAAGGCTGGAGACCGACCACAGGCCCGCCGCCGCGCCGATCCACAACACCCATCCGCTGCGCGCGTCGATAACGCTTTCGGCTGTTGGCGCGATCACGCTTTGCACCGTGGGCGGCATGGCCTGCACCACGGTTTCAATGATCATGCGTCGCTCTTCGAGCTCACCCAACAGCTGGAACAGAGCGCCCGCCAGGATGAAGAACGGAAAGATCGACAGCATCGAGAGATAGGCGAGGTTGCCTGCGTGGATGAAGCCATCGTTGTAAGTGCCAGTCACCGTGCGCCGAGCGACTTCAAAGGCGCGCGATCCCGGGCTCATCGCCTTGAGACAGCGTTCGCGCCAAGTGACGGGATCTTCGCCCGCCCGTGCAGAGGCCGCGAGAAAGGCGGCTCGATCGCGGCGGCGCGCTTCGGGAGAAAGCGAACGTACGGCGTCGGATTCTGGCGGATAACCCATCGGCGAACCTTACGCGGTGTGCACGTCCGGCTTCATCACAGCCCGAATCTCTCGCGTGGCTTCGCCGGATCGCTCCAGTCGCCGAGGATTTCCTCCAATTGCGACAGATCTTCAGGAAGCTGGATCTCCAACGTTACGAGCTGGTCGCCGCGCGCCGGCTTGTCCGAGGTGGAACCGGGTTTGGTCCAGCCTTTCCCGCCCAGACGCATGACTGTGCCGCCATGCGTGCCTGGTTTAATCGTGAGCATGACCGGCCCATCGACCGTTGGGCACTTGACGCGCGCCCCGCGCAAGGCTTCGTCGAGCGTGATCGGCAGGTCCATGCGCACATGGTCGCCATCTCTACGGAAAAAGGGGTGCGGCCCAACCTCTACCAGCACTATCCCATCGCCGTTGTCGCCCGGTCCCGCGTGACCCTTGCCTTTGAGGCGCATCTGCGTGCCGTCATCGACACCGCCGGGAAGCTTCAGGCTGATCGTCTTGCCATCGGCCAATGTAATGCGCTGTTCGCGGCCCGCCGCCGCGTCGACGAAGGGAACCGCCAGGCGGTATTGGATATCGGCGCCTTTCTTGGGTGGAGGGGCGCTGCTGCGTCCGCCTCCAAAGCCGCCACGCGAACGCGGTTGCGCGCCGCCGCGTGGTTTGCCGCCCCCAAAAAGCCCTTCAAACAGATCGCCGAGATCCATATCGTCGGTGTCGAAGCCGCCAAATTCGGGATCGCGAAAGCCACCGCTTGGCCGGCGGCCGCCAGCGCCCATGCCGCCACCACGACCAAAGCCTCGACCTCCGCCCATACCGGCGAACGGGTTTAACGGGTTGCCTTCGTGATCAATTTCCCCGCGATCAAACTGCGCGCGCGTATCCTTGTCGGACAGCAGATCATACGCTTTGGTCACATCCGAGAATTTCTCGGCGGCGTTGGGATTGTCCTTGTTGCGATCGGGGTGAAGTTCCTTGGCCAGTTTGCGATAGGCGCTCTTGATGTCTTTTTCAGACGCGGTGCGCGCAACGCCAAGGGTGCGATAGGGATCAGCCATGGCGTGTTAGCTAGGTGAGACAGCGTGAGCGCGCAAGCGTGTGGTGCGTCTGATTCAAGGATTGCGACCAATTGCGACCTGCGCACTGGTATCCGCTGGGACGCTGCCCCATATGCGCAGCCAAGCGAAAAGACTAAAGTGATAGCGCGATGACCAAACCCGAAAGCCTTAACGCGAGCCAACTCGCCGACAGCCAGATTCCCGCAGGCGCGGAGCCCTTTGCGCTGTTCGATGCGTGGTTCGCCGAAGCGCAGGCCAGCGAGATCAACGATCCAAACGCCATGGCGCTCGCTACAGCGAACGCGGATGGCGCGCCTTCGGTGCGAATGGTGCTCTTAAAGGGTCACGGCATAAGCGAGGGCGTGGATTACGGCGTCGAAGGCGGCGGGTTCACCTTTTTCACCAATATGGGTAGCCGCAAGGGCACCGATCTGGCCGAAAACCAGCAGGCCTCGATCCTGTTTCATTGGAAGAGCCTGCGTCGCCAGATCCGGGTGGAAGGCGAGTTGATCCGGGTGTCACCTGAACGCGCGGACGAATATTTCCACTCACGCCCTTATAAGAGCCAGGTCGGGTCGGCGGCGAGCGAGCAATCGCGCCCCCTGCCCGAACGCCAGACCTATATCGACCGAGTCACAAAACTGTGGGACGAGCACGAGGAGGCCGGCAAAGTGCCGCGCCCTGACCACTGGACCGGCTTTACACTCGCCGCGCAGCGGATCGAATTCTGGATGGACCGCGACAACCGCTTGCACGATCGCCGCGTCTTCACCCGCTCAAACGGCGCAGAGCCGTGGTCCGACACGCTGCTCTATCCGTGATGGAGAGTGCGGGCTCGAACCCAAAGGGGTTCGCAAGGGCGACCGCCCGCCCGCAGCTGCCCCGCAGCGCAGCGGAGGGATTAGCAGCGAGGACACTATGAAAACCAAGATCCCCTACTGGCACGTTGATGCGTTCAGCGCCAAGCCGTTCGGCGGCAATCAGGCTGCGGTCATGCTGCTCGACAAATGGCTGCCAGACGAGGTTTTGGTACAGATCGGAGCGGAGAACAACTTCGCCGAAACCGCCTTTCTGGTCCGCGACGCTAGCGGTGAGGCAGATTTCGAGCTGCGCTGGTTTACGCCGACCAACGAAATCCGGCTGTGCGGCCACGCGACGCTTGGCAGTGGGCAAACGCTGCTCGCGCATTTCGACGAATTTGCTTCGGCGCAGCGTGTGACATTCCAAACGCGCCAATCGGGTGTGCTCGAAGTGCGGCGGCTGGGAGAAGGCTATGAGGTGGGTTTGCCCGCCATCGCATCACGGCGCGAAGAGTGGGCGGAAGCGGCCAAATGCCTTGGTGGATCGCCCAAGGAGGTTTGGCGCAATCCGCTGGGATACAATCTGGCGCTTTACGACGACGAGGCCGCCATCCGCGCGCTTGATCCCGACTTCAAGGCCTTGGCCGCTTTGGGCGATCACCTGTTCGTTTGCACCGCGACGGGGACTGAGACGGACATAGTAAGCCGCGTCTTTGTGCCCGCGCATGGCATAGACGAGGACCCTGTCACAGGCGGCGCGCACGCCGTGCTGACGCCGTTCTGGACCAAGCGCTTCGGCCGCGACCAATTCACCGCTTATCAGGCCAGCGCGCGGGGCGGCTATCTCAGCTGCCGCTTGGATGGCGAGCGCGTGTGGCTTGGTGGCCCGTGCGTAACCGTGGTTGAGGGGGTGTTCTCCCTCTAAGGCCCCTTACGTCTCGGGATACAGCCCAATCACATCCGCCGCCTCTTGCAGCATGGGTGGGCGTTCAGCGCTCGTCGAATGGCCCAATCGCACCATGGTCACGCCCTGCTCGGGTGAGACCAGCACATATTGCCCCATATGTCCGATCAGCGCGAAGAGGCTGTGCGAGGCGCGATTGGGGAAAAGCGGATGCCCGTATTCCAGGCGCGGCTCGGGACGGTTCATCCAGGTTTGAAAGCCGTAATGCGCGCTCGCCGGGCTCGACTCGGTCATTTGCTCAATCCAGTTGCTCGGCACCAGTTGGACCCCCTTGGGGTCGCGGCCTCCGGCGCGCATGAACTCGCCAAACGCAGCGTAATCGCGCGCGGTCGCATGGATCAGGCTGCCACCGATCAGCGTCCCGCTTGCATCGAATTCGGGCACCACTGATGTCATGCCCAGTGGCCCGAACAGCCGTCGCTGCATAAAGTCGCTCACCGCTTTGCGCCGGGTCTCCGCGTCCTCGCTGCTTGTCAGCGCACGCGCAACAATATCGGCGAGGATAACGGTGGTGTTGGAGGAATACTCAAACTTCTCGCCCGGTTCAGCTTCCAGCGGCTGCTCCTTGGCCCATTTCGCCATATCATCGCGCCCATCGAGAAAGAGCATGCGCACTTCCGAGCTTTCGTAAGGCGGATCGCCCGCTTCGGTGTGGTCGAGGCCTGATCGCATTTGTAGAAGGTGCCGCAAGGTTATCTCGGCACGCGGATCTCCGGGGCGTTGCCACATCGAGACGGGCGCGGGCTCATCGAGGCTGAGACGTCCATCGGCGACCAGCATGCCGACCAGAACAGCGGTCACCGTCTTGGCCATCGACCAGCTGATAAAGCGCGTTTCTTCGTTATAGCCATCGGCATACCGTTCGGCCGCGATCTTTCCGTCCTTCATCACCAGCACGGCGCGGGTCTCGCCAAGGCCATCTTTCGAGAAAAGATCATCGACCTCGCGCGCCAGCTCTCGCGTCGGCGCGCCCGCGCTCTCGGTCACCGCGCTGAGCGCAAACTGCGTCAGCTCGGTGGGCTGGCTGTCGGGCGAGCCCCCACAGGCGCCAAGAGCCAAGAGGGCTGGCAACGAAACCAAAGCGGCGATAGAGCCAGTGCGAACAGAAGGGCGGGTCGTCATCGCCCCCTCAATTCCTCAACTGGTCACGGGATTCAATGGCTAAAGCAAAGTCTTCAGGTTTCGCGCGGGCCTTTGCCTGGATTCTGGTGCTGCTGGTCGGTGCGGCTCTACTGGGAGCGTTCATGTATCGCGAGATGATCGCCGGTTACGCCAATGTCGGCAGCGCCTACGCCGCGCGCGTCGCGTGTTCGTGCCGCTTTGTCGCCGGACGCAGTCTGGAGGATTGCGAGAAAGACAAGCTGGCGGGCATGGAGTTGGTCACTTTGGCCGATGACCCGGGCGCCAAGAGCGTGACCGCGCGCTTTCCTTTGGTGACATCGCACACCGCGACCTATCGCGAAGGCTACGGCTGCGTGCTGGAGCCGTGGGAGGATTGAGCCTCAGGCCGCGACGGAGGTCGTTGCGTCGATCCATCCGCCGCCAACCACACGCTCGCCCGCGTAAATGACGGCGGCTTGACCCGGTGCAACACCGAATTCGGGCGTTTCAAAGCGGATGCGCGTCGATGCGCCATCGCCCAGCGGACCTTCGAGCCTTATCGGCACCGGTTTGGCCAAACTGCGAACCTTGGCTGTGAGCGGTTCGTCGGCGATCGCGCCAATGCAATTGGTCTCGATCAATTCCGCGCTTTCGACCGCCAGCATTCGTTTGGGACCGACGCGCACCGCGCGCGCTTCGGCGTCGAGGCCAATCACGTAGAGCGGTTCGGGCTGTCCGCCGATCTCAAGGCCTTTGCGCTGGCCCACGGTGAAGTGGATAATGCCCTTGTGCTGGCCCAGCACCTCTCCCGTGGCGGCGTGGACAATCGGGCCGGGCAACGCGCCTTCGGGACGGATCTTGGTCACGATCTTGGCGTAATTGCCATCGGGGACGAAGCAGATGTCCTGGCTGTCCGGCTTAGCCGCGTTGCGAAGCCCAGCGGCCTCGGCCAGTTCACGCACCTTCGTTTTGGGCAAGCCGCCGAGCGGGAAGCGAATGTAGTCGAGCTGTTCCTGCGTCGTTGCGTAGAGGAAATAGGACTGATCGCGCGCTGGATCGTTGGCGCGGTAGAGGTGCGGGCCACCTTCTTCGACCTCAACACGCTGCACATAATGCCCGGTCGCCAAGCAATCCGCGCCCAGCTCTCGGGCCATGCGGAACAGGTCAGTGAATTTTGGCCCCATATTGCACCGGATGCAGGGCACCGGAGTGCGGCCCGCGAGATATTCGTCGGCGAACTGATCGACGACGTCTTCGCGAAAGGCGCTTTCATGATCGAAGACATAATGCGCAATGCCCAACCGGTCGCACACGGCGCGCGCGTCGGCAATATCGTCGCCCGCGCAGCATGCGCCTTTGCGTCCCGTCGCCGCGCCATAGTCGTATAGCTGGAGCGTGATCCCGATCACCTCAGCGCCGGTGTCCGCCGCTAGTGCGGCCACCACAGACGAATCGACCCCGCCGCTCATCGCCACCACAATTCGGCATTCGGATGCCGGGCGGGAGAGGTCGAATAGGCTCGCGGTATCAAGCCCAAAGCTTGCGCTCGGCTGGATACCGGCTTCAAGGAATGTCGTCGTATTCATGGTGAGCGCGCCATATAGGAGCAAAGCGAGCTCTTCGCCAGTCCATCGCAGGGCTCGGTCGGGCTGGCTTTTCTTGGTAAGGATTTCGGCACTAATCCTAAGGGCTGGTAAATCCGAGCTTTACCACATCTTGACGTCCGGTCCTTACAACGAAGGACATGTTCGAGACGAGCAAGCCCATTCCCAGCGCATTTTGCAGCGATTTTCGCGAGGATGATTCGTGGATCATCGAAGACGAATTGGATGCATACGACACTTCCGACGTTTCGGCGCGCAGTGGTGATGCGTTGCGTGCGATTGCGTGGAGTGAACTCACCGCCCGTCTCAACGCGGCGCGCGAGTTGCGGCGCGAACTGCGGCAGGAAGCCATCTTGTGCGCCGGGGCATCTGGCGCGGCGTTTGGCGACGCAGCCGCAAGTTTTTTCAAGAACTTGGGGGAAGGCCAACA
Source organism: Pseudomonadota bacterium (assembly GCA_039814925.1). Classification (GTDB taxonomy): domain Bacteria; phylum Pseudomonadota; class Alphaproteobacteria; order Sphingomonadales; family Sphingomonadaceae; genus Erythrobacter. The sequence continues at coordinate 72,402 of JBCCAH010000008.1, forward strand.
GCCTGTTAACCCCGAAGCTTTAGAGGGTTGCAAAGCCTCTTGTGGCAATGACTTTGAGACATCGAGGGTTGCGGCGAAAGGTGACGCGAGAGACGATTTATGATTGAGAACCAGGACATCCGCCCCGCGCAAGTGATTGGGCCCCTCGGCGAGCCGCTTACGATTGACGACTTGCCTTCGCCCAGCACGAAACGCTGGGTCATGCGCCGCAAGGCGGAAGTCGTTGCGGCGGTCAACGGCGGCCTGCTTACAATTGATGAGGTTCTCGAGCGCTACAGCCTGACGCTGGAAGAGTTCGCCTCCTGGCAGCGTGCGATGGACCGTTCGGGCATGAAGGGCCTGCGCGTCACTCGTATCCAGAAGTATCGCGAAGAATACGAGCGCAAGCTGCGCTATTAGGCGTCGCTAACCCTCTTGCTGCCTTGCCCTGCGCGTTTCTGCCGCAAAAACTTGGAAAAATCCGAACCTGACGCTAGTTGAAGACTCAGATTTTCAACGGAGGGATACGTTATGGGTTGGATTATTGCGCTTATCGTCGGCGGCGTCGCGGGCTGGCTGGCCAGCATGGTAATGAATCGAGACGCCTCGATGGGCATTTTTTGGAACATCGTTGTCGGCTGTGTCGGCTCAATTGTTGGCAACATGATCGCAGGCCCGCTCCTGGGCATTTCGGGCAGCGTTCAAGAATTCTCGATCGTAGGACTGATTGTCGCGGTTGTCGGTGCCATCGTACTTTTGGGCGGGGTGAATCTGGTACAGCGCGGCCGCGTGCGGTAACACGCTTCTATCAAGCGCTCTATCAAGAACGGGGCGGCTGGCGAGGTGCCATGCCGCCCTTTTTTGCGCACGCCCCTCTAGGCAAGACCCTATGTCGGGCGGAACAAAAGTCCCATGCTCTTCGTCTATCGTGTGATGGCGTCAGTCGAAGGGAGCATTGTGTTGGCGCTCCTGTCGGTTCATGGGCTTGCTCTCAGTGACTTATAGAAATAACACACCAAAAAACACGCGTTAGACTTATAAGCGCATTTCAACGCGTAATAGGGTAAAGGTAAGCGCAGCAAGGCCACTCTCAGGCCAAGGAAACCGCGATGAACTACGAAACGACCATCCTCGCCGAAACCGCCGAACCGATTTCGGCCGAAGCGCATGGCGCTTTAACGGATCGCGCCCAGTCACGGTCCGCTCTCGCGCCGTTTCTCTGGATTGGCGGCATAGCCTTGGCGGCCCTGTTGGCCGTTGCAATATACTTTGCTTTTGCAGGCGGCGAGCCCGCTGCGACAGCGGATGACGCCGCGCAGGCCCCGGTTATCACGGTGGTTGTGCCGGGGCGTACAACGGTTTCAGGCACGATCGAAGCGCCAGGACAGATCGCCGCGCGCCGGTCGATGCCCGTGGGTGTCGAAGGCCAAGGTGGACGCGTGATTTCGGTGCCGGTCGATGCGGGGCAATGGGTACGCAAGGGGCAGGTTCTGGCGGTGATCGATCGCTCGGTCCAGGTCCAGCAAGCCGCTGCGCAAGCCGCTCAAATTGACGTGTCAAAAGCCGACGCAGCGCTGGCTCAAGCCAACCTAGATCGCGCCTTGCAATTGGTCGAAAAGGGCTTTGTCTCGACCGCTGATGTCGATCGCCTGACTGCGGAGCGCGATTCCGCCATCGCGCGGGTCAAAGTCGCCGAGGCGCAGTTGGCCGAACTCAACGCTCGCAACGCGCAGCTCAACGTGGTCGCGCCCGAGGCAGGCTATGTTCTCGCGCGCAATGTAGAGCCTGGCCAGTCGGTTGGGGCCGGTAGCCCCGCGCTCTTCACGATCGCACGCGGCGGTGAGATGGAAATGTTGGCGCAAGTCAGCGAGGCGCAGATGGTCCAGCTCGCACAAGGTGTAAACGCCGAAGTGACACTGGCCGGAGCCGATAGGATCTACGCCGGACAAGTCTGGCAGATTTCTCCTGTGGTTGATCAAAACACTCGCCAGGGCACCGCGCGTGTCGCTCTCCCGTTCTCGGCTGATCTGCGACCCGGAGGCTTTGCCACGGCGCGCATCCAGGGCGGTGATTTGACGGCGACCGTGCTACCTGAAAGCGCGGTGCTCGCCGACGCTGAGGGGTCGTACGTCTACATCATCGATGCCGAGAATAAGGCGTCGCGCCGTGCGGTCACGATTGGACGCGCCACCGAAGAAGGCATCGCAATCACCGAAGGCCTTTCGGGCGATGAACTCGTTGTCGAAAGCGCAGGCGGCTTCCTCAACCCCGGCGAGACCGTCAACCCGCGCCGAGCCGAAGCCTAAAGCCAAGCCGACCCCGAACAGAGCCCCTAACGCAAGCTGATCGTATGAACCTGAGAAACATTTCCGCCTGGTCCATCCGGAACCCGGTTATCCCGCTGGTCCTGTTCGCGGCTCTCTCGCTTGCGGGCATCGTAAGCTTTTCGCGCATGGACGTCACCGAGAACCCTGACGTCGAATTCCCGGGCGTTCAGGTGAACATCGCTCAACCCGGTGCCGCGCCGACGGAGATTGAAAACCAGATCACACAGCGCGTCGAGGCTGCGGTGCGTTCGATCAATGGCGTAAACTCCATCCAAAGCTCGGCCAGCGAAGGGTCCTCCTTCACCTTTGTCGAATTCCAGGTTGGCACGGACATTACCGAGGCCTTGAGCGAAGTGACCACCGCCATCGACGGTGTGCGCGGCAACTTGCCTGATGGGATTCTCGAACCGTCGGTGACCAAAGTGAACGCGATCGGTGAACCGATCGGCTATGTCGCGGTTGAAGCCGACGATATGACGATCGAGGAACTGAGCTGGTTCATCGACGACACCGTGGCCAAGCGCTTGCTGAGCGTGGAAGGCATGGCCGAAGTCGGCCGTTTTGGCGGCGTCGATCGCGAGATCGAAGTTATCCTTGATCCGGTGAAAATGCAGGCGCTCGGCGTCACCGCGTCGCAGATCAACGCGGTCCTGCGCCAGCAAAACGTTAACGCCGCGGGCGGTCTTGCCGAATTGGGCGGCACCCGCCAATCGCTGCGCGTGCTGGGCAACGCTGACAGCGCGTACGAGCTGTCGCAAGTGCAAATGCAATTGGGCGGCGGTCGTACGGTGAAGCTTGCCGATGTCGCGATCGTCCGTGATGGCTATGGCGAACGCACATCGCGCAGCGAAGTGGGCAATAAGGAAGTCGTCAACTTCTACATGAACCGCGCACGCGGAGCGTCAGACCTCGCTGTCTACGAAGACGCGCTGGAGGTGATGGAGAAAATTGAGGCCGAAACCGATGGCATTGAGTTCATCAACCTTGGCACCAGTACCGATCGCACGCGCGGCCAGTATACGAGTTCCATGTCCGCTCTGATCGAAGGCGCGGTTCTGGCCGTTGTCGTGGTGTTCCTGTTCCTGCGCGATTGGCGCGCAACCGCGATCAGCGCGGTGGCTATCCCGCTTTCGGCGATCCCGACCTTCTTCTTCATGGATCTGATGGGCTTTAACCTCAACTTCCTGTCGCTCCTCGCGCTTGGCCTTGTGGCTGGCGTGCTGGTCGATGATGCGATTGTGGAGATTGAAAATATCGTGCGCCACATGCGCATGGGCAAAACGCCTTATCAGGCCAGTATCGACGCGGCGGATGAGATTGGCCTGCCGGTTGTGGCGACCAGTTTCTGTATTGTTGCGGTGTTCCTGCCGGTCGGCCTGATGCCCGGCATTTCGGGGGAGTTCTTCAAGAACTTTGCGTTCACCGTTGTGGTCGCGGTTTTGATGTCGCTGGCAGTCGCCCGGATGGTGACGCCTCTGATGGCGGCCTACTTCCTGAGCTCGCACGGCCACGCTTCGCATGGCGAAGGCCCGATCATGGACCGCTATATGCGCGTTCTTGGTTGGACGCTCGATACCTCCAAAATGCAAGCACGCCGCGCAGAGGTGCATCCGCCGCGTTGGCGCTGGCTCTACGTGCCCAGCCTGCTTCTTGTCGTCGCGGCGTTGTTGGGCGTGTCCGGCTGGGCGATGTTTGCATCCTATGACGTCTTGGCCGGATTGGATATTCCGAAGAAGGTGGCGTCCGCTGTAGCGAGCGATCCCAGCGATTTTGGCTATTTTCCGGTGCTCAAGACTTTTGAGATCGTGATCCTGTTGCTCGTCTCGGTCCTTGCCTTTGTGGCGACCTGGCTGGTTCTGAAGCTTATCGAATTTGTCGGCCCCATAATCAGTGGCGACAGCGCGCGCTATCTGACCGCACGGTTCTACGATCACCGCGTCTGGATGCTGGGCGTGGGTTGGTTTTCGCTGCTGGTCACCGGATTGCTGTTCGCGCAAATTCCGGGCCAGTTCCAGCCGACGATCGACAGCGACAGTTCACGCGTGCAGATCGAAATGGTGCCGGGCACGACGCTGGCACAGACCAGCAAGGTCATCAACCAGGCGGTTGCTATCCTTGAAAAAGAGCCCGAATTTGACTTCGCGCTGGAGCGTCACCGCATTGGTGAGGGTACGATCTTCGTCAATCTGAAGAAAGAGCGCGCTCGCAGTCAGCAAGAGTTTGAAAAACAGGTCGCCCCGCTTTTGAATGAGATCCCCGATGCACGCGTGCGTTTCCAATCGCAAGGCGGCGGTTTTGGTACGGGCCGCGACATCACAATCATGCTCGCTGGTTCTAATCCGGACCTCTTGCAAGAAGCCGCGACCACGCTGGTTGAGCAGATGAAGACGGTCGGTACGATTGTCGCCCCGCGTATCTCCGGCGATGTGAACCGGCCTGAACTGATTATCACGCCGAACCAGACCCTGGCCGCCGAACTGGGTGTAAGCACGCTGGCCCTTAGCCAGACGATCCGCATCGCAACCTTGGGTGAGATCGATCAGAACGCCGCGCAATTCTCGCTTTCCGATCGTCAGATCCCCATCCGGGTGAAGCTGGGCGCGGAGGATCGCAACGATCTAGACACCATCCGAAACCTGCCCGTTCAGACGGTGAGCGGCGGCACGGTTCCGCTGTCGCGCGTGGCGGACATCACCTTCGGCGCCGGGCCGACGGTTATCCAACGCTACAACCAGAATCGCCGCGTCCTGGTGGGTGCGGACCTTGCGCCCAATGTGTTGAAAGGCACCGCGCAAGAGCAGATTGAGGCGCTGCCGATCCTTCAAAAGCTCCCGACCGGCGTCATCCGCGACGCGGTGGGTGATGAGCAATGGCAGCAAGAGCTTCAGGAAAGCCTGGTCATCGCGGTTGTGGCCGGGGTGCTGCTGGTCTTTGCCTGCCTCGTCCTGCTCTATAAGCGTCTGATGAGCCCGCTGGTGAACATGACCAGCCTTGCGCTCGCGCCACTGGGCGGGGTCCTGCTGATCTGGCTCGTGGGCCTTCCCAATTCGATGCCGGTCTATATCGGGATCCTGTTGCTGCTGGGTATTGTTTCGAAGAACTCGATCCTGCTCATCGACTTTGCGATTGAGGAAATGGATCGCGGCACCGAAAAGCTCGAGGCGATCATGGAAGCCGGCCACAAGCGCGCTCAGCCGATTGTTATGACGACCGTCGCGATGACGGCTGGTATGATCCCGACCGCGCTTTCGCTGTTTGGTGACGGCGCATGGCGTCAGCCGATGGGCATCGTCGTGATAGGTGGTTTGGTTATGTCGACGCTTCTTACGCTTCTCATCGTTCCGGCTGGTTTCAGCCTGGCCGATGGGTTTGAGAAACGCGCTGGACCGTGGCTGCGCAAACGTCTGCTCACCTACAAGCCGGGCGATGAAGACCGGCCGATCCAGGCGAGCCCAGACGCGCCGTATCCCGGAGCGCAGCCCGCCGAATAGGCGATGCTCTGTGCGTAGCGCTTTGAGCGAAAGGTGACGCCGCGTCGCTTTTGCGGCACATAGGCACAGCTATGCACGCGCCCCATACTCCTACTCGCGATGCCGGACCAACCCCTGAGCCGTTGGCGCCGGCGGCGGTGTCGCCCTTTGGCGGTGACCCGCTGACGCAGGACAAGGCCAAGCGCATGCGTTGGACGGCGACCGGGCTGCTCGCAGCGATGGCCGTCCTGTTCTTCACCAGCCACGGCCCCGCCGTCGCGCCGGGCGCGCATCCGGCCTGGGGCTATTTCAATGCCTTTGCCGAAGCGGCGATGGTGGGTGGTCTTGCGGATTGGTTTGCGGTCACGGCATTGTTCCGTCACCCGCTGGGCCTGCCGATCCCGCACACCGCGATCATCCCGCAAAACAAGGACCGCATCGCCGATACAATGGCGGGCTTCCTGCGCCGCAACTTCCTCACGCCATCGGTTGTCGCTCGTCGCATGGTCAGCATGAACATCGCGCGCGCGATTGGCGACTTTCTGGTCGATAGCCCAGACAAGGACGCGCACGACACCCGCGCACGCATTACGGCGGGCGCGGCGGAGATGCTGGCGGAAATTCTGGAATCTCTCGACCCGGATCGTTTGGGCAACCAGGTGCGGTCCGGCCTCGCCAGCCAGATCCACAAGCTTGAGATTTCGCCGCTGGCGGGCCGCATGCTGGAAAGCATGATGACCGACAAACAGCACGAGCCGCTGATCAACGGCTTCATTCGTTGGGCTGGTCTGACGCTCGAAGATAACGAAGAGACCGTCAAAGACGTGATCCACAAACGCGCCAACGCCGTGATGCGCTGGACGGGCCTAGACGAACGGATTTCGGGCAGTGTTCTGGATGGCCTTTACAAACTGCTCGCCGAGGTGCTGGTCGATCCCGATCACCCGATCCGCCACAAGATCGAAGAAGGTCTTAAAGAGCTCGCGCAGGACCTGCAACATGACCCCGAAACCCGCGATCGGGTTGAGGAGATGAAGCGTGAACTGGTCGAAAACCCGGCCGTGGGTGAATGGTGGATGGGCATCTGGGAGCGCATACGTCGCTCGCTTATCCGCCGTGCTCGCTCGGCGGACACCGAACTTGGCGATGACATGCGCAAGGCGCTGATCGATTTGGGCCACGCGCTGAAACAGGACCACCGTTTGCAGGACCAGATCAACCGGTTCGCCCGCCGCACCGCCGCTGGAGTCGCCACACGTTATGGTGATCAGATCGTGACGCTGGTGTCTGAGACCGTGAAGCGCTGGGATGCGACGACGATCACTGGCCGCATCGAGAACGCGGTGGGCCGCGATCTGCAGTTCATTCGAATCAACGGAACTTTGGTTGGCGGCCTTGTGGGCATGACGCTGCACTTCATCGTCAGCTTTTTGTGACCGGCGATTCTTGTCCTAAGCGGCGGTTCAAGGCCCTTTAGGTACCCATCCGGATGATTTGCGGCCCAATCTGGCCGTTCTAACTCGTGATATGTCACGGGATACGGCACCTCCAAACCAAGTCATCCATCTCGCGTCTGGCGCGCGCGCTGTTATTAACGGCGCTTTAGTGGCAGCGAGAGAGCCCTGCACGCTTGAGGTCGGCGCGGGCGCCTATGTCTTGACTGGGTTGGAGATGTGGGATGCGCACAACTCGCCGCGCAACCCGCAGGACGAGTTGTACTTTTCAATTCTGGACTGCGCAGGCGATGAGGACCGCTTTGAAAACGAGCAATTCCGGCTCTTTGCTCTTCTTTCGGAGGTTGCCGCCCAATCCGGAATGGGCGCAGGCCAGCGCGAATGCAGCGAGTGCGCCGCCGCGTTGATGTCTGGTGACGCGCAAAAGGCACTCGATTGCGCGGCCCGCATGGCTTCGAACCGGTTGGTGAACGGGCCGATGCGCACGCATCAACCAGGCACTTACGTGGAACGACGCAGATCTATGGGATCACATAGGTGATGGACGTCGCGCAATAGGAGGCGAAGGAGACACCAACCTGGTGCGCGGCAATTGGATCACTTTATGTAGAACACCGCTTTGTGGAAGAAATAGGAGACCACGGGCTCACCCGACCCATTGAGGGCGGGTTTGAACCGGGCGCGCCTTAGAAGGTTGAAGCACACCGGGTCGTCGAACAATTGAGGCTTGTTTGAGTCGATGACAGCACAATCTGTCGCGCGCCCGTTCTTTCCGACGGTAAGCCGTACGCTAATCTTCCCTTCCATGCGCGCCGCGCGCAGGTAGCTCGGCCAATCCTTGGTGAACAACCAACGGTCAGGACGAATGGCCTCGGGCGGTCGCGCCTCTCCTGTCAAGGTGCGGCCCGCCTCACTAAGCAAGGCCTGAATGCGCTCGCCGCACCCCTGAAGAAACCCGAACTGCGCGCCCATGGCGCCGAGGTCCAGTCGAATGGGCTTCAACCCCGCTCCACTGATACTAAGGCTGTCGATTGCGCTCGCTCGTTCGGCGGTAAGCTCTGCCACTGGGCGATCCAACTCAAGCGCACGCTCAAGTTGGGGCTGAACGAGGGTCAAACCAAACAGCTTAATAACCGGCCTGCCCTTGCTTGATTTGCTCGTAATGAAGCTCCGGAGGATCTCTTCTTCGTCGCCCGGTTTGATGCGTATGGCGCGCCCGAACGGGTAGGCGAAGGGTTTGCCAATAAGAGTGAGATTATAGGCCTTTTGCGCTCCGCCTTGGTCAAGCCAGAGGGTGACAGCTTGATCGCCCTCGCCGAAATTGCGGATCAATCGGCATTTGTCTTCGTATTCGCGGAGGCGCCAATCTGAGCTTGGCTCGATTTTGTCTTGCGCGTTTAGAGGGGCGACTAAGAAGACCAATCCGACAAGATACGCCGCCCAAAAACGCTGAAATTGCATAGAAAAACCTCCGCCGCGTTCAATAACGCGACGGAGGTTTAATTCAAGTTCGTTAGGGTGAGTTAGCCCAGCGCGCCGGTCAGTTCGGGAACCGCGTTGTAGAGGTCCGCGACGAGACCGATATCGGCGACCTGGAAAATCGGTGCGTCCTCGTCTTTGTTGATGGCGATGATGACCTTGGAGTCCTTCATGCCAGCGAGGTGCTGAATAGCGCCCGAAATGCCAATGGCGATGTAGACTTCTGGAGCCACGATCTTGCCGGTCTGGCCGACTTGGTAGTCGTTGGGCACGTAGCCCGCGTCCACCGCCGCGCGGCTGGCGCCGATCGCTGCGCCGAGCTTGTCGGCGAGCGGGTTGATGATCGAGTTGAAGGTCTCTGAATCTTTCAGCGCGCGGCCACCCGAAACGATGATCTTGGCGCTGGCCAGTTCCGGGCGATCACCGCCATCGGCGATTTCGCTGCTGACGAAGCTCGAGAGACCCGCGTCGCCCGCTCCGCTCGCGTCTTCGATCGAAGCCGAGCCGCCTTCGGCGGCGGCCTTGTCGAACGAGGTGCCGCGAACGGTGATCACAAGCTTTGCGTCCGAGCTTTCGACGGTTGCGATAGCGTTCCCGGCGTAGATCGGACGGGTGAAGGTTTTAGCTCCTTCGACCGAAAGGATGTCCGAGATTTGCATCACATCGAGGTGAGCGGCGACGCGCGGCGCGATGTTCTTGCCCGAGGTCGTCGCCGGAGCGAGGAACGCGTCATAACCGTCCATCAAGCCCGCGATCAGCGGCGCGACGTTCTCCGCGAGACCATTGGCGTAAGCGGCGTCGTCGGCTTTGAGTACCTTGGAAACGCCCGCGATCTTGGCCGCGGCTTCGGCGACCGAACTGCATTCGTGACCCGCCACCAGCGCGGTGACATCGCCCAGCTTACCGGCCGCGGTGACCACGGCGAGCGTGGCGTCGTTGACCGAAGAATTGTCGTGTTCGACGAGGATGAGAGTGTTCATTGTCTAAATCCCTTTTTGCCAAATGGGCCGCCTCAAGCGATCCCCATTTCCTTGATCTTGGCGACGAGCGCGGCGACGTCTTCGACCTTCACACCGGCCTGACGCACCGGCGGTTCGGCGACGTTGGTGGTGGTGAGGCGCGGAGCGATGTCGACACCGAAGTGAGCCGGCGACTTCGTGTCGAGCGGCTTTTTCTTGGCCTTCATGATGTTCGGCAGCGAGGCGTAGCGCGGCTCGTTCAGGCGAAGGTCGGTGGTGACGATGGCGGGCAAGCTCAGCTTGACCGTTTCCAGACCGCCATCCACTTCACGCTTCACTTCGACGCTGTCGCCGTCGACCGCGACAGTGTTGGCGAAGGTGCCTTGCGGGCGCCCCATCAGCGCGGCGAGCATTTGGCCGGTCTGGTTTGAATCGTCGCTGATCGACTGTTTGCCCAGGATCACGAGACCCGGCTGCTCTTCGTCGGCGATCGCTTTGAGGATCTTGGCCACCGCCAGCGGTTCCACTTCCTCATCGCTTTCGACCAGGATCGCGCGGTCGGCGCCCATGGCGAGAGCCGTGCGCAGCGTTTCCTGCGCCTTGGCCGGGCCGACAGAGACTGCGATGATTTCCTCGGCTTTGCCCGCTTCCTTGATGCGGATGGCTTCTTCGACGGCGATTTCGTCGAACGGGTTCATGCTCATCTTGACGTTGGCGAGGTCCACGCCGGTGCCGTCGGCTTTGACGCGCGGCTTCACGTTGTAGTCGATGACCCGTTTGACGGGCACGAGGATTTTCATGGCGACTGTTCCTTCCCTTGATTGCGCGGCCGTCGTGGGCGCAGCCGCGCTGTCTCGAATCTCTGTCTGCGGCCTAGCTTGCGTTTACGTAAACGTCAAGCTGAGGTCGGATGGTCGATCTTTTTCTGCGACCGCTTGTCGAATGGCGGTTTCGCGCTCCGTCTTAGTCACGTCAACCCATGGCGGCGACGTGTTGTTCAGGTGACGCCTTTGTGGGATGAGTTCTTGAACGGGAGAAGTGCAATGTTTGCAATCAGAGGGGCAATCGCAACGGGTTTGGCGGCCCTGTCACTGGCGAGCGCGGTGGCGGCGCAAGACGCTGGAAATGAAACGCGGATCGGTAAGAAGGGCTTTACTTCGCCCTCAGCCACCTTGGCTCAGATGGATTGGCTGATCGGCCAATGGGAAGGCGAGGGCATTCGCGGCGCACCGGCGATGGAGAGCTGGCTCAAACCGACGGGCGGGACGATGGTGGGGACCTTCGTGCAAGAGGATGCGGATGGGGCGATCATGTTCACTGAGCATATGTATCTGATGCAGGAGAACGGCACGCTGGCGCTGAGGCTTAAGCACTTCAACGCCGATCTCACCGGGTGGGAGGAGAAAGACGATATGCTCACCTTCCGCCTCGTCGCGATCGAAGAATGCGCGGCCTATTTCAACGCGCTGACCTTGCGATGCGCGGATAGTGATAGGCCGGGCGAGGGGTTGGTTGCGGCGGTGCGGATGCAATCGGGCGGGGAACTGGTGTTTCGGTTTAATGCGGCTGACTAACCCTCGCTCGCCCGCTTCGCCGCGAAGCTTTCGGCCAGCGCGCCGAAATCTGCGGGTGGCGGAAAACCGGGATATTGGTGCTGACTGCCGATCAGTGCCCATTCGAGCGCCTCGTCGGTGCACATTTCAACATACGGGCGGCCACTGGGTGGCTCATCCAACAGCGTTAGCCGCACGTTCCACATGGGCGCACCGCCCGGAGGGACGGTGTAGACCCAGGTCTTGCAATGATCGCAGTAGTAATGCTGCACGTCGCCATGCAGAGCGCCGATCACGACCTCGCCGCTGGTGAGGGTAAAGGCCTCTTTCGGAAAGACTCCGCTCACGGAATAGGCGCTGGAAGAGAGCCGCTGACAGCCTCTGCAATGGCACGCAAGTGTTATAACAGGCGGGGCCGAAAGCTCGAAGGTGACGCGCCCACACAGACAGCGTCCCTTCGAAATGGCTTTCTGGCCCTCAGCCAATCACGCCGCCTTCTTAACCTCAGCGACGATCTTTTTCGCCGCGTCGCCCAGATCGTCCGCAGGGACGATCGCCAAGCCTGAATTGGCGAGGATTTCCTTGCCCGCTTCGACATTGGTGCCTTCCAGGCGCACCACCAGCGGAACCTGCAGGTTCACGTCCTTGGCCGCTTGCACAACGCCGTTGGCGATGATGTCGCACTTCATGATTCCGCCAAAGATGTTGACAAGGATGCCCTCAACCGCCGGGTCTTTGAGGATGATCTTGAACGCCGCTGTCACCTTCTCGGTCGTCGCGCCGCCGCCTACGTCGAGGAAGTTGGCTGGGAACGCGCCGTTCAGCTTGATGATATCCATCGTCGCCATGGCGAGGCCTGCGCCGTTGACCATGCAGCCGATATTGCCGTCGAGCTTGATGTAAGCGAGGTCGTATTCGCTCGCTTCGACTTCGGCGGGGTCTTCCTCTGTCTCATCGCGCATCTCTTCGATGGCGGGGTGACGATACAGAGCGTTCGAATCGAAACTCATCTTGGTGTCGAGCACCAGCAGGTGCGCCTTGCCGTCCGCGTCAGGCTTGGTTTCGACCAGCGGGTTGATCTCCAGCATATCACAGTCGCTCGCCATGAAGGCGGTGTAGAGCTGCTTCGCCAGTTTCTGGCACTGCTGGTTGAGATCGCCTTCAAGCTTGAGCGCAAAGGCCACCGCGCGCGCGTGGTGCGGCATGAAGCCTTGCGCGGGGTTGATCGTGATCGTGGTAATCTTTTCGGGCGTCTCGTGCGCGACGTCTTCGATGTCCATACCGCCTTCGGTCGAGGCGACCATGGCGACCTGGCCACTGGCGCGGTCCACCAGCATGGCGAGGTAATATTCGCTCTCAATGTCGACGCCGTCGGTCACGTAAAGGCGGTTCACTTGCTTGCCCGCTTCGCCCGTCTGAATGGTCACCAGCGTGTTGCCGAGCATTTCCTTGGCGTGGCTTTCCACTTCATCGAGCGAAAAAGCGAGACGCACGCCGCCCTTGGCGTCCGGTCCCAGCTCTTTGAACTTGCCCTTACCCCGGCCACCGGCGTGGATCTGCGCTTTCACAACGTAGAGCGGTCCGGGCAGCTTCTTTGCGCCTTCGACAGCCTCTTCGACTGTCAGCGCGGCGTAGCCGTTGGGCACCGCAATGCCGTGTTCCTTGAGCAGTTCCTTGGCCTGGTATTCGTGGACGTTCATGTCAGCTGTGATCCCTTTGCTGTTAGCCTCGGTTTCCTTGCGCAAATCGGGGGTCACGCAAGCAATCCGGGGAGAGGTTCCGTCGCACGCGCCTAAGCATGTCTTGGCCCCCTTGAAAAGCACTTCTCGCAAGGCCACGACTAAAGCCGCATATGATCGACCGTCACCGCCTTCTTGAGATCGTCCGCGAAGCGGGTCGCATGGCCCATGCGCGCTGGCCCGGCGATGGGCACGCGCTTAAATCGTGGGAGAAGACCCCCGGCGATCCGGTTAGCGAGGCCGACCTTGAGGTGGACCGATTCCTGCGCCGCGAATTGGGCGTTTTGTTGCCGTCCGCAGCTTGGCTTTCCGAAGAGAGCGTGGACGACAAGGAACGCACTGGCAGCGGGTTGATCTGGTTGGTCGATCCCATAGATGGCACCCGCGATTTCGTGCGCGGTCGTCCGGGATGGTCGATTTCGGTCGCTTTGGTGAGTTCGGGCAAGCCGCTGATCGGAGTTCTCATCGCGCCGGCGCGGGGCGAAGAATGGATCGCCGAGGCGGGCAAGGGTGCGACGCTCAACGGCCAGCCCTTGAAAGCGAGTTCGCGCACCGACTTTTCCGGCGCCCGCGTGCCCGTCGATCAATTGCCAAGCGTCGATTCGGACCTCGTAATTGTCGAAAAGCCCAATTCCATCGCTTTGCGCATAGCGATGGTGGCCGATGACCGCGCTGATTTGGTCGCGACTTTGCGCTGGGGCTTCGAATGGGACATTGCGGCGGCGTCTTTGATTGCGCGCGAAGCGGGCGCGCGGGTCAGCGATGCTTTTGGTAATCCGCTCGCTTACAATAAACACGACCCACGCGATTTTGGCGTGCTGGTGTGTTCGCCAGGTATCCACGAAGCTGCGGTAAAGCGGCTCGCTGAAAGGGCCGAGGCACTCAAATAGAAAGGGCCGCTGCGAACAGCGACCCTTCCACTTAGTATCAGGCGAATGAGCCCATCAATTCGAACGCGCCGCGTTCACATCGTCCTGGCTGATCGGGATAATCTTGATCTCGACCCGGCGGTTGAGCGGCTCATCCACGCCATCGGCGGTCTTTACACGAAGTTGGTCGTAGCTTTCGCCAAAGCCGCGCGTCGCCAGGCGGCTGCGCGCGACGCCCTTGGCCGCGAGATAGTCCGCCACCGATTGCGCGCGCTGTTCGGACAGGCGCTGGTTCAGCGCATCGCTGCCGGTCGTGTCGGTGAAGCCGTACACATCGACCAGGCTGTTGGGATAGTTGATTAGGCTTTCCGCAACCGAATCGAGCGTGGTGTAAAAGCCCGGATTGATATCGGACGAGCCGCGCGCGAAGGTCACGCCATCGGGCAGACGCACAAGAATGGCGTCCTGATCGCCAACTTCCTCAACCTCTACGCCGCTGCCTTGCGTCTGTTCATCAAGCTCTTTGATCTGATCGTCAAAGCGCTTGCCGACGACCGCACCGGCCGAACCGCCAATGCCGGCACCGATGATGCGCGCGGTGTTGCCGCCGATCGCGCCACCCAGCAGATAGCCTAGCGTCCCGCCAAGACCTGCGCCGATCGCGGTGCGCGAAACCTTGCGCTCGCCTGTGTTCGGATCGGTTACGCAAGCGGTGGTGGTGCCCAGCAAAGCCAAAGCCGCGGTGCCCGAAAGCAAAATGCGTGAAGTTTTCATCGATAGTCCCTCCTTCGTTATGCCGTGCTTAACACATTAAGCGTCTGTTGCACGGTGTGTATTTCGGGCCACCGTTGCCCACCATCGCTTTGCCGCAAGCTGAACAGTCGGTTTCTCGAGCGCAAAGTGTTTCCAGGATGAAGGCTGGCAACCCGCGCGATTTATGGTAGCGCCACGGCTGTGACACCGTTTCCCTGGGCCTACCTTTTCATCATCCTCGGTCTGATCGTGCTCAACGGCGTTTTCGCCATGTCCGAGCTTGCGATTGTTTCTGCCAAAACCTCACGTCTCAAAGCGCGCGCTGAGGATGGTTCCGCCTCCGCGCGGATCGCGCTGCGGCTGGCGGCCGAACCGGGCAAGTTTCTTTCAACCGTGCAGATCGGTATCACGCTTATCGGTATTATCGCGGGTGCGTTTTCGGGCGCCAATCTGGGCGGGCCGGTGGGCGAACGTTTGATCGCGCTGGGACTGCCTGTGGAGCTGGGTGAGCAGGCTGGCTTCTTCTTGGTGATCGCGATCACGACCTATTTCAGCCTCGTAATCGGCGAATTGGTGCCCAAGCAGCTCGCCTTGCGTGCGGCGGTGCCGATCAGTCTGGTTATGGCGCGGCCCATGGCGATGCTGGCGACGGTGGCGGCGCCGCTAGTCTGGGTCCTCGATTCCAGCTCCGCTGTGATCATTCGCTTGTTGGGCATACGCACCAAGGGGCAAAGTTCGGTCACCGCCGAAGAGTTGCAGATGATCTTCGCCGAGGCGACTCGATCCGGCGTGATCGAAGCGGAGCAACATCAGATCCTGACCGGTGTTGTGCGCCTGGCTGAACGCCCCGTGCGCGAGATGATGACGCCGCGCACCGAAGTGGACTGGATTGAAGCCGACGCTGACACCAAACTGATCCGCAAGACGATCAAGGAAAGCCCACACTCGCTTCTTCCCGTGGCGCAAGGGTCTCCCGATCAGATCCTTGGTGTTGTCAAAGTGCGCGAAGTGCTCGCGGCGCAGGTTGCGGGCGACACAATCTCGATCCGCGAAATGGCGACCAAAGCCGAAGTCGTGCCCGATCAGTTGGATGCGATGGACGCGCTGCGCGTGTTGCAATCCTCCGATATCGCCATGGCGGTCGTCCACGATGAGTACGGCCACTTCGAAGGGATTGTCACGCCGGTCGACCTGCTCACCGCGTTGGTCGGCAATTTCGTGAGCGATCAGGACGAAGGCGACGCGCCCCTCATTGAGGAGCGCAAGGACGGCTCGCTGCTTGTTTCCGGGGCGCTCTCGGCGGATGTTCTGGCCGACCGTTTGGGTCTGGATTACGGCGACAGCCGCGAGTTCGGCACCGCGGCGGGATACGCGCTCTCGGTGCTCAAGCGCCTGCCGGTCGAGGGCGAGCGGTTTGAGGATCAGGGCTGGGGCTTTGAAATCGTCACCATGGACCGCCGCCGGATCGACAAGATCCTGGTGCGGCAGCAGGTCGCAAGCGAAGCGCAGGGCGCTTAGGGTCTAAGACCCTTAGCCCGGAATAAGGGTCGAAGCTGTCTGACCGTCACCTTCGGGCGCGGCGATGATGTCGCGCGTGGTGCGGCCTTTGGCGACCGTGTTGGTCCCAGGATCGCCCGCAAGGCTGCGGATGCTCGGCGCGGCGCGGCCCGCGCGGTCAAGCGTGATCTTTTCAATTTCGCTGCGATCTTGCGGGCCGCCAAACAGCGCTTCGAGGGCTTGCTCGGCCGCTGTGCCTTCGGTCGGACGCGGGGCGCCGGGCGCGGGCGGGGTCAGCGAGAAATCAGGCGGAACCACCAGCGGCGCCTGACGCTGCACTGCGAATTCATCAGGGCGGTCGCGGTTGAACAAACCGCCGCCGCCGCACGAGGCAAGCGTGGTGGCGGCAGCGGCCAGAACGAGAGCGGTTTTAACCCGTCCAGTTTTGATTGTGATCATCATCAATTCTCCAGGGCGCCTTTGGGCGCCTCTTCATCTTCGCCCTTTTCGCCGAAGAACAGCGCGCGGGCAAGGATAAGCACAACACCGATGGTGATAGCGGCGTCGGCGACGTTAAAAATCAGGAAGGGGCGGAAGTCTCCAATGTGTAGATCGGCAAAGTCGACGACATAGCCGAGCGTGTAGCGATCGTAGATGTTGCCGATCGCGCCGCCCAGGATCATGGCCAGACCCGCAATGTCCGCCATGAACCTCTCGCGCATCATCCACACCAGGACCACACAAGCAATCCCGGCGGTCATCAGCACCAGAAGCCAGCGGGTTTCCATGTCGCTCGCCTCCAGCATGCCCAACGATATGCCGTAATTGCGCGTGTAGGTGAGGTCGAAAAAGGGCAGCAGGTCGAGCTTTTCGCCGATCTCGTTGAGGCCGAGCGAGCGCGTCACGTACCACTTGGTCGCCTGATCTACCGCCGCGATCAACGCGGCCAGAATGAGGCCGAGAACGCGCGCTTTTGTGAACAATCCGGTCATACGGGCAGCGCTTTGGCGTCCCACTCTTTGACGGCCTCGTCACAGCGTCCGCACAGCGCGCCGTCTTCGGTGACGTCGGGCAGCAGGCGCCAGCAGCGGCCGCATTTGTAGTCGGTGGATTTGGTGACGATCACCTCGTCGCCCTGCCCCCGAGTGACTGTCCCGGTGATGAACAGTTCGGCGAGCTGTTCATCACTCACGCCTTCAGGCACCGCGCTGGCGGGCACGGTGACGAGAGCCTCGTTGCTCGACCGGATATTCTTCTCGCGGCGCAGGGGCTCGATTGCCTCTGTCACGCGTTCGCGCAAGAGCCGTAGGGCCTCCCATTTGGCACGGTCGGCGGGGACTTGTGGGACGCTCGGCCATTCGAGCAGGTGCACGCTGCCGCGAACGCCGTCTTCATCAGGCTCTCCGTCTTCGGGATAGCGCGTCATCCACACTTCTTCGGCGGTGAAGACCAGCACTGGCGCGGCGTAGCGCACCAGCGCGTGGAATAAGAGGTCCAGCACCGTGCGATAGGCGTTGCGACGCGTGCTCTCCTCACCATCGCAATAGAGCGTGTCTTTGCGGATATCGAAGAAGAAGGCCGAGAGGTCTTCGTTGCAGAAGTCCACCAACAGGCGCGTATAGGTGTTGAAGTCGTATTCCTCGACCGCCTTGCGCAGCTTGCCATCCAGCTCCGACAGCAGCGAGAGGACGTAGAGCTCCAGCTCGGGGATTTCACCCGCATCGCTCATATCGCCGACATAGCCATCGAGCGCGCCGAGCAGATAGCGGAACGTGTTGCGCAGGCGGCGATACTGATCGCCCACGCCCTTGATGATCTCGTCACCGATGCGGTGGTCTTCGGTGAAATCGACGGAGAGCGCCCACAGGCGGATGATATCCGCGCCGGTGGTCTCCATCATCTTCACCGGATCGGTCGTGTTGCCGAACGATTTTGACTGTTTGAAGCCCTTGGCATCCATGGTGAAGCCATGGGTCAGGACTTGATCGTACGGCGCGCGGCCACGCGTGGCGCTGGATTGCAGCAGAGAGGACTGGAACCACCCGCGGTGTTGGTCCGACCCTTCGAGATAGAGATTGGCGGGCCATTGGAGATCGGGCCAGCGGCCGGATTCCAGCACGAAGGCGTGGGTGCAGCCGGAATCGAACCAGACATCGAGAATGTCGGTGACCATCTCGAAATCGTCGGGGTTATGCGCATCTCCGAGGAACTCAGCCTTGCGCGCTTCTTCCCACGCGTCGACGCCCTCTTCCTGAACCGCAGCAATGACACGCGCGTTCACCTCGGCGTCTTGCAGATAGGTGCCATCGGGGCGCACGAAGAGAGTGATCGGCACACCCCAGGCGCGCTGGCGTGAGAGGACCCAGTCCGGGCGCCCTTCGACCATGGAGCCGATGCGGTTCTGGCCTTTGGCAGGGATGAACTCGACCCGCTCGATTTCGGCGAGGGAGCGGTCTCTTAACGTCATCCCAGCGGAAGCTGGGATCGCTTCCAGGTTAGCGCCTTGTCCGTTAGCGGTCCCAGCTTTCGCTGGGACGACGTCTAGGGGCTTATCCATCGGCACAAACCATTGCGGCGTGCAGCGGTAGATGACCTTGGCCTTGGAGCGCCAGGAATGCGGGTAGGAGTGCTGGTAGTCGGCGCTCGCGCTCAGCAGCGCGCCCGCTTCGCGCAAGTCCGAGCAGATCGGGCCTTCGGGGGAGTTGAACGGTTTGTTGATGACGCTGCGGCGTCGCGGTTTGCCGTTCTCGTCCAGATCATCCGCGCCCAGCCAGGCCCAATCATCGCGGTACACCCCGCCATCATCGACCGCGAAAACGGGATTGATCCCGTTCGCCTTGCACAGCGCGAAGTCATCCTCGCCGTGATCGGGCGACATATGGACAAGGCCGGTGCCTGAGTCGGTGGTGACAAAGTCGCCTTCGAGGAAGGGGCGGGGGCGGGCGTAGAATTCCAACGCACTCTCCAACGCCCCATCGTCATCCCCGCGCAGGCGGGGATCCAGCGCGGAGCCATCACCGTCGGAAGCTGGATTCCCGCCTGCGCGGGAATGACGGGATTTGAGAAGGTCGTAGATCGGGTGGCGGGCTTTGGCGCCGGCTAGCTCGGAGCCTTTTAAAGTCTTGAGTGTGTCGAACCACGACATGAGGTTTGTGTTGAACTCTCCATCCTCGCCCACATTGGCGATCTCGGAGAGTGGCCCAAAGTAACGTTCTTCAAGAGCATCTACGAGTTCGTTGGCGACAAGCACCCTCTTGCCGCGAAAGTCGGGAAAGCCTTTAATTTGTTCCAGAACGTTCTTCGTGAGTTTCTGCGTCGCACTTTCGGATATTTCCACCAGCGAATACTCGACATCCGGACCATAAGCCAAAGCCTGATTCACCGGAATTGTCCAAGGCGTCGTGGTCCAGATCACCGCATAGGCGCCCACAAGCTCGGGCACATTGGGGCACTCGGTGATCTCAAACGCCACATCGATCTGCGGCGAATCCGTCAGGTCTTCGTATTCAACCTCAGCCTCGGCCAGCGCGGTTTTCTCCACTGGCGACCACATAACCGGCTTGGAGCCGCGATAGAGGTTGCCCGCTTCGGCAAACTTCATCAGCTCGGCGACAATCGTTGCCTCGGCTTGGAAGTCCATGGTCAGATAGGGATTGTCCCAATCGCCCAGGATGCCCAGTCGCTTTAGCTGCTCGCGCTGGGTGTCGACCCAGCCTTGCGCATAGGCGCGGCATTCGGCGCGGAATTCCTTGGCTGGAACCTCGTCCTTGTTCTTCTTTTTCTTGCGGTATTGCTCCTCAACCTTCCATTCGATCGGAAGGCCGTGGCAGTCCCAGCCAGGCACGTAGGGCGCGTCCTTGCCCAACAGGTTTTGCGTGCGGCAGACCGTGTCTTTCAGGATGTGGTTCAAGGCGTGGCCAATATGCATATCGCCGTTCGCGTAAGGCGGGCCATCGTGCAGGATGAACTTCTCGCGGCCCGCGCGTGCGTCGCGCATGGTGCGGTACAAATCCATATCCTGCCAACGCGCGGCAATGCCCGGTTCCTTCTGCGGAAGGCCGGCTTTCATCGGGAAGGGGGTCTTCGGCAGGAAGACCGTGTCCTTGTAGTCGCGCTTTTCGGTGTCGTTACTCATCGGGAAGGGCGCTTAGTAGGTCCCGCGCGCGGTCGCAATCCTTCTCCATCTGCGCCATCAATTCATCGAGCCCCGCAAATTTCGCCTCGCCGCGCAGGAAATGGTGAAAGGCCACCTCGATTTCCTGCCCGTACAGGTCGCCGGAAAAGTCGAAGAAATGCGGCTCCAGCAGCTCTTTGGGCGGATCGAATTGCGGGCGGATGCCGATATTGGCCGCGCCTTTGAGCGTCTCTCCGGTGGAAAGTATCGCGCCGGTCACCGCGTAAACGCCGTATTTGGGGCGAAGATAGCTTTCGATGGAAAGGTTCGCGGTGGGGTAGCCAAGCTTGCGCCCGTTCTTGTCGCCGTGTTCGACGATGCCGCGAATGGCAAAGGGGCGGGTGAGAAGCTTGGCGGCCAGCTGCGGATCGCCCTCTCGGAGGGCCGCGCGCACTCGGCTTGAAGAAACAACGCCCCCTCCATCGTGGCCCGATCCCACGACCGCCTCAACCACGCGCGATTGGAGGCCACGCTCCGCGCCGTAGGTCTTGAGCAGTTCGACATTGCCGAGCGCCCGCTGCCCAAAGGAGAAATCGCCGCCGGTCACAACGCCGTGCGCGCCGAGGCGTTCGATCAGGATTTTCTCGATAAAGTCCTCCGCGCTGGTGCTCGACAGTTCCTTGTCGAAGTGAAACACCAGCATTGCGGTCGCCCCGGCGGCCAGATACAATTCTTGCCGCTGTTCGAGCGTGGTGAGCCGAAAGGGCGGCGTGTCGGGTTTGAAGAGCCGCACCGGGTGCGGATCAAAGGTCGCAATTATCGAGGGGCGGCCCTCTGCCTGCGCCCACTTTATGGCTTCCCCTGCAACCGCTTGGTGACCCCGATGGAAGCCATCGAAATTGCCCAGCGCGATGATCGCGCTGCGCAAGGGGTCTTGGACAGGGTCCCGGTGATCAAGCCAGCGCATGCGCGGTATCTAGTCAGCGCGCCGATAGGTGACAAAGGAAAAGGCGGGCTTTTTACCGTCTTCGGCGTGATCCTCGCGCGCGGTCTCGACCCATTCGGGGCCAAGCGGTTTCATAAAGGTGTCGCCGTCGTAATCGCGGTGTATCTCGGTGACTTCGATCCGGTGGGCGAGCGGGCGGAAGATGTCGTAAATCTCCGCGCCGCCGACGATGGGGATTTCACCCGTTTCGCTGGTCGTGGCTGTGTCGAGCGCCTCTTCGAGTGTCGCCACAACTTCCGCGCCTTCACTGTCCCAGCGTTCGCGCCGGGTGAGCACGATATGTCGGCGACCGGGCAAAAGACCGGGCAGGCTCTCGAAGGTCTTGCGTCCCATGATCATCGGCTTGCCCATGGTTAGCGCCTTGAACCGTTTCAGGTCAGCGGGCAGCCGCCAGGGAAGCGTGCCCTCACGGCCAATCGTGCCGTTGCGCGCCACGGCGTAGATCAGCACGATTTCGGGTTCGGTTTCCGCGCTCACGTTGGGTCAGTCGGCCTTATGGCTTACGCGGGTGACGTGGCCCATCTTGCGGCCCTCGCGCGCTTCGCGTTTGCCGTAGAGGTGCAGATGCGGCTCGCCCGGTTCGCTCAGCATTTCATGCGCGGTCAGCGCCGCCTCGCCGACGATGTTGCGCATTTCGATGGCAGGGAAACGCGAGCCGGTTTCGCCCAGTGGCAGGCCACAAATCGCACGGATGTGATTTTCAAACTGGCTGGTGGCCGCGCCTTCAATGGTCCAGTGGCCCGAATTGTGCACGCGCGGGGCCATCTCGTTGAAGACCGGCCCCTGGCGTGTGGCGAAGAATTCGAGCGTCAGCACGCCGACATAACCCATCGCGTCGGCGACTTTCTTTGAAATCGCGCGCGCGTCTTCGACTTGGGATTCGATCGCTTCGCCAGCGGGCAGCACCGATTTCACGAGCATGCCGCCCTCGTGGAAGTTGGCTGAGCTGTCCCAGAAACGCACTTCGCCGTCGCGAGCGCGCACGAGGATGACGGAGAACTCGTCGAGGAAATCGACCATGCCTTCGTAAACGCAAGGACGCCCCGGGAAACGTACGCCGGCTGCGCCGTGCAGGGACATGACACGCCACTGGCCCTTGCCGTCGTAGCCATCGCGCGCGGTTTTGAGGATGCCGGGCGTACCCACCCGCTCCATCGCGCGGGCGAAATCTTCATCGCTCTCCACACGCATGTACGGCGCGCAACGACCGCCAAGCTCTTCGACGAAGCTTTTTTCGTTGAGCCGGTCCTGCGCCACTTCAAGCGCACGCGGCAGCGGGGCGAGCATGTCGGCGGGCACCGCGCTGGTGGCGCTGACGGGCACGTTTTCAAACTCGTAGGTTACCACATCGCAGCGTTGGACAAATTCCGCGAGCTTGTCGTTGTCGCCCCAGCTGCATTCGAATAATTCCGCGCACGTATCCGCCGCGACGTTATCGCCCGGCGGGGCGTAAGAAATGGAGTGGTAGCCCAGCTGGCTTGCCGCCATCGCCATCATGCGACCCAACTGGCCCGCGCCAAGAATGCCGATGGTCGAGCCGGGGGGGAGGGGGAAAGAAGGGGTCATTCGTCTACCGGAGCCTCCGTTACCGCTGCCGAGCGTGCGGCGCGCCAGTCTTGCAAACGCTGCGACAGGCCTTTGTCCTGTAGCGCCAGGATCGCCGCCGCCATCAGGCCGGCGTTGGTTGCTCCCGCTTCGCCAATCGCGAGCGTACCGACGGGAATTCCGGCGGGCATTTGCACGATGGAGAGCAAGCTGTCCTGGCCCGACAGCGCGCGCGACTGCACCGGCACGCCCAGCACGGGCAGATGCGTCATCGCCGCGATCATCCCGGGCAAATGCGCCGCGCCGCCTGCGCCCGCGATAATCACGTCGAAACCTTCCGCCTCGGCGCCTTTGGCAAAGGCGCTCATGCGGTCGGGGGTGCGGTGGGCGGAGACAATGCGGGCTTCGTGCTCAACGCCGAGTTCTTCGAGCACCGCGCAGGCGCGCTTCATAGTTGGCCAGTCCGACTGGCTTCCCATGACGATGGCGACTTTGCCCCCCGCTTGGCTCATCAGGAATCCTTCAGGTAATAGCGCTCACCGGGCACCATTGTGTCCGAGAAGTCGTAAACGATCGGTTGGCCGGTGGGAATCTCCAATCCGGTGATGTCGTCATCCGATATCTGGCTGAGATGTTTGACCAGCGCGCGTAAGCTGTTGCCATGGGCGGAGATGATCACCGTTTCGCCACTGGTGAGAACCGGCAGAATATCGCTTTCCCAATAGGGCAACACGCGATCAATCGTGAGCTTCAGGCTCTCGGTGTAGGGGACATCGATCCCCTCATAGCGCGGATCGGCGCCCGGATCGTATTCGCTGCCCGGCTCCATGGCCGGCGGCGGCGTGTCGAAGCTGCGACGCCAGATATGGACCTGTTCGTCGCCATGTTTGTCGCGGGTTTCCTGCTTGTTGAGCCCGGTCAGGCCGCCATAGTGCCGCTCATTCAGGCGCCAGTCCTTGGTAACCGGCAGCCAAAGCCGACCCATCTCTTCGAGCGCCAGATTGAGCGTCTTGATCGCGCGGGTTTGAAAGCTGGTAAAACAGGTCGTGGGCAGCACGCCCTTTTCCTTCATCAGCGCGCCTGCGTCCTTCGCCTCGGCAACACCTTTTTCGGTGAGGTCCACATCCCACCATCCGGTGAATCGGTTTTCGAGGTTCCACTGGCTCTGACCGTGGCGAACAAGAATTAGCTTTGGAATGACATTGCTCCCGAGGTTTGTGGCGCTCTAGCCTCCGGTTGGACGGCCCTCAAGTAGCGAAGCGATAGGGCGCAAATGACGCGGAGGGCGCGGGTGGCTCGGCCCGCAGGAAAGAACCCTCCGTTAGCTTTCGCTATCCGGTTTGGGAAGGTCCGCTTGGCCTGATTCGCGCATCTCTCGGCTTTGCGATTTGCGACGGCGCAGGTTCTCGCGCAGCTTTGCGGCGAGGCGTTCCTCTTTCGTCAGCTCGCGCGACATATTCTTGTCTGGGCTTTCACTCATAGGAAACGCCTTGGCGTTAGAGGCGCGCAAGTTCAAGCCGTGCGCAGGCATCGCTTGACATTCGCGCGCATGCCGACAATAGGGCGCGCCTCGGTTGGCTGCTGTAGCTCAGTGGTAGAGCGCACCCTTGGTAAGGGTGAGGCCGAGAGTTCAATTCTCTCCAGCAGCACCATCCCCCTTCGCCCCGAACACGTGACCCGACGCCGGCCGATGCGCGGGCGTCCACGGCGCATCCGAGACCAGCCATTTCAACACCAAGTCGGCATTATCCGACCTTTAACCCGTTCGCGGGTAGGCCTGTGATCGACTGACCAGGAAACCTAGCGGTTCGTGAGCGAGACTGACCCCTCGTTACCAGCGATCCGCCAGAGACGAATTGAGCATGGATAACGCCGCTTTCTCTCACGATGCCGCGCGTCAAGACGCGTTGGGGCTTGGCGCAGAGCCGTCTGACGCGCTTGCGCTGGACCCATCGACCGAAGCCGCCATTGAGGCCACAGCGAACGACGGCGCCGAAGCTCGTGTCGCGCCGCGCTTCACCCTTCTGATTCGCGCCGCTAAACTGGTCTCGCCCAACGGCGAGTTCGTTTGCGTTATCCGCGATGTTTCGGAAACGGGCGTAAGCGTAAGACTGTTTCATAAACTGCCATCGGGAAGTCCGATCGAACTGCATATGCCGGGTGGTGGCTCTTATGAGATTGAGCCAATCTGGGAGCGCGCCAACGAAGCGGGTTTTCGGTTTGCTAGCAGTGTTGATGTCAAACAGCTGATCAACGAAGCGGGCGAATACCCCAAGCGCGGGCTGCGCCTTGCAGTGTGCTTTCTAATTCGCGTATCGACCCTGACACAGCGCGGCGAAGGCCTGGTCGCCAATCTGTCGCAACAAGGCGCGCGGTTCGAATGCGATGGCCTGTTCGCGATCGATCAGAACCTGCGCATCGAAACTCTTGAACCAGTGCCTGAGTTCACTGAGTCCCGCGCCAAGGTGCGTTGGCGGCGAGACAATGAATACGGCGTCGTATTTGATGATACTTTCACCTTGGGTGATTTCGCACGGCTCGCAGCGCGGCTTCAGTGCCCCGGTTTGCTTGAAGAGTGAGCGCCTTGTCGGCCCCACCGTGGTTTTACGCAGAGCTCATAACATTTTTTAGCAAATCGCGCCCGATTAAGCGGCGCTGTTTACCTCTCGCTAACCAATTTCCTTCACTTCCGGTGATGACACGGTCGCAAGGCTGCGATCGGCCAAGAAACCTTGGGGGCTTAAATGACTGAGAATACGCGTACACCGGGCATCCTTGATGTAGACGTCGCTATCATTGGCGCAGGACCAGCTGGCCTGACCGCGGGCTATTTGCTGACGAAGCAGGGCAAGACGGTCGCGATCATCGAAAAGGACGAAACCTATGTCGGCGGCATCAGCCGCACGGTGGAGCACGAAGGCTATCGTTTTGACATTGGCGGTCACCGCTTTTTCTCGAAATCGCAGCAGGTTGTGGATCTGTGGAACGAGATCCTGCCCGACGATTTCATTCAGCGCCCGCGCATGAGCCGCATCTATTACGAAGGCAAGTTCTACAGCTACCCGCTGCGCGCCTTCGAAGCGCTGTGGAACCTCGGCATCCTGCGTTCAACCGTCTGCATGGCAAGCTATCTCCAGTATAAGCTGTTCCCGATCAAGGATGTGAGAAGCTTTGAAGACTGGACCACTAACCAGTTCGGCAAAAAACTCTATTCGATCTTCTTCAAGACCTACACTGAAAAGGTGTGGGGCATGCCGTGCGACGAAATGAGCGCCGACTGGGCCGCTCAACGCATCAAGGGCCTGTCGCTCTGGGGCGCGGTGACGGACGGTCTGAAGCGCTCGCTTGGCCTCAACAAGAAGCCGAACGACGGGCAAGAAGTTAAAACCCTGCTCGAAACCTTCCGCTATCCGCGCCTTGGGCCGGGCATGATGTGGGACGCCGCGCGCGATCACATCCACGCCACCGGTAAGGGTCAGGTTCTGATGGGTCACGCGCTGGAGCAACTCGCTTCGGACGGACAGGGTGGCTGGTCGATGACCGCGACTTCATCAGAGGGTAAAGTGCAGATCCGCGCGAAGGACGCGATCAGCTCCGCGCCGATGCGCGAGCTTTCCAAGCGCATCCACCCGTTGCCGCAAAGCTCGATCGACGCAAGCAAGCTGCGCTATCGCGACTTCTTGACCGTGGCTCTCATGGTCAAATCGGAAGACCTGTTTCCCGACAACTGGATCTACATCCACGATGACCGCGTGCAGGTTGGCCGCGTGCAGAACTTCCGCAGCTGGTCACCCGAAATGATCCCGGATGACGATATGGCCTGCGTGGGTCTGGAGTACTTCTGCTTTGAAGGCGACGGCCTGTGGTCGTCCAGCGATGATGAACTGGTGGCGCAAGCGACCAAGGAAATGGAAATCCTCGGCCTATGCGATCCCAAAAAGGTCGTCAGCGGCGCGGTGGTCCGTCAGGAAAAGGCCTACCCGGTCTATGACGACGACTACGAAGCCAACGTGCAGGCGATGCGCGTTGAGCTGGAAGAGAAGCACCCGTCGCTGCACCTCGTGGGCCGCAACGGTATGCACCGCTACAACAACCAGGATCACGCGATGATGACCGCGATGCTCACGGTTGAAAACATCCTTGCGGGTGAACGCGTCTACGACACCTGGTGCGTCAATGAAGACGCCGAGTACCACGAGGCCGGCGATGAAGGCGAAGAAGCCAAGCTCGCCGCGGCTCAGGCTGAGACCAAACCGCTCAACGAAGATCAGGTCGCTGCGCTGACTAGCCTTCGCGGTGTTCCCGAACGGATCAAGGCCGAAGAGGAGTCGGTCGAAGAAGTTCGTAAGCGGGCGTAATCGGTTGGAGGGCGCGCGCTCCTTAGATGCGGTGAACACCGCTCAGGAGCGCGCACTTCAGCGTTGAGGCTGTCACAGCGTTCAAAGGTAGGGGCTGGGCGATGACGCAGGCACTTGTTTCAGTAGTCACCAAACTGCGCGATGTGCGCTTGATCCGCTACATCCTCGCCAGCGTCGGTGCGCTGGCGGTGGATGTCGGCAGTTTCCTCGCGTTTATGGCGATGGGCGTTGCGGCGGCTCCGGCCTCGGCGATGGGCTATTCGCTGGGCATTCTGGCGCACTGGTTGATGTCGAGCCGCGCCGTGTTCCAGGATACGGTGGCCGAACGCGGATTGGAGCGAACCAAGCAGAAAGCGCTCTTCGTGATCTCCGCGCTGGTTGGCCTCGCGCTGACTACGGCGATCGTGGGCGGAGGGGATTGGGCCGGAGGCGACCCGCGTCTTGCAAAGATGGTCGCTATCGTCGTGTCCTTCACCGCGACATGGCTCCTTCGCAGCAAGATCGTGTTCCGCGCTGACGGCCGTTGAAACGATGTTCGCCGGACGCCGACGTCAACCTTTCCCCAGCGACTTTCTAACGCGCGTTGGCCTCGCATGGGCGGTGGTTAGCGCGTTGTTGCTGGTGATCAATTGGGGCGCAATCACAGGTCTTCGCTTCCCGGATCCGGACGACACGATGCGCCTGCTTCAGGTGCGCGACCTTCTGGGCGGGCAGAGCTGGTTTGATGCTTCGCAATATCGCGCCGACGCGCTTGGCGGCGGCGTTCCGATGCATTGGTCGCGATTGGTCGATCTGCCAGTGGCGATAGTAGTCTTTCTTCTGACGCCCTTGATCGGCGCTGCGAGCGCCGAAATCGCTGCGCTGGTTTTCGTCCCGCTGGTCACTCTGGGCTGCGTTATGCTGCTTGCCGCGCGCATCACTTGGCGCTTGATCGGCGAGGAGGAGACCAATTTCACGGCCTTGATCGTTGCCCTTAGCGTGCCGGTCATTGCCCAACTCGCCCCTATGCGGATCGACCACCACGGATGGCAGCTGGTGTGCATCATGATCGCGCTTAATGGACTGTTAGCGCGCAGCCCGATGCTTGGCGGTCATGTGATTGGCGCGAGCCTCGCGATCTTGATGGCGATCTCGGTCGAGGGGCTGCCCATATCGGTTGCTTTCTTTGCGGTTTTGGGACTGCGCTGGTTGCGCGACCGGTCGGAACGCGCGTGGCTGCTGGGCGCGATTCAGGCCCTGGCGGTGGTCAGCGCTGCGATCTTTCTGGCGACGCGTGGTCTCGGAGATCTCGTCAGCCATTGCGATGCGATCAGCCCGATCCATCTGGGCATCTTCGTATGGGGTGCTCTTGCACTCACCGCTCTATCAGCGCTGGAGCCTCTGCCTCTAGTCGGCCGATTGACTGGGTTTGCTCTTGTCGGTGTAGGCGCGGCGGCGCTCGTTGGCTTTGGGGCTCCTCAGTGCGCCACCGGAGGCGGGTTTTCGGACCTTGATCCTTTGGTGCACGATTACTGGTACATCAACATTATGGAGGGCCTGCCCGTTTGGCATCAGACCTCTACGGTGTCTCTGCAATACGCCATCACGCCGCTGATTGGCCTTTACGCTGCGATCAAACTGGCGCAGCAATCGACCGACTGGTTGCGGCGCTTCTGGTTCGATTACGCTGTAATTCTGGGCGCCAGCATTCTTGTCGCGCTTCTGGTTGCGCGCGCCGGCGGCGCCGCGTGCCTGATCGCCGCTCCGCCGCTGGCATGGCAGCTCAATCGCTGGCTGCGCGCGCTGCGCACAAAAGATAGCCCGATCGTGCGTGTCGGCGGCTTGGTCGCGGTGGCCTGCGCGCTCATGCCGAGCTTGCCGTTGCTTGTTCCTGAATTGATATTACCGGCTCAAGCTTGGGAAACCGCCAAAGGTGGTCAAAGCGCAAAGGCCCCAGCCGTTGTGCACCTAAAAATGTCGGACTGCCGCATCGAAGATTCCGCCGACATCCTAAACGCGCTTCCTAAGGGTGAGGTGTTCATGCCGCTGGACATTGCGCCGCGCTTGCTGTTGTTCAGCCACCATTCGGTACCCGCTACGGGCCATCACCGGGGCAACGACACAATGCGGCTTGTCATCGCCACGCATTTGGGATCCACCGAAGAAGCTCGCGTTGCGTTGCAAGAGCGGGGGAGCAAGTATTACGCGCTGTGTCCGGATCTGGTCGAACCCAACAATTACGCGTGGCACTCGCCCGACAGCTTCGCGGCGGATCTGATCGCCGATCGCGCGCCCGATTGGCTTGAACCGATCTCGACCGCAGAGGGCACGACATTCAAGCTGTGGCGGATCAAACAGCCCCAGCCTTAAGCCGGAATAAAGTCCATTGCCAAGCCGTTGATGCAGTGGCGCTTGCCCGTGGGGCGCGGGCCATCACCAAAGATATGGCCCAAATGTCCGCCGCAATCGGCGCAGTGCACTTCGGTGCGCGGATAACCGATTTTGTAGTCGGTGCTGGTCCCCACTGAACCTTTGTCGTGCGGTTGCCAGAAACTGGGCCAGCCGGTGCCGCTGTCGTATTTGTGGGCCGAGGAATAGAGCTTGTTGCCGCAACCCGCGCACACGAAGGTGCCCTTGCGCTTTTCCTTGTTGAGCGGCGACGTGTAGGCGCGCTCGGTCCCCGCATCGCGCAGGATGTAATACTCACCTTTGGTCAGTTTGGCGCGCCATTGGGCTTCGGTTTTGGTGATACGATAGCTCTTGGCCTGAGCGGGCGACCCGCAGCCACCAAGCAGAGGCAAGGCGATGCCCGCAACCGCGGTGCCAAGGAAAAGGCGGCGCGTTCCTGTAGCAAGGTGGCCGGATGTGTCACTCATGTCCAAACGTCCCGTATTTTTCGAGTCTTCATCCTCTAGTACGACGCAAATGGCCAAAAAGTTTCACCTAGGGGCCCGCGCTGACGACAGCCTTCGAACTCGCAGAGTTCACAAGCGCGACGGCGCTTCGGCCGGTCAGGCCGCCCCTCGGAGACATTCGCGCAGCGAATTTTCGTAAGAAAAAAGATTCACTCAGAACTCGGTGATTTCGACTTCCAGCTTACGGAAACCGTGCACGAAGTTCGCCCGCACCCGCGACACATCTCCGGCAACATGCACGCGCATGCGGCGCTTGTGCATTTCCTCAAGCAGCACGCGCAGCTGCAGCTCAGCCAAGCGAGCGCCCACGCAGCGGTGGATGCCGTAGCCAAAGGCGATGTGACGCTTGGCGTTGGGGCGCTCTAAGTCGAGCGTGTGCGGGTCTTCGAAGATCTCTTCCTCGTGGTTGGCCGCGAGATACCAAAGGACGACCTTGTCGCCCGCCTTGATCGTCTGACCAAACACTTCGGTGTCTTCGGTGCAGGTGCGACGCATGTGAGCCAGCGGCGTCTGCATACGCAGCATTTCCTGAACCGCGTTCGGTATAAGATTCGGATTTTCTTCGAACTTCTTGCGCTGATCCGGGAATTTATCGAGCGCGTGGACGAACCCGCTCATCGAATTGCGCGTCGTGTCGTTGCCGCCGACGATAAGCAAGATTAGGTTACCCATAAACTCTTCCGGGCTCATCTGGTTCATCGCTTCCGAATGCAGCATCATCGAAATCAGATCGTCGCCCGGATCCTGCGCTTGCGTGCGTTCGATCCAGATCGTCTGGAAGTAGGCCGCCATTTCGTGGAGGAAGCCCCAGCGCATCTCATCCAGCTCGCGAACCGTTGCAAGTTCGGTGTCGCCTGACCAATCGGACCAAAAGGTCAGCAGTCGGCGATCTTCCCATGGGAAGCCGAACAGGATCGCGAGCATGCCGGTGGTCAGTTCGATCGACACCTTGTCGACCCAGTCAAAGGTTTCACCGCGTGGGAGAGAATCGAGCAATTCGCCTGTGCGTTGACGGATTTCGCCTTCCATCGCGGCCATGCCGCTGGGCGTGAATTTGGGCGCGACCGTGCGGCGCTGACCGGTGTGTTTCGGGCGATCCATCGCAATGAACATCGGCAGTTCACGGCGTTCGGTTGAACCGCGCGCCTCGAGTTCTTCGGCGTTGGGCGGATCGAGAATAGTAATGCCGCCATGCTCCCAGCTCGACGAAAACGCTTCCGGCAACGCTTCGATGTGCTGGATCGCTTTGTGACCGACGACAGACCAGTAGGGTCCGAACGGACTGTCTTCAATGTAATGCAGCGGGCCAGCCTTCTGCATTTTGGCCACGATCGGCTGCCATTTATCCTCGTAGTAGATGTCCGAGCGGCTCAGGTCCCACTTGTGCGGGTGCACCGGGCGCTCTTCGGGATGTTCCGAAAAGTGCTTGGTCAGCGCTTCGTAAGCGGTTGGCGACGTGCGGACTTCAGGACGCGGCGGGGCTTTCGGCCCGGAATCGGTGGGGGCAGCTGTGGCCATGACTTTTCTCTCTCCCAAGTGAAGAGCGAATCGCCAGCCTGTTTTGCGTCAGGCCTTCACGCCACCCGCTCCGTAACGGCATCCTGCCTTAACTGACACTCATGTCAATAGTCAGTTTCATTTGGCCACTTATTCAGCGGGTTCGAGTTCGGCGTTGCCCGCCCCCTTCTTGCGCCCGGCAAACAGCGCTCCGAACAGCGAGCGTTTTTCGCGCCCCGCGCCGCCCGACTGCATGACTTTCTTCTTGAACAGCAGCGATCCGCTTTTGACGAGCACGAACACGGCGAACGCCTGCCAGGCCAGCGCCACGAAGTGCACCCAGAGCGATTCGTCGAGCGCGGCGCGCGCCAGCATCGCGAAGGGTGAGGACAGTGGGAAGACAATCGCGGCCATCTCCATGCCCGATCCGATATTGCCGACATTGGCCGCGGCGAAGAAGAACACCATCAATTGCAGCATGGTGACCGGCATCGACATGGTCTGCACTTCGCGCACGCTCGACGCCATCGAACCGATGGTGAGAAACAGCGAGCCGAGCAGCAGATAGGCCATAGAGAAATAGAGCACGCCCAAAGCCAGGAAGAGCGGCCAGCCCACCGCCGGGCTCTTCAGATCCTGAAAGCGCCCTTGAGTGACGGTGACGATGGCGTCCTCGGCGATGGCCCAAAAGCCCCAGCCGACGCTGCCCCAAACCGCGATCCCGATAAAGCTGACGCCCAGCATCGCGAACAGTTTGCCCATAAACACCGCGTCCATTGGCAGAGCGGCGGCGAGGATTTCGATGATCTTGTTGCCTTTTTCCTCCGCGAGGTTCGACAACACCATTCCGCCGAGCAGCATGGTGAGCATGAACAACAGGACCTGGCCTGCCTGTGCGGTGCGCGTGCGGCTGGTGCGTTCAGAAGCGGCGCTGGTGGCGACGATCTCGGCTTGCGAAGTGGGGAAGGCGCTCGGCGATTGGCTGAGCGCGGTGGCCGCGATCAGCTCAATAGAGCCTTTCCACCGATCCACCTGCCGCTGTGTGCCGACCACCTCCGGAGCGTTCAGCGTGCCGGTGACAATGGCGGCGTAATTGCCTTTGCGCGAATCCATAAACTCGCCTGCATCAAAATCCGGCGTAGTCGCATCGGCTTCTTTGATGTCGACCAGATTGGGCATGGCGCGCCCGATCTGCGGTTGAAGCGCCTGAAACGCCGATGTCATCGCCGCGTTGTCCTCGACGCTCATCGCAAGGCCGACCTCGTAGGAGACGGCGGTCTGCTGGTTCGCTTTGCCGATGCTGCCCGCAAGGCCCCCGACCAGAACCGGGAACAACGGCCCGACAAGGAAGAACAGGAACGCGCGGCTGAACAGCACCGCGATAAAGTCGCGCCGGGCAATCACCCAAGCGGCCTGAAGGAATGAGAGCCGCGGGCTCATCGAAGGGTTGGCGTCCATGGAATCGTATCCGGTCATCTGGGATTGGTTCTAAGAATGGCTCTGCGCGTCGGCTTCGAGCTGGCGCGCGGCCGCTTCGCCAGCGATAGCGACAAACGCGTCGTGCAATCCGGCGCGCTCAATCGAGAGCGAGAGGATGCCCGCATCGCCTTCGATCAGGCTTTTGAGCAGCGGCTCCACCCCCGTTTCGGGCAGCGGGAAATAGAAGAAATCGCCTTCGCGCCGGGTCTCTTCGGGCAAGGCGGCGGTCCAGCCGCCTTCGCGCGCGCGGGTTTCCAGACGCACTTGCGCCGGGATCCGGTCGCGCGCCGCCTCCACGCTGCCTGCGTAGGGCACTCGGCCACCGGCGATAATCGCAACGCCTTCGCACAGCCTCTCGGCGTGGTGGATGACGTGGGTGGAAAAGATAACCGTCACGCCGTCTTCGGCCAGCGCGCGGATCATCCGCTCCAGCTTACCCTGGTTGATCGCATCGAGCCCGGAGAAGGGTTCGTCCAGCACCACCAGACGCGGATTATGGACCAGCGTGCCGAGCAGCTGCACGGTCTGCGCCATGCCTTTGGAAAGTTGGCGGATCGTGCGATCCTTGGCGTAGCCCAGATCGTGGCGTTCGAGCAGTTCGACCGCCCGTTTGCGCCCTTCGGCCAGCGGCAGGCCACGCAGCGCGCCCATAAAGGCGATCGCTTCGATACATTTCATCGCCGGGTAAAGGCCACGCTCTTCGGGTAGGTAGCCGATCAACCGGCCAATATCGTGCGGGCGATCATGGCCAAACACGCGGCGCACGCCTTCGTCGGGGTCAATAATGCCCAACAGCATGCGCAAGGTTGTGGTCTTGCCCGCGCCATTGGGGCCGAGCACGCCGTAAATCGCGCCTTCGGGCACGGACAGGTCGACGCCATCGACCGCGCGCGTGCCGTCAAAGCTCTTAACTAACCCGCGTGCTTCAATCGCCAACGGTCGTGTGTCTGAGTGAGCGCCCTCCACACTTTGTGTGTGTTTGCTCGCCTGCATAAGATCGCCTACTGCCATATTCATGGCTCCACTGGTTAAAGCTCACCGCTAAACGGGAGTAACCCTAAATATGGTTAACGAGCCGGTCACCATGTCTATCAGCGATGACGGGAAACCCAATGATTGGGCAAGCGCCATCGCAGACAAAGCGCGCGAGCTGGGCTTTGCGGCCTGCGGCTTTGCCAGCGCGGCGGAAGATCCGGTGCGCGCTGAGCGGCTCGAGCAATGGCTAGGCGAGGGGCATCACGGATCGATGGAGTGGATGGAAACGCGCCTCCACCACCGCCGTTCTCCGCAAGGTCTGTGGCCCGAGGCGAAAAGCGTCATCGCGCTGGGCATGAGCTACGCGCCGGGGCATGATGCGATGGCTCTGGACGGCGTGGGCGACCGCGCGCGCATTTCGGTTTACGCGCAGGGCAAGGACTATCACGATGTCGTGAAAAAGCGGCTGAAAGCGCTCGCCCGCTGGATCGTGGAGCGCAAGCCGGAGGCGGATGTGAAAGTCTTCGTCGACACCGCGCCGGTGATGGAGAAGCCACTGGGTGAAGCGGGCGGGCTGGGCTGGCAAGGCAAGCACACCAATCTGGTCAGCCCGGATCATGGAAGTTGGCTGTTTCTCGGCGCGATCTACACGACGCTGGAGCTAGAGCCCTCAACCCCGCACCGCGACCAATGCGGCAGCTGCCGCGCGTGCCTCGATGCGTGCCCCACGGACGCTTTCCCCGCGCCCTACAAAATCGACGCGCGCCGCTGCATTTCCTACCTCACGATTGAGCACAAAGGGGCGGTGGCGGAAGAGTTTCGCGAGGCGCTCGGCAATCGCATTTATGGCTGCGACGATTGTCTGGCGGTGTGCCCCTGGAACAAGTTCGCGCAGCAAGCGCACGCGGCGAAGGAGTTCCTCCCGCGTGCGGAGCTGGTCGCGCCGCGATTGGCCGAATTGCTGGCGCTGGACGATGCCGGATTCCGGAGCGTTTTCTCAGGCTCCCCGATCAAGCGCATCGGACGCGACCGGTTTGTGCGCAATTGTCTCTATGCAGCGGGCAACAGCGGCGACGCGAGTTTGCACGCGCCGGTCGAGGCGCTGCTCAGCGATCCCGATCCAGTGGTGGCGGATGCGGCGCAATGGGCGATCAACCGCCTTTGAATTCCTGATCATGCTGACCCAGTAGAGGGGCTGACCCGACAGCGCTTTGCGTCCAGTCGGTAAAGCGGCTGGGTTCGCGCATCTGAAACAGCTTGCCTTCGCTTGGGTGCTCGGATGCCTCGAAAAAGCCTGATGCGCGCAAGTGCGGATCGTCCACCACGTCGTTCAAATCGGTCACAGGCATCGCCGGAATGTTGGCTTCGCGCAGGATCGCAAGGCATTGCGCTGTGGTCTTGGTCTGCGTGAGTTCCGCGATTTTCTGGTACAGTTCTGGTCCCGCGGACAGCACGCCGCGCGCATCGGCAAACCGCTCCTGATCGGCAAATTCGGGATCGCCCAGCAGGCGGATCACCAGCGGGAAATGCTCCAGCATATAGGGCACGATGCTGATCCAACCATCCCTGGTCTGGAAGGGCTGACGGTCGGGATCGACCTGCCGCCCATACCCGGCCTCGCCGTTGGGCGGGTCGAAGGTTTTCGCGTCCAAGTGCTCTTTCATCATGAAGCTGGTGAAGCTTTCGAACATCGGCACTTCGACGAACTGCCCGCGCCCGGTGCGAAAGCGATGGATGATCGCCGCCTGCGTCGCGTAGGCCGCGTGCAGCCCCGCGACCTTGTCCGCGATGAGAGAGGGTAGATAGCGCGGGCGTTCCTGCCCATCGACGCGCGGCAGAAGCGTGGTCGCGCCGCTCGCCGCTTGGATCACATCGTCATAGGCTTGCAGCCCAGCGTAGGGGCCGTCGGACCCAAAGCCGACGCAGTGCACATAGATGATCTGAGGTGAGAGCGCCTTCACCGCCTCATAGCCAAAGCCCAGCTTTGCGATCGCGGCCTCGCGCACGTTGTGAATGAACACGTCGGCTTCGCTCAATAGATCGCGCAGCACCTTCGCGTCGCCCGCGTCCTTCAGGTTCAGGCCAAGGCTCTTCTTGCCACGGTTCAGCGCGTGAAAGCCGGGCGCCATGCCTTGCGTTTTCGCCGGTTTGGCGCTGTAGCGGTACACGTCGCCGCCGGGCGCTTCGATCTTGATCACCTCCGCGCCGAAATCGGCGAGGATTTGCGTGGCGTAGGGGCCGAAGACGACGCTGGTCATGTCGATGACCTTCAAGCCTTCAAGCATCGGCTTGCCATCGGCGCCCGCGATCATGTCAGATCAGTTCCTTCAGCGGCACATCGGGGTCGGCAAGCGCGGCGGGATCGACCTTGCCCGGTTCGCTTTCCAGCAACTTGCGGCCCTGCACGTAGTCTTTCATCGTCCCCACGCAGTCAAAGGCGATGGGTCGCCCATCCTTCATGTAAACCACGGTAAACTTGCGACTTTCCGGATCGCCGCGCGTGATCGCGTTGTCATAGCCAAGGTTGAGGCCAGCGGTTTGCAGCTTGAGATCATACTGGTTCGACCAGAACCACGGTAGCGCCTTGTAGGGTTCTTTGTCGCCCATGATCGCCTTGGCCACCGTGTTGGCCATATCGTTGGCGTTCTGGACCGATTCCAAGCGGATCACGGCGTTTTCGGCGTAGGCGTTGGCGTGCGCCGCGCAGTCGCCGATCGCGTAGACATCATCGAGCGTGGTGCGGCAGAACACGTCAACATCGACCCCGTTTGACGCGGCGGCTCCGGCGGCGATCAGCGGAGCGATGGCGGGGACAATGCCGATCCCGGCGATCACCATGTCGCAGGCGACTTCCTCGCCGGTGTTCAGCTCAACCCCCGTGACCTTCCCATCCTCGCCCAGAATTTTCGTCACCCCGGTTTCCAGCCGCAGGTCTACGCCCTGACGGCGGTGCTCCTCCTCGTAGAAGCGCGACAAGGTTTCACCCGCCACGCGCGCCAGCACCCGGTCGAGCGTTTCGATCAATGTCACTTCGCAATCAAGCTTGCGCAGGACCGCCGCCGCTTCCAATCCGATATAGCCGCCGCCGATCACCACCGCGCGTTTCGCGCCGGCCTCCAGAGCCGCCATCATCGCGTCGGCGTCGCGTTTGTCGCGGACGTAGAAGACGCCTTTGAGCGCGGCGCCGGGGCAGGAAAGCCGGCGCGGATCGCCGCCGCCGGCCCAGATAAGCTTGCGATAGGTGAGGGTTGCTCCGTCGCTCAGCGTTACTTTGTGCGCGCCCGCATCAATCTCGGTCACCGCCGCGCCAAGGCGCAATTCGATATCCTTGTCCGCCCAGAACTTCTCAGGCCGGATCAGGATGCGCTCAAATGGCTTGTCTCCGGCGAGGTATTCCTTCGACAATGGCGGGCGTTCGTAAGGCGGCGCTTGGTCGCGCCCGATCATCACGATCCGATCTCCATGCCCGCGCTGACGCAGCGCAATCGCGGCCTGCGCGGCGCCGTGGCCTGTGCCGACAATGACGATATCCGCGTGTTCGCTCGTGGCGGTCATATCTCTAATGCTCCCGACCCGGTGAGGGGCTCAGGTCGCGATTTATGGCGCGCGCGTCAAGAGAGCGATGCGGCTACCTCTCGAGCAGATTGCGCGCCTGGCTCGCGACCTGCGCCAACACGGCGGGGGCGATGGGTTGGTGCGCCTGCGCGCGCGCAATGACCTTGCGGAACTGCCCGATACCGGCCTCGTTGCGCGCCGCCCATTCGGCGACCGCGTCCGATGGGTGCTCGCGGTTGGTCGGTGAAGCCATGAGCCGCCGCAGGAAATCGAGCCGCATTTGCTGGAAATCGCGCGCGAGGCCGCTGACCAAATTTCGTTCCCACACATCGGAGGGCGACATGTACGCGGCGACTCCCTGTGCCCAGTCGAGCCCCAGGCGACCGCCGATATCCGTGAAGGCCGCCGTCACGCGGGTGGGTGCAACACCCACAGCGAGCGACAGCCTAGCCAGACCGATCGATCCATCGAGGTCGAACAGATGGGCGACTTCGGAAGCCAGGTCGTCGGGCGCGCCCACGGCAAGCAGATCGCTGTGCAACGCCCCAGCGCGTTCGCGGGTTTCCTGCGTGATAAGTTCGCCGCGCGCGCGCTTGAGTTCTGCAACACCGGGACGAAGATCGCCGACCATAGCGGCGGCGTCGACACGCGCACCTGAACTGCGCAGCACATCGGACATAAGATTGCCCACCGCCCCCGCAAGCCGGTCAAACAGGAAGAGGCGCGCGGCTTCGGGCATGGCTTGCGCGTCGAGTTTCTCCCACAGGACCTTAAGATCGAACAAGCGCTCCACCACCACAAAGGCGGCGGCAACTTGCGCGAGGCTTGCGCCTTCTTCCTCGACCAACTCAAACGCGTGGACGAGGCCCAGGCGGTTGACGATCCGGTTGGACAGGTCTGTTGCGATGAGCTCGCGGCGCAGCTGGTGCGCTTTGATCTGCGGCAAGAAACGCTCCTGCATCGGGGCCGGGAACATGGCGATCAAATTGCTTTCCAACGGCGCGGCGTCTGGCAGGTCACTTGCTTCGATCGCGTCTTGTAGCGCCAGCTTTGCGGACGACAAAAGCACGGCGAGTTCAGGCCGGGTCAGCCCTTGTCCCTCCGCGGCGCGGCGGGTGAAGGTTTCGGCGTCAGCCAACCCTTCGGTCGCGCGGTCGAGGTCGCCGCTCTCTTCCAGCCGTTCGATCAGGCGCACCTGGCTCGGCACCGAACTTGCGCCGCCGGCTTCGGCGATCGAGAGCGCGAGGGCCTGCAAGCGGTTGTCTTCGAGCACGATGCCAGCCACCTTGTCGGTCATCTCTTCGAGCAGTTGGTTGCGCGCTTCGTCGCTGATCGCGCCTTCGCGTTTGGCGGCAGCGAGAGCGATCTTGATATTGACCTCGTTATCCGAGCAATCGACCCCGGCGGAATTGTCGATGAAGTCAGTGTTGATACGCCCGCCCAATAACGAGAAAGCAATGCGCCCGGCTTGCGTTGCGCCCAGATTCGCGCCTTCGCCCACAACCTTCGCGCCCACGTCCTTCGCGTTCACACGCAGAGCATCGTTCGCCGGATCGCCACAATCAGCGTGGCTTTCGTGATTGGCCTTGATGTAGGTGCCGATGCCGCCGAACCACAGCAGATCGACCTGCGCCTTCAGGATTGCGGTGATCAGCGCGTCGGGTTCGATCTCGGCATTTTCAAGCCCCAGCATTTCCGCCGCCGTGCTCGACAATTCGATCCGTTTGGCGCTGCGCGGATAGACCCCGCCGCCTTTCGAGATCAGCGCGGTGTCGTAATCCTCCCAGCTCGAACGCGGCAGGTCGAACATGCGCTTGCGCTCAGCCCAGCTTTTGGCCGGATCGGGGTCGGGATCGATGAAGATGTGGCGGTGGTCGAACGCGGCGACCAGCTTGATCGCCTTGGACAGCAGCATGCCGTTGCCAAACACATCGCCCGACATATCGCCGCAGCCCGCGACGCGCACCGTGTCGGTTTGCACGTCTACGCCCATTTCGAGGAAGTGGCGCTGGACGCTGACCCACGCGCCGCGCGCGGTGATGCCCATCGCCTTGTGGTCGTAGCCATTCGATCCGCCGCTCGCGAAAGCGTCATCCAGCCAGAAGTCCGCCGATTGCGCGATGCCGTTGGCGACATCGGAGAAGCGCGCGGTGCCCTTGTCCGCAGCGACCACGAAATAGGGGTCTTCGCCATCGAGAATGCGCACATCCTCGGGGTGCTTGACCGCGCCTTCGACGATGTTGTCTGTGATCGACAGCAGCGTGCGAATGAAGACTTCGTAGCTCGCCTGTCCCTCAGCCGCCCAAGCGTCGCGATTAAGCGCGGGGTTGGGCAGTTGCTTGGGGTAGAAACCGCCTTTTGCACCGGTGGGAACGATCACAGCGTTCTTGACCTTTTGCGCTTTCATCAGGCCTAGGATTTCGGTGCGGAAGTCGTCGCGGCGGTCGGACCAGCGCAGCCCGCCACGCGCCACGGCTCCGGCGCGCAGGTGGATCCCTTCGACCCGGCGCGAATAGACGAAGATCTCGCGCCATGGCACCGGCTTGGGAAGGCCCGGCATCATCGCGGACTCGATCTTGAAGGCGAGCGCTTCTGTCCCGGCGGGCGCAAAGGCGTTGGTGCGCAAGGTTGCGTCGATCACCGCGCGGTACTGGCGCAGCAGACGGTCATCGTTGATCGCCGAAACCTGCGCGAGGCCCGCCTGAAACGCGGCGTTGGCGTGGCGGATATCGTCTTCGCGTTCCCCATCGTGCGCCGGATCGTGCCGGGCGACAAACAGATCGATCATCGCGCGAGTGACGCGCGGCGCACGGGCGAGCGCGTCGACCACGGTGTAGATCGTGAAGCCCATCCCCGTCTGGCGCAGATAGCGATAGATCGCGCGCAGCCATTCGGCCTCTTGCGCGCTCAGCGCGGTGTCTATCACCAGACGGTTGAACGCGTCGTCCTCGGCCCCGCCATTAAGCACGGCGGCGATGGCGGTTTCGATCGCCTCGCTGCGTTCCAGCACGCGTGCAATGTCGGCCCCAGCGGGCGGGCGCAGGGTGAAATCGTGGATCGTACCCAGCGCGCCGTCGCTCAAGCGCGTGGTCATCTGCGTCATCACGCGAAAGCCGAAATTCTCGAGCGCCGGAACCGCGTCGGACAGCGCAAATTCCCCGCCCGCGTGGTAGATTTTGAGCCGTAGCGCGTCCTCGGGATCGCCCTCGAGCTGGTAGAGCCGCGCGTCGCGCGTGTCGGCGGTGCGGCCTTCGCTGGCGGCTAAGCTGCGCAATCGCGTGATGTCGCGCGCGGCTTCGTTCGCTCCGAACACGCTGCGATAGCTTTGCGGGAACGCCTCGGCGTAGCGCAGCGCGATGGCGACCGCGCGGCCGTCCTCTTCGTTCTCGCTCAGCGCTTCTTCGACCGCTTCGCCCCAGCCACGCAGCAATTCTTCGATCTGGCGTTCCAGGCCTGCGCCATTCGCCTTGCCTTCGGTTTCCCGCGCGTCGAGCAAGAATTCGAGCATCGCCAGCGCGCCGCCTTCGACCTCCAGGCTC
The DNA here is from genome assembly GCA_039814925.1 of Pseudomonadota bacterium. Lineage (GTDB taxonomy): Bacteria > Pseudomonadota > Alphaproteobacteria > Sphingomonadales > Sphingomonadaceae > Erythrobacter. Next base: position 113,443 of record JBCCAH010000008.1, read on the forward strand.
CAGTCGAGCACCTGCGTGTTCGGGATTTGCAGCAGGATATCCTGAATATCGAGCCGCACCTGCGTCGACATACGATCGCGCGGCAGCCAGACGAAGGCGTAGATGTGCCGTTCGAGCGGCGAATTGACGAGGATCAGGCGCGGGCGCGGGCGGTCCACGAGGCTCATCATCGCGGTGGTGAGCAGTTTGGTGTCCGGCACGCTAAACGCGACGAGCAGGTCGTGCGGCAACGTGGTGAAAGCGTGGATCAGAGCCTTTCCGGTGTGGCTGCTGGGCGCAAACCCAAAGCTGTCGCTGATTTCGGTCAGGCGCGCGCGCAGAATCGGCACTTCGTCGGGCGCGGTGGCGAGCGCGGCGCTGGTCCAGACGCCCGCATGGACGGACAGCGCTTCGACTCGGGCTGCGCTATCGCGGCGCGGAACGATAAACAGGTCCAACGCGCTACGGCGGTGCACGGTTGAAAGGCGATTGGCCTTGATGATCAACAGGGTGCGCGGTTGACCATCCGCGTCGGGTCGTTCGAACCAGGCAAAGGCGCGCTCATAAGAGCCATCGGCGAGCAGATCGCGCGCGCTTGCGCGACAGATGCCCAGAACATCGCTCAGCGCGCCATCGCGTGAGCGCGTTACATGGCCGAGCTGCGTAAGCATTCCGCTGTTGAGCCAGCTCAGCAGCGCGGATTCCTCGGCGGCGTGGGGGCCGTCGGTTTTCTGAAGCGCTTCAGCGTCTTGCTGCATGATGGCCTGCATGGCGTGCCAATCGGTGACAGCAGCGCGCACATCGTCGAGCGCTTCGCGGATACGCTCCATCAGCTCGCGGCGCTGACGAGCGTCGGCGCGCGGCGTTTCGATGTAGATCATCGATTCGCGGGTCTCGCTGTCGCCGCCAAGGTTTGTCAGCTGCCCTTCGCCATCGCGCTCCACCGGGACCAGCGGATGGACCAGCACGTCAATCGACAGGCCCAGCGAGGTTACCGCCGACGCAATCGAATCGACCAGAAACGGCATATCGTCGTTGATAATCGCGATACGCAGACGGCGGCGGCCGGTGGTGGTCGATTCCACCAGCACGGCCGGGCACCCCGCCTCGCGCGCAAAGCCAGCGGAGACCAGAAACTCCGCCGTTTGCGCGATTGTGTCGTCGCTCAGCGGCGTGTCCCCCGGCAAGATCGAGCGGCTGATTTCGCCGATCAACGCGTCGCGCAGGGCGGATTTTGAGGAAGCGGTGGTGGCAGAAGCGTTCGACACGTCATCTCTCCCGATGGTGGTTGTGCCGTAAGACTGAGGGCTGGAATTTTATTACGCCCGTTTGTTTTTATGCTTCGCGCAAATACAGCCACTCGCCCCCACAAGGCAAGTCGGTTCAACACGAAAGGGAAGGGTTTTTAGACGGAGACCGGTACGCGCATCGCATCGAGGGTGAGATCAAGCGTTTTGAGCCGCGCTTCGGGATCGAATGTCGAACCGCACAGCAGAATCTCATCCGCGTCGGTGCGTGCGACGAAGGCGTCGATTTTCTCGCGCACCTCTTGCGGGGACCCTACAGCGCCTGCTTGCCCAACATGAGCGAGCATCGCGCGCGAGGGGGCGGGAAGCGTTTCTGTGTAGTTGGCGATGGGCGGCGGCAGGCGACCAGGCTTGCCCATGCGCAATTGGACGAAGGCCTGTTGCTGACTCGATGCGATCAGCTCGGCTTCTTGTGTGGTCTCGGCGGCGAAGACATTCATCGCGACCATGACGTAAGGCTCGGGAAACGCCTCGGAGGGCTGGTACTGGCGGCGATAGACTTGCAAAGCCTCGTCCAGATGATCGGGCGCGAAATGCGCGGCGAAGGCGTAGGGCAGGCCCAGCTTCGCGGCGAGCTGCGCGCCGAACAGGCTCGAACCCAGCATCCACATTTGCACGTTTGCGCCGAGGCCGGGCGTAGCGGTGATCGGCAGATCGACATCACCTGTCAGCAGCGCGCGCAATTCAACGACATCGTTTGGGAAATACTCGGACGCCTGCGCGAGGTTCTTGCGCAGCGCGCGTTGCAGTTCGGGCCCCGCCCCCGGAGCGCGGCCAAGGCCCAAGTCGACGCGGCCCGGAAACAGCGCGTCGAGCGTGCCGAATTGCTCGGCAATTTGAAACGGCGTGTGGTTGGGCAGCATGATGCCGCCCGCGCCAATGCGAATGCGGTTGGTGGCGTTGCCGACATGGGCAAGCACGACCGAGGTGGCTCCGCCCGCAATGCCATCCATTGCGTGATGCTCGGCGACCCAAAATCGGGTGCAGCCCAACTCTTCGGCCTTTTTCGCCAGTTCTGCACTGGCGCCGAACGCCTCGCTGAGTGAGCCGCCTTCGCGCACGGGGACGAGGTCGAGGACGGAGAAGGCGGTCATGGTGTGGCTCCTTCGGGTTGCGGCTCAGGCGCGAGCACCGGTTCTGGGGTTGGCGCTTGAGTGGGCGCTGTTTGTGGGGCTGGACCAAGCTGCGCCAGGTAATCGCGCGCGGTCTTTGCCGCCAGCGATTCCGGCTGCACATCGATCACCGATTGCCAGCTCGCGCGCGCCGCGCCCTCGCGTCCGGCAAGCACCGCGATCACCCCGGCTTCAAGGCCAATGGCGCTTTCCTGCGGCGCGAGTTCACCCGCGCGCTCAATCGCGACCTGCGCGTCGTCCAAACGGTCGAGCCGCCGCAACAACGTGGCTTTCAAGAGCCACCCTTCGCTATCCTGCGGAGCCAGTGCCGTCGCGGTGTCCAAGGGGGCGAGAGCTTCTTCGCCGCGGCCCAACGCAACCAGCGCGCGCGCCCGGTCCATCGCGGCGATCACTTGCAAGGGGGCGGAGGAGGCGGCTTCGGCGTCCGCTTGCGCGCGCTCCAGCAAGAGCAGAGCGCCGGTCGGATTGCCGCCGCCCAACGCCGCATTCCCCGCCATCGCGCCAAAACGCGCGCGGGCGCGGATCTGATCTTCGGGCGTTTCGTCGCGCGCGGCGGTGAAGGCGTTCTCGGCGTCGGTCCAAAGTCCCAATTCGGTCGCGGCGAGGCCCAGGCAGTGATTGGCGATCACGCGTTCCTCACCCAAAGCGCCGGTCAGCTTGATCTGCGCCTGCGTGTGGGCGCGCGCCGCGTCGCTCTCCAATTGCGTCAAGCATTGCTGAAGCCAGCGCGCGTTCGGATCGGTGAGCTTTATCGGATCGCTGGGATCGGTGGGGCGCGGCGGGCGATTGACCAGCTCATCGGGCGTGCCCATCGGCATGGCGTTGGCCGGGTTGGCCTGCAACACGGCAAGGGGCAGAAGGATCGTAAGGAGGCTCATTTAGGTCTCGCTGGCCTCTAAGGCCCATAGAAGGAGGCAACGGTCCGCTTTAACAGCGCGATATCGCCGTCGCGCGACAGGCGGTGGTCGCCGTCCCATACCAAAGTGAGCTGTACGTCGTCTGTATCAAGCGCGTCGGCCAGCGCGACACTGATTTCATAGGGCACATCGGCGTCCTGCCGCCCGTGCAGCAGCCGCACCGGCGCATCGAGCGCGATCGGCCCGCCCAGCATGACCTGGTCCTGTCCATCGGCGAAGAAGCTGGGGTGGGTGGGCGTCGGCTCTGGCCCATAGGGATTGTCCTCATAGACCGTCTGTCCTTGGGTCATCATGGCGCGTTGCTCTTCGGAATAGCCCCAGGTGGTGAAGTCGGGCGCGGGCGCGATACCGATGATCCCGGCGAGTGGGTTCGTGGCGCTCTCGCGCAGTTCCTCGGCCACCAGCAGCATCAGCCACCCGCCCATGGACGAACCGATCAGCAGCACAGGCCCGGTCACATGCGCCGCGATCAGCGCGAGCACTTCTTCGCGCCAGCGCGACAGGGTGCCATCGGCAAAGTCGCCATCGCTTTGCCCGCATCCCGAATAATCGAGCAACAGGCACGCCCGGCCCTTGTCCTGCGCTTCGGCAAACAAAGCGGTCGCCTTGCCGCCGTCCATGTCGGACATATAGCCGGGCAGGAAGACCAGCGTTGGGCCGGTGCCAGCGGTAAAACGGTAGGCGATCCTGCGCCCATCGGCCATCGAATGGAATTGAACGTCACTCATGCGCGCGAGCATGCCCGTTCATGGCGCAGATTGGCAAGGTGTGTCACACACTGGAATGTGTCACACATCGGCAAAACAAGACGACTAGCGGGGGACCATGTTTAAGACCGACAGCGCCATCGAGCCGCAAGCCCAACCCGAAAACCCCCAAGCGAACGCCACGCGTTCTGGCCTTTCCAGGCGCGGCCTGTTCGGCCTGGCCGGAGCCTCCGCCGCTCTGGCCGCCTCGCCATCCGTGGCGCGCGGCTTTGGCAGCGGCTTCACGCACTCCGTCGCCAGCGGAGAGCCCAAGGCGGATCGCGTGCTGCTCTGGACGCGCTTTGTCGGCGAAGCGGAAACGCGGCTCGATTGGGAGGTCTCCAAGACACAGGACTTTACCCGCCCCGTCTCGCAAGGTTCCGCCACCGCCAGCCCCAACCGCGATTGGTGTGCCAAGGCGTTCGCCAACGGCTTGGAGCCGGAAACCTGGTACTTTTATCGCTTTATCGCGCCCGATGGCACGACATCTCCTGTTGGACGGACCCGGACCCTCCCAGAAGGCCCGACGCAGAAATTCCGCATGGCGGTCTTCTCCTGCGCCAATTACGGCTTTGGCTGGTTCAACGCCTACGCCCATGCGGCCGAGGCGAACGATTGCGACCTCGCGGTGCATCTGGGCGATTACATCTATGAATATGGCGGCGGCACCTATCCCTCGCCGGATCAAAAGCACCCCAATCGCGATTTCGAGCCCGCCAACGAGATCGTGACGCTGGCCGACTATCGCCTGCGCTACGCCACCTATCGCGCCGATCCGGACCTCCAGCGCCTGCATCAGGTGATGCCGATGATCATGGTGTGGGACGACCACGAAAGCGCGAACGACAGCTGGAAAGACGGCGCGCAGAACCATCAGCCGGAAAGCGAGGGCAGCTGGGAAGCGCGCAAGGCGACGGCCAAGCGGGTCTATCGCGAATGGATGCCCATTTCGGACGAACCCTACTCGGCTTACGATGTGGGCGACCTCGCCACCCTTTTCCGCATCGACACGCGTCTGGAAGGCCGCGAAGAACAGTTCAGCGTCGCCAAGCTGATCAAGGGCGAAACCGATCCCGAGGTGATGGCTGCCTCGCTCAAGAAGTTTGCCGAGGGCGACTATCTTGATCCTTCCCGACAGATCCTGGGTGCAAGCCAGGAAGAATGGCTCTCCGCTGGCCTCGCGTCGTCGCGAGCGCGCGGAGCGACATGGCAGGTGTTGGTGCAGCAGGTTCTGATCGGCAAGGTCAACGCGCCGCAATCGCTGTTCGGCGCGATCCCCGATGGTCTGCCCGACTACCTGAAGCGCCGCCTTCAAGCCTCGTCGCTGGCGCGCGCCGCTGGCCTGCCGCTCAACTTTGACGCGTGGGACGGCTATCCGGCTGCGCGCGATCGCTTGTTCAAAGCCGCGCTCGAAGCCGACGCCAACCTGGTCGTGCTCGCCGGTGACACGCACAACGCGTGGAATTTTGATCTGATGCAGGACGGCGTGCCGGTGGGCGTCGAATTCGGCACGTCCTCGGTCAGCTCGCCCGGATTTGAGAGCTATCTCGGCATGGTCCCACCCAAAGTGCTGGCCGCTGCGGTTGTTTCGGAGAACTCCGAGCTGCAATGGGCCGACACCGCGCAGCGCGGCTATATGGTGGTCGACCTGACGCCCCAAACCGCGACGAGCGAGTGGCGCTTTACCGCCGGAATCAAGGAGCGTTCGACCAAACTGGCCGGCACGCACACCGCGAGCGTCGCCGCCGGGGCGAAGGTGCAGGGCGGCTAGACTGAGGCGGCGACTGGCTTGTCAGGTTTGGCGAACGCGGTAGAGCGTGGTTCATGACCACCGCCACCATCGCTTCGTTGCAACTGGGCTCCGACCCGGCTGGTAAAACCGCCACGCTGGATAAAGTCTTCTCCTACGAAGGCGAGATCAAGGGCGCGGGCCTTGATCTGCTGGTGCTGCCTGAGGCGCTTTTGGGTGGCTATCCCAAGGGAGAAACCTTTGGCACGCAGCTCGGCTTTCGCTTGCCCGAGGGGCGCGAGGCGTTCGCGCGCTATTACGCCAATGCGGTGGATCTGGATGGACCGGAGATTGCCGCGCTCGCCGATCTGGCGCGTCGGGCCGGGACGACCATCGTCGTCGGGGTGATCGAGCGTGGGGGCAACTCGCTCTATTGCACGGCGCTCTTCATCACGCCGGACGATGGCCTTGTCGCCAAGCATCGCAAGTTGATGCCAACCGGCAGCGAGCGGCTGATCTGGGGGCTGGGCGATGGCTCAACCCTGCCGGTGGTTGAGACGCCGTTCGGGCGATTGGGCGCGGCGATCTGCTGGGAAAACCATATGCCGCTGCTGCGCACCGCGATGTACGCCAAGGGCGTCGATATCTGGTGCGCGCCCACGGTCGATCACCGCGATGTGTGGCGCAGCACGATGCGCCATATCGCGCATGAAGGGCGCTGTTTCGTCGCCAGCGCGTGCCAATATGTGCCGAGTCCTGAGGCTTTGGGCACGGCGGTCGATGGCTGGGAGGAGACCCGCGAACTCATCGCCGGCGGTAGTATGATCGCAGGGCCTCTGGGTGATGTGTTGGCCGGACCGCTTGAGGGCGGCGAGGGCCTCATCACCGCCGCGATCGACACCGCAGACCTCGCCAAGGCGCGCTATGATTTCGACGTGGTTGGGCACTATTCGCGGCCCGACATCTTTGAACTGCGCGTGGACGAAACACCGCGCCCCGGCGTGCGCTTTCACGCGGAGGAGGAGTGACGTTCGTCGAAAGCCGCGTTTGCGGCGTGTTTCATCGCCCCGCTGCTCTTCACCGACTGCGCGCGCGGTGCGGACGCGATTCTCGCTGCTGAGACCGAAACAGCAACCGCAAAGCGAGGCGGCCCGGCCTGTTGGTTGCACGCCATTGGCCATCGGTCGCTCTGTGTGGCACCATGCACACCGGAGAGCGCGTACGCGCCAAGGGGGAGAGGGAATCATGGGGAGTTCACCCGAAGACCAATTGGCCACCATGCTGGCCAATATTCCGGAAAAGACCGGTAGGCCGCTGGCGGAATGGATCACCATCGTGGCGGCTAGCGGGCACGAAAAGCACGGCGCCATTCTGAAATTTCTCAAACAAGAGCACGGGGTGAGCCATGGCTTTGCCAACCTGATTGCGTCCAAAGCGCGCGAAACGGGTGAGGAGGTGGACCTTGTCGCCGCGCAATATTCCGGCGCGAAAGCGGGGCTGCGACCGCTCTACGAAGAGATTGTGGCCTATGCCCAATCACTCGGCGCCGATGTCGAAGTCGCGCCCAAAAAGGCCAGCGTAAGCCTGCGGCGAAAGAAGCAATTCGCGCTTATCACGCCGGCGACAAAGGCCCGGATCGACCTTGGCCTCGCGCTCAAGGGCGAAGAGCCGACCGACCGATTGGAGACCTACAACGCCATGTGCAGCCACCGCATTCGCCTTGAGGCGGTGTCCGATTTCGATGACGAGGCAAAGGGCTGGGTTCGAGAGGCGTATGATCGGTCGGGTTGATCTCCCCAGAGCAAGACGCCCCCTCAATCCCGCGAAAAAATCTCCTCAATCGGCAATTCAAACACATCCGCAATCGTAAACGCCAGCGGCAGGGACGGGTCGTAGCGGCCCTTTTCAATCGCGTTGACGCTTTGGCGCGAGACGCCGAGGCGGTCGGCTAGGTCTTGTTGCGACCAGTCGCGCATGGCGCGCAGGACTTTGAGGTTGTTCTTCACGCCGCATCCTCGGCGCTTGCGTTCTCGGATTTGCGTTCGGAGCGCGACAACAGGCCTTGCCCGATGCCAAGGCCGATGGCCCAGGCGGGCACAACCCACCACGCCCAGATATGCGGCACGAGACCAAAGGTTTCGAGGAAACCCCACACGGTGCCCAGCACCAGCACGACGCCCAGCCCGATAATCGCCGAAAGGCTCGCGCGGTGGCGCAGATACTCGTCGGTTTCCTCAACCAGATAGCGGCCCATGACCACAATCATGGCGAGCGCGGGGAGCGTGGGCAGCAATGGCACCGTATAGGCCAGCGGGCCGGCGGGCATGCCGCTGTTGTGGATCGAAATCGCGATCAGCATGCCCAGCACATATCCGGCCATCGCGAGCATAAATCGGGTGTTGTACCGCACCAGCGCGGGGCTGCCGTAGATGCGCGCGACATGCTCGCCCTTCAAACGCCGGACCACCACCACGGCGAGCGCGGCAAGGATGGCAACAAACGCCAGCCCTGCGATCCAACCGCCGCGGTTAAAGGCGAACATGGTCGCTGGAGAGCCCAGGCCCAGGATCATGCCTAGCCAAGGGCCGGGGGTCTTCCACAATTCGGTTTGTTGTTGGGTTGTCATGGTCGGGGAACCTTCAGAGAGGATGTGAGCGTTCACGCGCAGCGGCGAGACAGTGTTAGGGGCCTCAGCCGGGCCCGCATCATGCGGCGCCCCAGGTGCCGTGTTCGATGCGGTTGACCAGGGCACCCACGAAGAGGCCGACGAACCACACCACCGCGATCCAATAGGCGTCGAGATGCGGGACGAAATCCGCCGCCTCTAGAAAGCCCCAGATGCTCGCCGCGCTGAGCGCGATGGCGGAGGCGATCAGGACCTGCCGGATGGTCAGCATGCGCAAAAACTCGTCGGTTTCCTCGATGATCAGGCGCGCGATCGCCCAGAACACGCCGGAGACCGCCAGCCCCGTCAGCACTGCGAGCGCAAAGCGCGCGGCGCGGGGGATTTCGGTGTTGCCCTCGGTGAAGGTCAGCGCGGCAAAGCTTGCGAGATAAAGCGAGGTGCTCACCGCGACCCGCTTGATATAGCGTCGCTGCGCCATGCCTTTGGGCACGCAATCGCCCGATCCGCTCTTGTTCGCTTTAAGCAGCGCCATCGCGGCGGCGATCAGGGTCGCCATCGGCGCGATCAGGAGGATGAACAGAGCCGCCTCGTTTTCTATTGCTTTGGTTAATCCCAACGCGACGACCGCGGCAGTCGTGACCAAGGTCATGGCGAACCAGAACAGCGGCCCACGACCCAGGAAGCCGGCTGAAGCTGAGGAAGCGGGTTTGGGATCGTTGGCCAGGGTCATCATAGGTCAGAACCTTTTGAGAAAGTCGGTGGGGCGAGAATCAGAGGCCGCGGCCTCAGTGAACGCTGCCGAACGCGTCGTATTTCAGCTTGTTGAAGATAGCGCCGATCCCGAGGCCCAAGCACCAGATCGTCGGCCACCAGAAGGCTTCGACATGTTCGACAATGAAATAGCGTTCCAGAAAGCCCCAGACGGCCGCCGCGGTCAGTGTGATGCCGGTCGCGATCAGGCCCTGGCGCACATAGAGGAGGCGGAAGAACTCGTCCGTCTCCTCCACGATCAGCGCGGCGAAGATCCAGAAGACGCCCGCAAAGGCGAGGCCGGGAAGCGCCGCGCAGATCGCGGCGACCGGTCCGGTGATGGCGAGGTCTTCGATCACATATTCGGCGACGAACAGCGATCCCAGATAGAACGCCATGGTGCCCGCCAGTCGCCAGAGATAGCGGTGGGACGCCAGCGTCGGCTTGGTGGTCGCTTTGATGGGGGCCGCGCTCACAGCAGGCATCCGCCAGCGCAACCGCGCTTTGAGTCGATGTTGGAGGAGAGCGAGCCCCACGCCGCGCCAGAGAGGCCTCCGATCACGCCAAACGATGCGCCTGTTCCAAGCTCCAGCGAGGCAACGAGCAACGCGGCGGCGATGATGATGGCGGCCCACAGCAGGGATTGATGCGTTTTGGTCATTTGATAAGCTCCTTTTCCACTATGGAAAGGACACTTGTCATATGAGTCGCTTGATGTCAAGCACACTTTCCAAAATGACTAAGGGCCTTTCCTACATCGCTCAATTCCACCTAGTCTTTGCCCTGATTGAGGCGGCCGTCCTTTTCCGCGCGAATTGGCAGCAACATTGAAAGGTGACACATGAATCAGGGATATGCGCATCAAGCTTCTGTAAACACGCCGTTATTGGAGCCTGCGAACTTTCGCAAAACCCCCCGGTCTGTGGTCCAAAGTGATCGCGGCGCCTTCGGTAATGACATGGCAACTCCGTCGCCCTATATGGACCGGCATGGCATTCGCGCTGACCACAACGACGACTACACCCACCTCGGATATCCGGGGGCGGTCGGTCGCGCGCTGAGCGCCTACCACTGCCACCCGATTGCGGGTGGCGCGGTGTCCTCCCACAATCGGCATCAAAGCATCACACCGCCCTTTCGGCGCCCGCCCTGTTGTCCTAAGGGCGCTGCCAAACGAGACGGAATGAAACGATGACGGAATTGCTCAAGATCAACCTGCCCGATGGATCGGTGCGCGAAGTGGAGCCGGGTTCGACCCCCGCCGACATCGCCGCAGCCATCGGCCCGGGCCTCGCCAAGGCGGCGCTCGCCGCGCGCGTGGACGGCGAGGTGCGCGACCTCAACCGTCCGTTTGAAGGCGATGCGGAATTGGCGATCATCACCGCCAAGGACGAAGCGGACGCGCTCGAACTGGTGCGCCACGATTACGCGCACATTCTGGCCGAAGCGGTGCAGGCGCTGTGGCCCGGAACGCAGATCACATTCGGCCCGTCGACCTCGGACGGATTCTACTACGACGTGATGGCGCCCGCCTCACGCGAACCGTTCGGCATGGACGACTTGCCCGCGATCGAAGAGAAGATGCGCGAGATCATCAAGGCCGACAAACCGCTTCGCCGCGAGGCCTGGAGCCGCCAGCAACTGATCGACAAGTGGGAAGCCGAAGGCGAGGCGTTCAAGGCCGAGTGGGCGCAATCGCTGCCCGAGGGCGAGGAGTTGACCGTGTACTGGTCGGGCGACGATTGGCTCGACATGTGCCGCGGGCCGCATCTGGCCTCGACCGGCAAGCTTGACCCGCAAGCGTTCAAGCTGATGCGCACGGCGGGCGCCTACTGGCGCGGCGACCAGAACAACGCGCAGCTGACGCGCATCTACGGCACCGGTTGGCTCAACAAGAAGCAGCTGAAACAGCACTTGATGCGGCTTGAGGAAGCGGCGAAGCGCGACCACCGCAAGCTGGGCCGGGAGATGGATCTGTTCCACCTTCAGGAAGAGGCGCATGGCAGCGTCTTCTGGCACCCCAAGGGCTATCGCATCTGGCGCGAGCTGGAGGCCTATATGCGCCGCAAGATGGACGCGAGCGGCTATCGCGAGATCAAGACCCCGCAGCTGATGGATGTGCGTCAGTGGGAGCAATCGGGTCACTGGGGCAAGTATGCGGAGAACATGTTCGCCGTGCCCGACATGGTGCCCGATGTTGAGACAGACGAGGGCGCGCCTTCGCCGACGGTCGCGGACGACGCCGACTGGATGGCGATCAAGCCGATGAACTGCCCCGCGCACGTGCTCGTCTTCAAGCAGGGCATCACGTCGTATCGCGACCTGCCCATCCGGCTGGGCGAGATGGGTTGCTGCCACCGCAACGAACCGCACGGCGCGCTGCACGGCTTGATGCGGGTGCGCCAGTTCACGCAGGACGACGCGCACATCTTCTGCACCGAAGAGCAGGTCGTCTCCGAGGTTCAGGCGTTCCTGAGCCTCGCGGACAGCGTCTATCGCGACTTTGGCTTTGAGTATGACATCAAGCTCGCGCTGCGCCCTGAAAAGCGGTTCGGTTCGGACGCCGATTGGGACAAGGCCGAGCAGGAACTGCGCGACGCGCTCAGCGCCAACGGTCTGGAATGGGAAGAGCTTCCCGGCGAAGGCGCCTTCTACGCGCCCAAGCTGGAATGGCACCTGACCGACGCGATTGGCCGCACCTGGCAGGTCGGCACGATCCAGTCGGACCGGGTGCTGCCCGAACGCCTTGATGCGACCTATGTCGGCGAGGATGGCGAGAAGCACCGCCCCGTCATGCTCCACCGCGCGATCTACGGTTCGTACGAACGCTTTATCGGCATTCTGATCGAACACTTTGCCGGGCGTCTACCCGTCTGGCTCTCGCCGGTTCAGGCGGTGGTCGCGACCATTGTGTCCGACGCGGACGAGTACGCTCTGGAAACGGTGGCCAAGCTGGAGGCGGCGGGCATTCGCGTCGAAAGCGACCTTCGCAACGAGAAGATCAACTACAAGGTGCGCGAACACTCGCTCGCGAAGGTTCCGCATCTGCTGGTCGTCGGCAAACGCGAAGCCGAGGAAGGCACCGTGGCGATGCGGACGCTGGGCGAGAAGGAGCAGAAGGTCCTCTCGCTCGACGAGGCGATTGCGCATTTGACCGCGGCCGCATTGCCGCCTGATTTGGCTCAGGAAACGCTGATCCCCGCATGAAGATCATGATCATCCTGTCCTTGCTGCTCAATGTGGCGGTGCTTGTGCCGGTGACATTCGGCCTCGCCACCGAAGCGGCTTGGACAGGCGATGCCTATGGCGAGGCAAGCCCTGCGCGCGGCATCCTGCTCGCGGTTTATCTGGCGATTCTGATCGGTTCGGTCGGGTTTTTGGTCCGCCCCGTGCCAGACATGGTGGCTGTGTTGCTCGCGGTGCAGATCATCTACAAGGTGATCACCCCGGTGACCGTGGGAACACTGAGCAATCCAGTTGTAGCTAGCAATCTACCTATCGCGGCGTTTCACAGCGTCACGTTGCTGCTGATCCTCAACCGAACCGCCGCGTAGGTGGAGTTCCTAGACGCTTTCAGCGCGCCGCAAATCGCGGTGGCGGTCATCGCGACGCTGGGGGCTGCGCTCATTCGGGGGCTCACCGGATTTGGCTTTGGCATCTTGCTGGTGCCGATCCTGGCTTTAGCGCTCTCGCCGGTTGAAGCGGTGCTCGCGATCAACATCATGGCGGGCGGATTGGCCTTCACCGAGATCCGCATGATCCTGCGCGAGGCGGAACGCAGCGCCTATGTGATTGGCGGTTTAGTCGTTCTGGGGACCGCACCGGGCCTGTGGTTGCTTTCGATCACACCGCCTGATGTGGCGCGCCTGCTGATCGCGCTAGTGGCGTTGTCGGCCTTTGTGGCGATCCTTGTGCCGCAACGCGGGGCCGAGCAACCGAGCGGCGCAACAACAGCGGCGGTTGGCCTGTCGGCAGGCGTGCTCACCGGCTTTGCCGCCATGCCTGGGCCGCCGGTTGTGCCATACTACGTCGGCCGCGCGATCCCGCGTTCGGTCGCCAAGGCATCCATGGTCTGCATTTTCGGTATTGCCGCGCTGGCCGGGGTCGGGTCGGGCGCAGCGATTGGCGTGCTGAGCGCGCAGGTGCTCATTCTGGGCGTGGCGCTGTTTCCGATGGTGTTGTTGGGCAATTGGCTTGGATCGCTGGCGTTCGGAAAGGTCAGCGACCGGCTCTGGCGCAGCTTTGTTGGGGTCGTTCTTGGAGCCGCCGCCATCGCGGCGTTGGCGCGGTTAGTCTAACCAGCGCGCCGCCAGCACGCGGCCCGCCTTGGGTTCGCGCAGGACGAGGGCGTATCGATCCGCTTTGGGGGCGTCGAGCTGATCAAGCGTGATCGCCACGCTGTCCTTGCCGCCGATCCAGCGATAGACGCGCTCTTCGCTCACAAGCGCGTTGGTGTAGCGTACGGTGCGCCCGCGATTCTCGCCGCGTCCGATGGCAATATCGCTGGTCCGGGCGACGCCAATCAGAACCAGATCGGCAGGCGCTTTGGGGTTGCCGGCCAGACCGACTGCAAAGCCTTCGCCCGGGACCTTGATCACGTGCAGCTTTGCCGGACGATCCAGCGATCGCGCCGCGCGGATCTGAGTGAGCAAGCCGCGCTCGTTCGAGCCCACTTCGCCAAACGCGCCATCGACAACCGTTTGCGGGGTATAGACGCCGTTATATCCAGCGAGGCCACGCCTTGCGTAGGCGCGTTGCCGCTCGGTGTTGGCGGGCGAGGCGAGCGTGTCCCTCCAGCCAAGCCGATCCCAGTAGTCGACCGGTCGCGAGATGATCACGAGGTCTTCGTTACTTGCCAAACGCTCGGCCAGTCGATCGGCGGGAGGGCAAGACGAACACCCTTGGCTGGTGAACAGTTCGACCAGCACGGGTTCGTCCGTGGCGGCTGCCTCTGGACCTTGCGCCAAACTGGTTTGAGAAAAGCCAAGCAGCGCCGCAATCGCGGATCCTACGGCAAGCGTTACAATGACCAGAGTTTTGCGCACACGATACCCTTTACCCGAAAATCTTCTGATACGGGTTCGCGGGAGATGTGTCGGTGGTTACAGCGTACGCTGCAATTCAGAACGGCAGCGCTTGATCTGCAAGGATCAAAGCGGCGGCGCATGCAAACACGACCACGCCGCTGGCCAATTCGGTCTGGCGACGGGCGGCGGCGTAGGCCTGAATCGAAAGGGCTCTCGCTTTGCGCATGCCTAAGGGGATCGCGCAAAAGTCCTAACGGACCGTTAACCCGACCTGTTGCTCATTGACGTGCGCTCGGCATTTGCTGGCTCGCGCAATGGAAACCGCCCCCTCCGGCCAGCACCGCGTCGGCGGGCAGACCGATGGTTTCGCGATCCGGAAACAGTTCTGCAATCGCCGCCACGCCAACGGCGTCATGCGGGGACCCGAAGGTTGGCACGGCCACGAGGGGTGTTGTGATCGCATAGTTCACATAACTGGCCGGTTCAACCACGCCATCGCGCTCAATCCGACCGGGCGAGGGGATGCGCACCACCTCAATTCCCGCCGCCGCGGCGCGCACGCTGGCGTCCTCGTAGATAGCTGCGTTGGGATCGTCCGGACCGGTTGCTTGCGGAACGACGATCCGCCCCGGGCCGATAAAGCGCGCGAGATTATCGACATGGCCATCGGTGTGATCGTTGATAAGGCCATTGCCCAGCCACACAATCCGTTCAAACCCAAGTCGCTGCGCCAGCTCCGCCTCGATGTCGGAACGCAGCATCCAGCGATTGCGGTTGGGGTTGAGCAAGCATTGCTCGGTCGTGATGGCGAGGCCCGTACCGTCGGTGTCGACCGCTCCTCCTTCGAGCACCATCGCGCTGCTCTCAAGCGGCAGACCGGCTTCGCCTGCCAGTTGCGCGCCGATGGTTTCATCGCCCGGCATCTCATACTTGCCGCCCCATCCGTTGAACGCAAATCGCCGCGCGGCGCGCTCCCTGCCATCAAACACGATCAGCGGCCCCGTGTCGCGCAGCCAGATATCGCCGTAGATCCGCCGTTGCAGCGTCACCTTGTCGCTTACGAGCGCCTTGGCGCGCGCTTCGTTGGCTTCGTTGCGGACCAGCAGGCGCACCTCCTGTCCGGTTTCAGCCACCGCGTTCGCGAACGCCGCGATCTGCTCTTGCGCGGCTTCGAGAAAGCCTGGCCATTCCGCGGCCAGATGCGGAAAACCGATCCAGAGCCAGTCTTGCGGAGCCCATTCGGGCGGCATGATCGCGGTGGACATCGTAGGCAGTCTTTCTGTGGTTCGGACGACGTTCGAGGGCCTTACAGGCTTGGTGCAGCTCGGCCAACACGCGCTCTTGCGCCCGCGCAAACGCCGCGCCACATGGTCGCCTGTAATGGCTGACACTGCCGCCTGGATTGATGCATTGGAGCGCGCGCGCCGCTACGCGCCGTTTCTTGCGCGGTCGCTTGATCGCTTGCCCGATCTTGAGGCGGTTTTGGCGCAAGGCGAGGGCGACAAAGCTCTGGCCTGGGCGCGGGAGCACGGCAATCACGAGGACACGGGGGTGGCCTTGCGGCGAGAGCGGTTGGCGTTGGCTACTTCGCTTGCCATTGGCGATTTGGCGGGCGCGTTTCCTTTGGCGCGGGTGCTGGAAGAATTGACCGCCTTTGCCGACCGCGCGCTCGACACCGCGATTCGCACGGCCATCGACGAACGCACCGGAGAGCCGCGCGTCGATGGTTTCATCGCGCTCGCATTGGGTAAACAAGGCGTGCGCGAGCTCAACTACTCCTCGGACATCGACCCCGTCCTGCTCTACGATCCCAAAACGCTGGCGCACCGGAGCAAGGACGACGCGGGCGAAGCGGCGCAACGTTACGCGCGGCGGATCGTCAAATTGCTCTCGGAGAACACCGCCGAGGGCTATGTCTTGCGAGTTGATCTGCGCCTGCGCCCAGCGAGCGAGATCAGCCCGATGGCGGTTCCGCTGGCGCTTGCTTTGGAACACTATCAAAGCGCAGCGTTGCCTTGGGAGCGGGCGGCCTTCACCCGCGCTCGGGCGGCGGCGGGGGATATCGCGGCGGGCGAGGCGTTTCTGGAGACGATCCGGCCTTTCGTGTGGCGGCCCCAAATCGACTTTGGCGCGATGGAGGAGATACGCTCGCTCACCGCGCGCATTCGCGACGCGTCTGATGGGCCGCTGACGCCCGGACCCGACTTCAACGTGAAGCGTGGGCGCGGCGGCATTCGCGAAATCGAGTTTCTCGTCCAGACGCATCAGCTTATCCACGGTGGGCGCGATCCGCTGCTGCGTGTGCACGGGACGCGAGCGGCGCTGGACGCGCTCGCCCGGGCGGGTCGGCTTGAGCCGGAGCACGCCGCCATTCTCGGTGATAATTACGACCGGTTGCGAGTGATTGAGCATCGCTTGCAAATGATCAACGATCGCCAGACGCACAGCCTGCCCAGCGGCGAAGCGTTGGATGATGTTGCACGGCTCGATGGCCTGCCGGATGGTGCGGCGCTGATCATTGAATTGCGCGGACTGACCGATCAGACAGCGAGCATCTTTGCCGAGCTGATCGGGGCTCCCGACGCCCCCGAAGTCAGCATCACGCCCGAACCGATGCCTGAAGAGGAGCGCGAAGAGCGGCTCGACACGCTGGGTTTCGACAACGCCGAAGAGCTGTCGGCCCGCATCGCTGCGTGGCGCGATGGCCGATACCAGACTCTACGCAGCCAACAGGCGCTAGCGGCCTTCGACGAGCTGACGCCCGCTTTGTTTGAGGCTTTGGCTGGCAGCGACGATCCGATGCGCGCGCTCATACGTTGGGAGGCGTTGCTGGAGCACGCGCCATCCGCCGTGACCTTGTTCCGACTGCTCAACGCTGAGCCCGGATTGCTTGATCGTTTGATGGCCGCGCTGACTTTGGCGCCAACCTTGTCGGACGAATTGGCGCGCAGGCCGGAATTGCTCGACATTCTGCTCGATCCCAACGCGTTGGAGCTTCCCGGCAGCGTCGAAGAGATCGTCGCACTGATCGAGCGCACCGCCGAACGCGATGACTACGAAGCGCTGCTCGACGCGATCCGGCGCGTGACCGGGGAGTTGCGCTTCGCCTTGGGCCTCCAATTGATTGAGGGTCTGTCCGATCCGGTCGACATAGGCGCGGCGCTTTCCCGCATCGCCGAGGCGGCGCTCAGCCTTGCGGTTCCGGCGGCGCACGCGGAGTTTGCGGAAAGGCACGGGCGCATTGAAGGCACTGAATTGCTGGTGCTGGGCCTTGGGCGCTTTGGCGGAGGGGCGCTGACGCACGCGTCGGACCTCGATGTGGTGTATCTTTATGCGGGCGAGGCGAGCGGCCCCTCCGATGGCGCGCGATCCATTTCAGCGACAAATTACTACAACCGACTGGCCGGGCGGGTGACGGCCGCTCTATCTGTCCCGACCGCGCAAGGGGCGCTCTACGAAATCGACACCCGCCTCAGGCCGCAAGGAGCGCAAGGACCGCTGGCGGTCAGTTGTGAGGCGTTTGAGAAGTATCAGCGCGAAGCCGCGTGGACATGGGAACATATGGCGCTTTCGCGGGCCCGGGTGCTGGTGGGTTCGGGTGAAGGGCGCACAACACTGAATGCGATCATGCGAAAGGTGATCCAACGCCAACGTGACCCCGGAGAATTGCGCAAGACGGTCGGCGATATGCGCGCACAAATGGCCGAACACAAATCGCCGTCTGGCCCGCTCGATGTGAAGCGGCTGCGTGGCGGATTGGTGGACTGCGAATTTCTGGTCCACTTCTTCCAATTGCGCGGCGTGACCAAGGGCGGGGCGCCGCTCGCGCGCGAACATCCCGAGGCCTATTCGCCCGATTTGGGCACCGCGATCCCTTCGTTGATCCGGGCGGGTATGCTGCCTGAGGACTTCCGGCCCGACTACGATTTGCTCACCCGAATGCTGACAGCCCTCCGCTTGTTAGCGCCGGGCGGAGTGGAACCTCCCGCTTGCGCCGCCGACGCGTTGGCGCGGGCGTGCCAGGTTGAGGATTACGACACGCTCCTGAAACGTTTCACGGACGCGCGCGGGCGTGTATGCGCGCTGTGGAACCAGACCTTCGCTGCAGACATTTCAGACGCGTAGTCCCAATCACTTAATCAATGGAGCAAACACGATGAGCGACTTTCCCGTAGTGGGCGACGCGATGCCGGATATCGAGATGGGCACCCCCGATGGCGGCACCGTCAAGGCGAGCGATTTCAAGGGTAAGAAGCTGGTCGTCTTCTTCTACCCCAAAGACAACACGCCGGGCTGCACCACCGAAGCAAAGGACTTCACCGCGCTCAAAGGCGATTTCGACGCCGCCGGTGTCGAATTGCTGGGCGTGAGCAAGGACAGCGCGAAGAAGCACCAGAACTTCATCGCCAAGCACGACCTGAAGACCCCACTTGCCACCGATGCCGAAGAAGGCGGCCTGTCTGACGCGCTTGGCATCTGGACCGAAAAGCAGATGTACGGGAAAACCTATATGGGCATGGTGCGCTCGACCTATCTGGTCGATGCGGATGGAACGATCGCGCAGGTATGGCCCAAGGTGAAGGTTAAAGGCCACGCCGAAGAAGTGCTCGCGGCGGCGAAGGCGCTTTAAGCCCGATGCAATCGGTTTCCTCTGCCATTCGCGCCGCGCTGCTGACGGCTGATCCGCGCGCCAAGTGCTTTGCCACGCGCGATGTGACGCGGCGGTGGCGGCAGGGGAAACTTGCCTTCGTGTTCGATGAAGACATGCCCGAACATCCGGCGCGCCCCGATCAGCCTGAATTGCTTCCACCCAACAAAATGCCCAAGCGCGGCAAGGGCGGTTCTGAGCGCGCGCGCATCGCATTGTGGCACAGCCTTGCACACATTGAATTCGTCGCGATCGATCTCGCGCTCGATATGGCGGGCCGTTTTGGTGAGCGGATGGGCGAAGAGTTCGTCGATGACTTTCTGTCGGTCGCTGCGGATGAGGCGATGCATTTCGCGCTGCTTGATCGCAAACTTCAAACGCTGGGCAGCCTTTACGGCGCTTTGCCTGCGCATGGAGGCTTGTGGCAGGCGGCCCATGAGACCCGGCATGATGAAGCGGCGCGTTTAGCTATCGTTCCGATGGTGCTCGAAGCGCGCGGATTGGACGTGACGCCAACGACTCTGGAGAGGGTGAAAGCGGCGGGTGATGAGAACGGCGCAAAAATTTTGACCCGCATCCTTGACGACGAAATTCGCCATGTCGCTTTTGGGACCAAGCACTTTGTGGCCGTCGCCAAGAATCGCGGAAATCGGCCAGAAACTCTGTGGCAATCCCTAGTTCGCGAGCATTTCAGAGGGGCCGTTAAGCCGCCATTCAACGACTCGGCGCGTCTTGCAGCCGGTTTGTCGCGCGAGTTTTACGCAGAGATTGCACATTAACTTCGGGTCTCCATACTCCCGATCGGTAAGGTCGCGATAAGAAGTGCGGCAGGGTCAAGCGCTGAAAAAGCCAAAATAGCGTTTGGTTCATCAAGGGTCGCAACGAGGAAACAAACGGTATGCGTTCGATTTTCGAACAGAAAATTTTGAAGAGGATTGCGTCTTTTGGGACCGCCTTCGCAATAGCGTTTGCTTCACCGGCGATGGCCAACACGGCGACGACCACTACCGCTAACGCGGCTGATGTGACCAAGCCTATCGAAGAAGCGCAGGAAGAAGCTCTCGCCACCGGCGATCCGAGCTTCCGCGAGTTGTTTGCGAACTGGACCGCGCTTGACACCGCTGGACCGGATCCTTTCGCGACGGATGTGCAAACCACGGCTCCGGTTCCTGTCTCAGTACCTTCGCGCAATCCGTTGAACGCGGGCTACATGTCGAGCGGTTACGGCATGCGGGTTCACCCCGTTTTGGGAAGGCGCAAAGCTCATAAAGGAATCGATCTCGCGGCTCCGACTGGGACACCGGTTTACGCGACCGCTGATGGCGAAGTGACGCGAGCGGACCGTTCGCGCACCTACGGCCTGGTCATTTATCTTGAGCACGGCGCTGATCTTCAGACCCGCTACGCCCACTTGTCGCGCATGGTCGTCGCTGATGGCCAAGCCGTCAAAAAAGGCGACCTGATCGGCTATGTTGGTTCCACCGGACGCTCGACCGGGCCGCACCTGCATTACGAAGTTCGCGTGGATGGGGTTGCAGTCAATCCAATTCCCTATATGAAAGGGAGCGAACAAAGCGCGCCGACGGGTGTCGAAAGCGTCGCCAACGCAAACGGACGCAAGCGTCCCGGCGTTCAATCCGGCCAAGGTGGCCAGTGATCTGAACGCAAAGAACAGTTAACCCGCCTGGAAGCGGGTCGGACATTGGAGAGGGTGTCCGAGTTTGGGCGGCGGGTTAATCCCGCCGCCTTTTTTTGTGCTCGGAGCTTCCGGCTCACACCCCCGCATTTTTGCTCCGATTTCGCTTGAGTGCGCATCGCGCCGCGTTAGGTTTCTGTCTGAGAGAGACAGATCGCGCGAGGTGGAGGCAGCACGCCCCATAGCCTCGCCGATGCGAGGAGAGAGACATGAGCCTGCACCCCATCGCGCACGCCGCGGCGCGCCCCGATCATCCTGCCATCATCATGACCGGCTCTGGCGAGCGAATGACGTATGGCGAGATGGAGGCGGCCTCCAACCGCTTTGCCCATTTGCTGCGCGCGCGCGGTATGGGGCCCAACGAGAAAGAGGGCGATAAAGGGGGCGACGCTTTCGCGGTGCTGCTCGAAAACCGTCCGGAATACTACGTGCTCAATTGGGGGTCGCAGCGTGTCGGCACGATGTTGGTCCCGGTGTCGACCCGCCTGACCGGGCCAGAAGTCGCCTATATCCTCAAAGACAGCGAAGCGCGTTTCCTCGTCACCTCCACCCGCTATGCCGACACACTCGACGCGATCCGCGAAGGGTGCCCCGATCTCGAAATCCTCGTCGCCGATAGCGGCGGCGAGGATGATTTCGCAGCGGAGCTGGCACGGTACAGCGCCGAGGCGCCAGAGCATCAGACCGCCGGGCTCATCATGCTCTATTCCAGTGGCACGACCGGTCGCCCCAAAGGTGTGAAACCGCCGCCGCCCGAGACCCCTGATCCGCAAGCGCCGGTGCCGCTGATGGGGCTTGCGACGATGGGTTTCGGTTGGCCCGCTGACGGATCGATGGTCTACCTCTCGCCCGCGCCCCTCTATCACGCGGCCCCCCTTGGGTGGTCTTCCGTGGTGCACCGTCTTGGCGGCACGGTCGTGGTGATGGAGAAGTTCGAACCCGAAGAGGCGCTCAAAGCGATCGAGACCTACAAGGTCACTGACAGCCAATGGGTGCCCACCCACTTTGTGCGCTTTCTCAAGCTCGATCCGGCAATCCGCACTCGCTACGACCTGTCGACCCACCAACGCGCGATCCACGCCGCTGCGCCGTGCCCGGTCCCGATTAAGCGCGAGATGATCGATTGGTGGGGTCCGATTGTGCTCGAATATTACGCGGGTTCGGAAGGGATCGGCATGACCTTCGCCAACAGCGAGGCGTGGCTCGCCAATCCCGGCACGGTGGGCGTTCCGATCTACGGCAAGCTGCATGTCTGCGGCCCCGATGGCGAGGAGCTTCTCGCTGGGCAAGATGGCCTTATCTATTTCGAGAACGATCGCCTGCCCACCTATCACAAGGACGACGCCAAGACCGCCGAAGCCATGAGCGCGCAAGGCTGGATGACGCTGGGCGATATCGGCCATGTGAACGAGAACGGCTTCCTGTTCCTCACCGATCGCAAGAGCCACATGATCATTTCGGGCGGGGTCAACATCTACCCGCAAGAGATCGAGAACCTGCTGGTCACCCACGAAAAGGTGATGGACGCCGCCGTGATCGGCGCGCCCGATCCCGACCTTGGCGAGAAGGTCGTCGCGGTGGTGCAGCCCATAGAAATGGGCGTCGCGGGCGAGGCTCTTGAGGAAGAACTGCGCGATTTCCTTGCGCCCAACCTCGCGCGCATCAAGATGCCCAAGCTGTTCGATTTCCGCCCCGAATTGCCGCGCGAAGCCAACGGCAAGCTCTACAAACGCGAACTGCGCGACGAATACGAAGCTAAGGCCCGGGGATCATTGGGGGAGAACGTATAATGGCGAGCGATCCGGCCATTCTTCCGACGCCGCTCGCTAAAGCGGTCATCGATCCGCACGCTTATAGCGAATGGGACGGCCTGCTCGACACGTTCGATCACATCCGCACCGCGATGCCGGTTGCCAAAGTGGTGCCCGAAGATCCCGACCTGTTCGAGCCGTTCTGGTTCATCAGTCGATATGACGATGTCATGCGCATCTCGAAGGACAACGCGACCTTCCTGAACAACCCCAAACCCGTGGTGTTCGCAACCAAGCAGGCGACCGAGTTCAGCCGCGCGGCGACGGGGTCGAATATGCTGGTGGATTCGCTGGTCGTGTTCGACGCGCCGATCCATCCCAAATATCGCAAGCTGACCCAGGACTGGTTCATGCCGCGCAACCTCAAACAGATTGAGGATGAGATCCGCGCTCTCGCCGGACGGACTGTGGACGCGATGGTCGAGAAGGGCCCTGACCTCGACTTTGTGGAGCACGTGTCCGGCCCTTATCCCTTGCGCGTGGTCATGCAGATCCTCGGCGTGCCGCCAGAGGATGAGCCGCGCATGCAGATGCTGACGCAGCAATTGTTTGGCGGGCAGGATGCTGACCTTTCGGGCACCGGCATGGAGAACATGACGCCTGAACAGGTGGTGCAGCTGGTCGCGGGCGCGGTGCAGAGTTTCGAAGGCTACTTTGCCGAGCTCGCTGAAGCGCGCCGGGCCAACCCCACCGATGATGTTGCGAGCGTGATCGCCAACGCTCTGGTCGATGGAAAGCCGCTGCCGCCGCGCGACATGGCGGGGTACTACATCATCGTCGCGACGGCCGGGCACGACACGACCAGCGCCTCGACCGCCGGAGCCATGCAAGCGCTCGCGCAGGATCCCGAGCAATGGGCGAAGGTGCGCGCTGACCGGTCTTTGCTTCCCGGCATTGTCGAGGAGGCGATCCGCTGGACCAGCCCGGTGCAGCACTTTATGCGCACCGCGGCCGAGGATTTGGAGATGGGCGGCCAGACGATCCGCAAGGGCGACTGGATGATGATCAATTACGTCTCGGCCAATCACGACCCTGACCAGTTCGAGGATCCTCGCCGGTTCGACGCTGCGCGTTCGCCTAATCGCCACTTGGCCTTTGGAGCAGGCGCGCATCAATGCCTGGGGCTACACTTAGCGCGATTGGAGATGCGCATCTTGTTTGAAACGCTGCTTGATCGCATTGAAACGGTGGAACTGGCGGGTGAACCAAGGCGCGCCACAAGCACCTTTGTCGGTGGGCTCAAGACGCTGCCGCTTTCCTTCAAGCCAGCCTGAAGCGCGAAATATTGTGCGTCTGTAGCAAAATTTTCGAAAAGTCAGACGAAATGAATGCTAAATGAACCGATTTTTCTTCCAATATGGAACAATATGTGGTAATAATCAGCGCATGGCAAAAACTGAACGAAAGGATGTTGCGATTTTCGCGGCAGGCCCATTGCTGGCCGAAATAGGATGACTTTACTCGCGGACTATAACCTTCCCTTCTTGATCGCTCTTATTGCGCTTGTTATTATCAGCGCGCTGCAAATATTTGGTCTGGGCGATCTGTTCGAAGGGGCGGAAGCCGATATTGAGATCGATGTCGATCCCGACGCGCTGACCTCAGCAGGATGGGCCGAAGGGGTTTTCAGCCTCCTGGGCCTTGGCAAAGTGCCGTTTCTTATCTGGCTGATGTTACTGATGTTTGTATTCGCGGTGATCGGTTTTTCCGGTCAGGCCTTGTCGGTTGCCCTTTTGGGCATTCCGTTTGACCCGCTTGCTGCCGCTGGTCTTGCTGGCATTGCCTCGCTGCCGATCAACGGCGCTCTCACGCGCCCGCTGGCCAAGCTGCTGCCACAGGACGAAACCAGCGCGGTCGGGCTCGACACGCTGGTCCGGCGCGATGCGGAAATCCAGATCGGCACCGCACGGCGCGGCTCCCCCGCGCGATCCAAAGTCATCGACGTCTTCGGACATCCCCATTTCGTTATGGTCGAACCCCACAATCCGGACACCGTCATGAGCGAAGGCCAAACGGTCTTGCTCGTCCGGCGCGAAGGTGAGACCTTCTTTGCCGTACACTACGAAAGCCCGACGCTGCAATTGGACTAAGGCCACGGGCCTATGAGTTTGGGAGGCGCGCCCCGTAATCGCCTCCCCGTCCCCTTGGCCTAAGCGCCGCCGGGTTCACACAGATTGGACAGGAGAAAATATGGAATCCCTCATCGATATCGGAATCATTGTTGGCGTCATCATAATTATGGTGGTGGCAATCTTCGTGTTCCTAACCACGCTTTACCGCCGAGCGTCGAAGGAAACCGCCTTTGTCCGCACCGGCGTAGGCGGTGAGAAAGTCGTCATGAACGGCGGCGCACTGGTCTTCCCGGTGTTTCACGAAACCATGCCGGTCAACATGAACACCTTAGTGCTCAGCGTGGTGCGCAAGGACGCAGAGGCGCTGATCACGCTCGACCGGCTGCGGATCGACGTAAAAGCGGAATTCTACGT
Source organism: Pseudomonadota bacterium (assembly GCA_039814925.1). Lineage (GTDB taxonomy): Bacteria > Pseudomonadota > Alphaproteobacteria > Sphingomonadales > Sphingomonadaceae > Erythrobacter. Next base: position 138,298 of record JBCCAH010000008.1, read on the forward strand.
CCGCGTGCGGCCCGACGCGGGCGCAATCGGCATGGCCGCGCAAACGCTGGGCCAACGCACGATGCAGCCCGAAATGCTCAAAGATCTGGTCGAAGGCAAATTCGTCGACGCGCTGCGCTCGGTCGCGGCGGGCATGAGCATGAACGAGCTGCACGAACAGCGCGCCGATTTCGTTCAAAAGGTGCAGCAGGTCTCCTCCAACGATCTGGCGATGAACGGGTTGGAGCTGGAATCGGTCTCGCTCACCGGTCTCGACCAGACCAGCATCGAACACTTTAACGCGAACAACGCGTTTGACGCCGAAGGTTTGACCAAGCTGACCGAACAGATCGAGGCACGCAAGAAACTGCGCAACGATATCGAGCAGGACACGCGCGTTGAGATGGAGACCAAGAACCTCGAGGCTGACAGCCGCAGCTTTGAAATCGGGCGCGACAAGGAATACGCGCGTCTGGGTCAGGAGCGCGAAGTGGAAATCCGCCGCGCCTCGCAAATGGCCGAGATCGCGAGCGAACAGGCCAAGCGCGAACGCGAAGCGGAAGCCGCGCGCATTCAGGCCAAGAAAGAGGTCGATAGCCAGCAGATCGAAGCCGACCGCACCGTGGAAGAGGCCCGGATCGATCAGGTTCGCGCGCTCGAAATCGCCCGTCAGGAACAGCAGATCGCGGTTCAAAACAAATCGCGCGAGGAAAGCCAGGCCAAGGCCGAAGCCGACGCCGCGCGCGCCAAAGCGGTCGCCGCCGAGGAACAGGTTGTCACCTCACGCGAAAGCGAAGTGGCCGAGCGTACCAAGAAGATCGAACTGATCGAAGCGGCCAAGGAAGCCGAGCGCGACGCGATCAGCATCAAGGTCGAAGCCGAAGCGGAAAAGGATGCAGCGCTCAACCGTGCGGAAGCCTCAAGGCTCGAAGCCAAGGGTGACGCGGACGCCGAAATCCTGCGCGCCGAAGCCGACCGAGTGCGCTTCGAGGTTGAAGCGGCGGGTCAGCAAGCGGTCAACGAGGCGGCCAACATCCTCTCAATGGATCAGATCAGCCTCCAGACCAAGCTCGCGCTGCTCAAGGTCCTGCCCGAGGTTGTGCGGGAAAGCGCCAAACCGATGGAAGCGATCGATTCCATCAAGATCGTGCAGGTCGATGGCCTCACCAACGGAGGCAGCGCTGGCGGCGCAGCCAACGATGGCGGCGCACCGGGCGGCAAGGGCTCAGGCAACCTCGCCAACGACGCGGTCTCCGCCGCGCTCGCTTACCGCGCGCAGGCGCCAGTGCTCGACGGGTTGATGAAAGAGCTGGGCCTCGATGGCTCCTCGCTCGGCGGCCTCGCCGAAGCGGCGGCGAAGGATCCCAACGCGGTTGAGGAAGCGGTGTCGAAGCTGACCTTCCTCAACGACGAGCCTTCGCAGGACGATGAATTGGGCGAGCTCGGCACGGACGAAGCGGCCGAGTAGAGCCCACGGCTCGTGCCAAAACAAGAGACCCCGGTCAGCTCCTCGCTGGCCGGGGTCTCTTGTTCGTGGTAGATGCCGCTTTATCCCAGCAAACGCTGAGCCATCGCGCGCACTTCGTCGCCCATGTCCTCGCGCTCTAGCGCGAGCGCCAGAGTGGCTTCAACAAAGCCCAGCTTGCTGCCGCAATCGTAGCGGTTGCCGTCAAAGGTCACCGCGTGGAACGGCTGGTCGCCGATCATCTTGGCCATCGCATCGGTCAGCTGGATCTCGCCGCCCGCACCTTTTTCTTGGGTCTCCAGCGTGCGCATCACCTCAGGCTGAAGGATGTAGCGGCCCGAGACGATTTTGTTCGACGGCGCTTCTTCCAAAGGCGGCTTCTCGACGAGGCCTTTAACCTCGGTCAGCGCGCCGTTCTCTGCGCCCGGATCGATCACACCGTAGCTCGGCACTTCTTCCATCGGCACTTCGAGAACGCTTATGAGGTTGCCGCCAACTTCGTTGTAGGCTTCGACCATCTGCTTCATGCAGCCAGTTCCGCCCTTCTTGCCGATCATCAACTCGTCGGGAAGGAAGATGGCAAAGGGCTCATCGCCGACAATCGCGCGCGCGCACCAGATCGCGTGACCGAGGCCCATCGGAACCTGTTGGCGCACGGTGATGATATCGCCCGGCGTCGCGCGCGTGGGTTCGAGCACGGACATATCCTTGCCCCGGCTCTGCATCGTGTCTTCGAGTTCGTAGGCGACGTCGAAATGTTCGACGATGGCGGTCTTGCCCCGGCCGGTGACGAAGATCATCTGCTCGATCCCCGCCTCGCGCGCTTCGTCGACGGCGTATTGGATCAGAGGCCGGTCAACGACGGGCAGCAATTCCTTCGGAATCGCTTTGGTGGCGGGCAAGAAGCGGGTGCCGAGGCCCGCTACAGGAAATACGGCCTTCTTGATGGGTTTACGCGTTTCGCTGGTCATTCACATGTTCCTCAATCTCGCGCGACCTTTTCTCTTTGCGCCGTGCCGCCTGGGGTGGGTGAGGTCAATATCGCAGTGCACAAATCTCGTTAAGCAGCCCTGCGCGTCAGTTGCGTGAAAGCTTGGGTGCGGTATGGGCTGTTTATGGACAAATTGCTTATTCGAGGCGGCAACCGCCTTTCCGGGACTATCCCTATTTCGGGCGCCAAGAACGCGGCGCTTACGCTCATCCCTTGCGCGCTCTTAACCGAAGAACCGGTGACATTGCGCAATCTGCCGCGGCTGGCGGATATTGACGGGTTCCAGCACCTGATGAACCAGTTCGGCGTGACCACCGCCATTCAGGGTACGCGGCCTGAGGATTTCGGGCGCACTATGCGTTTGGAGGCGACCCGCATTACCTCCACGGTCGCGCCCTACGATCTGGTGCGCAAGATGCGCGCGTCGATCCTGGTGCTCGGCCCCATGTTGGCGCGCAGCGGGGAGGCAACCGTCTCGATGCCGGGCGGTTGCGCCATCGGGAACCGCCCGATCGATTTGCATCTTAAGGCGCTTGAGGCTTTCGGCGCTGAGATCGAACTCGCGCAGGGTTATGTGAAAGCGATGCAGCCCGATGGCGGCCTGCCGGGCGGCGAATTCGACTTCCCGGTCGTCAGCGTGGGCGCGACGGAAAACGCGGTGATGGCGGCGGTGCTGGCCAACGGCACGTGTCGCCTGTTCAACGCTGCGCGCGAGCCCGAGATTGTCGATCTGTGCAATCTCCTCGTGGCGATGGGCGCGGAGATCGAGGGTATCGGGACGTCTGACCTGACGATCCACGGCGTCAAGCGCCTCAACGGCGCGACGTATAAGGTGATGCCCGACCGGATCGAAGCGGGTTCCTACGCCTGCGCGGCGGCGATCACCGGCGGCGATGTGCGGCTGGAAGGTGCGAGCGCGCACGACATGGCCTCAACGCTCCACGCGCTGCAAAGCATCGGGTTGCATGTCGAAGAAGACAAAAAGGGCGTGACGGTCGCCTCCAATGGCGCGCTTAAGCCCACCGACCTCACCACCGCGCCGTTTCCGGGACTTGCCACCGATATGCAGGCCCAGTTGATGAGTCTGTTGTGCAAGGCGCAAGGCACCAGCGTGCTCAAGGAAACGATCTTTGAAAACCGTTTCATGCACGTGCCCGAACTCGCGCGAATGGGCGCGGATATCGCGACCGAAGGCCGCACCGCCATCGTCAAAGGCCCGGTGGATCTGACCGGCGCCGAAGTGATGGCGACCGACCTGCGCGCTTCGATGAGCCTGATCATCGCCGCTTTGGCCGCCGAGGGCGAGACGCAGGTCCGCCGCATTTACCACCTCGATCGCGGTTACGAACGATTGGAAGAGAAGCTCCAACTGGTCGGCGCGGATATCGAGCGGGTGGACGATTGAGGCTGGCCGCGGCGATCTTAGGCGCGTGGACGCTAAGCGTATCGGGATGGGCGCTCGCGCAGGATAGCGAGGCCGGCGGGGTTGAACTGATCGTCAGCGGGCCGCCGATCGAAGCGACTGAAACCGAGCAGGATTACATTTACCTGCGCCCGGAGGTTCCCCAAGCCTATCGCGACAGTCCCGGCGCCGCCGGTATTCTGGCGCAAGGCTGGAGCATGCTGGGGCGAGAGGATTTGGGCGCGAAGGCCGGATCGGACGAATACGAGGCACGCCCATGCAAGGCTCTTGAGGGCGGGACCAAGGGCACAGAAGCTGCGCTTGACGCCATCGCCGCACGCGCCGCTGCAACGCGTATTGTCATCATAAACGAAAGCCACGAAGTCACTCTCCACCGCGACTTCTCACGCCACCTCATCGAACGGCTTCGACCGCTCGGCTACACCGTGTTTGCCGCCGAGACCTTCCAGAACCTCAAGAATGAAGCCGATCCAGTCGAGCATAGCGCCGATCTATCCTATCCACGCGCCAGCGACGGATATTATCTGAGAGAGCCCGCCTTTGGTGCAATGGTTCGCACGGCCAAGCAACTGGGGTTTCGTTTGGCTGCGTACGAGCAGCCCTACGATCCAGAGCGTGAACGCCCCAAGTCTCTAGACGAGCAAATTGCCTCGCGCGAACAGGCGCAGGCTGAAAACCTTGCCGCATTGCTGAAAACCATGGGCCCAGACGAAAAGCTTGTCGTGCATGTCGGCTACGCGCACGCTCGCGAGAATGAGACCAAGCGCGGCGATGGCTTTGACACGTCTTGGATGGCGGCCCGCCTCAAACGTATGACAGGCGTCGATCCCCTCACCATAGCGCAAACTGTCTGCCGGGGCAGTTCCGACAAAGTGCAACTCTCTCAAGCGCCTGAGCGCAACGCGGGTCTCTTCGACCTGATCGTCGATCACCCGGTCCACGGCTTTGGCCACGGCCGCTCCGATTGGCGTTTCGCTGATGGAGAGCAAGCTGTCGATATCCCCGAACCCTACGCCAGCGCGCAAGAGACGCTCATCATCGAAGCCTTCGCTGAGGGCGAGCCGTTCGAAGCGGTGCCGGTGGATCGTGTTTGGGTGGAGCCGGGCGAGGATGTGAAAATGGCGCTTAAACCGGGACGCTACACGGTTAGAGCGGTGCGTCCTGCGACTCTGCCAGAGCGGGACTAGCCGCGCTCACCCATTCGATACCAGCCACACGCGGATGGCGCTCGCCAGTCCCGGAGGGGTATCCGCCTGTATCCGTTCCGCGTCGATGCGTGCGACCAACGCGCTGATCGGCACTTCTTCACGCGCGGCGGCTTCGCGCAGGGCATCCCAGAACACCGGTTCGAGGCTGATCGACGTCTTGTGCCCCGCAATCGCGATCGAGCGTTTGACAGGTGGGTGGTAGGGCGGCGTTTCAGATGGCGGTTCAGTCGGCATGAGCGTTTATTTATAGCGCTCGCGTCGGTCGGAGAAAGTCCGAACCCGTTTGCGCCACGCGCGATAGCTGCCGGGTTTGAGGCGCGCTCGCATAAGCGCTTTGACCGCGCTTTCTCCCAGGCCGAATTGCGCCTCGATCTGCGAGAACGCCACGTGATCGCTTAGAGCCATTTCGACGATAGCGCTTTGCTCGGCCTCGGTAAGTTCGGGTGCCGATTTCATGCTGGGAGGTTCGCTGTCATCTGCACACCAACCCGCATGATCGCGTCGCGGTTCCGGTGTTAAGCCGCCTGCTCTCGCGAGGGCGCCCCGTCAAAGCCGCCGTGGACTGGCGCGCTGAAGGGCTGCAGTCGCAGGCTCCCCTCTGCCAATTGGCGCAACGTGAGGGGTTGGCGGAATTGCAGGCCATAGACTTGCAAATGCTCGCCATCGGCGTCGGACCAGACAATTTCACCCAATAACGGCTCCATGGCGTGCGCCTGAAATGTGATCTCACGGCCCGGCGCCAGTTGGGCGGCGCATTCAAACTTTGCCCCATGCGTGCTTATGTCGATCAGCTGCGCAACGTGACTTTGGCTGCTGTCCACCACCCGAGTCGAGGCGCGAATCGAGAGGCGTACGGGGCGCACGGCGAAGGGGGTGCGCTCCTGCAAGAACTTGTCGAGGTCAATCGGTGCGGCGAAGCGATATCCCGCCTGCCGCTCGCCCGCCCATATGCGCTGGATCGGGTGAGTGTGGCCGTTGCTGAGTATAAGGATGATGCGCGGTTCGGCAGGCGCTTCGTGGAGAAAGCTGAGGTGGATGCTGTCTTCGGACACGTCGCGCATCAGGCAGATATATTCGCCTGTTCGGCACACCACCTTGGCGCTGCGCAACAGGGAGGACGTATTGCGCAGTTCGGGCTTGGGCGAAGCGTTGTTCGACGCCGCGTTTCGTATGATGGACTGCGGTTGCACGTTGCTCATCGCAAGCCTTTCCTGCTTTTGGCCCCACTTCGCGTTACAGTGAAGAAAACCTAGCGCAGAAGGGTTAACGCATCGCAAAGGATTGGCGCGATGCGCCCCTAGTCAAGCGACCGCTGTGCCTTCAATTTCGATAAGGATATCGGGATGATACAGCTCGCGCACACCCAAAAGAGTGGCGCTTAGCTGCGCGCCGGACCCTGCGTAGATCGGCACTATCGCTTCCGCCGCTTCCATAAAGGCAGGCACATCCACCGTGTAGATGTTGAGCCGGACCAGATTGGCGGGGGTCATATCGGCGGAAGAGAGCGATTTGAGCAGCTCGTCCCAAGCGGTCTGGAACTGCGCAACCAGATCGCCGGGGTGCAGCGGCTCTCCATCCGCATCCGAAGAGGTTTGACCGGAAAGGTAGAGCGTGCGCTCGCCTCCCCTGACCTCGACCGCGTGGTTAAGCCCGAAATGGGTCAGCCACTCGGTCGGGTTGTGCGTTGTAATTTCCATGTCTGCCCTCTCTTCGCCGAATCGGCCGCTGGTGCAGACTAGTACATATGTTGGCCGCCATTGATGCTCATAGTGGAGCCGGTCATGAAAGCGCCGTTCTCGCTGGTGAAAAACGCGACGCCCCGCGCGATCTCTTCCGCCTGGCCGAGGCGGCCCACGGGGATCTTGGCGACGATCTTTTCGAGCACGGGCTCAGGAACAGCGGCGACCATATCGGTGTCGATATAGCCCGGCGCGATAGCGTTGACGGTGACGCCGAATTTCGCGCCTTCCTGCGCGAGCGCTTTGGTGAAGCCGTGGATGCCTGACTTGGCCGCGGCGTAATTGACCTGCCCGTATTGGCCCGCCTGCCCGTTGATCGATCCGATATTGACGATCCGGCCCCACTTGCGCTCGCGCATGCCGGGGAAGGTCGCTTTGGCCATGTTGAAGCACCCGCCCAGATTGACGCGCATGACGTCGTTCCAGTCTTCGTAGCTCATTTTGTGGAGCGTGCCGTCGCGGGTGATTCCCGCGTTGTTGATGACAATATCAACGGGACCATGCTCTTCCACGACCTTAGCGCAGCCTTCAAGACACGCTTCGTGATCGCCCACGTCCCATTTGGCCGAAGCGATGCCGGTCGCCTCGGTGAAGGCAGCCGCTTTATCGTCGTTGCCGCCGTAGTTGGCGATGACGGTGTGGCCTTGCCGTTTGAGGCGCTGACAGATGGCTTCCCCGATCCCGCGGGTGCCTCCGGTGACGATGGCTACTCGGCTCATGATGATCCCTCCCGATTGTGCCCGCGCGAGGGTAGCGGTGCCGTAGCGTCAGGCAACAAAAAACCCTGCAGAAGCAGGGTTCATTCCACTAAAGTTCTAGAAAATTGCTCGCCCTATCAGGCGTCAGAACTTGATCTGCGTGCCGACATAGACGGCTTGGTTGTCCTGCAGCGAATCGGTTAGCGGACCAAGCCGCTCGCGCTCTTGGTTGATGCGCACGCCGGCGGTCACATCGACTTTGGACGAAAGGCGGAACGAACCACCCAGATCGACCGTCTGCGTGCCACGATCATCGAGTGTGTTGACCGAACGACCCGCGACGCGCTCATCCTCAAGTCCAATGCGCGCCTGAAGGCGACTAGGCTTGTCTTCAAATGTCGGTTGAAGCGGTTCGAACTCGGACAGGTCTGGCATGCTTAGGCGGCGAACCGAATCGGGCAACGAGATCGTCCGAGTGAAGCTTTGATAACCGCGCGCAGTGCCGAGGTTGAAACGCGCCGTATCGAGCGCAGCGACGCCTTCGCCAACTCCAGGGACTGATTTCGCCGCGTCGCGCACGGAAATCGCCTTCGCCGTGTCGTTATCGACGCGCACTGCCACAGTCACCGTGCGCGCTTGCGCTTCGGAATTGGCGCCAGCGGGCGTGAAACGCAGACCGTTGCCATCAGAGGCTTCTCTAATCCGCGCGGCAAGTTCGGGGTCAACCGAAGCGGGCGTGAACAGGTCAAGCGCGGGAGCTGCGGTCTTTTCGTAGTCGAGGTTAAGCCCAACCACTGCCAAGCTGGCCGTCGGCAAAGCCAGCATGAAGGCAGCGCACGCAGCGGCAACCGGCAGTTTAAGCTGCCTGGTCGTTCCGGCCTGTGCGCGGCGTGACATGGTTCACTTTGCTCCCATCTAATCTCAAAACCGCGTATCAGAATTTGCCTGAACAGCACCTGAGAGCGACTTTTAGATCCCTACCGACTCGAAGTGTTACAATTGTGACAGCGCTTTACGCAAACTCTTCTTTGTCGTGCCGTTACGGAATCAAGCAACCTGTGGCTCGGTTCACACATGCTCTGTCTTGGCCTAGCCCCGCAGCGCAGCTGTTCAGCTTGCGTTCGCAGGCCTTGCCGCAACGCGCACGCGCATTATAGGATGCATCCAAACCATATGAGGAATTCATTCGCCGTGCCTATCGCCACCACTGCCGTCCCGCGCGCCGCGCTTGCTATTGCTGCTATCGCGACCCTCGCCGCGTGTGGAGGCCGCGACCAGCCCACAACCGAGCTGCAATCCGCGCAAGTCAACGCGATCGGCGTCAACGCCTATCTCTGGCGCGCTGCGCTCGACACCGTCAGCTTTGCCCCGCTTCTTCAAGCGGATAGCAATGGGGGCGTGATCGTCACCGATTGGTACGCGAACCCGGCCAACCCCGAAGAGCGCGTCAAAATGACCGTCACGATCCTCGACCAGGACCTGCGGGCCGACGCGCTGCGCGTGTCGGCCATTCGTCAGGTTGCGCAGAGCGGCAATTGGGTCGACGCGCCGGTGCAAGCCGCGACGGTCCAGAAGCTTGAGGACATTATCCTTACCAAGGCCCGCGATCTGCGCCGCAAGGCCATTCAGGGCTAAGAACCCACGGCAGATTGTCGGGCCTTGAGCCAAGGCCACGTTTTCCCTCGCATAAGAGCGATTTCAAATGACCGACACTCGATTCGATCCGTCTTTCGCTGACGGGCGCTGGCAGCGTGCGTGGGAAGAGGCGGGCACCTTCACCGCCGATTCGCACTCTGAAAAGCCCAAGAGCTACATCCTTGAGATGTTCCCGTATCCATCGGGCCGCATCCATATGGGCCACGTGCGCAATTACACGATGGGCGATGTGCTGGCGCGCTTTAAGAAGATGCAGGGCCACGAAGTGCTCCACCCGATGGGGTGGGACGCGTTCGGCATGCCGGCGGAAAACGCCGCGATGGAGAAAAAGGTTCACCCCGGCGAATGGACCTACGCCAATATCGAAGGCATGAAGAAACAGCTTAAAGGCATCGGCTTTGCGCTGGACTGGACGCGTGAATTTGCGACCTGCGATCCCGAATATTACGGCCACGAACAGTCGCTGTTCCTCGACCTGTACGAAGCGGGTCTGGTGTTTCGCCGTTCTTCGGAGGTGAACTGGGACCCGGTCGATATGACCGTGCTCGCCAACGAACAGGTGATTGACGGCAAAGGCTGGCGTTCGGGCGCCGAAGTTGAGAAGCGCAAGCTGGATCAGTGGTTCTTGAAGATCACCGATTTCGCTGATGACTTGCTCGAAGGGTTGGGCGAGCTGAAAGATTGGCCTGACAAGGTCCGCCTGATGCAGGAAAACTGGATCGGCAAGAGCCAGGGACTCGAGTTCTCGTTTGAGCTTTCAGACGGCGCGAAACTACCGGTTTACACGACGCGTCCCGATACGATCTTCGGCGCGAGCTTTGTCGCGGTCGCCGCCGATCACCCGGTTGCGCAGTCACTTGTCGCCGATCCCAAGGTCGCCTCCTTTATCGACGAATGTAAGAAAGGCGGCACCACCGCCGCCGCGCTCGAGACGGCGGAGAAGTTGGGCTACAAGACCCCGATCACAGCTAAGCACCCGTTCACCGGCACCGAACTTCCGGTCTTCATCGCGAACTTCGTGCTGATGGATTACGGAACCGGCGCGGTGATGGGCGTGCCGGGGCATGATCAGCGCGACTTCGAATTCGCGACCAAATACGAGCTGCCAATCGGGCGTGTAGTGGCCAAGGATGTGAGCCTTGCTCAGGCCCCGATGGGCGACGAAGCCGAAGCGGGCGACGGCGTGATCGTCAATTCCGACTTCCTCGACGGGATGAGCGTCGAAGACGCCAAGGCCGATGTGATCGCCAAAGCCGAAGCGAGCGGCTGGGGCGAGGGTACAACCGTCTGGCGCCTGCGCGATTGGGGCATTTCGCGCCAGCGGTACTGGGGCACGCCGATCCCGATCATTCACAGCCCCGATCACGGCCCGGTTCCGGTTCCCAAGGATCAATTGCCGGTCAAATTGCCTGACGACATCGATTTCGACACGCCGGGCAACCCGCTCGAACGCCATCCGACGTGGAAGCACACGACCTGCCCGATCAGCGGCAAGCCCGCTCTGCGCGAGACCGACACGCTCGACACCTTCGTCAACTCCAGCTGGTACTTCCTGCGCTTCGCCTCACAGCCTGATGACGCGCCGTTTGACCCGGCGGAGATCGCCAAGTGGATGCCTGTGCAGCACTATATTGGCGGGATTGAGCACGCGATCCTTCACCTGCTCTACGCCCGTTTCTGGACGCGCGCGATGGAGCGGATCGGCAAGTTCGACGTGAAAGAGCCGTTCGCGGCGCTCTTCACGCAAGGGATGGTGACGCACGAGACCTACGCTTTGGGCGATGGCAGTTGGCTGAGCCCCGACGAAGTTCGCAAGGACGGCGCGGATTGGGTTGCCATCGAAGACGGCGGGCCGGTCACCGCAGGCCGCGTGGTCAAAATGTCCAAGTCGAAGAAAAACGTCGTCGATCCCGACGCGATCATCGCGGATTATGGTGCGGATGCGGTGCGCTGGTTCATGCTGTCCGACAGCCCGCCCGAACGCGATCTGCCGTGGTCGCAAGACGGGATCGAAGGCTGCGGCCGCTTTGTGCAGCGCCTGTGGCGCTTGTTCCAACAGCTCGACACCACCGCTACCGGCGAAGACAAAGACCTTGCCCGCAAGGCGCATCAGGCCATCGTCGCGGTGGCCCAGGACATCGAAGCGCTCAGCTTTAACAAGGCGGTCGCACGCATCTATGAGCTGACCGGCGCCACCGAGAAGGCCAAGCCAAGCGAAAGCCGAAACTTCGCCATCCGCACGCTGATGAGCCTTGTCAGCCCGATGATGCCGCACCTCGCGGAAGAAGCGTGGTCGCAAGGCGCTGGCGAGGGCCTGATCGCCGACGCCGCGTGGCCGACGCACGACCCAGCCATGCTAGTTGAGGACGAGGTCACCATCGCGATCCAGCATAAAGGCAAGCTGCGCGATACGATCACCGCGCCCAAGGGAGCGGCGAAGCAGGACTTGGAGGCCTTGGCCTTGGCTTCGGAAAAGGTTCAACGTTCCTTGGACGGGGCCGAAGTCCGAAAGATTATTGTCGTGCCAGACCGGCTGGTGAACATCGTCACCTAGATTTGCGCACGACGTCACCCTGAACGCTTCGACAAGCTCAGCGCATGCTTGTTTCAGGGTCCATCACCGCTACAAGGTTCGACCACTGCGCTGGAGATGGATGCTGAAACAAGTTCAGCATGACGAGGATGGGAAAGCTGCGATGAGACCGCTTGCAATTGCACTTCTGGCGCTAGCCCTGCCGCTCGCCGCTTGCGGGCTCCAGCCTATGTACGCCGGTTCCACGGGAGCGGCCGTCACTTCGGGTTTGGCCGCAGTCGACGTCCCGCCGATCCCCGGGCGCGGCGGGTGGCTGCTGCGCAATGCTCTGGTCGAACGTTTTGAAGCCGCCGGATCGACCACGCCGCAATATCGGCTCGACGTGCGGATTGACGACGCGCTGGAGGCCTTGGGTGTCCTCAACGATGACACAATTAGCCGCGAACGGCGGATTATCCGCACGCGCTATCAGCTTATCGACCTAGCCACTGGCGAAATCCTGCTCGACGCCACCGCCGGTTCCGACGCGGGGATCGATGTGGTGTCCAGCGAATACGCGACCATTGCCGCGGAGCAGACCGCGCTTGAAAACCTGACCAAGGAAGTGGCCGAACGCATGGCGACCCGCGTGGCGCTGACCCTGCGCGAAAAGGCGCGATCGACCCAAGCCAGCGGTTCATGAAGGCCGCGACCAAGGACTTTGCCTGCGGGCTGCCACGCGGCGCGGACAAGGCCTCGATATTCTTTTTCTGCGGTCCCGATGAAGCAGGCGCGAGCGCGGCGGCCGAAAAGGTAATCGCGGCGCTGCCCGATGCGGGCGAACGCGTGGAGCTTTCCGGCGGCGATTTGAAGCGCGATCCCGCCATGCTGGGCGACGAAGCGCGCTCGGGCTCTTTGTTCGGCGATACCCGCCATATCTTTGTGCGCGCCACCGGCGATGAAGCGCACGACGCGCTCAAAACCTTGATCGAAACGGGCGAGGCGGGATCGGGTGACGCGGCTCCGGTTATTGTGGTCGCAACCAGCGCCACCGACAAATCGCGCACCGCCAAGCTGCTGGAAAAGCGGCCCGATGCGCTGGTGGGCATGTTCTATCAGCCCGATCTGATGAGCGTCGCGGCCAGCGTGCGGGCAATGGCGGACGCCGCTGGGCTACGGCTGGGCGGGGACTTGGCCGAACGTATCGCGCGCGCCGCAGGGCTCGACGTACGGCTGGCCCAATCGGAGATCGATAAGCTCGCGCTGTATGTCGGCGCGGACCCGCAATCGCCCGCGCCCGCAAGCGTCGAAGATCACGGCGAGATCGGCGCGGCAACCGAGGAAGACGGCTTCCAACCCCTCGTCAACGCCGTGCTGGGTGGGGAGACGGGCAAGCTTTCGCGCGAACTACACCGGATGCGCGAGCTTGGCCTCAACCCTGTGGGTTTGCTTCTCGCGATAGAGCGGCGGGCGAGCCAGATCGCGCAGATCACCGCAAAGCTTGGCCCGCGCGGCAGCTTGGACAATCTGAGCCGCGGCGAGAAAGCGCAGCTTGGCATCTTCTGGAAAGAAGAGCGCGACATCCGCACCCAGCTTGCTCGCTGGCCCCGGCGCAAGCTCGATCGGCTGATCCCGCGCCTGATCGCGCTGCATCGCAATTTGCTCGCCAATAGCCAGGCGGCGGAAACCTTGCTGGCGCAGGAACTGGCTGAAATCACGCGCTTTGCCGCGCGGCGGTAGCTTTCTGAAACAGTCTAGACTGGGACAGCCCCTGATTTCGCGGGTGCAATATCGATCCACTTGCGTGTAAATCCCCATATAAGGTAATTCACGTAGGCGGCGTGTGCAGGCCGCGCGGGGGACACACCACGATGAACACACTTCCCGGCGTTCAGCTTGAGGGCGCCAAGCCTGACATGGTTGAGCGCAAAATGGCCGCTCCGTTGGAGCGTCGCCGTTTGCGGGCGTATATCCTTATGTTGGTGCTCGACGCGGGTCTGATCCACGGCGCTTTCATGCTCGCCTCGCGTCTCTATCACGGGCGCTGGTGGGAGCCCGAGATTATGCTCGCCGCGCAGGCGCTGCTGCCGCTCTATTTTACCATCGCGCTGTATAATCGGACCTATTCGATGAAGGCGCTGGCCGAATGGAGCTTCGCGCTGCGTCAGGCGATGGTGGCGTTGTTGGTGTCGACAGCGCTGCTCGCGTTTCTGGCCTTCTACACCAAATCGACGGCGGAATATTCGCGGGTTTCGGTGACTTTGGGGCTGATCTTTTTCGGCTCCGCTTTGGCGATGACCCGCCGTATGATCCCGCTCCTGATCAACACCTTCTGGGAAGGGCGCGTCAACAACCGGCTGGTAATTCAGGATGGCGGGCCGGACTTCACGCTCGACAAGGCGATCAGCGTTTCGGCGAAGGCCTATGGCCTCGATCCGACCGCGCACGATCCCTTTATGCTGGATCGGCTGGGCAAACTGCTGCGCAATCAGGAAAAGGTCGTGATCAGCACCCCGCGCGAACGCCACGAAAGCTGGGCCTTTGTGCTCAAATCGGCGGGCGTGCAGGGCGAAATCGTGAGCGAAACCGCGCACACGTTGGGCGCCGTCGGGGTGCATCGCTACGACGACAGTGATCAAACGACGATGGTGGTGTCCACCGGGCCGCTGGGCCTGCGTGCACGGGCGATGAAGCGCGCTTTCGATGTGGCCTTTGCGGCCACCGCGCTCGTCGTCCTGTCGCCACTGCTGGCGTTTATCGCGCTGCGGATCAAGCTGGAGGATCGCGGGCCGATCCTGTTCGTTCAGCGCCGCCTTGGCCGGGGCAACCAGTTCTTCAACATGGTGAAGTTCCGTTCGATGCGCGAAGAGGGCCTTGATCACGATGGTAAGCGTTCGACCGCGCGCGACGATGATCGGGTGACGCGCATCGGCGCTTTCATCCGGCGTACGAGTATCGATGAGCTGCCGCAGCTGTGGAACGTCTTGATGGGCGATATGTCGATTGTCGGCCCGCGCCCGCACGCTTTGGGAAGCCGCGCGAACAACAAGTTTTTCTGGGAGGTCGATGGTTCGTATTGGCAGCGCCACGCGCTCAAACCCGGCCTGACCGGCCTAGCGCAAGTGCGTGGGCATCGCGGCGCGACCGAGGAAGAAAAGGATCTCACGGACCGACTTCAATCGGACTTGGAGTATATCGCCGGATGGACGTTGCGGCGCGATCTGGAGATCGTGGTCAAGACCGCTTGGGTCCTTCAGCACGACAACGCCTATTAGAGCTCCTTAGCTCTCCGGATCGTCAGTCTGCGGCACGGTAAAGGTGCCGCGCACGCGGCCATTGGGTGAGCCTTCGATCGCGCTTGACCCGCCGGAGGCCTGTCCATCGACGCTCGAAATGCCGGTGTCGAGGTCGATCACCAATCGTCCCCCTGAGAGCGAGTTTGCGCCTTGAGTCAGCTTCACATCGCCCGCCAAGGTGATCAGACGGCGTCCGAAATCGTAGACAGCGCTGTTGCCCGTCGCGCGTTCATTGCCGCGTGTGACGGTGACCCCGCCGGTCGCGGTCAGGCGCTCCAATTCCAGCTCGTTCGCGCTGATGTAGTTGAGCTGCATCCTCTGAGAACGCACGGTGAGGTTGGCCTGCGTCACCACCACATTGCCGGCAAACACAACTCGGTCCTGCCGATCCTGCGCCACAATGCGCCCTGCGTCGACGTTCACCGGTGCGCGGGTGTTGTGCGAGCCAAACCCGGCCACCTGCGCGTTCAATTCCATGTCACCCATCAGCGCGATTGTCAGGGCAAAGCTGCCCGCAACGTAGCCGAGCGCCAGCGCGCCATACCGTTTGAGAAAGGGAGTTGTCGTCATTGGGGCATTCTCACTTTGCCGGGAACGATGCGTAAACTCGCGTTGCCTTCGAGCGTCAGCTCACGCGCGGCGAGGTCG
The DNA here is from genome assembly GCA_039814925.1 of Pseudomonadota bacterium. Classification (GTDB taxonomy): domain Bacteria; phylum Pseudomonadota; class Alphaproteobacteria; order Sphingomonadales; family Sphingomonadaceae; genus Erythrobacter. The sequence goes on from JBCCAH010000008.1 coordinate 153,913, forward strand.
GCGCGCATCCTTTGCGCGCGGAAGGTACCGGCCGGGATCTCGCCTTCGACGCCGTCTTCGCCGGTCATCTCGCGCTTTTCAAGGTTGAGCGACACGCCGCTTGCGGTCATGCGATAGCCATCGACCGCGCGCATTTCGATCACGCCATCGACATCGACCGTGTCGTCGTTGATGGAATAGGTGCCCCCCTTGGCGGACAGGCGCGCTGGCCCTTCGGGTAGCAACAATTGCGCGAGCAGATCGTTCATCCGCACCAGCCCTTCCGCGGAGGAGCGCTGAACCGCGTCGCCCGCGGTGATGGAGAACGGACGGCCCGTATCGTCGCGCCCCCGATACATGGCGTTGTCGACGCGCAGTCGTTCATCAATGACCGACACTTCGTTGCGGTCGAGCAGGAAGCTCACTTCGCCGCGCGGGGAAAGTGGGGTGATGACCATAAGGGCGGCTAAGATACCAACACCGATCGGCAACACTCGCGCCAGAAAGCCCACCACTTTATCATGACGACCACCGGGCGCGGCGAAGTGCTGGCGCTTGCTGCGCAGTTCCTTCGCTTCGCTAGTTTCAATACGCCGCTTGATGACCATGGTCAGGCTTCTCGGGTCACTCGTGGCTGAAGATGTCGCGGTCGGCCCATCCGGCGATGTCGAGCAGCGCGCGGGTGGGCAGGAATTCGTAAGCGGCCTGCGCCAAATGCAGACGATCTTCGCGTTCAAGCCGCTTGGTCAGCTCTTCGCGCAAAGCGTGCAGATAACGCACGTCGGATGCGGCGTATTCGCGTTGATCGTGGTTCAGTTCTGGCCCGCCCCAGTCAGAGCTCTGTTGCTGCTTCGAGATATCGACCTCGAGCAATTCCTTCGACAGGTTCTTAAGCCCATGCCGGTCGGTGTAGGTCCGCACCAGCTTGCTCGCGATCTTGGTGCAGAACACCGGCGCGGCCATGACGCCCAGATAATACTGGATCGCCGCGAGATCGAAGCGTGCGTAGTGATAGATCTTCACCCGACCCGGATCGCTCAGGATGCGCGTCAGGTTGGGCGCGTCGTACTCGCTGCCCACGCCAAAGCGAACAAGATGTTCATCGCCCGATCCATCACTGATCTGGACCACGCACAGCCGGTCGCGGTGTGTGATCAATCCCATGGTTTCGGTGTCGACGGCCAAGGCCCCGGTTCCTTCAAGGACACCGTCGGGCAGGTCTTCTTCGTGAAAATGCACTGTCATCGCCCACGCCCTTACGCGGATCGGGGATAGGAGGGAAGGGCTGTGTGGCGGGTTTGACCGTTGGCAGAGTAGGGTTCATCGCATGGCAAGCGACGACATCCCCGAAAGCTGGCGCGCGGTCCTTGAACCGGCGCTCAAAAGCCCTGAGGCGCGCAAGCTTGGCGGATGGCTACGAGCCGAGGAAGGCACGGGCAAGGTGATCTACCCGCCGCGTGGCGAACGGCTGACCGCGCTGGCGCTGACCCCGCTTGAGGCGGTGAAGGTCGTTATCCTGGGGCAGGATCCGTACCACGGCCCGGGACAGGCGCATGGCCTCGCTTTTTCGGTCAAAGAGGGGGTCAAGCCGCCGCCATCCTTGATGAATATGTTCAAAGAGCTGGAGAGCGATCTCGGCCTGCCGCGCCCGTCGCATGGCAACCTTTCCAAGTGGGCCGAGCAGGGCGTGCTTTTGCTCAACAACACGCTGACGGTGGAGCAGGCGCAGGCGGGCAGCCACGCCGGGCGCGGGTGGGACGCCATTACGGATGCGTGTGTGGCGGCGGTGGCCGAGCGAGCAGACCCATGCGTCTTTGTCCTGTGGGGCAGCCACGCGCAGAAGAAAGCGAGCCGTGTGCCGGCCCTCGGGCGATCCGCGGATCATCTTGTGCTCAAAAGCCCGCATCCCAGCCCGCTTTCCGCCCATCGCGGCTTTTTCGGGTCCAAGCCGTTTAGTCAGACCAACGCTTTTCTCAAAGAGCGCGGCGCGAGCGGCGTGGATTGGTCGCTGTAGGGCGCGCGCAAGCCGCTCGCCTTGCCAAAACGGGGATTTCTCATCATTCTCGCGCGCGATTGGGGAGGTGCGTATGAGTTGGACAGCCGGTGTTCTACTGACGCTTAACTCGCTGTTCCCAGCGCAAGCGGCACCTGTTGCGTCGACGGACACCGGATGGATCGATCCATCCTTCCACAGCTCAAAGAAGCAAGATCCCCGTGTCCAAGAGCTGTTGCGGCTGGTCCAGCAGACGGTTCAGGACGGCCAGCCCGATGAGGCCCTTACCCACGCCATCGAGCTGGTGGAATATGTTGAGGCCAATCTCCCGAACAACAACCGCGCCCTCGCAGACGCATATTGCGCGCAAGGTGTCTCGCTGGTTGAACTCGACCGGTTCGAAGAGGCGCGCGAAGTGTTCACTCGCTTCGTGGAACCGTCAAACGCTTCCCGGTCTCCCGAAACGCTCGATCACCTGTTCTGCCACGTTGTGCGCGCGCAAGCCGAAAGCTTACTGGGCGATCGCGATGAAGCGCGAGCTATGCTGCGGGCTTTAATTACCGATCCGTATTGGCAAACCAACGGCGAAGCGCTTGATCTGGCAAGTGCGTATCGTTCCCTCGCCATCTTGCTCTCGCGGCAGGGGCGCTTCGGCGACGCCGAGCCACTGGCTCGCAAAGCTTACGCCATGATCAGTAAAGCTTTGCCGCCCAATCATTTTCGCGTGGGCAATGTTCGTCAAAGCCTCGCGCAGATCCTGTTTCAGTCGGGTCAATTCGAAGCGGCTGTTCCACTTCTTGAAGAGACGATCGAACATCGCACGGAGCAGTTGGGTGCCGACCATCCCACCTCGCTGCAACTGCGATCGGCGCTGGCGTCCGTTCTTATTGCGGCGGGAAGGGGCGAACAGGCGGTCGACACCATCCGTGTGGTGCACAATGCCTTCGTTGAGCAACGCGGAGCAGACAGCACTTTTGCTCTGCGATCCGGTGGTCTTCTTGGCCGGGCCCTGCGGGCCGATGGGCGGATTGGCGAGGCCCGCGACGCCTATCGCTCCGCGCATCAAGGCTATGTGCGTATCTTCGGCGCTTCGCACCCGGAAACCCTGAGCGCGCTGGCCAAATTGGCCTCAATAGCGATCCAGACCAAGGACCTTGATGCTGCGCGTCGAAGGGTTGGCGAATTGGCGGCGCGTCGGTTCGCAATCCTTCCGCTCGATCACATCGACCGCTCCACCGTGTGGTTTCTCATCGGCGACCTGATCGCGCTGGAGGACGGCTCGCGCGCTCAGTCGATCTTTGCCTACAAGAAGGCGATCAACATCCTCCAGAATGTGCGCGCCAATATGCGCGATCTGCCGGATGAGGCAAAGGCGGCCTTTATCGCGCAGCAACTGCGCCAATATGAGCGGCTGCAAAGCTGGCTGGTGGGCGAGGGGCGCTTTGCTGAGGCCGAACAAGTGGGCCGGATGATCAAGCAGACCGAATACATCGGCTTCCTGCGCGCTGGGTCGTCCAATTCCGCCGATCTCACCCTTGAGACAACGCCATCTGAGGAAGATTGGTCGCGCCAATTTGGCGGATGGCTTGAACGCCCTGGTCTGATTGCAAGGGAACTGCGCGAGGCGCGTGAGGCGAGCGCGGCGGACGAGAAAATCGCGCAGCTGCAAAAGGCCTCCGACCAAGCCTATACCCAATATCGCCAGCAATTGAATAGTTGGCTGGCCGGGGTCAGCGGGCTTGAAGACAGCGAAATCCGGCAAGAGGCCGAGGCCCTCAACGTCGCACAAAGCGATCGCTTGCAGGACCTGGTCGCTGGGCTGGGCGATGATGTCGCGATGGTTCAGATCGTGGCTTTGCCCGACAGCGTCAGCTTCTTCGTCATCACCCCCGACGCTTTCATCCATCGCCAATCGCCGATTGCACGCGAAACGCTGTTTGAACAGGTGTTCGAAGGGCGCGAGAGCATCCTCTATTCCGACGAGGACGAGGTGCAGGCGACGCTAAAGGTTCTGCATGACACGCTGTTCGCGCCTATTGCTCAGGACCTGAGGGACGCAGAAATCAAAACACTGATGCTCAACCTGCAAGGGCGCCTGCGCTACGTCCCCTTCGCCGCGCTCTACGATGGGGAGCACTATGTTGTCGAAGAATTCGAGCTGGCGCGCTTCACCCCGTCAGCGGGCATCGTCATCAACGGCTCTGACGCGTCGTCCAATGGCGCGGGCTTTGGCCTTAGTCAGGCGGTCAGTGGATTCTCTCCATTGCCAGCTGTGGAACGCGAACTGGCCGCTGTTTTTGCGAACCAATCGGACAAGGGCGTGCTTACCGGCGAAGTTACGCTCAACCGCGACTTTACGCGCGCGCGATTGGAGCAAGAGCTGAGCAAGCGCGTGCCGATCCTTCATATCGCCAGCCATTTTCAGATGAATTCAGGCGATGCGAGCCAGTCGTTCCTGATCCTAGGAGATGGCACGCGGTTGACGCTGTCGGAGATTAGCTTTTCGGGCGCTATGCGATTTCGCGGGGTGGAGTTGGTGACTCTGTCAGCGTGCAGCACCGGGCTGGCAGGCGAGGGAACTGGTCTCGAAGTCGAAGGTCTCGGCGCGCTGATCCAAAACAAGGGGGCGGACGCCGTGATGTCGACGCTTTGGAACGTATCGGACGACGCAACGGCGGATCTGATGATCGAATTCTATTCGGGATTCACGCGCGATGGTCTGACTAAAGCGGCCGCATTACGCCGGGCGCAAATCACGATGATCCAATCGGACAAATCCAACCCGTTCTTCTGGGCACCTTTCATACTGTCGGGCGATTGGAAGTAAGCCGAGCTAGCGCTGGGATTAGCCAGCCTGATTAACGGATCATAACTGGCTCACCGCCTCAGGCTCTGCCCATCGTGACGGATGCGCGAGGGGCCGCATCTCCAATCTCAATTTATGCAGCGACGCATGATCGCGCATGTTCAGGGTCTGCGCGCTTTGGCGGTTCTGGCGGTCCTGCTTCATCATATCGAGCCCACCTACTTGCCCGGCGGGTATCTGGGCGTCGATGTGTTCTTCGTCGTCTCCGGCTTCCTGATCACCGGCCAGATCGAAAGGCAGCGGAGCGAAGGGCGCTTCGATCTTCGCGACTTCTATTTTCGCCGAATGCGGCGGATTCTCCCGAACCAGATCGTGGTCATCGCCGTTGCGCTGTTCGCAGCCTATCTGTGGCTGGACAGAGGATCGTTCGAGATCACCGCCGCCTCCGCTGCTTACAGCGCCGCGATGGTAGCCAACGTATTTTTCCTTCAGAATTCTGGCTACTTCGCACCCGCCGCTGAAACGATGCCTTTGCTGCATATGTGGTCGCTAGCAGTGGAGGAGCAGTTCTATCTGATCTGGCCAGCGGCTTTGGCAGCGTTCGCGATGATCCCTGGCCGAGCGCGCGCGCTGGCGCTGGTTCTGGTGGTGGGAGTGCTGATCGCGGTGACCGAAAGGGCCGTGTGGTCCGCGCCCAACGCCGCCTTTTACCTGATGCCATTTCGCGCCTTGGAGTTCGCGTGCGGCGCAGCGCTTGTCTATTGGCGGCCGGATTTTTGGGTGAGCACCCGGATCGGTCGGGCTGCGGCTCCCATGGCGGCGGCCATGCTGATGGTGTGCCTTTTCGCCTATACGCCCGAGACGCGATTTCCCGGCTTTATGGCGCTTATACCCTGTGCGGCGACGGCGGGTTTAATCGCATGGGGTCACTTTCCAACGACGAACAAGGTTCTGGGAAACCCATGGGCGGTCGCATTGGGCGATCGGTCCTACGCGCTCTATCTGGTGCATTGGCCTGCGATCGTGTTTCTCGGTGTGCTGGTTCCACTAACCTCGTCTTTCGAGCGGATCGCGATGATCCTTGGCGTCACCGTGATCTTGACCGAGCTGCTCTACCGGATGTGCGAGCGGCCTTTGCGATATGCGAGGCTGCCTTCGAAGCGAGCGCGCCGATTTTATGGTGCTGGAGTTCTGGCAGTCATGGCGGCGCTTGCAGCGGTGAGCGGTCTGCTGGGTAAGAACGCGCTGTTGAACAGCTCCGCCGAAAAGCGCGCCCCTAGCCTTTCGCATTGCGCCAATGGCGAAACCGAGGACTTGGCCCGGTGCGAAGCCGATATTCTGGTGGTCGGTGATAGTTTTGGCCTATTCGTGCGCGAAGCCCTAGCCAGCGTAAGCGCCGAAACCGTAGCGCGGTCAGGCTTTGCCGGATGCCCTCCGATCTTTGGCGCCTACAAGGAGTATGGCGGACGCGGGCAGGGGTGGAAGACCGCCATGTGCCGCAAGCAAATCGCCACGTGGGAACGCGAAGTAGCGCGGACGCCCGCCCGCACCATCGTCCTGACCGCGCGTTGGGCGCGGCTGACTGAAGACGCGGAATATGCCGGTCGAACGATCTCGCCGGGCTATCTGCTGCGCTCCAACGCCGGAGAACCCACGCCACGTCGGTCTCGCCGAGTGTTTCGCGAGCAGCTGGGTCACACCGTTCGCGCTCTCACAGCCGCTGGCAAGCGCGTTGTGCTGGTTGGCCAGCCACCTTTACGCAGCGAAGCGGAAGTGACCTGCGCAAAGGCCAACGCGGGCCAGGCGGATATCCATTCGCGCTGCGCCTCGCTTTCATCCGAGGAGGCCTTGAAGCGGCTGGCTTTCGCCGACGATGTGATCCGCGATCTTGCCGCGAGATATCCTAGCGTGCGCGCTATCTTTGCCTCAGACATCGTGTGCGATCCGCAATGCGAGCTCGTTCGCGATGGAGTGCCGCTGTACAAGGATTCGAACCATCTGAGCGATGAAGGCGCGGTCCTTCTGGCGCGTGAATTGTTTGGGGGCTTTGTGGCGGAAGCGCGGGATTTCTAGGTCCTGAGCCTACGCCGCTAGCTCCTTAAGCCAGCCCTGCACCTCATCGTAGTTTTCGATGATATCGCCCGGCCCCCGGCTGTTGATCTTTTTCATCCGGGTTTCTGGCTCGCGATAGGGCAGTTCGAGGAATTCGAGGACCCGCCGGATGGTCTCTTTTTGAGCCTCAACCGAACTCAGATCGTCTTCGTAGACCACCGAGAAATGTTCGATTCCTGCAAGCGCAGCCTGTTCGCGTTGGTCCCATCGATTGCGGCGGGCGATCGCGGTTTCGATCCGGTCGCGTTCCAACCGGATGGTGAAATCCTCAGGACTGGCATCGAATTTGTGATACGCGCCGCGCGCCTTAGCGAGCTCTCCTGATAGAAAGTGCTGAAACTTGTCACGACGCCGCACATAGACGAATTGCCAGCCATCCGCTTTGAGCGATTGGAGGAATTCCGCCGGCTCGACTGGCGCGCATCCTTGGCGCTCGCGGTCTTCGAGCAGCTGATAAATCTTGACGTGGCACACGAAATTCCCGGCCGACGCAAAGCGCGATGTGCCTTTCAAGAAGGCCATCGGATAGCGCACTTTCACATTGTCGTATTCGCGGCTCAGCAATTCGCCGTTCTGTTGAAAGTACCCGGTTGAGGAGAGCAGGTTTTCAAAGACGGTGCTGCCCGTTCGACCCTGCGCCCAGATCAGCACCTTCTTCGACGGCGAAGAAGCGCGCGTGAGGTAGGACCAATAGGCCTTGGCCTCGCGCTTGAGCCGCCACCGGTCCCTGGGCTGGATTACGGGGTTGAGAAAGTCGAACAAATGGCAACTCGTTTCAAACGGGAAGGGGCGTGTCGCCTCATCCGATAGCCGCGCGCGACGATTCGGCCACCGATTAATCCTGCGCCAGCTGCTCCTGCCGCTTTTTCTGGAAGAAGGTAATCGGGAAAAGCCATTGCTCCTTGATCGACAGGCGCTTGCGTTCGTCCTGTCCCACGATCTCGGATTCGCCTTCCTTAAAGGTGCCGAACACACGGTCCCAAAGGATCACCGAATTTCCGTAATTGCAGCGCGTGTCCTCATAGCTGAGCGCGGTGTGATGCAGGCTGTGGTGCCGGATCGTGGTGAAGAAGAACGAAAACCAGATCGGCGGGTTCGATTTGATGTTGGCGTGCGCGTATTGCGCAATCGCTCCCAGCGACAGGAACGCGGCTGGGTAGGCAATCGGATCAAAATCGAACAGCGCAATCACGCTTAGGCCGATCAGGAACAGCTCAATCGGATTGCCGATAAAGCCTTTGAGCGCGTTCAACTGTGTCACGTGATGATGCGGCGCGTGGGTGGACCAGAGCGCATCGTTGTTGTGCATGAAACGGTGCATCCAATACTGACCGAATTCGAAGATCAGCATGATCATCACAACCTGCACCAGATAGGGAAGCTCCGCGATCCAGGGGGTCGCAATGCCGAGCGTTTCCTTGAGGCTGGCGAGCTGGTTATCGACGGTGATCTCCACCAGGAAGCTGATCACAAAGATCACAAGGATCATGTAGAAGATATCGGTGCGCAGCTCCTTGCCGGTGATCCGCCAACCTTCGTGCCGTTCGTGGACCAGCTCCATGCACTGAATGAAGATCATCGTGCCAAATGCGACGACCGGAAACAGCCATCCTTGTTCCAGCATAGCGGCTGGAGCGAGCCCGAAAACGGCCCAGATGCCAAAGACGGTGGCCGGCGGCAGGTGGTCAAAAATCGCTTGCTTCATCGGATTGCTCTTGCCTCAAAACGCTGGAGAGTTCGGGTCCCATCCGTCCCACGCGCTCGCGTAATACGTTTATGGACCAATCTCACACGCAAGGCAAAGGGTGCGGTGATTGACCCGAGCCGACGGCTTCGTAAGGTGGGTGTCGAAGCTTTGATACGGGGAGAGAGCTGATCGCGACCGCGGCTGCTGACCATCAATTGTGCGATTCAGTGGCGAGGGCCGCGGCCTGGAAGGCGCTCGGCTTGTTCCTTGTCCTTATGTCGGCTTTCAGCGCCGTCTTCATGTCCGCGATGGCCATACGCGGGTCGCTGAACCTAATCCTGGTCACCGGTATCATGTGGTCGCCCGGTCTTGCGGCCATCCTGACCTGCCTCATCCTTAAACGACCGCTCGCCTCGATGCCGTGGGCTTGGGGGCAGTGGCGCTGGATCTGGCTCGCCTGGGCATTGCCCATCGGATACGGTCTGGCGATCTACGCGCCGGTGTGGTCGTTGGCGCTTGGCGGCAGCGGGTTCGGCAATGCCGAAACGCTCGCTGATTGGTCGCGCCAGCTTACCGGCTCTGCTGATTTCACAATCGCAGGCACGGCCCTGTATATCGTCATTCTCGGCACAGTCGGTCTAGTCGGCACCGCTTCGCGTGCGCTTGGCGAGGAGATCGGTTGGCGCGGATTCATGATCTGGGAGATGCGCAAGATCATGCCCTTTTGGGCCGTGGGTCTGCTGTCTGGCCTGATCTGGTCGGTGTGGCACTGGCCCGGCGTGTTGTTGGCCGATTACAACGCCGGCGAAGGCAATTTCGTCTTACAGATGACGCTGTTCACGCTCGCCATTTTGCCGATGGGTGTGATCTACGCTTACATCACCTTTCGGTCGCACAGCCTTTGGCCCGCCGTCATCCTGCACGCTAGCCACAATCTGATCATCCAGCAGATATACACGCCGCTTACGATCCGGGGTGAGGGCACCCATTTCTACATCGACGAGTTTGGCGTCCTGTTACCGGTAGTGACCGTGATTTTGGCCATCTACTTCTATGTTCGAGCGCGGCGTGAAGGGCTATAGAGCGGGTTTGGAGGCTGTGAGCTTGTGTTGTCATGACTGAAGACGAAGCCCGCGTGGCCCTGATCGCGCGCCGCGATGCACTCGCGGTGGAAGACGCAGCAAACGCGGATTCGCGCGATACCGTTGAGCTTCAGCAGGATAGCGTCGGGCGGCTCAGCCGGATGGACGCTCTGCAACAACAGGCGATGGCGCAGGCGCAGGAACGCCGTCGGGCGCAAGAGCGGACGCGGATCGACGCGGCTTTGGCGCGGATCGAAGAAGGCGAATGGGGATATTGCCTCACGTGCGACGAAGAGATCGCCGGAGCGCGGTTGCACCATGACCCCAGCGTTGCGGTCTGCTTCGGATGTGCAAAAGGAGGGGATTAGGTGCGACGTTTTGGACGGACTCAGGCGCGGCGTATTCTGGTAGCTCTCGCTCTTGCGCTCTCGATACCCTTCTTCAGCCCAGCGGCCGCCGCCGATCCAGCGCGATCCGATGGATCCTTGGCGCACCTTCCAGCGCTTTGGGGCGACTACTTCCGGTTGGAATCCCGAGAGGTGGGGCGCGATTATCATATCTATGTGCGCCTGCCGGAAGGGTATGACGCGGCTGCGGACCGTACCTATCCGACAGTTTATCTGCTCGATGGCGATTCTACCTTTCCGATGCTCGCGCCGCTCCATCTGTTCATGCATTACGACGACAAGGTGCCTGAGGCGATCCTCGTCGGCATCGCCTATGGCGGTTTCGATATCAGCGTGAATAAGCGCCACGAAGACTTCCGCGTTGTGATGGATGATGGCTCACCGGGTCGCGCGCCGCAATTTCTCGACATGCTCGAAAATGAGCTGATCCCGCGCATCGAAGCGCGCTTTCACAGCGATCCGACCCGGCGCGTGATCGTCGGGCAAAGTCGGGGCGGAACGGCAACGCTTTACGCCGCTTATCGCAAACCCGGCCTGTTCTGGGGGCATATCGCCAGCAATCCCGGACGCGAACCGGATACCAGGCTGCTCTACGGCATGGATCGCGAGGCCCCGGAGAAACCGCGCGATGGCTATCTGATTGTCACGTCGGGCTCAAAGGATCGCGACTATCTGCGAGGCACCGCGCTAGAGTGGCGCGACCAAGTGGCGGCTCGTGACGATTTGCCTTGGGACACGCGCTTTATCGACATCGAAGGCGGCACCCACGCGGCCAGCCTTGGCGTTGCGTATCGCCGCGCGATGCGGATCATGTTCAATCCGTACCGCAGCGATTAGTCGCGTCACGTCTTCGCCAGCAGTCTAAGCAATTCGGTACGTTCCTTGGGCGAAAGTGGCTCGATCAATTCGTGGACGGCGCCACCAACGACGGACTTGATCCGGCCAACGAATTCCTCACCCTTTTCGGTCAGCGATAGCAAAGAGCTGCGCTGGTCCGCTTCATTGGCTGATCGAACCACGAGGTCGTGCCGCTCGAGATTGGTGAACATTCGGCTCAACTGCGCCTTGTCACGGCCCATCATAGTCACGATCCGCTGCATCGGAGCGGGTTGCACCTCCGACAAAGCCATGAGGATCATGCCCCCAATCGGCCCGATCCGCTCCGCGTCGAACAACGGCGCTTGGGCGTGCACCCGCGCGTTCATGCGCCGCATAAAGCGATCGACCTGGAAGGCGAACTCGGTGGTCTCGTCCACCGGTCCATCAAAGTAGTTGACTCTATCAACTTGATCCATACTCTTCCCGTATCGACCCTGGGCTTGCCACTGGCAAGGTTGGGCGCTCGCATTGAGGAATCAGAAGATGACAAACGGACAATCCAATGCCCTCAGAATTGCCGCTGTCTTGTGGGTTGTTTGGGGGTTCGTCCACGTCTTCGCAGGAGCCGTGATTATCAGCACCCCCGACGCCGCTGGCGCGGTTCAGGCGGTCGCCGATGCAGTCTCGAAGGACGATTTGCGCTTCGAATCGCATCCCGCCGCCAGTGCACTCTACAATCAACATGGATGGAACCTCGCCTGGATCGGCGCCACGACCATGGTTTGCGCGTTTTTCCTTTGGCGGGCCCAGTCTGGCGCAAGTTGGCGAACCGCCGCTTGGGTCGCAGCGCTGACGGGAGGCCTGGCCGATGTCGGCTACTTCGTCTTCATGGATCTGGGCGGATATGTGAATTTCATGCCTGGCGGGTTGATGACCTACGTGTCGGCCAGCGCGATCCTCTTGAGCGGCTGGGTGTGGTTCACCGCCTCACCCCGCGACGAGGCCTAGGACAAGCTGCGCGCGTTCCTCAACGTTGGTCTTTGGCAGTTCGATCGTTTCGATATTTAGCTCAATGAGATGCCGCCGAAGGCGCAGCGCTTCATCGACGGCCATCTCGAAGGAATGCGGGCGGTCCTCGGTTGTTTCATAAATATCGGGCCATGGCGGCGCGAAAAAAACGGGCTGCGCATAAGGGAATGGGTCAGGCATCAGCGTGGTGATAGACACTTTCTCACGTCCAGCCCGGCCTGACAGCGCGTCCAGAAGCCCGCGATCAAAGAAGGTGGGCGTGTCCTCGGTCACAGGCCGTTCGAGGTCAGCGTAGGATAGGGCCGTGACCTTTTCAAAGAAACCGAGCCGATCATCCCAGGGCTTTGGCCCGCCCCCACGGATGACACGCAGGCCGGGTTCGTGAACAACGCAATGTCCAAGCTTCTCCAGATGGTGGGCTAACGTCGATTTCCCGCCGCCAGAGCACCCAGTGATAAGAACGCGCCTATTCAAGGTCAGGCGATCGCGTCGGCAGTTTGCGCAATTCAAGCGGCCACTCAGCACCGGTCAATTTGAGCTTTCCATCCACCAAAGTGCCCGTCACTCCGGTGAAATCAGCGACGCCCATATCGTTGCGATGGAAGGCGAAGCGCGCGGTCTGACCGGGTTTCCAACCCAGCGCCTTCAGGTCGAAAACCTCCGATCTCACATGATAGACGCTCTGAGTTAGCACCGCTCTTGCCGGCGCATCGCAGGATCGGCGTGGATCTTCTTCAGGCGGAGGAGGGTCTCTGTATTCGAGTTCCCGGACTGACGGATACCCGTCCGAACGGATTTGACCGTAGAACGTCTCGCCATTTGCGCAGAGCAACTCGGCGCTGGCGTAGCGAAACGGCTTTCCATTCGTGGCCGACACGACTCGCAGGAATGGTGGGTTCTGACCTCCGGTCGCGGTTTTCTCCACGCCGGACCACGCGAATTTTGGCGCGACGGGTTTTGGGGCGCTCGTCAGGATAAGTGTATTGCCGCGTTGCTCCCATGTGCCCTTCGCGCGCATGTCGAGCGCGCCGACGGAAAGGCCCCAGTGCCATGTCCCGTCGTCTAGGATCTCCATCCCCATCGCGGTCTCAAATGAGTTGCCATCATAGCGACCGACAAAATCTGACGCAGTCGGCTCGTCAACAGGCGCATCCTTTGCGGCGATGGCCGGGACGGCGAGCAAACACAGGATATGGCGTTTCATGACACCGGAGTGTACCTCAAGGGGGCTTCTAGTAAACGTCTCTCACATAACGCTTTTCGCGTTTGAGGTCCGCGACGTATTCGTTCGCCTTTTCCTCGGACAGGCCGCCTTCGGTCTCGATAATCTCGTGCAGCGCGCGGTCGACGTCTTTCGCCATGCGGGTCGCGTCACCGCAGACGTAGAAATAGCCGCCTTCTTCGAGCCATCCGAACAGCTCTTTCGCGTTCTCACGCATCCGCGTCTGGACGTAGATCTTTTCCTTCTGATCGCGCGAGAAAGCGAGGTCGAGCCGGGTGAGCAGGCCGCTTTGCGAGGCCGCGCCGATTTCGTCGTCATAGATGAAGTCGTGCTCGCGGTGCTGGTCGCCGAAGAACAGCCAGTTCTTGCCCGCATCGCCGCGCTCGCGCCGTTCTTCGAGGAAGGCGCGAAACGGGGCGATGCCGGTGCCGGGACCCACCATGATCATCGGCGCGTCGCCGTTTTCAGGCACGCGGAAATTCTTGTTGGGCGAAACGAATATCGGCGCGCTTTCCCCCTCGCCGCATTGATCGGCGAGGAAGCACGAAGCGACGCCCTGATGCTCGCGCCCGGCTCCGTTCCAGCGCACCGCCGCGACGGTCAGATGGACCTCGCCCGGATGCGCCATGGGGCAGGAAGAAATCGAATAAGCGCGGTGCTGAAGCGGCTTGCTCCACGCGATGAAGTCCGCCGGATCAAATTCGATATCGGGGTTGAGGTTGAGCAGGTCGAGCACGTCTTTGCCCCACAGAAACGCCTCAAGCGCTTCCTTGTCCTGATGGGTCAACACGTGGGTCAACTCGTCATGGCCGATGATCGACTCAATTGCTTTTAGGAACTCGCGCGAAGGGGTGCGCACTTCGAACTTGCGCGCGAGCAGATCGGCGAGCGGTTCGTCGTGGCCCTCGATCGCCTGATCCGCCGAAGCGCCCAGACGTTCGAGCAGCGCGTTGACCAGCTCCGGGGAGTTCGTCGGCATCACGCCCAGCGCGTCGCCGGTTGCGTATTCGATCTCGCTTTCGCCCAGATCAAAGGCGATATGGCGGATCTCCTTGCCCGACCCATCGCGCGACAACAGGCGGTTTTCGATCAGCTTGGAGGTGTAGGGGTTCTTGCGCGTCCACTGGCTCTTCTTGGTCGCTGGCTGCACCGGAGCGGCGGGCAGGACCACCGCGCCTTCGGGCTGCTCTTCGTGTTCGAACAGGTCGAGCGCATTGGTCAGCCACGCTTCGCTTGGGTCTTCAAAATCGACGTCGCAATCGACGCGTTCGAGCAACCGGGAAGCGCCCAATTGCTCAAGCCGCGTGTCGATCACTTTGCCCGCCTGGCAAAACTCATCGTAGCTCGTGTCGCCCAGCGCGATGACGCCGTATTTAAGCTCTTCCAAACGTGGGGCGGTGGAGGCGGAAAGCTGCTCCCAGAACAATTCGCCGTTGTCGGGCATTTCGCCTTCGCCATAGGTCGAAACGACGAAAATCGCCTGACGCATGGTGGCAAGCGTCTCCATATCGATCGCGTCGAGTTCGTGCGTGCGCGGGGCAAAGCCCTGGCCCGCAAATTGCTCGGCAGCGAGCTCCGCCACGCCTTCGGCGTTGCCGGTCTGCGTGCCGTAGAGAATGTCGATCGGAGTCTTCGCCACCACCGCCGCGCCGGCGGCGACATCGTTGGCGCTGTCCGTGCCGAACGCGCGCGAATTGAGGCCCGCCAAAAAGCCGGCAAGCCAGGCGCGTTGGTCCTCGTTGAACGGGGCGTCTTCTGGGATATGCGGAAATTTCATCGACTATTCGGCTGCCATCTTTTCGCTCACAGGGCCAAGGGCGCTCTGCGCAAACAAGGTTTCAAAGCTCGGGATCTGGCCCAGCACCTCTTCGTTACGCCGCGCCTGATGGATGATCCAGCCATAGGTGCCAAGACTATCCATCGACAGGACATTGCGCATTTCGAGCGAGCGCTTGAAATCCTCCAGACGCTTGTTCGCAACCAAGGCGGCCAATTCTTCGTCGCTGTAGTTCGACAGCGCCACCGCCGCGTGCTTCGCCAGTTGCGCCATCAGCGCGAAATCCTCGGTCAGGATAAGGTTGCGCACCGCTTTCAGATTGGCCGGATCGCGATCCGTCCCGCCGCGCCGTTTGCGCACGATCTGCTGCGCGGTTTCCAGTGCGGTCCAGTAATTGATCAGGCGGAACATCTCGTCCGTATCGGTCTCGCCCAACTGAGGGACGCGGCCTGTTTCCACTGGCACGCCCGCCTTCCACGCCGCCTTAAGCTTGGCGATCTGGAAATTGGCGGAGGCGTTCGCGACTTCTTCGACCAATTGCTTGCGCGTCTTGGTCGAAAGGATTGCCTCGGCGTCCTGATATTGCAGCAGCGCGCGCGGCATAACCCAGCGGAAATGCGCGTGCTCCACGTCCCAATTGTCAAGCAGCGCGCGCGCTTTGGTCGAGCCGGTCGCTTCGAAATGCCATTCGAGCATCTGGAGCACCGCCTCACGGTGGACACGCGCCATCGCGTCATCCGCGCCGAGATCGCCCAGCAAAACCGAATCGTGGCTGACCGAGCCTGAGAAGGTGCCTTCGGGGTCGTACTGGTACGCAAAGCCGCCCGACATGCCGTTGCCGAACCCTTTGGCAAAGCCGCCAATATTCAGCACCGCGCCGTTGGTCATGTATTCGGCGCAGAAATCGCCGACGCCTTCGACCACGGTGGTCGCGCCCGAATTGCGCACCGCGAACCGGTCGCCCGCTTCGCCCGCGATAAAGGTGCGCCCGCCCGTCGCGCCGAACAGCGCAAAGTTGCCGACCAGAACATTTTCGATGAGGTCCGCGCGGCCCTTGGCGGCGACGACGGCGATCTGTCCGCCGCTCGCGCCTTTGCCCACGCCATCGTTGCAGGTGCCCGTGTGGTGGAGGTTCGTCCCGTCATTGCAGAACGCGCCGTAGCTTTGCCCCGCGCTGCCCGTGGTGCGAACCATGATCGCGTCGCGGACGAGGAACTTGCGCCCCCGGCCATCGTCGTTGACCGCCGGATAGGAGGAAGGGTCCCACAAAGTGTGGTTGAGCCGTTGCTCCAAATCAATGGAGAGTTGCCCGCCAACGCTCTTGTTGCGGTTGTTGAGGTGGAGCCAGTCGCCTGACAGTTCCACGCGATCCGCGCCGCCGTCAAACAGGGCAGCTTCGACCTCTTCAAGCAGCCGATCATCGACCGCGTAATCGCGTTCGAGATAGGTCGGGTTCTCAACCACATGCTCCTCAGCGCGCGCCAACATCTTGTGCATGGTGAGCTGGCCGATGGAGGACGGGTGATCGAGCAGGTGGAGCAGATCCGCGCGCCCGCGCGCTTCATCCAGCGATCTGAAGCCTAGCGTCGCGAGGATCTCGCGCACTTCATGGGAGATGTTGAGCAGATATTGCGCCAGCGCGCGCGGATCGCCGTCGAACACTTCGGCGTTGGTGGTGAGACCCGCGGGGCATTTGACGTTGCAGTTTTTCGCCATGACGCATTTGAGCATCATCAGCGCGGTGGTGCCGAATTCGAAGCTGTCGCCGCCCAGAAGGCAGGCTTTGACCACGTCGGACCCGGTCTGCATCGCGCCCGAACAGCGCAGCATCACCTTTTGGCGGATGCCATTCGCGCACAGCGCCTGGTGAACCTCGGCGATGCCGATTTCCGCCGCACGGCCGGTGTATTTGAGCGAGGTGACCGAAGCGGCACCTGTGCCGCCGGTGTTGCCGGCAATATTGATGATATCCGCGCCCGCCTTGGCCACGCCCACAGCGATGGTGCCGATGCCTTCGGAGCTCACCAGCTTGACGATGACACGCACGCGCGCGGCTTTCGCGTCGTGGATCAGCTGGCCGAGATCTTCGATCGAATAGGTGTCGTGGTGCGGGGGCGGGGAAATCAGCTCCACGCCCGGCGTGCCCCCACGCGCGGCGGCGATTTCGACTGTCACCTTGGGGGCGGGCAATTGGCCGCCTTCGCCGGGCTTGGCACCCTGTCCGATCTTGATTTCGATCTCTTCGAGATTGGGGTCCGCCAGATAACCTGCCCACACGCCGAATCGGCCCGAGGCGAACTGCTTGATCCGGCTGGCGCGCAAGGTGCCATAGCGCGAGCGGTGTTCACCCCCTTCGCCCGAATTGGACATCGCGCCGACCATATTGGTCCCGTGCGCCACCGCTTCGTGCGCGCTGGCGACCAACGCCCCGTGCGACATCGCACCCGACGCCAGACGCGGAGTGATTTGGGACGCGGGTTGCACCTCTTCCACCGGGATCGACGGGCGCACGCCGCGCAGGCGAGAGACGTAATCCTCGGCCCACCCTTTCACTTGAACGTGCAGCGCGCCTTTCGAGATTGAGTGGCTGAGCACATCGCCTTCAAACCGTTCGACCAGTGTTTGCGCCAGCGCGTCCAAACGCGCCAGATCGCCGCCCTTGGGTCCCGTCAAAGTCAGGCGATACTCGCCCCCTTGTTCATTGGCTCCCAACTTCTCCATTTCGAGCCCACGGATCACGAAATCCGCGTTTCCGGCCCGGTTGAAGAGCATCATTTCTTTTTTGATCTTGGCTGCGTCGCTCTTGAAGGTGATGTCGGCGGGGAAGGCCAGAACATCGCGCAAGGCCGAAGGACGCCGATGGCGTTCATCGGCCATCATCTGGCTGAATTTGCGATAGCCGGGCGTGATGACGAAATTGTCGATCTGTTCCGGCGTCAGGCGGTCAAAAGTCGAATTGGTGTAAGCGGTGTCATCAATCGAGAACGCGTCGTCGAGCTGATACAGCGTCAGCAGGCGGAACGTATCGTCGTCGTCATCGGTCCCGGTTGCCGGGCCAAAGCTGATATCCTCTTCAGTGAGGTCGACGAACCCGCGCACCGCTGCGGTTCCGTAAGAGTGGCCCGCGCCTTCGGTCCGTTCTTTGAACAGGCCAAGGATGGGAATGTCGTTGGCGCTTTCCACTTCAAGCGCGCGTTTGTGCCAATCGGCCGCCGATTTGGCGATGGTGGCAAAGCCTGCGCCGCCCACGGTCGATTTCATATTGGGGAAGTACCGTTTCAGCACCGGATCATCGGTGTTGAGGAAGTTGGGCTCAAAAAATTCACCGCCCGAATAGCTTTCCACCGTGCAAAGGCCGACCTTGCCCATGATCTTCATCAGCGACTTTTCCGCCGCCTTCATGAAGTTTTTGTAGGCTAGTTTCGGGCTGTCGGTGAATTTCTCTTCCGCGCGCATACGGAACGCCATCGGATAGACCGCGCTCGCCCCAAAGCCGAGCACGCAGGCGATGTGGTGCGAGGAGATGATGTGGCCGCTTTCCACAATGATAGAGACACGCAGGCGCAGGCCTTCCTCGATCAGGCGCTGGTTGATTGCAGAAATCGCCAGCGTCAACGGCAGGCTCGCTTTGGTGCGGCTGACATAGCGATCCGACACGATCACGATACCGCCCTGTTCGCGGGCAAAATCGACGACTTGGCCCGACACGCGATCCAGCGCGGCAATGATGTTGGCTTCGTTCTGAGCGTCGTCTTCGAAATCGGGTTCGAACAGCAGTTCAAACTCCGCACACGGCACGACCGTTTGTTCACGAATGCGCAGGATATCGGCCATGCGCAGGATCGGTGAGCGCAGGACAATCTGCTTGGAATCGCCTTCGCCGGATACATGTTTACGGCCCAAGGCCACGCGCAAGGTCATGCCGTCGCTTTCACGGATCGAATCAAGCGGTGGGTTGGTTACCTGCGCAAAACGCTGCGAGAAGTACTTCGCCATGCCGCCTTCAGTATCGGACAGCGCGTTGATCGCGTTGCCATACCCCATCGCGGAAACCTTCTCCGCGCCTGAGGCCAGCATCGGATCGACGAGAAACTTAAACGTCTCCTGATTAATCGTATAGGCGACGTAGCGCGCGGCGAAGGGCAGATCGCCTTCATAGGCGACGGCAGCCTGCTTGGCGTCGTCGCCGCTGCGGTCGGGCAGGGTGTCGATGTCGATCTTCGCCGCTTCGAGCAGGGCCGGATAATCGTGCCGCGCGGCAAGTTCTTTGAGCGCTTCGCCGGTGTCGAACACCTTGCCGCGACTGTGGTCGTAGAACAGCATCCCGCCCGCTTCGATGCGGCCACGGCGGATGATGTCTTCGGCCGGGAAATCGATCTGGCTGGCTTCGGATGTGACCACCAGGAATTCGTCGGTCTCAACCGAGCGCAAGGGGCGCAGGCCCAAGCGGTCAAGTCGCGCGCCAATGATGTTGCCATCGCCAAACACCAAAGCGGCGGGGCCGTCATTCTTCTCTTCATACAAAGAGAAATATTCGAGCATCGCGCGCACATCGCCGGAAAGCGAGGTGTCGTTCTCCCAGGCGGGCGGCATCATCGAGACAACGGCGGTGACCAGATCAAGCCCGTCTTCGTAGACGCGCGAATTGAGCGTTTGATCGAGCCGGCAGCTGTCCGATTGGCCGCGCGGACTGACAATCTGGCGATTCTTGGCCGTAGCGATGGCCATTTCGGACAAGCGGTTCTTCTTGTCGGTGTTGAGCTCGCCATTATGCGCCATCAGGCGAAAGGGCTGCGCCATCGATGGGTGCGGATCGGTGTTGGTCGAGAAGCGCGTGTGGAAGTACATCGTGTGCACTTCGTGCGCGGGATCGCTCAGATCCTTGTAATAGGGCACGATTTCCCACGAAGAGAGCCGCCCTTTGAGCACCTGAACCCGCGTGGATAGCGAAAGCGGGTAAAACCCGTTGAGCGTTTCGTCGGTGTAGCCATCGGCCTCCATCGCCAGCAGGCATTCATGCACGCGCGTATCGACTTCGGCTCCGGAAAGGCCTTCGGGTGCAGCGAACACCCATTGGCGGATCGGCAATTGCAACTCGATGCCGCGCGGCTCGATCGCGTCGTTATTGACCGGCACGCGGCGTCGCAACAGCACTTCAAAACCAAACTCGGCCAGCTTGTCTTCGATCAGAGCCTTGGCGCGCTGGCGCGGTTTATCCGCAGCGGGCAGGAAGAAATTGCCGACGCCAAATTCGTCCGGCTTCAGTTCCTTACCGACCAGTTTGGAAAAGAAGTTGAGCGACAGATCGACCGAGATACCCGCGCCATCGCCAACGCCGGTCGACGACATACCGCCCCGGTGCGGCACACGGCACAGCGCCTTGTGCCCCATGTCGAGGACATCGTGCGATTGCTTCGCGCCTTTGCGCGTGATGAAGCCCACCCCGCACGAGCTGCGATCTTCGGTGATGTCGTACAATCCGGTCATACGTTCTCGTTCATTCTCAAGCGGGCTTGCCCTAAGAGGGCGGCCTTAACAGTCATTTCCGGCGTTCGTGTGACGAACATTCCGGTCTCTTCGCCTTACAATATGGGTGCTCAGCCGAGCGATTGCAGGCGCCCCGTGTTAAACAGGGCCGTGTGCGACAGGGGTCAGCCAGCGTCCGGGAGACGGAACGGTCTTCCGGGGGGTGCCTCATCCTGTCAGATGCCGGTCCTGGCCTGTTCGCATCCCGGCGACGCTGCCGAGGGTGCGATGAAGGGTGCCAGACGGCGGGTGTTCACGTCCGTGCCTCTAACGTGCGAAGGCCCGGAGCGTTTCGTCCATCCCCTTGCCAAGCAAATTGTGATTTTGCAACTGCACAATACGAAGTATTGTTGCGCAGCTGACTAGCCCAGCTTTACAGGCATTGCGCCGCGATCAACCGAGGGCGCGCTGTATTGCACGCTTTGCAGCGAGCAAAGGGCGCGCTTCTGTGCGTTGGTGTGTGGCGGTGCTACGCCGCGCCGCGCAGGGATTGCAACTTGACCAGAGCGTCCTGCAAATCGCGTTCGGTTTCGCTGATTGACGCGGTGTCGGCGTCCTCGTGGCGACGGCCGCCATCCGTGAACACGTCCAGCGCTTTGAGAGCTTCGGCCAGCGCGCGTTCCCGCGAGGCTGTCTCTCTAGCGAGGTTTTCGCTGGTCAATTCGTGCGGCGAACGGTCCTGCGCGTCGTGCAGCGCGGCGGCGAAGCGTTCGACCAGTTGGATGAGGCTGAGGTCCTGTGGCGGCACTTGGCGGAGCTTCTCGATGCCGGAGGCTGGCGGCGCGATCGAAGTGATGGCGGCTGCGGATTTGGCGCGCGCTTCGTCTTCCAGAGCTTGCGTCTTGCGGTTTTCTTCGTCGAGGATGTCGCGGAACGCGTCGATATTGAGGCCAGGGGCGCTCGGCACGATCGGCTCGTCCTCTTCGGCCACCTGTTCTACCGCTATGTCGTCCTGCGTGTCTTCGGGTTCGACCCAGGCTTCGTCCAAGGGCTGTTCCAAAGCCTCTTCCAAAGCCCCTTCCTCAGTCTCGTCAAATTCGGCGAAGCTTTCGAGATCGAGGACCTCTTCTTCGCTGGCCGTTTCTTCGTCCTCGCTCGGCTCATCAATGGGTGCAGCGCTGTCTTCGACCTCGTCCGCGATAAAGCGCGTGTCCTCAATCGGTGCGTCGAGGCTTTCGCTGCCCAGTTCGTCGCGGTCGATTGGGCGAACGCGTTGCCCGGCCAAAGCGGCGACGGGGCCGCGGCTGGAGGATTGCCCGAAAAAGCGGACCAGCGCCCCGGCCACAGCAAAGGCGCCCGCCGCGCCGATCACAGCGGCGATGGCGGCGTAGAGAAATTTGGCCGCGTGGCCGAGCGCGCCGAGACCCAGGATCATGTTGGCGCGAGCTATGTCCACGCTGGAAAGCGCCAGTACGCTCAATCCAAGCAGCGCGGCGCCCCAAACGGTCAGGATCAGGGTGAAGCGCGGCATAGTGATGATGGCGCGGGGGGATAGCTTCGAAAGCGCGCTTTTGCGGCGCGCGCGCTTGGCCTGACGCGCGTTATCGCGCTGCGCCTGCGCGTCAGCCTCAGCCAAGGCCTCTTGCTTCAATTGTTGCCGCAGTTGTTCGATCACTATGGCGCCCCAGATGTGTGCAGGCCCCGGCCTCGGAGCCTTATGTTACGCGGCGCTACGGGTTGTCCCTTCGGATTCCGTTTCATCGCGATTAAGATCGGCTAACAGACGTTGGTAAACGCAAAGATAACGCGCCACGTTTTGTGACCAGTCATGTCGCTCGCGCACATGCGCCACGCCGGCCTCGCGCATGACGTCCCAGCCTTCGCGATTGTCGAGTAGATCGGCGAGCGCGGCGGCGCAGGCGGCGGGGTTGTCGGATTCGAATAGAGTGCCGGTGACGCCATCGGTGATGAGTTCGCGATGGCCGCCGACATCGGAGGCCGCGACGAGGCGGCGCTGCGCCATCGCTTCCAATGGTTTTAAGGGCGTTACGAGGTCCGTGAGGCGCGACGCTTTGCGCGGATAGGCCAGTACGTCGATCAGCGAGTAGTATCGCTCCACTTCGCTGTGCGGCACGCGGCCGGTAAAGATCACGGCGTTGCGATGCTGAGCGGGCAGGGCGGCCGTCGCGACCTGCCAGGCGACGTCCATTTCGCCTCCGCCCACCAGCAGCAACCGCGCGCCGGGATGGCGGGCGCGCAGGACGGGCATGGCGGCGATCAGGTCATCGACGCCTTCGTAATCATAAAAGCTGCCGATATAGCCGATGACGGGTTCTCCGTCCTTGATGCCCAGCTCGGCGGCCAAAGCGGTGTCTCGCGGGCAGGGGTCGCCGAACAGCGACAGGTCCACCCCGTTGCGCATCACGCCAATTTTGCCAGCCTGCGCGCCGCGCGCGATCAGATCGTCGCGCAAGCCGTCGCAGATCGTGAAGACCGCGTCGGCCTGGCTGACCACCTGCGTTTCGAGCGCACGGGTGAGGCGGTATTTGGCGGAGCCTTCCTTGCCGGTGTTGTTGCCCACCGCCGCGTCTTCCCAGAAGGCGCGAATTTCGTAGACTATCGGCACGCCCAGCGA
The DNA here is from genome assembly GCA_039814925.1 of Pseudomonadota bacterium. Classification (GTDB taxonomy): domain Bacteria; phylum Pseudomonadota; class Alphaproteobacteria; order Sphingomonadales; family Sphingomonadaceae; genus Erythrobacter. The sequence continues at coordinate 176,927 of JBCCAH010000008.1, forward strand.
CCTCGCGGCGCGCAAGGCTGCGAGCCCTCCCAAAGCGGGCGAGTGCGCGTGGATGATGTCCGGGCGCCATTCCTTTGCCAACGTGAGAATCGCCGTGGTCAGCGCGGTCACCTCGCCATATTCGCGGAACGGCGGAAGGCCACTCGGCATCCCGGCGGTGCGGTGAAAAGTCAGACCGTCCGACACTTCGACTTCTCCCGGTGCGGATGTGCCGCCGAGTTCAAGCTCATGGCGCAGGCCGGTAATGCCGCGCACTTCGACGCCATGCGCCTCCTGCGCTTTCAGAATGGCGCGGGTGCGAAAGGTGTAGCCGCTGTGAATCGGCAGTGAGTGGTCAAGGACATGGAGCACGCGGGTCATGGGAAACGCCAATAGACCGTATGTGCTTAACGGGCCGTCAACCGCGCCGCGCTAAACGCATCAACAACAGCCGGGACGCCGGGTGTCGGAAACCTATGCGCATATGATCGATTATCTCGCCCTTTCTATTGGCCACGGCCTGCTCGCGGTGGCGTTCTTTCGCCTCGTGTTGCGTGATGGGCTGGATCTGGACCCGCTTCTCGCTGCGTTCAAACGGCGCGAAGCGGAGCGACGCGAAGCGCGCCGATCCAAACGAGCACCCAAGAGGCGCGGCTGATGCTCGGGTTCGTCTTCCTCGCCTTTGTCGCGTTTGTCGCACTGCTTGGGCTCAAGCGCCCGTTTCTGTGGGTGATGCTCTACATCTATATCGACGTCATCGCGCCGCAGCGGATCGCGTGGGGGTTGATCCAGAACATTTCGATCTCGTTCCTCGCGTTTCTGGCGGCGTTTGGCGGCTATCTGATCCTGGATCGCAAGGAATATATCCGATTCTCATGGCGACAGGCGCTGCTTGCGCTGCTGCTGATCTATTGTTTCTGGACAACCGGCAACGCGGAATTCGCCGCCGAAGCCCAGACCAAATGGGAATGGGTTTGGAAGGCGCTGTTCTTCGCAATCTTTTTGCCTTTCACGCTGACCTCGCGCGCTCGGCTTGAGGCGATGGCGCTCACTATGGTGCTGTGCGTCGGGATGATCGTGATCGCCACGGGCATGAAGGTGGTGCTGGGTGGGGGCGGCTATGGTCAGCTGAACTTCTTCGTCGACGACAACAGTGGTATCTACGAAAGCTCGACCTTGGCGACCGTCGCCATCGCGCTGACGCCTCTGATCTGGTGGTTCACCCGCTTTGGCACGGTGTTCAAGCCGCATTGGACGGTCACCGCCTTTGCCATCGCGCTGATCTTTGCCTGCCTGCTTATCCCCATCGGCACCGAAGCGCGCACCGGCCTGTTGTGCATCGCGGCGCTCGCGGTGCTGATGCTGCGGTATACCAAGCGGCGGGTGATGTTCGTCGCGGGCGCGGCGGTGCTGGGCTTAACCGCTCTGCCGTTTCTGCCGCAAAGTTATTACGACCGGATGGCGACCATCGCGCAGCCCGGCGGCGACGAAAGCGCATCGACCCGCGTGGCGGTTTGGAATTGGACGCTCGATTATGTGTCCGCGCGCCCGTTTGGGGGCGGTTTTGACAGCTATCGCGGCAACAGCTTCACCTACGAAATGCCAGTCACCGAGGTGGAGGGAAACACCACTTCGGTCGAATACAAGAAAGTGACCGACAAGGCGCGCGCCTTCCACTCCTCTTTCTTTGAGGTGTTGGGCGAGCAGGGTTGGCCGGGGCTAGCCATCTGGCTCGCGCTGCACGCGCTGGGCGTTTGGCAGATGGAGCGGATCGGCATGCGCTGGCGCGCGCGGGAGAGAGCCGGTCACATCGAGGGTAACCCTCTGCCCGAAGACGAGGCGTGGATCGCCCCCATGGCGACTGCTTTGCAGCTTGCGAGCCTGATCTATCTGGTCGGCGCGACGTTTCAGGGGATCGCCTATCAGCCGGTGATGCTGATGATCATCGGCCTGCAAATCGGGTTGAACACCTATTGCCAGCAAATCGAATCGGCGCGGGCCAAAGAGGCGCGCGACACGCGCATGTCCGGCAAGACGGCCCGCAAGGGCGCCCGCCGCGCTGGGTCAGAGCAGCCGCCCTTATCCGGCGATACCGTAACGGCATAGGCGCAAGCCCACCTTACGTTTGCGTCAAGGCGTTGCCTTAAGCCCTCTCATGCGTCATGAAGCGCACCAGTTTGGGTGCGTGCGGTGCAACATAAGCGTCGCCGCTGGACACAGAGGAGAACCCTATGACCCCGCAGGATCTGGCCGCGAAAACCGGCGAAAATATCGGCAGCAGTGAATGGGTCGAGATGACCCAGGACAAGGTCAACATGTTCGCGGACGCGACCGGTGACCACCAGTTCATTCATATCGACGAAGAAAAAGCCAAGATGACCCCGTTCGGCGGCACCATCGTGCACGGCTTTATGACTCTGTCGATGATCCCCTATCTTGGCGCCAATTCCGACATGCCCAAGATTGATGGCGTGAAAATGGGCGTGAACTATGGTGGCAACAAAACCCGCTTCATCGCCCCTGTGCGCGTCGGCAAGCGTATTCGTGGCCACTGGAAGCTGGTCGAAATGATCGAAAAACGCCCCGGCCAGTGGCAGCAGACCGCCGAGATCACGATCGAGATCGAAGGTGAGGACAAGCCCGCTCTTATGTGCGAGTGGATCACTCAATACTTCGTTTGAAGGCTCGGTGAGTCTCCGCGCAGGCGGAGACCTCTCTCGGCCTCGCACTACACTTGAATGAGGCCCCCGCCTTCGCGGGGGCTCGCACCACCTAGAAAAGGACATCCCTATGTCACGTGACGCAGTCATCGTCTCCACCGCTCGCACGGCTATTGGTCGCGCTTACAAGGGCGGCTTTAACGCCACACCGGGCGCCACGCTCGGTTCGTACTCCTTCGCCGCTGCTGTCGAGCGTGCCGGTATCGACGCCGGTGAAATCGACGACGTGATCTGGGGCAGCGCGCTGCAACAGGGCGCACAAGGCGGCAATATCGGTCGTCAGGTCGCGCTTCGCGGCGGCGCTCCCGTCACCGTGTCGGGCCAGTCGATCGACCGTCAGTGTTCCTCGGGCATGATGGCGATTGCGACGGCGGCCAAGCAGGTGATCACCGACAATATGGATGTTGTCGTGGGCGGTGGTCAGGAATCGATCAGCCTCGTCCAGACCCCGGAAATGCGCGTGCAGCCCGATCCTTCGCTGATCGCGATGCACAAAGACATCTACATGCCCATGCTCAGCACCGCCGAAACCGTGGCCGTGCGCTACAATGTCAGCCGCGAAGCGCAGGACGAATACGCGCTGCAATCGCAAATGCGCACCGCCGCCGCGCAGCAAGCTGGTGCGTTCGATGACGAAATCGTGCCTGTCAGCACGCAGATGATGGTGAAAGACAAGGAAACCGGCGAGATTTCCAAAGTCGACGTCACCATAGACAAGGACGAAGGCAACCGCCCCTCGACCACGATCGAAGGTCTCAATTCCTTGAACCCCGTTATGGGTCCGGACAAGTTCATCACCGCGGGCAACGCCTCGCAGCTGTCCGACGGCTCGTCCGCCAGCGTCGTGATGGAAGCCAAGGTGGCTGAGAAGAAGGGCCTCAATCCGCTCGGCCGTTATGTCGGCATGGCGGTCGCCGGCACAGAGCCCGACGAAATGGGCATTGGCCCCGTTTTCGCGATCCCCAAACTGCTTGAGCGTTTTGGCCTCACAATGGACGATATCGGCCTTTGGGAATTGAACGAAGCGTTCGCCGTGCAGGTTCTGTACTGCCGCGACAAGCTGGGCATCGACAACGACATCCTCAACGTCAACGGCGGCTCGATCTCGATCGGCCACCCTTACGGCATGACCGGCGCGCGCTGCGTTGGCCACACGCTGATCGAAGGCAAGCGCCGCGGCGCCAAATACGCCGTCACCACGATGTGCGTCGGCGGCGGAATGGGCGCGGCGGGCTTGTTTGAGGTTTTCTGATTGGTGAGGCGGCGCGCAGAAGCGCGCCGCCAGCCAAGCCACCCGCTCCCTCCACCCTTCCACCCGGATTGTATCCCGGTAGGCTCCGGGTGGAAGGGTGGAGGGAGCGGGTGGCTTGGCACTGCGATCAATAAACGCGCGGTCGGCCTTTGACTGCCGTGACCAAGATTTGAAGGGCGGTGTGGGAGCAATCCTGCGCCGCCTTTTCTTTTTCACACGCCCAACTCCACTTGCCTTTCGTTCGCGCTTCGCCTTTGTTTAGGCGCGCAATTTGGGGGCAAGATAATGACCGACACAACCGATCCCGTGCCGCAAGCACCGGCGCCAAAGGGCCTGTCCCCGCGCCTGCAATCCGCCGCATTGTTGGCGGAGATCATCGCCGCGCTCGCGATTATCGTGTCTTTGGTCTTTGTTGGCCTCCAGATTCAGCAAAACACACAGGCCACCCGCGCGGCGTCTGCGTTCGAAGTTAATCGCTTGCAGGCGCAGCTTGCCATGGACGTATCTATCGATGCGCCCTCAGCCTTATTGCGTCGCAAGATTGTCGATCCCTCGATCGCCATTGAGGACTTTACCGAGGAGGAACGAGCCCGCGCGGAAATGCTGATCCTTAGCACGGTCCAAGGACACTTTGGGACATTTCGCCTCTATCAGGAAGGAAGCCTCTTGCAGCGCGATTGGGAGGTGCACGGCGCCTGGGCCGCGCACTTCCGACGTTTGCCTCTCGTGAAACGCAATTACGAGAGCAGCATCGCCGCTGGTCTGTACGACGCAGACTTCATCGCCGAACTCGACCGGCTCGACGCGCTGATCGGTGAAGGCACCCTGCGCCTAAGCGACTACGCGACCATCGAAAACGCCGAAGAGGCGCAAGCGGGAGGCGAAGAATGACCCTCGAGGAAATCTACTTCATCGGCCAGACCATTTCCGCCGTCGCCATTCTGGGGTCGCTAGTCGCGATTTACTGGCAGCAGCGCAAAGCCCACGCGCTCGCCACAGCCGAAAGCACGCGTGAGATTCTGGAACAGACATCACGTTTGTTCGACGATTTGCTGGCCAGCCCGACAGGTCTGGAAAGCCTTGAGGCGTGCTGTGCAGACTATCGCAATGCTCCGGTAAGGCAAAAGACCGAATTTGCGCAGTGGATGCTTAAGCACGTGATGCTGGCTGAACAAGCGAACTTCATGCTGACCGACAAACTGATTGATTATAACGCTCACCACAAATTGATCACTTTGCCCGCGCTCTATCTCGGGACGCCGGGAGGTCGTGAGTATTGGAAGGACAGCAAGGTTGCATTTGGCGAAACTGTGGTCGCGGCAATTGACAAGAACCTGCGCGAAAATCCCATTCCGATTGAGGAAGCGGTTAAGATCATGCCGCATATTGGCACGAAGGTCTTGGCTGCGCTGCCGAAAACGGAGGCGCCGCAGTGACCCTCGAAGATTTTTACTTCATCAGCCAGACTATCGCCGCTGTGGCCATTTTGGGCTCGCTGGTCGCGATCTATTGGCAGCAGCGCAAAACGCACGCGCTCGAACGCGCGGCGAGCCAGCGCGACATACTTAATGGTGTGAAAGAGCTTTCGGGATTTCCAGCCACCGATCCCACCGCATTCGAAAGCATCCGAGCTTGCCTGCAGGACTATTCCGGAGCCACTCCCTTTCAGCAGGCGCAGTACGCGCACGCCGCTGTCATGGCGGTGAATATTGCTGAGAAAGCGCTCTACATGAAGCGTGAGGAACTGGCTGACGACTTCTCGACCGACTCGTTTGTCAATCTGGCGCTAGCGTACATCGCGACGCCGGGCGGACAGCAGTGGTGGGCATCGGCGAAGCACGCTTTTGGCGCGATCGTGCGCGACGAGATTGAGCGAAACCTCAAAGAGCGCGACGATATCGTGCCGCTTTGGGTGCCCCTTGTTTTCTACGGCTCCGGCGAAGTCGAAACGCGCAAAGGGCTGACGCCTTCTAAGGAACCGCAGCCATGACCCTCGAAGATTTCTACTTCATCAGCCAGATTGTCGCGGCGCTGGGCATTATGGCGTCGCTGATCTTTGTCGGCGTGCAAGTGCGCCAGAGCACGCGGCAGGCCAAGGTGGATGCGGCGCAAGCGGTGCATGACAATTTCGCCAATTGGTATCTCTCCTTTGCGGAAAATCCGCACCTTGCAGACATCGGCGTCAAAGGTCTGCCTGGCCTCGATAAACTGACACCCCAAGAAACCATGCTGATGGTCACCAATCTTTTGGCGGTGATCTCCTACACGCAAAGCGCCTTTTATAAGTGGCGCGAGGGCGATCTGGATGATGAGCTTTGGGAGAGCTGGGAGCGATCTTCGCTTTCCTATCTGGATACCAAGGGCGGCAAAGAGGTCTGGGCGCTACGCAAATACACCTTCACGCCAGCGTTCGTGGACTATGTAGAGGCCAACCTGCTGAACACGCCTCTGCCCGACGGCGCGCGACCTTGGGTCAGGGGTGACGATGCAACGGCGGCTAAAGAAGAGGAGGCTGCGCAATGACACTCGAAGATTTCTACTTCATCAGCCAGATCATAGCGGCGATTGGGATTATCCTCTCGCTTATCTTTGTGGGGCTACAAATCCGCCAGAGCACACGGCAGGCTAAAGTTGACGCCGCTGACACCGCTCATCGCAACTTCACCGATTGGTATGAGAGCATCACTCCGGAACAAGTCGCGCTTAACGCGCAGGCTATGCGCGATTTCTCCTCGCTCAGTGGCGAAGAACAACAGCTCGTTTACGCTTTCGGGATGCGCATGTTGATCAATTTCCAGGAAGTGCATTCCAAATGGTCCGATGGCTCGTTCCCGGATGACCGATGGGAGTTTTGGGACGCCTGGATATCGACGATTATGTCGCCGTTGTTTGATCGGGTGTGGGAAGATCGCCGCTACATGTTCTCCACCCACTTTCAGAGCTACATCGACGCCAAGTTGGCTGAGCACAAAGGCCCCAGACAGGGGTCGGCTTGGGATCTTGCGGGTCGGAAGGCGGAGAATGCGGACACGGCTCTCGGTTCGCAAAGCTGACTAAAGCACTGGAAAGCCGCGCCGCAACAGGGCAAAGGGCGCGCCCATGGACACCCAAGACTACATTTTGCGCGCCGTGGCCCCCGATGCGATTGGCGTTTTGGCCGATGTCGCAACGCTGGTCGCCAATCACCGGTTGAGCGTCACCAAAAGCGAGGATTTCGCTGATGTCGACGCCGGGCGCTTCTTCATCTGGCAGACGCTCGAGGCCCCGGCGGAATTCGGGCGTGAGGGGTTTGAGGCCGCCTTTGCCGACATGGCCGCGCGGCGCGAAATGGAATGGTCGTTGCGCCCGGTCGAAAGCAAACCGCGCGCGATCATCATGGTCTCCAAGGGCGATCACTGCCTCGTCGACCTGCTCCACCGCCATCGCCGGGGAAAGCTGGGCGCGGAGATCGCCGCCGTGGTCTCCAACCACGACACGCTTCGCTGGCACTGCAACGCCCATAACGTGCCCTTCCACCACATTCCCGTGACCGCTGAGACAAAGTCCGAGGCCGAGCGCGCGCTGCTCGACTTGGTGAAGGATCACTACGCCGATTTCGTTGTGCTCGCGCGCTATATGCAGGTTTTGTCGCTGGCTGCGGTGGAGGCGCTCGAAGGGCGCTGCATCAACATTCACCACTCCGCGCTTCCCAGCTTCAAGGGCGCGCGCCCCTATGATCAAGCGCACGCGCGCGGGGTTAAGCTGATCGGGGCGACCGCGCATTACGTGACGAGCGATCTCGACGAAGGGCCGATCATCGCGCAGGATACGCAAAGCGTCGACCACCACTTCACCGCCAAAGAACTGGCCGAAATGGGCCGCGACGTCGAAGCGCGCGTGCTTTCGCGGGCCGTCACAGCCCATGCGGAGGGCCGGGTGTTCCTCAACGGATCGCGCACGGTCGTGTTTTAGGCTATACTCCTCAGTCGATCGGCTCAGAGGGAGAACCCTTATGATCACCAGCGACTATCTGCGAAGTATGGCGCGTTACAATCGCTGGCAGAACGAAAGCCTGTATGAGGCGGCGGCTGGTCTAAGTGACGAAGCGCGGCGTGAGGATCGCGGGGCGTTCTTCGGTTCGATCCACGCAACCCTCAGCCACATCTACTGGGCCGACCGCATCTGGCTCTCGCGCTTTGACCTGTGCGATCCGCCGGGTGTGCCCAACGCCCAAAGCGGGCAATTTGTCGACGATTTCGAAGAACTCGCCAGCAAGCGCACCGAGCTGGACGCCACCCTGATCGCGTTTTGCGATGCCTACGAGCCCGGACCGGTGAAAGGCGCGCTCGAATGGTATAGCGGCGCGATCCAAGACAACGCGAAAGCGCCGCTGGGCGTGGTCTTCACCCACATTTTCAACCACCAAACCCACCATCGCGGGCAAGTCCACGCCATGCTGACCGCCGCCGGGACAAGCCCGAAGGATACGTGCCTGTTTATCATGCCATTAGAGCGGTGGCCCAGCGGCTAAACCAATACGCGATTCGCTGTGTAGAAACTGCGCCACTTATCTCTACGAGCGATAAGGGCTTTCACTAGTAAAACGTCTTGTCAGCTGTTCGTTCTACCCTTGAGATGGGAGAACACATGGCGCATTTTGATTTTGTCGTTCTGGGAGCCGGTCCTGCTGGGCGGAGGGCCGCTATTCAGGCGGCCAAGCTAGGCAAGTCGGTTGTCGTGGTCGATGACCGCTCCAAAGTGGGTGGCGTCTCGGTCCACACGGGCACCATCCCCTCCAAGACCTTGCGCGAAACCGCGTTAAACCTGTCCGGCTGGCGCGAGCGGGCGTTTTACGGCCAGGGCTATCGCACACGAACCTCCATCCGCTCCAACGATCTGGACCAGCGCATCGGTAAGACCTTCGATTATGAAGTGGCGGTCCTGGAGCACCAATTCGCACGCAACGGTGTGCAGACGATTGCCGGGCGTGGCTATTTTAAAGGGCCCAATCAAATTGGGATCCAGCGCGATTTGGGAGGATCGATCATCGAAGAGGTGATCGAAGCCGACAAGATCTTAATCTCGGTCGGCACACGGCCCTATCGCCCTGACCATATCCCGTTCAATTTGACCAACGTTTTCGACAGCGACAGCTTCATCTTGCAACCGCAAATGCCCAGCAGCCTGACGGTGGTCGGCGGCGGTGTCATTGGGCTCGAATACGCGACGATCTTCAGCGCGCTCGACATTCCGGTGACGTTGATTGAACCCAACGAGCATTTGCTGCCATTTATGGACAAGGAGATCGTCGATCATCTTGTGCAGTCGATGCGCGAGCGCGGCATGTGCCTGCGGCTGGGATGCTCTTTGTTCTATATCCACTTCAGCGAAAGCGGCGATCCGATCTGCCAACTGGCTGACGGTCGCCTGATCGGTTCAAAAATGGTCCTGTTTGCCGCCGGGCGCGAAGGATCGACGGCGGGCCTCAACCTTGAAGCTTGCGGCCTTGAGGTGAAGCCTGAGGCGCGCGGACGATTGGAGGTGGATCGCAGCACTTTTCAGACCTTGGTCCCTCACATTTACGCCGCAGGCGATGTGATTGGCTTTCCGAGCTTGGCTTCCACCTCGATGGAGCAAGGACGCGCCGTCGCTTGCCATGCCTTTGGCACGCCGATTGCCGCCGATGATCAAAAGCCTCCCTACGGTGTTTACGCAGTGCCAGAGCTGTCCTCGGTCGGGATGACCGAAGACGACGCACGCGAAGCGGGTATTCCCTACGAATGCGGCATAGCACGGTTCAAAGAGACATCGCGCGGCCATATCATGGGGCTCGAAGCGGGCATCCTGAAACTCATCTGCCACCGCGACACGCGCCAGCTTATCGGCGTACATGTCGTGGGCGAGGGCGCTTCAGAGCTGGTCCATATCGGTCAGGCGGTGCTGAATCTTGGCGGGACAATAGACTATTTTGTCGAGAATAGCTTCAATTATCCCACCCTCGCTGAGGGGTACAAAGTGGCCGCGCTTGATTTGTGGAACCGGTTGCAAGTGATGCCAGCGGAGATCTCGAAAGCTGTGCCCAAGCCCAAGGCTCGAGGGGCCAAGAAGAAAGCGGCGTAACCACCGTCTATCCCAGCAGTTCGCGCGCCTGATTAGTGATCTCTGTGATCACCTCTTCGGCGCTGGCGATCTGTTTGATCAGCCCGGTGCCTTCGCCCACTGTTACATGGGCGCGGCTGTAGTCGCCCTTGGCCGCACCCGCTTTGTAGTCCGCAATGGCGGCGGCCGGGTCCGCGCGCAGCTCTTCAAAGCGATCCTCCCACTCGCGGTGGATCGCGTTGCGAAGTGACCGAAAATTGTATTCCTCCGGCCAGTTCTTCTCGCGCAGCACGTCGAAGACAGCCGAGCGCGCTGTGTCGTCGCCGCTGGCTCGGATAGCTTCTGCGATGGCTGGCTCGGGCGCGAGCGATTCCCGCGTCGCCCATAGCCGTGATCCAATCAGCGCGCCGTGCGCGCCAAGCGTCATCGCCGCTGCGAGGCCTCGTCCATCGGCCACGCCCCCCGCTGCGAGTAAGTCCACTTCGGGTGCGTTCGCAGCCAGCCAGTCTACAATCTCTGGGACAAAGGTGAAGGTGGAGCGCCCTTCAAACGCGTTCATGCCGTGCCCACCGGCTTCGGAGCCTTGGGCAACGATTACGCTCGCTCCGGCGTCCACGGCTGGAGCGAGCTGCGCCAAGGTCTGGATTTGGTAGATCAGAGGCACGCCTTGGCTGACCACATTGCGCGCAATCATTCCTGGATCACCGAAAGAGAGCATGATCGCCGCTGGCTTCACATCGCGGTCGAGCACGAAGTCGAGCGCAGATTGGTCTTGCTCCATCTTCCAGGTGATAAACCCGCAACCCAGTCGCGCTGCCGATTGCGAGTCGGTCGAGAGCGCTTGGGCTGCGATGCCGATCTCCCGCTGCGTCCAATCAAGATCGCCATAGCCGCCACCAATCAGCCCTAACGCGCCCGATTTCGCCGCGGCCGCCGCAAGCTCTCCGCCTGAGGCAAGCGCCATGGGCGCGAGCGCAATGGGTGTGGTCAGGCCAAAACGGCGCATGAAGCGGTTGTTGGAGATTGGGACGGTCATGATCGGTGTGCCTATCGCCCTTGCTTTGTGGGTCAACCATATGCGCTTGCCTTTCGCCCTGCGCAGGGCTCCCATGCGGGCCAACACCGATTGGGAGACGAGAAACCATGTACACACTCTACGGCGCGCTTGCCTCGCCCTATTCGCAAAAGATGCGCGCGATCTTGCGTTATCGACGGATTGTCCATGTGTGGAAGCATGGGGCAATTGCGCAGGCGATGACGGGGAAGGTGAGAGCTCCGGTGATTCCGGTCCTGGAGTACCCCGAAGGCACCTTCGCCAACGACACGACGCCGCTTATCTACGAGTTGGAAAAGCGTCATATTGACCGGTCCATTGTGCCGGAGGATGAAGGCCACGCTTTCCTTGCGCATTTGGTTGAGGATTTCGCCGATGAGTGGCTGACCAAGGCGATGTTCGGCTATCGCTGGCTTGAAGAGGTCGATCAGAAACAGATGAGCGAGTGGCTCGCCTTTGATGCGTTCAAGGGCGGCGGCGAGGCGGCGGTCGCTCACGCCAAAACCTTTCGCGAGCGGCAAGTCGGGCGCATGGCCATTGTGGGCTGCACGCGCGAGAATTTTCCGCTGATCGAGGCCTCGACCAAACGGGTGCTTACCGCGCTGGAGGCGCAGGTGACGAGCGACCACTGGCTGTTCGGATCGCGCCCATCGCTCGCCGAGTTCAGCCTCTTCGGGCAGCTCTCGCAATTGGGCGTCGACCCGACCGCACAGGCGATGATGCGGTCCGAATATCCCTACACCTATCGCTGGCTGCTCCATGTCGACGACGCGTCGGGCATCGAGGGCGAGTGGGGCCAAGTCAGCCCCGCCACGCGGGCTATCCTCGCCGAAGTGGGCCGCGTCTACGCGCCCTTCCTCCTTGCCAACGCCCGCGCGGCGGAGGCGGGGGAGGATACTTTCCGCATCGCAGTGGACGGAATGCCCTACGAACAGGGCGTGTTCAAATACCAGATCAAATGTCTGATCGACCTGCGCGCGCGCTACTCGGGCCTTTCCGCGCAGGCCAAGACGGCGGTGGAGCCGATGCTGGCCGAGGCGGGGTGTATGGAACTGCTCGGGTAACACGCGTCCAGCGCGTCACCCGTGCCCTATGAATGCTGGGCGATAAATTCTTCGAACACCGGCGCGACTTTGGTGCGCCATTTGCTGCCGTTGAAGATGCCGTAATGCCCGGCGCCTTCGGCCATGTAATAGCGTTTCTTGTCATCGGGCAGGTTCGGCGTCAGTTTCAGCGCCGCCTTGGTCTGGCCCAAGCCTGAGATATCGTCGCGTTCGCCTTCGATGGCGAGCAGGGCTGTGTCGGTGATGCCGTCCAAATCGACAATCTCGCCCTTGTGCGCGAAGGTCCCGCCCGGGATCGAGTGCTTCTGGAAAACCTCCTCGACGGTTTGGAGATAAAACTCCGCCGTCATATCGCACACCGCGCGGTATTCGTCGTAGAAGGTTTTGGTCGCCTGCGCGCCTTCTTCGTTGCCGGTGGTGAGGTGTTTGAACATCTCGTAGTGGCTCATCATGTGGCTTTGCAGGTTCATGCTCATGAACGCGGACAGCTGCATGAAGCCGGGGTAAACCTTGCGGCCCGCGCCCGGATATTTGAACGGCACGGTGGCGATGACCGACTGGCGGAACCATTCAATCGGACGCTTCATCGCGTGGTCGTTGACGCTGGTGGGGCTCTCGCGCGTATCGATCGGGCCGCCCATCATGGTCAGCGTGAGCGGCGCAGCCGGAGACTTGCGCTGGTTCATCAGAGCGGTCGCGGCGAAAGCGGGCACCGAAGGCTGGCACACCGCCATCATATGCGCGCGGCGGCCTTCGTTCTTTTCGGTGATGTGTTCCAGAAACTCGATCAGGTAGTCGATGTAATCGTCGAGATCGAAGCTGCCGGCGTCCGTCGGCACCATCTTCGCATCGGCCCAATCGGTGATGAAGACTTCGCAGCTTTCCAGCAAGCGTTCGACCGTGCCGCGCAGCAGGGTGGCGTAGTGGCCGCTCATCGGCGCGACGAGCAGCACGCGCGGGCGGTCTTTCCCAAGGCCAGCGACGCGGAAGCGTTTGAGGTCGCCAAACGGCTTGCGCACCACATTGGCGACCGTGACGGGATGCATTTTCCCGTCGATCTCAATTTCCTTGATGCCAAAGCGCGGCTTGTCATAGGCGGCGGTGGCGTGCGCCAGCACGTCGAGCGCGTTGGCGGCCATCGGCGCAAAGCCCGAATAGCCAAACGGCGTCGTGCGGCTGGACAGCATCTCAGCGCCCATCGCGGCGAGCGAGCTGACCGAGTTCATCCAATTGCGCTGCAATTCGTACGCTTGGTACAGCATGGATACGGTGTCCTTTGTCCAATTCGGCGTCCGCTCAAAGGCGAACTCCTTCTGATAGGCGCGCGTGAAGGCGTATCCCGTGGTCCTTCGGCGCGGCGCGTCGGTCCCGATCCCTTTAGTCCGATGCGGCTTAACGGAGGCTTCTTCAAAGGCTCCTGCGTGCCGGCTAGATGGCGATTTTCGGGTCATTGTGCAATGCACAATTACTCTGTCGCGGGTCCCGCCTTGGGAAATATGCGCTTTTTGCACGTGAAATTGCTGAAAAGAGCGCCTAGATCGGTCGCTCTATGGCTGGCGACGTCGCGCATATCTCCGAAAACGAACCCGATCCGACCACTGCTCACCCTGCAAAGGAGCTGGCGGCGGACGAGACTGCGTTAAACTTGCAAGAGGGCGAGGCTGAGGCCGACGACCCGCCCAAGCCGCGCTCGCTCGCTCCGCTAAAGATGATCTACCGTGAAGCCGCCAAGTATCCGCGCGAGGTCATTTTTGCCTTGCTGGCGTTGACCGTGACAGCGGCGGGAACCCTGGCGCTCGCTCCGGCGGCGCAGCTGATCGTGGATCGCGGTTTTGGCGCGGCGGGCGACGGCGGAGGCGATATCGCGCGCTGGTTCCGTTATCTGGGCCTGCTGGTGGTTGTGATCTCGCTTGGCACCGCCGCGCGGTACTATTTCGTGAGCTTGATCGGAGAGCGCGTCGTCGCCGATATCCGCGCCAAGGTTCACCGCAACCTGATGCGCCTGTCGCCCGCGTTCTACGAGGTGAACAGCCCCAAGGAAATTTCGAGCCGCATGACAGCGGACACAGCCATCATCGAAACGGTGGTGGCGACCACGGTGTCGATCGCTTTGCGCAATGTCTTCATGGGTATTGGCGGGACGATTTACCTGTTCTGGGTCCTGCCCGAGCTTTCGATATACCTCGCCATCGGCATTCCGGGCATTGTGCTGCCCATCGTGTTCTTCGGTCGCCGCATTCGCACTATCTCGCGCGACAGTCAGGACCGCGTGGCCGATGTCGGCGCGATGGTGACCGAAGTGCTCAGCGCGATGAAGATCGTGCAGGGATTCAACCAGCAGACCCGCGAGGCGGACCGATTTAAGGACGCGGTCGAGGCGACGTTCGATACGGCGCGGCGGCGCATCATCCTGCGCGCGGTCATGACCTCGTTGATCATCTTCGCGATCTTTGGTTCGGTCGTGCTGCTGCTGTGGCGCGGGGCCGAAGGCGTGGCGGCGGGCGATATCACCGGCGGAACGATCATTGGATTTATTCTGGGCGCAGGCCTTGTGGCCGGGTCCTTCGGTGCTCTTACAGAAGTGTACGGCGAGCTGCTGCGCGGCGCGGGCGCGGCGAGCCGTTTGGCCGAATTGCTTTCCGCCGAACCTGAAATCGCGCCGCCCGCCCGGCCTGAGCAATTGCCAGTGCCCGCGCGCGGCAGCCTTTCGTTCCGCAACGTGACATTCCGTTACCCGGCGCGGCCCGAGACAGCGGCGCTGTCTGATTTCACTCTGGAGATTGAACCGGGTGAGACCGTCGCGATTGTCGGCCCGTCGGGCGCGGGCAAGTCGACAATCTTTCAGTTGGTTGAACGCTTCTATGACCCGCAAGGCGGCACGATCCGGCTGGACGGCGTGCCGCTGACCAAAGCGGACCCTGCGGATGTGCGGCAGCGGCTGGCGCTCGTGCCGCAGGATGGCACTTTGTTCAGCGCCAACGCGCGCGACAATCTGCGCTATGGCCGGTGGGAAGCGAGCGACGCCGAGATTTGGAACGCCGCGCGCGCGGCTAACGCGGAGGAATTTCTGCGCGCTCTGCCCCAAGGCCTCGACACCTATCTAGGCGAGGGCGGCACGCAATTGTCGGGCGGCCAGCAACAGCGAATCGCCATCGCCCGCGCGCTACTGCGCGACGCACCGATCCTGCTGCTTGATGAAGCGACCAGCGCGCTCGACGCGCAAAGCGAGCAATTGGTGCAATCCGCGCTCGACACGCTGATGACGAACCGCACGACCCTTGTGATCGCGCACCGTCTGGCAACCGTGCGCAAAGCGGACCGAATCATCGTTCTGGAGGATGGACAGATCCAGGAGCAAGGCACGCACGAACAATTGTCGAAGGCCGGCGGCCTGTACGCGCGCCTCGCCAAGCTGCAATTCGCCGCGCACGAGGCGGCGTAAGATCACATCATCGCTAGTTAATTTCTACCAACCGCCTTGGTTGTGGGACCAATGACAGCGCTTGTCCGTTAGGCCGTATAGGGTCCGCACCCTTTAGAACACCGCATCTGACAATCGATCAACGCAGGGACGCCATTATGATCACATCCACCCGTATTCTGACCAGCGCGCTGTTTGCTGGCGCGGCCAGCCTCGCCCTTTCGACGGCCACTTTTGCTGAGCCCCACGATCACGAAGACGAGCGCGATCACGGCCACGACCATGGTGAGCTTTCACCGGAAGCCACCGCCGCTGGTGTCGAATTGCTGTACGAAGCGCAGACACAAGGCGATGGCGGTGGCGACAAACTGCCGACGATGAGCTTTGGCACATGGGGCGTGGACCCGGCCTTGCTCGCGCCGCAAGTCACCCCGGGCGATGATTTCTTCGGCTACGTCAATTCCAAATGGCTCGACGCCAACCCGCTGCCGAGCGATTTCAGCCGCTTCGGCGCGTTCACGCTGCTGGGCGAGAAGTCGACGAGCGATGTGAAAGCCTTGATGGATGAGCTGGTGGCCAAGGCGCCATCCGAACTGACTTCGGATGAAGCGCGGCTGGTGGCGGTTCACAACGCCTATCTCGACACTGACGCGATCAACGCGGCGGGATTGGCTTCGGCTCAACCCTATCTCACCGCCATCGCCGGTGCCTCTTCGATGGACGAACTGGCCATGCTCTGGGCCGCGCCTGGCTATCCCAGCGCGCTGGGCGGTTCGGTCAGCGTCGATGCCAAACAGCCCGATCGCTACGTCGCCTATCTCGGCTTTGGCGGTTTGGGCCTGCCGGATCGCGATTACTACCTCGATGACAGCGAGAAGGGTCAGAAGATCCAGTCCGCCTACAAGGACTATCTGACGTTCCTGTTTACCGAAGCGGGCTACGCCGACCCGGCCAACGCGACCGCCGCGGTTTACGGATTGGAAGAACGCATCGCGCGCGAGATCAGCTGGGACCGCACGGTGCGCCGCAACCGCGACCTGACCTACAACGCGCTGACCAAGGAAGAGGTCGACGCGATGGCGGGCGATTTCCCAGCGGCGGAAATGCTGGAGAAGATCGGCCTCGACGCTTCGCCCATCTACGTCGCCAGCCTAATCCCGCCAAGCGATGAGCGCGCCGAAGAGCTGGGCCTGAGCGAAGAAACCCGCGCCAAGATTGGCAAGGGCCTGCCCGGCATGTTTGATCTGTTGCAGGAAGTCCCGCTGGCCACATGGCAGGCCTGGACGATCAAAAGCTTCCTTTCGAGCAACGCCTCTGTTCTTCCGACCCGGTTCGATGAGGCGAGCTTTGCGTTCTATGGCAAGACCCTGCGCGGCACGCCCGAACAGCGTCCGCGCTGGAAACGCGCGATCAACGCGACCGAAGGCGCGCTGGGCGAATTGCTGGGCAAGAGCTATGTCGAGCGGTACTTCCCGCCCGAAAACAAGGCCGCGATGGATGAACTGGTCGCCAATCTGCGCCTCGCCGTGGCGGACAGCATCGCCGAAATCGACTGGATGGGCGAAGAGACGAAGAAGCAGGCGCTCGAGAAGCTCGGCAGCTTTGATCCCAAGATCGGCTATCGCCCGAACCTTGAAACCTATGAAGGACTCGAGGTCGGTGACAGCCCGCTCGAAAACCGTGTCGCGGCGGGCGAGTGGGGTCTGAAAGATTCCATCGCCAAGCTGGGTGGCCCGATCGACCGGACCGAGTGGTTCATGCTGCCCCAGACGGTCAACGCCTATTACAACCCTACCAAGAACGAAATCGTCTTCCCCGCTGCGATCCTGCAACAGCCGTTCTTCGCGCTCTCCAACGATATCGCGGTGAATTACGGCGGCATTGGCGGGGTGATCGGTCACGAAATCGGCCACGGCTTTGACGATCAGGGGTCGAAATACGATTCCACCGGCAAGCTGCGCAATTGGTGGACCGACGAAGATCGTGCGGCGTTTGACCAGTTGGGTGACGCTTTGGTGGCGCAGTACAATGCGTACTGCCCGCTGGATGACGGCGAAACCTGCGTCAACGGCCGCCTGACCCTGGGCGAGAATATCGGCGATGTCGGCGGGCTCAGCCTCGCCTATCGCGCCTACAAGATTGCGACCAAGGATATGGACGTGCCCGTGATCGACGGCCTGACTGGCGATCAACGCTTCTTCCTCGCCTGGGCGCAGGTGTGGCGTTCCAACCAGCGCGAGGAAAGCTATCGCAACCGTCTGCGCACCGACAGCCACAGCCCCGAAGAATACCGCGTCAACGGCGTCGTGCGCAATCTGGACGCCTGGTACGAAGCGTTCGGTGTGACCGAGGATCACGCACTGTATCTGCCGCCTGAACAGCGCGTGAAGATCTGGTAAAAGTAAGGCGAACCCCCGCGAAGGCGGGGGCCTCCCGCATTAACGCGCTGAGGTCCCCGCCTTCGCGGGGACACACGGCAAGATGGCGATTGACTTGGGCCGCGCCCCTGCCAAAGGGTCGCGCCCATGTCGTTCCTGCAGCTCCTTATCATCGCGGTCGTTCAGGGGATCACGGAATTCCTGCCGATTTCGTCGTCGGGTCACTTGATCTTGATCTCGTTTTTCACGGGATTTGCCGATCAAGGGCCGCTGATCGATGTCGCGGTGCATGTGGGGTCGCTGCTGGCGATCATTGTCTATTTCTTCAAAGATGTGCTGGTGCTGGCGCGCGGAGGTTTTGCCAGCGTCGGGATCGGAGCAAAGTCTCCCAAGGCTCCGGCGGAGCGTCGCCTGTTCTGGTGGATTGTGCTGGGCACGATTCCCGCGGTCGCGTTCGGCCTTTCGATCAAGTTGGGGTTGTTCAACGGTCTGGTGAGCGGCCTGTTTGGGATCACCATCGTCGATGGCGACCTGATGAATTCGATCCGTTTCACCGATCTGATCGCGTTCAACCTGATCACTTACGGCGTCCTGCTGGGCCTCGCCGATTGGCTGGGCCGCGAAGAGAAAGTCTTCGAAGATATGAGCTGGCGCGATGGTTTGCTTGTGGGCCTGGCTCAGGCTCTGGCGATCATTCCGGGGACAAGCCGGTCCGGCGTAACCATGACGGCGGCGCGGGCGCTGGGGTACAAACGGGTCGAGGCGGCGCGGTTCAGCTTCCTCCTATCGATCCCGGCGGTCGCGGGGGCGGGCGTGCTGATCGTGCCGGAGATTTTCGAGGCGGGCATGGACCTCGCGCTCGACGCACTGATTGCGGGTGCGCTGACCTTTATCGCGGCGTTCTTGACGATGGCCTTCCTCATGAACTTTCTCAAACGCGCGTCGATGCTGGTCTTTGTGATCTATCGTGTCGCCATGGGCGCGGCGCTGCTGATTTTCTTTTGAAGTTGGGGGAATTCACCGAAACTTGGAACAAGCACCCGATGCAAGGGTTTATTGAGTGAGAATGAGCGTCAAATGCTCAAGACACACTAAGACGCAGTTGATTTAGACATTTATGGCCCTCTTCGTCCTCATCATCCTGGGTATCAGCCTCGGCTGGTTCAGTTCCATCCTCGCACGGACCGAAAGCGCGCGCGCGATTCTGAGCCAGATGGGCGTTGGCGTTGCAGCGGCTTTGGTGGCGGGCGTGATCTTAAATGGAGGGACCATTTTGGGCGCTTTATCCCTTTGGGGACTAGGCGCAGGCGTGGTTGCAGCTCTGGCTGCCTTGGTCATGTATCACGCGACAGTCACCCGCTCACAGCAAGCGAACG
>JBCCAH010000005.1:0-252935 GCA_039814925.1 Pseudomonadota bacterium
ATAAGCCGCCTCCACCTTGTTTGCGATAGCATGGGCGAGCGCGGCCTCTGCGACCTCGCCAGGATAATTCGTCTTTTCTGCTACCCAGTCGCGAAACGACGAACGGAAGCCGTGGACCGTATAATCGTCGCCTTTGTCGCGCAGGATCTTGAGCAGGGTCATGTCGGAAAGTTGCCGGCGCGGGTTTTGGCCTGGAAACACCAGCTCGCTGAAAGGTGAGCGAAGTGCTTTCGCTCGCTTGAGAACGTCCAAGGCCGCTTCCGAGAGCGGGACAACATGGGCAGTTCCTGCTTTCATGCGTTCGGCCGGGATCGTCCAGAGTTTCTTCTTGAGGTCGATCTCGTTCCAGCAAGCCCCGCGAACTTCGCCGGAGCGAGAAGCGTTCAAGATCACAAACTCCAAGGCAAGACGGCCAACCGAGGAGCGCCCGCGCAGCCATGTAATGAAAGCGGGTAGGTCAGGATAAGGCATTGCTGCGAAGTGGCTTTGCTTCTTGGGCTGGCGCGGCAAGCCACGGAGTACCGACCGCATCGGGGCTTCAGTCTCGCGAAAGCCCTTTGCGCACGCCCAATCTAGCACTGATCCGATTCGTTGCCGTACCCGGCGCGCGGTTTCTGGCTTCGTCAGCCAGATCGGAGAAAGCGCATCCCGGATTGCCGGCCCTTCTATCTCCGAAACAAGTTTGTCGCCCAAAGTCGGGAAGGCGTAAGTTTCAAGCGTCTTGATCCATTGAGCTTGGTGCTTACCGTTCTTCCAAGCGACCTTGTGCTCTTCATGAACGAGCCTGGCGGCGTCGCTGAAAGTGGGGATGACCAGCGCTTCCTTTTTCCGCTCTGCCAGAACGTCGACGCCCGCTTTCACCTCCTTACGGAGGGCCCGCGCGGCCTCGCGAGCATCGGCCAGCGGCAGCTCGGAAAGTGGGCCTAAACCGATGTCTCGGCGCTTCCCGTTGGCCTGAACCCGGACAATCCAGCTGCCTTTACCTTTTGCGGCGAGCTTGAGGATCAATCCCTCGCCATCTGAATAGCGACCTGGTTCCGTGAGATTCTTTACTCCCATTGCCGTCAGTTTGCCCATTGCTCGTTCCTCTCAGACCCACATCCAGACCCACACTCGACTTGGGATACATAAGAACATATAGAGAACAATGCGGACGATGAAAAGGGAAAATGTGCCGCTTTTTTGCGGGTTTGGAGACCATAAGAGATTGTCTGGGAAATGTAAGGTGGCGGAGCAGGAGGGATTCGAACCCTCGATACGGGGTTACCGTATACACACTTTCCAGGCGTGCGCCTTCGACCACTCGGCCACTGCTCCGCGTTCTTGTTTGTCCGACCGCTTCGCTTCTTGAGGACGATTGTGTCCTGGACCTGTCGCAGCGGTGTCTGGTTAAGATCGCGAACCGAGGGCCTTTGATCTTGCAACAAGAAGCGCGCGGATAGACGCAAGCTCGCTCTTTCGCAAGCGCTCTGGTGATGGCACACAGCTTAGTTATGAAAAACACGACGAAGATGGCTTTGGCCGCGCTCGCACTTCCCGCCGCCGCTCTCGGACAAATCGGGACCGAGCCGCCGCCTCCCCCAGCCGAAGCGCCCGGCCCCTCTGAAATCATCAACGCTGCTGGTGAAAACGAATGGGCTATCATTGCGCCCGAAGACTTGTTGGTTATGACGCTTGAACCGGACGCAAAGGGTGGCAAGCGCGAAGTCGTAATCCAGTTGATGCCCGCGCCTTTTTCGCAAGGTTGGACCGACAACATTCGCACTCTCGCCCGCGCCAGCTGGTATGACGGCACCAGCGTAAACCGCGTGCAGGATAACTACGTCGTGCAGTGGGGCGATCCAAACTACGACAATCCTGAAAGCGGCGGCAACGCCAAACCGCTGCCAAAGGCACTGAAGTCCATGCGCGAGGGCGAGTATGTCTCAGTGCAATTGGGCTGGGGTGGAATCAGCGAGGTCAGCGATCTCGTTTCGCGCGGCTCGATCTTGCTTGGCGCGGATTCCGATGCCTCACGTGGGGCTAAGAAATGGGATATGTACGCCGAATACGCTGGCTTCGTGGATGGCTGGCCGGTCGGATTTGGCAACGCCTACACCTCCGCTCCTGGCGAGTTGATAGTGAGCGAGGATGTCGCGAAGAAGCTGATCCAGAGCATTAGCGACGGCGCTGATCTGTTTGCCGGGATAGCAGGCGATGAACAGATGGCCGCGCGCCGGATCGCCTCCTCTTCGCTCACAGCCGTGTGGCCAGTCCACTGCTACGGTATGGTCGGCGTGGGTCGCAATTACTCGCCCGACACTGGTAGCGGCGCGGAACTGTACACCGTGATCGGCCACGCGCCGCGCCATCTTGATCGCAACATAGCGTTGGTGGGCCGCATCATAGAAGGCATGGAGCACCTGTCATCCCTGCCGCGCGGAACCGGTGCGTTGGGTTTTTACAGCAAGGACGAAGCCGACAAGCGAACGCCGATCCAATCGGTCCGAGTGGCAAGTGATCTACCCGAGAATGAGCGCCCGCAATTCGAATATCTTTCATCCAATAGCTCAAGTTTCGCGCGCTACGCCTACGCCCGCGCCAATCGCCGCGATCCCTTCTTCATCGCGCCCGCCGGCGGAGCGGACCTTTGCAACATCACGGTCCCGGTTCGGCGCTTCGAATACACCGACGAATAGAAGAGCGGATGAGCGAGACCATAACCGCCCGCCTGCCGCTTCAACGATGGCAGGGCGACCGGGGCACGTATCATCTGGTCAGGTTCACAGGTGAAGAAGCGGAAACGCTCACCACCCACGCGGTTCTACAAAAGCTGGAATTTGGACGCGCGCGCGGTTTTGGTTCGATCAAACTGACCGCGCGGATAGGGGATACCGAGTGGCGCACCAGCGTCTTCCCTCAGATTAGGTCCAGCGAATGGGTGTTACTTGTAGCCAAGAAAGTTATGCGCGCCGAAGAGATTGGCCCCGGCGACGAGATCGAGGTTACTCTCTCGTTGTAGCGCGCTGCGGCTGCCGCTCTTCGTACCAATTCGGGGATCAGGTCACATCGATTCAGTCACAGTGCGCTGCATGAATTCGACGCGATTACCAAACGTATCGGCCGCAAAAAAAACGCTCATAGCCTTCTATAGGGGTGTCGTCATGAGTTGCGATTCCGACCCTCGCAAGACGTTCGCGTAGAGCGTCGATGTCATCAACCAGAAACGCAGGATGCGCCTTTCGCGCCGGGATGAAATCGGGATCGATCCCGATATGCAAACTTATTCCTTCACCTTCAAACCAGCATCCGTTGCGGGAAAGCTGCTGGGGTTTAGGCACTTCGCGCAGGCCTAAAAGGTCGACATAAAACGCCCGCGCTTCGTCTTCGCCCCCTTTGGGGATAGCGATTTGAACATGGTCGAGCCCGATCAACGCCATTGTCTGGACCTTGCGGTTAAATGCGTTCCGCTTGAGCCACGGCATCGCTCGCTCGAAGGGCGCTCAGGATACGGCTTAGGTGCGCCAAGTCCTGCACATCGGCGGTGATTTCATAGGTTGTGAACGGGTGTTCCAACTGCGTTTGATCAAGGCTGATGACGTTGCATTTCGCTTTCGCAAAAATCCCCGCCATCTCCGCCAGAGTGCCCATGCGATCGTACAGAGTGACGCGCAGCATCCCGGTCGCACCCTGGGATTGTTTGCCCCAAGACAAATCCAGCCAATCCGTATCCACTCCACTCGCCAGTTCGAGACAGGTGATCGAATGGACCAGAACCGGCTCTCCCTTGCGCCTGAGGCCGACAATCCGATCGCCCGGCACCGGGTGGCAGCAAGTCGCGAGCTCAAACGCCACCCCAGGCGTCAGCCCCTTGATTGAGATCGCGTGGTCGCGACGCGCCCACTCGTCCTCATCGTCAAAATCCGCTGTGCATCCGGGGACAAGCGCTTCCATCACTTCGCGGTCGGTCAGCTTGGCCGAGCCGATCGCGTGCATCAGATCCTCAGGCCCCTCCATGCCGAGCCGCTCAATCGCCCCCCGGATAGCCTTCTTGCCGATATTGGCGGGCACGCGTTCGGCAATGGCATCGAACAGTTTGGAGCCGATTGTCGCCACCTCGGCGCGTTCTTTCAAACGGACCGCGCGGCGGATCGAAGCGCGCGCTTTACCGGTGACCACGAAGTTGAGCCACGACAATTGCGGTTCAGCGTAGGGACCCTTGATGATTTCAACCACGTCGCCGTTGTCGAGAGCGGTGCGCAGCGGCATATGCCGCCCGTTGATCTTTGCGCCCACCGTCGCGAGCCCGAGATCGGTGTGAACGGCAAAGGCGAAGTCGACCGCCGTCGCCCCCTTGGGAAGCTGGAACAGCGCGCCTTTGGGCGTAAAGGCGAAAATGCGATCCTGATAAATCGCCATCCGCGTGTGTTCGAGCAGCTCCTCCGCGTCGTGGCTTGCGTCGACGATCTCGATCAGATCGCGCAGCCAACCGACCGCGCCATCGGGTTTGCCGTCCTGTTTGTAAGCCCAATGCGCCGCAAGCCCGAATTCGTTGCGCTGGTGCATCTCGCGCGTGCGGATCTGCACCTCCACGCGCATCGAATTGTCCCACATCAACGAAGTGTGAAGCGAACGGTATCCGTTGGTCTTGGGCGTTGAGATATAGTCTTTGAACTTGCCCGGAAGGAATTGCCACGTCGTGTGCAGCACGCCCAGCGCGCGGTAGCAATCGGCCTCGTTGTCGGTGATGACGCGGAAAGCCATTATGTCGGTCACCTGCTCAAAGCTGACATGGCGTTCCGACATTTTTTGCCAGATCGAGAATGGGTGCTTCTCACGCCCCATCACCTCGACCTGTAGGCCCGTTTCGGCCAGCGCCTGCTTGATCGAAAGCGCAATCGCGTCGACTTCGGCGGTGCCCTTACCCCTCAGCTCTTCTAGCTTCTTGGTAATCGTCGCGTGCGCCTCGGGTTCAAGCTGCTCAAAGGCGAGCAACTGCATCTCGCGCATATATTCGTACATGCCCACGCGCTCAGCCAGCGGGGCGTAAATTTCCATGGTTTCGCGCGCGATGCGCTGGCGCTTTTCCGGCTTTTTGATGAAGTGGAGCGTGCGCATATTGTGCAGCCGGTCGGCCAACTTGACGAGCAGCACGCGGATATCTTCGGACATCGCCAACAGGAACTTGCGCAGATTCTCCGCCGCGCGCTCATCCTCTGGCATTGTTTCGATCTTCGATAGCTTGGTCACGCCATCGACCAGCCGCGCCACTTCGGGACCGAAATTGGCCTCGATATCCTCAATCGTCGCCAGTGTGTCCTCGACCGTGTCGTGCAACAGCGCGGTCATGATCGTTTCCTGATCAAGCTGCAGATCGGTCATCAGACCCGCCACTTCGACCGGATGCGAAAAGTACGGATCGCCCGACGCGCGCTTTTGCGTGCCGTGTTTCTGCACGGTGTAGACATAGGCGCGATTCAGCATCGCCTCATCGGCGGCCGGGTCGTAGTCTTTGACCTTTTCTACAAGTTCGTATTGGCGCAGCATTGACGCAAATATCCGCCCCGCCGCAGCAATAGGCAAGCGCTAATCGCGGAAGTGGAACACAGATGGAGTTGAGAACCAGGTTTCGACAATTGAGGCTGCCGCTATTAGCGGCTTGCATCCTCACATTGAGCGCCTGCTACGAGGCAAGCGATATGCCCAGACCCGGCAGCACCGAACATGACGATGCAACAGTGCAAACAACACTTGCGGTCCTCGATGACGTCAGACTGCCACCAGAGGAACTTGCCGATCTCTACCTCGATGACGCGGTGATCTTGCGCCCAGGGCTTCCGGTAGTGCGCGGGCGCGAAGCCATCATCGAGCTTATGAAAGAACAAGCCGCTGGCCCAGCGCTCAATATGACACATCGCATGGATGAGCTCACTCGCTTTAAAGATGTGCTAATTGTTCAGGGCGGCGTAACCGGGACGGCACAGCCTGCCGATGGCTCGGGCCCTTTCCCATTTTCGACGCAAAACATCATCATCTTCAAGCGCGATTCTGAGCTGCAGCCGAAGATATGGAAGGTCATCTACAACGCCGCACCGCCGGAAACACCGGATGAGGCGGACGCTACTACGGAGTGATTAGCTCCAAGTCGCCCTTGGCGGCAGGCTCATCAGGATCGCGTCAATGTTCCCACCGGTTTTCAGGCCGAAGATCGTTCCGCGGTCGTGGACTAAGTTGAACTCGGCGTAGCGGCCGCGATATTCGAGCTGCACGGCTTCATCCTCGGGTGTGAAGGCGTCGTTCATACGCTTCCTCACCAGCTTCGGATAAACGTCAAGGAAGGCTTTGCCCACGTCCTGTGTGAACGCGAAATTGCGCTCGAAGCCTGCGTCATCTTCGCATTCGAGGTGGTCGTAGAAAATCCCGCCTACACCTCGGTGCACTTCGCGGTGGGGGATGTAGAAGTATTCGTCCGCCCATTTCTTGTACTGTTCATAGTAGGTCGGGTTGTACGCCATGCAGGCGGCCCGAAACGTCGCGTGGAATTCTTCGGTGTCGTCGTCATGCGGGATCGGCGGATTGAGGTCCGCGCCGCCGCCGAACCAAGCGGCCTGCGTGCGCAAGAAACGCGTGTTCATATGAACGGCGGGCACCTGTGGATTCCACATATGCGCGACCAAGCTTATGCCCGTCGCGGTGAATTCGGGATGCTCAACACTTGCGCCGTTGACCTGGTTGGCGAACTGTTCGGAAAAACGCCCGCGCACGGTCGAGCAATTGACACCAACTTTCTCGAAGATCTTGCCCTTCATCAGGCCCTGAACGCCGCCGCCAGGGTCGTCGTTGCCCTCTTCTTCACGGTCCCACGGCGTGTATTCAAAACTCGCGTCCGAGCCGGCCTCGCGCTCAATCGCCTCAAACGCGGCGCAAATCTGGTCGCGCAAGGATTGAAACCACGTTTCTGCCTGCGCGGTGTGCGGTGCCCAATCGCTCATACCTGTCGATCCCGTCCAAAGTGCCTTCACTGTCTTCCCGTTAGACAGTGCCCATGTCCATCCGCTTTGACACCGGTCAAGTCAATGGGGCTTTGTCTCCAAGAGCTCTTGCCAAAGCGCTGAGAGAGCTTCATTTGAAGGCAATGGTTCATGGTTCGTTCTCTTCAAACTCGGGCGTGCCCCTTGGCTTTGCGGGTGAGGAGTTGGTTTTGCTCAAATGCAACGCCCTCTACTGGCCGCGCGAGGGGGCGCTGCTTGTGGCGGACCTGCATTTGGAGAAAGGCAGCTGGTACGCGCAGACGGGCCAGATGCTCCCTCCTTACGACAGCCGCGAAACGTTGGAGCGGATTGCCGATGCGGTGAAGGCGACCGGCGCGCGCCGGGTCATCACTTTGGGCGACAATTTTCACGATGAGGCTGGTACGCACCGTCTTGATCCCTACGCGGCCGGCATGCTCGAATCGCTGATCCGCGCGCTCGATTGGGTGTGGATCACCGGAAACCACGACGAAAATATGCCACGCGCGTTTGGGGCGAATGTGGAATCAGAGATGGTGTTGAACGGCATCATTCTGCGACACGAAGCCAAGCCGGGTGAGACCAAACCGGAGCTGTCCGGCCACTATCACCCCAAATTGCGGGTGCGTGTGAGAAACCGCCATATCGCGCGTCCTTGCGGTGTTTTGAGCCGCTCGAAAACCACAGGCGACCGGCTGATCGCGCCCGCGTTTGGCGCTTACACAGGTGGCATGGACGCGGGCTCTCCCGAGATCATCCAGGCGCTAAGCCCAGCGCAAAGCATCGACGCGGTTCTCCCGGCGAAGGGCAAATTGGTCACATTTCCGCTCTATCGCGACGCAGCCTAAGACTCATCTGGCAATTCGCCTTCGCAAACCCTACATTATGAACAACTATTCAGGCTGATTCAGGAGAAAACACATAGCCCGTCCACCTCGGCGTTCGATGGCCCCGCCCGTTAAAAGCGGCCCTCGCTACGATCAATTTATTCAAGTGCCCAAGGTCCGCGTTATCGATGATGAAGGCGAGAACCTGGGCGTGATGTTCACGCGCGAAGCGGTTGAGCAGGCTCAGGAAAAGGGTCTCAACCTGGTTGAAGTGTCCCCCAATGCGGACCCGCCCGTGTGCAAATTCCTTGATGTCGGTAAATACCGCTACGAAGCCCAGAAAAAGGCCAACGCAGCGCGCAAGACGCAGAAGACGCAGGACATCAAGGAAGTGAAGATGCGTCCAAACATCGACACGCACGATTACGACGTGAAGATGCGCAACGTGAACAAGTTCATCGACCAGGGCGATAAGGTGAAGGTCACCTTGCGTTTCCGCGGGCGCGAAATGGCGCACCAGCATCTTGGTATGGATCTTCTCAAACGCGTCCAAACCGATGTCGAAGAGATCGCCAAGGTCGAAGCCTTCCCGCGGCTTGAAGGGCGGCAAATGCTGATGGTGCTTGCACCGAAGTAAAAGCGCCTCGCAATATTCATTCAGGCTTTAGGGCGGGCTTCGCGATAGCGGAGCCCGCCCTCTCGTTAGGCACCTCGCCCGTCCCATGCCGTTCGTCGAAACAAATCGACCGTTTACCTTT
This sequence comes from Pseudomonadota bacterium, assembly GCA_039814925.1. Taxonomy (GTDB): domain Bacteria; phylum Pseudomonadota; class Alphaproteobacteria; order Sphingomonadales; family Sphingomonadaceae; genus Erythrobacter. The sequence continues at coordinate 8,575 of JBCCAH010000005.1, forward strand.
TTCGACCAAAGGCTTGAGGAAACCGATCACCGCGCCCACGCGTTACGCATCCATGTTATAAACGGGCCATACCTTGTGGCTGGAAACACAAGGTTGTTCGTCATCAAAGGCCCCGGCCGCTCCCCCGCAAGAGCGTGAACAGAAGGGCTTCTCTCCCCCCGGTAAAGGAATCCCCCATGCGCCTCCTGCCCGCCACATCTACAAGCCTTGCCGCGATCGCCGCGGCGGCTGTTGGCCTCGCCGCCCCGGCTTCAGCTGAAACCGCCCAAGCCCGGCCCGATGTAAACTATTCGACCTTCACCCCTACAAGCAACACCAACCCGAACACGATCGATTACGATGTGTGGAACGAAGCGGTGCAGAACATCGTCGTCTCGATGGGCCCGTCGCTGCGTGAGACCGCTGGCCGCCCGCCGGCCAGCTATGGCACGCGCCGGCAATACGGCCACACTTCGCGCTATCGCCTGGAAGGCACGCGCGTCGCTTTCAGCTTCCTCGACGATACAATCCGCACCAACATCGCGGACTATCGTCAGAACCTCCAGGCGATCCCGGGGAAGGTCGACTTGCAGGCGCTCAGCCGCAACGAACAGCTCGCTTTCTGGATCAATCTTCACAATGTCGCGATGATCGAAAAGATCGCCGAAGAATGGCCCGTTCGCCAACCGCGTGAGATGAAAGTCGACGGCGTGCCACTGGACGATGCGAAATTCATCACGGTCGAGGGCGTGGCTTTGTCACCTCGGGATATCCGTGAGAGGATTGTATACGCCAACTGGAAGAATCCGATGGTTCTTTACGGTTTTTGGCGCGGTGATATTGGCGGACCGTCGATCCAGCGCCGAGCTTACACCGGTGAGAATGTCAGCGACTTGCTGAACCGGAACGCGCGCGAATTCGTAAACTCCCTGCGCGGCACCGAACGCCGGGGCAGCACGCTGCAAGTGTCGACCTTCTTCGAAGAGGCCGCGCCCTTCTTCTTCCCGAACTTCGAAGCGGATGTGCGCGCGCACATCGCGCAATACGCTCAAGAGGATGTGACCAAAATCCTCGCCGAGACCTCGAAGACTGAAGCGGTGATCAAGGAGTTCGACATCGCGGACCTTGCAGGCGGATCGCGTGAGCCGAGCTTTGGCTACATCGAAACCGCCGAAGGTCGAGCGCAAAGCTTCCGCATTCCACGCGCGATGGGCGCTCTGTTAGCACAGCGTGAAGAGAAGTTCCGTCGTGCGATCAAGGAAGGTCGCACCGGCACGGTGACCTTCAGCGAGCTCAAACTGCCGGGCGACGAAGAGCAGTCCGACGAGATCGAGTGATCAGCGGATCATCCAAATAGCAAAGGCTCAAAGAGGCCGCCTCTCCTATCGGTTGGGCGGCCTCTTTCGTACGCGTTCAGTCGAAGGAAAGCGTTGAACTTGCAAGAAGGCGAGACAAGGGGAAAAACACGATGCGGAAGAGATTTTGCGCACCCGCTTTTTCAAAGGCGTTGATGCTCACCACCGGCTCAATTGCTCTGCCTCTTGCGGCTAAAACTTCGGCGCCTCTGCCGGTCGCGCAGGTTGAGCCCGCCGTAGTGATCTCTTCGTCGAATACTGGTGCCAAAGCGCGGCCAAACAGGTTCGCTATCTTCACTCCAGCGAGCGACCCAGTCCGCCACCAGATCACTTACGACATCTGGGACTTCGCGCTTAAGCAGATGGTTGTGTGGATGGGTCCATCTTTGCGGAGAAGACCCTACGCCTCGCAGCAAAATGCCGCACAAGGGCGCCTTCGTCAGGGCCACAAGTCACGGTTCCGCAACGAGGGATCCTTGGTTGCGTTTTCAAGGTTCGACCAACAAGCCATCGCGAGCTTCACCCAGTACCGCCAAGAGCTTGAACAGGTGGCCGATACGCTCGACATCACCTCGTTGCCGCGTAACGAGCAGCTCGCCTTCTGGTTTAACCTGCACAACGTCGCGATGGTCGAACAAATCGCCTCAAACTGGCCCGTGCGCCAACCGCGAGAGTTGCTGGTCGATGGCGCACCACTGAACGACGCGCGCTTCATCACGGTTCGTGGAGTGCCCATGAGCCTGCGCGATATTCGTGAGAACACTGTCTACGCAAACTGGCGCGATCCCAAAGTCATCTATGGCTTCTGGCTTGGTGAAATTGGCAGCCCATCGTTGGAGCGCGTGGCCTTCACGGGCGGCAATGTCAGCAGCCTGCTTGAGGTCAAAGCGGAGGAATACATCAATTCGCTCCGAGCGAGCGAAAAGCGCGGCGACACGTTGCATGTCTCAACGCTCTACGACGATGTAGCGCCTTTCTATTTCTCAGAATTCAACGCTGATGTACGCGCGCACATGGCGCAGTTCGCGAAGGAAGACGTCGCGAAAATGCTCGAGAAAACCGATCAGATCAAAGCCTCGATCCGCGAATGGGACATCGCCGATATGTCAGGCGGCAGACGCGATTCGATCGCCGTTCAAGGCGCGCGTCCGGGCGTGTCCGCTGGCATGGCCGAAGTGCTCTACCAACGTCAGCGCAAGTTTGAGCAATTGAAAAAGGAAGAGCTGCCGACGGGCCGCGTTTACTTTACGCAGATCATCTTGCCCGACCAAGACCCAAGCGCTGGCCAGATAGACTAGGGACAAAAAGGCCTGAAGCCTCCGATCAAAAAGAGCCAGGCCCGCCCAAACAGGCCCGACTCTCGGTTCTTCATTCGTGGTCCTATTCGACTTCTTTGGCTTCAAGACCCTCTTCGCCGACGATGACCGTGCCCGTGCGAATACCTTTGCGGATCGCGCGACGAAGTTTCTCGCTGCGCTCTTCCATCAGGCGTTGGATCGCCAGATTGGGTCGGAAACGAACCGGATTCGTCCTCGCCCCCGTACCGAAATTATCGGTTACGAGGAGATTTTGAAGCAGGGGATCGCGCTCACCGCGCGACAGGTCGGCCAGATCCTCTTCATACTGGTTTGTGACAATGCGATCCGTCTTGCCAAGCACCTTCTTCGTATCTTCGCGCGCAAACGCGGCCAAATGGGCGCGCAGGGCGGCGTCGTCATCAAAATAGAAACGCGCCGCTTCATCGTAGATCCGGCTGACACGAAGGGTCTTGCCGGTGTTTTCGACACCGCGCAGCGAATTGACGAATTCTTCGGCGGAGAAAGCCAAGAGTTGGTTCACGTTCGAAGCCGAGAAAGCTGCGCGCTGCAAGCTTGGACCACCGATCTCACCACGCCAGAAGCCGTAGATGACCTTGGGATCCTCCCAGTTGGGATAGACGATCCGTTCGCGAATATCGCGCGGAGAAAGCTCAAACCCGGCGACACTGACCAACTTGGCGTCATCCAGCGGCGCGTCATTGCTGCCAAAAGTGCGCGTTCCGGGCTGCATCAACGGGTATTCATAAGCGAGCGCTTCGATAACCGCCACATTGTGCAGGTTTAGCCAGAAAGCGAGCTGTTCGTTGCGCGGGATACGCGTGAGGTCGAGCTCGCTTCCGACCCGCTCCAGATCCTGTCGATATTCGGTCAGCGAGGCGCGAACGTCGTCAGTGAAATACGAAAACGCAACGCGGTTGCCTTCCAGCCGATAGCGTGATTCATGCCCATAAAGCCGCCGCGTGCCAAGGCGTTGTTCCACGCGCGGCGCGCCTTGTCGGATTGAGGGCCCCATCGGCACTACGAACCATTCGAGCGCCTCATCGAAATAGGAATAGTCGATCGTATGGTCTTCGCGATCCTGCGCAGGACGGAACTGCGATAGCTCTACGGGAGGAACATAGACCGTGTCTTTCGACGTCAAAACGGTGCGCGGTGCAACCGCAGCGCTTTCCGCGCCGAGTGGGGCGGTGGCCACGCCAAGAGTGGCGAGAGCCAAGGCAGACGTCCGGGCAAGAATGCCAAGCGGGGAATACTTTGGATGGGGGCGATACATAAAACTCTCCAACTAAGCCTAAACCTACCCCTCCATCTGATACAATGCGTCACTCCACTCTAACGCCAGATGAACAAACGCGCCGTGTTGCCACAGAATTGAAGCCACAAACGTTTTCGAGTGGCGCAAGGCGCGCTAGTGTAGTTTCACCAAGCTTTCGCAAAGACTTCACAGGACCCGCTTCATGACCGCGCGCCAGATCGGCCTTCTCATAGGGCCGTTGTTCTTTGCGATTACCGCCTTGATCGCTCCTCCAGAAGGAATGAGCGGCGAAGCGTGGCTGGTTGCGGGATTGGTCGTGTGGATGGCATCCTGGTGGATCACCGAAGCGGTGCCGCTGACGGTGACCGGACTACTACCCTTTATCTGGCTGCCATTGGGCGGCGTGATGAACGCGCGCGAAACCGCGAGCGCCTATTACGCGCCGATCCTGTTTCTGTTGTTGGGCGGGGCATTCATCGCCCTGGCGATCGAGCGTACTGGACTTCATCGAAGGTTGAGTTTGGCGATCTTGCGTCTCGTGGGCACAGGTGGCGGACAGACGCGGCTGCTGCTGGCGTTCATGATGTCGGCGGCGGTGCTTTCGATGCTGATATCCAACACTTCTACGACGCTGATCATGATGCCTATGGCGCTTGCGGTGCTTGCTGGCGGCGAGGGGTTGACGCCCGTCGCCGGTGGCTCGGGCGCGGGCGACAGTGAACCCGACACCGAAGGTCTAAGCGGCGCGTTGCCCATGGGCATCGCCTTTGCCGCCAGTATTGGCGGGCTAGGCACGATCGTCGGATCGCCAACCAACGGGATCGCAGTGCAGTTGCTCGACGACATGATCGGGCTTGAAATCAGCTTTGCGCAATGGATGCTGTTTGGCCTGCCCGTGGTGGTGCTTGGCGTGCCGCTCGCCTCCGTCATTATCGCCTGGGTCCAGAAGGTGAAGACACACCCGTTCGACGTTGCCGGAGCGCGAGCGGCGATCGATGATAACGCGGCATGGTCAAGCGCCGAGAAACGCCTCGTCCCGATTGTCGCGATTGCCTTCGCGCTGTGGATGAGCCGATTGTGGGTCGCTCCCTATTTGCCCGACAAAAGCTGGACTGACGGCACGATCGCGATCCTCGCGACCTTTGCGTTGTTTCTGGTACCCGATGGCACGGGGCGACCACTGCTCAAATGGGACGAAGCCAATCGCGCGCCTTGGGGTATAATTCTGATGTTTGGTGGAGGCCTCGCGCTGGCTGCTGGAATGCAAACATCGGGGCTGGCGCAGTGGTTGGGCGAGGCGTTGCTGCCGCTGGAAACCGTGCCGCTTATCCTGATGACGCTGGCCGTGGTGGCTATGATCATTCTAGTGACGGAATTTGCCAGCAACGTCGCCACAGCCTCCGGGATCATCCCGGTCGTCGCCAGTCTTGCCGCTGCGCTGGGGATGGGAGAGAACGCCATTCTGCTCGCCATGCCCGCTGCGCTCGCGGCCAGTTGGGGTTTTATCCTTCCCGCTGGCACTGGTCCCAACGCCATCGCCTGGGCGACGGGGCGCTTAAGGATCGAACGACTCGCGAGCGCCGGGCTCTTGCTTGATGTGCTCGGCGCGTTGATGATCGTGGGCGCGGTATGGGGCATCGCGGCGGTCACCTGATCGCCGCGAGGGGCAGGGGCTGTACTTTTAATTCTTATTGAGTCACTTTGTCCCTGCATTTCAGGAGGCTGTATGACCAAGACCCCGCTGGCTCTCGCTTCACTTCTCGCCGCGCTCGCCCTCCCTGTTCACGCGGAAAGCTATGCGGTGGAGCCCCGCGGCTCGCCTTCCGCTGTGAAGGCTCCGGTTGATCGACTCGCCGCCTTCACCCCGCGCACCCGCAACACCGATCAGAAGATAGACTACTCCCTCTGGGGCGTTGCCCTCAGAAGCATGGTTGTCGGGCTTGGTCCATCCTTGCGCACCGCCGTGGGCCGTCCTGAAGGTTTTACCGGCACGCATTTCAACCGCGGGCATACATCGCGCCTGCGCATGGAAGGTTCGCGCATAGCGTTCAGCTTCTTCAACGAGGACCTTACCGCTTCGCTCACCGATTATCGCAAGGACCTCGAGCGGGTCGGCAGCGAGATCGATATCGCCAGTCTGTCGCGCAACGAACAGCTCGCTTATTGGCTCAATCTCCACAACGTCGCGGTCATTGAACAGATCGCGGTTAACTATCCCACGATCCAGCCTTCGCGCCTAAAGCTTGACGGGGTGCCGATGGACGACGCGCGCTTTATCGAAGTGGCCGGCGTTAAGCTTAGCCCTAGGGATATTCGCACTGGCATTGTCTATCCCAATTGGTCCGATCCGCGCGTTATCTATGGCTTTTTCCGAGGCGATATCGGCAGCCCGCTGATCCAGCCCGAAGAATTCAACGCGCGCAATCTCGACTTCCTTTTGGGCGAAAACGCGGAGGAATTCGTCAACTCGCTGCGCGGGGTGGAACGGCGCGGCAAGACCCTGCACGTCTCGAAACTCTATGAAGAGGCTGCCCCCTTCTTTTTTGAAGAGTTCCAGGACGATCTGTACCGTCACCTTGGCACCCACGCCAATTGGGATGTGGTCGACGAACTGGCCCGCACGGAACGGATCAAGCCGACCCTGTACGAGCGCGACATTGCGGATCTCGCGCGAGGGCAGCGGCAGCCCTATGTTGCCAATGTCAGCTCTACCAATCGCTTTGGCGAATCGGTCTTCACCAGTTCACGCATCCCGCTCAATATCCAGCGCACGATTGTCGAGCGTCGTGAAAAGATCGACCAGCTGCACCGCAAGGGTCAGCGAGTCTGGACCATCCGCGTGATCCCGCTCGATCTGCCAGGGGAACCGGCAGAATTTGAAGAGATCGATTGAGCGGGGATCAGCGACAAAAGCGGTGCCCAAACCGGTTGCAACTGCAACAATCGCCCGATAACTCTCTCGAACAACGGCGGACGAGGGAGAAGCGCTTCTGCGGAGGTTAGAAGCGGGCGCCCTTGGCGCGTCTCAAAGGACGGGATTGACCCGGAACTCAGCTCCTGCCTTCCTGGGAGCGTTTTCAGGGAGGACGCGCCAAAGCCATGGCCGACGCAATTGATTCGACAAACACCCCGACCCCGCGCCGCAAACCGAAGCCGGAAAAGACCAGCATTGGCGGGCGCGAGCTGAAGCCTTCGACCTTGATGATGGGGCACGGCTTTGACCCGGCCCTTTCCGAAGGATCGCTCAAAGCTCCGATCTTCCTGACCTCGACCTTCGCGTTCGAAAACGCGGCGGCGGGCAAGCGGCACTTTGAAGGCATCACAGGCAAACGCGAAGGCGGCGCGGAAGGGCTCGTCTATTCGCGCTTCAACGGGCCGAACCAGGAAATCCTCGAAGATCGTCTCGCCATTTGGGACGGGGCGGAAGACGCCCTCACCTTCTCCAGCGGCATGACCGCGATCTGCATCCTGATGATGGCCTACGCGAGCGCGGGCGACGTAATCGTGCATTCCGGCCCGCTTTACGCGGCGTCCGAAGGGTTCGTCTCGAAAGTGATGTCGAAGTTTGGCGTTACCTATGTTGATTTCCCCGCGGGCGCTTCAGCGGAAGAACTCGAAGCGGTGATCGACAAAGCCAAATGCCAGGCGGGCGCGAACGGCGGCAAGGTCGCGATGATCTATCTCGAAAGCCCGGCCAATCCGACCAACGCGCTCGTAGACATTGAGGCCGTGCGCGCCGCGCGCGACGCGGCGCTGAAGAAGACCTGCCCAATCGCGATCGACAACACCTTCCTCGGCCCGCTGTGGCAGCGCCCTCTGGACCATGGTGCGGATATCGTCGCCTATTCGCTGACCAAGTATGTCGGCGGTCACTCGGATCTGGTGGCGGGCAGCATCGCCGGCGCGAAGAAGTGGATGGACCCCGTGCGCGCGCTGCGCAACACGATGGGAGGGATTGTCGATCCGAACACCGCGTGGATGCTGCTCCGCTCGCTTGAGACGGTGGAACTGCGGATGGAGCGCGCCGGGCGCAACGCCGAGAAAGTGTGCGCCTTCTTGCGCGATCATCCCAAGGTGACGGGCCTGGGCTATCTCGGCCATATCGAAGACGCGCGCCAACAGGACATCTACGACCGCCACTGCAAGGGCGCAGGATCAACCTTCAGTGTGTTCCTCAAGGGCGGCGAGGCCGAATGTTTCCGGTTCCTCGACAATCTGCAGATCGCCAAGCTCGCCGTCAGCCTTGGCGGAACCGAGACGCTTGCGAGCCATCCGGCTTCAATGACCCACCTTTCGGTCCCTGATGAACGTAAGGCCGCGCTGGGCATCACCGACAGCCTCGTGCGCATAAGCATAGGGATCGAGGACCCGGATGATCTGATGGCGGACTTTGAACAAGCGCTTGAATACGTCTGATAATCAGACTATTCGTTCCTTTAAGAGGGGATAATTATGACTGACACGCGCAAACCGGTTTGCTTGATCCTTGGCGCGGGTGCGGGGATCGGTGGCAACACAGGTCTTCGCTTTGCCAAGGGCGGCTATCACACCGTGCTGGCGCGGCGTTCGGATGAGGAAGGCCTTGGGAGGCTGGTAAACGAGATCGAGGACGCGGGCGGATCGGCCAACGGCGTCCTGATCAACGCGGTGGACGATGGCACGATCGAAGAGCTGATTGAACGCGTCGAACGCGACATTGGCCCGATTGAAGTGTGCCTGTTCAACCTGGGCGCGCAGATCGGCAATCGCAAATTCTTCGACACCCCACACAAGGCGTTTGAGCTGGGCTGGCGGATGACGAGCTATGCCTTGTTCCGCCTGGCGCAAGCGATGCTGCCAGCGATGGTGGAGCGCGGCCATGGGACACTGCTTGTCACCTCGGCCACCTCCGCGATGCGCGGCAACGCCGGGCAACACAGCCACGCCGCGGCCATTGGCGGGCGCCGAATGCTGTGCCAGACGCTCAACGCCGAATTCGCACCACAAGGCATCCACGTGGCGCATGTCGTGGTCGATGGCCCGGTCGACGCACCCGACACGCTTGGCAAGCTTTTGGGCGACAAATTCGAAGGATACAAAGCCATGAAGGGCGAGGACGGTATCCTTGACCCATCAGCGCTGGCGGAAACCTATTGGCACCTCGCGCATCAACATCGCAGCTGCTGGAGCTTCGAAGTCGACGTGCGCCCCTGGACCGACACACCCTGGTGGAACGATAATCCCACGCCCGCGATCAACACCAGTTCGACAAAGCCGGGCTTTCGTCAGAAGTAACGACGCGAGCCTCGACTAAGTCAGCTTATCGACCAATGCCTGCAGCTCAGCGTCGAGTTCGGCGTCGAGCAGTTTGCCCGCGCCGCTGTCGAAGTTCTCGCCGAAACTTGGCACGCTGAGCGTCCCGATGACGTTTCCACCAAAGCGCGGGGCCGCGCCGCTGGCGATCTCCATCACACCTTTGCCGCCGCGCCCGCCCGGCGAGGTAGAGAGCAGGATCATCGGCTTGCCCTGCCACACGTCGCGGCCCACGCGGCTGCACCAATCGAACAGGTTTTTGAAGGCGGCGGTGTAAAGTCCGTTATGTTCGGCAAAGGAGACGATGATCGCGTCGGCCAGTTTGACCCGTTCGAGGAAATCGTGCGCCAATTCGGGAATGCCGCTCTCTTCTTCGCGGTCCATACGGTAAATCGGCATCTCGAAATCGTGGATGTCAAGATCATCAATCTGAGCGCCCTTCACAAGGCTCCCAGCGTAGCGGGCCAGTTGGCGGTTGATCGATTGGGATGAATTGCTCGCGGCGAAGACGAGAAGGCGCATAGATGAACTCCGTGGGGTTTACTGTGTTACAAGGCCGACCGGCAAATGTTCCGAAACTGTACCGGCTCAGACAGCGAGCTCAGCCCTTCCATTCACGGCGTTCTTCCGCAGTGCGTAATACGTCGTAAGCAAGCTGAAGCTTCTGAAACTCAGCCGCGGCCGCTTCATCTCCCGGTTTCACATCTGGGTGCACTTCTTTGGCCTTGGCGCGATACGCTTTCTTGATCGTGGCAAAGTCGACGTCGGCTTCAAGCTCCAAGACGTCGAGCGCGCGCATTTCATCGGCGCTGCGCGACCCATCGCCCGACCCAGCCCAGCCGTAATGCGAGGCTTCAGCGTAACCCGCGCTTTCCGATCGTTCGGCCTTGGCGCGCTCTTCCTTTTCAGCCTTGTCGAGGCCTTCGAAATAGTCCCATTTGGAATTGTATTCCGCCGCGTGCTTTTGGCAGAAATACCAGCGATCGGGGCTGTTCGGCGCTTTGGGCGCGGGGCAATCACCCGGTTCATTACACCCATGCCGATCGCAGATGCGCACGTTGACCGCCTCGCGCGCATCTTCATAGCCGCGCCAGCGGGGAAAGCCCCAATCGTTGGATCGGCGCGCGCGGCTCACGCGGCGGCGCCTTGTGTGGCAGAGCGGATCATAAGCGGCTGGCGCATCCCTTTAATGTACGGTTAGCGGGTGCGAAAGGAAACCCGGCCTATGGCTGATTTTTTGGATGGAACCGTTTCGCGCCGAGCCCGTTATGCTGTCGGACGCGGTAACCTCCCTCTCCATCGCCGCGTCCAAACCCAACCGGACATCGTCGATTTCGATACCATGAGCACTCAGTTGACTGTCTCCAGCCTTGTCTGCGCGCTGGCCCTTGTGTGGCTATGCCTCGCCGTGCGCCTGAGCGACTTGGCGCTGCTTTCGGCGTAGATACAAAAGGGGCGGCGCAGGCTTGCTGCTCACGCCGCCCCAATTTCAACAAGTCACTAACTCTAATTGATCACAACGCTCGCCGCGCGGCGGTTCAACGCCCATGCGGCCTGGTTGGATTCAAGCGCCACCGGGCGTTCCTTGCCAAAACTGACCGTGGTGATGCGGCCGGCATCGATGCCCAGACTGACGAGATAGTTCTTCGCGGCGTTGGCGCGGCGTTCGCCCAAGGCAAGGTTGTATTCGCGCGTACCGCGCTCGTCACAGTGCCCCTGAACGGTGAAAGTCACACCCGGATATTGCGCAAAATACTGCGCCTGCGATTGCAGCGCCGCTGCATCAGCGCTGTCGATGTTGAAGCGATCGGTGTCGAAATAGACGGTGCTCGAATTGCCAACGGCGTTTTCAAAATGCGCCTGGCTGCCAACCTGCGGGCCGGTCGGTGCGGTGCTGGTTGGCGCGCGTGTCGGCGTCGCGGTTGGTGCAGGCGTGCTGGTGTCCACCGGAGGCGGCGGCAATTGTTCGGGTGCTTTCTTCGAACACGCGGCCGCGGCGCTGACTCCAGCCAGCAGCAGGACAATCTTGAGTGGCTTGTACATGGCGTTTCCTTTCAAGAGATTCGGCAAAAGCGGTAGGCTGGTATTGGTGCGTTTCGTCGCAGACTTGCGGCAATCGCGTTTGTTTACAAGGCTAATCCGATGGCGTCATGGTCGGATCGGTCCCCAGGCGGGGTCTGAGGCGTCCACGGGTGTGGGCAAGCGGCGCTCATTTCGACCAGTCAGATCCACCTGCCACAGGCCCGAGCGCCCCGAATTGCGCGCGGTGCGGAAAAACTGGATGATCCGGCCATTGGGCGCCCAAGTCGGCGCTTCGTCCTGCCAGCCATTGGTCAGCACTTTCACGTTGCGCCCACCTGGCGTCATGACAGCGACGTTGAAATCACCCGCGATGCGCGTGAAGGCGATCTGATCGCCGCGCGGGCTCCATTCGGGCGTCGCGCAGCGTCCGCCGATGAAGCTGATGCGCCGTTGCCTCGTCCCGTCTGCGTTCATGATATAGCACTGCTGCGTGCCCGAACGGTCGCTTTCAAACACGATCTGGCGGCCATCGGGCGAATAGCTCCCACCAATATCGATCCCCGGCGTATCGGTTAGCCGGGTGCTCGCCCCGCCATTTACCGAAACGCGGTAGATGTCCGTGTTACCCGCGACCGACATGGAATAGAGGATCGTCTTGCCATCCGGCGACCAGCGCGGCGCCAGCGTCGGATTGGTGTTCGCCGTCACCAGCGTCTGCTTCCCGCTACCGATGTCGTAGACATAGATGCGCGGGTTTCCATCGACATAGGACAGATAGAGGATCTGCGAATAATCGGGTGAATAACGCGGCGTGAGCGCGGTCGCGCTGCCCAGCGTCAGGAAGCGGTGGTTCGCGCCATCGCTGTCCATCACCGCCAGCCGTTTGACCCGGTTATCCTTGGGTCCTGTCTCCGCGATATAGGCGATACGGCTGTCGAAAAACGGATCCTCGCCCGTCAGTCGGGCGTAAATCAGGTCCGAACATTTGTGCGCCGCCCGGCGCCAATCGGCGGGCCGCACGACGTATCCCTCGCGGATCAGTTCATCCTGAAGCGCAACATCATAAAGATAGCACCCCACAACAAGGCGACCATCGCTGCGCGCGCGGACATAGCCATGGACCAGCATTTCCGCCCCCCGCCCGCTCCAGCTGGACCAGCTAGGGTTGGTGATCTGCTCAAAGGCCGGGCGTGGCAGCGAATTGGGGCCAGTCGGCTTGAACAATCCGTTGTTGCGCAGGTTCGCGGTGATGACGTTGGCGACTTCACGCCCAAGCGCTGCGGTGCCAGCTGCGTTGGCGGGCGTGGGCTGATCGCGGTCGGTTGCGAAGGCCGGGATCGCAATGCCCAGGTCGCGCCAGTCGCTTTCGTCGGTCACTGTGCCGCGCAATGGGCCGAGTTCCTCTTCCTCGTCCCCTTCGATGGCGAGCGCTTCAACTTGACCGCCTTCGGCCAAGGGTTCGCCCAGATCTTGGTCTTGCGCCCAAGCGGGGCTCGTGAATGTCAGCGCAAGGGTTGACAGAAAATACAACGGTGTCTTCATCAAAGCCTTCTGTTGAATTCCCACTCAAGCTCTTTCCAGCGATTGTAGAAGGGCTCGGGCAAATTGAAAGGAGCCGCCAGTTGAACCGCGCGGATTGCGCGTTCGCAGTGCAGGCCAGCTTGCGGACGGTTGCTGGCGGTGACGGAGGATGCGACGTTGCGGCAACGCGGGCGGCCCGAGAGCGAACCGTCCGGGTTGAGCTTCCACGTCACGATGGATTCAAGCTTTTCGGCGTCGGCCCCGCTGGGGGCCGTCCAGTGCGGGCGTAATTGACGAGTAATCGCCGAAGCCAGCGCGGCGCGTTCGCGCCGTCCGAAAGTGGATGCGGGCGCGGTGGTCACATCGCTATCGGTTGAACTGCCCTTTCCACTCAGGAAATCGTCGCCGATGCGCGATCCTTCGGCCTCTCTCGGCGTGCTCGCGGGAGTGGGCGTAGGTGTCGGCGTGCGGTCCGGCCGGCTGCGCGTGCGGTCGGGCGCCGAGCTCTGAGTCGCGGCGGTGCGGCGCGCAGTCTCTGGCGGAGGCGGCGTTGGAGCGGTTGTCTGCGCGGGTTCAGCCACGTTCGGCGTCTCTTCAACCGGCGCGACCGATTGATCCGACAAGGTCGGCGCAATCGCCGCGCGCGCTTCGGGCGAAGGGGCAGGACTGGTCGCCTCAAGGCTGACCTCGGTGGCGAGGCTGACCGTCATGCGCTCTTCGAAACCGGGAACCGGCTGCAAAGGCGGTTGATACAACAACAGCGCCACAACACCCGCGTGCAAGGCCGCCGCGACGATCAGTCCGGCGCTGTCCTCCCTGTTCAGAGCGATTGCCTCTCCCATACGCCTATGATCGCTATGGTGCGCTGACTGAACCGCTGGTGACCAGCGAGATCGAGGTGAAGCCCGCGCGGTTCAATTCACCGAGCACAGCCATCGTTCGACCGTAATCGAGATCGCGATCGCCTCGGAACACGACAATCGGCAAGTCGCCCGAAGACTGGCGATCAATCGCGGCCAGCGCCTCGGCAAAATCGCCATCGGCCACGCTTTCATTGTTGATGAAAATCACACCCTCTTCGTTGACCGAGATAGTGATCTGTTCGGGCGTTTGATCAACCGGATTGGCGCGGCTTTCGGGCAGTTCAATCGGCACGCCTACCGCGAGCAAGGGAGCGGTCACCATAAAGATGATAAGCAGCACCAACATGACGTCGACAAACGGCGTGACGTTGATCTCCGCCATCGGCGCGCGGCGCGACCGGCGGTCGGCGGAGCGGGAGGAGGATAGGTTCATAGCCATGAAGCTAGCGCCTCCTTTGCCTGTTTGAACCAAACGGCTGCCCCGCAGCCGCAAGGGCGACCGCCCGCCCGCAGCGGGGGCAGCTTGACTGCCCGTCTAGCGAGGATCGCGCGCCCGGATGGGTGTGCGAAAAACAAATCATGCCTTGTCGAGCTCCCGGCTAAGCCCGGCGTGGACCTTGTCCGCAAACCGTTGCAGCTTGGCTTCGTACCGGTTCACCCGCGCCGAAAAACGGTTGTAAGCGATGACCGCCGGGATCGCTGCGAACAGGCCAATGGCGGTCGCGAACAAAGCCTCGGAAATGCCGGGAGCCACGACGGCGAGGCTGGAGCTTTCCTGCGCGCCGATCTGGAAAAAACTGTTCATGATGCCCCAAACGGTCCCGAACAGACCCACAAAGGGCGCGACCGATCCGGTGGTTGCCAGGAAGTTCAGCTTGCCCGCCAAGTCATCGGCTTCTTCCGCGATCTGGCTTTCCATCGCCGCGCCGATCCGATCGCGCGCGGCGGCCTTGTCGACCTTGCGGCCATTGGCGGTGGAGCGCTTCCATTCGTCGAGCCCGGCGCTCGCCACGCGAGCCGAAGGCACTGCGCTGCGCATTTCCCGCGTGAGCAGGCTCTCGCGTTCCTTGGTGTCCCAGAAGTCGCCCTCATAACTGCGCGATTTCTTCTCCAGTCCACCCGCGCGCAGCGAGAACGAGACGATAATCGTCCACACCCACAGGCTGGCCAGAATCAGACCGACCATAACGACCTGCACGACGATATCCGCGTCGAGAAACAACGTCAGCGGATCAAGCTTGGTCGAGGCGGCGGCGAGAAGGAGCGAAAGCGTGAGTGTCATGCGGTCTCTTGATCCATGAAAGTCTTGAAAGCGGCGCGCCATTCGGCGGGCTGCCGGCGCGGGCGCCCTTCGAGCGAGATGAAGCCGACGCGCAAGGTCGCTTCGCAGAGCTTATCGTCGCCGCGCCTTGCTATCTGGTGCATCCGGCAACTCGCGGCGCCCAATTCGGTGCAGCGGGTTTCGATCACCACATCGTCATCCAGCCGCGCTGGGGAGAGGTATTTGAGGTTCATTTCGGAAACGGCATACGCACCGCCGCCGTCTTCAATCGCGGAGCGCTGATCGATTTCCAGCATCCGCAACAAATCCGACCGCGCGCGTTCAAACCACCGCAGATAATTGGCGTGGTAGGTGATGCCGGAAAGGTCGGTGTCCTCGTAATAGACCCGCACCGCGTAAAGGTGCGTGGAACCATCAATGACACCACCCGGAAAATTAAGAGTGCGAGGATTGGGCTGAACCATTGGGAGGGGACTTAACGCAGCGGGTAACGCCATGGAAGGCGGTTTTGCGGCTTATGCCTGAATGAGAGGCGAACGGTCGTTGATCCGGGTTGGAAAGACCGAGCACTAAGCGCCTTTGGCGGCGAGGCACCCCCATCTGCCACGGCATCCTTGTGTGCTTTCAAGTCCAGATGAAAACATCCAAGGCGACAATACTTTTATGTTTTACGTAAATTTTACGTTGCCTTTTAAAGAATTACCTGTAAGAGGGCCAAAACCATCTGTTGGAGCATTGTCATGAAAACCACCTGGGTGCGCGGCGCTGTTGACCTGTTTATCGGGCTTTTCGCGTTGGCTGCGATTGTTCAGCTTGTCCGTCTGATCGCCTCCATCGTGAACGGCACTTTTGGAACCATCACCTGGCCCGTCCAAGCCGAAGCTGTGGGCACGAAGGTGGAATTGACGGGCAACGCGACGATCCGTTTCCCCGACGGCAGCCTCAGCGTCGTCGGAGAACCCGTGGCCCACGCACTCGGCACGCTCGCTTCGCTGACCACTCTCGCTCTGGTTATTCTGGCGCTGCTCACTCTGCGGCGGGTCGTGTCAGGCTTCGCGCAAGGGGAAGTGCTCACCAATCAAAACGCAGCCGGTTTGCGGAAGATCGCCTTCTTGCTGCTGGCTGTTTGTGCGATTTCCGTCGTCCACGCCTTCGCGCTTCAACCCATGATCCTCTCCGCCATCGACGCGCCATCGGGGGTCGCGCTCCACCCTTCCATCTCATGGGACATAGCGGGCGTGTCCAACGTTTGGCTGCACTACGATCCCCCGCTGGGGACGTTTTTGCTTGCGGGCTTGGCGTTTATCTTTTCCGCCGCGATCCAGTCGGGTGCGCGCTATCGCGATGACAGCGAGAGCGTCGTCTGATGGCGATCATCACCAATCTTGACGTGATGATGGCGCGACGAAAAACAAAGTTGAAGGATCTGGCCGCACGCATCGGGATATCGGAGACCAATCTGTCTCTGCTCAAGAACGGCAAGGTCCGCGGGATCCGCTATCAAACGCTCAACGCGATCTGCGATGAGCTGGATTGTCAGCCTGGCGATATCCTGGAGTATCGGCCCGAGGGCGACGCAGAGAGCAACGCGTAACTATACATCGATGCAAAAGAAGAATGGCGTCCCGTCTGGATCGTAGAAGCCAAATTCACGATTGCCCCAAGGGCGATCGCCAAGAGGCGCGGTGATCACGCCGTGGGGCTCCCATTCCGCCGCCAGCGCGTCGAGCGCCTCTCTGCCGTCAAGCCAGATGCGCAGCGCCATGGTTTGGGTGGTCTCAATCTGGTCCGGCGTGAACGTCTGAAGATGAAGCGTCACGCCATCGCGTCGCACCCCGCAATAGGCCGCTGCGTCGAGGTCCGAGTTATCGACGAAGGCAAGGTCAAAGCCAAGCTTGCGCCAGAACGCGAGGCTTCGTTGCATGTCGGCGACCGGGCAGACCGGAGTGATCGAATGCAGCATGGCGTCAATCTTTCTGGACCTAGCCCCGCATCACCATCGGGCCGATAAACTGGCCGCCCAAAATGTGAATGTGCAGATGCGGCACTTCCTGCCCGCCATGCGCGCCGATATTGGCGAGCAAGCGGTAGCCGGGCTCGACCAGCCCTTTTTCGCGCGCGACATGGCCGACGGCGCGGATGAACCCGGCGATCTCCTCCGCGCTCGCCTTAGTGCTGAAATCATCCCAGCTGACATATTTGCCCTTGGGGATCACCAGCGTGTGCACCGGCGCCTGCGGGTTGATGTCTTCAAAGGCGTAGGACCATTCGTCCTCATAGACCTTGTTGGACGGGATCTCTCCGCGAAGGATTTTCGCGAAGATGTTGCCGTCGTCATAGGGCTGGGTGGCGTCGATCGGCATTATTCGCTCCCAAAGGTTTTGCGCGCGGCTTTCTCTTCGAGGCCCGAAAGCCCTTCGCGCCGGTCCAATTCGGCGAGCACGTGGTCCAGGCTCACGCCCTTGGCGTTGAGCAGTACCAGCAGGTGGAACAGCAGATCGGCGCTCTCACCGACGAGTTCTTCGTTGCTGCCCGACACCGCTGCGATGACCGCCTCGGTGGCCTCCTCGCCGACCTTCTGCGCGATTTTCGGCAGGCCCTTGGCGTTTAACTTGGCGACGTAGCTTTCGTCCGGCGAAGCGGCGCGGCGCGCGGCGATGGTCTGTTCGAGGCGTTCCAGAGTGCTCATGGCGTTCGCGTCTCGCTCAGATGCCGCGCGCAGGCAAGTGTCATATCCCTCTGGCCGGGAGGCCTGCATCTCTCAGCGCCTTATGCGCATCCGAAATCGAATAGGTGCCGAAGTGGAAGATTGAGGCCGCGAGAACCGCGCTGGCCCCGCCCTCTTTGACGCCATCGACCAGGTGATCAAGCGTGCCCACACCCCCGCTGGCGACCACCGGAATGTCGACTTTGTCGGCGATGGTGCGGGTGAGTTCGAGGTCGTAGCCCTTTTGGGTTCCGTCGCCGTCCATGCTGGTGACGAGCAATTCGCCCGCGCCGAGACCTGCGACCTTCACCGCGTATTCGACCGCGTCGATCCCGGTGGGCTTGCGCCCGCCATGGGTGAAAATTTCCCATGTGGCATCGCCAACGCGCCGCGCATCCACACTCGCCACGACGCATTGCGCGCCAAAGCGGTGAGCGATTTCGTGGACCAATTCAGGCCGAGCGACCGCGGCGGAGTTGATCGCCACCTTGTCCGCCCCGGCGAGCAGCAGCGCGCGCGCATCATCCACGCTGCGCACGCCCCCGCCCACGGTCAGCGGCATAAAGCACACCTCCGCTGTGCGCTTGACGATATCAAGCAGCGTCCCGCGCCCTTCGTGGCTGGCCGAGATATCCAGAAAACACAGCTCATCCGCCCCCGCCGCGTCATAAGCGCGCGCTTGCTCAACCGGATCGCCGGCGTCTTTCAGGTCGACGAAGTTTACGCCCTTAACGACGCGGCCATCGGCGACGTCGAGGCACGGGATCACGCGGACGCGGACAGTCATCGTTGGAACTCCTCCTCACTCAATCGCGTGCCCGGCGTCGTAAAGACCCACGCCATGCATCGTTCGCCTTGGCAGCCTTCTTCGCCCAGAAACGGCGCAAGCGCAAAGGGCCAGGCGAAGCTGGCGAAGAACGTGCCGAGCATGGCGAAAGCCAGCCCCTGCTTGCCCAGTCTCTCGCCAAAGAAATGCAGCACTCCTAGCGACAGGGCGAAGAACACCACCACGTTGAGCAGCGCCACTGGGACGGTGGACACGGTGATCCCGGCTAAGAAGGTGAGCACCATAAACATGCAGCCCATTTCGCGCATCAGGCGTCGCGATTGCCAATCGCAATCGCCGCCGCCAAGTCCAGCTTGCCCTCGTAAAGCGCGCGCCCAGTGATCACCCCTTCGATGCCCTCGCCGGCGTGGAGAGTTAGGACATGGATATCGTCGATCCCTTTGACCCCGCCGCTGGCGATGACGGGGATGTCAACCTGCCGCGCCAGCTCCACCGTGGCGTCGATGTTCACGCCTTTGAGCAAGCCGTCGCGGCCAATATCGGTGAAGAGCAGCGCGGCGACGCCCGCATCCTCAAACCGGCGGGCGAGGTCGACCACAGGCACATCGGACACCTCGGCCCACCCTTCGGTCGCGACCATGCCATCGCGCGCGTCCACGGCGACGACGATGCCGTTCTCCCATTCACGCGCCATGTCTTTGACGAATTCCGGGTTTTTAAGCGCGGCGGAGCCCATGACCACTCGGCTGACACCCAGATTGAACCAGCCCTCAACACCCGCCGCGTCGCGAATGCCGCCCCCCAGCTGAACGTGGCCGGGAAATTCTTTAAGGATCGCTTCGACCGCCTCAAGGTTTTCCGTCCGGCCCGCAAAGCTGCCGTCAAGATCGACCACGTGCAGGAACTGAGCCCCTTGCTCGGCAAACAGCATCGCCTGCGCCGCCGGGTTGTCGCCATAGACGGTGGCGCGGTCCATATCGCCCTCGGCCAGGCGGACGACTTCGCCGCCCTTAAGGTCGATGGCTGGGAAGATGATCATGAGTGATTTTCCTTGGTGCGCATGGAATCTTCTATTTGCGGCTCGCTAACGCTCGCGCCGTAGCCACCCGCGCCCTCCACCCTTCCACCCGGATGGTACCCGGTTAGGCTCCGGGTGGAAGGGTGGAGGGCGCGGGTGGCTACGGCCAAGCTCAGACGGATGTCTGAGCGCACGCAACGAGTACGCATCAAGGCTTCCAATCCAGAAACCGGGTCAGCAGTTCCAAACCATATTTTTGGCTCTTTTCCGGGTGGAACTGCACGCCCAGCACATTGTCACGCGCCACCGCCGCCACCAGCCCTTCGCCGTGATCGGTCATCGCGGCCACATCGGAAGGGTTTTCTGCTGCAAAGTGGTAGGAGTGCAGGAAGTACGCCTCTCCCGGATCCACCACCCAATGGTCGCGCGCGTGCGGCAATGGGGCGACATCGTTCCAGCCCATATGCGGCACCTTAATGGCCGGGTCGCTCGGCTCGATCAGCCGAACTTCACCGGGGATCCAGCCAAGCCCCTTGTGCGTGCCGAATTCGAGGCCGCGATCCGCGAGCAACTGCATGCCAACGCAAATGCCCAGAAACGGCGCGCCGCCCACGGCCACCCGCTCAGTCATCGCGTCGATCATACCGGGCACGGCCTTGAGCCCATCGCGGCAAGCCTTGAACGCGCCGACACCGGGCAGCACGATCCGGTCGGCCGCGCGCACGACATTGGCGTCAGCGGTGACTTTCACATTGGCCCCGACAGATTTGAGCGCGTTGTGCACCGAATGCAGATTGCCCGCGCCGTAGTCGACGAGGGCGACGACTTCAGGCATTTTCGTTTTGCGTTCGCCCATCCGGGCGAACCTCCTCGCTAGACGGGCAGGCAAGCTGCCCCCGCTGCGGGCGGGCGATCGCCCTTGCGGTCGCTGTGCGACCGTTTGGCGCTCCTGCTGCAACCGTCTTTCTAACCACCCAATTGCCCCTTCGTGCTCGGGATCGCGCTGCCTTTGCGCGGGTCGCGTTCCACCGCGATGCGCATGGCGCGGGCGAAGCCCTTATACAGGCTCTCGCAGATGTGGTGATTGTTCACGCCGTAGAGCAGCTCCATGTGGAGCGTTAGCCCCGCGCTTTGAGAGACCGAATGGAACCAGTGCTCGATCAACTCGGTGTCCCATTCGCCGAGCTTTTCCTGCGTGAATTTGGCGTTCCACACGAAATAGGGCCGCCCCGAAATATCGAGCGCGACGCGGGTCAGCGTTTCGTCCATCGGTGAGTAGGCGTGGCCATAGCGGCCAATGCCCGCTTTATCGCCGAGCGCCTCGGTAATCGCCTGACCCAGAGCGATCGCGGAATCCTCGGTCGTGTGGTGCTGATCGACATGCAAATCGCCATCGACCTTCATGACCACATCGATCAGCGAATGCTTCGAAAACTGCTCCACCATATGATCGAGAAAGCCGATGCCGGTCGAAACGTCATACGCGCCGGTCCCATCGAGATTGACCTCGATAGCGATCTTGGTCTCGGCGGTGCCGCGATTGACCGATCCGCTGCGTGCGGGAGGAAGGGAAGTCTCAGCCATAGGCCGCGCTATAAGCGCCACACACGGCGGCGCAAGGGTCAGGCGATCCGCTGCAAAAGACGCAAGTGGGCGCGCGTCAATTCAAACGGCCCACCAAGGTCGCTGGGAAATCAACAGATGCGTCCAGTCTAATTGACAATTGCTCGCATGAAAGCCTTGACCCTGCCCGCGCCTAGCGTCACCACTGCGGGTGTTATGACGGATGAAACCCCCGACAGCCTCATCCCCTATGATGAGATCGTTCAGGAAGCGCTGCGCGCCGTGGTCGGCCGCGTGCTCGGCGCGATTGAGCAAGGTGGGGGCGAATTGCCGGGCAACCACCACTTCTACATCACTTTCAAAACCGGCGCGCCGGGGGTCAACATTCCTGACCACCTGAAAGAGCGTTTTCCAGACGAAATGACGATTGTTCTCCAGAACAAATTCTGGGACCTCGAAGTCATTGATGACATGTTTTGCGTGGGTCTGTCCTTCAACCAGATCCCGGCCAAGCTGGAGATCCCTTTTGCTGCGATCACAGCCTTCGTTGACCCGGCGGTGGACTTTGGCCTCCAGTTCCAGGCAACCGTCGCCGATATGGAGCCCGAAGCGCACGAAGACGCGGAAAATGACGGCGGATCGGACAACGATGGCGACGATGATGGCGGGGGCTCCAACGTCGTCACCGTGGATTTCGGTCGCAAGAAGTGACGCTGCGGCGATTTGCCCAAGCCTCAAAACCGTCCGAAAACTGGAACCTTAACCCGTCGCCCGCTATATAGAGGCGATGGGCAAGGCCGACACCACTCGTACCCGCAAAGATCGCGTTTCGCGCGAACTCGACGCGGATATTGCCGCGCACGATGCGCCTCGACCCAATGTGCTGCCCAAGCCTGAGGCGAGCACCAATCTTCTAATCGCCGATATCATCCTGCGCAGCGCTTCCAGCCTGTTCCGCAAGGACGTTGAACGCCGCGTCGCCAAAGCTAGCGTCGACGACGCCGCGCAAGCCGACGATTTGCTCGACGGAAGCACGCTGATCAAATCGCTCGCTTTGTATGGAGCCAGTAAACTGGCGACCAAATCGCCGGTCGGGCTTGGCATCGTCGCGGGCGGGCTAGCGCTCAAGACGCTCTATGATCGCGGGAAAGCACGCCAACGGCGCCAAGCGCTCGCCGATCAACGGCCACCGCGCGTCTAGGCGCCTTGCGCAAGGGTACGCTGGAAAGACCTTGCTTTCTGGCCCGCATCTGCGCCATCGGACCCTATGAACGATCCAACCACCGCCGATCCTGACAAGCTCCACCGCCGGGGGCTTCTCTTTATCCTTTCCTCGCCCAGTGGCGCGGGCAAAACGACCTTGTCGCGCAAACTGCTCGACGCGGATGCCGAGATCAGGCTCTCGGTCAGCGCCACGACACGCGCGCCCCGCCCCGGAGAGATCGACGGTGTTCACTATCACTTCGTTTCCGAAGCGCGCTTCGACGTGATGGTCGGAGAAGACGAATTTTACGAATGGGCCGAGGTTTTCGGATACCGCTATGGCACGCCCAAAGGCATCATCCGCGAAGGGCTAAAAAGCGGGCAGGACTACCTGTTCGACATCGATTGGCAAGGCACGCAGCAGCTCAAGCAGAAAGACGATCAAGACGTTGTCACCGTGTTCGTTCTCCCACCCAGTTTGCCCGAACTGCGCCGCCGCCTGGAATCGCGCAACCAAGACACCTCCGAAGTGATCGACGCGCGGATGGAACGCGCGCGGGCTGAGATAAGCCACTGGGCGGAATACGATTATGTCGTCATCAACGACGATATCGAGGAGTGCTTTGGCAAGGTGCAGGAAATCCTCCACGCCGAACGTATGCTGCGCAAACGCCAGACCGGTCTGATCCCCTTCGTGCGCGAATTAATGGCGTAACACTCACCGACCACAAGCGACCCTATGCAAACCACTGTCACCCTCGAAGCGCTCGAACTCGCGCTCGATCTGGGCACTTACGGCCCGGACGATGTGAAACCTGACGCGCATCTGCTCGATATGGTGCTCACCATCGACCCTGCGCTGGTGCTCGTACCGCGCGATCGCATGTCCTATGTGTTCGACTACGACCCATTGATCATGGAGATCGACCGGCTGGCGCGCGATCGTCACTATGAAACGCAAGAATACTTGCTGTCCCGTATTGCAAAAGCCTGCGCGGGCTATCGCGTGATCGAGGAGATCGAACTCAAGCTCTACAAAAGCGCCGTTCTGCGCGGCGCGGATGGGCGCGGTTCGGGGACACTTGGTGTGACGCTGGCCATGGACCGGGCAGAATTGGACGCCATCGCAAGCGCTTGAATGCGCGCGCCCTCAAGCAGTCCGCTTCTTTTCCAATTCTTCGAGCAGCTGCTTAATCTGGTTTTCGAGGATCGCTGGGCTGTCGCCACCACCAAAGTTGAGCGCACCGCTGGAGAAGGTCGTCCCAAACGTATCAGCGAGCGATTTGGTTTGCAGGACGCCGCTCGCAAAGTCGCGGGTGGTCAAGCTGTCGAGCGGGTGGATGAAGGTGCCCCAGACCAAGCCATTGGCGATCGCGTAGCGCGCGTCGAGGGCGGTGTCGAAATTGGCCTGAAGCAGGCGTTCCATCGCGCCTTCGGGTAGGGCCGCCGCCTCAGCGATAGGCGTCATAATCCGCATCCGTCCCGCCGCCGGGTCGGTCACCACGAGGATCATCCGTTCGTCCAGCGTGAATTGCCAGTTGTTTCCGTTTCGCTCGGCGTCTCCATCCAGAGCGTCGATCACTTCCCCCATACGCTCCAACGCCGCTTCCATCTCGGGCGAGGGTTCAGCGGGCGCTTCGATCGGCGGCTCATCGCTGAAATCGGGAGGCGGCAGGTCTTGCGCAACAGCGGGCGTCAAGCTGGCCGCGGCCATCCCGGCGCCAAACAGGCTGGCCCCACCCACGAAAAATGCGCGGCCTAAACGAGCCGTCGATGGATTGGGCATGCTAAATCTCCTGCGGTCTAGTACTGTCTTTACTCTATTCGCCGGAAGGCGACGCGCCGTTACAGCCTGAGACTCTTCGCGCCTTTTGTGGCACTCTTGCGCCTCGGCCATGAGCAAACGCACACCCATTGGCTATCTGCGCACCAATTGGAGCCGCGACCCCTTCGCCGTTGGCTCCTATTCGCACATCCCCAAAGGCGCTACGCGGCGCGACACGCGGGCATTGCGACGTCCCATCGAGGATCGCATCTTCTTCGCTGGCGAAGCGACCAATCCGCGCCACAACAGCACCGTCCACGCCGCCTATCAGTCGGGCCTGTTGACGAGCGAGGCGATCCTCAAAACCAAGGCGCAAAATATCGCGATAATCGGCGCTGGGATCAGTGGCCTTGCGGCGGCGCAGGCCCTCGAAAAGGCCGGACGGACCGTTACCGTTATTGAGGCGCGTAATCGGATCGGCGGGCGTGTGTGGACGAGCCGCGAGCTCGACGTCCCCCTCGATCTGGGAGCGAGCTGGATTCACGCCATCGCTGGCAATCCGATTACAGCGATTGCCGATCAATTGGGCGCCGCCATCACGCCGACTGACGAGGATTACATCGTCAGAGGCAAAGACGGGCGCGTGATTGATGATGCAGACACGCCCGACTGGCTGGGTGTTGTTACCGAGGAGCAAAACTCCATGGCGGCGAGCCCCGAAACGCTCAACAGTCTCGCCTATTGGCGCGGCGATGGGTTTAGCGGGCCCGACGCGACCTTTCCCGGAGGCTACGATGCGATCCTGAAGGCGTTCAAGGGTGGCTATTCGGTGGACCTTGGATGCACAGTGCAGGCGATAGACAGCACGGATCCTGAGTGCGTTCGCTTAAAGTGCGAAGGGCGCGCCGATGAGGTCTTTGGCGCCGTCTTGGTCACAGTGCCGTTGGGCGTGCTGAAAGCGGATATCATTCGCTTCACCCCGCCTTTGCCCCCGCGCAAGCAGCGCGCCATCGCACGGCTGGGTATGGGCACGCTCGATAAGCTCTATCTGCTGTTTGACGAGGTGTTTTGGGACGCGGACGTGACCTGGATCACCACGCCCGAGAACGACCTGCCGCCGGGCCACTTCAACGAATGGCTTAACCTGTACAAGTGTATGGGGGTGCCAGCCTTGGTCGCGTTCAACGGCGGTCCGCCACCGCTAAAGATGGCGGATCGGAGCGATGAAGAGATTGTTGCGGACGCGCTGCACACACTGGCGCTCGCATACCCTGAATAACAAGAAGGGCCGCCGGATCACTCCAACGGCCCTTTGTTTTCCAGTAACCCTTTTAATCAGCCAGCCGGGTCGTTGAACATGCCTGGCAGCGCGGCGTTGACGATACCGCCATCGACGGGGATCGTGGTGCCGACGACGTAATCGCCCGCGCGGCTGCACAGATAGATCGCAGCCGCCGCCATGTCTTCGGGCGTGCCGATGCGGCCCGACGGGATCAGTGAAGCGCTGGCGTCCGGCGCGTTCTTGGCGGCCTTGTTCATCTCGCTCGCAAAGGCGCCCGGCGCGATCGAGGTGCAGATGATGTTGTCCTTGATCAGACGCGCGGCCATCCGCTTGGTCAGTTGGATAACGGCAGCTTTGGAAGCCTGATAGGGATAGGTTTCCCACGGATTGATCCGCAGGCCGTCGATGGATGAGACATGCACAACCTTCGCCGCGTGCTCACCCTTGGCCGCTTCGGCCAGCAGATCGTGCAGCTTTTGCGTGAGGAAGAACGGCGTTTTGACGTTCAAGTCCATCGTGCGGTGCCAGCCCGCTTCGCTGAACTCCAGATAGTCCTGACCCCAGGCCGCGCCCGCGTTGTTGATCAGGATGTCGAGCTTGCTCTCGTTCTCCTTGATCGCGTTGGCCAGCGTTTCAATGCCGTCCATCTGCGAAAGGTCGGCCTGAACCGCGATGACTTTATCCGCGCCGAATTCTTCGACCGTTTCGGCCATCTGGTCCATCTTGCGCGCCGAGATGTAGACCTTGGAACACCCGGCTGCGAGCAGCCCTTCGACAAACATCTTGCCGATGCCGCGGCTGCCGCCGGTGACGACCGCCACACGGCCTTCAAGGCTGAAGAGTTTTTGTACGTCCATCATTGTTCTGTTCTCTCCCAAAAGGGTTCTTAGTATCCGCTCATCTCGGCCACGCGGTTGGCGTGGAAATAGGCATCGCCCAGGAATTCCTGCAGAGCCCGGTCGCGCTTCATGTAGAGGCCGATATCGTATTCGTCGGTCATGCCGATGCCGCCGTGCATTTGCACCCCTTCCTTGACCGCAAGACCGGCGGCTTTGGCCACCTTGGCCTTGGCGACTGAGGTCATCAAGTCCGCGCTCTCGGCGCCTGCATCGGCGAGTTGCTGCGCCTTGATTACCGCTGCGCGCGCGATTTCGACTTCGGAATAAAGGTGGCTGGCGCGGTGTTGCAGGCCCTGAAACTCGCCGATCAGCTTGCCAAACTGCTTGCGCTGTTTGAGGTAATCGATGGTCATATCCATCGCCCCGCGCGCGACGCCCACACCTTCGGCAGCGGCGCCGAGGCGTCCAGCGGCAAGCACGGCGTTAAGGATCTCGCGCCCGCCATCGACCTCGCCAATCACCGCATCACCATCCAACTCCACCCCGTCAAAGGTGATGTGGCTTGCCATGGAACTGTCGACCAGGCGCACCGGATTTTGATCCATGCCGCCTGCGTCTTTCGGGACAGCGAACAGGGTGATGCCCTCGTCATCATCGTCCGCGCCGCTGGTGCGCGCGGCGACCACGATCATGTCCGAGCTCGCGCCCTGGATCACGAAGCTTTTTGAACCCGAAAGTTTGAAGCCGTTGCCCGATTTCTCGGCCTTGGTCGTAATGCGGCTTGGGCGGTGTTTGGCGGTTTCGTCGATCGCGACGGCGAAGACGCTCTCGCCTTCGACGAGACCCGGAAGGTAACGCCCCTTCATGTCCGCCGAACCATGCTTGAGCGCGGTCGCGGCCAGCACCGAGGATGTGAGGAAGGGCGATGGCGTCAGATTGCGGCCAATCTCTTCGAGCACGATGCCCGCTTCGACATGGCCCATGCCAAGCCCGCCATCTTCTTCATCAAGAAGCATTCCGGTGAAGCCCATTTCGGCCATTTGCTTCCACAGCGCGTGGCCAAAACCGTCGGGGCAATCGCGGTCGCGCCAATGGCGCAATTGTTTGGCAATATTGCCTTCGTCGGCCATGAAGCCGCCGGCGCTTTCGGCCAGCATGGCCTGATCTTCGTTATGAAACAGGGGCATTTGTCTTGTTTTCCCTCCCAAGAGAACACTTCGTCATCCCGGACTTGATCCGGGATCCCGCTTCTTTTTGATGCGCGGGGTGCAATAAGAAAGCGCGGCCCCGGATCAAGCCCGGGGCGACGCCAAAATCAAGGTGGGCGCCTTACGCCCCCGGCAGATCGAGGATACGTTTCGAGATCACGTTGAGCATGATTTCGCTGGTGCCAC
Source organism: Pseudomonadota bacterium (assembly GCA_039814925.1). Taxonomy (GTDB): domain Bacteria; phylum Pseudomonadota; class Alphaproteobacteria; order Sphingomonadales; family Sphingomonadaceae; genus Erythrobacter. The sequence continues at coordinate 36,021 of JBCCAH010000005.1, forward strand.
CTTCAATCGAGTTGCCCTTTGTGCGCAGCCAGTTGCGCGAAGGCTTGCCGCCGCTCGTCTCTTCGCTTTCCCATTCCAGCGCGCGTGAACCGCCAGCGGCCATCATAAGTTCGTGACGGCGCTTGTTCAGCTCGGTGCCGGTGTATTTCATCATGTTGGGCTGTGCCGGATGACCCTTGCCCGCTTTCATCTCGTCCATGAACTTTTCGCCCATGGCGGTGAAGGCCAGCGCGTCGACATCGAACATGGCAAGCTCGGCGCGCAGGACGGGGTCGAGATCATCGCCGGTTTTGGCCGTTAGGCGCTTCATTGACGCGCCGATGGCCGCCGTGCGCTCGCTGCCGCCCATGCCGGAGATCATCTCACGCTCATGGCCCAGCAGGTATTTCGCCACGTCCCAGCCGCGATTGACCTCGCCCACCTGCGCGGGGATGTCTTCGCCGTAGCTTTTGGGCACCTTCACATTGTCGAGGAAGGTTTCACAGAAGGGCGACGCGCCGCTGATAAGCTTGATGGGTTTGGTCGAGGCGCCTTCGCTGGTCATGTCGATCAGGGTGAAGGTGATGCCCTGGTATTTGTTGTCCTTATCGGTGCGCACCAGGCAGAAAATCCAGTCGGCCTTGTCGGCGTAGGAGGTCCACACCTTCTGGCCGTTGACGACCCAGTGATCGCCCTTATCCTCGCCGTGCGTCTGCAGAGAGACCAGGTCCGAGCCCGAACCCGGTTCCGAATAGCCCTGGCACCAGCGAATCTCGCCGCGCGCGATTTCGTTTAGGAACTTCTGCTTCTGGCCCTCAGTGCCGAATTTGAGCAGCGCCGGGCCAAGCATCCAGATGCCGAATGAATCGAGCGGCGAACGCGCGCCCATGCGGCTCATTTCCTGACGCAGCGCTTTGGCTTCCGCTGCGTTGAGGCCTGCGCCACCATATTCCTTGGGCCAGGAAGGCACGGTGTAGCCTTTCGCTACGCACGCCTCAAACCAGGCCTTTTGCGCGTCGTTTTTGAAAGTCGCGCTTTTGCCACCCCAATAGATGTCGCTGTCGTCGCGAATAGGCTGGCGCATTTCCGGAGGGCAGTTGGCTTCAAGCCAGGCTTTTGTCTCAGCGCGGAAGGTTTCGATATCGGACATCATCCGACTCCTCTCTCAATTGGATCCCACTTGACGCTTACGTAACGTGTTTTGAGAGCGCCTCGCAAGCGGTGATTGCGGGGAAGTTGCCAAGAGGCCCTTGCCGTAGCGTCACCTTGTCCAAGCATAGTCACGCCTCGTCGAACAGCGTTGACCTTAGCTCGAAGCCCCCTAGGCTTGCCCGAAAATTGAGAGAGGACATACGGGATGCGATTCTCGGGAAAGACGGTTGTCGTCACGGGCGCGGCTTCGGGTATTGGCGCAGCCGCGGCCAAGCTGTTTGCAAGCGAAGGCGCCATCGTGTTCGCCTCCGACATCAACGAAGAGATGGGCAAGGCGGTTTGCGCTGAAGGGGAAGGCGATCTGCGCTTTGTCCATTGCGACGTCTCCGACACCGCTTCGATCAAGGCGCTGATGGACCACGCCGCAGCGGAAACCGGCGGGATCGACACGGTGTTCAACAACGCCGCAGCGGGCGGCGCGCGCCCCGGCATTGACGAGATCGAGCCTGACGAATGGGACGGCACGATGGACCTTGTCCTGCGCTCGGTTGCGTTCGGCATCCGCTACGCTGTGCCGCATATGAAGGGGCGCAGAGGTGCCAGCGTGGTGAACGTCTCCAGCGTTGCCGCTGTGGGTCCGGGCTATTCGCCCACCGCCTACGCGGTCGCCAAATGCGGGGTGTTGCACCTCACCAAATGCGCCGCGACGGACCTTGCTCAGTTTGGCATTCGCGTGAACGCCGTGCAGCCCGGCTTTATCAACACCAACATCTTCACATCCTCGCTGGAAATCCCAGACGAAATGAAGACCATGGCGAACGCCGCCATCGCGCAGATGTCCGCGAACGCGCAGCCGGTGGCACGCGGCGGGCAGCCGATCGATATCGCCAACGCGGTCGCCTACCTTGCCAGCGACGCGGCCAGTTTCGTGACCGGCACGTCCATACTGGTGGATGGCGGTATTACGCTGGGCCCGCGCCATTCGTGGGATCCGGAGGAACCGCGCATGTTCGCCGCCCTCGAAGCGATGGAAGAACAAGCGAAGGCGACGGCTGCGGAGGCGTCGTAGGTGGCCTTCGTCAAGGGCAAGCTGCCCCTGTGGCTGAAACTCACCAACGGATCGGGATCGATCGCGTTTGGGGTCAAGGATGGCGGCTTTTCCTTCTTCCTCCTGCCCTTTTACAATCTGGTTCTGGGGGTTGAGGCGTGGGTCGTCTCCGCCGCGCTCGCCACGGCGCTGGTGGTTGACGCCTTTGTCGATCCGTTGCTGGGCCATCTCTCCGATCGCACCTACACGCGTTGGGGGCGGCGTTTGCCGTGGCTGTACCTTGCCCCCTTCCCGCTGGCGCTGGCCTGGACGCTGTTGTGGTCCCCGCCCTTTACCGGCACGCCCAGCTACATAGAGATCGTCGCGCTGGCCGTTGGCGTGCGGCTTCTGCTGTCCGCATGCGAAGTCCCCTCGATCAGCATCGTGCCCGAAATCACCGACGATTATGTCGAGCGCACCACGTTGTTCCGTTTTCGCTTCCTATCCGGATGGCTGGGCGGATTGCTGATGATGGTGATGACGTTCTTCGTCTTCCTGCCCACGCCCGAAGCGCAATTGCAGCCTGAAGGATACGCCGCCTATGGGATGTTTGGTGCGGTGTTAATGCTGGTCGCGGTGGTCGGATCCGCCGCGGGACAACACCGCATAATCGCGCATCGGCCCGCGCAAAAACCGCCGCCCTTTTCGCTGGGCGGAGCCTTTGCCGAGATTTTCGACGCCTTTCGGGAAAAAGCCTTTGTCATCTTCGCGCTGGGCGGGCTGGCGGCGTATATCGGCCAAGGAATGACGTTTTCCATCACCCAGTACGTCAATCTGTATATCTGGCAGTTCAATGAAACCGCCTTCCAGCTTTACCCTCTGGTTCTGTTTCTTTCGGTCATCTTGATGTTTTTCATCGTTGGCCCCTTGCACGAACGATACGGCAAACCGGCCAGCGCGGCGGTGTCCGCTTTGGTAAGCGCGGGGATCTATTTCACGCCCTACGCCCTGTTCCTATGGGGCGCGTGGCCCGAAACGGGGTCTACTCTTTCCACCGGATTGGTGCTGGGCATTTTGATCTTTGGCAACACGGCGGGGATCGTCGCGATCATCTCGGCCACATCGATGGTCGCTGAAATTGTCGAAGCCTTTGAAGAACGCACCGGCAAACGCGCCGAAGGCACCTTTTATTCGGGCAATTGGCTGGTGCAGAAATGCGCGACCGGCGGGGGCATTCTGATCACCGGACTGCTTATCTCTGTCGTCGGGCTGGAGCCGGGCACGCCGCAGTCGGAGGTGAGCGAGGATGTCGTGCGCAATCTGGCGATCCTGTACATGATCACCGCGGTCACTTTTGCCGGCTTTTCGGCTTTCTGGCTGTGGCGCTTCCCCATCACCCGTGAACAGCACGAAGCCCGCATCGCCGCCCGCGAGGCGAAAGCTTCCGCGCACCCGGTGCATGATGACCCCATTGACGATGCTGCGCGCGCCGATCCCGATGGGCATTCGCTTGCACCCTGAACAACGAAACAAGCAAAATGAGTGGTTGGCCTTCGCCCGCCGCTCTGCCATTTAAGACCAGTATCGAAACGAAACGGACGAGAGAGGATCACCCCCATGGATTTTGAACCCACCGAACGCCAGGCCTATTGGGCGGGCCGCGTGCGCGATTTCATCGAACAGCATGTGCGCCCAAATATGGATGTTTACAAAGCCCAAGACGCCGAGGGCGACCGCTGGAAAGTCATCCAGATCATCGAGGACAAGAAGAAGCTGGCGAAAGAAGCCGGCATCTGGAACCTGTTCATGCCGCCGCGCAACGACAGCCACCATCATGTCGATGAAACCTACGAATTTGACGGCCCCGGCCTCACCAATCTCGAATACGCGCTTTGCGCTGAAGAAATGGGCCGCATCGGCTGGGCGTCCGAAGTGTTCAACTGCTCCGCGCCTGACACGGGCAATATGGAAGTGTTCTTTCGCTATGGCACGCGCGCTCAGAAGGACGAATGGCTGACCCCGATCATGAACGGCGAAATCCGCTCCGCCTTTCTCATGACCGAGCCTTACACCGCCTCTTCGGACGCAACGAACATCGAAACACGCATCGAACGCGATGGCGATGAATACGTCATCAACGGGCGCAAATGGTGGTCGTCGGGCCTGGGCGATCCGCGCTGTAAAGTCGCCATCGTTATGGGCAAAACCGACTTCGAAGCCAAGCGTCACGCGCAGCAATCGATGGTGCTGATGCCGATCGACGCGCCGGGCGTGAACATCATCCGTCACCTGCCCGTCTTCGGTTATGACGATGCGCCGCACGGCCACATGGAAGTCGAAATGAAGGATGTGCGCATCCCCGCAACCAATATGCTGCTGGGCGAAGGCCGCGGTTTCGAGATCGCGCAAGGACGCCTTGGACCGGGCCGTATTCACCACTGCATGCGCACCATCGGCGTCGCCGAAGAAGCGCTGGCGAAAATGTGCCGCCGCATTCAGGAGCGCGAAGCGTTCGGCAAGCCGATTTACAAGCATTCGGTCTGGGAAGAGCGCGTAGCGCGCGCCCGCATCGATATCGACATGACCCGTCTGCTCTGCCTCAAAGCCGCCGATATGATGGACAAGGTCGGTAACAAGGGCGCCAAGCAGGAAATCGCGATGATCAAGGTTCAGGCGCCCAACATGGCTCTGAAGATCATCGACGACGCGATCCAGGCCCATGGCGGCGGCGGTGTGTCGGAGGATTACGGCCTCGCCAGCGCCTACGCGCATCAACGCACCCTGCGTTTGGCCGATGGTCCGGACGAAGTGCACGCGCGTTCGATCGCTCGCATGGAAATCTCCAAGCACCCGCCGCAAGAAGGCCCCACCGCCAACGCCCTGCGCGGTGGCGTCGGCTCGCCGGCCAACGATGGCGGTATGAGCTCGGGCGACATGGGCGTCGCGCGTTAAACCAACGGTGAGTCCCCGCGAAAGCGGGGACCTCCTGCCATCTGTGCACCGAGCGCGCTGTCCTACAGCTGTATCTTGCGATAATCTGCGTCGCATAAAAGGCACAAGGACAGCCGCTCGATGACACAATCTGGAAGGTTACACATTCAGCCGCCTATTGCGCTCAAAAACGGCGGGAAACCGGCTCTGGCGCGGTGGGCTGAACTTTTGCAAAAGATAGGCTTGTGTGGTCCACGCTTAGGCCACGCGAAACGGGAGAGGCTGGTATGAGCGAGATCGATTTCGACAAGGAAATGGTCGGCACGGTCGAGGTGGAAGAGCGCGACAAGCTCGACTTGGACGCGCTGACCGCGTGGTTTGAAGCCAAAGTCGAAGGCTTTGCCGGCCCGATCAGCTACACCAAGTTCAAAGGCGGCCAATCGAACCCGACCTACAAGATCGAAACGCCGGAAACGAGCTACGTCCTGCGCCGCCAGCCGTTTGGCAAACTGCTGCCCAGCGCGCACGCCGTGGACCGCGAATACGCCGCGATGACGGGGCTGCACCCCACCGGCTTCCCCGTGCCCAAGACCTATGGCCTGTGCGAAGACCCCGATGTCATCGGCTCCAAGTTCTTCGTGATGAGCATGGCCGATGGCCGGAGCCTGTGGAACGGATCGCTGCCGGGTATGGAACCCGACGAACGCCGCGCGCTGTACAACGCGCTGATCGACACGATCGCGGACATGCATTTGAACAAGCCGGAGGACATCGGCCTCGGCGACTTCGGTAAGCCAACCGACTACTGCGCGCGCCAGATTGCGCGCTGGTCAAAGCAGTACAAGCTCTCTGAAACCGAACACATGCCCAAGATGGAGCGGTTGATCGAATGGCTGCCGCAGACCATTCCGCCGCAGCATGAAAGCAGCGTGGTGCATGGCGACTACCGCTTGGACAACGTGATCTTCCATAAGACCGAACCGCGCATCATCGCGGTGCTTGATTGGGAGCTGTCAACGCTGGGCGATCCGATTGCGGATTTCAGCTATCTGATGCTCAACTGGTATCAGCCGGGTGACGGACGCGCGGGGCTGGCCGATGTCGATATCGAAGCGCTCGGCATCCCATCGGTCAAGGAAGCGGTGGATCGCTACGTCGCGCGCACCGGCTACCCGGTGCCGCCGATGGACTGGTACTTCGCCTACAACCTGTTCCGCTTGGCCGGCATCATCCAAGGCATCAAGAAGCGCGTGATCGACGGCACCGCCTCTTCGGCGCACGCCAAGCAAATGAGCGAACGCGTCGCCCCGCTGGTGGACCGGGCCTACGAGTTCGCGCTGGCGGCGGGGATGCCGGAAAGCGCTGGATAACCGGGCTTTCCTACGCGCTGCCGCCGTGGCTACAAGGCCAGCCGATTAAGCGTTGGCTCTTTGAATTGAAACTGTGAAACGCGGCTTTTCGAGCGCCTAGAAAGAGGCGCTAAAGCTCACCAAACCGCCCACATCGTCAGGCGCGGCGGCGAAGTGCCCCGGTTGACGGCGGTGGAACGCGCTGGCGCGGGCGTAGCCGCCAAAGACCGGCGCGGCCCAGGCGAGCTCGCTCATGATCTCGCGGCCCTCGGGCGAAAGCGACAGGCTTTGGCGACCCTGGATCGGCGTTTCGGTCGCGTAGTCAAACGCGACCGGCAGGTTGAGCGCAAACTCACCACCGCTGACGCGCAAGGGTTGGCTGACCCGCACACCCAAAGTGTGGCCGTATCCGAACACATTGCCGCGAGAGACATCGAAGGACCAAGCCTCACTCGTCAGCCGTGACCCATCGGCGATCTGCGCCGATCCACGCGGGCGGGTCATGCCATACCGCGCAGCCCCACCGACGCGCCACGCGCCAAAGCGGCGCGACAATTCGCCATCGAGGAACATCGTATCGGCCCCGCGAAAGCCAAGCGAGGGGTTGAAGTGCCCGCCCAGCATCGTCTCACGCTCGCTGAGCCACGACACGCCGACACTGGTGTCGAACGCGCCAAACTGGCGATCCGCAGCGACGCTGAAGGTCGCGGTGGGGCGCTGTTCCTGGCGGTTGATCTCGCTGCCATCAACCACACCCTCAAACGGTCGATCTCCCGCAAGCCAGGCGCGACCTCGCTCCGCTGAAACGGTCAGGCCCCAATCGCCCATCCGCTGACGCACCGCGAAGGCAACCTCGCTGCTGTCGGTGAAGCCAGTGTCTCCGCCTGCGCCCGGAGCAATCGAGAAGGCCGCGCCGCCCTGCCCTTGCAGTTCGCGCACGAGACCCTTGCCCCCTTGCAAGATGGCAAGGCCCACTTGCGTATCAGACGCGATCTGCGCGGCCACGCGGGCGGCGAGCACCCTGGCGCCCAACGCCTCGTCTGAAGTCAGTTGCAGCTCGCTTTCCCAGTTGAGCCCGCCCGCGCGAATGCCCTCGCCAATCGTAACGCTCGCTGAAAAGCCCGGCACACGGGCGCTGCGGGTGATAACCCCGCGCTCCACCGCGCCGCGAAGCCGCTGAACCTGCTGGGCGTTCTGCGTGGATGCTGAGCCCAGTTCGACATTGTAGGCCCGATCAAACCGGTCGAGCACGATGGTCGAGAGGCTCGCTGAATTGAGCGCGTCGCCCATCGCGGCGGAACCCAGCGCAAAGTCACTAGCAAAACCAAGCGCGAAATCGGTGCCCGCCAGCGTCGTCGTGCCATTAGGCTGGAACGCAGCGGCGATGTTCAGAATGCCCGTGCCAAACGTCGTGTCAGTGCCTGCCTCGCCCGCGTCACGCGCGCTGTCGAGCAGAATCTCAACGATCTCGGTGGCTTCGAGATTGGGGAACGCCTCGGCCAACAACGCCACCGCGCCCGCAACCTGAGGGGTCGCAAAACTGGTGCCCGAGAACAGCGTCACAAATTCCTGTCCGCCCACATTCTCAACGAAGATCTCGCCATTCTCGTAGACGCAGCAGATCCTCTCTCCGCGCGCGGTGAGGAAGGAGTTCGCGAAATCGCCCGCGCGGTTAGAAAAGCTCGAGAAGTTGCTCTCGTCATCGACCGATCCGACGATGATGACGTTCCCGTTGCCTGCGTTGACCGCGTCGGCGGCGAAGGGGTCGGGTTGGTCGGGCGGAATGTCCGGGTCCGATCCATCCCCCGCGTTGCCTGCCGCAATTACGACAACCACGCCCGCATCGGCCGCGCGCGAAAGGGCCGCGCGCAGGTTGTTATTCGCCGCGCCTCCGCCCAGGCTGAGATTGATCACCGTTGCGCCCGAAGCGATCGCCAGATCGACCCCAGCGGCAATGTCGTTGTCCGCAAAGCGGCACCCCAGCGAAGGATCCTGCGGCGTATCGACCCCGCACGTGCCCGGCAAATCCGCACGGATAGCGAGCACGTCTGCGCCAAACGCCTGACCGATGACCCCTTCATCGTCGCGGCCGGCCGCGGCGACTAGCGCCACGTTCGTGCCATGATCGTTCTCTGGATCGATCCCGCGATTGCCCGCGACATCAGCCGAATCCGGGTGCACGCGGCCGACAAATTCAGGGCTGTCGCTGTCGAGACCGCTATCGATGACCGCGATAATCTCGCCCGCGCCGGTGAAGCCGTCTTCCCACACGGTGGGCGCGCCGTGGAACTCTGGCCCGTCCGAGCGGCGCACTTCCGCGGTGTCAAAACCCGAAGGCGGCGGAGGAGGTGGTGGTGGCGGAGGGGGTGGCGGGGGAGGTGGTGGCGGCGGCGTTGGCACAGGGCCTGAGTTGATCGGCGGAGCGCCGGGCGATCCCCCGCATGCGGTCAAGGCCGCGCAGGCAATCGCAGCCACCACCGGTTTCCAGGCAATAGGCGCGCTGGGATCGGGGCTTGGCGGGCTGGGCTGAGCGACAGCGTGAGTGGGTCTATGGAGGCGATCAGGCATACAGGTGTTCCTTGTCTTTCCTCCTAGAACGCTTGAGATAAGCGCGCTTTAGTCAAAGACTCAAGGCTTTCCGGCAAGGCGATTGCATCCGGATCGGGCATATCGCTCTACACATGGGGCAGGTCGCAGCCTTGCGCCCGAATGATCGAGCAACGAGCACGCTTGCCGCGCTTCCCTCACACCGCTAGCAGCGGCTCAACAATCCAATCCGCCTCGCGCTGGCCATTCGTTGGCGACTTGCGTTGCGAGGCCAACGTCCGGAGCGCGCATGACCGACACTCTCATCACCCAACTTGACGAAGCCTGGGAGAACCGCGCGGACATCACGCCCGGCAACACAGATGTTCGCGATGCCGTCACCGAAGCGCTCGGCTTGCTCGACAGCGGATCAGCGCGGGTGGCTGAGCCCGATGGATCGGGCGGCTGGATCGTCAACCAATGGCTAAAGAAAGCCGTGCTTCTCTCATTCCGCCTGCACGACACTGTTTTAATGGAGGCGGGCTCTGGCGGGGAAGCCGCCTTTGACAAAGTGCCGCTTAAGTTCGCCGGTTGGGGCGAAAACCGTTTTCGCGATGCGGGCTTTCGCGTGGTCCCCGGCGCCGTGGTCCGCCGCGGTAGTTTTATCGGCAAAGGCGCGGTACTGATGCCCAGTTTCGTCAACATTGGTGCCTATGTCGGCGAAGGCACGATGGTGGACACCTGGGCGACGGTTGGGTCCTGCGCGCAGATCGGCGCTGGCGTGCACATTTCGGGCGGTGCCGGAATCGGCGGTGTGCTCGAACCGCTTCAGGCTGAACCGGTCATCATCGGCGACAACGCCTTTATCGGCGCGCGCGCCGAAGTGGCCGAAGGCGTCCGCGTGGGCGAGGGTGCCGTCCTGTCGATGGGTGTCTATCTCGGCGCGTCGACCAAGATTGTCGACCGTGCGACGGGCGAGGTCCATATGGGCGAAGTGCCGCCCTACGCGGTGGTAGTGCCCGGCAGCTTGCCCGGAAAGCCCCTGCCAGATGGTACGTCTGGCCCCTCGCTCTATTGCGCCGTGATCGTCAAAACGGTCGACGCGCAGACGCGTTCAAAAACGGGCATCAACGAACTTTTACGCGACTAGCGGAGCCACCAGAGCGATCCACTGAGGAACCAAGGTCGCATATGTGACGTTACGTAACAGAGGGGAAAAGACCCTCTCGGGTAACGCAACGGAGAGACCCATGTCCGATCAAGACGCCATTCACATCGAAGACGATCACGCCCGCGCAGGAGCGACACCTGGCGTGATGCGGTGGGTGTTGGGCATAAGTCTGGGTATCACGGTAGTCGCCATGAGCGCGGTTTGGATCATCCCGGCGCTTTGGGGATAGCCTACGTCAGCCGGACTGGCGTCTCGTAACCAATCCAGCCTTTGACGCGTACTCAAGGCGTACAAAGGAGATTGAGTTATGAGAAACAACGCGCAAGCTATCGCCATATCAACCCGTGCCGTTCGCGGGGCTGATATCACGCCAACCATGCCCTATGTTCTTGGCGTGAGCCTTGCGCTGAGTGCATCTTTGATGAGTCTTGCCTGGATCATCCCAAGCCTGGCGGGTTAACGCAAGGCGCCTACTCGTTCTCGGGTATCCGCGTTTCTATTGGTGGCACGCCGCGCTGGCTCGCCGCGTAAGCTTCGGCGTCGCGCAACACGCGCATGGCGTTGCGGCTGGCGATCATCTCCAGCTCAGCTTGCGAATAGCCGCGCCGGACCAGTTCGGCGAAGAGCGCGGGGTAACCGCTGACATCTTCAAAGCCGACCGGTCCGGTGGGCATACCGTCGAAATCCGCGCCAATTCCAATCGCTTCGACGCCGGCTATCTTGCGAATATGGTCGATATGGTCGGCCATATCGCTGACAAAGGTGGACGGTTCGGGATTGGCGGCTGACCATGCTTCCATGCCCGCTTCGACCAGATCGGGGCGCCCTTGATTAAGCGCTTCGAGCCGGGCGTTTTCCGCCTGGTAGCGTGACTGCCACTGGCGGCGCGTTTCGTTGAGGAAACCGGGCAGCGCGACCACCATCACGATCCCACCGTTCGACGGTAGCAGCGACAAGACGCTGTCCGGCACATTGCGCGCGTGACCGGTGATGGCTTTAGCGCCCGAGTGGCTGAAGATGACCGGAGTGCGCGCCACTTGCAACGCGTCGATCATGGTCTCTTCGCTGACATGGCTTAGATCGACCAGCATGCCCAACCGGTTCATCTCGCGAACCACATCGCGGCCAAAATCAGACAGGCCGCCATGCACCGGCGCATCGGTCGCGCTGTCCGCCCATGGCGTGTTCTTGGAATGCGTCAGCGTCATGTAGCGCGCGCCCAGCGCGTACATTTGTCGCAGGACGCCCAGATCCGAACCAATCGAATGACCGCCTTCCATACCGAGCAGCCCGGCGATCTTGCCCTCCGCCATCGCGTTCTCGACATCATCGGCGGTCTCGGCAAAGGCGAGGTCCTCAGAGAAGCGGTCGATCAGACGCTTGGTCACGTCGATCTGTTCCATCGTCATCTGCACCGCTTCGGCCTCGGGCAGGTTGGCGGGGACATAGACTGACCAGTATTGCGCCCCCACACGGCCCTTTCGCAGGCGCTTTAAGTCTGTGTGCATCGCGCGGCCGAAAGGATCGGCCTTGGCGCTGCCTAGCGTGTCGTTAAAGTCAAAGCGGTTGATCTGGTTCTCCAACCGACGGCGCAGTTGGAACGGCACATCGTTGTGGCCATCGAAGACGGGCGCGGCGTCCAAAGCGGCCAAGGCGGCTTCCATAGCCGGATCGAGTGGCTCGGGCTCCGGTGCGACAGGCGCTTGCGGGTCCGCGTATTCCAGGGCTCGAGCCGTGTTTTGCGCGACCGCCGCCGCTGTCAAAGCTACCGTGCCGAACACGGCCAGTGCAGATAGGCGGAAAAAACGAGTAGCTTGCTTCATCGGGTCCCCTCAACGATACATTCGCGTGTCCAAGGGAGAAACGCGACATGGCTGGGATCGATACCGCAGCGGCTCTTATCGAGCAATTGGACTTATCCCCGCACCCCGAAGGCGGATGGTATCGCGAGACATGGACTGCCCCGGAGCTTGCAAGTGGGCGAGCCGGAGGGACGGCCATTCTCTTTCTGCTCAAGGCCGGCGAACGCTCGCACTGGCACACGGTTAACGCCGAAGAGATGTGGATCTGGCAGGCGGGCGATCCGCTGACCTTACGATTGGCGGCGAGCGATGCCGGGCCAGTCGAGGATGTACGTCTGGGCGGCGATGTAGCGGCGGGCGAAGCGCTTCAGGGTTTGGTCCCGACGGGCCATTGGCAGGCCGCCGAAGCGGTCGCGCCCGGCGAAGGCTGGCATGGCTATTCGCTCGTTTCTTGCGTTGTGGTGCCGGGATTTGAGTTCGCTGGATTTCGCCTGGCTCACCCCGGTTGGGAACCGGGCGCGGAGAGCGCGGCGTGAAAGCCCTGAAGCTCACCCTCAGATGGCTGCTCGCGGCGCTCTACGCCTTCGCCGGATACATGCATTTCGTGAAGCCTGAGCCATTCGTCTCGATCACGCCTGAGTGGGTGCCCTACCCCGACGCGGTCGTGTTCTGGACCGGGGTGGCGGAAGTCCTTGGTGCCATTGGGTTGCTCCAGCCGATCTCAAAGCCCTTGCGGCAGGCGGCGGGGATGGGATTGGCGCTCTACGCGCTGTGCGTGTGGCCGGCGAACATCAACCACTTTGCGATGGACATGGCGCGCGCGGATGGCGGGCTGGGCCTCGCCTATCACGTGCCGCGCATGTTCGCGCAGCCGCTGGTGATCTGGCTGGCCCTATGGGTGGCCGAGGTGCCGATGCCGTGGTCGCGAAAGCAAATCGCTGCGTCGTGAGCGAAGGCCTCACTCCTGAACAGGCGATCCTTGACCTTCTTGTTCGGCGCGGGCCGGGAAAGACGATCTGCCCCAGCGAGGCGGGCCGACTTCTGGCAGGCCCAGATGGCGAATGGCGCTCGGCAATGGACGCCGTTCACGCGGCTACCGATGCATTGCTCGAAGCGGGCGATATCCAGCTTTCGTGGAAAGGCATCGCGAAAGAAAAGCGGCGCGGACCCTATCGGATCGCGCGCCGCTGATCGTTTTTCTGCGCCGAAGCGCGCAAGATTACTTGATGTGCTTCGAGATTTTGCCCGTCATCTTCATCATGTTGATCTCATCGTTGCCGATGACCGCGCCCAGCTTGGCGTCGGGCACGATCGTGCGCTTGTCGCTTTCTTTCTGCAGACCATTGGCCTTGATGTAGGCCCAGACTTTCGAGGTCACTTCGGTGCGAGGCATCGGGCCTTTGCCGACGATCGCTTCGAGTTCGCTCGTAAGCTCTTTGGGTGCCTGGAGTGCGTTTGCCATGGTAATTCTCCCTTATGGTTATGGCAGTTTAGTCGATATCTTCATCATCAAAGCCGAACTCTTCCTCTTCCGTGCCAGTGAACGGCGCGTAGAGCACCGCGCTGGCGGTGATGAAGCCTTTGATCGAAGCAAGAAGGTCTTCGCGTGTCGCCCCCGGCATAAGCGTCAGAGGCAGCTCAGTCGCGAAGAGCTGAAATACATAGTGGCGCGTTTCGCCGACGGCGGGATCGGGCAGAAGCCATTCGGAATTGCCCAGCGCGTTCTTGCCGGCCCGCGGCGGCACTTCACCTTCGAGCAGTTTGCCGCGCTGTCCGGCTAGCCCCCAGACCAACCATTGCGCGCGAGGAGCCGATGCAAGGTCTGTCACCTCTTCGACGACCACGATCAATTCTTGGCTGCCCGGTGGCGGGGCCGTCCATTCCAGCGGTGGGGCGACCGCGTCTTCTTCCTGAGCCGAAAAACAAGGGTCCAGTTCTTCACCAGTCTTGAAGGCCGGGCTCGTCAGCGCAAAGCCTCCGCGGCCAAAGTTACGCTTGTCACCAAGCGACACGATCGCGAGGCCCGCATGGCGGGCGGTCGGGGGCAAAGAAGAGGCGAGCCAGTCGGGAAAGTCAGTCATGATATGAATCGGTCCATTTGAACTGGAAGTTAGTGCCAAGCTGGGGGAAGGACGAGGTGCACAGCCCCTCATTTGGTCGTTTTCCTGAGGAAAACCCTCCAAAATCACGCCCAAATTGAACCTTGCGTGTGATTTGCGGCTCTTACAGAGGCCTCGGGCGGCGGATTTTGCTTCAGCGCATTGCAAGCTTGGCCGCTTTAATGCAGGTCACGAAAGTATGAAATTCTGGAGATTGGATCACATGTCATTTGGCCGTACCGCTTTGTCCGCCACCCTTGCACTGGCTCTGGTGGGCTGCGGCGGAGGGGGCGGTTCGACAACGCCCACGGGTCCGATTGCCGGCGGCCCAACGCCAACACCAACCCCGACGACAAGCGCAATCGAAGAACAGCTGGCTTTCGCTGAAGCCGTGTTGAACGAATGGTATCTGTTTCCTGACCTGCTCGACAACGCCGTGAGCACGTCCGCCTTCAACGACGTTCAGGATTATCTCGACGCCCGCGTTGCGCCGGCCCGCGCGCAAGGCATCGACCGCGGCTTCACCTTCGCGACTTCGATCGAAGAGGAAAACGCGCTGATCAATTCCGGTTCAAGCGCCGGGTTTGGCATTCGCCTAGTCTACGACACGACCAATGACCGCGTCTTCCTTTTGGAGGCGTTCGAAAACGCTCGAGGCTTTCAGGCCGGAATGGACCGTGGAACCGAACTACTCGGTATAGCTACGCCCGGAGAAGCCGAGCAGCTCGTCTCTGAGCTTATGGCCTCAGGTGGACCGCAGGCTGTGATCAACGCGCTCGGCCCGTCCGATGCGGGCCTCACGCGCACGCTACGCTTTGCCCAGGTCGATGGAACCGTCATCACGGCGGACGTTGTGAAGACCGACTTTTCGCTCGATCCGGTGTCTGATCGATACGGCGCCCTGATCCTCAATGATGGCGCGAAGCAAGTCGGCTATATCAACCTGCGCACTTTCATCGTCGCGGACGCCGCGGATCAGTTGCGCGAGGCGTTTGGCACGTTTCAGGGCGCCGGTATCACCGAGCTTATCATCGACTTTCGCTATAATGGCGGCGGTCTTGTCAGTGTCGCAGATACGTTTGGCGATTTGATGGGCGCGGGCCGCATTGGCCAGGTTTGGAGCGAGACGGTTCTGCGCGAGTCAAAGTCGGACGAAAACTCGACCGAATTCTTTCAGAACGAAGCGAACGCAATCCAGCCCACCAAGATCGCCTTTATCGGTCGCGGTGGGACGGCCTCAGCCAGTGAGCTCGTAATCAACTCCATGATCCCTTACGTTGACCCGGCGAATATAGCGCTGATCGGGGCCAACACCTTCGGCAAACCGGTGGGGCAGTTTGGCTTCGACCTTGAAGAGTTCGACCTGCGCGTGCGCGCAACGACGTTCCAGACCAACAACGCGGATGGCAACGGCGAATACTACACCGGGCTCGCCAGCGTGATCCCGAATACGTGCAGCGCGCAGGATGATATCTTCGATGCGCTGGGCGATCCCGACGAAGCTTCGATCCAGACCGCTCTCGATTTTCTGGCTGGCCGCCCCTGCAACGCGATCACCGGCACCGGTCGAACCACCCAAAGCGTTGGCGGCCGCCAGATTTTGCAGCCTCAGCGTCCTAACGCGGCGCAGTACCAGATCCCCGGCTTGTTCTAGGATCGTTGCGGCGGCCGCGCTCGCCGTCTGAGGGTTTTGAGCCCGCTGTTAGAGCTATTCGACGGTGTGTTTTTCGGCCCCGTCGCCTTTATCCGGCGCAAGCGACAAGGCTGTTTCGACGACTGTGTCTGCGCAGGCTGGTTTGGCTATCAGCGCTGCGTCGAGATCCCGAATGGTCTCATCATGGCGATCAAGGTCGCCGGAATGCAAGAGATAAGGGATGGCCAGCCTGTCGAGTTCGCGCGCCACGGGCAAACAGGTGTTCCCAGCGCCAAGCGATACGTCCAGCACGGCGACGGAAAGGTCGCCCCGGCGCTCCGCTACGAAGGCCAGCGCGTCTTCCTTGCACAGAGCCGTGAGCGCCTCACACCCTCGATCCTGCGCAGCAAACTCCAGATCCATCAGGATCAAGGGTTCATCTTCGAGTATCAAGATCGTGTGCGGCACCGCTGTTTCACTCCGCTTTTCGAACCGGCAGGGTAATCGTTGCTGTCAGCCCTTCGTCTGACCAATCGCGATCAATCGTTCCGCGTCCGCCGGCCAGCAACCGATCAACGATGGCCGTGCCGGTACCGGGAACGACGTCACCGGATTGAACCGAGGGGCCGCCTTTCTCTTCCCACACGATCACCAAAGCGGAATTGTCTGCGTTGGGACGCCAATCCACTCGCACGCGCCCGGCATCAAGCGACCACGCGCCGTGCTTGGTCGCGTTGGCGGCCAGTTCGTGAAGGATCAGACCAACCATCGAAATGACCGTAAAGGGCATGCGCACACCGTTGCCCGATAGAACCATTCGCTCCGCGTCGCGATCATAGGGAGACAGCACCGCCCGGATCGCCTCGCCAATATCGATGCTGCCGGACGACGCATCGTCAAGCGTCGTTTCGTACGCGCGGCCCAAAGCTTGAATACGCGAATTGATCTCCGCCGCCTCGCCCTGAATGCCGCGAACTCGGCCCGTGACGTTTACGATACCCGAGATCACCGCGAACATGTTCTTCATCCGGTGCGATAGCTCACGCGCCATTTCCTTGGCGTGCCGTTCTTCCGCTCGGGCGGCGCGCACGTCGGATACGTCCCACTGGCTGCCAAAGAAATAAACGAGCTCGCCCTGATCGTTGTAGATCGGGCCCAGATGCAACGCGTTCCAGAACGATGTGCCGTTCTTACGATAATTGACTAGCTCAACCACGACTACGTCTTCGTTCGCGATCGCTTCGCGGATCCGCGCAATGGGTTCAGGGTCGGTCTTGGGGCCTTGAAGAAACCGGCAATTGCGGCCGAGGATCTCGTCCTCAGCGTAGCCGGTCAAACGGCGGAACGCGCGATTGGCGAACACAATCGGAAGATCGTCCTTGTGCGGATCACACAGGCAAATCGCCATCCGCGTTTGCGCCATGGCCTGTTCGAACAGGACACCCGATGCACCGGAAAAATGGTCTTCATCGCGACCGGATCGGAACCTCTCCGGCGCGTCGTCAAACCGCATATTGGCTTGGCTTGGGCGTTCGCCGGGGCGTTCATCGTCAGTGTTCATCGACACCGCCAGATGCGCTGACGGTGAATTCTCTCGATCAATTTGAGACGAGAATCTTCCTGCGAACAGGTGAGTATAGCCTCGAAGGTATTGCCCTCCGAAGGTGAGAGCGGCGCCATGGTGATCCCTCCCATTATTGGCGCGTCACGGATTGTGAGGTCGCAGTATCACCTCTCGGCCCCTAATAAGCAAGCGAATGCCTAGACGTTTCATGTCCGATTACGGTGCATCAGGCCCGATGAAGGGCTGGGTGTCAGAATAGGCGCATCCCAACAGCGTCGCATCGCCCAGCGCGACCGTCGCGGCATACGGGTAGGCGCGGTCGCTCATCCCATCGCTGCACTCGCCGGGGGTGATCGCAATCTGGACGGACTTACCGCCTAACTCACCTGAGAAGCCAAGGCCGTTATTGCCGGCAAATCGCTGCGCTTGGAACGCGCTGCCGTCGATGTCTGCGGGGCTTGTGAAGCGAGCGGTGGAAACGCCATTCGCGGT
Source organism: Pseudomonadota bacterium (assembly GCA_039814925.1). Taxonomy (GTDB): domain Bacteria; phylum Pseudomonadota; class Alphaproteobacteria; order Sphingomonadales; family Sphingomonadaceae; genus Erythrobacter. Next base: position 53,746 of record JBCCAH010000005.1, read on the forward strand.
CGGGCCGATCTCCGCTCCCCAGAACGGTTCGGTGCCGGTCAAAGTGATCGCGTCGCTTGGATCGATACCATCGTAGACTGCCCCATCCGCGTCGATCCCGTCGCTCGGTGAGCAGCTCGCCAAAGCGATGGAGGCAAGGGTAATGAAGCAAAGGGTTCGTTGATCCATGTCCACCCTCTCAAACAAAAGGCGGACCCGATCAAGGGCCCGCCTTTCGTCTTTTCAAACCGTTTGGCTTAGGACGGCATCAGAACCGTATCGATCACGTGGACAAGGCCGTTCGACGCTTCGACGTCAGTGGTCGTCACGGTCGAAGTGTTGCCCGCCGCATCGGTCAGCACGACCGCGCCATCAACGACAGCCGCGGTGAAGGTGCCGCCGCCAACGGTGGTGACGGTGTAGCCGTCTTCGCCCGCTTCGGTGATCGCGGTGGTGAGCGTGGCCGCGTCGACGGCGCCTTCAACAACATGGTACTGAAGGATCGCGCCCAGAGTATCGGTGTCTTCGGTGGTCAGCTTTTCAACCGTGCCTTCGGGCAACTTGCCGAACGCGTCGTTGGTCGGTGCGAACACAGTGAACGGACCTTCGCCGCTCAGAACGCCGCCGAGATTGGCAGCGGTAACCGCTGCAACGAGGGTCGAGAACGTCTCATCACCCTGCGCGACTTCAACGATGTTGCCGGCAGCGGTGGCTTCTTCCGCAACCGCAGTTTCGTCAGCGGTGGTGTCTTCGGCGGCTTCACTAGCGCAAGCGGCGAGCGAAAGTGCGACGGCCGAAGCCAGCGTGAACTTGAGAGTTTTCATAAGGGGGATCCTTGATTTTCTTCGATGTAATCAAAACGACGAAGACACCTCTTTGGTGTGCTTCGCATACAGTTACGAATGGATCGCAGAAATGGTTGTTCCGAAAAAGTAAGAAATCGGACGAAAGTCCGGCAAACGAGGGTTGAAGGCGCAGATCGGGGAACTCGCGCGCCGCATTGCCATTGATAGGCCATGCTTTTTACGCCGACACGCACCGCTGGCCTTGAGCGCCTGACCGACTTCCTGCCGCGCGCCGGACGCGCCTACGCCAACAACCGCAACCACGACGATGGAACGCCCGAAGACGGCGGCGCACGCGGCAATGTCTCGCAGCTTTCGCCGTGGCTCCATGCAGGGTTGCTGAGCGAAGCCGAAGTCGTCGACGCGGTTTTGGGTGCGCACAGCCCAAGCGCGGCGGAAAAGTTCATCGCCGAAGTCTTCTGGCGGGTCTACTTCAAGGGCTACCTCGAACAGCGCCCCACCGTGTGGCGAGGCTATTGCGAAACGCGCGACGCCGCGCTGGATCGGTTGAATGAAAACACCGGTTTGCAAAAGGCCTACGCCGAGGCAACCGGGGGACGTACCGGCATCGAAGCGTTCGACCACTGGGCGCGCGAATTGGTGGAGACGGGCTATCTGCACAACCACGCGCGCATGTGGTTCGCCAGCATCTGGATCTTCACCTTGCGGCTCGATTGGGAGCTGGGCGCGGACTTCTTCCTGCGTCATCTGATTGATGCCGACGCGGCCTCGAACACATTGAGCTGGCGTTGGGTCGGGGGCCTGCATACCAAGGGCAAAACCTATCTCGCCCGGCCGGACAATATCGCGCGCTACACCGCCAATCATCCCAAAGGCCCGCTGAGCGCCGAGGGTCTTGCCGGTGATGCCCCCGCGCTGGAAGAGGCGACCGAACACACCCGCCGCAAGCTTGAGTTGCCCGGCCCCGTTGATGTGGACGCGCTGAGCCAACCCTACGCCCTGCTTCTGCACGATGAAGCGGCCAGCGCCGCCCCGCTCGATCTGCCACACCCGCCCGCATTGGTCATATACGCCTCGCGGCCGGGCGCCCGTTCGCCTGGTGACATCGGCGGTAAAGCGCAGGCTTTCACGATCGACGCGGTCGCATCGGGCACCAAAGAAGCCAGCGCACGATTTGGTGCACCGATGGTCGAATGGACGCCCGACACGGCGCTCAGCAGCCTCCTCGACAACGCGGAACTGAACCATATCGCCATTCCTTACCTGCCCACCGGTTGGACCCGTGATGCGCTGATGCCCGAACTTGCACCGCTGATTGACAACCACCGCGCGACTATTCTGCTCGACGATCTCAACCGCGAAACCTGGCCCCACGCCAAGGCCGGGTTCTTTGGCGTCAAGAAACAAATCGATAAAATCCTCGGTCAACTTGGCATCACCGGCGCGCAATTGAACGCAGCGGAGTAGTTCCAGGCTCGTCTCACCACCTCCATTGACCGAAGCTCAGCGGTTAACTTCATCCTTACTCGCTTTCCCTAGCCTCGCGTCCCAGACCAGAGCGGGACCAGGACCAGGACCTATGAAGTATCCCAACCGCATGCAGGCGGCGTTGCTGTTTGACCAGCGCACCGACCGCCTCGACGCCATCGCGCAAGGTTTTGCGCGCGTGTTCAAGATGAAATCGGGCGCCACCTTCAACACCGTCGAACACACCGGCAGTTTCGTCCGCCTGTTTGGCGGGGGTGACGAGCTGATGCTCACCTTCGAATATGTCGACGGCCCGCCCAAGCACGAAGTCTTCGCGCAAGCTGTCGGTTCGCCGATGACCGGCATTTTGTGCCCCGACATGGGCTCCCGGCTCGTCCGCGCGCAGGGCATGATCCTGCTCGAAGTGTCGCACGGCGCGATAGGCGGGGTCGAAGAAAACCCCAAGATCGCCGCCATGCTCGACACGCTCGGCATGAAGCAAGGCGCCACGCCGGAACAATTCACCCGCCGCCTCGAAACCCTCGCGCTGATGACCCGCATCGCCATCGACGAGGCCGCGCCGAGCGTTATTCACTGGACCCAATCGAACCAGCTGTTCGAGCCCAAGGTCTTCGACGGTTTCGCCGAGATGGGCTTTCCCGGCCCGCTTGCGATCCATCCCTATCTGTTCGGCCCCGACGACCAAGACGCCCGCACCTCAGAAGACTTCCCCGAAGGCGAAGCCAAGGCCGGCATCCGCACCTTTGGCGCGCGCCACTGGCTGGGCCGCGAGATCTACGTTGCCCCCACCACCTTGCCGTGGGGCGCCGCGTTCCAGACCATCCTCGCCTTCTGCCGCCTCGCCACGATGGAGGGCGGCTATGTCATCCCCGACGGCGACACGTTCGGCCCCGAAGGCGGCGGCGAGAAATGGCGCGTCCGCCACCGCGACATCGGCGAAGTCCCCGGCGATGTCACCGCCGAAGAAGGCGGCGTTCCGCTCTACGAACTCGTGCCCTTGCGCCACGACGAATGCGGCTTTCTCGACCCCGATTTCGCCAGCGAACAACGCGTCGTCTGCGAGGCCGGCGGGGCGATCATCGGCGATATGTCCGCCGAGGAACTGTATGGCGAAGACGCCAAGGAAATCGCCGCGGCCCGCTCAATGGTCGAAAGCGTTGGCGGCACTCTGACCGTCACCGCACTCGACGAGCGCCCCTCAGGCCCTGAGGATGGCGGCGATCCGCCCGCACCCGAGCCAACCCCACCTGAACCGCCCGCTCCGGCGCCCGCCGTTCAGGCGAGCCAACCCAGAAGCCAGCCCAACAGCCAACCGGGCGAACCGGCGTTATCGGGCCGAGGCCTGCGCGCCCGGGTTTTCGGGCGCAAGGGGCTTTAAGCCCGAGGGCCTCTAATCAAAGCCCACTAAACGGGCCTCAGGCCCCGCCCATCATGGGCTCACATGACCTTGTCGGGGCGCGGTTCGTGTTTGTGCTTGTCGCCCTTGCCAAAATGGCGGTCGAGCCGCTGCGCCATGGTGTTCGCCGCCTTGCGCGCGGCGTCATCAACCTTGGCGGCGTGCTCGGTCACACCAATCGGCTTGCCCCCGCGCGGGCGCGCTTCGATCGTGCAGGCCTTGTCATCGGCGCCGCCCTTGGCCGCGTTTTCATCCGACACATGCACTTCCAGCCGCGTCAGCCGTTCCTCAAACCGCGCGAGCTTATCCCGGCACATCGCCTCAATCCGCTCCGCCACGTTTTCGGTGCCCATCACAGAGCTGTCGGAATTGAATTGAAACTGCATGCTCATGGCGCGCTCTCCTTTATCGCGGTTTTTCCTTTTCTTAGCCGGCTCAATGTGGGCACTGGCTGAACGCGGCGCAATGTTTTTCGGTGATCTAAGGGCTTCAGAGGTCTTCGAGACCGCTTGACACTGTCAAGCACCTGTCACCCCCGAATTTCACCCCTACGCCTCTGAAAAACCGGACAATGTAGGTTAATCACCGCGCTTGACACTTTTCCAACTCGCTTTCGCTCCGGGTCAAGCCTCAAACGCGCCTTCCCCGCCCTCATCCTCGGGCGTGTCCGGGCCATCATGGCCGACAGGGTGATCATCACCCTCGCGCTCCACCTTGACGCCCCAGCGCGCGCTCATCTCGGCGTATTCGTCCTCCCGCGCCTCGGCCTCGACGGCGTAAAAGTCGTCCCAGCTTTGCGCGCCGCTTTCGATAACGCCCATGAGCCCTTCGAAATCGGGCGTCACATCGCGCCGAGCGCCGGCGGGCAAGCGCGGCGGCGGGGCCAGCCGATCGCGCAGGGAGAGCAGCGCCACGGTCAGCCTCTCGTCAAACTTGCGCGAGGTGGCGATCATCTCGCCCTTGTAGAAATGCGGGACCTCGACCCCGCGCATCGCGCGTTCCAGCGCGCATTCGGCGAGCGCGTCAAACTGGCAATTGAGCGCCGCCGCCCAGGCGAGATCGAAGGGCTCCCCCTTCATCCGCGCGCGAAGCTGATAGGCCGACTGCCGCGAAAGCCCCGCCGCCCGCGCCGCCCGCGCGACCGACTGCGTCGAGGCCAGCGCGCGCAGAAACAAAACCTGCCGAGCGGGCGTCCACCCCACCTCGCCGGGCAAAGGGTCGTTAGGCGCAGGCGTGGCCGGGGAAGAGGTGAGGACAAGAGCCGAGCGGTTGGGTGCGTGATCCATCCGCCAGGATAAGGCATATTTTGGGGGGTGTAGGAAAGGTTGGAGATTGGCCAATAATGACCGGTAATGACCGGTAATGACCGGTAATGACCGGTAATGACCGGTAATGACCGATAATGACCGATAATGACCGGTAGTGACCGATAATGACCGGTAATGACCGGTAATGACCGGTAATGACCGATAATGACCGGCAATCAGTTCAAGGGGTAACGGTCACAGAAGCAGGATCACTCATCGAAAGTCCGAATTCTTGGAAGTGGGTCTGGCTCACCTTCCTTTGGCGCAACCGATTTGATGGCGTTAATCCACGCGGCAAATGATCTTGTAGGAAGCCGATAGAAGCCCTGTCGACTTTCATCGACTATAATAATATTCTTTTCCTTGAGGGATCGAAGAGCATTGTTGATAGTGGACTCTTTAATTCTCGTGTCATGAATTATCTGCCGACGTGCGACCCACCCATCACCATACTCAGCCATCGCATTAAGAACCTTCCGATAGTCATCGGAATTGATCTTGCCGAAGTAAGCCTCTGAAAAGTACTTCTTGCCGAGTTGTTCGATGGCTCCATTCTCTGCGTACGCTCCGGTTCGAACATCCATCTCGGAAATCTCGCAATCAGTATCCGCTTCAAAAGCAGAGTAAGCGAATTGCTGAACAAAGTGCGGATAGCCTTCGGACAAGTCAGCCAAAGCATCTAATCCGGCATCAGCAATTGATGTCTGTTCATCGTTACGTTCATTAGCAACATCCAGACCGATCTTGATGGCTCGCTTACGTTCGTCAGCCTCAAGTGGGTCAAGCTGCAAAATCGTAAACATGCGAGGAGACGATTCATGTGTTTCTCGCATTTTTGACAAAGCAATCGGCAACCCGGCCAAACCAAAAACGACTCTGTCGCATTCTGCGCGAGTGAGTCTTTCCGAAAGCGACTTCAAGAATTCTCCAAACCGAGCTTCAACTGGTGGGGCGTCCGCTTCATCTATCAAGATTAGAATTCCGTCAAAATCGAGTGCCCCATTATTCGCGACTTCAGAAAGTTGATGAACCAGATCATCAAGTGCCTCATCGGGATCGAAAGCATCTCGTTCCTTATGATAGCGAACCCCTAAAATCTCCCAATTCGTCAAAAACTCAAAAACAGCCTTCGAATGCTCTTTAATCGCTTGCTCTTTGCCAACGGCCATCTTCAGCTGCCGAGCAATCGCACGTACGATATCTGTTTGTTGCTGAACCCCGCCCATATCCACTGAAATCAGCAGAAAATTAAACGTCAGGCCATCAATACCTCTGAATGCACTAGTTGCTATTCTGCTAATATAATGGAGCAGTGAAGATTTCCCGATACCCCGCTCACCTTCGATGAAGAAATTCTGGGGGTTCTGTGATTTTGCTTGAAAGAGATATCGCTCAATCTTTCGAATTTCATCAATTCGACCAACGAACATAGCTGGATTAATGATTTTGTTAGGCTGGAACGGGTTATACCTCATAGCAATAAATCCAAGAAGAGCTGGTTAGATCGTTTCAATTATCGCGTATTGACGGCGAATTCCACAAAAACAAGACAATACAACGCAATAGACGCTGAATCGCATCAGGCCTGCATTCAAGCCGCAAATCTCAACCGAATGAACTGGGAGAGAATTAGCGGCTCAAAGCAGCGCCGGCCTCGACAAACCATCCAACAAGAGCCCCCTCCCCCTAGCCCGCACGCTCGCCGCTTCATCTTTGCTCGCCCGTTGCAGCGCTTGCTCAAAGTTCGCTTGATACGCCTTATGCTCGCGCGCCAGATGCGCCAGCGCGTCGAGGGACCAGGCTCTTACAAACGGTCTTTTGTGGGTCAGCAGCGGCTCCACCCAGACCCACAGGCCCGAGACCCACAGGTCCGAGACCCTTAAGTTGGGTGACCCGGCCCCACTCAAATCCAGATAGCGGATGGACTGGCACAGATGCAGCTGGGTGGACCAATGCGCCGCCCCCACTCCATTGCGCGCATGATCCCGCGCCTCGGGATGATCCCGCGTCTCATTGGATGGCAACGCCGCGATCAGTGTTTGCGTTTGCTGCGCCGAAAGCGCGCCGCCTTGCTCGAAAAAGCTTTTGAGCAGCCATGTCGCCCCGCTGCCCACGTAAGGCTCCGCGTCGCCGATCAGCGCGATCAGCGCCTCGACATAGCCCGCCTGCCCGCCAAACGCCGCCTCAGCCTCGCCCAGCAGGCTCGTCGCCTTTCCGTCAAAGGAGGTGAGCGCTGCGCGCAGGTCTTGGGATAGGGCCATCAGCCTTATGGCTATCATGGTCGTGGGTGGTGCGCCAAGCCCGCTGGCGCAAGCGCCGCGCTTTGGATCGGCGGCCCAATTAGCCGCGCCTCTTGGGTAGCGGCTTATGCCATGGCCAGCTTAAGCGGCGTCTCGCGCTTCTTCTTCGCGCTTGGCGGCGCGGGCGGCTTCGGCTTTGGCGCGTTCGTTGGCGACTTGGCGCGATTGTTCGGCCAGGCCGCGCCATGTGGCCTCGGAGCGCAATTCGCGATCGCGGACATTGTCGAGGACCGCTTCCTTGGCCGCTTTGGCCGCCGCTTTGGCGCGCTCCATGTAGAATTCATAGGATTGGGACATAGAGGGGGGCCTCGCTTTTGGGGTTGGGTGTCGACAATCGGTCAGAAAGGCGCCGCGCCCGCGGGCGCAGCGCCTCTCACTCAGCGCGCGCTTAGTCTGCGGCGGACAGGTTGACCGCGCTTTCCTTGCCGTTGCGGCCCATTTCAACGTCGTAGTTCAGGCGCTGTTCTTTATCGAGCGACTGCATGCCAGCGGCTTGAACAGCCGAGATGTGGACGAAGCTGTCGTTCGAGCCATCGTCGGGCTGGATAAAGCCATAGCCTTTGTCAGTGTTGAAGAATTTTACGGTTCCAGTCTTGGACATGGGTGTTCCTTTCAAAGAACAAGGGGTTGCCGGCCCGCGACATGCGGGACGGTCGTGCGTCATTCGTTCAGATGAAAGGAAGTCGTCGTCCGGTTAACGCCGGGGCCAAATGGCAAGCGGCGGAGCGCAAAGTTCAAGTTCCGTCGCATTTTACCGACGTCAGCCCTTAAAGCTTAGCACATCTTTGCCGTAACGCGAAATTTTTGTTCAATTCCGCTTAAATGGATGGCTTGTGGACCATCTTGGTCGGTGGCCGTCATGGTCTGTGGACCATCATGGCCCGTGGGCTAGGCACTCGACCTCAATCGCCGCGTCCAGCGCCAGCCCCTTCACCGCCACGGTGGAGCGCGCGGGGTAGCGCCCCTGTTTGAAGAAGGTGCGATAAACCGCGTTGAACTTCGCAAAATCCTCCATGTCGGCGAGGAATACGGTGCATTTGAACACCGCGTCGTGGGTGAGGTCGTATTGGGCGAGCGTTTCGCCGATACGCTCCATCGCGCGGGCGGTTTCGGCGGTGATGCCGCCGGGGACGAGGCCGCTGCCATCGGCCGCCGTGCCAAGCTTGCCCGCGAGGTAGAGTGTGTCGCCCACCTGCACGGCTTCGGAAAACGGCGTGGAGCTGCCTTGGAGCGGGAGGAACTCAGGAGTTTTCGCGGGCTTGGGCGTGGCGGGGGGCGTCAGGCGCGCGGTGATCTTGATCTCAAGCTCGCCCTCATCGGTGTAGAGCCCGTTGGTGCCGATCACGGTCCATGTCGGATAGGGGGCTTTGATATAGCGGCCCTTCACCTGCGCCAAAGCGGGCAGCGAGGTGGGGATGTCCCGGTGGAAGGAGATGATGTCGATCACATCGTCCCAGCTCGACCCGGCGCGCTCAAGGATCGAGCCGAGATACTGGAACGAGCGGTCGTAGCTTTCCTCGCGCGTTTCGCCCTCTTGCGGAGGGCCTAGGATCAGGCCGGAGAGGTAGACGGTGTCGCCGTGAATGACCGCCTGCGAATAGCCGAAGCGTTCCTGAAACGCGCGCGCGCCTTCGTCCTCGGGCATGAGGGTTTGCAGCGGGGCGGATGGGCTTTCGGCGTGGCTATCGGCGCTAAGCGGAGCGGCGATAAACACGCTGCCGATGGCCGAAGCGCTTGCCAATGCCAGCCAGGCGGCGAATGTCATCCCTGCTTTCATGCGAACTCCGTTAAATGCCTTAAATCGCAAAGCGCATCTTAAGGGCCGCCGAACCCGCGTCCAGCCTTTGCGCGCTCAGGCCGTGACGGTGTTGAGCCACCATCCGCTCAGCGCAATCGGAGCGACCGCGATCTGAAACAGGATGAAGACGCCCAGCGAAATCCAGCTAGCCTTGTGAACCCGGCCCTGGCGTAGTTTGTCCGAGACCGGCAGGACGAGCACGAAGGCAAGGTTCGCCGGCCCGACCATCACGCCAATCATGTCGGGTGCCATCGGGGTGAAGTGGAGAAACAGCCGGCCAATAATCGTACCCACAGCGGCGTAGGCAGCCATATATATGAAGCGCCAGTGCCAATCGGGACGCTGGCGCAACCACACTGCAGCCATAAAGAAGCCGACCATCATCGGCAGGCTCTGCAAGAGGCGGAAGGCGCCGCCCACGATATTGCTTTCATCGCCCGGCGTGGTCGGAAAGGTTCCGAGTTGCACGCCCACCCCGCTCACCACGCTCAAGGCCACCAGCGCGGCGCCCACCCAGCCAAGCGCGCGGTGCATCGCGAATTGGCCTCGCGCGATCAAACTGGGCTGAAGGATGAACAGGATCGAAAAGCCAAATCCGGCAATGGCGTGGGGATGCATCCACAGGTTCCACGAGGACGGCGGATCATAGTGACCTTGCGCAATCGGCACGAGGTAGCGCGGCGCAAACGCCGCCAGCGTCATGACCAGCAAGATGACCGCCATCACGCGAAGAAAACGCGCATCGCGCGCCAGATCAGTGTTCTGCATACCCTGTCCCACGTATGGCCTCCGGAAGCGGACGCACATTCAACAGAGCGCATAAAGCTCTTCGAGACAAGCTAAACGGTTCATCGCGGCACTAGAGTTCGGACCCATAAATCGCGGTGCCTCGCCTCAAACGGTGTGTTAACCCGCACCGGTTCAATCGCGCGCCTGGTCATGATAGCGTCGCGAAACGAACGACAAAGCAGGGGATCGAAATGGCGAACGGATTGGCGGTGGTCTTGAGCGGCGGCGGGGCCAAAGGCGCGTATCAGGTGGGCGCGCTCGACGCGTTGATCCGGGGTAAGGGCGTCGATTTTGAAACGGCGGTTGGCACTTCGACCGGGGCGATCCAGGCCGCTGCGGTGGCGCAGGACGATGTTGAGCGATTGCTGGGCTTTTGGCGCGGCATCAAAGGCAATTCCACCATCTACACCTCGTTCCTGTCGCCGATCTGGCCGATCCTGCGCGGCAAGCCTTCGATCCATTCGACCAAGCCGCTGCGCGCCCTGTTCGACGAGATGTACGATGATGAAAAGATCCGCGCGACGGGCAAGAACCTGCGCCTCGCCGTGGTCAGCCTGACCAGCGGCGATCTCGACATCATCGATGAAAGCTACGACCGGATCGCCGATTGGGTCTACGCCAGCTCGGCCATGCCGGTCTTCTTTGAGCCGCTGGTGACGCACCACATCAATGGGCGGACCGAACAATGGGTGGATGGCGGCGTGCGTGATGTGACGCCGTTAAGCGCCGGAATGGCGGCGCGCCCACGCGCGGTGCTGGTGATCCGGGCGGGCGCGCGGACCGATCTGGATGAAAACAAGTCCTACGACAATCTGTTCAAGATCGTGATGCGCTCGGTCGATCTGCTGTCGCGCGAAGTGTCGGAGAACGACCTCAAAAATGTCGACCTGATCAACGCGCTGATCGAAGGGCGCAACAAGCAGCGCGCGGAGCTGGAGCAAACGAGCCTTGATATGGCCACGATCGACAAGGTGATGAGCCATTTCGACGCGCTGGTCGCCCGCTACAAGCTGGTCCCGATCAAGGTGATAGAACCCGAAACCGACCTTTACGACACGCTCGACTTTGTGCCCGAACTGCTGGAGCAGAACATCCAGCGCGGGCGCGAGGAGGTGCTGTCGCGGTGGGATGAGTTGTCGGCGTTTCTGGGGGTCTGACCCTGAGGGTCTGACCCTGAGGGTCTGAACCTGAGGGTCTGAACCTAGAGGCTTAGGACAAGCAGCGCCATCGACACGGTGCAGGCCACGGTGCGCGCATGGTTGAGCGGGGTCCATCGGGCGAGATATTCGCGCCACATCGCCGCGCCCTCTTCGCTCGCGGGGTCCACCGCGTCGAGCCGATTGTTCAGCGGCACGTTGCCGACAAGGGTGACGCCGAACATGCCGATCACATAGACCGCGCCGCCCGCAATCGCCCACGCGCCCTGCGGCCCGACCATCCCCATCACGCCCAGCACCACCAGCGCTGCGCAGGCGAGCGTGCTGGCAAAGAACAGCGGTAAGAACGCGCTGCGCTGGATCACCACGTTGATCCTTTGCATCGCCCGCGCGCCCGCCTCGTCACCCAGATCGGCAAAAGCCCGCATCGCGAAGAAGGAAAAGGTGAAATAGACACCCGCCATGATCCCGGCGCTGACCGCGGCGAACCACAGCAAAGATGTGATCACAATATCCAAAGATCCCTCCCGATTTGGGATGAAACTGGCAGGATGTGGGCTGCGCGTCGACCCAATTATGGCCCCATCATGGGGTGCTTAGGGGGTTAGCGCGTGCTGCCCGCGCTGTGCTATCGCTCGCCCATGCCCACCCCTCCCACCATCCTGATCGACGCCGACGCCTGCCCGGTGAAGGACGAGATCTACCGCGTCGCCGCCCGCTTCAAGGCCGAGGTGCGCGTGGTCAGCAACTCGCCCTTCCGCATCCCCGACAGCCCGCGCGTCAAACGCGTGGTGGTGGATGATGGCTTTGACGCCGCCGACGATTGGATCGCCGGGAACGCCGACGCGGCGAGCGTCGTGATCACCGGCGATATCCTGCTGGCCGAGCGCGCTTTGAAAGCGGGCGCGCGCGTGCTCAAACACAACGGAGACGAGTTTGATGCGGCCAGCATAGGGGGCGCCATAGCCACCCGCGCGATCATGGAAGACCTGCGCGCGGGAATGGACGGGCCTTTGGGCGCGAGCGGCGGCGGCCCGCCGCCGTTCAGCAAAGCGGACCGGTCGCGGTTCTTGCAGGCGCTGGATCGGGTGCTGGTGGCGATGGGGCGGGGTTAGGCGATCAAGCGCTCGCGGAACCAATCGGCGAGTTCGTGTTCGCTGAGTTCTCCGGCGGCTAGGGCCTGAACCGTTTGCAGCGCATCGAGCGGCTCAAACGAAAGTTCGACCGCGTTTAGTACTAGGAAGCTGCGGGCCAGAACCCATGCGGTGCGCTTATTGCCGTCGGCGAACGGATGGTTACGCGCAAGGCCAAATGCGTAGGCTGCGGCGAGTGCGCATAGATCGTCCTCGCCATATTCCCATTGATTGCGCGGCCGAGTGAGCGCGCTTTCCAGCGCGCCGACATCGCGCACCCCCGATGGCCCACCATGCTCGGAAAGCTGGCGATCATGGATGGCGGCGGCTATTTTGGCGTCAATCCAGACGGGCTCAAGACGAATGGACAAGCGGTGTTACTTCGCCAGTTCGCGAAGGATATCGCGGTCCTCACGCATGATCCTCTCGGCCACCTCCATCTTTTCAGCAAAGGTGGGGTCGGTCGCGGTCAGCCTAATGCCATCCGGCGCCTCTGACACGAAGAGCTCATCACCCACCCCCACACGAAGGCGCGTCAGCACCTCCTTGGGCAGGACAATCCCGGCGGAATTGCCGATTTTGGTGACTTTGAGTGGTTTGTTCATACGGGTGTTATAACGTTTGTGACCGGCGACGACAAGGCAGGTAGGGCCGCGTCCGATCCCCGTCATCCTGAACTTGTTTCAATCCCGTCATCCTGAACTTGTTTCAGGATAACCCTCTGATCCCGCGCCAAGCCTCAAGGGCTATCCCGAAACAAGTTCGGGATGACGATATGGATCAAGCGGGCTATCCTTACTCAATGCCAATAGAACCCTGCGTCTACATGCTGGCCAGTGGCAAACGCGGCTACATATACATCGGCGTCACATCCGACATGGCGGCGCGATATTGGCAACACCAGTCCGGCGCGTTTGACGGCTTTGCCAAGCGTCGCAACTGCAAACGTCTTGTTCGGGTTGAGATGTACGCGACCATGGACGAGGCTATTGCCCGCGAACAGCAGCTGAAGAACTGGCACCGCGACTGGAAGATCTCTTTGGTCGAACGCGAAAATCCGGATTGGCGCGATCTGGGGCCAGAGATGGGCTTGCGGTAGGCACCCCCCAACCCCATTCGTCATCCCGGACTTGATCCGGGATAACCGGCGAGGTTGGCGCAAGCCAGCTGTTATCCTGAAACAAGTTCAGGATGACGGCGCTGTTTTTCTAAACGGGAGCTTCAATTCAAAAGCTTCATCGGTCGTCGCGCACGCCCCCCCCCCTTTTTCACACCGCAAAGCGCCTCAACCACCCGGTCGCCCTCGCAAGGATCGCCGACCATGAACATGCCATTTTGAACATCGATAATGACCAGAGCTTTGGTCATATCTACTCGTCTGCGTCATCAGCCGCCTTCTTCGCCTCCACGCGGATATCGCGAAAGAAGGCAAGGCAGGCGATGATGACAATGATCCCGAACGCTAGGACCAGGTTGGGCGTGTCTAAAGGCCTATCCAAATTTACCACTTGGCCAAAGTAACGATCATCTGTGATCTTAAATCGGTCAGGCGCGATAAGCTCTCCAACAGTCGCATAGGCCGCGGACGCATAAACCCCGAGGCCTGCAAAGAATACGAATAAAGGCACCACCAAAGCGCATTGTCGCCGGGTAAGCTTGGCCCCGATAGCGTAAGACATCACCAGGAACCCAGACACCACGGTCATGAAAATGCTGAGCGCTAACATAGCGTTTTCATCCGCCTTAAGAGACAAAGCGGTCAGTTCGGCAAAGGTTGGATCGGCCATCGTCAAAATCTTCCCCCTCAGCCTTCATCGGGCAAATACAACTTCTGCCCCATATCCTTATACTTCTCGCTCATCTCTTCCATACCCTTAAGCGCGGCCTGCTTGCTGGCCTCGGCGGTTTGCGCGCCCAGTTTTTCCGCCGCGAGGAACGTCTCGGGGCTTTCGTTTTGCTTGGCGGCGAAGTCGCGGACTTCCTGACTGATCTGCATCGAGCAGAACTTCGGCCCGCACATGGAGCAGAAATGCGCCGTCTTCGCGCCCTCGGCGGGGAGCGTCTGGTCGTGGAATTCCTCAGCCGTTTCCGGGTCGAGCGACAGGTTGAACTGATCGCGCCAGCGGAATTCAAAGCGCGCTTTTGACAGAGCGTCATCGCGCACTTTGGCCGCCGGGTGGCCCTTGGCAAGGTCCGCCGCGTGGGCGGCGAGTTTATACGTCACCACGCCCACTTTCACGTCGTCGCGGTCGGGCAGGCCGAGGTGCTCTTTGGGCGTGACGTAGCACAGCATCGCGGTGCCATACCACCCGATCTGCGCCGCGCCGATGCCCGACGTGATGTGGTCGTATCCCGGCGCGATATCGGTGACGAGCGGGCCTAATGTATAAAAAGGCGCCTCGCCGCAGACCTGCAGCTGCTTTTCCATATTCTCCTTGATCTTGTGCATGGGCACGTGGCCCGGCCCTTCGATCATGACCTGCACGTCCTGCTCCCACGCGCGGTGAGTGAGCTCGCCCAGAGTGTAGAGTTCGGAGAATTGCGCTTCATCGTTGGCGTCCGCGATGGAACCGGGGCGCAACCCATCGCCGAGCGAATAGGCGATGTCATACGCCTTCATAATCTCGGTGATGTCGTCGAAATGTTCGTAGAGGAAGCTCTCCTTGTGGTGCGCGAGGCACCATTTCGCCATGATCGATCCGCCGCGCGACACAATGCCGGTCACCCGCTTGGCGGCCATCGGCACATAGGCAAGGCGCACGCCGGCGTGGATCGTGAAATAGTCGACGCCCTGTTCGGCCTGTTCGATCAAAGTGTCGCGGAAGATGTCCCAGGTGAGCTCTTCGGCGATGCCGCCAACCTTCTCCAGCGCTTGGTAGATCGGCACGGTGCCCACCGGCACGGCGGAGTTGCGGATGATCCATTCGCGCGTGTCGTGGATGTTGCGGCCGGTGGAAAGGTCCATGATTGTGTCCGCGCCCCAGCGGGTCGCCCAGACCATCTTGTCGACCTCTTGCGCGACGTCCGATGCAACGGCGGAATTGCCGATATTGGCGTTGATCTTGACCAGAAAATTGCGCCCGATCGCCATGGGTTCGGTTTCGGGGTGGTTGATGTTGTTGGGAATGATCGCGCGACCACGGGCGACCTCATCGCGCACAAATTCCGGCGTGATCACATCAGGGATCGCCGCGCCCCACGCCTCGCCGTCGCGGACGAAGTCCTTGGCCCGCTCGCGGCCCAGATTTTCACGCTCGGCGACATATTCCATTTCGGGCGTGATGATGCCTTGGCGCGCGTAGTGCATCTGGCTGACATTGCCGCCCCCGCCAACGCCGCCCTTGGCGCGTAAGGGGCGCTTCACCGTGTTCGGGAATTGCGGGACGCCGCCTGAACGATCCGGGCCAAGCTGGCCGTTATCTTCGGGCTTCACTTCGCGGCCTTCGTAATCCTCGACATCGCCGCGCGCCATGATCCAATCGCGCCGCTTTTGTTCAAGCCCGGCGTTGATATCGATGCTGACATCGGTGTCGGTGTAGGGGCCGGAGGTGTCGTAAACGCGCACCGGAGCCTCATCGCCCTCCAGATCAATCTCGCGCATGGCGACGCGAATGCCGCTGCCGGTGCGCGCGCCCACATGGACCTTGCGCGATCCACGGATGGGGCCTGTGGTTACGCCAATTTCTACCGGTGAGTTGATGTCGGCCATGCGAAGTCTCTCCAATGGGGGCGGAGCGCGGACTTCGAGCGCACATATCGTAAAGCGCGCCGCCCACTCCCTCCGCCGATATTACTATGAGTTTGGATAGCCGAAGAGCCGAAAACCGGTTCTGCACTTTTCGGCGGCATCCAAACTGCCGGTTCAGGTTCAACGGGTCAGGCGGCGCTTATCCCGCCCCTCTCAGCGAAAAGCTCGCTCCCCGGGGATGGGAGGGGATTAGGCGCGGATGGCGTACGAGTCCAGAGCTGAGCCTTGTCGCGCAATCCCCTGCGAGTCGGCCGGATACCAAGCGACGGAGACCGCTTAGAGAGTGCCAGGGGATTGGACAAACAGCGGAACAACTTTTAATTCGCGCGCACGCCGACCTTAAAAACGGCGTTTTGCTTTGGCTTCAAGTTTCGTCTGTAATAAAGAATAGACACGGATGAGCATCCAGCATGCGCGACAATTTGTAATTTACTTTACAACTCGACAGCCAGTTTCAAGAAAAAACTGACAATGCGACAACTTGCGCTTGCCCTAGCAATGGCGGCGATGGTAATTTTGCGTTAGCACGTTGTTAGTGAATCGCCCCTGCTATTGATGGGCAGCGGAGCAGGCCGCTTAGGGCGGCAAAAAGAACAGGATGCGAGCGCGATATCGGCCTCGTCATATAATTCTGTTTGGGACTAGAGCAGGCGCATCAAGACCGTCGGACGACGGCGCGCAAATAGATAGACCTAGCCCACAATTCGAAGCGCGAGCGCAATGCTCCATGACAATGCCTTGGACGCGTAACCGCGCGTCTGAACCTCAGATCTGCGAAGGAGGTCTATAATTATGAGTTTTCTTAAGCGCGCAGCCCTTCGCGTGATTTCCAAACCGGAACCATCAAAGGTCGACGAGGTCATGTCTGAGATTGAGAACATTAAAGCGAAGCAGCAGGCCGCTGTTGACGCGCAAAATCGTCACCGGACTGAACTAACGGATGTCCTAACCACCCTAACAGAGCTCACAGCCCTTCAACGTCAGGCGAATGAACGCCAAGCCTCACAGGAACGCCAAGAACGCAAGGGCATCGTCAAAGGCGCTGCTATTGCAGCAGTCGCGATAATTGTTCTCTGGCTCATGATCCCTACGTCGGTCGGACTTATCGCAGACATCGCGTTGGATAAACAGGCATCAGGCTCACGGCCGCTTAAGGATCAAGTGGTCTGCGATTTTTCGGGTGGTTACGTCGGAGACTGTCGCGACGAAGGCCTCCTTGCCGTGGCGAATGCCGTGGAGGAAGTCAGAGAACAGAGTCTTCGTGACACGCAACACTCACAGCCACCTGCTGCTCCCCGTCGCCCTACTGTCATCCAAGACCAAGCGGCTCAGAACGCAGTCACCGTCACCGCGATAGTCAAAGCGATAGAGGCGATCAGAGCCGACCCCTTCGCGCAGAACGAGGTGCCAATGCTTCGCTCTGTGGAGCTTGCGAGAAACAAAGTGAAGATTGAGTTTCAAGAGCCGAATTCAGAATTGGCCCAAACCTCTTCGACTGACTCTGACGGACCGAGTGAGACCAGCCCGCAGGCTGCACCTTCGAGACCAATTCCGGTCCCAAATGACCTGCTGCCTCACCCGCAAGCGACGCCGGGGTTGGACCAGCCCGGAGCTTCTTTTCGAGAGGACAGCGACGGACCTTTATCCAATGATGAAGTAGACCGGATCGAGGCGACGAGCAGACGTGTCGCTCAAGCCTCTGGCTAGCGATCAATCCGCGCTTACGCCCCTTGGGCTGTTACATCGCTTGCCGTTATGCTTGCCAACCCAGGTGGCCAGAAAGACCGAGGCGCGGGAAAGCACCTAGGTCTAAACCTCTCTTCTAAAACGCCTTAGTCGTCCTTCATCCCAAACAAACACACCGCTAGCAACACCGTCGCCAGCACGCCTGATCCGCCCGCGACCGGGATCTCGGTAAAGCCGCGGCCCAGCGCCATCGATAGCGTGTTGCTGATGAAAGCGATCGCGCCAATCGCCACGGTCAAGCCACCCAGCGCCTTGCCACCCGCGTTCAGTTTCGCGAGGCCAAACACAATCGCGGCGAGCGCCAGCAGCACCTTGGCTGCGTTGTAGACCATGAACGAAAACGCGACGATCGATCCGGCCAAAGGCGCGGTTTCGGGGGCGGCTTCGGCGACTTCGCGAAACGGTCCGAACATGGTCAGACCAACGCCCACCTGCACAACGTTGAGGACGGCGGCTGCAAAGATCGCGGACCAGCCGACATGGAGGCTCTTCGCCTGCGCCAAGGCCGCGCCTGCAAACGCGCTCAACAACACAAACAAAAGGCCTTCGCCGCCCCACAGAAGCTGACGCGGCGGTGTGATCTCAGCGACGTAAAGGCCCGTGTAAACGGCCTGCGTGATCGCGGCGACCAGCAAGAGATAAGCGGTGAGCGACGCGTTGCGCGCGAAGGTGGAGTGCATTGTGAAGAGCCCCTGATAGTGTTTGTGCCTGACGGTGTGTCTGGCTCCTTATACGCGCGGGGCGCTCGCAAGGTTACTCCTGCATGAACGAAAATAGCGCAAAACCCTTCGCGCTGGACCGTTTGCCAGAGCCGACCTAATCGCAATCCCGCATGACCCGCCTCTACCGTCTCGACGCCCCTGCGGCGGATATCGCCGATGCGTTCGGGGCGCGGGTGCGCGATGATCCGTGGGCCGGGGGCTATGTCGCGCCTGACAAATTCGCGCCGGTTATCACAGCGGGGCGCGATTTTGTGGCGGGGTCTCGTCCAGCGGGCCGAACGCTGCAACCGCGCATGGTTCCAAGGCTTTGGGGCGTCCAACCGCCGCCAAACTCCGATGATCCCACGCGCCGCATTGGAACCTTGCGCAACCCGGAAAGCCCCTTCTGGATCGGCAACCTGCGCAACAGCGAGTTTCGCTGTCTGATCCCCGCCACCGCGGTGATGATCTGGGGCAGCGGCACCGATTACGAAGGGCGGCGGCTGAAGCACTGGATTGCTCTGGAAGGCGCGCCCATCTTCGGGATGCTGGGCGTTTGGAAGGACGAAGAGGTGCCAGCTTTCGCGCTGGTCACAAAGGAGGCGCGTGGCCTTCCCCACTCGCTTGGCGCGGCGGCGATGCCGGTCTGTGTCCCGCCCTCGGGAAAGCTGGCGCAAACCTGGCTCCATGGCGGCTGGGACCGCGCGCGCGGTCTTCTCGAAGCGCCTACACCGCCAGCCTTGATCGAGATCGCACCACCAGTTCGTTGAAAGCCCTTCGGAAAACCTCTTCCCAAGACCCCGGTTCTTCCCTTAGGTAAAGCGGGTGTGCAGGGCATGGTGCTGCCCTCGGGGGAAATGGCAAATGTCACAGGAATTCTCGGCCGTAGAGGCCTTTGCGAAACTGAGTCCACCAGCCTTGGAGGCATTGAGCGGCGCCGCTGAGACGCAGCGGATCAAGGGCGGCGACGTGCTGGTGCGCTATGGCGAGGAAGCCGACGCGCTCTATCTGGTCCGCGCCGGGCGGTTCAACGTGCAACTGCCCGATGGCCGGATCGTCGCCGAAGTCGAAGCGGGCGAACCGGTGGGTGAACTCGCTTTCTTTTCCGGCGGCACCCGCACCGCCGATGTGCGCGCCACGCGCGACAGCGAAGTCTATTCGCTGGCGCGCGAAGACTACGATCGGGTGGCCAAAAAACACCCTGAGCTGATCACCACGATCCTCTCCACCGTGGCCAAGCGTTTGGCGGCGACCACCGGCGCGTCGAAATCGCTGGAGGCGAAGCCTGGGCGCGTGCTCGCGCTGTTGCCCTGTGGTGAGGCGCAATTGCCCGATGGCTTTGCCGAAAAGCTGACCCGCAGCCTTACCAAATACGACGAACCGCGTTTGGTGCGCCGGGCCGATATGCCCGAGGCGCTGAAGCCAGAAGACGCCAGTTTCGGCAGCTGGATCGCCGAACTGGAACGAAGCGCGGGCCGCGTCATTCTGCGCGCGAGCCGCGAAGATGACGGCTGGAACCGAGCGATTGCGCGCAATTCGGACGACGTGCTGCTGGTCGCGCCGCTCTACGATCGCCGCCCGGAATTGTCCGAGTTGGAGACCTACGCGCTGCCGCTGTTCCAGAAGGGCAATCGCCAGCTGATGTTGTGGCGCCCGCAAGAGGCGAAGGGGATCGAAGGCGCGACCCGCTGGCTCGCCAATCGCGATGTGAAGCTGCATCACCACGTGCCGCTCGACAGCGTGGCCGCGTTTGACCGGATCGCGCGCTTCCTTGCGGGCAAGGCCAACGGCGTGGTGCTGGCGGGCGGCGGCGCTCTGGGCTGCGCGCATCTGGGCGTGATGCAGGCGCTGCTCGATAACGGGGTGCCGATCGATTATTACGGCGGTACTTCGGTGGGCGCGGCGGCAGCCGGAGCGATGGCGAAAGGCCTGACCGCGCAGGAAACGCTGACGCAAATGGAAGAGATGTTCGTCAAGAACAAGGCGATGCGGCGGATGACCATTCCGGTGCACTCGCTGCTCGACCCGCGCGTCTTCGATAGTGAGCTAAAAGAGCGGTACGGCACGCAGGATATCGCCGATCTGCCGTACAATTTCTTCGGTGTTTCGACGAACCTATCGACCCACGGTATTCAGGTGCACACGCGCGGACCCTTATGGGAGGCGGTGCGCGCCTCAGGCTCTTTGCCGACGATCCTGCCCCCGCTGATCACTCGGCAGGGCGATATTCTGGTCGATGGCGGAGTGCTCGATAACATCCCGGTCGGCATCATGCGCGAGCTTAAGGCCGGGCCGAACGTGGTCGTCGCGTTGCGCACCGATGTCGGCGCGCGCTGGGAAGTCGAGGCGACCTATGACGACGTGCGCACACCCGGTCAGATCGCGCGCGATATGGTGCTGCGGCGCAAGCAAGAGCGCCCCTTCCCCAGCCTGGTCGAGATCATGTCGCGCAGCATGGTGGTCGCCAGCGAAGGTTCGGTGGAACAGAACCTCGCTCAAGCGGATGCCATGGTCGTCCCGCCAATCCCGGCGGATATGCAGATCCTGGATTGGCACTTGGGCAAGCAGATCGCCGAAGAGGCCGCCGAGTTCACCATGCAGGAGATCGCGATGCGCGCCGACTTGCAGGCGATGCGCGCAGCCTAAGGCAAGGTTCCAACGCACTTCTGACACCAGTTTGGTGCGGATACCCTTGAAGTAAGACCAAAGCGGCGGCGTCTGCGGCGGCGTAGCGGACGCACGCGCGCTAGCCCTTTTCCCTGTTTCAAACGGGAAAAGAGCCATGACCAGATCCGCCCTTGCGCTGTCGTTGATCGTTTGCGGGATCAGCGCTGCCCTAATCATACCCGTTGAAGCGCGCGCGGACGACTGCCTGCTTGACCGTGACGACGATGGGAGGGTGGACGCCGGAAACACCGACAACGATGGCGGCGCGGCTTCGGCGGATGACGACGCGCGTTTGGCCTGCGGCGTCGGCGCTTTCGCGACCGGAGAGCGCAGTACAGCGGTGGGCGCCAATTCCTTTGCCACCGGCGCAAGAGCAACCGCGCTCGGCAGCTTTGCGCGGGCGGCGGGAGCGAACGGCGTCGCGGTGGGAGAGCAAGCGCTCGCTCAACAAGACAACGCCACCGCTTTGGGCGGGCAGAGCAAGGCGAACGGGACTTTTGCCTCGGCCTTTGGCGCTCAGGCCGAAGCCTTGGACGCAAACTCGACCGCGTTGGGCGGAGGGGCGAGCGCGCTGGAGCAAGGCACGGCGGTGGGCGCGTTGGCGCAAGCTGACCCCGACGCGGTGGCGGTCGGCGCAGGCGCGAGCGCGTTCAACATCGGCACAATCGCCATCGGGCAGGTCTCCAGCGCCAATGGAGTTGGATCGGTCGCGCTCGGACGCTCGGCGAGCGTCGAAGCCGCCGACGGACTTGCCCTGGGCGACGCGGCGAGTGTCAGCGCGAACGGTTCAAATTCGGTCGCGTTGGGCGCGGGATCAATCGCGGATCAGGCCAACACCGTGTCGGTGGGCTCTGGCTCGGCGCAACGCCGCATCGTCAATGTCGCGGCGGGCACACAGGCCAATGACGCGGTGAACCTTGCGCAGCTTACCGCCGCCATCAGCGACGTTTCGGGTGGCGGTGGGGGAAGTGACTTTGTGGCGGTCAATTCGCTCTTCAGCCCGGCCGACGCATCGGGCATCGAGGCCATCGCCATCGGCGGAGACGCGGTGTCGAGCGGATCGCGAGCGGTGTCACTTGGGCTTGGTGCGCGGGCCTCAGCCAGCAACGCATTGGCCTTCGGCAGAGACTCACAGGCGTCGGGCGGATCCTCGATCGCGATAGGCCGCGACACCAACGCCACGACTGTCCGCGCCACCGCCTTGGGCGCTGTCAGCGCAGCGGAGGCGGAATCCGCGACGGCGCTCGGCGCTTTTGCTGAGGCCACCGCCGACTTCGCCACCGCGACCGGCGACGCCGCGCGCGCAACACAAGATATGGCCAGCGCCTTTGGCTCCAACGCATCCGCCATCGGTGTCGCCTCGGTCGCGATTGGAGGCGATGGCAACGACGCCGACACGGGCGGTGAACGATTGGGGGCACAGGCGCATGGCACACAGACCACCAGCGTGGGCGCGGACGCCTTCACATCGGGCATTAACACAACCGCCTTAGGCGCCGGTTCAACCGCGTTGGGCGTCCAATCGACCGCCGTGGGATCAGGCGCAAATGGGGATGGTGTGGGGGCGTTGGCCTTCGGTGCCTTCGCCACCGCGCGCGGGCGGTTTTCAACCGCTTTGGGCTATTCCAGTTTTGCGCCGGTCAACTTTGCCACCGCCATCGGCAACGGCGCGCAGGCGCAGAACCTGCGCTCCACCGCGATCGGCTTTCAAACCCGCGCATTGGGAGCCGATTCCGCCGCCATTGGCGCGCGGGCGCAAGCGAACAACGCAGGTTCCACTGCGGTGGGCGCGGACGCGGCTACCAACGCCAACAACCAGATCGCGCTGGGCGGGGACGGCAGCTCGGTGCGGATTGGCGACGTCGCCGCCTCAACGTTGGCGCAGCAGGGGCCAGTCGATGTGGTCACGGTGGACGCCAACGGCACGCTGGGACGACAACAGGTCGCCAGCGCAGCTTCGGTGGCTTCGGTCCGACATTCCGTGCGCGCGATTTCGCAGGTGAGCGAGGCGCAGTTCGATGCCCTCACATCTCAAGTGAGCGCGCTCGACACCCGTCTTTCCGGTGTCGAATTCCGACTTGATGAGATCAACGAACGCGCGCGAGGCGGCATCGCAGCGGCGGCGGCTTTGGGCAGCGCGATTGCCATGCCGGACCAACGCTTCGTGATCGCCGGAAACGTCGCCACTTACGGCGGGGAGCAAGGGTATGCGCTCAACCTTGTAGGTCGGGCGAGCGAGCGTGTGGCGCTCACCGCCGGCGTCGCAGGCAACACCAGCGAGGGCGATGTCATCGCGCAGGCCGGTTTCGCGCTGGGCTTCTAACGCCCGCCTTGCGGCTCAACGGATGATCCGTCTCAACGGATGATCCGTTTCAGCGAATGATCCGGCCGCGCACCATGACGAATTTGACGTCTTCAAGCTCGGTCACATCCTCGAGCGGGTCGCCATCCACTGCGATAAGGTCCGCCGAATAGCCGGGCGCGAGACGACCAATCTGGTCCCCCATACCCAAAATCGCCGCCGCGCCCGTGGTCGCGCTCGCCAATGCGGCTCGCTCGCTCAATCCGCCGGCCACCATCAGCGCAAACTCGCCCGCATTTTCGCCATGGGGGTACACCCCTGCATCGGTGCCAAAAGCGATGGGCACGTCGTATTTAACCGCGCGCTTGATCAAGCTGTCCGCGATCTTGGAAACCGAGAGGATCTTTGCCTCGACCACCGGGGTGTAGAATTGCTTGCCCAGGTTCTTCTTGATGCCCTGAAACGCCATCAGCGTCGGGATCAAAGTGGTGCCCGCGTCCTTCATCGCCTGGGCGGCGGCCTCGTCGATATAGGTGCCATGCTCAATCGTGTGCACGCCCGCTTTCGCCGCAGCCTCGATCCCGCGCGCGCCGTGCGCGTGAGCGGCGACTTTCAGGCCGAGCAGCTTGGCGGTGTCGACAATCGCCTTCATTTCTTCGGCGGTGAAGTGCTCTTCCAACCCGCGTCCTTGCTGGCTCAGCACGCCGCCGGTCGCGGTGATCTTGATCAGGTCCGCGCCGTATTTGGAGGCCTTGCGCACTTTCTCGGCGCATTCGACCGGACCGGTGCAGGTGTAGCCGGAATTGATTGCTCTATCGACCGATTGGCGAAAGCCGCTGATATCCCCGTGCCCGCCGACAATGGCGATGGTGTTGCCCGCCGTGACCACACGCGGTCCGGGCACAAGCCCTTCCGCGGTGGCGCGGCGCAAGGATTGCATCGCTTGCTCGGACCGCGCGCCCAGATCACGGATAGTGGTGAAGCCCGCCAGCGCGGTAACGCGCGCGTTCTTGGCTGCAATCAGAGTGAAGTATTCCGGCGGCGTTGTGGCCGCGCGCCAAAATTCGCCCGAGGGATCGCCGGATAAATGCGTGTGCAGGTCAATCAGGCCGGGCAGCACGGTCTTATCGGAAAGATCGGTGTAGGCCGCCATATCGTTCGCCGCGACGCGCGTCGCCACCGCCTCGCGCGCTTCGGCGCTGTCGACCGGGAGCAGGTCCTTGATGCGGCCATCTTCGATCACGATCAGCGTCGGCCCAAGCGGCGCTTTATCCGGATCGGTGATGACCCGGCCCGCTTTCACATAAACGACCTCTGCCGCCGCCGGCGTCGCAACCGCCGCCGTGCACATTGCCGCCAACGCGGCGATCCCCTTTGCGAGCCAGTTCATTCGCTTTCCCCCTTTTCCCATCATGGATGTCCGTCGATCCCGACCGGAACCCTGCACCCATTGGGAAGAGGTTACAAGCGCTTCTAAACCCCTGATACGGCTAGGTAATATTGTATCATCGCCGTATCAGAGCCGTGTAATCAGAACGTGTAAGCGATCCCCACGCCGCCGATAAAGTTGTCCGCATCCCCCCGGATCGAGGTGAACGGCGTATCCGCCGCGTCGCCGACAAAGCGCGTGTAACCCAGCACCGTGAAGATGCTCCAGCCGCCATTGAGGCCGTTGCCGTCGAGATCAAACGCGACGATCGTGGTGCTGGAAATGTTGGTTAAACCACCATCGGCGGTGAACAATGGCAAGCCGGTCGCCGCGCTCTGCGCCGGGGTAACGGTGTAGTAATAGTCGGCGAAGCTATCATCGGCGAATTGCAGGCCGATATTGGTCTGGAACCGGACACCGGGGCCAAAGGGCCGGGTGTAGCCAACGCTCGGCTCGATCAGCATGCCATCATGCGCGCCCGCCACGTCCCAGCGCACCTGCGTGGTCAGCGTGACGGTGTCGAGCGGGTTGAACACACCGGGAAAGGACACACCCGCCTGCGCGCCGAGCTCCAAAGCGATGTCGAGGTCTTCGGCGAGCTCGACCACCTCGTCTTCGATCTGGTTCGCGCGGTCGTTTCGAAACCGGAAGGCTGGACCGCCGAAGAAACGCGCTTTCTGCGCGCCGAACGCCGGTGCGGGCGAGGCAAGGTCAAGCGCAAAGCCGGGGCCGTTGGGCGAAATGCCTATGCCGCCCACTCGGCCCGCGACGAGCGGCAGCGGGAAGATGATGTAATCGTCCGATCCGCCATAGCTGGGCACCAATCCGGCGCCGATGCCCACAGTGGCCCAAGTGTCGTCAAACACGATCTTGGGGGTCGGAAAACGGCTGCCCGCTGGGGCGCGCGTGCCTTGCGCCTGGGGACCAGGGCGGGTCTGGGCGCCTTCGACGCTCGTAGCCGCTTTGCTATTGGCGGCCAGCGACGCCGCAACGACCGCGCGCGTATCGGCATCCGCGTCGATCTTGGACGCGGCCAGAGTGAACGTCGACGCATTGGGCGCATCGAGCGAGACGGCGTCCTGCGCCGATACTTGAGTGGAACCGGCAAAGACGAAGAGCGCCAGCGCGGCGCGATAGAGAGGCAGATCGGGGGTGGTCATCGGGGGTCCTTCGCAAGAGGTATCAAACGCCGCTCAGAACAAGGTTAGGGGCTTGTCCCACCGGCTTGGCGAATAAATGAACGCAACCGTTTAGAGTTCCTCGAAAATGAGGCAAAAAGAGAGGATTGCGCGAGGGCTCGAGCGTCTAGTGTGCCTGACACGCGTCGCAAGCAGAGTTTTGTACTGTTTTTTGTCAGACCAAGCGGTGAGCGTTGCCGCGCGAGCGCCGTTCGCCTAGGGCCAAACCCGCATGAGCGAGTCGATCTTTGATGTGGTGATAGTGGGCGGCGGTCTTTCCGGCGGCTTAACCGCTCTCGCCTTGCACAAAGCGCGGCCCAACTTCCGAATTGCCATGATCGAAGCGGGCAAAACCATCGGCGGCAACCACCGGTGGAGCTGGTTCGACAGCGATCTGGATGACCGCGGGCGCGAACTGCTCGAACCCATCCGCAAGACCGAGTGGCAAAAGGGCTACGATGTCAGCTTTCCCAAGCTGAAACGCACCTTGCACACCGGCTACACATCGATGGCCTCGACCGACTTTCACGAAGGGATCGTGCGGACCCTTCCGCCCGAAGCGCTGTATCTGGGGCGCAAAGCAACCGAGATCGAGGCGGACGGCGTGACGCTGGATGACGGCACACGGCTCGACGCGCGCCTTGTGGTCGATTGCCGCAATTTCCGCCCGTCCCAGCATCTGCGCGGCGGGTGGCAGGTCTTTATGGGCCGCCAGATGCGGCTGGATCAGCCGCACGGCGAAGAGCGCCCGATGATCATGGACGCCGATGTCGATCAGTTGGCGCCCTATGGCAACGGATCGGCCTATCGTTTTGTCTATGTGCTGCCCTTGAGCTCGCACGATCTGTTTATCGAGGACACGTATTACGCCGATGATCCGGGCCTCGACCGCGCGGCTCTTTCGGGCCGGATTGATCAATACGCGCGTGACAAAGGTTGGCACGATGGCACGCCTGTGGGTCACGAAACCGGCGTGCTGCCGGTGCTGACGGGCGGCGATTTCGACGCCTATCAGAATGAAGTGCGCGTGCCGGGTGTCGTCGCCATCGGTGCGCGCGGCGGGTTTATCCACCCGCTCACCAGCTACACGATGCCGATTGCTATGGGCAACGCACTGGCCCTGGCGGAGGAAGCGGACTTGCCCGCAAGCCAGATGGTGGCCCTGTTTGAAACGCGCGCGCGCCGCCATTGGACAAGCACCGGATACTACCGGCTTCTCACGCGTTTCTTATTCTTCGCCGCCGACCCAGACCGTCGGTACGTCATTCTTCAACGCTTTTATGGCCTTTCTCAGGGCCTGATAGAGCGTTTTTACGCCGCGCGGTCGCCTATGAGGGATCGGGCCCGCGTCCTTTGGGGCAAGCCCCCCGTAACTATCCCGCGCGCGATCAAAGCGATGTTCGTGCGCGGAAAGCCGCTGAAAGAGCGGCACAATTCTGATACAAGACCCTCTTCCAAAACGGAGCCAGCCGCATGAACGCCCCAGTCAATATCGACGCGAAACTCACCATCGCCGAAACGCCGGGCGGCAAAGGTATCGATCCGCGCTTGGCGCAACGATACGCCGGCAAAACCGCATGTGTGATCGGCGCAGGGTTCGGCGGCATGGCCCTGGCGATCCGGTTGCAATCCGCTGGCATCGCGACGACCGTCATCGAAGCGCGCGACAAGCCGGGCGGCCGCGCTTACTTCTGGGAACAGGACGGCTTCACCTTTGACGCTGGCCCCACCGTCGTCACCGACCCGCCCTGCCTCGAAGAGCTGTGGCAATTGACCGGCCACGATATTTCCGAAGACGTTGAGCTGATGAAGGTCATGCCCTTCTATCGCCTCAACTGGCCCGATGGCACCAACTTCGATTATTCGAACGACGAAGAAGAACTGTTCGCCGAAATCGCCAAGCTCAACCCCGAAGACGTGGTGGGTTATCAGCGCTTCCTCGAATATTCGGCGGGAGTGTTTGAAGAGGGGTATGTGAAGCTGGGTCACAAGCCGTTCCTCGACTTCAAGACCATGCTCAAAGCCGCGCCCGCTCTGGTGAAAGAGCAAGCCTGGCGCTCGGTCTATTCGATGGTGTCGAGCTACATCAAACATCCCAAACTGCGCGAAGCGTTCAGCTTCCACTCGCTGCTGGTTGGCGGCAACCCGATGAAAACATCGAGCATCTACGCTCTGATCCACAAGCTGGAGAAAGACGGCGGCGTGTGGTGGGCGCGCGGCGGCACTAACCGCCTGATCGCAGGGATGGTGCGCCATTTCGAACGCCTCGGCGGACAGACCCGCATTGGCGATCCGGTGGTGCAGGTCCACACGTTGGGCACGCGCGCGACCGAAGTGGAAACCAAGAGCGGTTTCAAGGGACGCTTCGACGCGGTCGCCTCAAACGGCGATATTATGCACTCCTATAAGGATCTGCTGTCGAACTCACCGCGTGGCAAACAGATGACCAAGTCGCTGAACCGCAAGAGCTTCAGCCCGTCTTTGTTCGTCGTCCACTTTGGACTTGAGGGCGCGTGGCCTGGCATCGCGCACCACTCCATCCTGTTCGCCAACCGGTATAAGGGGCTGCTCGACGATATCTTCAAGAACGGCGTGCTGCCCGAGGATTTCGCGATCTATCTGCACCACCCGACCGTGACCGATCCGTCGATGGCCCCGGCGGGAAAGAGCACGTTCTACGCGCTCGTCCCCGTCGCACATATGGGCAAGATGCCGATCGATTGGGACGTCGAAGGCCCGCGTCTGGAGAAAATGATCCTCGACGAAATCGGCCGCCGCCTGATCCCCGACATTCACGACCGGATCGTCACCAAGTTCTCTTACGCGCCCAAGGATTTCCAGCAGGACCTCTCCGCTCATATGGGCAGCGCCTTCAGCCTCGAGCCGCTTTTGTGGCAAAGCGCTTATCTGCGCGGCCACAACCGCGACGACGTGATCGAGAATTACTACCTCGTGGGCGCAGGCACCCATCCGGGCGCCGGCATTCCAGGCGTCGTTGGCAGCGGCAAGGCGACCGCTGGCCTGATGCTGGAGGATATGGCGATCAAGGAGGCGGTGTAGGTCCTCCCCTTCCGAGGGGAGGGGGACCATGCGCAGCATGGTGGAGGGGCGAGCCATGATCACAGGCAGGCGCGAAACCATAAAACTCGCTCGCAAGCTGCGCAGCGAAATGACCCTGCCCGAAGTCAAGTTATGGCAAGCCCTGCGCACGCGTCCCAGTAACCACAAGTTCCGCCGCCAACATCCGGCAGGCTCTTATGTGCTGGATTTTTTCTGTGCCCGGGCAAAACTCGCAATCGAAGTTGATGGCAAGACACACGAAACACCAGATGCAAGGCGCAAGGATGCCGCACGTTCTCGTTTCTTGAGAGGTGAAGGAATTGCCACGACCAGGATCCCCGCAAAACTCGTGCTTGAAGATTTGGACGCGGTCGTTAGGCGCGTAGTCGAGATTTGTGATGAGAGGATGATGAAGCTGAAACCGCCCCTCCACCATGCTGTGCATGGTCCCCCTCCCCGTTCCGGGGAGGATTGATGAAACGTCTTGCCATCTATTGCGGCTCCGCCAGTCCGGCCGATCCGCGTTATGTTGAACTTGCCGAGGATGTCGGCGCGGCGCTGGCCCAGCGCGGGATTGGGGTCGTCTATGGCGGAGGTCGTCTCGGTCTTATGGGCGCGGTGGCCAAGGGCGCGAAAAGCGCGGGCGGCGAGGTTATCGGGATCATTCCCGAAGCTTTGATCAAGGCCGAGGTTGCCAACAATGATTGCGACGAGCTGATCAGCGTCTCCGGCATGCACGAGCGCAAACAGAAGTTCACCGACCTCTCCGATGGATTTATCACCCTGCCCGGCGGTGTGGGCACGATGGACGAATTGTGGGAAGCGATGAGTTGGGCGCAGCTGGGCTATCATTCCGACCCCGTCGGCCTTCTCAACGCCTTTGGCTTTTACGATGATCTCATCAAGTTCAACACGCGCATGGCCGAGGTTGGCTTTGTGCGAGAGGCGCACCAGAACATCCTGATCCACGCCGAAACCATGCCCGCCTTGCTCGACAAGATGACGAGCTACGTGCCGCACACACCCATCTTCAAGATGAAGGCCGAGGATTTGTGATGATCTGGCCTGTGCGAGTCCCCGCGCAGGCGGGGACCTCTCGCGAAACTGATAGAGGTCCCCGCCTTCGCGGGGACTCGCGAGTGGCTCCATGACGCCAGCCGAAACCCGAACCGCCCTCGTCCAACACGCGCATCAGGCGATCAAGGTCGGCTCGCAGAGCTTTTCCGCCGCTTCCCAACTGTTCGACAACGAAACACGCGAACGCGCCTGGCTGCTCTACGCCTGGTGCCGCCGCTGCGATGATATCGCCGACAATCAGGTGATGGGCGGCGAGTTGGGCGACCAGTCGGACCTCGACGCGCGCCTCGCCCTCATCCGCAAGCTGACGGCCAAGGCATTCGCAGGCGAGCCCACCGGCGATCCCTCGTTTGACGCCTTGGGCATCGTCGCCAAGGAAGTCGGTCTAACCCCCGCCATGGCCGAAGACGTGATCGCCGGTTTCGCGCTCGATGCAGAGGATTGGCGCCCACGGTCCGAAGGCGACATGATGCGCTATTGCTACCACGTCGCGGGCGCGGTTGGCGTGATGATGGCGGTGGTGATGGGCGTCGATCCCGAGGACACCGACACGCTCGACCGGGCGAACGATCTGGGGCTCGCTTTCCAGCTGTCCAACATCGCGCGCGACATTGTCGAGGATGACGCAGCGGGCCGCTGCTACCTCCCGGTTGAATGGCTGGTGGAGCAGGACATTGAACCGGGCCAGCACACAAAACCGCACCACCGCGAAGAGCTGGCCGAAATGGCCGCGCGCCTGGTCGCGCTGGTCGAAAAGCACGAAGCCGCCGCGCGCGTGGGCGCCGCGCGCCTCCCCTTCCGCAGCCGCTGGGCCGTGCTCAGCGCCGCGCGTATTTACGGCGCGATTGGTCGCAAGGTCCGCAAACGCGGCGTCGAAGCTTGGAATTCGCGCACCTATGTGCCGCGCTGGGAAAAGGCACTGTATGGCGCGCGCGCTTTCCTATCGGCGGCGATCAACCGCGAAAAAGCGCCCGAGGGCGGCATCCATTGGGGCATCGCCGATTATCGGCCTTCCCAAAGCTAAACCGTTCACATCGAGACGCCCTTGAGGTGCCTCGACACCGCTCGACACGAACGTGGGGGGTGGCTAATCAACAGCCCATGAGAGAGACCCTGACCTTCGCCGCCGCGCTCACCGCGATGCTCGCCACGCCCGCTTGGGCTGACGGCCACAACGACACCATCGCGAACGATCCCAAACCAGTCATCGCCGCCGCCGACGCGTTCTTTGCCGCCTTGCGATCGCCGGACAAGACCGCTCTGCGCGCCACGATGATCGATGAAGCGGTAATCTTTGTGCACGACCGCCGCAAACCGGACGCGCCGATCACCAGTATCGTCGCGGCGGGCGATCATCTGGATGGGTGGGAGACGTCCCCTCCGGGCACCGACGAATATATGAACTACGACACCGTCCTCGTGGACGGGCGCATGGCGCATGTGTGGGGGCCCTATGTGTTCCTTTTGAACGGCAAGCCGACCCATTGCGGGATTAACTCGATGAGCTTTGCCAAGACGCAGGATGGCTGGCGCGTGGCGAACACCAGCTTCACGATGACCGCGCTCAACGAATGCGAGCCGTTAGGCGCGCCTGAGGGTCCCTCGGAATGATCTCCAAACTCCTCATCGCCAATCGCGGCGAGATCGCTTGCCGCATCATGCGCACCGCCAAGTCGATGGGCATCGCCACGGTCGCGGTCTATTCGGACGCGGACGCCAAGGCGCTGCACACGCGATCTGCCGATGAAGCGGTCCATATCGGCCCCTCGCCCGCCGCCGAGAGCTATCTCGTGGGCGAGAAAATCATCGCCGCGGCGAAGGAAACGGGCGCTGAGGCGGTCCATCCCGGATACGGCTTTTTGTCCGAAAACGCTGGGTTCGCGCAGGCTGTGATTGACGCTGGACTGATCTGGGTCGGGCCCAAGCCCGCCAGTATCGAGGCGATGGGCCTCAAAGACGCCGCCAAGGAACGGATGATTGCCGCCGGCGTGCCGGTGACGCCGGGCTATCTTGGCGAAGACCAGTCGCTCGAACGCCTCTCCGCCGAGGCCGACACAATCGGTTACCCCGTCCTGATCAAGGCCGTAGCAGGCGGCGGCGGTAAGGGGATGCGCAAGGTTGACGATCCGGCCGATTTCGCCGCCAGCCTCGAAAGCTGCAAACGCGAAGCCAAGGCCTCTTTCGGCAACGACGAAGTGCTGCTGGAGAAATGGATCACCAGCCCGCGCCATATCGAGGTGCAGGTCTTCGGCGACAGCCACGGCAACGTCGTCGACCTGTTCGAACGCGACTGCTCGCTGCAACGCCGCCACCAAAAAGTGATCGAAGAAGCCCCCGCGCCGGGGATGGACGAGGCCACCCGCGAAGCTATCTGCGCCGCCGCCGTGCGCGCGGCCAAAGCGGTCGATTACGAGGGCGCGGGCACGATTGAGTTTATCGCGGATGCCAGCGAAGGCCTGCGCGCCGACCGTATCTACTTTATGGAGATGAACACGCGGCTTCAGGTCGAACACCCGGTGACCGAAGAGATCACGGGTGTGGACTTGGTCGAGTGGCAACTGCGCGTGGCAAGCGGCGAGCCGATCCCGCTGAAGCAGGAGGAACTCTCGATCAACGGCCATGCGATTGAGGCGCGGTTGTATGCGGAGGACCCAGCGAAGGGGTTCTTGCCGAGTACGGGGCGGTTGGATCGTTTGGATTTTGGTCTCAGTTACCGGATCGACACCGGGGTAACGGAGGGAGCCGAAGTCTCGCCATTCTATGATCCCATGATCGCCAAGGTGATCTCAGCGGGAGAGGATCGCGAGGAAGCCATCGATGGCTTGATCCAGTCGCTCGACATGCTCGAAATCTGGCCGATACGTTCGAATGCGGCGTTCCTACGCCGGTGCGCGGACCACCCTGAGTTTCGAGCCGCTTCGCTTGACACTGGGTTTATCGCCCGGTTTGAAGCCGACCTTATTGCTCCGGGTGATGCGTCAACCGCCGAATGGGAGGCCGCCGCAGCCTTCGCCTTAAGTGACCAATCCGACGAAGCTCAATATCTTCCGATGGGTCTCAGGCTCAATGCGGGCAACGCAACGCGAGTTACATTGGGCCACGGTGGCGAAACCCGAACCATCGACGCTAGAGACGAATCGACACTCATTAGATCAGACTTTGGCGCTCCAATGGTCCTCGCAGGCAACGATGAGACCGGTCAAGCCTACACAGCGCTAGTGGATGACGAAGAGGTCGTTCTCTTTGCTGGGGGGCGCGCCGTGCCTTTTTCGCGAACGGTACGCGGCTCCGGCACCGCCTCCGCCGCCGATGGCGCCATCCTCGCCCCCATGCCTGGCAAGGTTATTGCGGTCGATGTCTCCGAGGGCGACGCGGTTACCGCTGGGCAGCGGCTGATAGTGCTCGAAGCGATGAAGATGGAGCACGCGCTCACCGCGCCGTTCGATGGGACTGTCTCAGGCCTTGAAGCCTCCACCGGCGGGCAGGTGCAGGTGGAAGCGGTGCTGTGTGTGGTGGAGCCTGTGGGGGACTAGTCGTCATCCCAGCGGAAGCTGGGATCGCTTTCCACCGGGCACGACATCAATAGCGATCCCAGCTTTCGCTGGGATGACGGTTTGCTTATGAGATGGGAATGACCTGGGCGAAAGAACTCGAAGAACTGCGCGCCCGCGAGGCGCTCGCCGAGGAGATGGGCGGGCCGGATAAAGTCGCGCGTCAACATGGCCGGGGCAAGATGGACGCGCGCGCTCGGCTGGCGGCCCTGTGCGATCCCGGCTCTTTCCGCGAGATCGGCAAGATCGCAGGGCGCGGCCATTACGACGAAAATGGCGACCTGCAAGGCGTAACGCCCGCCCCGTTCCTGTTTGGCAAGGCCACGGTGCATGGCCGCCCGATTGTTGCCACCGCTGACGACTTCACCATCCGCGGCGGCGCGGCGGACGCCGGGATCAAGCGCAAGATGGTGCAGGCCGAGCAGATGGCGCATGAGCTCAGACTGCCCATCGTCAAGATGATCGACGGCACCGGCGGCGGCGGCAGCGTGCGCACGCTGGAGCAGATCGGCGCGACCTATATTCCCGCCGTTCCCGGCTGGGGCGATACGGTCCAAAACCTCGACACCGTGCCGGTCGTCGCGCTGGCGCTTGGTCCGACCGCTGGCCTTGGCGCCGCACGCATCGCGGCGAGCCATTATTCGATCATGGTGCGCGGGCTCTCCCAACTCTTCGCCGCTGGCCCGGCCGTGGTCGATGGCTTGGGCGAGGCGTACAAAAGCGCGGCCGATCACCAACAGGCCAAGGAAGAGCTCGGCGGGGTCGACATCCACACCCGCAACGGAGTGGTCGATGACGAAGTCGCGACCGAGGCCGAAGCCTTTGCGCGGGCCCGCCATTTCCTCAGCTTCATGCCCGAACATGTCGGCCAGCGCGCCCGGCGCGCGGAGTGCCACGACCCGGTGGACCGGCGCGAAGAAGCGCTGCTCAGCCTTGTCCCGCGCGACGAAAAACAAGTCTATTCGATGCGCCGCGCGATGGGCATGATCCTCGACGAAGGGACCGTGTTTGAAATCGGCAAGAATTGGGGCCGCGCCTCGATCACGGCTTTGGCGCGGCTCAATGGCTGGCCCGTCGCGGTGGTGGCGAGCGATCCCAGCTTCCTCGGCGGGTCATGGGACGCCAAGACATCGGAAAAAGTCGAACGCTTCGTCAAACTCGCTGACCAGTTCCGGCTGCCGATCGTCCATCTGGTCGACAATCCCGGCTTTATGATCGGGCGCGAGGCCGAAATGGCGGGGACGATCCGCTATGGCGTGCAGGCGATGAACGCGATCTACCGCGCCACCGTGCCACTTGCGAGCATCGTCACGCGCCGCGCCTATGGCATTGCGGGCAGCGCGATGAGCAACGCGGATCGGTATCAATACCGCTATTGCTGGCCGTCAGGCGACTGGGGCAGCCTGCCCATCGCGGGCGGATTGGAAGTGGCGTACAAATCGGACCTGGAGGCGGTGGCGAAAGCGGGAGGCGATCCGAAGGCGGAGCTTGAGAAAATCAAGGAGCGGTTGAACAAAGTCACCAGCCCCTTCCGCTCGGCCGAGCTCTTCAACGTCGAGGACATTATCGACCCGCGAGATACGCGGCCGTTGTTGTGCGAGTTTGCTGATCTGGCTTGGAGAAAGTTGTCCTCCGAAGCTTAGCGGCCCCCGCCCATTCCCATCGGCGCTTCAGGTGGGCCGAACAGCTTGCCGCGCTCGCTGAACAAAACGAGCAGCAGACACGCGATCCCGCTTGCCAGCAAAGCGAGCGCCAAGGGCTGGGCCGTCCCATCATAGGCATAGCCGATCAGCGCGCCCAAAAGCGCCGCGCTAGTCATACGCACGCTCGACTGGGCGGAACTGGCCGCGCCCGCGATGTGGAAGAAGGGGTTCATCGCGATTGAGCCGAAATTGCTGCCAATAAAACCGAGCAGCGCCATGTTGATCGCCATCAGCGGCACGAACTGCCACAATTGCTCCTCACCGGTGAAGGCGAAGATCACCTGTAATCCGGCCACCGCGATAAACAGAAGGACAGCGGTGTGGCTGACCCTGCGCGCGCCAAAACGCTCGACAATGCGCGAGTTGGACCAGCTGGCAAAAGCCATCGAGCCCGCACACACCCCAAAGATAACGGGGAAGATATCAGGCCTACCGAACCCTTCACTAATCAATTGCTGCGAGGAATTGATGAAGCCGAACAGCGCGCCGAACACCAGCATGCCGCCAATAACATACCCGATCACCGATCGTTCGCTCAGCGAGGTCGCCATGTTGGCCGCAATTACGCGCGGCCGGATCGGCTGGCGATGGTTGGGATCGAGGCTCTCGGGCAAGCGGAAATAGACCCACGCGCCGATTAGGACGCCCTGGATCGCCATTACACTGAAGATGGTGCGCCAATCGCCCACTAACAGGATCGCTTCGCCGAGACTGGGGGCCACGGCGGGCACCATGAGGAAGATTACGAAAATCAGGCTCATCATGCGCGCCATCTTGTCGCCACCCACGCGGTCGCGAATGATGGCTGGCGGCAGCGCAACGATGCCGGCTCCGAAAAAGCCCTGCGCGGCGCGGACCGCGAGCAGTTGCTCAAACGTAGTAACGAGAGCGCTGACCAGCGAGAGCGCGATGTACACCGCGATGGAGCCCAATACGATCGGGCGACGCCCAAAACGGTCGGCCAGCGCGCCGGGTACCAGCGCACCGATCCCGGCGGTTAGAAGATAGACACCGATTACAAACTGCCGGTCATTGCCCGCCACGTTCAAGGACAGCGCCAGATCGTCGAGAGCGGGTAAAATCGCGTCGATGCCAAACGCCTGGAGCGCCATCAGCATCGCCATCATCCAGATAAGCTCGGTCTCTCCCATCTCCCGCTTGGGAGTGGAGGCGCTTTTGCGCGTCGCCGCGGGCGGCTCGCCGGAAGACCACACTTGTGTTCGCATATGCACAATATCGTTGATCGACGTGAAAGTTCCAAGACCTCGGTGCCAGATACTGTGACAACGGTTCCTTCGCGCGCGCAAACCTCCTATTTCAGGGGATACTATGGCGGACTCGGAACGCGATGACGACGAGGTGGAGGCGCGTGGCCTGCGCAAGGTCATCCATGTCGATATGGACGCGTTCTTTGCGAGCGTCGAACAGCGCGACAACCCCGAATTGCGCGGCAAGCCGGTGGCGGTCGGGGGATCAGGCGGGCGCGGCGTGGTTGCGGCCGCAAGCTACGAAGCGCGCAAATTCGGCGTCAAAAGCGCCATGCCCTCGGTCACCGCGAAACGGCGCTGCCCCGATCTTATATTCGTGAAGCACCGCTTTGATGCGTACAAGGAAGCCAGCCGCCAGATCCGCGCGATCTTTGAACACCACACGCCGCATGTTGAGCCGCTTAGCCTGGACGAAGCCTACCTTGATGTGACCGAGGATCGACTCGGCATCGGGTCGGCCACTAGGATCGCCGAGCTGATCCGGCAGGAGATCAAGGCCAAGACCCAACTGACCGCGAGCGCGGGGGTCTCCTACAACAAATTCCTCGCCAAACTTGCCAGCGATCAGAACAAGCCCGATGGGATCTGCGTCATCAAGCCGGGTCAGGGCGCGGACTTTGTGGCTGGCCTGCCGATCCGACGCTTTCACGGCGTTGGCCCTAAGGCCGAAGAGAAGATGAAACGGCTCGGGATCGAAACCGGGGCGGACCTGGCGGCGAAGGATATCGACTTTCTGCGCCAGCATTTCCGCTCGATGGGGGATTACCTGTATCGCGCGGCACGCGGCATTGATCTGCGGCCGGTGCGCGCGCACCGGGTGCGCAAGTCGGTTGGTGGGGAGCGGACCTTTTCCGACGACCGATCCGCGCCCGAAGATCTGCGCGAGACCTTGGAGAACATCATCGACATCGTTTGGGAGCGGATCGTCAACGCTGGGTCGGGCGATCAGCCGGTTCGCGGGCGCACGGTCACGTTGAAGATGAAATACACCGATTTCCAGATCATGACGCGCGCCAAGTCGGTCACGCATTGGGTCTCGGATAAGGCCGAGTTTGCGCAATTGGGCCGCGATTTGCTGGAAGAAGCGATGCCTTTGCCCATGCCGATCCGGCTGATGGGCTTGACCCTATCCAACCTCGACCATGGCGAAGACGCCACGACGTCAGACCAAGACGACCCGCAGCTCTCGCTTCTCTAGCGGCCCGGTTCGGTTCTCTGGCGCCACAGGTCGATGCGCGAACGGGTCACCCGGCCCAATGGTTCGGGCAAGGAATGCGAGGGGAAGAAGCGCGCCTCGATCACCTCGCGATCGTCGGGTTTGGGGTATTCGTCGCACACGCTGGCGAACACATGGCCGGTATGCGGGGATCGCGCGACCACCTCTTCAAGCGTCCCGAGCGCCTCGACCCGGCCAAGCGTCAGGCCCAGCTCTTCCTTGATTTCGCGGCGAATGGCGACCTCAGGGTCCTCGCCCGGCTCCACCCCACCGCCGGGCAGCGACCAGACATCGGGCCCATAGGAATGGCGCAGCAGCAGCACGTCGCCTGATAGATTGGTGATCACCACCGCGCAGCCCACAAGCGGCGTTTTGCGCCAGCGCCGCCACAGATGCCGCACCCGATAAGCGATCGGCAAAAGCGCGCGGTGCAACGGGGCGGGTATCCAATCGAGCATAGAAGGGGGCTTTGGCGCGTGCCTCTAATAGAAGCAGGTGACCGGCATGGTGACGCCCTTTTCACGCTCCGCCAAGAGGACACGCACCGGTAATTGATGCTTACCCTTCACCGCGCCCTCGAATACATCGCGCTTGGTCTGCCCGCGCGCGACAAACACCATCTCATCACACGCCAACAGGCTGGGAATGGTGAGCGAGAAGCGGTTGAAGGGCGATTCTTTCGGCAGCGATTTCGCAGTCATAACACGCACCGGCTTGGTGTCCTTGGGATCGGGCTTGCCCGCCGGGAACAGCGAGGCCACGTGACCATCCTCACCCATGCCCAGCCAAACCATCGCGAAATGCGGCACTTCCATCCCTTCTTTCAAAGGCGTGATCGTGGCCCCATGCGGCTCCAATATGGCGCGCAGTTTACCCACGTTGGACGCTTCGTGATCTTCGTCCACGTCGCGTTCGTCAGTGGGGTAGACCGTGATACGGTTCCATCCCAGCGGACGATCCACCAAAAGCTCCAGGATCGGCCACGGCGTCGACCCGCCCGGAAACGCCACGGCGATATCGCCCTTGGCCTTGGTCAGAGCGCGTTCGAGGCGCGAGTGAAAGAAGTCGGCAATCTGCTGATCGCTCGCGTAATTGAGCGTTGAGATCTTCGAAAGTGTTTTGTCTTGGGTTCCCATGCCCGCTACATAGCAAAAGGGCCGCTCCCGCCTAGCGGAAACGACCCTTTTGTTTGAAATTGGGTCAGCAAGTTAACCGAGCAGCGAGTTGAGGAACCAGACGCGTTCTTCCGCCATATCGGTCCAATCATCGAGAAGACCGTCGGTGGCGTTATCGCCTGCCTGTTCGGCCACGTCCTTCATCGACTTCAGCTTAGCAACCATGGCGGCGTTATCGTCGCGCAGCTCGGCGATCATGTCTTCGGCCGAAAGCGACGCGCTCTTTTGATCCTTCACTTGCGTGAGTTCGGCGATCATGCCGAGGCCCGTGATCGTGTCGCCACCCAGTTTGCGGGCGCGCTCACCAATCGCGTCAATCTGGCTCTGGATCTCCACGGCCTGCTCGTCAAACAACAGGTGCAAGTCGCGGAAACGTGGGCCCTTTACGTGCCAGTGAAAGTTCTTCGTCTTCACATACAGGGCAAAGTGATCGGCCAGCAGACCATTGATCTCTACGATCATCTGCGCGGTGGTGTTCGTCGGGGTTTGTGTGTTGGGGTCAAGCATACTTGTCCTCCTAATTCAGTCAATTGCGCGTCGAAAGGCCTAGAATAAGGCAGCGAACCGGTGCGCTGTATCTGTTCACTGTATCAGCGTTTGAGGAGGGTCATCGTTCCGAGAAAGTCCCATTCGCAGTGATCGCATAAATCGATCAGGGACTGCCGAAACGAGCGTTCAATCCGATGAAGATCGCCGCAACAATTGCGCACAAACCAAGCCCCACGCGGATCCAGCGCAGCGGCCAGTTTGAGAGCGCCTTTGCGCCCAATCCCCACCCCATCGCTACCGCCACACCCCCGCCCAAGGCGCCGCCGACAAAGGCGGTTATTGGGATTGTCGCCTCAACCGCGAAAGCGAAAATAACGAACCGCGCCGCGTCGCCGAACTGACGCCACAGGAGAACCAAGCTGGCCGCCCCCAAAGAGCGTGTGGGCTCCTTGACTGGTTTCATTCTGACCGGCCAGAGCAATTCAAGAGCGGCCAAAGCGAGGGAAAACGCCACAAGCATCCAGGCCGCGCGCGACGGCATGATCGACGCCAGAAACAACGCCGCATACGTCATCGCGCCCGCGGTCAGAACAGCGCAGAAAAGCCCCACCGCCAAAAGCGGGATCGGTCGGCGAACCCGCTCCCCTTCGCCCACCGCCAGAGCATCCGACAGCTGCGCCACCTGCAATTGCTCGCGCCCACCCAGCGCGATCAAGGCAACAAGGATCAGGCAGAAGAGGAAGCTGTCCATAGCCGCACTCCTATTTGGCGCGATCAGCGATGGCTAGCGCGAAGGCGCATAGGCCCGTAAGCTTGCGCCCTGTTCGCTAATCGTGAGGGAGAGAGACGCGATGAAACTGGAAAAAGGCATGGCCGCCATCGTCACCGGCGGCGCTTCGGGTCTGGGCCGGGCAAGCGCAAAGGCGCTGGCGGATGCCGGACTGAAGGTTACGATTTTCGACATCAACGATGAAGCGGGCGAGGAACACGCGGCGGCGATTGGCGGCACGTTCCACCATGTCGACATCATGGACGAATCCTCCGCTGAGGCCGGATTTGAAGCCGCCCGCTCCGCCAACGGTCAGGAACGCGTTCTGGTTCACTGCGCGATGGCGTCCAAGCGGGGCAAGACGATCGGCTTCGACAAAGCCACAGGCGGCTACAAGCGCCTGCCCACCGAAGACTACGCGTTCGGTGCGGAAGGCATTCTGGTCGCCAGCTACCGTATGGCGAGCATTGCGGCGCTGGGCATGGCCAATTCCGAACCGCTTAACGCCGACGGCGAGCGCGGCTCGATCACCCTCACCGCCAGCGTCGCGGCGCAAGATGGGCAGATCGGGCAGGTGATCTATGGCAGTTGCAAATCGGGCGTAAACGGGCTGGTGTTGCCGATGGCGCGCGACCTGATGGATCTCGGCATCCGGGTCAATTCGGTCATGCCGGGCATTTTTGCGACCCCGCTGATGCTGGGGATGAAAGATCGCAACCCGCAAATGTGGGACCAATTGAACGCCAGTGTTCCCTTCCCCAAACGCCTGGGTGAACCCGAAGAATTCGCGTCCCTGATCGTCGAGATTGCCAGTAACTCTTACATCAATGGCCACCAGTTCCGCTTGGACGGAGCGATCCGGATGCCGCCCAAATAGATCAGGACGAAATCCCAGTAGGAAGGCTACTGTCCGCGCTCAAACATATAGGCCATGCCCCGGTCGACCCGTTTAAGATCGTTACCATTCCAAGTGACGTGATCGATGACCTGCCCCTCCTCGTCGCGCAGAATCAAGCTGCCCCCTCGATTGGGCAGTTTGACCGGATCAAGTTCGCGTCCCGCCAACCGCAAGGTCTCACCCGAATTGATCGCGCCAGTGAACACGGACTTGCGTCCCATGCGATCGGTTAGCGACCAATCGGTAAGCGTGCGGCGCCCGCCGCCGCGATTGTGCAACGCGACCCACTCGCCCGCTTGCTGGCTAGTGGTGGGATTGATCATCGCGGAATTGATCACGATTTCGCGATCACGCAGCGCTTCCACCCCCTGGCGCATATCATCGCCGCGGGTCACGAGGTCCTCCTTCCGGTCAACGGGAATGCGCTCGGGCACTCTAAACACGCGGCGTTCATTGTTGCGATCGGGATCGTCGTAGTAATACAGCGGATTGGCGTCGAAGAGCTTTTTGCCAAACCTGAGATCGGTGAGGTCTTCCAGCTCCTTGATCGTGACCTGATAGCGCCGGTCCGTCTTGACCGTCGCAGATCCCTTTCGGTCGCGAAGGATGGTCGCGTCCTGAAAGATCGCGAAAGCCAGGACA
This sequence comes from Pseudomonadota bacterium, assembly GCA_039814925.1. Classification (GTDB taxonomy): domain Bacteria; phylum Pseudomonadota; class Alphaproteobacteria; order Sphingomonadales; family Sphingomonadaceae; genus Erythrobacter. The sequence goes on from JBCCAH010000005.1 coordinate 95,518, forward strand.
CCTAATTGATCGTCGCGATCTGCGTATTTGGATTTGAAGCAAATCACTTTGAAAAAGCCCGCTGGCGCGCGCCCGGACTCGGTCGCGCTGATATGAATATGGCGATCCAGGTCACCGTAAATCGGCCCCGTAAAGACCGACAAACGCTCGTTGGTGCTGGCGCGAAGATCGCGCACAATATTCTCTTCCAGTCCGCGCCACTCATCCTGGTTCAAGTTTTTGTGCTGGAGCGAGGAGTTCGACCAAATAAAGGTCGCCTTGCCTGCCTCGTGTGCCGCGCTCAGCGAGCCGCCCCACATGTTGTTCCAGCGCATAGCCATATGGCCGCGATCATAGGGGTTCGGAATGGTCTCTCCGTTACGGCTCTTGCGGTCTTTGTAGTACTCGTTCTCGAGCACTGAGCCCCTGGGGTAATCACCGCGCCGCCAGCTGCGTTTACCAAACTTGTCGCCGTAGCGCTTCTCTTTGTCCCGCCAGAACTTGTCCTGATCGATATTGGCAGCGGCATAGATCGGCTGCTTGGTGTCTTCGTTCAACACCACCGAAAAGTTGGTATGATCGGAATAGACCCCTTCGCGAAGAACAGCCTCGTCTCGGTAGACCGAATGCCTAAGTGAATGGCCAAACCCCGGCATAGGAATAGTGATCGCGTCACTAATGAATTTTGGATCGTACCCCACCATGATTACCCCTCCCCATTGACGATGAGCTTTTGTTATTGAGTTGCACCTTTTGCAAATAAAACGCAAAGAAAAACTGAAGGCTCATCGTGCGGGACGAAAGATCATTGTCCTTGTGAGAGCGTTGAAATAGATTTCAATGATTGTGGTCTATTGCGCTCCGACCACCGACATTCAGCCGAAACAGGTTCGGCGGATCAATAAATCAGATCACCAATCTGGACGGTTCCACCACTTTGAGAAGCGAACCTATGCGTTTTGCTTTCGATAAAGAGCAGATCAAAACCGATTGAGACGCGGCAGCGGAACATTACTCGGTAGCAAATTGCCCGCGCGAATTGGCCGCGTGTTGGAAGCCAGGCGTGCACTCGATTTTGCTTAGCTTGAGTTGCCCTAAGGCCCCTTTTCACCTCAAGCGACTCGCGGCCGTTCGTCATGGGCTCGAGAATGCTGCTGCAGGCGGGGAGTGCCTCCTCGAAAGGCAACATTCCAAGTGTTGCGTAAGACGCTCATTTTTCGACAACTAAATATCAAAGAAAGGCGGCTTTGGGCATGGCGTTTCTTCTTCAACTCGGTATTGTCCCGGATGGGGTTATTCAACAGGGGAAGAACCATGAAAAAAACGCGTTATCTTGCAAGCCTGAGCGTTATTGGCATTGCGGGCGGTCTTTTGGCCGCGCCCGCGAACGCATCGGGCACACCAGATGTGTCGAACGAAGAAATCACGCTGGAAGCGCAAGGGACTTTCCAAGGGTTCCGCATGAACGCGCCAGATTTGTCCGTTAGTATTGGCGATATGGCCGTGCTGCCCGATTTCACCGCCGAGCGTCGCCGCGCCCAGATAAATCTGGATGACTTTGAGCCTACGCCTGAGATCATCGCACGCGATGATGTTGGTCTGGATGGATCGGTCGACGTCGGCAACACGCAACCTGCTGTTGTGCAGCTGTTCCTTAACACGCCTAATGGGCTTTTCTTTAACTGCACCGGCACCGTCATCAACCCGCGCACCGTCTTGACCGCCGCGCACTGTTTGAACAGCAATTCCTCGGAAGACTACGGTCAACTTGGTGAAGCGCCGCTAAGTGTCGTAATTTCAAGCGGCGTCGATTCAGGCATCCGACTGGACAACGGCCCTGGCTATACAAATGGTGGCGTCGCGATCAGCACCGACGTAGTCATCCACTCCTCGTCGAATATCGACGATGGTGGCCTGCCCTTCCCGTATGCAGACGTTGCTCTTGTTGCTGTGGACGAACCGATTTCTGACGTCGGCACTCTGCCGATCTTGCTCTCGCCGCTTCAGGAACTGACGCACGTCATTCAGGTTGGCTATGGAGGCTTCGGCACCGCAGAAACCGGCGACATCGGCATCGGAACGCTTCGCCGTATCGGTGAGAACATGCTGGGTGCACAGGCATCACCGGCCGACCTTATCGACACCATCGCGCCTTTCTTCGTCGATCTCTTCGGCGGGTCGGCCAACGTAGGCTTTGAAACGCAAGTGTTCCATTTCACCGACTTCGACAATCCGGATCGCACGCCCGAACAACAGGCGGCCTGCGGCATTATCGATGGCAGCCTGACCTGCGGAACCGAAGACGTCAGCGTCTTCGACGCAGCGCGCGCTGTCGACTATTTCGATGGAGATGCGCTTCCCAACGAAGTCGCCACGGCTGGCGGCGACAGCGGTTCGCCGCTCATCGCCGATGAACTGGGAGTTCCTGGGGTCATCACCGCTGTTCTGAGCGGCGGGTTCGACTTCTTCGGGCTTGGCAACACCTATGGCGATATCAGCTTCTACAACCCGCTGTTTCCTTTCTTTGAATTCATCACGGAAAACACACCGTACAAGTATGTGTCAGCCAAGGAAGGATCGGGCAATTGGTCGGATCCTGATCACTGGACGCAAGACCTTGATCCGGGTTTCCTGATCTTTGATGAGAACGGAAACCTTGTGAACGGTATCCCGGACGGGGAAGAACAGGGCGTATACGCTTCAGGGCCCAAACTTGGTACTATCCTAGGCCAAGACATTTCGGGCAATTCAGAGGCGCCATCGCCGTTTCTTCCGCCACAGGGAACACCGAACTTCGGCTCGGAGATTCCTGAGTCCTCCGTTCTGCTTGGGCCGGGATCGACCGGGTTTGTTCCACAGAACACCGATGGTGTTGTGGGCGTTTCGTTCGAAGCGCCGGCGCAGTACTTCGACGTCATCCTCAACCGTCGCGGCACCACCAGGGTCGATATCGATGTTGAAATCGACAAGTTGACGCTCGATCACTCCCGCGCAGTCTTCAATCTGCGACGCGGCCGGACGTTCACCACGGTCATCGGCTATGAGCAATTCAATGGCCGTGCGCGGATTGACGGTGACCTCAACGCGCCGACGATCGCGTTGTTTGGCGGCCTCCTCGAAGGACAGGGCACTATCACAAGCGATGCTGTGTTCAACCTGAGTGGCGGCATCACAGGGCGCGACGCGCGTCGCACGGGCACGCTGACGATTGATGGAACCTACATCCAGTCGAGCGATGGCACCTACCTCGCCAACGTGCAGCGCAAGGGAAGCCGGCTTCTCAGCGACCTGCTCGACATTAGCGGCGGTGCAGGCCTCGATGGTTCACTCACGGTCGTGCCGCGTGGACGTGTCCGTTCAGGGGATGAGTACACCGTGCTCACCGCGAGCGAGATCGTTGGTGACTTCGCGACCACCGAACTGGTCACCAATTCAGCGACCTTGTTCGCGACCTCGCGGGTCGAGGGCGGCAGCGTAATCGTTGAAATCGGTGCGCGGAGCTTTGTTGACCTGCTCCCCGGCTTTGGCAATCTTAGTTCACTGGGCAACACACTCGACACGATGCGGGCGACGCAGTTCAACGAGTTTGCGGGACTGTTCGACATCATCGACAACGCTGGCGTGGCCTCGCTCATCCCGACGCTGTCATCGCTGACACCGGTCAGCGCGTTTGGTCAGTCGACGGTGGCGACGAACTTCTCGCAACGCTTCACCGGCCAAATCGCGCAGCGCACTCTTGCGCTTCGTGGCGGTAACCAGGCGGCGAACACGTTCTCCGCGGCTGGCGCTGGCCAGATGTCGAACATCGCGCAAGTGGGTGGCGGCGAAGTTGGCAAGCTCGGCTTCTTCGGCACGGTGAGCGGCCAGTATCTGGTCACCGCTGAAGAGCGCAACACGGGCACCAACGCTTTGGAAGAGTCGGCCTTTATGCAGGCGGGCGAACTGACGTTGGGCGCGGATCTGCGTATGTCGGAAGACCTCACGGTCGGCTTTGCGATGACCAGCATCCAGAACAGCGCGCCGCAGCTGGGCTTCCAGCAAAGCGCCGATGACACCAGCCTGTCGGGCGCGATCTACGCCGCTCTGCAGAAAGGCAACGCGTTCTCGGATGTCTATCTCGGCTTCTCGCGCCAAAACTTTGGTGTTGAGCGGGCGAGCCAGGGCGACTTCGCCTTTGCGTTCGATAACGCGCGCGGCGAAGCCGAAGGGCGTCAGCAATTCGCTGGCGCGCGTGTCGGCTACGCCTTCAACATCGCTCCGGGTGTTGAAGCGGGTCCGGTTGCTAGCGTCGATTACGTGCAGAGCGACCTGGGCGGTTTCTCCGAGTTTGGCGCAGGCCAATTTGGTCTGACCGTTCTGGACCGCACCTTCACTTCGGTGGGCGCGAAAGCCGGCTTTATGGGCTCGCTTGAAACGTCTGTGGGTCGCAAGGGTCGCCTAAGCGCGTTTGGCTCGGTCGCTTACGCGCAAGAGTTGGCTGACGCTCAGGACACAGTCGTTGCTGCCTTCACCGGCGCGCGGGACCTGCCCTTCACGATCGTGAACGACCTCGATCCGAACTGGGTCTCGGCTTCGGCCGGTATCGACCTTGCTATCGGTTCGCGCTTCAGTGTCGGCCTTTCGGGCCAGTCGGATATGGGCCGCGGTGTCCTGACCAACAATCAGGGCCGTGTGAACCTAAACTGGAAGTTCTAAGGGCTTCTTGAAATAGGCGCCCCTTGAGAACGGGGGCGCAGCAAAGAGGGCGAGGCGTCGGCAACGGCGTTCTCGCCCTCTTCGTATCCGCCGCCAAACCCTTTGATGCTGTCGCACGGCGTACAAGTTCACACCTCGCGAAAGAGTTCGACACGCTTGACGTGGCCAACCATGTGATTGCGACGGAAGAAACGGTCGAAATCGCCGCGAACTGGAAGATTCTCGTCGAAGGCGGAATTGAAGCCTACCATTTCAAGGTTGCGCACCGGAATACGATCAGCCCATTCTTTGAAGACAATCTGTCCAGCTATCAGTGCGTGGGCGATCATATGCGATCGATCCTGCCGCGGGTCACCATGGCTGATTTGCCCGCCCAGCCGCGCGAAGACTGGCATATGCGCGACCACGCCAATGTGCTCAACAGCCTGTTCCCAACGGCGACCTTCTTGGTGCAGCAGGGCCATGTGGCGATGATCCTCGCCATTCCGGTTGCCACGGACAGGACAATCCTTCGCATCGCTACGCTCGTGCCGGCAGAAACGACGAACAACTCCGAGCGTTGGGCGCGCAACCACAAGATCACCCGCGTCACGCTGGATGAGGACTTCGCGCTGGGTGAAGGTATTCAAGCGGGGCTGACCAGCGGCGCAAACAGCGAATTGATATTTGGGCGTTTCGAAGGCGCGCTTGGCGCTTTCAACCAGATCGTGGCTGACACAATCGCGAGCGCGGACTAATCCTCGCTCATGACTGATCACTCCCAAGACCCACGCTTTCACCCGCCCGCTGGCGGGCTTGTCCCGCATATGGGCATAACTCTGATCGACGAAGGCGAAGGCTGGCTCGAAGCGCGCATGCCCATCACGCAAAATCACTTACGTTCCGGGGCGAAGGCCTTGCACGCGGCAAGCATGATTGCCCTGGCAGACAGCGTGTGCGGCTTTGCTGCGGGCCAAGTCCTGCCCGAGGGCGCGAAGGGCTACACGACGATCGAACTGAAATCGAATTTTGTCGGCACCGCTAACACGGGCGTTTTGGTTGGCCGAGCGGAAGCAGAGCATCTGGGGCGCACCACACAGGTCTGGCGGTCCACGGTGACCCATGAAGAAACCGGCCGAACCTGCGCCTTATTCCGCTGCACGCAAATGATCTTGTATTGATTGCCGACCGATCGAGATCTGGCGTTTACGATTCCGGCTTGGCCGCGAGCAGGCCACGAATCTGCTCTCGTAACTCAATCGCATACGCCTCGTTGATCTTGGCGAAGCCGGCTTCGCCGTACATGCGGCTTAAGGTCGGCCCGGAGACGACGAAATACTCAATGGCTGCGAGCATCTGATAGATCGCGGCGAACTTTTGCCCGAACGGCATCCAATTCAAGCTCTCAACCTTATCAAGCTGATCCACAATCGAGTCGAGCCAGGTTTTTAGATACCACTTGTCCGCCGGAGCGTCGCGGCGCTGATTATCCATCAATTCACGCAGCAGAACACGCGTGTGCAACGGGCGCTCTTTCGCGGACATGTAAATGCCCATGATCATACCCTCGAACTGCTGTTCGGGGCTGTCGTCGTCCCTTACGCCGGCGTAGGTGACTGTCAGCAACTCATCCGCGATGCGTTTCAAGACCTCGGCGTAAAGGTCTTCCTTGCGCTTGAAATAATACAGCAGCGCCTGTTTGGTGAGATCAAGCTCACCGGCGATCTGAGCGATGCTTGCGCCGTAAAACCCACGCTCAGCGAACTGCTCCAACGCAGCCGCAAGTAGACGCTCCCGCGTGTCCTCGCTCGAATCCGGCCGCGTGTAACGGCGTGAAGTTTCTTCCTGACCCATGAACCCCTCAATTGGCGATCTGGCCAAACTCTCCACCATAGAAGACAAGTGGCCGACCTTGAGAAGCTTGATGCATCCCAATCACCTCGCCCAGCACCATGGTGTGATCCCCAGCGGGGTAAAGCGACCACTGACGGCATTCCAGATACCCCAGAGCCCCTGAGATAACGGGATTACCGTACCTCGATTGTTCAAAATCGTCATCGTTGAGCTCGCGGCTTCCGCGCACCGCATAGCGCAAGGCAAGATCACCCTGGTCCTGACCAAGAATGCTTATCGCGAAGCGCTGTGCCTCGCTCCACACCTCGAACTGGCTGGAATCGTTGCCCAAGCTCCAGCACACCAACAGGGGATCAAGCGAGATCGACACGAACGAGTTGACGGTGATCCCAGCCAGCTCCTCCCCGCCGCCTGCACGCGGTAGAGTGGTCGACACGACGCAAACGCCGGTCGCGAACTGCCCCATCAGCTGGCGAAAGGCGCCGGTGTCAAGCGGATCAGCGGGCAGAACGTCGTGCAAAAAAAGCTCCGGGAAGGAAAGGAGAGATAGCGGTTGCGCGCGTGTATATGGGCGCGGACCGTCCGTTGTGCCAGTTATCAATGCGCGTCAATCAACGGGAGCCTGCGCGCCGAGTTCCGAATCGGCCGCAGACCAAGATCCGCCAAGAGCCAGATTGAGCCCGACCCATTGGTCAATTCTCTGGCGCCGGACGACCACAAGGTTGCGCTCCGCCACAAACAGGCGCTGCTGAAAGTTAAGCACATCGATGAGATCAATCTCGCCTTCCTGATATTGCAACTGTGCAAGAGCGTAGGCGGTGCCAGCCTCTTCTGCGGCGTTCTCCAGGATCATTTCGCGACGGGCGAGGACTTGCACTGCGTCAAGATTGTCCTCGACTTCCCGCAGGGCATCGAGCGCCGTAGACGCATAAAGTGCAATCGCGGCGCGGCGATTGGCGTCGGCTTCTTCTTCCTGCGCACCGCGAAGGCCGTTGTCGAACACCGGTTGAAGCACATCACCAATCACCGCCCACAAAAAGTTGCCGGGATTGACAACATCTCGCAGCGTTATCGAAGCGCCGCCCACAGCGCCACTTAAGGTGACTCGCGGCAATTGTGCGGCTTTGGCGCTGTCCAGATTCCCGAAAGCAGCCGCAACCCGGCGCTCAGCGGCGACGACATCGGGGCGGCGTTCAAGCAATTCAGAGGGCAGCCCCGACGGCGGCGGCGGAGGCGCTTCGGGCAGGCTTTCGCTCATGCCCAATTCCTGTGTGGGGTAACGACCCAAGAGCACTTCCAGAGCTCGCCGGGTCGCGCGTGCGCCTTGCTGCGCTTGCGCCAAGCTGTCGCGCGCGGCGTCCAGATCGGCCTTGGTGGTGGCGGTGTTCTGGCGCGAGGCAAATCCCTCGCGATATCGCACCCGCACGATGCGATCGATCTCCGCCAAAGCGTCCACTGTGCGCTGCGCCACGCTAACCTGCTCAGCCGCTTCAATACCTGCAAAATAGGCCGAAGCGACCCCGGCAGCGAGCGAATACTGGGCGAAGCGAAGATCCGCTTCTACTGCCTGCGCGCTGGCGTAGGCGGCGTTGGACCCAGCGCGAACACGTCCCCAGAGATCGACTTCCCAACCGGCTTGCAGCGTCGCCTGATAAAAGGTCCGGTTAAGCGCTGTCGGGTTGGGTGTGTCGGTCCGGTCTACGTTGAAATTGGCGTTAACTTGAGGAAGCAAGGGTGCGCGCGCTTGTAAAACCAAAGCGCGCGCGGCGTCGAGATTAGCGGCGGCGGCGCGAATTTCAGGATTATTGCGCTGCGCTTCCAATACGAGTTGGCTGAGGATTGGATCGCCAACCGATTCGATCCAACCGACCCGCACTTCGCCGGGCATGGCGCCATCCACCGCCCAGGTTTCCGGCAAAGTGGGAAGGCTTTCGGCCACCGCGCTGGCCACGTCTTCGTCGGTGGAGAGCGTTGCGCAGCCCGACAGCACGAACGAAGCGGTAGCGATCAAAGCAATAGGTTTGATCATGCGCCTGCCTCCTTCGCTCGTTCGTCGGTCGAAATGCCGAACACTGCCGCGTAAACGACGGGTATGATCAACAGCGTCAAAGCGGTGGCAAAGCTAAGGCCAAAAACCAGCACAACTGCCATCGATTGGAAGAACGCGTCGGTGAACAACGGGATGACGCCGAGCACGGTCGTCCCTGAGCCGAGCAGAACCGGTCGCACTCGGCTTGCCGCGCTGTCGACCAGCGCATCCATACGAGGCTTACCTTCGCCGATCTCAAGGTCGATCTGATCGACCAGCACGATTGCGTTCTTGATCAGGAGTCCCGCTAGCGAAAGCACGCCCAGAATCGCCATGAATTCAAATGGCACGTTCATCACCAAAAGGCCGAACACCACGCCAACCAGCGCGAGCGGAACGACCGACCAGATCACCAAAGGCTGACGCAGTGCGTTGAAGAGGATAATAGTGACAAGGATCATCGCGCCAAAGCCGAGCGGGATCACGCCGGCCAACTGGCCGTTGGCCTCTTCAGAAGAGCCTTTCTCGCCATCCCATTCGAGGCTGTAGCCCGGTGGTAATTCAATCTCCTCAACCGGCCCCTCGACCCGTGCTTGCAGGTCACCCGCGACCACGCCTGGAGCGGGGTCAGCTTGCGCCTTGATGGACCAATGGTTGTCGATCCGACGCAGACGGCTGTCGCGAAAAACGGTCCTGATCCCGTCTGTCACCTGTTCAATCGGCACCGCCGCGCCCGCCGGGTTAATGATTTGAACGCTCCCAATATCGCGGACGTTGATCCGCTCGTTTTCAGGCGCGCGCACCAAAATCGGGATGAGATCGTCATTCTCGCGGTACACGCCCACTTGTTGGCCTGAGTAGTTGCGCGCCAAGGATTCGCCGACATCCGCGCGGCTAATGCCCGCGCGGCGGCCTTTGACCTCGGAATAGATTGGCTCAATCGCGGGAACGCGCTGGCGCCAATCGTCCTTGATCGCGATAGCCCCACCATCCTGATGGTAGATCTCTTTCGCTTGATCAGCGAGTTGGCGCAGCACCTCCGGATCAGGACCAGAGAACGTCGCCTCGATTTTTGATCCCCCGCCTGGCCCCAACACAAAGCGCCAGACCTTACCCTGCGCGCGGCTGAAATTCTGATCAATATAGGCCTGGACTTGTGGAATGAGCGTATCGAGCCGCTCGTACTCATGGAGCTTTACCAGCAGCTGACCGTACGACGAATTGCTGCTCTCAAAACTGTAGATCAGCATGTAGCGCAGCGTGCCTTTGCCCACGATTGTGTGAACGTCTTTCACCCCTTCGAGTGTGCGGATATACTCGGTCAGCTCGAGCATATCCTCATTCGTGTGGGTGATGTCGGTTCCCTCGGGCAGCCAATAGTCCACCACCATTTGTGGTGTGGTCGACGCTGGGAAAAAACCGGCGGTCACATAGTTGAACCCGAAAACCGACACGGCAAACACGCCGACCGCCGCGCCGATGGTCAGTGTCTTTTGCCCCACCAGCGTCGTGATAAGACCCTTGAACCGAGCCATCAGGCCACCCGGCTTATCGTCGTTAGTCTCGATCGGACCGCTTTCGGCGCACTTGTCCTCGATCGACTTGAACAAGATCGAGCACAGAAACGGCGTAATCGTGATTGCGAAAATCCAGCTATAGAGCAGCGAGATAAGGATCACCCAGAAAAGATCGCCGGTAAACTCCGCCGTGCTGCCGGGCGCCAGGCCGATCGGCGCGAAGGCAAGGATACCGACCAGCGTTCCGCCCAGCAGCGGCCAGATCGAGCGTTTGACCACATCGCTGGCGATATCGATGATCTTCTTGCCCTTGTTGCAGCCGGTCAAAATGCCATCGGCGACAACGATTGCGTTGTCGACCAGCATGCCTAAGGCGATGATCAGCGCACCGAGCGAAATCCGGTGCATGGGAATGCCACCGAGATACATGGTGCCCAAAGTGGCCGCGATAGTTAGGAGCAAGCCAATGCCAATAACCAGCCCCGATTTCACTCCCATAAAGACAAAAAGGGCGCCAATAACGATCACCAGGGCGATGCAGACATTGATCACAAAGTTGATGACGGATTCATCGACCACCTCGCCCTGATTGTAAAACTCATGCAATTCAATTCCGACCGGGCGCTGATCCTCAACCGCGGACAATTTGGCGTCTAACCTTTGCGCCACGTCGACCACGTTAGAGCCTGAAACTGCGGCTACCCCCATCACGATGCCTGGTTCGCCATCCCAATAGGTCAGGAAACTCGCTGGCTCGCGCAGCCCTCGCGTGACGGTCGCAATATCACTCAATTGCGTGACGCGGCCTTCGGAGGATGAAACCAAGAGGTTAGAGATCGCGGCGACGGAGTCGATATCGCCGCTGGGCGTGATGACAAGCCGCTTTCCATCCACCTCAACCGTGCCGCCACCCACCACGGTGTTTTGGGTTGAGAGCTGCTGAAATATGGTCTGTGTCGTGCTGCCCAAGGCTGCGCCTTTTTGACGCGGGATTTCGACATAGATGACCTCTTCCTGCTCGCCATCGATCTCGACCTTGCCGACGCCATCGACGCTGAGCATATTTTGTCGAAGAAGCTTGGCGTAATGGCGCAGCTCAGGCATCGAATAGCCCTTGCCGGTCAGCACATAATAGATGCCGAAAACATCGCCAAACTCGTCAAACACCACGCTCGGACGTGTGCCAGGCGGCATCTCGCTAGCCGTGTCGCGCACCTTGTTGCGCAGCTTGTTCCACACACCTTGGAGCGCGTCTTTGTCCGGAGCGGAGGCAAACTTGATCTCAACCGTGATCTCAGACTTTCCCGCCGAGCTTTCGGAATCGATCTCCTTCACCTCCTGCATTTCCTGCAACGCTTCTTCGAGGGGAGCGGACACTTCGCGCGCAACTTCCTCAGGAGTGCCGCCGGGGTAGAAGGTGAAGATTTTGGCCGTACGGATCGTGAATTCGGGATCCTCGAAGCGCGGCATCTGCTGATACGCGGTCCACCCCGCGAACAGCGACAGGACGATCACGATCCACATGATCAGACGATTGCGGATGCTAAAAACGGCGATGTCCATGACGCGCGTCGTGTGCCCCTATCCTGGTACCGGCATCAAAGCCAAAGTCATTCGGACCACTCGCGAACCCGGTCACCTTCGCGAAGGAAATCACCGCCGGTCGCGACAATGACGTCTCCCGTGTTCAATCCGTCAATGACATTGATCATATCGCCAACACCGGCAGCGACGGTGACAGTGCGCCGTTCCAATTCCTGGTTCGGACCTTTGACCAGCCAGACATAACGAGTGTCGCCATCAATCATAATCGCGGACAACGGCACCTTCACCCCTGTCGACTGATCCGCGGCTCCTAGGGGACGGCTGTCGTAAAACAGCGTCGCGGTCATACCGGTCAGCACCAGCAATTCGGAGGGAGGCGTAAAGTTGAAGTGCGCCTCGTACGTCTGAGTAGAGCTGTCCGCGAGTCCCCGCGCCTCTCGAAAAGTTGCGGGAAACTGGCGACCAGGCTCGGCGTCCAACTCGACAAAGACGTTCGAAATCTCAGTCCGGTTCGAATTCAGGACGAACCGCGCGGGCACGTTGATAATCGCCTCAACCTGGCGGCTCTGAAGGACCAAGACTGGCTGCTGCGGGGCGACGTTCTGGAACTGCTCAACGTTGGTCCGCCCCACGCCGCCCGTAAAAGGCGCGCGCAGCACGGTTTCGCTCAAGTTTTTCTGCGCTGTATCGAGCGCCGCTTTGGCAATCTGACGTTGCGCGTCGCGGCTTTCTACGACGCTTTGCGAGATTGCATCTTCTTCGATCAGTCGCTGCGCGCGTTCATATTCGCTGTTGGCGTTGAGATATTGCGCTTCGGCTTGCTCCACCGCCGCCCGGAAAGCCGCCGCATCCAATCGCGCGATCACATCGCCGCGCTGAAAAGAACCTCCGTCGCGCGCGTTCCACTCAATAATCTGGCCACCCACCTGAAAAGCCAGATCGGTGCTGCGCACCGCGCGGATCACCGCCGGAAAGCTTCCTGATTGGCCGGCGGTAGCCGCTTGGAGAGTTATCAGTTTGGCCGGACGCGCGACGTCTTTGGCCTCTTCGACCGGAGCTCCACCACAACCAGCCATAGCAAGCGCCCCTGCAAGCGGGAGACCCCACCGCAGCGTCACACGCCGCCTTATTGCCTTGTCTTGCGCCAAATTCGCCTCCTTAGGCCTTCGGACAACTTCGTGTTCCTGACAGCCGTCGACATCAATAGCGCGACCTCTTTCGATTCTTTGCCTTTTTAGACTTGCAGTCTTGCTCTCGATTCGCAAGCGCACGGCAATATTCGGGCACACATGCACAGTTTGCTCGTTATGAGCGGCAACGGGCAAGACCCTTGGGATTTAGGATGGACCAATGATCAATCGGTTTGGCGATGCGTTGAAGGATTTTCTTAAACAGGAAAGCGCCGGAGGGATTGTTCTAATAGCTTCGGCGATTTTGGCGCTGATCATCGCGAACAGCCCGCTTGCCCCATCCTATTTCAGCACGCTGGAGGCCAAGCTGAACCTGTCTTACGGCGCGTTTGAGATCAACAAGCCGTTGCTTTTGTGGATCAATGACGGGTTGATGGCGGTGTTCTTCTTCCTGATCGGCCTAGAAGTGAAGCGCGAAATTTTGGGAGGCCAACTGTCCAGCTGGGACAAGGCCTCGCTCCCCCTTGTGGCAGCCATTGGTGGGATGGCGATGCCGGCGCTGGTCTTTGTGGCGTTCAACTATAACGAACCGGACAATATCGGCGGGTGGGCCATCCCCGCAGCGACCGATATTGCCTTTGCGCTGGGTATTCTTTCGCTGCTCGGCCCACGTGTGCCCGTGGCGATGAAAGCGTTGTTGCTCGCCATTGCCGTGATCGACGATATCGGCGCGATCACGGTCATCGCGCTGTTCTATTCGGGCGAGATAAAGACCGACATGCTGATCGGCGCGGCGATGGTCTACGCGCTCATGTTTGGCGTCAACCGATTGAAGATCGCTTCAGGCATGCCCTATGTCATTCTGACCGTGATCATGTGGGTGTTTGTCCTGAAATCTGGCGTCCACGCGACATTGGCCGGGGTAGCTGCTGGCATGATGATCCCGACGCAAACGCGTGAAGGCACCAATCTGCTCTATGAGATGGAGCACACGCTGCACAAATGGGTCGCCTTTATGGTCATTCCCATTTTCGGCTTTGCCAATGCGGGCGTTTCGCTAATGGGCGTATCACCTGCGATGATCCTAGAGCCACTACCGCTTGGAATCGCGCTTGGCCTCTTAATCGGCAAGCAGATTGGCATTCTCGGCATGGCTTGGATCGGTGTGAAAGCCGGGTTTGCGTCGCTTCCCGAAGGGGTCGGCTGGCGCAAGATTCACGGGCTTTCGCTGCTCGCGGCGATTGGCTTTACGATGAGCCTCTTCATTGGCGGCCTCGCCTTTGACAACGCGGCTCAGGTGGATGCGGTTAAGATCGGCGTTCTTGGCGGATCGCTGATTGCGGCGGTGGGTGGCTACCTGCTGTTGAAGACGGCCCTGCCTGTCGAACAACCAGGACAGTCCACTGAAAACAACCGCGACACTTTGCCCGACTTTATGGACGGCGAACCCGGTTTCCTCGACGATAAATCTGAGCCCGCATAGCGTGATTGCGAAGAAAACGAGAGTGCCAATGCGCGAGCCTGTTGCGCGCAGCATTAACGTCGACGGCGTCAAGGTCGCCTATTGGGAATGGCGGGCCGATCCCGGTAATTTCGAACCGCCGCTGTTCTTCGCGCATGCGACGGGCTTTCATGCGCGCGTGTTCGACGCGGTGATAGAACGCTTCCCTGGCCGCCGAATTCTCAGCGTCGATCTGCATGGGCATGGCCGGTCCGAAGGTGGGCCGATCGCGACATGGGGCGAAGTGATCGACAAGATCGCCGTGCTTCTCGATCAGCTGCGTATCCGCGGCGCAGTGGGGGTCGGACATTCGATGGGCGCGCACACACTGGCGCAATGCGCGTCGGACAACCCAGACGCGTTTCGCACGCTGGTCTTGTTTGATCCCGTAATTCTGGACCCTCGCTTTTACGATGACGCTTCCGGTGTCTTCTCCGGCGACGCGCCGCACCCCGCGATCCGACGCAAGCGCGACTTTGCCAGCCCCGAGGCGATGATGGAGCGCTTTCGCAATCGTGACCCTTACCAGCTGTTCGATGCCCGAGTCTTTGAGGATTACTGCCGCCATGGCCTGAAAGAAAAGGCAAGCGGCGATGGCTTTGAACTCGCCTGCTTACCCGAAGTCGAAGCGAGCTTTTACGGGGCAAGCCGCACCAATCTGGGCATCCACGAAGCGGTGAAGCGTATTGCCGCGCCCACCACCGTGGTGCGCGCCAAGCAGACGCAGGCGATGGATTTTAAAGGCTCTCCCACTTGGCCTGCGCTTGCCGATCAAATTCTGAACGGCATCGACATGCCGAGGTCGGACCGCACCCATTTCCATCCTTTTGAAGATCCGGCGGACGCGGGGCGGATAATTGCCGAGGCGATGACCGCCTAGGCCGACACGGCCTTGAGCACATCCCGAAAATCCTCACGCGCTTGCGCGATCTCAGGGTGGCGCGCATGGCGCATGTTGCGCCCGATAGTATCCGCCAACCCTCCGTAGAACTCGACCAGAGTGCGGCGCATCGGATTCTGAGGGGCGACTGAGCGGGCCAGATAGACCGCAATTCCGTGCGCGCGGCTCAATGGGTCTCGTGGCGACGCATCGGGCGCGCGTTCCATCGCAATCAGCGCCTGCCCCAATGCGGCGGCGGCTTCTTCCAGGCAAATGCGGGTCAGATCATCTGAGGCCGAAGCCTCAATCCGGGCATCAAGATCAACCTTGCGATAGGCGCTCGCAGGATTTTTGAGCAGCGGCTGCATGGATTATTCGCTCGAAATCTCAAACTGCTGGCGGATGAAGCTAAGCGTCGATTGCGAGGAGGCAATCTGGCTCTCAGCCCCCGCAAAACTGCGGGTAAGCTGCGCGCGGAGGTTTTCTTGCTGCTCAGCCACGCGGGTGAGGCGTTCGTCGTTGCGTTCGATGAGGCCTTCGAACCGGGTGATCGATCCACCTAAGGAACCGGGATCGGTGAAGGTGGTGTTGTCGCGCGCGAGCTCATCAATCGTGGCAAAGACGCCAAAAACGCCCGTAGTAAAGAGAGCGGCCGCCTCTTCGGGGCTTTCATCCAGTGTCGCCTGAAGCCGCGCGGTGTCGACGCGGAAGGTGCCATCGCGGTTCACAGAAAGACCCAGATCCGCCAAAGTGTTGGGCGCGTCGTCCGCGGCGCTTGGATCGATTTGTCGGCTGGTTAAGGCGGACAGATCGGCGCGCAATTCGCGCGCGCCGGGGTCAGTGAGAAGCGGATTTTCCCCTTCGCCATCGCCCTGAAGCAGACCCACGATATCGTTCAGCGCCGCCGCCAAGTCGTTGACCACGGCGGTGATCGCGCTGGTGTCCTGTGTGAAAGAAATGTCGGTCGCCTCACCCACATTGGTGCCAGTCAGGGCCAGTTGAATGCCTTCGGGAAGGCCCGTCACTTCGTTGCTCTGCGAGCGGATTTCGACCGTGTCGAGTTCAAAGATCGCGTCCTGGGCTGTGCTGCGCAGCTGGCCGCTATCGGTGGCGGGGTTCCATTGCAGATAGGTCAGATCGCCTGGCGTCGCGGTGGGCAAAGGCGCGCTACTGGTGGGCTCGAGAACGAAGCCGTTATTCGCCCCCTCGCGGCCCTTGATGACTAGCTGGGCGCCGTCAGTGCCGTTGGCGATATAGGCTTCGAGAGCGCCGTCGCTTTGCGCGTTGATCTTGGTGGCAAGATCAGAGAGCGTATCGGTCGTTTCCACCGTGATGTTGAGCGCAGGTTGATCGGTGTCTTCGGTGAAACTTGCGCCCGCAACTTCGCCAAAGCGGATGGAAAGCGAGCCTTCTCCCACCAAGTCATCCGCACTGGAGAAAGCCGGCGAAACCAATGTTTGGCTATCCGCCAACTGGCTAACCTCGAGCGTGTAATTGCCGCTTGGTGCGGTGCCGGTGGGGGCGGAGACGCTCGCGACATTCGAATTGCCGATCCGAGCCTGCGGCGCGACATCACCGGTTCGGATACGGTCACCCAAAGCGCTTGAGAGCCCTGTCAGGGCGCTTCGCAAAACAGACGCCGCCGATATTTGCGCTTCAAGACTGTCGTTTCGCGATTGCAGGTTGTCGCGTTGAAAGCTGTAGGTTGCCTCAGAGATGTCGGTCGCGAGCTGGCTAAAATTGATGCCACTGCCCGCGCCGAGCGCTGTGATAATGGATGATCCGGTTTCTGACATGGAGGTAAGGACGGCGCCAGAGGCGCATCGTTAAGCCGCATTTCTACGCATGTTTTGCGCTCGCATCGGGGAGGCCATCGCTATCAAAACGCAGAACTTCCGGGACTTCGACCTTGGGGCGCGTCGGGCGCTCTCCGCGTTTGAGCGAAAGGACAAAGGCTACCAAGGCCGCGACCGCAACATAGAGCTCTTCGCGGATGATCTGGTTCACTTGCGTTGTGTAATAGACGGATCGTGCCAGTGCGGGATATTCGAGGATTGGCAACCCATCCTCACCCGCAATATCGCGCATCGCGAGAGCGGTATCGCCGCGCCCCTTGCACAGCAACACTGGCGCGGGTGCAAGGTCGGGATCGTAAGTCAGCGCGACTGCGAAGTGCATCGGGTTGACGATCACAAACTGCGCATCCTTCATCGCCTTGCCCACGCCGCCCCTTGCCAGATCGCGCTGACGTTGTTTGCGCGCGCCTTTCATCTCGGGTGAACCTTCGGCCTGCTTGGTCTCATCACGCAGCTCTTTGAGGCTCATTTTGAGGCGCTTGTTCCGCTGAAACCTTTGGAGCGGGTAATCGACGGCCGCGATGATCGCGAGTCCGATGATGAGCAGGAATAACAGCCCCATCGCCGCCTCCCACGCAAAGGCTAGCTGCGCCTCCAGTGACCCGCGCCCAATGCCCAGCACCGTGCCCATGTTTTGCGTTGCCCAGAACCAAGCGATGGTGCCCATCAGGACGAGTTTGAGAATGCTCTTGCCCAGCTCAATCAGGCCTTGCATGCCGAAGATACGCTTAAGACCCGAAAGCGGATTGATCTTCGACCCCTTGAACCCGATCGCGCTAATGTTGAACGCAGTGCCCTCGCCGAGAAACAACTGAGAGATCAGTGTGGCGACGATAACGGCGCAGCCGATGACGAAGATGGGTGGAAGGATCGCGCTCGCAGCCGAAGCGAACAAGGCGCCAGGATCAGATCGTTCCAGCGTCATAGCGTCAAATCGAAAGGCGGTCAGCGCAACGCCCTCAAGGCCATCAAACAGCCAAGGGCCAACAAGGCTCAGCGTTAGCGCACCAGTAGCCACAGCGGCGACTGTAGCGAGCTCCTTTGACCGCAGGACATCGCCCTTTTTGGCGGCGTCCCGCTTCTTTTTCTCGGTCGCCTCGAAATTCTTCTCGTTGGCGTCGTCGCTCACTGCACAAACCCTCCGGAGAGTTCGACAATCCCGCCCGCTTGGCGCAGCGTCACTTCGATCAGGTTGACAAATTGCTCCATCAAGATCGGCAGGCAGATGATCAGCGCCGTGATCCCGGCCAGCGTACCAGCGGGCAGGCCAAGCGCGAACAGATTGAGCGCCGGCGCCGCGCGCGCGATGACGCCGGTGATAAGCTGAACCAGCAGCAGCACCAAAACCACCGGCAGCGCAATCGCGGCGGCCGTCGCAAGGCCATACCCCATGAACAACACAATCGCCTCGGCCGCTTCTGGACCAAACGCGACCGTTCCGGCGGGGATAATCCGATAGCTTTCCAGCAGCAGTTCGAACCACAGTAAATGCGCGCCGATCGCATAGAATAGCAACGTCAAAAGCAGCCCGAAATAGGTCCCCAACGCCCCCGATTGCGCGCCGCTGGCCGGATCGATGCTGGTGGCGATGGCTAGGCCCATTGTACCGGAAATCTGCTCTGCCGCGATCAGCGGGACGGCAAAGGCCAACTGCAAGACCATGCCCAGGGCCGCGCCGATCACCACTTCTTGCGCCAAAGCGAGGATCGCGTCGAAGCTCATCATATCAGGCGTCTGCAACGGCGGGATGTAAAGCGCGACGAACACGGAGAATGCCAGCGCCAACAGCGCGCGCAGAACCGGCGGCACAGCGAGGACACCCACCATCGGCGCAGCCAGCAACGCCGCCCCCACACGTACGGACAGAAACAGCAATTGCCATAATTGCTGATCAAGCGGGCCAAGACCAAGATTGACGAAATTCACCTCTCAGCGTCCCGCCCCGGTCAGGCTGAAATCACCGCGACCTGCGCAAAAATCTCGCGCATAAAGTCGCTCAGGAGCGCCATCATCGCACTGCCCAGCAGAACAAACACAATCGCAACAATCGCCAGCTTTGGGACGAAGGTGAGAGTTTGTTCGTTGACCGATGTCGCGGCCTGAATGATCCCGACGAGCAACCCCACCGCCAGCGCCGCGATCAACACGGGGCCGACAATCAAGGCGGTCACCCACAAGGTCTGATCCGCCAAAGCAAGCAGCGCTGCGTCTTCCTGCAAGGCTCCCGACGCGCTCATGAGAAACTCATCGCGAGGCTGCCCATAAGCAGCGACCAGCCATCGACCAGTACGAACAAGAGCAACTTGAACGGCAGTGAAATGATGGTTGGCGAAAGCATCATCATGCCGAGGCTCATCAGCACGCTTGCCACGCATAGATCGATCACCAAGAACGGCAGAAAGATCATAAAACCGATCTGAAAAGCGGTTTCCAATTCGCTGGTGACAAAGGCCGGTAGCAGTATCGAGAACGGGATATCTGTTTCGTTCGCGAACGGACCAGCGACAGCGGCGATATCGGTGAACATCAACAGGTTCGCCTCTCGCGTTTGGCGGATCATGAAGGCGTGGAAAGCCTCTCCCGCCTGCGCGATAGCGGCGTCAGCGGAAAGCGCACCGCTGGCGTAGGGTTCGATGGCCGTGACATTGATCGTATCGATGGTTGGTCCCATCACGAATAGGGACAGAAACAGCGACAGTCCGATCAACACCTGCGTCGGCGGCGATCCCTGAAGGCCGAGCGCCTGGCGCAAGATCGACAGCACGACGAGGATCCGCAAAAAGCTCGTCATCATCAGAACCAGAGCGGGCAGCATGGTGAGCAGCCCCATCACGATGAGGAGCTGGATCGACGTGCTTAACGGCGCGTCCCCACCATCATTCGCCGGGCCTTCGCTACCCAGAGCGCGCTCAATCGCCGCACCAATTCCCGCGGGTTCAGAAACAGGGGACGCAGCCCACGCGGCGTCTGGCACCACAAACATGGTTAACGCGCCTAAGCCTGCGAACGCGGCGAGTAGCTTTGCGGGGCGCATTACGCTTCGGCCGCTATGGCGCGAATTTGGCTTTCCGCGTGGCTTTCAGGCGCCTTCATGTCGCTTAACCGCACAAGCCCGTTGCGCGAACAACCGAGCAGTATCTCGCGGTCGTGAAAGCGTATAACGGCTAGCTTCATGCCCGGCGCGAGCAAGGTCGTCTCGACCAATTCGATGCGTCGCCCTGCCCCGACCCCTTGCAACCCGACCATTCGGGTTTGCAGATACTTGGTGAGCCTAAGGCTCCCCCAGATCATCAATCCGAGCAGCGGCAAGAGCAGCGCTAACCTAGTAAGATAGTCAACCATCATGCGCCTGGCTCCTGGTCGGATTCGCTTGCAACGTTTTCCTTCGCTTGCGGTGGAGCGGTGTCAGTCGCGGTAGAGCTTGGCTCGACAAAAGAAGGCGGGCCCGGATTAAGCTGCATGGATGGCGCTGAGCTTGACGCGCTGGGATCCTCGCCCACCATAGTAACAATCCGAAGCGCAAATTTGCCGCTCTGGGCAATCACTTCACCTTGCGCGACGACTTTCCCATTGGCGGTGATATCAAGCAGTTCGTCGGTCTGGCGATTAAGGTCCACCACACTGCCCTGTTCCAGAGACAAGACATCGCGTAGCGGCATATCAGTGCGGCCCAGTTCGACCGACAGGCGAACCGACACGGCGCCAAAACGCATCAGAGCGGGACTGAGATTGCTCATGCGGGTGTCCCCTCAAGCGGTGCTGAAGATATCGCAGCGGCCGAATGAGGAATCGAAGTCAACTTCAAAGCCAACCGCCCCTCGATCGTTCCCAGTGTGCCGCCAGCAACCAATTGGGTGTCGAGCCGCAAGGGGATGTGGCGCGCAGTCGCGAGCGGAATTGTGTCACCGGGCGCCAATTGCTCAATTTGACCCAGCGACAATTCGAATTCCGCCAGAACGGCTTTAAGCGGAAGCGGCATGTCGCCAAAAACCGGGCCGACCGGGTGCGTCAGTTCTCGCATAGTTTCGCGGTCGTTGTCGTCATTGGCGGGGGGAGGCGAGCCCAGACCCGGCAACAGACCGTCCAATTGATCAGCGCCCATTGCGAGAGTTCCGGCCCAACTAACGCCATCGGCCGCTCTGATTTCGAGTGTGAACACCGCGCACTGGGTGGATGAGCTAAATGGCTTTAGTCGCGACGCGTTCTCGCTGCGTACAATCACGTCCCCCTCCGCCTCGCCAAACTGACCACCGCCGGCGCTTACCCGCGCGATGGCGCGCGCGATGGTTTGCCCGGCCTGCTCAACAAGCAAGGCGGCCGAACGCGGGAGGCTTTCAGGTGGGGTGGATTCGGCTTCGCCAGGACCGCCAAAACTGCGATCTGTCAGCGCGATCGCCGTCTCGATTGAGATACTTAAAAGCGCGGTCTGATCATCCGCTCCGCAACGTAAAAGGCTGTTCGCGGCGACCGGGCCAATACGTTTGTATACGGCCGCGCCCTGCGTGGTTTCAACCTCGGATAAGGACACCTCCAACTTCGCGCCCGACAAGAGGTCGGCCATATCTTGCGCCACTTCGCGCGCGACGTCGCGGCGCCAAGTGGACAGGTAGGCTGCGCGTTCTTCTGGCCTTGGGCCTCGCTCGGTCAACTCGGCGCAATGCTGCGCCAATGGGCGAGCGGGTTGGAATGACTGAGCAAGGTTCATTGCACCAAAAACCCTTTGAAATGGACCGCATCGACCCCACCAAAACCCTCTTTCTCCTCGAGCTCCGCGTTGATAGCGTTGGCCAGCCTTTCTTTCAGTTTCGTCCGCCCATCAGAATCAAACAGGTCGGCTTCCTGGGTCGCGGCAAGCTGCACCAGAATGGCGGATCGCAGCGCCAGCTCGTGAGTCTTTACCCAGCCCAGAACACGGCCATCGTGCTGCGTGGATACAGCGATCTCGACCTGGATCAGTGCTGGCGAATCGGAAAGGTTCGAGGTAAAGCTATCGGAAAAACTGTAATAGGCGGTGCGGAATTCGCTGCCGCCCTCGCCATAGACGGGATCCCCTTCGTCTTTTTTGGCGCCAGGCAGCGCGTAGGGGTCGCTATCCCCTTTGCGCACAAGCTTGGGCAGGTCCGGGCCCGCGTCGCCGCCACCTCCAATCAGACCAGCCGCGAATGCGCCATAGGCTCCACCTGCCCCGACAACGAGCATCGCCGCGCAGGCAATGATCATTTTCATTGTGCCGCCCTTGGACTTCGCGTCTTCGGATGTCTCGGCATCGTTGGCCATGTCTGGTCCGCTCCTGCTCAGTTCAGTTCAACGCGCCTGGAGATTCAGGCTGGGGATGCTTCAAGCGAACAGCGCGCCCGGTGTTCCCGAAGCCCCGTCAGCGGCGTCGGATGTGTCGGTGTCGAGAATGTCCGCGGCGGCCGAATTGGAACCGCCGAGTGTCTCTTCGCCCGAATATGGTTTCGCTGACCCTTGACCCTCCCCTGTGGAAGACCCGTACCGTTGATCTTGCCCCGCGTTTGAGGTGGGAGATTGCGAACCAGAATGCCCCGATGGGTTGGATCCCGAAGGCTGCGAACCGTGATCGTTCCCGCGCTGCGAAAATGCGCCGTTGTGCGAAAGACCGCTTTCGCTGGCGGCGCTGATACGTTCTGCCAAGGCCGCCTGAACGGCTGGAGCAAATCCCGGATCACGCGCCACTAGAATGGCTCTCCATTCGTTTACGCTCGAGCTTGATCCCGCGTCGATACGAAGGCCGACCGGGCCGAATTCGCTATGACGCAAGGTCAGTTCGGGTCGTATGGCGCGGCCCGCTTCGCGTGCATCGGCAAACTGTTCGACATATCTTTCCACCAAAGCGTGTGGCGTCGCGCTTGCAGAGCTCGCGACCGCAGGCGCGTTTAGTGACACTGGCGCAGGCGTTGAAGCCGGAGCAGCAACAGCCGGACTGGTAGTGGGGCCGCTGGGAGCGCTAGAGGAAGGGTTCGGAGACGAGGCGAGCGATGCCGTCAATGATTTGGGAGAAGCTGACTTGTCATCGTTCAATTCTGTTGGCAGCGCCGCTTCGAAAAGGGGGCTCGCCGTTTGCCTTTGCAACCCAGACTTTTGGGGCGTCGCGATCACCTTCCGGGCCTTTGACCCCGAGGCCGTGTCCAAAGTCGGCGCACCCTTCGCATCACGCGCCTGCTCTGCGGGCGGCGTTAGTGTTGGAGCCAGAGGCGGCACAGGAATGGCGGTCAACCGACGTGTTGCGGATCGAGCCGTATGTCGGATCTCACCTTGACGCGTTTCGACTGTTTTATGCTCCGAAGTAGTGTCGGGCCGGCCCTCGGGCGCAAGGCCCTTCGTATTGAGTTTCACAGCTTGATCGGTCGGGGCATCGGGCATCAAGGGAGTGCGAGAATTCCCCCGCAGTCTCTTTTTTCCGGCGGCGCTTTGCGAGCTCAGCTCTGTAGAGGCAGAGAGCTGCGACTTCGAGGAAGTGACTAGTGGTGAGATGGCGACAGGTTCTTCAATCTCTTCAGATTTCGATTGTTCGAGATTCTTCGCGAACCGCGCGGCTAACGATGGGGGAATGGCCTTATCGCTCGGTTCAGAGAAACCAGGCGAGAGCTGCGCAACCGCCGGACTGTCGTCTGCGTGGAGCGGAAATGGCGCCTGTGAATCCGACGGCCTGGGAATGGGGTCTGGATCCCCTCCCTTCAGGCTTTGCGGCAAAGGCGTTCCGACGGGCGGCAGATCTTTGCCGACCAGATCGGAAAGATCAGCGGGGGGAGCCCCTTGGGTCGAAAGCGTCGAGGCGGCGGTGCCTTTCTGTGATTGCGGAGCCTGAGAGGTGGACTTTCCCAGCTCAATGGCCGCACTCAACTGGCTCTGAAAACTTGACGGTGCGTCGACACCAGACTGACTGAATACCGCGCTCGCTCCGTCCGACGGATCGGTTCCTGAGATCCCGCTTGGATCGGGTGTTTCATGCGGCAACGATGAAAGGGAACGAGGCGTTAGAGAAAGCATTGAGCGGTCCTTGAAGAGCGGTCATTCGGCGCTGGAGCTGGGTTCTGAACCGCTCTGCACAAGTCGTGCCAAGCCCGCCAAAGCGCTACGACCCGCGGGCCTTGATCGGTTTTCAATATCGTCATTCGCCTGTAGTTCCCGGGCCGATTGATACGCGGTGACCGCCTCGGCCAGTCGGTCCGCATGGCGCCGGGCCCGGCTCTGCGCCTGGCCCAAAGCTTCGGCCTGCCATTCGCTCTGCTGTTTGGCATCCGCGCGCGCGGCTTCCGCGCTCTGAGCCATGACGGCCAAGGCCCCTGCAAATCGCGCAGCGTGTTCCAACCTCGCGCCATCGCTGGCCTGGGACCGCCCTCCATAAGCCCTAGTCAGCGCAAGGCTGCGCTCGGCTAACGCTGCGCTCCGGCTTTCTTCGGCGAGCGCGTCGGCCAACCCGCGCATTGCGGCGCGCCGGTTTACATCGGCAAGCAAAGCCTGCCGACGAGCCACTCGCACGCGGCGCTTTTCTCGCTTCATTGCGATTCCCTCATATCAAGTCGGCCAGTTCACCCAGGCTTTGGGGCAGGCTCACACCCTCGCCCCGGCGTTGCTGAAGAAAGGCATCGACCGCGCCCGTTTTTTGCAATGCTTCGTCAAGCACCGGATCGCTGCCCGCGCGATAGGCGCCCATCAACACCAGATCGCGATTCTCCTCGCGCGAAGAAATCAGAGCACGAACGCGCCGCGCTGCTTCCAGCGTTTCGGGCGGCACCAGATCGTCCATCACCCGACTTAGCGAAGCGGGCACGTCAATTGCGGGGTAATGCCCGCGCTGCGCGAGTTCACGGCTAAGCAAGATATGCCCGTCGAGAATGGCCCTCGCGGTGTCGACTACGGGATCGTTGGCGTCGTCGCCTTCGGCCAGCACGGTGTAAAGGCCCGTTATCGCGCCGCCTGTGCTCGCGGCGTTACCTGCGCGCTCGATCAGCTTGGTGACAGCGGCCAAAGCGGAGGGTGGATAGCCCCTTGCTGCGCCCGATTCTCCCAATACCAGCGCCAATTCGCGCGCGGCGTGCGCCACACGGGTGAGGCTGTCGAGTATCAGGAGCACTCGCTTGCCCTCATTGCGGAAGTATTCGGCCACCGATGTTGCGAATTGCGCCGCGCGCAAACGCAAATTTGGCGCGTGATCGGCGGGGACCGCGACCACGACCATCCGCCCGCGTCGGCTGTCGTTCATATGCCGTGCAACGAAATCCGATACTTCGCGCGCGCGCTCTCCGATCAAAGCGACAACGGTAACATCAGCGCTCGAATGCGCGGTCATCGTGTCAATCAGAACCGATTTGCCGACACCAGAGCCCGCAATTACACCCAGCCTTTGCCCCACTCCCATCGTTGCGAGCGCGTTGATAGCGCGCACGCCGCAATCAAAAGCCTCGCGCACCGGCGCGCGTTCTAGCGCGCGTTCGCGGCGGCCAATCAGCTGCCAGCTGCGTTTGAGAACTGGCTTCGGACCGCCATCAATGGGATTGCCCAAGCCGTCCACGGCGCGCCCCAGTAAGGCTTCACCGACACGCACCTTTCCCGGTTCGCCATAAGCGCGCACAGCGGCATCCGGGCGCAACATCACGGTGTCGCCCAGTAGCATCATAAGCGAATGGCCGCCTCGAAATCCGATGACTTCCGCCAGACTTTCCGATCCGCTGTCGTGTTCGATGGCGACCAATGATCCAATGGAAAGAGGCAAACCAGCCACTTCGACCAGGCCGCCATCGCAGGTCACCACTCGCCCTGTGAGGACTGGTCCGGCTTCGGGATTTCTGGCTCGCATGCGCGCAAGCTCAAGCTGGATTTCGGCGAGCATAGCTTAAGTCTGAAGCGTTTCGGAAATGGCGCGCATCCATTCTTCGGGACCATCGCGCACCGCACCATCGGCGCTGGTGAGTCGTAGCGCGCCGAGGTCAAGCGCTGGATCGTCTTTCGCGTCCCAGCTCACTAAAGCCTGCGTATCGAGAGCCGCACGCGTTGCGGGATTCAGATACAAAGTCAGACCTTGTGGCCCAGCCCCCAGCCGTTTCGCCGCTTGATCGCAACGCTTCTTCAACGCGTCGCGATCAAGCGCGTATTCGCCCAAAACGCTCTCGCACAGCGTCAAAACGGTCGCGTTGAGATCCTCTATCAGAGCGTCTCTTCCTGCCGTGTCCAGCGCGCGAAACGCCAATCGTAAATCGCGCAAACGCTCCCGCTCACCCGCAAGCGTCGCATCACCGGCGCGCTTCGCCTCAGCATGGCCATCTGCAAAGCCGCGCATATAGGCCTCGTCTTCGGGCAGGGTTTGGTTATCGGCCTTGGTCGCGGGTTCAGGTTGCGGCGCGGCGGTGGGATGCGGCGACTCCCCTCGCATCTCAAACGGCGACGCATCGCAAAAACCGCGTTGCGCCTGTATCTCGTGCACACCCAACGCGGTGATCCACGCAGGCTGCGGCGCGTGTTTCGCGCCTTCGCCAGGTAGCAACTCGGTCTGCTCCACCCATTCAGAGGTGTACGCCTCAGACAAACTCGCCATCGTCGGCTCCCAGACTTATCTCGCCTTGATCGGCCAAATCGCGCGCCAGATCGACGACCTTGCGCTGCGCGGCCTGCACGTCGGCTTTGGAAAGGCGTCCGCGCAGTTCAATTTCATCGCGAATGCCATCAGCGGCGCGGCTTGACATGGCGGCAAAGAACGGACCGCGCTTCGGATCGGGCAAGCCCTTTAGCGCATCGACCAACGCTTCGTTGTCTACATCGCGCAGCAGGCGACCCATGTTCTGAGGATCAAGCTCAAGCAGCATTTCGAAGGTGAACAGCTCTTCCTCGATCCGTTCCGCCAGCGATCCGTCGACTTGCGCGATAGCGGGCAGGACTGTGTTTCTTAGGTCGCCTTCGGACAGATTGATGAGGTTGGCCGCCTCGCGGGGGCCACCAAGAGTAAGCGCGCTGGCACCAAAGTTAGCGCCGATACGCTGCGACAAGAGATTGTCGATCATGCCCATCGCCTGCGTGGAGACCGATTGCATCTTCGCCACGCGCGAAACGACGTTGGTCTGCGCCTCCTCGGGCAATGCGGACAGCACTTCGGCGGCGGGTTCAGGCTCCAGCATCAACAGCAAGGCGGCGATGACCTGGGGGTGTTCATCCTCCACCAGTTTGAGCACGACCGAGGGAGCAAGCCAGCGCGCCATTTCGATCGAGCGTGGACGTGATTCGGGTTCGATCCGCAGCATCATGCTCGCCGCTTTGGTTTCGCCCAAGGAGCGCTCCAGAAGTGCGCGAACACGATCAGGGCGACCTTTGGCGGGCAATATTTCGCGGTCGGCTTCCACCACAAAGTCTCCCAAAGCCTCGACAATATGCGGTTGCTCGATATCGCCCAGCGCGCACATCGCGGCGCCGATCTGCTCCAGCTCAGCGGGTTCCATTCGGCCAAGCAATGCGGCGGCCTCTTCGTCGCTTAAAAGAGAAAGGAACACCGCCGCGCGTTCGACGCGGTTCATTAGAGCTTCGGATCCGGTTTGTGTATCGGTCGCGCCGGCTTCGAGAAGATCGCTACTCGCCATCAGCTAGCCGCCTTTCCGGGTTCGGGGTCGGAGGGTTGCAGCATTCGTTGGAGCGCGTCGAGAGCACGGTCGGGCTGTTTGCTGGCCAACGTTCGAGCCAAGCGCACCTGTTCGGGCAAGCTAGCGTACGGGTCGCCCGCCGAAAGGCTGGCGTCGTTACCCTGAACGGCGTTTTCAAGCGCGGATGGCCCCTCGCCATCCTGCGCGTCCGAGGTAAGGGCCTTTGATTTGTCTTTGCCCTTTTTGGTCTTGGCTTCTTTGGTTTTGGGACCTGACCCTGCAACCATAGGGCGCACCGCTAAGAGGAGGACAAGCAGAACCGCGATAAGCGCGGCCCCGTATCGCAGGATCTGAGCAAACCACGGCGTTTCATAGAAAGCGAGCGGAGTAATTTCGGGGCTACCAAAAGCGCTGACCGCGATTTTGACGGTATCGCCGCGCGCTGTGTCCGCGCCGACAGCGGCGCTCACCAGCGCCTCCAGCTCTTCGCCGGTAAGTGGCGCCGCTGCACTCATCGCTTCCTGGCTGACCGCAACCGCAACGGACAGCCGGGTCAAACCACCAGCACGCTTTGCCGTCACCGCCACTTCGCGGTCGAGCTCGTATGCGCGCTGGATCGCGCTTTCGCTATCGCCTGGTGTCGTCGGTTTTTTGGCGGCTTGCGTTTCGGGAGCGTTGTTCCCCTGCGGCGGGCCATCAACCAAGGCGGCGTCAGGCGGCGGTGTGTTTGCGGTCACACCGGGAACTCCGCCGGGCTGGCGCGCGGTCATGCGGGTGACTTTGCGTTCGTTCTCAGACCGAACAGCGCCGTCCTTATCGTAGGTTTCGCGCGCGCTGGTCACCTCGTTTTGATCAAGCTCCACCTGCACTTGGGAAGAGAAGTTTCCTTCACCAAGGAGCGGCGTGAGCAAGGTTGCAAGTTGCCCCTGAAGCTTCGCTTCGAATTCGCGTTGCAGCGTCAGCCCGTCCATTTCCGGATCACTGGCGGCGGACAACAGTCGCCCGTTCTGATCCACCACGCGCACCGCATCCGCGCTCATGCCAGGGACTGAGCCGGAGACCAGATTGACGATCGCGTCCACTTGCGGCTGGCTCAGCGAACGGCCTGACACAAGACGCAGCATGACACTGGCGCTGGGCGGATTGGAGCTGCGTACAAAGACCGAACGTTCAGGCGTTGCAAGATGCACGCGCACGCCTTCGATCCCATCGATTTCTTGAATGGTAAGCTTCAATTCCCGCTCACGCGCGAGGCGCAAGCGCTCGCCTTCCAGCGTGCGACTGGAGCCCAAGGGAATCGAATCGAGCATTTCGCTCGCCCCTTGCGGCGCGGCGACCCCTCCATTGCTGGAAAGCAGCATCTTGGCGCGATAAAAGTCGTCTTCGGTCACAGTGATCGCGCCGGTTGCGTTGTTCATCTGGTAGGCAATGCCGCCCGTTTCCAACGCATCGACCACGGACATTCGTTCGGAATCGGAAAGGTTACCGTAGAGCATTCGCTGCGGCGATCCTGCGATGGCAATGTACACCAGCGCCACCGCCGCGATCGCTCCCAAACCGATGAGCGCGGGCAGCGCGCGTTTGAATGCGGGTTGGGTGGTGAATGCGCTGAGCCAGGCCTGCCACTCTGTAGGGCCTGAGCCCATGCTCGCGCTGGACGGGGTCTCCACCAAAGTTGGTTCGGCGGAGACCGGAAGCGTTGCGTCAGCCACTTACTCAGGCCCCCATCCGCATGATTTCAGTGTAGGCGTTCAAAAGCTTGTTGCGCACTTGAAGGGTCGCTTCGAACGCAATGCCCGCTTCCTGCCGCGCCAGCATAACTTGCGCGATGTCGGATACCTCGCCCGTTTCGTACGCCACTTGCATATCGGCCGAGCGCTTTTGAACAGCGCTAACCTTGTGCAGCGCGCCTTGCAGCGTTTGCGCGAAATCGACTGCGGGCGCGGCGTTGGCATCGGGGGCCGCACCGCTCGCAACGCGCACATTGCGCAGGGCTTCGCTGCGGCCGAGCAGCTCCTGGCGCAGCGCCATCACTTCCATCAAACCAGTTACGTTGGGACTCATTTGTCGGCTCCTTCATTCGGCAGGAGCCCCGCGTCGCGCATGGCCGCCAGTCGGTAGCGAAGAGTGCGCTCGGAAACGCCCAGCGCCTTGGCCGTTCGGGCCCGGTGGCCACTATGTTCTGCAAGCGCCGCGAGGATTGCATCGGCCTCCGAATTGAACGCGATGTCGGACAGGGACGAATGGCTGGAGGACAAACTGATCGTGGCATGCGAAGCCGCCGCATCGTTGGCGACCGGACGGGCGAACTGGTCGAAAACGATATGCTCCGATCCAATGCGCGGTTCGTCCCCGGCTAACAGGATGGCGCGTCGAATGACGTTTTCAAGCTCGCGCACGTTGCCGGGCCAAGCGTGCGTCTCCAGCAGCGCAATCGCTTGGCCGGATAGCCAGGCTGGATCGGGACGCGCGCCCGCGCGATTTTGCACCGGTCGGCATGCGTGGCGCAGCAGCATACCAAAGGCGAGAGGGGCGATATCCGCTGGTCGGTCGCGCAGCGCAGCGATCTCCAATGGAAAGACGTTGAGACGGTAAAGCAGGTCTTCACGAAACCGTCCGGCTTGAACCTCGGAAACGAGGCGCCGATTTGTCGCGGCAACGACGCGCACATCAACCGCGATCGGCGTCGTCTCGCCCAAAGGCAGCACCTCGCCTTCCTGCAAGACACGCAGCAACTTGGCCTGCAGCGCCAGCGGCAATTCCCCGATCTCATCGAGAAGCAGTGTCCCCCCATCGGCGGCCCGGAACAACCCGTCGCGCGCTTCGCCCGCACCGGTGAACGCGCCCTTGCGATGGCCGAACAGCATGCCCTCCAGCATCGCTTCGGGCATCGCCGCGCAGTTCACTGGGACAAACGGCCCATCGCGGCGCGCGGAACGGCGATGGACAAAGCGGGCTAGGACTTCCTTGCCCGTACCGGTCGGCCCTTCGAGCAGTACCGGTATGTTCGCACCCGCAATCCGTTCAGCGAGAGTAAGCAGCGCCAGGCTTTTCTCATCACGCGCCACCGGCCAGCCGCCTTTCGAAGCGCCGGAGAAACTGGCGATCGCGCTTAGCGCCGCGCGCGCCGATTCCAGCGCGCCCGAATTGTAAGTCAGCGCCACACGCGCATCGCCAAGCCGCGCCAGGGCCGCGCGATCACCATGGCGCAGATCAACTTCGAGTCTTTCTTCAGGCCGACATTCGGGTGGGTGTGCAAACTCGCCGTATTCGCCGAGAGATAACCGCGACTTTTGCCAAACAGGGCTGAGCAGAGGCAGAACGGGATCGAGCAGAGCCCCATGGCGCGCGAGAAGATCTTTGGCATCGGGGTTGGAGCCAATGGCGTCATAAGCGGCAGAGGGATCACTACCCGATGACGAGCGATACTGCCCCTTATCCCGCTTCGGAGTTAAACGGACACTCGGTTCGTATCGCGGCTGGGGCTGCGGACTGATCGGCATGAAACGGGCTCTTGTCTAGGATGTGTTTACGCGTCGAATTCTTGGCCAGCCCAGGCGACCGCATGGGCGGGCGCTGGAAGGGCCGGATCTTGCCGCCCAGGCCAACGCGAAAAGCGCGCGTGTTCCTGAGCAACGGCCAGGGTTTGCCGCCCAGCCGTCCAAAATGTCGCAAATTTAAGCCCTCGTAGGATCGCGTAAGCGGAATGATGCGTAGAGCGCTCGCCTGATAGGACGCGGAATCCTTTTAGCCCCCGCGCGAAGTCCATCGCCAAAGGGCTCCTGACAATTTCCCGCTTAAAGATCCGATCCGCTGGTCGCTCTACATCTCAGCAGTTGCGGACAATCCGAACCCAACGCCCGTACGCTGCCCCTTGAACACACACACGGGAGTTTGACCCAAATGACTGTTATCAACACCAACGTTTCCGCACTGCGCGCCCAGGCCGCCAGCACTCAGGCCAACGAAAAGTTGCAAAACGCGTTTGAGCGCCTGTCGACCGGCAACCGGATCAACTCGGCTGCCGACGACGCCGCGGGGCTTTCGATCGCGACCGGCTTCACCTCCGACATTCGCGGCATCAACCAAGGCATTCGAAACGCCAATGACGGCATCGCTCTGGCGCAGACCGCTGAAGGCGCTTTGGAGGAAGTGACCAACCTTCTGCAGCGTGTTCGCGAATTGGGCGTGCAATCGCAGAACGGCACACTGGACGATACCGACCGTGGCTTCCTCGACACCGAAGTTACCGAAATCGCGGCGCAGATCGACGACATCCTGAGCAACACCGAATTCAACGGGATCAGCGTGTTCGGCACAAGCGGGTCGGACGTCTCGGTCAACATTCAGCTGGACGCGGGCCGTTCGGTCACGCTGACGAGCACCGCGATCGACACGACCAACCTCGATGCCGCCGGCCTTGATGTCAGCTCGGCGACCAACGCTGCCACCGCCATCACCAACGTTGACGCTGGTCTTCAAGCGGTGAACACGACCCGATCGTCGCTGGGTGCCGGGCAGAACCGTCTCCAAGCTGCGATCAACAACCTCACCACGACCTCGACCAACCTGGCCGACGCCCGGTCGCGAATTCAAGACGCCGATTTCGGTGCGGAATCCACCGCGCTCGCCAAAGCTCAGATCCTTGGTCAGGCCTCAACCGCGATCCTTTCGCAGGCCAACCAGTCGCAGCAGAATGTGCTGTCGCTGCTGCGATAAGACCTTTCGACCAACGCAAGCTCCCGCCGGGGGCGGCAAAGAGACCCGGAGCCAGAAATGGCTCCGGGTTTTTTGTGTGTTGTTTGTGAGCATGCACACATCCGCTTGCACGCCTTGGGGTCACGACCGCGCGTGCGTTGCGTTGCACGAACCGGATCGGACACCCCGCTTAAGACTTTACGCCGCTTCAGCGGTCTCTCGACTCTGAGTCGCAGCCACCCCAAGCGCGGGGACCTCAGCGCCTTTGGCGCGTAACGGGCGAAAGACAACCTCGACCATCTGTGCGTCTTGGTCTGTCTCGCTCTCCATGGGAGGGATTACCAGGACCGCTTCTTCGCTTTCACATGACAAGATGGACGCCGCGACTTCTTGCATGCCATCGAACAAAGCCTCGACGCGCTCGGGCGCTTGCCCGGTCCACCCAACAAGCGATGCGACCGAAGACCGCGTGATCGAACCGATTTCAACGAGCTCGAACTGATCCCCAAATTTGATGGCCCAGCCTTGTCCCCGCGCGGGCAGAGGCAGGCGGATCACATAATAACCTTCATAGGTCGTGTTCGCCGCAACGCGCTGCGTACGTGATTGGCTGGAACCGAAGTGGATAGCCTCCAATTCCAAAGCCGCGCCCATCGTATCGGCGTAGGTCAGGCCCAACCGCTTGACCGTCTGCACCAAAAGCGAGAGCCGCGCTTCGATCGGTTCGGCGGCCAGTTCAGCTGGCAGATACATGCGTTCCACCCCTTTGAGATAGAACAGACCGCGCCGGCGCAAGCCATCGCGCGCGGAATCGTTGTCAAACAGCGCGACCATATGCTCGGCCCCGAAATTAAAGTCATGCTCAAAGCTACCCAGGATCTCGAGCTCTTCGGGCAGAGGCAAAAACATTAAGCGCATCAACGCGCTGGCCGCCGCTTCTCGCCACGCGCGTTCGCTATGCGCCGACTTAGCCTGTCGAATGATTGGCGAGGTCTGCATCGCTTTGGAAAACGCCACGCAGCCGTCCTGCACCTTTTCGCGCAAAGCGGATTGGCGCGGGTTCACCGGACTGACCTTGTGAACGGGCTGACCGCTGGGTGTGTAGTCGATCACCGAGCCCATATCACAGGTCGACAGCTGCTCAATCAAAGCGGAGTTTCTGGTTAGCCCCAAGACCATCGAAGTCCCAAGGTCGCGCGCATCGATCAGGCCCTTCTTGTCGAGCCCGCTCACCGTCATCTCGCGCAGCAGCATGTAGCGCCCGGCAACATGGCAATTGAATGCCTCGCTCAATAGAGATGAAATGGCGTTCTGGGTCGATCCATCATAGCCCAGATCGATCAGCATCAGTGTATCGCCGGGATTGGGATCGCATTCAGCGCGGATATGCGCGATCAATCGGTCGGCCAAAGCACGGGCGCGGCGCATGGTGATCTTCTCGCGTTTGCCCGATCGCAGTTCGGCGTAGACCTTTTCGCGCGCTCCCGTGATAGCGTCCTCGGTCTTGGGATCGCCAACAATCGTGTCGACTTCCTGCTCGGTGAATAGCATCTGGCGAGCGAAACGGTCAGGATCCACACCATGATACTGCGCTCGCTGGCGCCGATAGACCTCACGCGAAGCCAGCGCCGCGCCGCTGGCAACGACACGGCTGATCCCGATACGTGCGGCGCTATCCGCACCGACACCTGCGCAATGTACACGGTGCGACAGGTGCGCGTCGCGCAGCATGAATAGCCAATGGACCTGTCCGCCATGTTCGCGCCGCAACGCCGCGGCTTCGGCTCTCAGCCATTGATCATATGCGTAGGTGATCGGCCCCAATACACTGAAACCCAAGCGGCGCGCGGGGTCCTCAATCGCCGGCTCGTGCAGGGCAAGCGGGGCGCGATGAGGCTGCAGTCCTTCGACCCCTGCCGTGGAATAACCTAGAATTTCGCTGCACGCGCGCTCTAGCCGCAGGCGCTGCTGTGCGCCCGACGTAAACTGCACCATGTGCAGCGCCGGGATGCCAACGGCGCGCGCGCCTTCCAAGTCCGCCTTCGGATTGTCGCCGATATGCAGAATTTCGGTGGGGCGACACTTCATCGCCTTGGGCACTTTGCCAAGCAACCCCTGAGCCTTTGAAACGCCGGCCTCGCAACTTGCAAAGACACGGTCGATCATATTCACAACTTCAGTTCCTGCGACTCGTTCGATCAGAGTGCAAAGCTGCTGGGCGGTCAGAAAAGTGTCCGAAACGAGGATGATCTTGAGCCCGCGGTCTTTGGCTGCGCGCATCAATTCGACGGCGGGTGCAAAGGCGAAACAGGTCGCCGTTTCGGTGTCGAGTTCATCCTGCACTGCCGCCGCTATCGCATCACGCGGAGCGCCGGGCATGGCGGCGGCGTAGATTTCAGCGAGGCTGACCTCGACGCTGTTTTTGAGCGCGCGTTTCGCATGGCGTGACGCGGTCTGCGCCACCACTCGTTGCCCATGGGTGACCGACCCAACGCCGCGAAAGACATCATTCGGCCCATGGCAATCGCGCCAGATCAGCGTGTCAAAACAGTCGAGCGACAGCACCTTTATCGCATCACCCACACGGTCAAGCGCTCGCGGCAGGTCAGCGGGAAGAATAGGGTCGTACATAAGAGAGCTCTCCAGAACTGGGTCCATTCGGGAGCTAAAAACTCATGGTTTACGAGGGGGTAAGCTTAAGCCCCGGGTTTCCGCTTAGAGTTTCCCCTGAGGCGCACAGGGATCGCGATCCTTATCACGGCGGCCTCGCTAAGGGAGTGGCGCCGTGTTGAGGGGCACGGTCCCACGTACAACCCCTAGTCATCAACCCTAGTGAGCATGGTCAAAGGATGAAAACCATAAGCGCCCTAGCGAGACCCTTCGACACGAAAGAAGACCGCCATTGCGCGGTGAACGCAGGATAGGTCTGGATGCGCATTCTGTTCTATTTGCCGGTGATCACACCCTGGTGGTTCGCCCGGATCGTGAAGCCGGTGATCGAACGGTTGGCGAACGACCACAAAATCCATGTGATCGCGCCCCCGCCTTGGCGCAACACAGGGATTGGCAAAACCGAAATCCAGCTTTGCGCCAATATGCCCGATATCTGTTGGCACATCGTCAACGACGCTGGCCACCCATCAATGCGCACCGACCCAATTGAGCGGGAGGGCATTGTGGCATTCGTCCAAGACCTGGCCCCCGATTACACGATCTGCCGATCAGCGGACTTTGATACGGTCAAAGCGTTTCCGGGCGTCGTGCGCCACATTACCGAAGGCGCGGCGGACCCGCTGCGGCTGGGTCCAGACAGCTTTCATTTTACGATCTGCCCGTTCGATCATGGCGTGATGCCCGATCTGTCTGCTGATCAGACCGCGCAGCTCGACGCTATGATTGAACCGTACTGGGACGCGATGCGGCGCTCCGATCAACTGCAAGACGTGCAAAACGACTACCTCAACGAATGGGCCGACCTGCCAAGCGACCGCCCAGTTGTTTTCCTTCCCCTAGAATACGAGCACGAAGAGAATTTCTACACCGTGCACCGTGTCGGCGCGACGCCGAACGCGGCCATGCTGGAAGAGCTAAGCGAGAGGCTGGGCGACCGAGTGTTCCTGGCGCTCACAAACCATCCTTTGAACGAAGCGCATTTGGATAACAGCGCTGTTGCGCGTGTGGTGCGCGCCAATGGGTCAAGCATGAAACTGCTTCCCGGCAAGACGCCCATCGGCACGCGCGCATCGAACTTTTTGATGACAACAGCGGATGGCGTCATCCTGGGCGACTCTAAAGTGTACGCGATGGCCGGGTTTCACGGCACGCCGATGCTTCGCCTTTCACGCTTTGCCACGGGTGCTTGGATGAACGCCAATGAGGAGCTTGAACCCTTTCTCGACGGGCTCTCCAAACGGTCCATCGCCGCGCCTGATCAAGCGTCAGCCAAAACTTGGTTTGCCTACCACACCGCCAACAATCTCGGCTGCCCCCGCAATCTGGAATTGACCGGCGACGAGATATTGAGCCGCCTCGAGACCCCATGCGACCCGAACCGGTGGGAAGCCAACTTCGCCTATTTCGCCGCCGACTGGGCAAAGGCCGCCTGATGAACGCGATCACGCCCATACGCGCCTTAGACGAAGCGTCAGGCACGAAAGAGGACCTTTGGTTCCGTGCTGTTATCGCGCAAGAACGCGACGCGCTCACCCGGTTCCTCGAAGCCGAACAGGCAAGTGTCGCCGCAGCCATCGCCACAATAGCCGCTCAATCCCGGCCGGTGATCTTCATCGGGATAGGCAAATCGGGTCATATCGCAGCCAAGCTTGCCGCGACCTTCTCAAGTCTTGGCACCGCTGCCGTCTTCGTCAACGCCGCCGAAGCGGCGCATGGCGATCTGGGCGCAGTGAAGCCGGGCAGTCTGGTGGTCCTATTATCCAACAGCGGATCGACCGAGGAAATCATGCGGATGCTTCCGCTTTTGAAAGCGCGCGCATGTCCGATGATCGGGATTGTCGGGCGCGCCGGATCACCGCTCGCCGAGGCGGTGGATCACTGTATTTTGGCCGAGATTGAACACGAAGCCGATCATATCGGTATGGCGCCAACCTCCTCAACCACGTTGCACCTTGCGATTGGAGACGCGCTGGCGGTCGCAGTCAGTCGGTTGCGTGGGTTTACGCGTGAAGACTTCCTGCGTCACCACCCTGCCGGGTTGCTCGGGCAGAGAATGGTCCCTGTCGCCCATATCATGCGAAAGGGGGAGGACCTGCCCATTGTCACCCCGGACACGGATGTTCTCAAAGTGCTCTCGGTTATGTCGGCCAAGCGTATGGGCGCTGCCTGCGTCGTAGGCGCGGACAACACGCTGCTGGGCCTTGTGGTAGACGGCGATGTGCGTCGCCATTTGCAAGCCGGCCCTACCTTGGCCGGAATAACCGCGCGCGAGCTGATGCGCGCCGATCCGCTGACAGCGCCGCCCGAATCCACTCTGGGCGATATCTTGATGACGCGTCAAAGTGACGGCCCGGATTGGTTGGTCCTGCCCGTGGTGGACGATGTCGGCCGCGTGCTCGGTATGCTCCACGCGAACGATGTGAACGGGTGAGTAGCGCTATGAACGCCCCACTCAAGATTATCGCCTTCGTGCCCGCCAAAGGCACCAGCGAACGCGTCCCGCAGAAGAATCTGGCAATTTTGGATGGCGAGCATCTTTTCAAACGCAAACTGCGTCAGGCGCTCGATTGTTCTGCGATCACTGAAGTGTGCCTCGACACCGATTGCAACGAGATTGCGGCCAAGGCTGAGGACCTGCCCGTCACCTGGCTAAAGCGCCCGCAAGATCTCGCCTCAAACGCCGCCGATGGTCACGCAATGTTCGCCTGGGAATGTCGTCAAAGACCCGATGCGGACATTTGGGTGCAAGCCCTGTGCACCGCGCCCTTCGTGACCAAGGACACATTGAGCCGGGCAATCGAGGCGCTTCTGGCCAGCCCGGACGCAGATAGTTTGGTGGGTGTGAGCCGCACCAAGCAGTATTGCTGGGAGGACGCTGCCCCGCTCTATGGTTCCGGCCGCATTCCCAACAGCGTCGACCTGCCCGAAACGGTGATCGAGGCGATGAGCCTTTACATGGTCCGCCGTCCTGCGAGCGGCGAGTTACCGATGCGGCGCTTCGGCGAAACGCCAATCCTGTTCGATCTAGATCCGGTCGAGCAAGTGGATGTGAACACTAAACAAGATCTCAATCTGGCGGAGACCCTGGCGGCGGGTCAACGGGCGAGCGAGGCGACACGATTTCGCGCCATGGCGCCTCATTTCTCCTCCACGGTGCTTGCTGACATTGCCAAAGAGCTGGGGATCAACGCCGTTCTGCCATCGCACATCCAGCCGACCAGTGGTGGGCGGCTGCTCGGCCGCGCCAAGACGTTGGAGATCGGAGCGATCCAACCGGATGATCCGACCGATGCATGGAAAGGGATCTACGGCGCACTTCAGTCCTACGCGTTCGTGCGGCCCGGTGATGTCATCATGGTCGCCAACGAGGTGCCAGAGCGTGCCTATTTCGGCGATCTCAACGCCAATCTCGCGATCCGATCCGGCGCGGTCGGCGCGGTGATTGACGGCGTGACGCGCGACACCGCCGATATTCGCGCTCTCGGCTTTCCGGTCTACGCGCACGCCAGCCACTGCAACGATATCAAATTCGAAGGAACGCTGCGATCCATGAACCAGCCGGTGACGATGGGCGGAGTCGAGGTCCGCAATCAGGACGTCGTGTTCGCCGATGAAGACGGCGTCGTGGTCATTCCTTCAGCGCGCTGGGCCGAGGTCGAGAAAGCGGCCTGGGACGTCATCGAAAACGAAGCTCGCATCGCCGTGAGCGCGGCAAGAGGTCGTGATGTAAACGACATTCTCGCTCGCTTTGGGACCTTTTGAGAGGAATGTAATCATGCGATCCGTGAAGGTCGGCGCACTCGAAATCGCCAACGACAAACCGCTGGCCATCATCGCTGGCCCATGCGCGATGGAAAGCCGCGATCACGCGCTCGAGATGGCCTCAGCCTTGTCCGAAGTGTGCATGTCATTGGGATTAGGGCTGATCTACAAGTCCTCGTTCGACAAGGGCAATCGCACCTCAATCCACTCGCCGCGCGGGCTTGGCCTTGCGTCGGCGCTCGATGTGTTTGCCCAGATCCGCGAAACATATGGTTGCCCAGTTATCACTGATGTCCACGACGTGGCGCAATGCGCGCCGGTCTCGGAGGCAGTGGACGTCCTTCAGATCCCTGCTTTTTTGTGCCGCCAGACCGATCTGTTGCTCGCTGCTGGCAATACAGGCCGCGCGATCAACGTGAAGAAAGGGCAGTTCCTTGCGCCCTGGGACATGGAGAATGTCGCCGCGAAAATCGCGAGCACGGGCAACAAGCGCGTGATGCTATGCGAGCGGGGGACAAGCTTTGGCTACAACACGTTGGTCAACGACATGCGCAGCTTGCCGATCATGGCGGGCGCTGGCTATCCGGTCATTTTTGACGCGACCCATTCGGTGCAGCAGCCCGGCGGTCAAGGCACGTATTCGGGCGGTCAGCGTGAATTTGTCCCTACGCTGGCGCGCGCTGCAGTAGCGGTGGGCGTGGCCGGCGTCTTCATCGAAACGCACCAAGATCCCGACAGCGCGCCGAGCGACGGGCCCAACATGGTGCCGATCAAGGAAATGCCGGTTTTGCTTAAAAGCCTGATGGAGTTTGACGCACTGGCCAAGGCGCAATCCTATCGCGAGAGAACAGCCGCCGCTTGATCCCAGGTTTCAGGCGAGTGGGCGAGCAGGATCGCGCCGCTTGGATCGCCCGCGCGGTACGGTGCGCCATCCAATCGAGCGGCCTTGCCCCCAGCCTCTTCCAGGAACAGCACTCCAGGCGCGTGATCCCACACGAGGGTGCGCCAATACAGCGCAAAGCCGATCTTGCCGCTGGCGACCCTCGGATACTCCGCCCCGGCGCAGCGCTGCGTCGGAAGAATAGCGTCAACGTGTTGCTCTAGTCTCTCTATCGCGGTTTGCTTCGCTGCTGGGCGCTGAAAGTGACTGACGATTCCTTGCAGGGATGACAGCGATTTGCACGAGCAGCCGGACGCAAGTCGTTCCCCATCAAACCATGCGCCCGCACCGCGCTCGGCGGTCATAAGCCTTCCGGAAAGCGGATCAAGGATCGCCGAGGTCACCACTTCGCCTTTCGACACATAGGCCGCCATCATCGCAAACGGCCCGCGACCCGCAGCGTAATTGCCAGTGCCATCGATCGGATCAACAATCCAAGCGTTGCCATCATCCAAGCCATCCAGCAGTGAGGGATCACGAGCGCAGCTCTCCTCACCCACAAACCGTGCATGGGGATCGAGCCGAGCCAGACCGTTTGCAATCAGACGCTCGGCGTCTTGGTCCGCGCTGGTGACGAGGTCACCGGGCGATTTTTCAGAAATGTCCTGTGTCGAAAGCCGCTGGAAACGTGGGAGAACCACCCCATTTGCCGCTTCTTGAAGAACCTCGCCCATCGCATCTGCAAGCGACGACACTCGTGGAGAGAACGGCGATAACTCAGCTGGTTTCATTGGCTGTTCCCATCGTGATG
The DNA here is from genome assembly GCA_039814925.1 of Pseudomonadota bacterium. Taxonomy (GTDB): domain Bacteria; phylum Pseudomonadota; class Alphaproteobacteria; order Sphingomonadales; family Sphingomonadaceae; genus Erythrobacter. Next base: position 135,896 of record JBCCAH010000005.1, read on the forward strand.
ACCGGGCGATCGATGGGATTTAGGCTAAGCCAACATGGTTAGTTGGCACCTTCTGACACCCTTGGGGCTACCCCTCAGTGTCAGCGCCCGATTGCGCGACAGTCTTATCTTCAGGGATGCGTATGGCGGGGCGGGTGATCGCGCTGGTGCCTTCCAGCAACAGCAGTGAGATGCGCCGATTGCGCGGGTCCGCTGGGTCGGCCGCGATCAACGGTTCACGGTCAGCCACGCCCTCGATTCGCGAGAAGCGACGTCCGGCCACGCCGTTGCGGATGAGCGCCTGGCGCGTCGCCTCTGCGCGACCCGCCGAAAGCGACCAATTGTTCGCTATCACTCCGGGACGCCATGGCAGGGAGTCCGTGTGTCCGCGCAGGATCAGCGGAGAAGGCCCCTCAGCCAAAGTGGTGCCTAACGCTTCAAGCAATTGCTGCGCTTCCAGTGTTAGCACCGTCGTGCCCAAGGCAAACATCGAGAAGTCCGCATCATCCACCAGATCAATCCGAATACCTTCGGGTGACCGCATGACGCGCACCTGCCGTACTAGGCGCGAAAGGTTCTTCTTCTCGGAAAGCTTCTCGCGGATTTCCTCGCGGATCTTCTCGATCTTGCGTTGGATCTCCTCAGCCTCTCCGCGGCCTCCCCCTTCCATCGGACCGCCCACCGCCCCACGCGGAATCGTAATCGACATGGTGCCGGTCTGACCTTGCGAATTGGGGTAATTGTCGACATCCGTGATCGAAGCGCCGCCCAGCATCCCGTCCGAGCCCGCCCCTTTCTGGCGCATTTTGACGAGCGTCGGAGTGAAGTAATCGGCGATCCCCTTGCGCTGATTCTCTTCGGTCGCGCCCAGCAGCCACAGCAGAAGGAAGAACGCCATCATCGCGGTTACGAAGTCGGCATAGGCAACTTTCCACGCGCCGCCATGGTGGCCGCCGCCTTCCTCGATCGTGATCTTCTTGACGATGATCGGAGCCAGCGGCTCCGTCGCAGGTGGGGCGTCAGCCATGGCGTCAGCGCCCCCTCATCGTGTCGAGCAGATCGGTCAACTTAGGTCGGTGCGCCGGGGGCAGACCCGAACGCGCGGCTTCGAGCACCATGGGCTGCGGATAGCCGTGCAGGCTAGCGATGATGACCTGCTTGATCGAATAGAAGATCTGTTTGTCGTGGGCGTTGATCTGTTTGAGGCGGCTCGCCATGGGTCCCGCAAAACCATAGGCGAGCAGCACGCCCAAAAACGTCCCCACTAGCGCGCCGCCGATCATTTTGCCCAGCACTTCGGGCGGTTCGTTGATCGAACCCATCGTCTTGATGACGCCCAAGACCGCCGCGACGATCCCAAGCGCGGGGAACGCGTCAGCCAACGATTGGATCGCGTGCTCTGGCTCTTCCATTTCGTGCAGCTGAGTTTTGATCGCGTTGTCGATGATGTCCTCAAGTGCGTGCGTATCGAGCGTTCCCGAGGACACGACCATCAGCGTGAGCGGATCGCAGATCATACCGACGACGGTTTCGTTTGATTGCAGGCGCGGATGCTCGCTGAAAATGGCCGAACTGGCTGGGTCGGTCACATGGCTTTCCAGCGCAACGGCGCCTTCGGATCGCAGCAGTTTCATCAGCTTTGACGCCAGCGCAATCGCGTCAATATGATCATCATCGGTGAACTTGGGGCCTTTGAACACCTTACCCAGGCCAGCGCCCAGCAACTTGATCTCGTGCATCGAGTTGCCGATCAGCGTCGCGCCTAAGGCGGCGCCGCCGATCATCATGAATTCGAGCGGAAGCGCGGCAAGGATCGGGCCCATAGACCCACCGGCCAAGATGAACCCGCCAAAGACGAGAACAATCAGAACAACGATGCCGATGGCGGCAAACATAGTGGTCTGGCTCCTAAGGTTTCGCCGCGATCAAAGCGCGTTGAAGAGGGTGAGATTGGCGACCCGTGTGAAGCTCAATTGGCTGGCCTCAAGAGCTGCAAGCGTCTGCTGCAAACGCGCGACGGCATCGCCAAGGTTGGTATCGCCCAGATCGGATTGCTGTTCGGCCACCGTCAGAGCGCGATTCTGCTGGTTGTCCTGAATCACCTCGACCCAGGCAAGGCGAGTGCCGAGCACCGTCTGATTTCGCGTTGTATTGTCGATCGCGGCATCGAACCCATCCAATGCCACCTTGGCCGCTGCGGCGGGATCGACAGAGCCGGGCTGCAAAGCCGCGCTTAGGTTTGAGAGCACGGCAAAAGCGCTTGTCGGCGAGCCGCCCACGTCAAACTGAAACAACTGGGCGCCAGTGATGCCGCGTTCCAATTCGGTGCCCGGCGCAACGGGCGTGCTGGCGATATCGTTATTGCCGTTATAGGTTACTGTGCCATCAGGCGCGCGGATGAAAGCCGGGCCAGCAGCGGTTCCGGCAAACAAGGGCTCTCCTGTCAGAGTTGTCGCGTTGGCGCGATCAAACAGTTCTTCTTCGAGCTGGACCAGCTCATCAGCTATGGCCGCACGACCGCTTTCCCCCGTCGGATCGTTGGCCGCCAAGATAGCCAGTTCGCGCGCCCGGGCAAGGAGGTTGGCGACACCCAGCGCTTCGCTCGACGCCTCTTCGAGATCGCGCGCGAGCTTGTCCGCGTTGTCCTCTTGCACTTCGGAAAGCCGCTCAGTCCGAGCCAGCGTGCGCAGGCGCGAGGCGGCAGCGGGGTCCTCGGAGCCGCGCGAAATGCGGACGCCGGTGGAGATCTGGTTTTGCAGCCCCTCAAGGGAGCCGCGTAAATCGTTCAACTGGCCCAGAGAGCGCTCGTAGAAAGCGCTGGTCGCGTTGCTGACAAAGCTCATGATGGGTCTCCTTCAGCCCTTGACTCAGCGGATCGCGAGCAGCGTATCGAAAATCTCAGTCGCGACTTGAAGCACGCGCCCGTTCGCTTCGAAGGCCTGTTGCAAGCGGATCAGGTTCGCGGCTTCGGTGTCGAGGTCGACGCCGGTTTCGGTGAGCAAAGTCGCTTCGGCGTTTTGCGCAATCGCGACGAGGCCAGTGCGGGTCACATCCTGCGCGGCGATGCGGCTCGACAGGCTCAACAACAAGTTATCCGTGCGCGAGATTGGGCCGTCATCCGCGCCAAACGAAGCGGTGAGTGCGGCGAGATTCGTAGTGTTCGTGCTGCCAGCGGGCGATCCAAGCGGAGCGGTGGCCAGCTGGCGGCCCGAGGTGAGGTTGAGCGAGATGTCGCTAGCCAACGCACCGGTGAATAGCGCTTGACCCGGATTGCCATCCTGATCCGACCCAGTCGCCTGCGCCGCGTTGGAACGGGTGATGACCTCATTGGCGATAGTATCAAGTTGTGTCTGGAAATCCGCCTGCGCTTCCAACGCCGCCGCCTGCCCCGCGATGGCGCCACGCACCGGTGCGACCCCCACGCCACCAACTTCAAATGACAAGGTGCCATCCGTGTTGGTGGTCGACCCGATTGCGCTGGAAGAAAAGCCATCGACCAGGACCGCGCCCGGCCCGCCAGATGCGTCAGCCAGGCGCACGCTCGCTGCGCCGCGTTCGTCGAACGTTGCTGTAACGCCCACCAGTTCGGAAAGATTGCGCAAGGCGGCGTCGCGCGCGTCGAACAAGGCGGCCTCGCCGCTAGTCCCGGGACGCACAAAGGAGAGATTCTGGTTGATCCGCGCGATCTCGGCGGCTTGCAAATTCGCTTCGTTCAGCGTGACTGCCACGGCATCGAGGACCTGAGTTCGGGCGGTTCCCAGAGTGGTGTCGGCGAAACGGATCGTGCCCGCCAACTGCCGCGCCGTCTCAAGCGCGTTGGTGCGAAGCGCGGGCTTCAGCGGGCTGCCTTCGAGCTGGGTTAAGGACGCTTCGAATTCGACGAGCCCTTCGAACAGGCGAGACTGTTCCAAGGCCAACTCTGTGTCGCGAAGCCCCTGCAATTCGGCGTCCGCTCGCGCCAATTCCGCCGCGCTCGTGCGCGCTTGTTGCTGAACTATTTCGGTACTGGCGCGCGAGATGCCTTCGATCCGTACACCGTTCAAGACATCGCGCGAACTGAAGGACACGCCAACAAGCTCGCGCACCTCCAGCGTGCGGCGCGAATAGTCCGGGTTTGACGCGTTGGCGATATTCTGCGCCACCAGCTCAAGGCTGGCCCGCGAAGCGGCCGCGCCTGAGCGCGCGATCTGGAAGAGAGGTCCTGGCATAGCCTAGCCCTTATGAGGGGGAAGATGTTGGGAAAGCTGTTCCTCAATACTGCGTGCAAACCCGAAGGCGCCCGAGGAGGCGGCGATATCAGCGAAGTGTTCGTCGCGCATTTGCGTGAATTGCTTCATCCCGCCGCCTGTCAACGGCGTGTCTTCGGCAAAGCTGGAGCGCCGCGCGCTTTCGAGCATCTTGCGGATCATGATCGCTTCAAACCCCTCAGCGGCTTTGCGCAGTTCGAGGCGCTCGCGGTCGAGACGCTCCTCCGGTGATGGCCCGGCACCAAGAAGGGGGCCGATAGGTCTCACAGCACCACCATTTCGGCTTGCAGCGCGCCCGCTTGCTTTAGACTTTCGAGGATCACCACCAGATCCGCCGCGCCGACGCCTAACAGGTTGAGCGCGTCGACAATCTCCGAAAGGTTCGCCGCGCCCGGCATTAGGGCTACGCGGTCGGATCGTTCGCTTATCGCGATCGTTGAATCCTGCTGCACTGCAGTCTGACCGTTGCCAAAGGGTTCGGGTTGGACGACGGTTGGGTTTTCATCGATGCGGATTACCAGTTTGCCGTGGCTGATGGCGGCGGGGCTGAGGCGCACCGCTTCGTTCATCACGACCGTGCCGGTGCGGCTGTTGACGACCACACGCGCCGCGACCGGGGCGGGCGTGACGGGCATCATCTCGATCTCCGCCATCCGCGCCGCGCGCGAGTCTTTGCCCAGCGGTAGGGCCAGCTCAATGCTGACCCCATCCGAGACGCTGGCGGTCTGCGGATAGCGCGCGTTCACCGCGTCACGCACGCGCTGCGCGGTGAGAAAATCGGCCTGATGCAGGTTGAATTTGAGCGTCGATTGCTGGTCGTAGCCAGTCGCGACCGCGCGCTCTACCGTCGCGCCATCAGCGATCCGGCCGACCGTCGCGATGTTGACCGTCAATTGGGATCCATCTCTGCCGGAAACGCCGAGCCCCCCAACCGCCACATTGCCCTGAGCCATGGCGTAGATTTGACCATCCGCGCCATAAAGCGGCGTGAGTATCAAGGCCCCTCCGCGCAAAGACCGCGCCTGTCCCAGCGTAGACACCGTAATGTCGATCCGCTGGCCGGGTTTGGAAAAAGCAGGCAGTTCGGCGGTGATTATGACCGCCGCCGCGTTGCGCAGGTTGGGGCTGACGCCGGGCGGCAATTGCAGACCCAAGCGGCCCGAGATCCCGCGCATGGCCTCGGTCACATATTGGAGGTTGTCGTCGCCCGTCCCTTGCAGGCCGACCACGACGCCATAGCCGGTCAATTGGTTGGCGCGCAGGCCTTCGAATTGACCAAGATCGCGAATACGCTCCGCCGAGACGCTGGTCGACGCGAACGCAGTCAGAAACGCGAGCAGGAGGGGGAGGATGCGTGTCATGCCCACCTCCGATCAGAACGGCGAGATGGCGTTGAAGAAACGCGAAAGCCAGCCTGGACGGCTCGCCTGCTGCACCGCGCCCTTGCCCGAATAAATGATCCGCGCGTTGGCCACAGCCGAAGATGGCAGGCGATTGTCGACATCAATGTCGACCAGACGGATGCGACCGGCGAACTGCACCCATTCGTCTCCCTGGCTTAGCGACATCTGTTTCTCTCCGACGACTTCGGCGGTTCCGTTGGGGTAGATCGCGGCGATGGTCACCGCGACGCTGCCGGTCAGCTGGCTTTGCTGCGCGGCGTTGCCCGAACCAGAGAACGACCCAGAGCCGCTGGCGTTAAGGGCGTTAGGGTTCAAAAAATCGAACGGACCGGCGGTGGGCGGCAACAGCGCGAACTCGCCGGAGCGGTCGGTCGCGCCGGTCGTGGACTTCGAGGTTGTTGTGTTTTCGAGCAGGACAATGGTCACCATATCGCCAAGCTTGCGGGCACGGGTGCCGGTGGCGAGGCCGGTGTAGCCTTGGCTCGCCTGAAAAATCGAACCGGCGCTGGATTGGGGTTCTGCGAAGCCGTTGGTGGTCACGGCGTCGGATTGAACCGAAGCGCTCGCGGTATGCTGAACAGGGCCAGGCGGCGGCGGACCGTAGAAGCCTGGCGCGCGGTCGCCCGAACCCATGCAGGCGGTGAGGGCGAGCGGCAGGACGACGGCAGTAAGGATGCGTTTCATGGTCAGGGTCCTTGAAATCACAGGGTTTGGTTGGCGTTGCGGAGCATCTCGTCGACCGCGCTCACCATCTTTGAGTTGATCTCGTAGGCGCGCTGCGCCTCGATCATCTCAACGAGCTCTTCGACAACGTTGACATTGGATCCTTCGAGCATCCCTTGTCGGATTTGGCCGCGACCGAATTGGCCGGCAATGCCCAACTCCACCGGACCGCTGGCGGCGGTTTCGGTGAGGAAATTGTCACCGATCTGCCTGAGACCGGCCGGATTGACGAAATTTGCCACCTGAAGCTGGCCGAGCTGCACCGGCACAGCCTGCCCCGGTTGCAAGGCGCTGACCGTGCCATCGGGTGAAATTGTCACGTTCTGCGAACCTTGCGGAATCTGGATCGGCGGGGTGACGGCGAAGCCTTGGCCCGTGATCAGGTTGCCCTGCGGCGAGATCGTGAAGTTGCCCGCGCGGGTGAAGGCCAATTGCCCACCGGGCGGCAACTCAACCTGAAAATAGCCCGGCCCATCGAGCGCGAGGTCAAACGTGTTGCCCGTCTGGGTCAGCGTCCCTTGCGTTTCGATCCGACTGGTGCCGACCACGGCCACGCCCGTGCCCAGGTTCAGCCCAACCGCATAGGCGGTCTGGTTGGTCGATTGCTGCCCTGCCACGCGCTGTTCTTGATAAGCGAGCGTCGCGAAATCGGCCCGGTCGCGCTTAAAGCCGGACGTGCCGATATTGGCGAGGTTGTTGGCGATGACACGCATCCGCGCGTCTTGCGCTTCGAGCCCGGTGCGGGCGACGTGGAGAGCCGAAGTGGGCATGGGATTTCTCTTTCAGGGTTAGCGGATCGACATCAGGCGGCTGCCCGCTTCGTCCAGATCGCGAGCGGTCTTGATAATCTTGGCGCGCTGTTCAAAGGCGCGTTGCGCGTCGATCATTTCGACCAGGGTTTGCGCGGTTTCGACGTTGGAATCCTCGAGCGCGCCACTGGTGATGCGGGCGGTGGGATCAGGCGGAAGGACGCCATCGCCGACAACTTTCAAAAAGCTATCGACCCCTTTCAAAAGCCGCGATCCTTCGGGGGAGACGAGCTTGATCTGATCCACCACCTCCGCCGCCACATTGGGCGCGGCGGGGTCGGTAGCGAGGATCGTGCCGTCTTCGGCCACGCTGATCGCGAAGCCTTGCGGAACCGTGATTGGCCCGCCGCCAACGCCCAGCACTGCCAACCCTTCGCCGTTCTCGAGCACGCCCGTAGCCGCGACCCGAAGGTCGCCGCGCCGCGAATACACTTCGCCTCCAGCTGGGTTCTGAAACGCCATTAGGGTCTTGCCGTGCATGGCCACGTCGAGCGGTTGGCCCGTTGGATTGATGCGCGATGTCGCCATATCGGCCCCGCGCACCTGACCACGGGCCAGCGCGCGCGCTTCGATGCTTTCATCCTTTAACGTAGCGGAGGTTACCGCGAACACTTCGGCGCGAAACCCCGGCGTTGAGGCGTTGGCGAGGTTGTTCGCCACCGCTCGCTGCCGGTCCATCGACGCGTTCATACTGGTGAGCGCGGTGTAGATCAGGCGATCCATCGTTCAGGTCTCTTGACGATCAGACGCTTACGAACGCAGGTTCAGCACGGTCTGCGAAATCTGCGTGGCGGTGTCGATCGCCCGCGCGTTGGCCTGGAAGTTTCGCTGCGCCGTGAGCAGCGAAACCATCTCCTCGGCGAGGTCCACGTTCGATCGTTCAAGCGCGCCGGAGAAGATCGAACCAAATGCCCCTTGTCCGGGGTTGCCGTAAACAGGGTTTCCGCTCTCGCCCGTGACAGACCACTTTGTCTGGCCGATCGGCAGCAAACGATCGTTCGCTGCAAAGGTCGCGAGCGCGAGCTGTGCAATGGGTTCGACCGACCCATCGGCGTAGGCCGCGTTCACCACGCCGCCATTGCTGATCGAAACGCTGGACAGATTTGCACCCGCTGCGTTGGCAGTCGGCACGACAATGGCCGCCGGAGTGGTCGAGGTCGGATTGCCTGCAAGATCGACCGTGAAGCCCTGAACGTTGTCGCCAATCGAATCCTGCAATGCGCCGCTCGCAACGATCCGCATGGAGCCCGCCCGCGTGAAGCTGACATCGCCCGAATTCGGGTTGGCGGTCGAAAAGAAGCCATCGCCGTTGATCGCGAGATCAAGACCTCGACCCGTGGTCTCAAACGTGCCGAGCGCAAAGTCTTGGGTAATCCCGGCGAGCGCCGCGCCAATGCCCGGCGTGAGACGCGGGTCGGTGCCCGCGCCAGTGGCGACAAGGTCGAAGAAGCTGGCGGAGCTTTTCTTGAATCCGACGCTTTCCGCGTTAGCGATGTTTTGCGAGACGACGCCGAGGTCGGTCTGGGCGTTGCGAAGGCCGGAAAGGGACGTGAAGAAGGACATATGGTTTTCCTTTGATTGATCAGGATCAGGGGAGTTGTGGGGTGACCGCGTTTTCCGCTGCATCGGCAGCTCTACCGGCGGCATCAGCGGCGGATTGAGCCGCTTCGATCGCCGCCTCTTGCGCCACGGTGAGCGCGTCAAGCTTGTCGGAAATCTCGTTGAGGACGATCGTGGAATCGGTTGCCGCCTCAAGCTGTGAGAACTGCGCCAACTGCGCCAGCATCTCTTCGTTGTCAGTCGGGTTGAGCGGGTCCTGATTGGCAAGCTGGGTCGTCAGCAAGCGTAGGAAATCCGCTTGGTCCAAGGAACCAAGACCGCCCTCACCTGACAACACCGAAGGCGTGTTGAGTTGGTCCAGTGCATCCTGGATCCCGGTGTTGGCGACAGAACTGTTCGCAACGGATTGGCCAATTGGTGTAGTCATTACTTGCTCCTCAGCGTGTCCAGCATCAGCTGTTTGGCGGTTTGCAGCGCTTCGACCATGTTTTGGTACTGGCGCGCGCTTTCCATGATCTCGACCATCTCGGCGCTTTCATCGACACCGGCTTCGAAGACGAAGCCGTCCTGATCGGCGAGCGGATGGCCGGGGTCGTAGGTTTTGGTGGGTTCGGTGGCAGAGCGGACGAGCTGCCCGCTGGAAACGCTGGTCAGACCGCTGGCGCGGTCGAGCTCGGCGGTGAAGACGGCGCGGATCGGGCGGTAGGCCTGGTCCGCGCTGGAGGCGACAGAACCCGCGTTGGCGAGGTTCGACGTCGCCGCGTTCATACGCACCAACTGCGCGGACATGGCGCGTTCGGTCAGCGTGAACAGAGTAGTCGGGCGTGTGTCAGGCATCGGTTACTCCCCTTTCAGCGCGCGGGTGAGCACGTTGGCCTTACCCTGCACAAAACTGAGCGTGGCGGAGTAAGCGAGCGCGTTTTCAGCAAAGGCGAGCTGTTCGCGGTTTAACTCCACAGTGTTGCCATCCAAACTCGGCATGGTGGGCGTGCGGTAAACAAGCGGCGTATCCGTTGCAGCCGACATCGTGGGCACATCGCCGCGACCCTGCGCTAACTTTGCGTCCAACGCCGCTACAAAGTCGACATCGCGCGCCTTGTATCCGGGCGTCGCGGCGTTTGCGATGTTGGAGGCGAGCACGCCCATACGCTGGGAGCGCACTTCCAACGCAGCGCCGTGAATTCCGAAAAGTGCTTCGCTCATAAGAGAGTGTGTCCTGGTTGGCGAAATCGAGTGCTCAAACCAATGCACTCGCCATGCCAAATCCGTCTTCCGGTGGGCTCTAGGTGGAAAAAGCGGCAGCCAAAGTACTGACATCGCCCTCGATCGGCAGGGATTTGCCGCCCGGCTGGCAAGCGCCTGCCCTTTGGATAACGCGCGCAAAAACCTAAGCAGCGACCCTTAATCGCAGGCCACGCCATCCGTTCTTTTCCTCATGCTGGTCACCGATCCCGCCATTCCGGAAGTCACTGCGATTGGTTCGAACCTATTTGATCCGGTCGCGTTGGGCTTGGTCTTGACGGGCACGCTTCTGGCAACAGCGGCGCGAGCGGGACTGCGAGATTTGGGGCTTGCGATGCGCTCGGCGCTGAACCTGTCGCAAGGGCGCTTCGACAAGCACGCCAATCGCACCGCTATGGCTCGCTGGGCGCGCGCGGTCCGACAGCGCGGAACACTCGGTGCCGAAGAACGCATGCCGCCCGATGATGACCTGGCGCGGGCTCTGATGGCCTTGATACGCACCGGATCGCTCAATGCGATGCACAGCGCGCATGAGGAAACTCGCACTCACCGCTTTCGCGACCAAGGCCGCGCGGCCCGGGTGTTCGAACAGGCGGGAGAATTGGCACCAGTGTTTGGCCTTGTCGGCACCCTGTTTTCCATGACCCAGCTCGCACCAACGGTTGGTGTTCATGCAAACGCTGCGACGCTGGGCGCTATTGCAACGGCGGTTCTGTCATCGCTCTATGGGGTCCTGACGGCGCATTTTGTGTGCCTGCCTGTCGCTCACGCGATCGCCCGGCGCACACAGGAAGACGACGAAGCGCGCGAAGATCTGGTCGATTGGCTGGCGAATGACATTGCCGATGCGGTTCCGGGGGTATCGGTTCGACGTGTTTCCCAGCTCAAAAGCGTGACCTGACGCCCCCGATGCTCACTCTCACTCCACAGACGAATTCGTGGCAGTTGATCCTCGCCGACTTGGCGTTGATCCTGTTCCTTGTCACAGCCGCCGCGCTGAGCGCTGGGTCCGGATTCGAGGAGTCACCGGATTCAGCAAGACAACCGCTTGGAGTCGTAGCGCCCGCGCAAGCGCTGTACCGCGCAGGTCCGGGGCTACCTTCGCTTGCCGAATGGCTGGAACAGCAACCGCGCGATCCGCGCGCTGCGCTCACGATTGTTGCTCAACATCGGATCGGCGAAGACGAAGGAGTTTGGTCCGATGCGCGAACGATGGCCGCTACAGCCAGCGCCATGAATGTGCGATCACGGGTGATCATACGCGAGGGCAAGACGAACGCGGTTCACGCCAGTCTGGCCTATGATCTTCCCCAAGACTGACGTGTAATCGGTCGGCTAGTCGGCCGAAACGATCTTGTTGCGGCCCGTCTGCTTTGCGTCGTAGAGCGCTTCGTCCGCAGCGGCGAGGGCGTCGCGCGGGTCGTCGAAATCGTTAACCAGGGCGATGCCGCCCGAAAAGGTGACCTTGCCAAACGGCTTTCCCGTCTCGCGGTTCATCAGCTGCTTGAGTGCCATCGCACGGCGCACGCCGTCGAACTTTACGAAAGCCGCTTCCTTTTCCAAGCCATAAAACAGCAGCACAAACTCTTCGCCGCCATGCCGCGCGACGAAGCAATCCTCGCTCGCCACGCTGTTAAGCGTGCTCGCCACTGCGCACAAAATGCGGTCTCCCGCTTCATGGCCATGCGTGTCGTTGACAGCTTTGAAGCGGTCCACATCGCAGAACGCGACACACAAAGGCACATCGTTGGAATGCGCCCGCTTCGTTTCGCTCGCCAAGCGACGCTCGAACGCGCGCCGATTGGGCAGCCGGGTGAGGTGATCAACGTCGGCCTCCATCCGCGCCTTCGCGAGGTTCTCGCGCAGGCTTTCGGTCTCTGCCTGGCTTTTGATCATCGCGCTTTCGACGCGCTCAATGTTCTCTAACATCGTGCGCGACAGATCGATGACGCGCGACACATCGGCCGGGGAGCTGTTGGCCTTGTCCATCGCGCTAATTTGCGCGTCGAGAGCGCCGCGTTGATCGCTGGTTTCGTCCGCCGCCGAACGCGCGGTCTGACCAAATCGAATAAGTGAGTATTCGAGCTGATCCATCAGCGTATCGAGTTCTTCCAAGCGGTCGTTGGTGTCCGGATCCAGTCGCACGACGGAATCAAGCCAGCGTTGATCCACCGGATCGCCGCTTATCTCGCGCAGAGTGAAGGCTTGCGCCAAGGGCGCGTTCGCACCGGAGAGCGCGTTGCAAATCGCCGCAAGGTTTGCGCTTGTGACATCGAGATCGTGCTTCATTGCAAACGAAGTGATGCGTTCAAGCAAGTCCCGGCGCGCCTGCCGGACCCGCGGTGACGCGGTTGGAACGGGCTCAGGGCTAGTGGCGTGCGCAAACGATGGCGACGCCGGGGGGGGCGTCTTTGTGGAACAGTCAGGACGTGACTTATTGGAAAGGAAGGGCATTCAGCGACTCTCTTGATGACTTACCGATCGTGTAGTCGCCCGTTGGTTATTTCGGGGCTGTGGTTGGCCTGAGGGCAAATCCCTAGCGCCGCTTTCGGCGATATTGGCACGGCGTTTGCTGCGAGTGGCGGGTCGATACGCACTCCAGCAAGTGAGGAAATGAGACCATGTCCCGATCCAGCCTACCAACCCGGCGCCCATGTTACGCGCCGCGGAAAGCGCGCTCGCTAGCGGTAGCGGCCTTTTCGCTATCAATCCCTTTTGGGGGCGCAGTGGCTTCGGACTCGACGGGGCCGATGATCCTAAAGCCCAGCGAGATCGACCAAGCGGTTGCGGCTTTTACCGGCGCGAGCGTGGGGGAAGTTGGCGGCGCGCGGACGGCCGCTGATCGCCGATTGCAACTGGCTGCTTGCGCACAACCCCTCGCGTTAAGTTGGCATGGAACAACCCGCGCCGCTGTGAAAGTCGAGTGTACTCAGACGCTTAGCGGCGTCGCGCCATGGCGGATATTTGTCGCAACACGTCCGGCAACCCAAACCTTATCCAGCGCTTCATCCGCCGCGCGTCCAGGCCCGGCTCAGCCTACAATCAAACGCGGCGATCCAGTGACCGTCATTGTGCGGGGGCGCGGTTTCACGGTGCAGCAATCGGGCGAGGCGACGGAGAACGGCTCTATCGGCGACTGGATTGGCGTGCGCACTTCACGCCAGGCTGACCCGGTTCGCGCCCGCATCGAACGCCCCGGCCTAGCCCTCATTCCGGTCGGTTGAGCAAGTCAGCGCGAAAAAGTCTGAAGGCTCTCTTAAACCCCGTCCCCCTTCGCCGTTCTTCTTTTCGATCACCCATTGGAGTATTATTCCATGCCCTCTTTCGAACTCGGCAAACTGCAAGGTGTAAGCCCCGCGCGCGCTCTGTCGGAGAGCGATCGCACCGGGCTCGATACCAACTCAAAAGCCAGCGCGCGCGTCCCAGACAGTGCGAGCGCCAAACCCGGCGTATCACTTGAGGTTAGCGCGGCGCTTGATCCGTCGAAACCGCCCGTGGATGCAGATCGGGTTTCGCAAATTCGTGAAGCGATCAAGGACGGAACCTATCCGCTTGTGCCCACCAAGATCGCGGATGCGATTATCGCCGCTCGGGTCGGGTTTGGAGTGGACGCCACGTGATGACGGGATCGGGATCGGGATCGGGAAATCCGCTTGCGGCAAATTTGCGGCAGATGATTGCCGTTCTTGAAAGAGAGCGGCAAGCGCTTGCCGCCCTCGATGCGGACGAACTCTTTGAGTCCGCGCGCGAAAAAGACGCATTGTGCGATGCGCTGGCCCCGGTGCCGCTTGACGAGCTTGACAGCGAAACACGCCCTCTGGTGGAAACCGCGCAGGCGCTGAACGATGTCAATCGCCGGGTGCGCAACCTGTTGGCCGCTAATGTGGCGACGCGGCTAGAGGCCTTGGGCGCTCCGCGCGCGGCGTACAGCGCCGGACAATACGGGTCCGCTTTTCCGCGCACCAAAGCCTTAGGGATGAACCCTTAAGCGCTGAGTCTGCGCCGAATTCCATGCGCTGTTGGCACGCTCATTGCTGAACCTGGACCTGAACCCGCGCCGTCCAGAGGCGCGCCAAAACGGGCCAGAATGTGAGCAACGCAAACCTTTCCAGCATTAGCCTCCCGCAAGCGGGGCACACAGCCGGCGGCGCCCAGGCGCGCGCGGCTGTTATTGCGGAGCGCGTGCGCAGCGGCGCGGCACGGCAGGTTACGAACGCCTCCTCCACGCAGGTTGAGCAAGCCATCGCCAAGGCTGCGCGTTCCACCTCGGTGGCATTCGATTATCTCGTCGCGCAAGCGCAGGTCGAAAGCGCGATGAACCCACAGGCCCGCGCCCAAACATCAAGCGCCAGTGGCCTCTATCAGTTCATCGAAAGCACATGGCTTAATACGGTCAAGCGTCACGGTGAACGCTTCGGCCTTGGCGATATCGCCGACCGGATTTCAATAAGCCCGAGCGGCAGCGCCTATGTCACTGACCCAGCCCAGCGCGCCGCGATCTTGAACTTGCGCAACGATCCTGAAGTCGCGTCGCTCATGGCGGCGGGACTGGCCGAAGACAATCGCGCGGATCTCACCCCGGTCCTTGGCCGACAACCCGAAGCGAACGAACTGTACTTGGCGCATTTCCTCGGCGCGGGCGGCGCGAGCCGGTTTCTGTCCGCCATGCAATCCAATCCCGATCAAAGCGCCGCCAACCTTTTCCGCCGACCCGCTGCGGCCAACCGCGCGGTGTTTTATGAGCCGAACGGAGCTTCGCGCTCTCTTGGCGGTGTCATGAATTATCTAGGCGCCAAGATGGATCGCGCACTCGCCATGGCAAGAACAGGCGACCACTCAAAAGGGAACTTTCCGGATCACGTGGCCAGTTTCGCCCCCCGCTACTCGGCGAATCCAAGCTATTCAGAGCGCGAACATGGCGTACCGTATCGGATTACCGCCGAAGAGGTGTTCGCCCCGGCTAACCCGCCCGCCATCGCAGGCGGCGCACCTACGGTTCGTTCGCGCAGCATGTCGAGACTTCTGGGCTCCAGTGTTGAGGCCAGCGGCGCGAGGCAGGTCGCCAGTCCCGAAGCGGTGGAGCGGATCCACCGCGCCTATGAACGCCTGCGTGTCATGGGTTTGTAAGGGGCTGAGCCGTGACCACCGCCAACACCGCATCCTTCATCGAACAGCTGCGCTCCGCGCCGGGCGCGATGGCGCTGCCCGTCGGCATATTCGCGCTGTTTGCGCTGATGGTGTTGCCGATCCCGACGCTGATGCTCGACATGTTTTTCGTGCTCAACATTGCGATTGCCGTAGCAGTGTTGATGGTCGCGTTGAACGTTCGCACACCGCTGGATTTCAGCGCTTTTCCAACCGTTTTGCTGTTCGCAACCTTGCTGCGCCTCGCGCTCAACGTCGCCTCAACCCGCGTGGTCTTGGTCAGTGGGCACGAAGGCGGCGCGGCGGCGGGTGAGATTATCGAGGCGTTTGGCGAATTCCTCGTCGGCGGCAATTTCGCCGTCGGCCTGTTCGTCTTTTCAATCCTGTTGATCATCAACATGATCGTCATCACCAAAGGCGCTGGGCGCGTGTCGGAGGTCTCCGCACGCTTCGTGCTCGACGCTTTGCCCGGCAAGCAGATGGCCATTGACGCGGATATCGCCGCCGGCCTCATCACCGCCGAAGAAGCGCGCGAACGGCGCAGTGACGTCACGGTAGAAGCCGATTTCTACGGGTCGATGGACGGCGCGTCGAAATTCGTGAAGGGCGACGCGATTGCCGCGCTGCTCATCCTGGGCGTCAACGTGATCGCCGGTCTGGCTTTGGGCATGATCAGCCACGGCATGACCGCGGCTCAGGCGGGCGAGCAGTATATCACGCTAGCCGTCGGAGACGCTCTTGTTGCGCAGGTGCCCGCTTTGCTGCTCTCTATTGCAGCCGCCGCTATTGTCACACGAGTCTCGGACAAACGCGATCTGACCGGGCAGATCGGCGGTCAGTTTGCAGACACGCGCACCTGGCTGCCGGTATCAGTCATTTTGCTAGCCATCGGGCTGGTCCCAGCCATGCCGCAATTGATCTTTTTTCCTGCCGCCGCGATGTCGGGGGCGATCTGGTGGACCCTGCGCAATCGCGCGGCGCAACCGGTTGTGGAAGAAGCAGAAGCCGTCGAGGAAAAAGCGCCCGATCAGATCGATCTGGCCGACGTGTCGGATCAAACGCTCGTCACGATCGAACTTGGCTATTCGCTGGTCCCGTTGGTCGACAAAGACGCGGGCGCCCCGCTGCTGGCTCGCATCACCGGTATTCGCAAGCAGCTGAGCCGCGAGCTTGGTTTCGTCCTTCCGCAATTCCGGATCCGGGATTCGCTCGATATGGGCGCATCCGACTATGCGGTTCAGCTGGGCGGCGTGGCCATCGCACGCGGCGCGGTGCGGCCAGGCAAAATTCTCGCCATCGACACCGGCGACGTGCGCCCGCGCCACGGATTGTCCGGCGAGGCTACCCGGGATCCTAGTTTTGACTGCCCCGCCCTTTGGATTGACCCCGCCGCGCGCGACCACGCCATCGCTGAAGGGTTTATGGCGGTCGACGCCTCCACCGTCATCGCCACCCACGCCAACCAAGCGCTGTTGTCGCAAGCCGCCGATTTGCTCGGCCCCGAAGAGGTCAGCGAGCTGGTTCAAGCCCTGAAAGACAGCGCACCCGCGCTGATCGAAGCGGTCCACCCCGATCCACTCAACATGGCGGGACTCACTCGGGTGCTGCGCGCGCTCATCGCCGATGGCATCGGTCTCGCTCATCCGCAACCGCTCTTCACCAGCTTGGCTATGGCGCTGCAAAAAACCACCGATTTCGACCCGCTGATCGACGCGGTGCGCGCCGATATGGGCGCGCGGTTGGTGGCGCGAATTTGCGCTCCTGGTGAAGCGCTTAAGGTGGTCACTCTCGACGCTGGGCTCGAAGGAGCGATCCTTGGCGGGATGAGCGATCCGGCGACCGGACAGCCGCTGATCGAACCCGACTGTGGAACGATGATCGTCGATCAGGTCAGCGCCATCGTCGAGGAGGTCAACGCACCGGTCGCCTTAATCGTGCAACCGCCGGCGCGGCGCGCGCTCACTCGCCTGCTCAAACAGCGCGCGACGCGGTGCGCGGTGCTTTCGATCAACGAGCTGCCTTCGACGCAAGCGGTTGAGGTCGTCGGTCTGATCGGCGGTGATATCTCCCCTGAACCGGCCCCTGCGCTCGCCCAGCCGAACACCCAGCCTTCCGCCCCGATAGCCGCATGAAGCATGATCCCTCCGCCTTCGGCGCCTCCGCCTACACACCCGTAAGCCGCGAGGTCGTCGCCGACCGGGTGCGTCGGTTCCTGCCGCTCGTTCGCCGAGCCGCCTGGCACATTTACGGCGCGGGCCGCGAAGGGATCGAGGTTGAGGACCTTATCCAGACCGGCATTCTGGCGCTCACCGAATGCGCGCAAAAGCACGACAGCCCAACCGAAGACGGCTTCGCCGCTTACGCCAAGATCCGCGTCCGTGGCGCAATGCTCGACCAGATCCGCCGTTTGCTCAACGACAGCCGAGGCGCGCGCAAGAAACGCGCCGCCTATGACGCCGCGCACGATGGTTTGCGCGGCGAATTGGGCCGGGATCCCAGCCGCGCCGAGATCGCGCGCAAGATGGGTATCAGTGACACCGAATTGCTCGAAATCGAAGCCAGCGCGATCACTGTGACCTCCATCGCCGAGGAGTATGACGAAACCAACACCGCCTTTGCCTCCGAAGGGCCGGATCCGTTCGAAGTCCTATCCGAAATGGAGAACCGCGAGCGTTTGATTGAAGCCATGCGCAAGCTGCCCGAACGCCTGACACTGGTGCTGCAGTTGTTTTACGTCGAAGAGCTCAACCTGACCGAAATCGCCGAGGTGCTGGAGGTCAGTGTCCCACGGGTCCACCAATTGCGGGCCAAGGCGCTTAAAGACCTCAAGCGGTTGATGGAGACGGATGCGTAGTTTGCCGCTAAGGGCGCCCCTCCATCGGAGATGCGCTTGCTTGAGAAGATCACCAACAACTTTGCCATCCTGACGCTGATCGGCGTCGCGCTCGCGTGGTTTGAACCCGCGATCTTCACCTGGATGACCGATGGCAGCGTTCGCGTAGCGGGCCAGCCCATGCTCTCGGTTGCTCTAGGGCTCATCATGCTGGCGATGGGGCTGACGCTTACGTTTGAAGACTACCGCCGCCTGTCGCAATTGCCGCGCGCTGTTGCGATCGGCGTGGGGCTGCAATTCATCGTCATGCCCTTGAGCGGATGGGGCATCGCAAGGGCGCTCGATTTGGAACAAGGGCTTGCGGTGGGTCTCATCCTAGTGGCCTGTTGTCCGGGCGGCACGGCGTCGAACATCGTCGCGTACCTCGCGCGCGGAAACGTCGCGCTTTCGGTGACGATGACGATGCTCTCGACGCTCGCCGCCATCGCTTTGACCCCGCTGTTGACCGGAGAATTGGCGGGCGCCTATGTCGAGATTGATCGTTGGAATCTGCTCAAGAACATGGTCGTCATCGTGTTGATACCTGTGATCGCAGGAACTCTTCTCAACCGCCTCTTCCCGCGTGCGGCGGCGGCGGTGAGTGGGGCTTTGCCGCTCATCGCAATCCTGCTGGTCATCTGGATCGTAGGCGGGATTGTTGGCGGAGCGAAGGAGCAAATCGCTGAGCACGCGGGCGAATTGTTGCTGGCGACTTTCCTGCTTCACCTGCTGGGCTTTAGCCTCGGCTATGGCCTCGCTCGGATTTGCGGCCTTAGCGGAGCCGAACAACGCACCGTTTCCATCGAAGTCGGTATGCAAAATTCTGGCCTTGGTTCGGGCCTCGCCAAAACGCCCGCCTTCGCCGCGCAATTTGCGAGCGCCAGCCGAGCCGCCCTTGCCCCCGTCCCCGCCGCGATTTCAGCGGTATGGCACGTCCTGATCGGCAGTCTATTAGCGAGCTGGTGGCGGCGAAAAGGCTAGACACACCAAGGCCTTCCCCTAAGCTCTAGTGGGAGCGCCGAAACGGCAGGGGACACAGCATTTCATACGATGAAAAACCACCCCGAGTGGTGGGTCTTGGCGGTGCCATTCTTAACAGCCTCAACGGCGTGGTGGGATCGGGCATCTTTGCTCTGCCTGCGCTTTTGTTCGCGGCGGCCGGGAGCTTCTCGCCGATCGCTATCCTGATCTTCGCCGGGCTCTATGGCTGCGTTGTGGCGGTTGTCGCAAAACTATCGACCCGGTTTCGCCAATCGGGCGGAGGCCAGCTTTACGCCGAACACGCCTTTGGCCCGGCGGTGGGCTTTCAGGTCGGATGGTTTTCGCTCTGCGTCAATATGGGCGGCGCGGCGGCGGGGTATCACGTGATGGTGTCCTACCTCGCAGCGATCTTTCCGGTCTTTGATGGGACAGGCGCGCGCCTGATGACAATCGGAGCGATGATACTCGCTTTCACCGCCATCACAGCAAGCGGCGCGGCGCGCTCCATCGGCGCGATCGCTCTCGGGACCGTGCTGAAACTGTCCCCGTTCGTTATCCTGATCGCGGTCGGCTTTGCGCAAAACGGCGTACCGACCGAGGTCACACTGCCCACTTTTGGGAACTTTGAGTCGATCGCTTTGCTGCTCGCTTTTGCGTTTTCAGGATGCGATGTGGCCGTTTACGCCGCCGGTGAATCCAAGGAACCACGCAAGACGATGGCCCGTGCGCTGGCCATGAATCTGACTGGCGTTGCCGTGTTCTATGTTCTGGTCCAACTCGCCTACAACGCGACCGCGCCGGATCCCTCGCAGGTCGACATTCCGCTTGCCGCTATGGGCGAAAAACTGCTTGGCCCGACGGGCAGCCTATTGGTCAGCCTTGCGGCGGTCTTTTCCATCGCGACCTTTCAACTCAACATCAGTTTTCTGGTACCACGCGTGATCTTCGGCATGGCAAGGCGCGGGCTGATGCCGCACGCTTTCGCCTATGTATCTCCGCGCTTTAAAACGCCGGTTGTGGCGATCGGCTTTTTCGGCGCGTTTGTCGCGGCCCTTTCGCTTTCTGGGGGCTTTGAATTGCTCGCCATCCTCGCGGTGAGTGTGGAGCAATTGGGTTTCCTGACCGTCATCGCGGCGCTGGTCGCGATGTGGTATCGTGACGACGCGGGTCTTCGCGCCGACATGGACGCGCGTTGGGCGGTCATCATTCCCATTGCCGTTCTCTATATCGCGTGGCTGATGTCGCAGCTTGAGGCCCAGTCCGTGCTCTATGTGGGTATCATGGTTGGCGCTGGCTTCGCGCTGTATTTCGTCTCAAAGGACAGCGCGGTGAAGCAGGACGGAATCGACCTGCCTGAGGGGCGCATCTAGCCCCCACGACACCCCCTTTACGCGCCCTTAAATCCTTAAGGTTAATGCCCCTTCCCAAGACCTATGGACCTAGGAGGGCCAGCGCCGTGAACAAACCATTCAACCCTGACCTTGGCGACGTTGTCCCTATCGCGCAGGATCCGTTTGCCTATTTCTCGCCGCTGCTCACGATCGGCCATCTCGTTGTGCCGCTCGGCACCGATCTCGACAACGAAGAGATTACGCGCGCTGTCGTCGCCAAAGAAGAAGACCGTCGCAGCGAAGAGGTGGGCGACACAAAGAGCGAAGATTCGCTCCTGCCCACCGATCACGCCGAAGTGTCCAAGCTGCTGGCGCGCATCGATGGGTTTGTGCGCACGCTCAATCCGCATTTCGAAAGTTTCGAAGACGCTGAGCGCTGGGGCCACATTCTGAACCCCGGCCAGAACACGGATTGGCACACGCATATCCGCGCCCATTGGCCCGATGGTCTCTCATGGGTGTATTATTCCAACTACCCGACGCACAGCGGCGAACTTGTCTTCGTGATGGACGCGGTCGCGCGTCGCAACATGCACGAGATCAACCCGGAGGTTGGCAATCTGGTGATCTTTCCCAGCTACGCGCCGCATTACACGCGCCGCAATATGAGCGAGGAAAAGCGCGTCTCGATCAGCGGAAACTACTTCCCCGATCCCGACAAAGCCGACACTTATGACGAATACGCCAGCACGCAGATGACGCCGCTCGCGCATATTCTCGGCATTTGGCAGGGTTGACCAAGTTACCCGCGCAAGGCTGTCAGAATTCTTGACAATTGCGCGCTCGGTCCGAGGCGCGTTAACGTCCTTTACATCTGAAATCGTTGAATAATCCCGAAAATGGCACGCCGGTTGCTTAACCAGACACCGTGAGCCTGGGCGCTGCGTTATCGGCGCTTGACAGACTGGGGGATGGAACGATGCAATACATCAAGATGACGCAGGCCGCGATCATCGGCGCTTCGATCGCAACCGCAGGGGTGGTTGCCGCAACACCGAGCGAAGCGAACGCGACGAGCTGGTTCAGCAAGAGCTCAAAATCGAACAAGTGCTTCTTCTTCTGCAGCAAGAGCAGCAAATCGACGAAAAGCACGAAGTCGTCAAAGTCGAGCAAGTCATCAAAGAGTTCGTCGTCGAGCACATCGACCTCGACCGGCGGTTCGACCACGACGACCACCACCACTTCGACCTCGGGCGGTTCGTCCTCGGGCGGCGTGAGCAGCAGCACTTCGGGCGGCAGCACCACCTCAGGTGGGAGCACCACCTCAGGTGGAAGCACCACGACTACGACCTCGGGCGGTAGCACTTCGGGCGGAACCCCGGTCCCGGCACCGGGCGGCGTACTCCTGTTTGGCCTTGGCGCAGCGGCGGCCATGGGCGGACGCAAGGCTCTGAAGGCCAAGCCGAAGAAAGCCTGATCAGGCGCTTTCTAAGCTGCGTCAACACAAACAGCAAAGGCCGCATCCATCGGGAGGCGGCCTTTTCGTATGCGCCGCTACGCCGCGAAGCGTTTCGATTTCAGCCCCTGTTTACCGCTCGCTGGTAACAGGGGGAGCATGGTTTCAAACACTCGCTCTATACTCTCGCTTTCGCTCGGTCTGGCGCTCGCATTGAGCGGCTGCGCAGAGGTTCCACAGTCCACAAACGCCGACGCGGCCAAGGCGCTTGCCGCCGGAGAACTGCGCGCGGCCCAAGCGCATGTTGGTGCGGTCTTTTCTTCCGGTACCGCCGATACGCAGACCCAACGCATCAAGCTCGATCTGATGCTGAGGCTCGGCGATGGCTACGCCGCTATGGCCGCGATTGAGGCCTTGCCGGAGGAAGCCCTTAACGAAGGCGACCGCCGAGTGGCGACTGCGCACGCGCTGGTCCTGCAAGGCAAGCCCCAAGACGCCGCGGACCAGTACGAAGGCATGGAAGCGGAAGCCTTTACCGAACAGGATTTCCGCATGGCGCTCTGGGCCTTGCGCGATCTGGAACTGGGCGAAGAATTCGAAGCGGGCATGAACGCCGGCCTGGAACGCTTTCCCGAGAGCCCCGATCTCAACGCGATGGCGGCCCAAGCTCTGATCGAACTCGACGAATACGAAGAGGCCGCGCAACACGCCGAACGAGCGTTGGCAGCCGACCCCGATCATTTCGAAGCGCGGCTCGCGATGGGCGAAATTGCCATCGAACAAGAAGATCTGGAAGCCGCCCTGGGTCACTATGAAGCCGCTTCGAGAGTGTACCCCGACTTCGCGGTGCCGCATGCGAACGTCGCTGGCTTGCTACTGGATCTGAATCGGATTGATGAGGCTGGAGAGGCTCTGAAGGCTGCGCGCATGGCCGGCGAAGAGGAACCGTTCGTGCAGTGGCAGTTCGCCCGCTACGCCTTGGCGATGAACGACCTCGACACCGCTCGCGTCGCGCTGGAGACCGCGCGTCGGACCTATCGAGGGGACGACGAATTCACGCTTTTCTCCGCCCGCGCGGAAGAAGCCTTCGGCAACCGTCCATTGGCGCTTTCGGAATACCAGCGATACCTCAAAGCCGTGGGCGAGGACGACGCGATTGAGGCTAAGGTCGCTCAGCTAGAAACGCAGGGCTAAGACTTAATCATACATGCCCTTTTTCGGCCCAAGATAGCCGAACAGATACGCCGCCACCTTGCGCATCTGGATCTCTTCAGACCCTTCCGTGATGCGATAGCGGCGGTGGTGGCGATAGATGTGTTCGAACGGCGTGTGGCGCGAATAGCCGATGCCGCCATGCACCTGCATTGCGCGGTCCGCGGCCTCGCAGCACAGCCGGTTCGCCCAGTAATTGCACATTGAGACCTTGTCGCTGATCGTGCGCTCGATCTCTTCGTGGGGCATGTTGTCCATCTCCCACGCGGTTTTGAAGATCAGGAGGCGCAGCATCTCAGCCTGCGTCGCGAGCTCCACCAGCGGGAACTGGATTGCCTGGTTCTTGGAGAGCGCCTGACCAAAAGGTTTGCGCGCTCGGGCGTATTTCACGCTTTCATCGATGCAGAACATCGCCGCCCCGCAGGAGCTGGCGGCCTGACGGATGCGGTTCTGGTGGACGAAACTCTGCGCCAACGCGAGGCCGCGGCCTTCGACGCCGAGGATTGCGCTGTCGGGCACCCACACGTCGCTGACCGACAGGCGGGGGTGATCGGTGGGCATATTGAAGGTCCACATCCACTCTTCGATCGTGATGCCCGGATTGGGATTGGGGACGAGAAAACAGGTGATCCCGCTCGCTTTGCCAGCGTCACCGCTGGTGCGAGCGAACATGGCGCAGTGCGTGGCGACATGCATGCCGGTGATCCACATCTTCTCACCGTTGATCAGCCAACCATCGACCCCGTCGCGCGTCTCGCGAACGGCGGTGGTCTCCATATGGGTGGCGTCCGAGCCATGATCGGGTTCGGTCAGGCCAAAGGCGACCCGGCGCTCGCGGTTGAAGCCGCCGAGGATGAATTCTTCCTTCTGCGCCTGGGTGCCCCATTGGTCGAACATGGCGACGAAGGGGAAATTGCCGACAATGCTGTGCTCGTTCTGGAGGTCGTTGTGAAGGCCCAGACCTTTCTTCGCAAAGTGTTCGCGGATGACCGCCATCCAGAGGTTCGATCCGTCCTTGCCGCCGTACTCTTTGGGCGCGGAGAAGCGCCAATGGCCCGCCGCGTCGGCGCGGCGAGTGGCTTCTTTAAGGAGCTGTTCCCACTCCTCACGCGGCAGGCCGCCCCTGTCCCAATCGGTGCGCGCATGCTCACGGCGATGGTCGAAGAAACGGATGTTGTCGTCTTGGTTCTCAAGCGGCTTAATCTCGGCCTCGATGAACGCGTCGAGCTCGTCGAGATAGGCCTGAAGATCGGCGGGAATTGCGAAGTCCATTTAGTCGGTCCTTATCCAGCTTCTTAAATGGCACAGCTTGGTGCCCCATGACATTTTGGTCACCACCCTTGCCCCGCGCGTCATCCCGGCGCAGGCCGGGATCCAGGGCCACGAGCGCCGCACTTTGCCGCTCTGGATCCCAGCCTTCGCTGGGATGACGGGCTAGGTGACCGGGCAATCGCACAACACCACAAAGCGCCCGCCCAGGTGGAAAGCGAAGCGCACCCGCCATGGGGTGGGCGGGCGCGGGCTCTCTGGCTATTCTGTACCCTCTTCATCGGGAATCCATTTCTTCAGAGCGAAAGCGAGCGCGGGATACTTCGGAGAATCCGCCTCGACTTTATCGAGAGTCATGCGCCGCAGAGCCGGCATAAGACTGGCAAGATTTGAAAGGTCCAATTCGCCTGGCTTAAGAAAACTGCGCGCCATTTCTTTGTTTGAATTGTAGCCGCCAATCTCCCAGTTTCGAGCTATTATACCAAGCGCGTTGCGAGCAACGGCGAGTTGAAAACGGTCATGTCCGTGTAGCTGGTCTTTGATAGAGAAGAGCCATTCAGAAACGGCGGAAGCCAGTTCCCCATCGTTGGCCTCTCCTTGATCTTTAGGAAATTGTTTTCGGGTGAAGTGTGGGCGCTTCTTGGTAGTTCCATAATCCTCCTCCAGCAGCATCAACAGGTCCAATTCCTGCTCGCTCGTCCGGCGTGAAATCACCACACGCTCCAGCATCCGGTCTTCTCCGCTGCGCCAGATTTGCGCCATTTTCAGGCAGCCCAATGCCCACCACACGGTGCGGTGGATCAGCCAGTAACGGAAGCGCTCCCGGTCCACGGTGACGCCGCTTTCCGCTTCGTAGGCGGCGAAATAGTCCTCTAGGCTGCCCAGCCCCAAAGCGGGCCGGTCGTAGCGGTGGAAGCGCCACACCGCCATGCAGCCGAACGCCAGATCCTCGTGCCGGTCGCCAAAATGGGCGAGCTCCCAATCGAGCACGCCGGTGAGCCGCGAGTCCTCAGCCAGCAGGTTCCCCATGCGGTAATCGCCGTGGTTGAGCACGGGTTCGGCCGGGTCGGGGCAATTGTCCTCCATCCATTTGAGGCCGAGCGCGATGATCGGGCGGTCGCCGCCCGCTTCTTTAAATTGCGCGCGCAAGTCCGCGATAGCGGCGCGGTAATCCATGACAGGCACCGCTTCGGGCAAAGCCTCAGGCTTCAACGAGTGGATGCGCGCCAAATCCCGCGCCGCCTGTTTGAGCAGCGCGCTGGGATCGTCCATCTCCAAGATCAGCTTGGGGTTCGGCGTGCCCGGCAGCGCCTGCATTACAAAGCCCGAGCCTATTGCGTCGTCCGGCTCCAACTCCGCCACCACGTGCGGCGCGGTGACACCCTTGGCGTGCGCAGTGCGAATGATCGCCGCTTCGACATCATGGCCAAACGGGCGGTCTTCCATAAAAGCCAGCGAAGGAGCGCGGCGCAGGACGAAATCCTGTTCGCCGGATGAAAAGCGCCAACTTTCCATCGTCGCGCCTCCAGTCAAGCGCTCCAACCCCGATGGCTCTTCCAACCCGGCGCGCGCGCATACGCGTTTCAAGCCGTCCAACAAGTCTTGCGCGCTGGCCACCATTGTGTGCTCTTTCGCCTTCCTCTTCGCCGCTTTCGCTGCCATGCGTGCACGCCGATCCGCCATTGGGCAAGCCCTACGAAAAACCGCACAAAGGTTCGCACATGAAGAAACGTCGCATCGCGCTTATCGCGCTGGGGGTCCTCGCGCTGGGCGTTGGCACCGCAGCCTATGTTGCCACGCCCACCATCCACGAAGGCGTGCCGGGCGAAGCGCCCGAGCTGGGGCGGTACGGTTCCTATGTCGTGGGCACACAGGAGCTTGAATTCAGCCTCCCCAACCGGGTCACCTTCGGCAAAGTCGGCATGGCGACCGGCGCGACCGATACCGAGACACGCGACCTTGCGGTGCGGATGTACTACCCGGCGAAGGAAGCGGGGGCCATGACGGTAAGCTATTCGCACATTTTCGCGCCGCCAGCGATGGAGCCTGTTGCCCTCGAATTTTCGGGCCGCGCTTACAGCGACGCTACTCCGCTTAGCGAGGGAGAGACCTTCCCGCTTGTCGTGATGAGCCACGGTTTCAACGGGTGGAGCACGCAGTTCAGCAATCTCGCTGAACATATCGCCTCGCGGGGGTATATCGTCGCCTCAATCGACCACGATGATATGAAGCTGGAAAGCAGCGCCGACTTCCTCCATTCCTTCGCGAAAGTGTTGGCGAGCCGATCGCTCGATCAGAGGCAGGTTCTGGCCGACATTCTGGAGCGGAGCCGTGTCCCTTCGGAAAGCCCCTTTTCGATGATCGATCCGGAGAGGGTCGGCCTGATCGGCTATTCCATGGGCGGCTACGGAGCGCTGGCGACGGGCGGCGGCGATTACGATTACGACAGCAGCACTTTCACGGCTGTTCCAAGCGACGCCATGACACCCGTGCAAGAGGCGGCGTCCGAGCCTGTGCCGGTGAATGCGATAGTGACCTTCGCGCCGTGGGGCGGGCAACCGGACAATCGCGTGTGGAGCGCTGAAACGCTCGGCAAAGTGGACGTGCCGGTGCTGCTGGTGTCCGGCAATCAGGACGATGTTTCAAACTACGATGAAGGCGTGCGCTGGATTTTCGATTCTCTCACAAGTTCGGATCGCCACATGCTGGTCTACCGCGAAGCGCGCCACAACATTGTCGGGAACGCGTTCGATCTGCCTGAAGATGTGCCTTTCCGCGCCGCCGAGTTCGTAATGGAGCCCGTTTGGAGGCAAGGCCGGATCAACGCGATCAATCAGCACTTCGTCGCCGCGTTTCTGGATATGACACTGAAGAGTGAAACCGAGAAAGCGGCCTACCTTAACATGCCCAGCGTCGACGCTAATGACAGCGTGTGGGAGGTTTCAACCGGCGAGCAGCTAAACGGCAAACTGGCGGGGGAAGAGGAAGCCGAACACTGGCGCGGTTTTCAGCGGCGCTGGGCAGTGGGACTGGAATTCTATTCGAAGGCCGCTGGCGAGTAAGGATCCACATCCCTCACGACCGGGCGCAAAAAAAGGCCGCGCGGCGCGAACCGGGCGGCCCTTTTTGTGTTCTATCCGGAACGCTTACGCGACGACGTTATCTTTCTTGACCGTGATCACCTGCGGATAGGTGAACTCTTTCAAGCCTTCCTTGCCGTATTCGGCGCCAAAGCCTGATTGCTTGTGACCACCGAACGGAGCGAAGGGCGACAGGTGCATGAATTCGTTGATCCACACCGTGCCCGTTTCCATACGCTCAGCGATTTCTTGACCCTTTTCGACGTCCGCGGTCCACACCGCGCCCGCAAGGCCATAGTCGGAATTGTTCGCGCGCTCGATCACTTCGTCTTCGCTTGAGAATTTGAGCAACGGCATAACCGGGCCGAACTGCTCTTCGGCGACGATGCGCGCGTCTTCGGGCGGGTTGTCGAGGATGGTGATCGGCACGTAGTAGCCGGTGCCCGAGGGATCCTTGTCGCCACCGGTCAGGAACTTGTAGCCGTTATCCTTCGCATCCTCGATCAGTTCGAGCACGCGCTCATACTGCTTCTTGTTCTGGATCGGACCCACGCCGGTGCCTTGCTCGCTGCCATCACCCACAACGACCGATTTCGCGTATTCAGCGATGGCCGCTGACAGCTCGTCATAGATGTCTTCGTGGATGTAGACCCGCTTGGCCGCGATGCAGACCTGGCCAGCGTTCTGGAAGCTTGACCAGAAGAGCTGTTCCGCCACCTTTTTCGGATCGGCGTCGGGCATAACGATGGACGCATCATTGCCGCCCAGCTCCAGCGTGATCCGCTTAAGATCGCCGCTCGCGCCTTCCATGATCTTCTTACCCGTCGCGGTCGAGCCGGTGAAAGTGATCTTGTCGATATCCGGGTGGCCGGTGATAAGCGGGCCGAGCGAGTCTTTGCCCGTGATGATGTTGACGGTGCCAGCGGGCACCAGTGGCGCGATCAGTTCGGCGACGCGCAGGGTCGTCAGTGGGGTGAAAGGCGAGGGTTTGAGCACAATCGTGCAGCCGCTCATCAGGGCCGGCACGATCTTCTGGATCGCCATCATGACCGGGAAGTTCCACGGCACGATACCGCCGACCACACCCACCGGCACACGGCGGTGGCGGTGGAGGCGGGTGTCGTCGTCCTGGATAATCTCTTCTTCCAGCTGCAACGTCGATTGCGCGGCGGAGATACCGGCGGCGCCGAAGATTTCACCCTTGGCCTGCGCGTGCGGCTTGCCCTGCTCAGCTGTCAGCAAGCGGAACAGTTCATCCGCGTTTTCCTTGATCGCGCCCGAAATCGCCATGCACGCGGCCTGACGCTCTTCAAAGCTTGATGTCTTCCAGGTCTTGAACGCTGCGCGGGCAGCAGCGACCGCCTTGTCCAATTCGTCTGCGCCGCAAGCGGGGACCTGGCCGATAACGTCTTCATTCGCCGGATTGACGACGTCGAGCCATTCGCCGGTCTCGATCATCTCGCCGCCGATCAGGTTCTTGTACTGGGTGACCATCGTGTGTGTCCTCTCTCTTTTATCCTGGGGGGAATCTCTCTGCACACGAACATAGGCGCGGTGTGTTGCATTTCAAAACGCAATTATTGGCGTAGACCTGTCATCCATTGCGCTAAGTCTCGATCAGACTATGACGCGCACAAGATCCCGCATGGAGAGAGACATGACCGACACCCCCGATTTCCTGATCTACGGCTCCCCCGTTTCGCCGTTCGCCCGCAAGGCGATGGCGCTGGCGATTGAGAAAGGGGCGGGCTTCGACGTGAAAGGCGTCGATATCATGAACATGCCCGATTGGTTTGTGGCTATCTCTCCAATGAAACGGATTCCGGTGCTGCGCGACAAGTCGCTGGGCTGGGACGAAGACCACGGCAACCCGGCGGGCACGATTGCCGATTCGTCGGCGATCTGCGGCTATATCGAGAAAAAGCACCCCACTCCGGCGCTCTACCCCGCGGACGCGCATGCGTATGGGCGGGCGCTGGTGCTTGAAGAATACGCCGACACCGTTCTCGCCCCTGCGGCGGGCTTGGGAATCTTCCGTCCGATCTTCTTTTCGATGATGGCCGGCAAAGAGCCCGATCTCGCGACCGCCAAAACCAGCTGGGCCGAGAAGTTGCCCCCGGTGCTCGATTTCCTGGAAGCGCAATTGGGCGATGCGGACTATTTCGCAGGCGACGCGATGAGCATCGCTGACGTCGCAATCGCATGTTGCTTTATGCAGATTGAGCTGGTTGCGAAAGCGCCGCTCGACGCGTGGCCTGGCTTGAAAGCGCACCACGAACGCATGACGGCCAAGCCTTCTATCGCCGGGCCTTACAAAAGCGCCGAAGGCTTTATCCGCAAGGCCTTGCCCGAAGTGTTTGACCTGACCTAAAGCCACGAGCTTGGAGCAAACGATAAAGGCTCGCGACAACACTCATATGTCCAGCGAATGGTGCATCGGGATAATCGGCGGATCGGGGCTCTATGAGATAGAGGGCCTTGAGGATGCCCAATGGCTCGATATCGAGACACCTTGGGGTGAGCCTTCGGATCAGATCCTGTGCGGCACGTTGAAAGGCGTGAAGGTCCGCTTTTTGCCGCGCCACGGCCGGGGGCATTACATCACCCCGACGCAGCTCAACGCGCGCGCCAATATTGACGCTTTGAAGCGCGCCGGTTGCACCGATATCATCGCGATTTCGGCGGTGGGATCGTTGCGTGAGGAGTTGGAGCCGGGGCGCTTTGCCGTGGTCGATCAGTTTATCGACCGCACCGTCGCGCGGACCTCAACCTTTTTCACCAGCGGCTATGTCGCGCATGTTTCGATGGCCGATCCGACCTGCGAGCGCCTGTCTGAAATGTGCGGCAAGGCGATCACGGCGTGCAAGGGCAAGGCGGCGGTGGGCGCGACCTACCTCGCCATGGAAGGCCCGCAATTCTCGACCCGCGCCGAAAGCCGGATGTACCGCCAATGGGGCGCGGACATTATCGGGATGACCGGCATGCCCGAAGCCAAGCTCGCGCGCGAGGCGGAGCTGCCTTACACGCTGGTCGGCATGGTGACCGATTACGATTGCTGGCGAGAAGGCGACGCGGTCGAAGTGCCCGAAGTGCTCAAGCAGATGCAGGCGAACAGCGATCTGGCGCGCAAGATGGTGGTCAAACTGATCGAAAGCCTGCCAAAAAAACGCAAGGCCTCCCCCATCGACACCGTGCTCGACACCGCCGTGATCACCGCACCCGAAGAGCAGGACCCGGACGTGATGGCGAAGCTGGACGCGGTGGCGAGGCGCTTGTTTGCGAAGAAGTAGGGCAGCAGGCTTGCGGCTTAGGCGGCCGCTTACGGGAGCTATCAGAGTAGGCGCGAATGGCTGCTACTGGGGGTAAAAGCGGACATTCGAGAACTAACACTTCGGCAGGGAGTAAGTCTTGTCGCCAGTGAGCATGAGCGCAATTCGCTCGAACTACTTTACCCAAAGCGCATTATGATCAATGAATTAATAGGCATTAACTCAACCTCTCGGGGTCTAAATGGCTGCAAGAGGTCTCTTTATCACCCAACATTGCTTGCGGCTTAGGCTTGCGAGTAGCGCTAAGCCCAAGCCGCAAGTCCTTTCCTTAGAGAAGAATCTGAGACAGGTTTTTAACGTCCGACATATTCGGCTTTGGTGCCAATCTCTGGATTTTTGTCGATCGGTACTAGCCGCCAGATGATACGGTAATCATCCTCAATCGTCGGAGATGAAGCACTCCGATAGGTAGCCCGGTTGAAGACTGGAATACGCTCATCTTTCGTGTCGTCTTTCGGATGCTTCTTGAAGACATAGTACTGCCAAGCGAAAACGATGTCAGTCTTGGCCATCAGACCTTCTGCATCAAGTGTGTAATCGAAAGTATCTCCAATCGTTCGGGCAAACTTGATGCGGTTTAACACCGGTCCATTGTCCTGGAATTCAAAGTGGAAGCCTTGTGGCTTTATGAGCCCTGCGACAGCATCCATCACGTCAACAACCTTGGGTGATAAAGCTGGGACGTCGATCTCTGGAAGGTCAATTTGTACCGGGCCTTTTGGCGGGTCAACAGCGGTGTTAAACGGGTCATTTATTCGTAGGTAAACGCCAACAATACGCAATGATACATTCTTTAAGACAGGCATCGCATTTCTCCATAAGCTGTATCTGGCAGAGTATTTTTAGGACAATTTTACATCTTTGCGGAGTTGTTAAAGAACCGCATTATTCCAACTATATTAACGGGTAGGAGAGTCAACAAAATTTGAATAATTAAGATCTTCCTGCGTTTTGACCGAACCGAAGAGACTAAATTTATTCAGATTTTCAGTTGTCTATCGATGAAGTAATTTTCCATTGATTCCGCCATTAGTGCCGAATAGCGGTTCGAGTTCGCTTGTAGATTCGATAGTATAATCTCGAGCGACTTACCCCATGCGGTGGTTGGCGCAGGTTCATTCGTGTCGTTGATGGGTTTCCAGGCGGACACGACTTGCTCGTCGCTAAGCTTCGGTTAGCAGTCAAATCAATGGCCGTTTCTGACCGCCGCTTTCAGAACCGCTTAGGTCCGCTCGCGCATATGATCGCGTGCTAGCTCTGCCATTGCTGCCATGATCGCGAAAACCACCCACCCGATAGGTGTAGGCGTATTGAGTCCTGCGGTACGAGAGGGCAATGCGCGCCTGGTGAAGAGTCCGAACCTGGGTCGTTGGCAGTCAGGCCGCTATTAGTGCCAAGACCGTTCAAGCTGCCAGTCGGCTACCAGCACACGCGCCTTGGGCTTTGAGAGGCTGCTTATGGGGGTGTTAGCGGACGCTAGTCAGTCCCCCTTGTCACGAGCCAAGTCTTCGACCAATTCTCTTGAAACAATTCGCTCAAAGCGTTCCTGCTCTTTCGATAGGTTGTCGTTCACGCTCACGCGGTGCGGGAAACGCCCAATCGTGGGGTCGCAGCCAACGACCAGTCGCAGAGTAAATGGCTGCATGGCCCTGCTTACCTTTGTACGCGGCCCGAGCCGTCACCGCTCATCAGCTTTTCGACCTCTGGCACGGTGACCCGGTTAAAGTCGCCCATTATGGTGTGCTTGAGAGCTGAGGCGGCTACTGCGAACTCAAGGCTTTGCTGGCGGTCCTCATAGGCATTGAGACCATAGATGAGAGCCGAGGCGAAGCTGTCGCCGCCACCGACGCGGTCCACAATATCGGTAAGCTCGTACTTGCGGCTCAGCTTAAAGCCATCGTCGCGCGTCCGAAGGCATGCCGACCAGTTGTTGCGGTCTGCACTCAGGCTCTCGCGAAGAGTGATAGCGATGGTGTGCATCTCGGGATAAATATCGAGCACCTTTTGGCCGAGAGCTTCATACTTCGCGGTGTCGAGTTCACCGCTTTGCACATCAACGTCGACCGAAATATCAAGCGACTTTTGGCAGTCTTCTTCGTTGGCGATCCCCACATCGACATACTTGACCAGCTCACGCATCACTTCTGGGGCGCTCCTACCATACTTCCAAAGTTTGCCGCGGAAGTTGAAGTCGCATGAGACGGTGACGCCGGCTTCTTTCGCGGCTTTGACACAGGCCATAGAAAGGTCCGCCGCCGATTGGCTGAGCGCAGGTGTTATGCCGGTAATGTGGAGCCATTTGGCGCCTTTGAAGACCGTGGGCCAATCAAACTCGTCGAGACCTGCATTGCAGATCGATGAGTTCGCGCGGTCATAGACGACCTTAGACGGGCGCTGGTTTGAGCCGGTTTCCAGGAAATAGATGCCGACGCGGTCGCCAGTGCGGCTTACGTGAGCGGTATCGACGCCGAACTTCCGCAGTTCCATGATGGCGTTTTCGCCAATGTCATTGTCGGGAAGCGCGCTGACGAAACCAGCGTTCAGACCGTAATTGGAAAGAGCAACCGCGACATTGGCTTCGCCGCCGCCAAACGTGGCTTCAAATTCATGCGACTGGAAAAAGCGTTGGTGACCCGGTGTTTTTAGCCGGAGCATGATTTCACCGAAGGACAGGAATTCAGCCATGGGGACGAGCTTTCATTGAGGATCAGCGAGCGTGGCTGGCGATTGCCACCGCTTCGCTCGCAAGGGCAGTGATTTGGGAATAGTCGCCAGCGGCAACTGCATCTTTTGGAGTGAGCCAGCTGCCACCGCAGGCAAGCACACTTGGGAGCGCCAGAAATTCGGCGAGATTGGCCGCCGAAACGCCGCCGGTTGGCATAAATCGCATTTCGCGGAAGACCGAAGAGAAGGCCTTGAGCATTGGTACCCCGCCAGCGAGTGAAGCAGGGAAGAACTTCACCTCACGCAGGCCTAGGGCATAAGCGCGCTGGACCTCGCCAGCGGTCATCGTGCCGGGGAAGAAGGGGATTGCTTCTGCCAAGCAATACTCAGCGATTTCACCGACCAGTCCTGGCGATACGATGAACTTAGCACCGCTTGCCCGCACGGATTTCGCCTGATCGAGCGTTAGCACAGTGCCTGCGCCGACGATCAGATCACCAGACGCCCTGGCAAGGATTGCCTCCATGCTCTTTTGCGCGTCGTTGCTGCGCATGACGACTTCGATCACCGAAAGGCCACCCGCCGCTAGGGCTTCGGCCGTTTTGACTGCCCGCTCTGTATCGTTCTCGCCAATCAGCGGGACAACGGGCGCAGCGGAAAGGCGATCTGAAAGCGAGTTACTCATCGTTTGGGCCGTTTACGAGAAGGCGAGACCGCCATTGATGTCGATGTTCGCGCCTGTGACGAAAGAGGCTTCGTCAGAAGCGAGATAGGCGACAAGATCAGCGGTTTCCTCCGCGCGGCCTTGGCGGCGCAGCGGCGTGGAGTTTGCTACATTCTCCCTCGCTGCATCAGGCGTAAACTTGTCGTGGAAGGTCGTTGCGATCATGCCCGGGCACAGCGCGTTTACGCGGATACCTTTAGGACCAAGCTCCTTGGCTAGGCCTCGGGTCATGGTCATCACAGCGCCTTTGGACGTCGCATAGGCAATCGCCCCGCCGCCGCCGCCATCGCGTCCAGCGAGGCTTGCAAGGTTCACGATCGCGGCACCTTCTTTCATCACTGAGACAGCGGCTTTGCAAGCGAGGAAGGTTGAGGTGGCGTTCAGCTGCATGACGAAGTTGAAGAACTCTTCGTCCATCTCATCCAAAGTCTTGCGCGCGACAAGGCCGCCCGCATTGTTGACGAGGATGTGGATTTCATCGCCAAACGCCTCGCGGGTTGCAGCAATTAGGGCATCGACGTTGGCAGGCTTGGTGACATCCGCTTTGACAGCGAGACCCTTGCCGCCAGCCGTCTCAATCTCTGCAACCGTCGCATCGGCGTCAGCCTGATTGCTGTTGTAATTGACGACAACGCTCGCGCCTTCGGAGGCGAGTTTAACGCACACGGCGCGGCCAATATCGCGGCTTCCACCGGTGACCACGGCCACTTTGCCAGCAAATCTCATATTCGTTCCCCCTAAGGAAATGCGAGGCCCTCAGGCCTCTTTTGGTTTCAATGGTTTGATTTCGGGGCACAGGATGAGCACCGAAAGAACAGTTGCAATGGCGAGACCAGCACCGACGATGAACGCCGGCGCGTAACTGGTCACAGTGATCGCCGGGATCAGGAAGTTCAGACCAACAACCGCGAGCTTCGCAGCGGTACCGGCATAGCCCGCAAGCGTGCCGACCGAGGCACCGCTATAGAAGTCGCTCGGAAGGGTCTGGATGTTACCCACGGCTGTTTGGAAGCCGAACAGGATCGCGGCCATCATTAGAACCGCAATGAGCGGGGTGGCTGCCTGCGTCGTCGACAATAGCGAGACCAGCATAATCACACCGCCAAGCGCGATCACTGATTTCCGGGTCTTATTAACGCTCCAGCCAGACTTAATCCGGTTGCCTGCAAGGAGACCGCCGAACCAGGCACCAAACATCGCGCCAACGTATGGAATCCAAGCGTAGACAGCGATTTCCTCAACGCCAAAGCCGTAGGTTTTGGCGAGATAAATTGGGAGCCAGCCCACAAACAGCCACCAGATGGGATCAAGGAAAAAGCTTGCGAGGATCACGCCCCAGCTTTCTTTGCGGCTCAAGATTTCAGCTGAACCGGGCGCGTAATCAGCGATCTCATTGGTCTCGACACTGCGTTGCCCGGTGAGTATGAACTGGCGCTCGTCCTCGCTGATCCAGGGGTGCGCATCCGGACCGCTCTTGTAGACAATTAGCCAAGGGATGAGCCACAAGAAGCCAAGAGTACCGATAGCGATAAAGGTCGCCTGCCAGCTACCAAGCCAAACGAAAAGAAGGCCAATGATTGGTGCAGAGACAATGCCGCCAATGGCTGCACCTGAGTTGAAAATGCCTTGAGCCAAGGCGCGTTCGTCAATCGGGAACCATTCAGCATTTGCCTTGGTTGCACCCGGCCAGTTGCCCGCCTCCGAAACACCTAGAATGGCACGGAAGATCGCAAAGCTTGCGAGCCCTTGAGCAAAGGCGTGAAGGATCGTTGCTGCCGACCAGACCACAATGGAAAGAACAAAGCCAAGCCGCACCCCGATCCAGTCGAAGATCTTCCCAAAAATCGATTGGCCAAAGGCGTATGCAAAGGTGAAGACATTGAGAATGATCGCATAATCATACTCAGTGAGCTCAAGCTCCTTGGAAATCTCCGGCCATAAAAAGCCCAGAGCGCCCCGGTCGATGTAGTTGATGATGGTTGCAAGAGCGACGAGCCCGACGATCCAGAACCTGAGTTTACCTTTGAACATCGCTTCAGCCCTCCATGCCCAAAAAGTCTTCGCGAACTGGACTGAATGTATCGATGAGTACGCCGGCCTCGAGGCAGACCGCGCCATGGTCGAGGTTTGGTGCGATGTAGAAGCAATCACCTGCCTCGAGGACTTGTTTTGCGCCGTCGATGAAGACCTCAAATCTGCCGCTTTCGACATAGGTTGATTGGCTATGGGGATGAGCGTGGACCTGACCCACAGCGCCCTGTTCGAACCAAACGCGTACGATCATGACTTCAGGGCCATAGCCCAATATCTGACGCGAAATTCCGTCACATAGATACTCTTTGGGTGTATCCTTCGCGACCACGAAGGGCGGGCTTTGTGCCTCTGCGACTGTAGCCATTCTCAGTTTTCCCCTCCAGGAAGTGCGACCACCGCTGCAAATCCGCTCCATTCGATGGTCACGCCGTCAAGCGCGGCACTGTGCTCCATTTCGGGGTCGGGATTGTGCGATACGGCCACCGCAAAGCGCTGCCCTGATTTCAGGGTCACACGCAGAATATCCATGTCTTGCACCAAGTCATGTTTGAGATCAGCGACGAGGCTACGGCTATCGAGTGTCTGCTCTGCTGCCCCATCATAGCTCCCATGGGCCTCTAGGAGGCTGGCAAAGCTTGCGCCTCCCTCACGCTGAGCCCGGAGCATCAAGAGCGGTTCGCGGCGCAGATTGAACTCAGGATCGTTCGCGCCGCTCTCCCCAAGGATCGCGGTCAAAGGGCCATTGGCAGCGAAGCGATATGTGTAAAAGCGCCCATCTAGAATCCACGTGAGCGCGCCTTTTCCTGCATTAAGCTTGGCCGTCGCATCAACCCAGATATGCTGGTAGCCACTGGCGCTTCCCAAGACTGGGCGCTCTGATATATTTCGGGCTGCGGCGAAGTCATACTCCATGATGTGGCCCGAGTAATGGAGCGGCAAATCGTACTGGTGCGCATGGTCGCTCTTCGCATTCACAAGATCCAGCACCAGAGGCGCTTCGAGGCCCGGGATCGTAGGCATCAAGAGCGTGCGCCGGATTGTCACACCGTCATAGGCATTGTCGATCTGGGCGCTGGAAACTTGAAGGTCGGGGGCATCTGAGAAATAGAGTTGCTCTGGCCAGCGTTTATTTGCGGTCCGAACATTCCCATCAAAATGGCTGGCCTCATCGACGACCAATGTGTTGTGCGCGATCGAAGATTTTGCCCAGGTCGTATTCTCTGGCAAATAACGCCCGCCGCGCTTGGCCTCGATGTTGAGAAACCTCGCCGCACCGTAGTCGCGTATTATCTCATTACCATTGTCATAAAGCTGCCAGGCAAGCTTGTCGAAATGCCCATGCCCCATGCCCTGTGAAGCGTTCTTCGCGATCAGCGCTGTCGAAGGTTCGCCATGTGTATTGCCTTCTCCCGACCGTAGGACCGCGACCGCGCCTTCATCTCCGTTGGGACCATCACGAAGGAGAAGTGAGCGAAACGCGAATGGCTCGGCCATCCCGGTAGCAAGGTCGCGCGCTAGCATCGCGCCATTGGGCGTCAGGACTGTGCGCCCTTGAAATTCGGCGACCGACAGAAGCGAGGGATCGCGCGTTTGTGCATAGGCAATCGCGACACCTTCATACAGTTCCGCTGTGCGCAGGCTCTTATCCCGGATCGCGTCGTTGAAAGGGAAGAAGTACCCGCGATAACTCAGCTGCACGGTGGTACGCAGCGCTTTCAGCAGAATTCCATCGCGGTGTTCGAATATGCGGCGCTCGGGTTCGTTTTGCGCAACTGAATTGGCGAAGACCATAAAGGGCAACAAGGCAAAGCGCTGATAATAAGGGCCTTCGGTGTAGTATCCGTCTGGGGAGAACAGCAGTTCGGTTTGCCGCAAGAAACCGGCTTTGCCACTCTTATCAGAACCCATAAGCGCGCGTTCGACCATGTCGGCGTCACCGAGAAGATAACCGGTCAT
Organism: Pseudomonadota bacterium; assembly: GCA_039814925.1. Taxonomy (GTDB): domain Bacteria; phylum Pseudomonadota; class Alphaproteobacteria; order Sphingomonadales; family Sphingomonadaceae; genus Erythrobacter. The sequence continues at coordinate 173,912 of JBCCAH010000005.1, forward strand.
TCCCACACCTGCGGTCGCCCAAGTCGCATGGTTATGGATGCGATCGAATGTGTCGACGGATTCCACAGACAGGAAATGTGCCGCACGGCGAAACACATTATCGTCGATGCGTTGGCGCTCGTCTTCGGTCAGCGTGTCGCGAATATCGCCATAACCCTGCACCGCATGAACCAACCACATGGCATCATTGAGGACCTGCCAAAAAATGCGGCCCGAATATTGATCGTGCCGTTCCGGATGGTCGCCAAGCGTCGGATAAAGTTCGGCGTATTCAAGCAGCATCTCGCGCAAATAGTCGCGGTACTTGGCATCCCCAGTAATCCGGTAAAGCTGCCCGCCTTGATAGATGGTGCGGAAATTGCGTTTGTGCTGCTCGTGGGTGTAGCCGCCTCCCGGGTCCTTTGGCACGGGAACGACGACGCCTTGCTCCATCATTCCATCGACAAAGCCTTTCGCGCGCTCCATCTCGGCCACGAATAGCGGTGCCATGGCGGAATTCTCCGCGCTGACAGGAGCTTCGTGATCAGCGTTCGTTGAAGCGGCCATGGCGGCCTCTGGGAGAGAGCAAACCGCCATAGCCGCGATAAGCAGAGCCGAGCGCCTCATTGCTTGGCCCCCTTATCGTAAACATTTCCCGATAAGGCCGCGCGATGCGGTCCATCAAAGATCAGTTCTTCGAAGATGATTTCCGCGGTTCCCACGAATGCGTTTTCGGCAACAATAGTGGAAGGTGTGCCAACCGTGTGGACGATGCGCAGCGGGGCCGATGCGTTAAGCGTATTCTCGTCAATCTTCGCGATCTGCACCCCGTGCAGATTGACCGATCCACCCGTGCCATTGGTCGCCGCAAGACCGACATCGCTCAGCGTATTGGCCGAAATTGTGACATTTGGTCCAAACGTACTTTCATCGCGCCCGCCGCGATAGATGTCCGCGACAGGGCCACCGACCCGCGCGAAATTGCTGCCTTCAATGGTCAGATATTCGACGTTGTACTGGCCATAATCCTCGGTTTCCGCTTTCGCCGAGACAATTGTGCCTGTGATGTCTTCAAAGGTGCTGTCCGTGATCGTGACATGGTCGGCCAGTGTATTCTTGCCGAGCGTTAAAACGTTGAATGACTTGTTCACCTTCAGGTTGCGCATTGTGACCGCGTCGAGCTCAACCCGCATGTTCGATTGGATCGGGAAGATGCCTGTGCGGATCATCGAATTGCCTACAGAATCCGGGGTTAACTCGCCATCAACCGCGAGCCCCTGAAGGCGAAGACTGCCCCCTTCGCGAAGCTCAAATAGAGAGGGACGGGTGAAGAGGATTATTGTCTGGTCTGCGCCAGCGCCTTCGACCGCGACGGTGGTCGTCAAGGCGATTGAGCGGTCAACGATGTGCTCACCCGGACCAAGGCGAATAGTATCGCCTTCCTGTGCGCCCAAGACGGCCTCGGTAAGTCCGCCTTGCCCCGCGTCAACATCGATGAAGCGACCAGAAGAACCAAACGCGATCGGCTCACCAGGCTTAGCATACCAATCGACCCCAACCTCATCGAGGGACACCACACGAAGATCGCGCGTAGCTCCGACTGAGGCAAGCTCTCGATCGACAGGATACAGCAGGCCGTTTTCACCCCGCTCCAGTGTCACCGGCCCCTGATCGACCTCGGCCAAAACTGGCGCAACACCGCCTTGCACGACGCGGTTATCGCGAAAAGCGACACCCGACACATCATCATAGACCTCGAGAAAGGATTGCCCTTCAAGACCGCTCAAAAGATTGTTTGCAAAGGTGGTTTCACTTGGCGCAGCTGAACGCTCTTCATCGGCGCCAACATTGAAGGCAACCCGGCGACTATCGACAATGGTGTTGTTCTCAATGCGCGCACCGGCCACTTCGACATAGCGGTTGACCGGAGAATTAGGGACGCCGTTCATTATCGCGAGTGCGCTGGAGAACGCTTCGCCGCGAAGTCCCTCCATGTAGTTGCCGCGCACCGTCTGCCCTCGATTGATGACACGGATCCCGCCCGTGTAGTCCGCTCCGCCGCCTAGGAAAACGTTGCCCTCGACCACGTTGTTGTCACCATGCCTTAGGGTGAGAGTGCCGCGCGCTTTAAGGAAAACATTGCCGCGAAAGATGTTGCCGCCCGACTTGGAGGAAATGATCTCGACCTCGCCGCCCGTCCGATCAAAAACGTTATGCGCGACAAGTGTGTTTGAATTGAACATCGAATAGCGGCTGGTTCCGATCCGAAGGGTTTCTCCACCGTTTGAACCAAGAACAGGGCGCGGGCCGAAATAATTGTATTCGATCCGATGGTCGTTCTCGCGGCTCTCTTCGCTGTCAAGGCGCACCGCAAGCGTCACACCTTTATTGGTCTTTCCAGACAGGTGGTTGTGATCAAACCGGTTGTTATTGCCGTAGATACCAACCCAATAGTCGCTCTCGTAGCGATCAGGCTTGCTGAAGCCGTCGACAACTATTCCGGTGACGCGGCTGTTGCTGGCTTGGTCTTCTTTTGAGACGCGGAACGAAACCACTTCGCCGCGGGGACTGTATCCGTCCTTGAAGACGAGATCAGAGACAGTCACGTACTCACCGCCAACCCGAAGGCTCGATTGCCCGGTCAGGAGCACAGTCCCGGGCTCTTGTGCGGTTACATTGATGGGAGCATCGGGGAGCCCTTGACCGGAGATCACGATCTCAAAATCGGGCCACTCGCCCGAAGCCAGTACGATCGTATCCCCCGCCTCTACGTCGGCGGCGGCTTCGGCATATTGTTGCTGCGTAGAGACAATGATGCGCTCGGCACACGCGGGCTGAGAAGCCCCGCACACAATCATCGCGACAAGGCAGAGCCTCGTGTTCATCCCCTCAGTCCTCTCCATTTCTTATGGGGGAACTATAGAACGAGTCGATTGATTGTCAATCAATCTGGCATATGAATTTCAGGTTAAGTGTAATACCAATCGGACTAGCCGATTTTGGCCGCCGCCATAAAGCGCTCGCGGCTTTGTGAGGCTTTTTGCTGGACTTCTTCGAGGGCCTTGCGCTCGGTTGCCTCAAGCATGTTTTCAAGCAGTCGGTGAAAGTGCTCGCGCATGGCCGCTCTTGCCCGAGCTGGGTCCCTGTCTTTCAATGCGTCGAAGACAGCTCGGTGTTCTTCCGTGCGCGACTCCGAATCATGGATACATACCGATTGATACGTCGCTTTAACCTCGGGAATATCTTCCCTCATGCGCCAAAGCGATTTGATCGTGTGGACCATGGCGGCGTTGTTGGACGCTTCAGCGATCGTAAGGTGAAACTGCTCGTCGGCTTCATCAGCCTCTTGTGTCGAGCCCGTACGCATTTGCTCGATTAACCCGCCAAGCTTAACAACCGCTTCGTCTGAGATATTGTGCGCCGCTAAAGCTGCGGCTTCGGATTCCACTAACAGCCTTGCCTCGGTCACCTCAAAAGCGCTTGCATTGGGCAAAGCCTCTCCAACGAGATGTTTCTTCTCGCTAACAAAAACGCCTGAACCGGTCTTGATTTCCAAGCGACCAATCGCTTGGAGCGCTATCTCTGCTTCGCGAATAGTGACACGGCTCACACCTAGCTTTTCCGCAAGCTCACGCTCTCCTGGGAGACGCGTTCCAGGTGGATAAGCACCTTCGTCGATCAGTTGAGCGATCTGCTCGGCTACTGATTGGAAAAGGCGTTTGCTAGTCATCTTCGAGTGAACTCCGAACCGTTGATCCTTTTTGGCCTATACCAATTTCCCTAGACAGTCGAACAGTTGAATGAGCCAAGCCACCAGCCGCTGCGGCCCTGAAAGGTCGCAGCGACTGTGAGCTGGCCAGCCCAGCCGATTAGAAGCGAGCCGTTGCGCCGAATGTGATCCGGCGGTCTGGGAGACCTTGAAAGCACAGCAGCGCGTCATCATTGACACAGAACTGGCTGATCCGCGACTTGGTAAGGTTCACACCTTCCACGCCGAGGCTAAGGAAGTCGTTCACATCATACACGATCGAGCCGTTCAGCTGTCCACGTGACGAGGTCACGACAGGGAAACCAAGGGTCGAGTTGAGCGATGCGCCTGCCGCCGTATCCAGAGTACGGAAAGCGTCACGCCAAGTGTAACGGGCGCGAGCCGAGAAACCGTACTTTTCGTAGTAGAGCGTCAGATTGTAGGCATTTTCAGAGAAGTCGAGAAGACCCTGGACTGCCTCTACCGGATCGGGAACACCAGGCGCACTGGCCTCAAAGATGTCCTGACCACGGCCCGAGGCCGTTTGTGTGGCCTGACCACCGCCAAAGTCCTGATAGGTGTAGTTCGCAATCACACCAAAGCCCGAGAAGAACCCGAGAGTGTCTTCATGCTGCGAAAGGTCGTACTGGAACGAGAATTCGATACCAGTCTGCGTCGTGCTAGCGGTGTCATTCACAATGGTCTGAAGCGGAACACACAAACCATTGCCCGGCGTGGCTGAAAGCACGTTGCGGTCAGGCACTGGGTTAAAGATACCGCCTTGTTCACACGGATCTGTGATGTCGCGGAAGCCGGTCACCGGATCTTCAAACGCATCTTCGACTTGTGTCACGAAGAGGTTCGTACGGTCCTTGTGGAAGAAGCCAATGCTGACCAATGATGAAGGCGCGAAGTACCATTCGAGCGATGCATCGTAGGACTGCACGGTCTCTGGCGCGAGGTTCGGATTACCCAGGGAAACCGCATTGTTCGGTCCAGTCGGGAACGATACAGACAGCGACAGATCGTCGAAGTCTGGACGGTTGATGTCCTCGGTAAAACTTGCACGCAAGAACAAGTCGTCGGTGAGTTCTGCAGTCACGTTCACACGTGGCATAAACTCGGTATAGCTGCCGCTCGACGTAACAGGTGAGGCAACGCCGCCAGCAACCGAGTTGCCAAACGAGTCGATAGAGGTATCGATCCAACGGAAACCGATATTGCCACGAACCGGTCCGGTCGCAAAATTCGCCTGCGCATAGAGCGCGTGGGTTTCCTCTTCGATCCGGAACGATGCAGCCAGATCACCGGGGCTGTTCGGGTCAAGGTCATCAAGGAGGCGACCACCGTTAGCAATTGCAGCCTGACCTCCCGGGGTCGCATCGAGAGCCGCCTGGAGTTCAGCGAAGACCGCGTCCCTATCAGAGAACGAACGGTTTGGATCAACCACCACAAAGTTACGGAATGCAAGTTCACGACCGTCAAATGAGCCAAAGTTATCGGGGCCTTGAACAATCAGATCGCCAAGCGCTGAGCCACTTGGACTGTTCGCAATAGCGCCCGTACCAAAGGTCGAACGCAAGCGATTGAACTCGCTCGATGCATCGCTGTAGCGATAGCCGAGGTCAATCGAAGTGATGAACCCAAGTGCATCTTCCAGATCGAGAGATGTGTCGATGCGGAAGGCATCCTCTTCATTCTCGGTCCTGTTGTTGCTGTTGGTCACCGCGTCGAGGACGGTGTTTGCAGGATTAAGCAAATCTTGAACCGTCGGAGCAAATGGCGAGTTAAAATCGATCCCGAATGTCAAAGCCCCGTTACGCAAGTCATAGATAAACGGAACAGAGTTATCATTGCTCGACCCGTCGAGCGGCGTCAGAGGGTTGGGATTAATGAAGTTGAGCGTGGTGCTCAAGTTGGGGTTTGAGGAGTCCGAGGTAGAACGCGAAAGCTCCACACGGGTCGTAAGGCGACCTGTCTCAAATTCTGTACCAAGACGGTAGAGTTCACTGGTGGTAACCCGGGCACCCGTATCGCTAGAAAAGCGAAGATTGGGGTCATCATCGTCTTGCGCAAGATTTGGCTGGATAGTGCCAAACAGAGCCGCTTCGATGCTACCAAGCGCCTGACCATCAAGCGAGCCGAAATTAACAGTCTCAAAGCCATCAGGCACGTTAACTGTGTCAACAGCGCTCACGCCCGAGCCCTGAATACGAGAGCTATCCTGGCGACGCTCTTGGTCATTGTAAATAACGTCCAAGAAGAACTTAAGGCCAGGATTGGGTGCATATTCGAGCGAACCAGCAATGTTGATGGTTTCGTACTCAAAATTCTCCCGTTCCTGATTGAGGAACTGAATGTTGAGGAAGGGATTGGTCGGCCCCGGATCGCCAGCGGCGGTCACAGCAACACCCCCAGGGATGAGGTTGTCGCGGTCGACGCGCGGACGGAACGACGTTGCTTCTTGTTCGGTATAGCTTCCGCTAACAACAAAGCCGATTTCACCATCACCGGCTGGCCAGACATCGCCAAAACTGCCAGAAATACGAGGCTTAACGCTGTCAGAAAGCTCGCTGTATTCACCTTGCGCGCGAACCGAGATAATGGTGTCGGTGATATCAAGCGGGCGAATGGTACGAAGATTGACGGTTCCCCCGACCGAGCCCTCTATGGTGTCAGCCGTTGGCGCTTTGATGACCTCAACCGCACCAATGATAGCAGGGTTGATATCTTCAAAGCTGATGCCGCCACGGCCCGTGCCGGCCGAGACCGTCTTGATGCCATTGATCAAGACCTGGTTGTCGTTTGTACCGCGAATTTGAACGCCCGTACCAACACCTGCGGTGCGCGTGATCTGGACACCAGTGACGTTCTCAAGAACCTCTGCCAAATTTTGGTCAGGAAGCTTACCGATATCTTCCGCCTGAATGACTTCGATCAAGCTTTCCGCGTTGCGCTTTTCATTGAGCGCGCTTTGAAGCGAGCTGCGGATACCAGTTACAACGATGGTGCTTTCATCTTCTGACGCGACCGATTCGTTGTCCTGCGCGAGCGCGGCCCCAGGGATCAGCGCAATCGCCGATCCAGCCAACATTCCTGCGATTAACCGTTGCTTGCGTGCAGCACCGCACGACGGCGCGAGCCGAATCCCCATCACTACTCTCCCTTGTGTTTCACTTATTATGTGTCTGACGATAGATTGGCCTAAATGAATGTCAACCCAATTTGCAAACCTTTGAGGAAAAGTCTGTCATACCAATTTTGCTGTCCGGGTTTGAGTGTGTTGAGAGCTGTGGAGATCGTCGGATTGACCTAGCGAGATGCTGAGTGGCCAATACTCGCCTAGACGTGCAGGACCGGTCAGGGTCGACGGCCCTAATTGAGAGGGCACCTTCGATACCAAATCCGAATGTCCGAAACTGGGTCGAAACGCGAATGTCAGCTTTTGAGGCGGTTGGCTGGACATTCCTGCCATTGGGTCTGGCTGCCGCGTGAGCCCCTCACACCCCATCCTCCGATGGCCGCCACGTGCCGGTCAAAAACTCAAATTCGGTCACGTTGATTGATTGCCACACCCCGGCGATGAAGAACGGATCGCCTTCAAAGATCGCGCGCGCCGCCGCTTCGTCGTCGGCTTCGATCATGACCAGCGACCCGATGGCCTCGCCCTCTTTCTTGAGCGGGCCGCCGAGGCGGTAGCTTCCGACATGCGAAAAGATATGTTCAAAATGCTCCTCGCGCACCTTCGGGCGAATGGCGGGGGCGTCTTCACCATCGCGGCAGTAAAAGGCGTAAACGGGCATTTGTCTCTCTCCACATCTTGGCGCGAAGGCGTTGCGTTTGGCCAGTTAACACGCGCTTACGTTATCCGTGCCCTAGCCTTCAATGCCTCTCGAACGCGAGAGCTTTCATGATTATAGAGGGGCGCATGAAAATTGCGCCGACTCGGTCGTCATCCGACCCGCTCGGCCTTGGAAAGCGAACCCTGACAATTGACCACACCTGATCTGCCCCGCGCCACGACCGCCCTTCTTGACCGCAGCGAATTGCGCCGCGCCTATCGACAGGACGAGGAGGCCTGCGTCGCCGCCCGCCTGGAACAAGCGGCGCCCGCGCGCAAAGTGGCCGAAGAGGCCTCCGCCATGGCGGTCCGGCTGATCGAAGGCGCGCGTGGCCACAAGGCGAGCGGGATCGACGCGTTCTTGCAGCAATACGGGCTCGATACCGAGGAAGGCATCGCGCTTATGTGTCTGGCCGAAGCGCTCTTGCGCGTGCCCGATCAAGAGACGGCGGACGCGCTGATCAAGGACAAGCTGGCGCGTATCGATTGGGGCGAGCATTTGGGCGAAAGCTCCTCCACCTTTGTCAACGCGGCGACCTTTTCGTTGATGCTGACGGGCGAGGTTCTGGACCCGCCCGAAGAGCATCAACGCGGCATGGGTTCAACGTTGAAGCGCACCATGAACCGGCTCGGCGAACCTGTCATTCGCAAGGCGACCTTGCAGGCGATGCGCATCATGGGCGGCCAATTCGTGTTTGGCCGCGACATCAACGAAGCGCTCAAACGCGCCGCGCCGGAACGGGCCAAGGGGCTGACCCACTCGTTCGATATGCTGGGCGAAGCGGCGATGACCTTTGCCGATGCCGAGAAGTATCGTCAGGCCTATGCGGGCGCGTTGGACCGGCTGGCGAAGGAGGCAACCGCAGGCGTTGGCGGCTCGCCCGGCATTTCGGTCAAACTGTCTGCGCTGCATCCCAAATACGACTACCTCCACGCCGAGCAGGCCCGCCGCGATATCGTGCCGATTGTGCGCGATCTGGCGGTCAAGGCGCGCGATGCGGACATTCACTTTACCATCGACGCCGAAGAGGCCGAGCGGCTGGAACTGAGCCTTGATATCATCGAGGCATTGGTCGCCGACGATGATCTGTTCACGCGCCCTGATGGTTCGCCATGGACCGGATTTGGCCTTGCCATTCAGGCCTATCAGAAACGCGGCGTGCCACTGTGTGATTGGGTCGCCAAACTGGCGCGGCGCCACGGGCGCAAGCTGTTCGTGCGGCTGGTCAAAGGCGCGTATTGGGACAGCGAGATCAAACTCTCCCAAGTCGGCGGGTTTGACGATTATCCCGTTTTCACCCGCAAACGCGCAACCGATGTGTCCTACCTCGCCTGCGCCGCGCGGCTGTTTGAGCACGACGATGTCATCTACCCGGCCTTCGCCACGCATAACGCGCTGACCATCGCCTCGCTCAAGGAAATGAGCCGGGCCCCGGCCTCAAGTAGCGAAGCGGTAGGCCGACAAAAACCATTCGAGTACCAACGCCTCCACGGCATGGGGGAAGAGATCTACTCGACCCTGCGCGAGATCGAGGGCAACAACCCTACCCCCGTGCGCATTTACGCGCCGGTGGGCGGCCACAAGGAATTGCTCGCCTATCTGGTGCGCCGCTTGCTGGAAAACGGGGCCAACACCAGCTTCGTCAACCGCATGGGCGATGCGGATATTCCCGCGCATGATCTGGTTGAGGACCCGGTGGCCGAACTCGCCGCGATGGAGCCTTTTCGTAACCCCGCGATCCCGCTGCCCGAAGACATTCTGGGCGAGCGTCTGAACTCCATCGGCATCGATCTGTCGGACCCGCTGATGTTCGCGCCGCTGCAAGCGCAGCTGGACCAATTGGCTAGTGTCCAATGGGTCGCCGAGCCCACTTTTCCAGCCAAAGAAGCAGGCGAAATGGCGCCGATCACCATGCCGCACGATCTGTCGGTCGATGTCGGCACGCGTCGCGATGCGACGCAAGAAGAGGTCGACGCCGCCTACGCCCGCGCGGTCGCGATCCAGCCGGGCTGGGACGCTTTGGGCGGAGAGAAGCGCGCGCTGTTGTTGGAAGAGGCCGCGAACCTGTTTGAAGAGCACGCGGCGGAATTTCTCAGCCTGTGCCAACGTGAGGCGGGCAAGACGCTGCTCGACGGTGTGGCGGAACTGCGCGAAGCGGTCGATTTCCTGCGCTATTACGCGGGCGAGGCGCGGCGTCAGTTTGGCGAGCCGATCACGCTGCCCGGTCCCACGGGTGAGGAGAACACTCTGCGCCTGCATGGGCGCGGCGTGTTCGCGACGATTGCGCCGTGGAACTTTCCGCTCGCGATCTTCATCGGCATGGCCTCCGCCGCGCTGGCGGCGGGCAACGCGGTGATCACGAAACCAGCGGAGCAGACCCCGCTCATCGCGGCCTTTGCCGTGAAGCTGTGCCATCAAGCGGGCATCCCGCCCGAAGCTTTGCAGCTGCTCCCCGGAGCGGGTGAAGTGGGCCAGATGATCACCTCGCACCCCAGCCTTGCGGGCGTCGCCTTCACCGGATCGACCGAAACCGCGCGCCTGATCAACCAGACGCTCGCCGCGCGCGAGGGGCCGATTGCGACGCTGATTGCGGAGACCGGCGGACAAAACGCGATGATCGTCGACAGCTCCGCCCTGCCTGAACAGGTCGTGCGCGATGTGCTGGCGAGCGCGTTTCAGAGCGCAGGGCAACGCTGCTCGGCGTTGCGGGTGCTCTATCTGCAAGACGATGTCGCCGACGATATGCTGGAGATGATCCGCGGCGGGTTCGAGGCGTTGAGTGTCGGCGATCCGGCCCTGCTGCGCACAGACGTTGGCCCGGTGATTGACCCCGACGCGCAAGCCGCGCTCGAACGCCATGTCGCGCGGCGTGAGGCTTCGGGCAAGGTCGTTCACCGCATCGCTTTGCCGGATGACGCGGACAAGGGATGCTTTGTCGCGCCGACGATTATCGAAATCGATTCCATCCTTGAGCTGACGCGCGAAAACTTTGGCCCGGTCCTGCACGTCGCGCGGTTCAAGGCCGAAGAGCTGGAGAAGGTGGTCGATGACATCAACGCCACCGGCTATGGACTGACGTTGGGTCTGCACAGCCGTATCGCGGAGACGCGCCGCATCGTTCAGGCCAAGGCGCGCGTCGGCAACTTCTACGTCAACCGCAACCAGATCGGCGCGATTGTCGAAAGCCAGCCGTTTGGCGGCGAAGGCCTTTCGGGCACCGGCCCCAAGGCGGGCGGGCCGCACTACCTCGCGCGCTTTGCGACCGAACGCGTCACCTGCATCGACACGACAGCGGCGGGTGGCAACGCCAGCTTGCTAGCCGCCATTGGTGAACAATACGCGCAAAGCTGACGCGGCGCTGGGGAGGCCGAATATGAGTGATACGCCGGGACAGGTTGGCGACTTCGTGACCATCACGCGCGAGGGCGCGGTGGCGCAGGTCACACTCGACCGGGGCGATCCGCTCAACCGGCTGTCCTTGCAGGCGATGCGCGAATTGAAACGCGCCGCCGAAATTCTGCGCGAGGACGCCGATGTCTCGGCCATTGTGTTGACCGGCGCGCAAGCGTTCTGCGCCGGCGCTGATCTGACCGACCCCGAAATGGCCGCGCGCGAGGCGATGACCGAGGTCGAGCAGCGCAACGCCCTGCGGCTCGGCCCAGAAATGTGCGAAGCCTGGGCAAAGATCGAGGCGATCACCATCGCCGCTATCGAAGGGTTCTGTATCGGCGGCGGGCTCGCTTTGGCGGCTTCCTGCGATCACCGCGTCGCAGCGAGTGACGCGCATGTCCGCCTGCCCGAAGTGCCGCTTGGCATGAATATGAGCTGGCGCAGCGTGCCGCGTCTGGTCGCTCTGATCGGCCCTGCCCGCGCCAAGGAGCTTATCGTTTTGGGACGCAAGGTCGAAGCGCAAGAGGCGCTCAACTGGGGCCTGATCGACCGCATGACCGCGCCCGGAGACGCGCTCTCGACAGCGCACAATCTAGCCAGCGACTACGCCAAGCTCCCACCGCTCGCCGCGCGCATGGCCAAGGAAGCGATCGAGGTTAGCGCCCACGCCCTCGCCCACGCGACCAGCCATATGGACCGCGACCAGTTCATGCTCGCGCGCCAATCAGACGATCACAAGGAAGCGCTCGCCGCCTTCCTCGAAAAGCGGGAGCCAAAGTTTGTCAAAGGCCACTGAACGTATGCCAATCCGACCGGCTCGTGTGGAAGATTGCGAAGCGATCCAGGCGATCTACGCGCCGATTGTCGAGACCACGACGATCTCGTTTGAGGAGGTTGCGCCCAGCGTTGAGGACATGGCTGAGCGGATTGCTACCGTTAGCGCGCACTACCCATTCCTGGTCGCGACGCGGGACGCGCAGGTCATCGGTTACGCCTATGCCAGCCAGCATCGCGCGCGGGCGGCCTATCGCGCTTCGGTCGATGTCGCGGTCTATGTGAGCGAGGCTGCGCGCGGCTCCGGCGTAGGCCGAGCGCTCTACGCAGAGCTGCTGCCACTCGCCGCAGCGCGCGGGTATCACGCCGCTTTCGCAGGCATTGCTTTGCCCAATCCGGGAAGCGTCGCGCTGCACGAAGCGGTCGGGTTTGAGCCTGTCGGCGTCTATCGCGAGGTCGGGCGCAAATTTGGCCGTTGGCTTGATGTGGGCTGGTGGCAAAAGCGGCTTTAGCCCTTTGCCGCCTTCAAACTCCCACATCTAATTCCCGCCCGCGCTTGCTCGACTCGCACGGTTCGGGAATCGTCGCGGCATGGCCATTCTTTCAGACAAGTGGATTCGCAACGCAGCGCAAACCAACGGCATGATTGAGCCGTTTGTGGAGGCGCAACGGCGCGAGGGCGTCATTTCCTACGGACTCAGTTCCTTTGGTTACGACGCGCGCGTCGCACCGGAATTCAAAATCTTCACCAACGTCAATTCCGCGACCGTCGACCCCAAAGAGTTCGACGCGGACAGTCTGGTGGATCGCAACACCGATGTCTGCATCATTCCGCCCAACTCCTTCGCTCTGGCTCGCACGGTGGAATATTTCCGTATCCCCGAAGACGTGCTGGTCATCTGCCTTGGCAAAAGCACTTACGCGCGCTGCGGGATCATCGTGAACGTGACCCCGCTCGAGCCGGGTTGGGAAGGCCACGTGACGTTGGAATTTTCGAACACCACGCCACTTCCCGCCAAGATTTACGCCAACGAAGGCGCGTGCCAGTTCCTGTTCCTGCAAGGAAACGAGCGGCCCGAAGTGACCTACGCCGACCGGGCGGGCAAATATATGGGCCAGCGCGGGGTCACACTGCCGCGGCTGTAGGTTCGCTGACGCGCCCAAATCGTTGCATTGACAGCCAATTGCGCCATGCTCCTCAGTAGATCAGTTAGGGGGACTGGAATGCGGCTTCGACGCATCACGCAACACATCAAAGACCAGAACTGGACCGCGATCGGCATCGACTTCGTGATCGTGGTTTTGGGCGTCTTTTTGGGCATTCAACTTGGCAACTGGAACCAGTCGAGAATGAACCAAGACGCCGCGCAAGCCTCTCTGGAGCGCTTGCATGTCGAACTGCAAACCATCGAAAGGTCCGCGCAGAATAACATCGATATGGGCCAACTAATCGCTGGCCATATCAGCGATGCGATCACGGCCATCCAGTCCAACCCGGCGGCGATTGAGGATGGCAGCGACTTCGCTATTGATGTGTACTTTGCCGGGTATCAACTCCTATCGCCGATAGGCCCGAACGGCTCTAGCGAGGCCATTAAGTCGGATGATTTTACGCATCTAAGGGACGCGCAGATGCGCCAAGAGATTGTCCGATTCAACAAGCTGGTCGCTCTGCAAGGCTCCTCGCTTGATAAGACAACGCCGATCCTCCCCGCTTTGCGACGTCACATGCCCGTCGATGTGATTGAACAGGTGCGCGAGGGGTGCAGCCGTGCCTCAATTGGGAGAGTGGATGAAGGCGGAGCCAACCAGTTTGAGTTGCCTGAGACCTGCCCACCGCCCCTCACCCAAGAACAGATTGAACGCACCGCCGCCTCGTTCCGCAAAGGCCAGGTGCTGCCCGACTTGCGCGAGACTCTTTCTATTATCCGGCGCCAAATCGACACCTACCGATTGCTAAAAGCCGAAGCGAAGACACTTGCCAAAAAGATCGAGGAAAGCCGCCGATGATCCGACGCCGCATCACACAACACATCAAAGACCAGAACTGGACCGCGATCGGCATCGACTTCGTCATCGTGGTTGCAGGCGTGTTTCTGGGCATTCAGCTGGGCAACTGGAACCAGCAAGCCTCGCTTGATCGAGAGAAAGCGCGCTACCTGCAACAGCTCTCCACCGACTTCCAGGTCGCTGAAGATACACTGGAAGATCAAATCGCCGACTATCGGCGGTACCTTGCTGCAACCCGGAAGGCGCTGGAGATTAAGCGATCTAAGGCACGCGTTACCGAGGAAGAGGCGTTCGATGCATTTCTGACCTTCGGCAATGGCCGCATCCCGCCCGGTTCTCCGCCCACGCTGCAAGAGTTAATCTCGTCCGGCAAGGTCGATCTTATCGATGACTTTGAGCTCAGGAACGAACTGATGCGGACCCATGCCAAATTTGAGACCATGGCACGGGTTTTCGATCTGGTCCGAATACGGGCGAATAGGGTCCAGACGCCAATCTACGCGCATATCGAATACAGCTCGGATGTAGAAATTGCGCCAAAACAGCTCGGTGATCCTACGCGGCCGCGCAAGGCTAACTCGATTAATATTGCGAGCCTTCGCGCCGACCCCGAGGTTGAGACAGTCCTGGAGATCTTCCTCAACTCGCATCGCAATATGCTCGAGTTGGAATTGAGCGCGCTTGAGCAAGTGTCACAGCTCAACGAAATGCTGGCGGCTGAAATAGAGGAAGGTTCATGACGCTGGCGAAATTTCCCTTTTGGCGCGTCGTTCCCGGCAATCGCGAGGGCGAGTACATCCTCCCCGTCATGCCGCCCGCGACCGTTGGCCCGGAAGGCGCGCCGCATGTGATGGGCGGGGTCGCTATGGCGGCTGCGGTGGACGCGATGGAACTGGCGAGCGGGATGCCGCTTTTGTGGTGCTCGACCCAGTTCCTCAGCCCCACACAGCACGCCGAAGAGCTGACGATACGCTGCGAGCAAGTGGGCGGCGGTCAATCGGTCGGGCAATGGATGGCTGATATCAGCGTAAATGGTCGCCCCACCCACCGGATCAGCGCCGCCTTGGGAGCGCGCGAACCCAGCGAACAAACGATCTTTGCCAAGGCGCCCGAAATGCCTGCCCCTGAGGAATGCAAGGGCCCCGATAGCCCGCGCTGGGGCGCTCCGGGATCGCTGCAAGATCAGATCGATTTGCGCATCGCCAGCCACGACGCCGACACCGGCCACAACGCGGTCTGGACCCGTAATCTGCCCGAATTTGCCAACGACGCGGGATGGCTGGCGGTCGTGTCCGACTTCTTCCTTGGCGGTCACCCGGCGAGCGCAGGCGGGTCGAGCCTCGATGCCACCTTCCGCTTCATCCAGTCCGCCGATCCCGGCTGGGTTCTCACCGTGACCGAATTTGCCGCCTTTGACCGCGGCGTGGTCCACGGCAGCTCAAGACACTTTAGCGAGGATGGACGACTTCTGGCGATCTCTAGCCAAACCGGCGTGCTTCCGCGGATACCACGCGTATAGCTTTTAGGTTCCAAGCCACCGACGCGTTTTCCTACATGGCCCGCCCGCGCTAGCTTCGCTGGCGATGCCTTTTGATTGCGCCTGTAAGCCCGAAAGCGAGTTGGAAAAGTGTCAAGCAAACCGCTATTCCTTTAAGAGTCTGTTTATGAAACAAAACTCCCCTCGAAAGGCCGATTGCCAGGCGCTTGACACTGTCAAGCGCGTAGGAAACTTTCGCAAAGTCTCGGCTGGACTCGCAAGCCTCACGCGACCATGTGACGAACAAACATAACACTTTCAGGAGATCCCTATGGCTACCCCCGAATTTGATATCATCGTCTATGGCGCCACCGGCTACACCGGCCGCCTTGTCGCAGAATATCTCAGCAACCATTACGGCTCCAAAGACAACGCGCCCAAGTGGGCCATGGCCGGGCGCTCTCAGGAAAAGCTCGAGGCCGTGCGCGATGAAATCGGCGCGCCGGCCGATACCCCGCTGGTCGTCGCCAACGCGGACGATGTGGTGGATCTGGAAAAAATGTGCGCGCGCACCAAGGTCCTTATCACGACCGTCGGCCCGTATCAGCTTTACGGCGACAAGCTGGTCGCGGCCTGCGTGAAGACCGGCACCGATTACACCGACCTGTGCGGCGAACCGGGCTGGATGTACGAGAAGATCGAACAGCATAACGCCAAAGCCAAGGAAACCGGTGCGCGCATCTGCTTTTCCAGCGGGTTTGATTCGATCCCATTCGACCTCGGCGTGCTGATGACGCAGAAAGCGGCGGAAGAGCGTTTCGGTAAGCCTTCGCCCAAGATCCGTGGCCGTGTGCGCGCCATGGCGGGCACGTTCTCGGGCGGCACGGCGGCCAGCCTGACCGCGACGATGAAAGCGGCGGCGAAGAAGCCTTCGCTGATCAATGTGCTGCGCAATCCCTTTGCCCTTGCCGAAGGTTTCGAAGGGCCTAGCCAGCCGACCGGTATGGTGCCGATGTACGAAAAAGACCTCGACAAATGGGCCGCGCCTTTTGTCATGGCGCCGATCAACACGAAAAACGTGCACCGCACGAACTTCCTGCTGGGTCACCCTTATGGCGAAGATTTCCAGTACGACGAAATGATGCTCACCAGCCCCGGCGATGCAGGCAAGAAGATGGCCGAAGCCGCCGCTGAGATGATGAAGAACCCGTTTGGCGCGAAGCCGCCGAAGCCGGGCGAAGGGCCGAGCAAGGAAGAGCGCGAGAACGGCTTCTACGACGTGCTGTTCGTGGCGGAAAACCCCGATGGCGGCGAGGCGCTGCACTTTGGTGTGAAGGGCAAGTATGATCCGGGCTACGGCTCAACCAGCCGCATGATCGCGGAAACCGGCATCGCGCTGCTTTCGAGCGGCGCCGAAGGCGGTGTGGGCACGCCGGGCGCGTTCTTGGGCGAAGCGTTGGTTGCGCGCTTGCAAGAGCACGCCGAGATCACCTTCGCGCTGGAGAACTAAGCGCAGCGTAAAAGAGGGGAACCGGTCTGGAGTTGGCAAGTTGGAAAAACGTGGGATCAAACGCCTTTACGGAGCGGTCCCTTGTCACTTGCCCAACTTCAGATTCTGGTTTTCCTCTTAACCTGCGGCTCTTTGTTGAGCGCGGCTTGGCTCGTGTGTCACGCCCGTGATGTTGTCCTGGTTCTGCGGCATATCTTCCCGCCGCTTGAACCGGGAATGGGCAAGCGGTTGACCAGTCCGAAATCGGTCTGCGTCGCGATTACGGTGCTGGGGTTTTGCCTGTCAGCCGAAGCGCTGGTCGCGGTTCGGGCAGGGGCGTATCTTTAACGGCCCCCGCCCGATGCCAGAGATCAGAAGCTGACCCGCACGCTGGCGCGGACGTTGCGGCCCGGAAGCGGGAGAAAATCCTTGGTGAAGCTGGAGTGACGACGACCGGTCACGTTGCCCAGGTTCTCGCCCGCGAGTTGCAGGACAACGTTTTGGTTGTCCGCCAGCGGGCGCCAGGAAAGGTAGAGATTGAGCAGCGTAAAATCGTCGGTTGGCGTTTCGAAATCGGCGACATCGTTCTGCTCGCCAAACCATTGAACCTCGCCACGCACCGTGAACGCGTCCGTCTCGCCTTCAAGCGCGCCGAGCAAGGCAACGGGCGGAATACGCGGCAAATCACCCTCATCATCGGTGAGAGTGCCGGAGACATAGGAGGCGCGCAAATCGGTTGAGAGCGCGAAGTTGTCCTTTTGGACAATCGGCAGCGCCAGATCGGCTTCGAAACCGAAGAACTGCGCGTCGTTTTGAAGGTAGACAAAGACCGGCAGCTCATCCTCTTCCTCGCCGGTTCCGACGAGGTAGATGAAGTCGTCGAACTGCTGGAAGTAAACGGAGACACCAAAGTCCACATCGCCCGTGTTCCCTCGAACGAAGCCTTCCAGACCCCAGGCGCTCTCCACATCAAGGTTCACGTCACCAATTTCGAATTGCTGCGTGGCGATGTGGGGACCGTTTGCAAACAGCTCTTCGCCCGCCGGAGCGCGCTCCGAACGCGAGAGGGTGACACCAGCTCGCACAGCGTCGCCGGCGACAAAGGACACAGCGCCCGAGACAAGATCGAAGTCGCGCTCGACACCCAGCGTATCAGACTCGACATCCACCCGCTCGTAACGGCCCGCCGCTTCGATCTGGAAGGCACCGACGTCGAATTCCTGCGCGGTGAACAACGCGATCTGAGTCGTTTCGTTGGGGGCCACAAAGGCCTCTTCGCCTACCGCCCGAAAATCGCGCGTCGTAAATTGCGCGCCGATCACGCCACCTTGGGACTGGATCAATTCGGCGCGCGCTTCAAAGGTTTCGCTATCGTAGACGGTGCCCACTTCCGGGCCTTCGAATTCGGTGTGGGTGTAATCGGAATACCCAAGCCGCAGCTTCAAACGAGAAAGGAACCCTTCACCCAGATAGATATCGCCGCGGAAGTCCGCACGGACTTGCTCAAGGTCGATGGTGACGATTTCTTCGCCCTCTTCCTCTTCTTCCTCGCCGCCTTCCTCTTCACCGTGATGGTGGCCGCCCTCGGGGTTACCGACGAGCCCATAGTTTGTGTCGTAATAACCAACCGAAGCGCCAAAGGTGGACTGACCAAGGATGAAACCGACCCCGCCGTTGACAGTCCAGCTTTCGGTGAAGCTGTTAGGGACAAAGCCTTCCTGCTCGGCAGCCTCGCGCAGCTCTTCCGCTTCTTCGAATTCCCCTTCCTCTTCTTCCTCAGCGGCGTCGCTCAGCAGATCGGCGCGCAACGCATCGGTCAATTGGAAGCCGGGGATCTCGATATCATCCGTTTCGCGGAATGAACCATCAAGGTGAAAGACCAGTGTTTCGCCAACACCGACATCCAAAGAGGCTCCGCCGCTGCGAAGATCGCTTGCCGTGTCAAAGGCGGTCAGCGCGTCAAAGTCGAACCTGTCTTCGGGAGATTTGTTTGGCATACGGCTGTCGATCACGTTGACGACACCGCCGATGGCCTGGGACCCGAACAGCAGCGCTGTCGGGCCGCGCAAGATTTCTATGCGGCGCGTGGTCAGCGGATCGATCGTGGTCGCGTGGTCAGCCGATGTGTTGGCGACATCGGCTGTGCCAAGGCTATCGATGAGAACACGCACGCGTTCACCGTCCAGACCACGCAGGATTGGCCGCGAAGCGCCCGGCGTGAAGCTTGTGGCCGAAACGCCAGGAACTTTGGTCAACAGATCACCAAGTTGACCCGCAAGATCACGTTGGATCTCTTCAACCGTGTAAACGTCCTGTCCGCTAATGATATCAAGCTCTTCCAAGCCCTCTGCTGACACCAGAATTGTTTCGTCTTTCTCTCCCGTGTCCGCATCCGACGTCTCTTGAGCAAACGCCGCCTGAGCGCTCAGAGCGAAGGCAAGGCTCGTGGCCACGGCGGTGCGCGATACGATTTGTTTCATTGGTTTTTCCCGTTCAGTGCGCGAAAGCGCGAGAGCGCGATATAATGTGATAACGTATCATTCGCATAATCGGAATGCGCTAAACCGCAAGCTGGAAGAGGAAATTCTCGGCGAAACGCGGGGCTCAATCGTCGGACGCTTATAGGGTGCGACAAAATTGACACAAAAACGCGTCTAGACATTCGGCTTGGAAGAAAATGGAGCGGGCGAGGCGATTCGAACGCCCGACCCCAACCTTGGCAATATTCGATGCGATTCTAACTATTTGTTTTGAAGTAAGATATTCTTACAGTTTTCAATCCGAATAGCATTCGAACACCCTATGCCGAAACGCTGATCCTTGAACGCTTTTCTCGTCCGTGTGTTTGACGAGCGGCCTCATTGAGATATCGTCTGAGATCAACCCAAACCATCTCGGCAGACCATGAAAACTAAAGATAGAGACGAAAAGTCTTTGAAAACAACACCAGAGACGGAAGTTATCCTTAGAGATCAGGACAACAACTTCAGTAAAAGTTCCCTGTAGGTGGAGAATGGGAACTTTTACGGAGATACCAACTCTGATGAATATCTCATTCTTGGCTTCGACACCGAGTTCAAGACCCCCGACGAAGTGTTGTCCTATGATAAAATATGCTCCGGCGACGGAAAGTACAGAGTTCTTTCATATCAATTCCACTGCAGTGTTTTCGATCGGTCCCAGCCAGACGCCAAGGAATGGAGTGGCATTTGCTATCCCGAGGGCGACGAACGGCTCAAACTTACCGACATCCTCATCTTCGCTTTTGCCGAAGGCATCCGAACAGGCGCGATCAAGAAAATCCCTTCTACGATCTATATCGCTGGTCATTTTACGAGAGCTGATTTTCCAGCCTTCGGAGATTTCAAAAGCATCACCGAGCTAATCTCGAGCGTCCGAAACACCTTCCTCAACATCGGCAACTTCATCCCGGTGATGATCCGTTTCTCCGAAGCTGAAAAAGTCGATTTGAAGGTCATCCTACGCGATACGATGCTCCTCACTCCTGCAACTTCGAAGAGCCTAGCTGCGCTTGGTGATTTGGTGGGTCTAGAGAAGCTCTCTCTAGACCCCGATCCTCAAAAGGCCCTCTATTACAAAGCCAACATGGACGACCTCCTGAGGGACAATCCCGATCTTTTCGAAGAGTATGCAATTCGGGATGCTGTGATCTGTGTCCGATACCTCGAACAACTCATCGAGCAGTGCGAGGACATCCTTGGCAAGCGAAAGGTTCCAGCCACCCTCACCTCGATAGGCGTTGATCTTCTGATGGACGCTTGGAAAAACGAACTCCAAATTGATCCACTCGAATTGCTCGGTCAGGAGAGGATTGAGGAATCATACTTCAGCAAGAAGCGAAACCGGTTCTTCAAGAAGACCAAGACTGTCAATCTGAAGCCGGTTGATTGGCACGTCCCACTTGCCACTGAGTGTTATCATGGCGGCAGAAACGAGCAGTTTTGGTTTGGGCCGGCTTTCGAGGACAATTGGACCGATTATGACTTGGCTGGCGCTTATCCGACTGCGATGGCTTTAATCGGCAAACCCGATTGGCGGAAAATCCGGGTGTCTTTGAAAGTCGCTGACTACACTCCGTCTACTCTTGGCATGGCCAATATCGAATTTAGGTTCCCCAAATCCGTTAGGTATCCAACTCTTCCCGTTCGGACTGAAAATGGCCTCGTCTTTCCAAGGGAGGGGGAGTGCTATTGCGCTGCTCCAGAAATTGCATTGGCCAAATCGCTTGGTGCTAAGATCAAGATCATTCACGGTGTGATTGTTCCTACCGACGCTGACATTCAGATATTTGGTAGATTCATCAGTGACTGCATCAAGAAGCGACTTTCATATCCGAAAGGTTCACTGAAGGCTCTGTTCTGGAAAGAACTGAGCAATTCCAGCTATGGGAAAACTGCTCAAGGCTTACGGCAGAAGCGCGTCTATGATCTTCGTGATCAAGAAACCAAACCTCTGCCGCCGAGCAAGATCACCAATCCATACTTTGCCGCCTTCATCACCTCCTTCGTTAGGGCTGGGCTTGGTGAAATCATGAATGCTTTGCCAAAGGACGTTTGCGTATTCAGCTGCACTACCGATGGATTTTTGACAAATGCTACTTCTGATCAAATCACTGAAGCTTCCAAGGGTCCAATCGCTGAGCTGTTCCGTAAAAGTCGAGGGGCGCTGACGGGCGATCCCACGATGCTTGAGGTAAAGCACCAGGTTCGACAGCTGCTTGGTTGGCGTGCTCGAGGTCAAGCTACATTGAAAGAAGGCCAAACTGATCGCGGCGATGGTGTAAACATCGTCCTTGCCAAAGGCGGAATCTACACACCTGACTTTTACGACACTGACCGCATTAAAAATGATACCATTGTGAAGATGTTTCTTAATCGAAGCCCAGATGACGAAATTCTTCTCAAGGTCAAAACGGGTGTTCGCGATATTATCGAGTTTGATGCCGATCTGGTTGAAAAGGCTATGTCCAAGCGGCTGAACATGGAGTTCGATTGGAAGCGCAAGCCCAACTCCGTTTGGCACGACGATGAATACGATCATGTGGCGTTTTCAAGCGAGCCTTGGCAGTCCATTGAGGAGTTTGTTCACGTCAGGGACTACTGGACCGCGTTCGGCCATGCCGATCCTCGCTGCATCAAATCCGTTGAGGATTATAAAGCTTTCGCCCTCTACGTCCTTGCTCAGTCATCTGTCTCAGAAGCTGACTCAAAATATCTCAGAAAGAGCCGTCCTGACATTACGCGACTAAGGCAGATGCTCTGCGCCTCGTGGCGGCAATCCAAGGCTGGCTTGCGCCATCGCGTCGACGGGAAATCGGCACAAGCTTTCGCGGATATCCTTGTTGAAGCTGGCATCCCCTGCAAACGATCTGACGTTGAGAATGCTCGCAAGTCTCTAATTCTCAACACTTGCCCTGATACGCCAGATGTCCGCACAGTCCTGAAACGGTTGAGGAAGACATTTCCGACTTTGGACCCTTGTGCCCTGCTTTCGACTGGCAAAGGCATTGATCTACTGAGAGTTGTGGGTGCTCCTGCAATTTTTGCTCCGAATACCCATTGAGTTGCCTGTGATTTCGGCTGCTTTGCGCCCCAATGTAGGACGTTCGAGCTTTGCTCTGATCGGCCCGATAGCGGACATGCGACAGGGGAGATGCGCGACTTAGAGTGTGATGAGCGTATCTTCGGTTTGGACCATAACGCACAGTCCTTCTGGAAAATCTAGTCTACCTACTATGCAAAAAATCATGCCCCGTAGGCCATGATCTGAATTGCGAAATCTGCTTTGCATGGTGGATAGATCAATCCCAGAGGGCGTGGGTCGATCTTGCGGGTGAGTGTGCCAATCACCGATGTAATGCCGGTTTTGCGAGAACTGCTCATCTATTAGCTCTTGAGCGCTCTTTCGACGAAATGCGAAACTGAATCTTCCTCTAAGATCTCCTCTTTGAGGACCGGACGCAGCCACGATTTCGATAAAATCGCCATCCACTGCGGCAAAGAGATGTCCGCCGGCCTCCCGATGCCAAAACCTAGCCTGCCTATGATGGTGGAAATGCTCTAAGACAGAATCCGAGATTATGAGGCATTGCTGCGATCCTGGAAGTGAAAGGCTAATCAAGCCGCTCCTCCACAGTTGCCGCAAGATGGGTTTACCTCCCAAGGCAATTCTAGTCGGCAAGCCTCCGGCGCGTTCCCGCCATGCAAATCCGCCCACCATTCGGACCATTCGCCGCCTTCGCTATTTGGATTGCCGAAAGCCTGAAAGCTACAGGTTGGCACTTCAAGTTCTCTGAGAAGTGCCTTGATTGCTTGATCGGCGACCTGGGAACTGTGGGCCATCAATGCATTCGCTCCGTATGACTGAAAGTGGCCTCCACAAAGAGGTGTCCGCGTACGCGTGGGATTGGCCCAGGTCGTGATCGCTTTTGTGGGCAACCCGCCGGTTGTAAAACCGCAGAAAAAGCACGGGGATTTAGCTGGCAGAAACACCGCTTGGCTGCCGATTGCACGAGGTTCCAGCCACGCGAATAATGAGGGAATATCAGCCTCGTACCCATGCAGATAACTCGCCAGATGCGCTTCGCTAGGCCAGTCGCCGATTGTTGAGATGACAAGGTCGTAACTGGCCAAATCCGTCTTGTCTGACGCGACCCAAGATTGCCACGTGCCCACGAAACTTGTGAATTCCGATACCTTGAACTGCGAGCGCAACCTTAGAGCAAGTGCTTCGGATTTGCTCATACCAATACAATTGGCCCCCAAGACGTGCCTAGAAGTATTCTCCGCCATGATAACCTGAGGATCTATCAACTCGATCCGGCCAACTCCTGCCGAGGCTAGACTGAGTGCGACATAGGACCCAAGCGAGCCTACCCCTACCATCGCGACACTTGCAGTCCTCAGCTTGTCGAGCTCCACGTTTTGGTCGCGGCCAAAGACCCACTCCGCATCCTCACGCCTTATGCTGATCCTCTCGACTTTATTCGGCCTGTCAGCTTGATGGATAAAAGCGAGGGTTGTTGGCGCACTTTTCTGAAATCTTACCTTGGCAAATTCTACGCCAATAAACCCGACGCCATTGTCGTCTCTGAATGCCAAGACAACCGTGTTTCGACCTTTGCTCGAGACTAGGTATTGTTCCAGTAAATCTAAACCTGAAGCCGTTTCATCGAGTACCAGTCGAACAAAGTTTGCGACCGTTACAGGAAGTTGTGAATCGGCAGGAGGCCTTCGGAGCCAAAGCAGCGGAATTTTCTCACCAAACTGGGTTGGCTTCAGCTTGCCTCCGCTGGCGGCAATATATGATTTTGCTTCATCTCGGTTGTCGGACAAAATGATCTGACGATTGTGCCGGACCATGTGCACCATTCGAGCTGGCGCATCAGGGGCAAGAAGGCCCTTCGCCAATTTGCGGCCTTCGCTCTTGTCCCAGTAGGCGAGAATTTCCCTGCGAGTATCGTCTTCGCTTTCAATCGAAGAAAGCCCAGTCTCTATTACGTCTGCCGCTTGGGAAAGTAGCTCACCGACCACTTCGGCGGGTCTATCCCAGCAAACGCTTTGCTCCGGATCGAGACATAGCAGCGAGCCGACTTCAAGGTGCGCAAATGCATATTCGTGGGGAGGCACAATGCCGATCCGTACAGGGCTGAAGGGAAAATCTTGATCGGCGAGGACGCGGAGACGCATCTTCGCACCGTCAAAATCGGCGGTGAACTCCCAACCTTGGACAAAGACGAGGCCCTGCTCTCGATAAGACGAAAGTGCTTCTGCAAGAACAGGACTTACCTCTTGCAGATTGGCATGAAGAAACTGCTCGACGGCGTCCGCGGCCGTTTTAAACCTTTCCGGGGTAAGAGGCGATTCCTCAGCCGTACCTTTCGTTACCACCGATCTTCACCGCTGAGCTGGTATCCTCTGCAGAACCCAGCGATCCGAGGATTGCAGCTGAGGTGGAGGCGCTTTCCTGAGATTCGCCATCGACGACAATCAAGCCCTCATCCTTGGGGAAATGAATACCAAACAGGTCGGCTAGCTGAGCGAGTGTTTCAGCCTTGCCTGTAGTCGCCAACGCCGAAGAGAGCTTTGATTGAAACTGCTCAGATTGCGCAACGAACTCAGCCCGACACGGCTCATCACCGTCATCCCAACCCTCGTCCAGTCGTCCTTCAACAACTGGATTTACGATTTCTTGGGACAGATAGCCGGGGAGCTTCTTCGAGACTGCAAGCAATGCAAGATCGTCCCGACCGACAAAGTCATCGATGCTTTCATTGTAGAATTTCACCACGCAAGCCATCAAGGCGATTGAACTTAACCTGCATTTCTCCCAGCTATGGTCGCGCCAGCCTTTCAAAAACCGGCACACACGACGCAGCTGTTCTCCGTGCTCATTGATCGCACTCAAAAACCATCGCTCAAGGAGGCGTGGGTCGGAGATTTTCCAACCCTCTTTCCGATGCGCCAGCATAATCTGATCAGGATCAATGGTCTCGTATATCTGATCCATGAATTGCAGATTGCTTGACTGGTCTGCCGTGAAGACGTTGTTGGTAGAATTGAGTGCCTTCTCCACGAGTATTTCATATTGGTCATCAGGAATTGCATACAGCGCGACGTCGAGATGCGAACGGCCATTGTTCAAGATGACTCTGACACATGAGTCTTTTTTGTCTTTGTCGTCTGGAAGCGACCAACCCTCTTTCGCACACAGAGGCGCTAGTGCTTCCTCAACAAGCCTGAAATATCCATCGCTTGCGACAGATGGATGTACTCGACCATTCTGAGACATGAATGAAGTCGGGAGAAACATGCCGTCATCGAAATCCATTTCTTGTGGCGGATTTTGGGTGGGTTGATTGAGAGTTCTGTACTGGTAGCTGCCTTGGCCGCGGAATTTGGGAGAAAGCGAAGGCTTCTGGGCATCTGCGGAAAATGCGACTGCGACGGAATCTTCGAACAATACACCTGCGTCCATTCGGCCTTCCCAATCAGAGAAGGCTGATTTGAGCGTAGCCCGTACCTTGTCTCTGGCGTCACGTAGTTCGTTGATCTCCGCATCTGACGGCGTGAGATTCTTGCGATAACTGTTGTCAGTCGAGTTTTCGAAAGCGGCGTGAGCGTTTACAGTCACTTATCTCATCCTTTCATGACGCAGGCTAACGATGTAGGAATAGCGGCTGCGAAGAACAAGGGGCGAACGAATGTACCAAGTCGTTGGAGTGTGGAAACTGGTGACGGTGTTTGCCACATTCGCTGCTGCGCTGGCGTTACTGTCTCATTTCTTGCTGCCCGTTGAGGGAATAACAGATGCTTTGAGAAGAGCGACTGGAATGGTCACTTTGACCGGTCTCATTGTGCTTATCGTAGGGCAAACCCCAATGTTCCCTTGGTTGTGCGGATTGCCTCTATTGCGAACGGTGTTCCCGCCAATAGATGGGCAGTGGACCGGGACCTTTAGCACGAATTTTCCCGAGATTGCGAAGGCCTTCAAGTTGGACGTACCAAATGCTGCGGAGCCGGTCGTCGCGAAATTTACGATCGAGGTCAGATTGCTAACAATACGCATTCGATCTGTAAGCCTGTTGCCTCGCCCTGACTACATGCGCTCCCACACAACTGCGTTCAGTATATTTCGTTGTCCTCAGACCGGGCGAGAAATCCTGCATTATGTGTATGACGCATTTGTCGGACAACCGAAGGAAAGCGATGTTGCGGCCTTCCACGGAGCCGCCAAGCTCATCGTTGTTCGGGAGGGTAACGCAATCTGGCTCGAGGGGAATTATTGGACTGATCGGAACTGGCCGAAAGGCTACAACACCGCCGGCTCACTAAAGCTAGTAAGAGACAGCTCGATCGAAGCTTAAAGGGTCGGTCACAATTCCGGTTTTGGATGCAACGGTTTCCAACGAATCGGGCCGACCGCTTCCGTCCTAAAGTTTGCCAACGCCTGCTCCCTTAGTCAGACTAAAGTTATGGCTAAAGCGTTTTCTGACCTAGAAGTTCTCGCAAACACGCTTCGTCCCAAGCTCGGCGAATTGGGTGTTGTCGGGATTGATGGCTGGACGGGTGTAGGAAAAACCACGCTTGGAGAAAGACTGGCCAAGGAACTGGGTGGAACCTTCTTTGATCTAGATTGTGCTTTGACGCATGATCGAAAAGCGTACGTCTCGGCAATTCGAATAAACGAGGTTTCAGAAGCATTCGCCAACCAGCGTCGGCCGTTGGTGGTTTCTGGAATATGCTTGCTTGAGGTGCTCGAGAAGGCCGCCGTGAAGCTAGACTCTAGTGTTTACATCAAACGTATGGCCGCCTGGGGCTGGGCAGACGAAGACGAATTGAGGGGCATTGACTTTGGAGTACCTGGAGCAAGCGGTGAGCCCGTCCGCGAAGAATTGCGCCGCTATCACCAGAAATGGCAACCACATCTATACGCTGACTACGAATTCCAGCGAACCGACAAACCAAGTTTGACGTCAAATGCGCTTTGAAATTTGCTAAAACCGGACGGTCCGTTACCGACCCAAATTCTGACCTCCAACTAATGCGGCATTTGGAGGTGGAAGGGGTTTTTCCTCTCTCGTGCGATCCCAGCTAACGCCCATCTCAGCTTAGACCGACGCGAAATGTGCCGATGACTATCCGATGTTTTTCAGAAGCCTAAGATCGGTATCCTCAAATATGACATAGCCATCTGTGGTTGGTCTGATCTTCTTTTCGTCCCAACACCGCTTGGCCTCTTCAATCCCGCGCTCGGGGAAGGCGTCTTTGAAGTCCCTGAGATATTGGAGGTAGTTGTTATGTGGTGCGATCGTGCGCCGAAACTTCGGGTCTGCCTTTCGGCTTTCCAGCGCATGCCAACCCTCAATCGCATCGCTCAAGGTCTTGCCCGTGTTCGCTTTAACCCAGTTCATGAAATCGCTGTTGCAGACGAACTTCGGTCCGATCTGATCTTTGAAAAACCCGCGCACGTTGCGACCGAAGGTGATGTCGGGCGTTATGATGGTGTCGAGGGAAAGCGCTGCTTTTGACCAGTTGATGGAACGGCCTCGAGGCGATCGGTTCTTGCGAATCTTGGCGACTCTGTTCGCGAGGTGATCGGACACGCGGGCGCGCAGTTGCGCTTTGTTACCACTGCGAGGTATATCCAGTTCTTGGCATATCTCTTCCAGCATCGCCTTGGGCCAATACCATCTCTGAAACTCGGCTACGGACATCGTTCGGTCAAAAGGAGGGCGGGTTGGGTCATCCATGGAACAGCGTTCCTATCCAGAGGTTTCTGGAAGAGCTCCTACCGAACTTGGGTGCATTTCGTCCAAAAGCGCCATTATAGCCGCTTTGTCGGCAGATAGATCGCGCGCAACGCCGCGAAAGAACGCTTGCCGGCCGCGCGGATAGCTCAACTCTTTGGCCACGGGCACGCCGCGCGTCTCGAATGAGCGCATCTGAGTGTCGAAATACTCTTCGTTGGAAATCGTGAATGTCCAGCCATTGGGGAGAGTGCGTTCGAACGCGTCCGAGATGGCCCCCATCGTTGCGCTGCCTGCGATGGTGACGTTGGGCAGAGCCTGCGCGGACAAAGTGAACATTTCAGCCGCGCTGCCGGTCTGCGGCGAAACCAAGAGCAGCACTGGCTTGGTGTAGGCGTCGTCCGACGAATCAAGATGGATGGGAAGCGGCCGCGTGCAGCCCGCTTGGGTGCAGGCGATCTTGCTAGCAATAAGCCTGCGCTTGTCGTTGAAACGCTTGAGCGCTTCGAGGCCGACCTCGTCAAACCCACCGCCGTTGAAGCGCAGATCGAGTACGATCCGGTCCATTCCCGCCAGATCGCGCATGGCGCGATCCATTACCGCCGCGATCCCCGCGGTCTCCCGCTCAAGACGCTCCGCCGATGTCATGATGTCGATTTGCTGGAGATAAACTGACATGAAGCCTTCACGATCAATGCGCTCCTGCAGTTCAGGGAAGCGGGCGTAGAGTGTCATTATGTTTATCTGCAGATAGCCGGTTCTGTCGGAGAGCAGGCCCCATTTGATCAGGGGCGAGTTCTTGGTCATGTCGGTTTCGAGGTGATGCGCTGCGACCAGGCCGGCGATCTCGAAATCGCCATAGTCTTTTTCGGTTTGAGCGGCGGCCTGCAGGGGCTCGGAGGCGTTTGGTGCCTCTTCAATCGCGCCTTCGCTGGGGCTGACCTCGCCATGCCCGTCATTCAACGCTTCGAGCGCCTCTTCCATCACCATTAGCAGTTCGGCCGGCGTGCTCTCTGCTGTCAATCTCGCGCGCAAGGACGCGCGCAATTCCGGCCACCGGACGGCGGCTAGATCGAAATAAGCGAAGTGCTCTTCAATGGTTTGGGCAAAGACTTCGAAGTTGCGGCGTGGATCCTCGGACGCAGCATTGGCATCGGGCGAGAGGCAAATTTGCGGAAGCTGGCCAATGCGTCGAAATCCATAGGCATCGAAGCCTTCAAGAATGGCCATGCGGTCGTGGCCTGGATCAAGCTTTATGGTGAAGTCGCTCATCGAGCCGGACGAGCCGTCCAAGCACGACACCTGTGTCACCTCGCGTATACGATACTGGCCGTTCTGGATCTCCATTATGCGCCCATACCCCTGCGACTGCCAGATCCCGTCCGGACCCGTCGGAGACGCGACCTCTTGCGCGGCGAGTTGGGAAAAGCCGAGGCTGCTCATCGCAAAGCCAAGGGTGAGGGCAAAAGCATTCATTTTTTTCATGGATCGGTAAGCCTGCTTGACTGTCTTCTGGGTTTCTAGAACTGCTCGAGCCATCTCAGGAAAAGTGCGTGGGTGGCCGGGTCTTGATACGTGTGGCCCATGTTTTCTGGCCCGCTGAACGTCACGATTGCGCCAGCGGATGTGAGGCTGTCAGAAAGCTTCACAGCAAGATCATACGACAAAGCGCCGTCCTTTTGGCCATGATAGATAAAGACCGGCACGTCCTTGAATGGAGCCAGAAACTCGGCGTCAAGAAAGTTCGGAAAGCCAAGGTTGCCGAGCCATTGGTTGGCGAGATCAGGATGGCCTGCAAACACAGCTACACCGCGATAGGCTTCCGGGTTTTCATAGAAAGCTCTTAGCGCTCCGTACCCGCCCATTGAGAACCCGCCGATGATAACCCGTTCACGATCGACCGGGAAATCGCGCGAGGCTGCATCCAGCGCTTCAATAATGTCGGTCTGGGACGCTGGCGCAGCGTATGCGTAATACTTGTCGCGGCCATAGGGTGCGATTTCGATCATCTTTCCATTGCTGCGTGGCTTATCGAGCAACCCTTGCTCATCTGAGCCGCTGCCGTGGAGGAACACTATCGCAGGATAGGTGGTATTCGGTTCCATGACCTCAGGAAGCTTTACAGAATAAGGCTGGAAGGTCCCGTCCAGCTGCGACCGAAAGCCTCGCCGATATGGGCCTTTTTGGGCAGCAAACGGGTCCGTGCCAGTCTTTGCGACTTCAATCAGCTGAGCGAGTCTTTCGGTTGCCTCCAAGACGTCTTTGCCGTCCGCATAGGGGCGCAACTTTGCGCGTTGCATTTCATATGCGTCAAGAAGGAACAACAGACTTTCATGTGCACCTTGCGGCAGCCCGTTGGTCAGCGCCCCTGCCAGTTCTTCGCGAGCGGCCTGCGGTGCAAAGTCCGGCAACACGGTAAGAGTTTGCTCAGTGCCATCGGGTAAAGTGATCGTATGCCGCCCGGCGCTTAAGCCCTCGTTCGACAAATAGGTTGTTGTTCTGAGAATGCGCGTGTCTGGCGTGAGGCCGAGAGCTTCAGACGAGCCATTTTGGGCAACGACATCCATATGCTTTTGAGAGTGACCCGGTCGCGCGCGCTCAAAGGATGCGCGTTCCACGGCGATAGGATTGCTTTCAACCACCGTCTTTGACGCGAGCCGATAGAAGGTCAGTGTCCGCAACGCATCCGCGGTTTCAAAGTCAAAGGTAAAACGACGAACCGCGCGTGATTGAATTTGCTCCTCCCAGATACCCTCATCGGCCACGATGGCGTATCCATACGGGAAGACCCCGGCCTCAGGCGTTGACAGGCCCTTAGCAAAGTACAAATTGACGCCCACTCCTTCATCAAACACGGGATGATATGGCGCCAGATCGTCCCAAGCCAGGACGGCTTCAAATACAGCGCCGCCGTCAGTCAGACCCTCGCTCACCTGCGACCTGTTGGACAGTGCACGGTAAACTTGCATGTTGTCCTGCGTTCCGATGACCGCTTCGGTGCGGTTGTCTCCGGGCGCTTTGGGTGACACCAGCACCTCGGTATGGGTCGCGGTGCGAGCGCCATCAGCCGTATCTCCCAGAAGCAAGCGCCATCCATCGCCCCAGACATAGCCGCGGTTTCGGTATTCGATTGTCTCAGAGGTGGTGGTGATGGCGATGTAGAGGTGCGTCGCGGTGTAACCGATCCGATATTGGATATCGGGTGCCTTTACATCAGGATTGTCGAAACGGTAGCCTTGCGCGAACTGCCTTGCGACTAGCGATCGTTCGCTATCGTTTAGCCTTCCATCTGCATGTGGTTGGGAGGGGAGAAATTCGATTTCCTGAGCGTTTGCTGGTGCAACAAGAAGCAGCAGCGTGAAGAAAGCCGCGAGGCGGCTAAGGAGTGTGCGTTTCATTTTGATCCCAGCTTTGATCCGCCTCACCAGAGGCCTTGAGTGGTGAGCAGATAACACCACAGATCCAATCAGTGGACGCAAAATAGATCATCAAAGCGCGCATTCCGCGCAATACGCTTGATCATTTGCGTAATTCGCGCATGGAGCTATATCGGGAGTATGGCCGTCAACCTCGACACCTTCGATCAGGCTATTCTCGACATCGTTGAGGAGGACTCCTCAAAGACGCCGCATGAGATCGGGCAAAGCGTCAACCTTTCAGCCTCTTCGGTGCGGCGCCGTCTGGCAGCGCTGAAACGCAAGGGGGTGATCCTGCGCGAAGTCGCTTTGACAGATCCCTCGCGCAAGGGCCTTGCTTTCTGGACGATGATCTCCTTCGCGACCGAGAGTAAAGAGGAGTATGACCGATTCCGCGCTCAGATGGTGGCCGACCCGGCCGTATCTCAATGCTACTCCATCTCTGGCGAAGCGGATTTTCTGGTCATGGTCCATGCCGTCTCACCCGAAGCGTTTGAAATATGGGGGGAGCGCGAATTGATGTCGAACACAGCCATCCGCCGCTACACGACGTCTGTGATCTGGAGCCACACCAAATTCACAACCCGCGCCAGACCCGTAGCACTGGACTGAAGAGTCCTGCGCTTAACGCGGAGAATACGCCATTAAGTCTCTTGGCTTTCTGTATCAAAGCGCAGAGATGCCTTGCAATTTGGGGAGCTCATAGGCAGCTTTTCAGTGTTACCGACCCAAAAGCAGTCATTCCGCTTGCGGCCCAGCTTAAGCCGTTGCTCAATGACGGAGTTTGGTAGGTGCGAAAGCAGACTTTGCAGCAGAAAGTTTCGGGCTACGCCGGATTGATGCTCGCATACTTTGGACAATCCGAACGGCAAACACCGTCGTGGGACCATTCCGGCGGCCGCCACAGATAAGCAAGTCTATCTTGCCAGCGCTCTGCGGTGTTCATGCGATCTTTGAGCTGGCGAAGTCCGGCGAACTGCGCGGTGAGCGGATTGTTGTCATACACGCGCTTGACCAAGCCGGGGTCGGGCTCCTCTTCTATGTAAGCAACACTCCCGAACAGCTGGTCGAACAGCAGTGTGACCTGACTGTAGTTGCGATCAATATACTGCGGTTGGTTCGCGTGGTGCACTTTATGCATTTTCGGGGTCATCAGAGCGCGGTCGAGCCAGCCGAGCCGTGGGACATAGCTCGCGTGGTTCCAGATGCCGAACGAGTTAGTAAACACGCTGACTGCAATGTAGACGACCGGATCAATGCCGACAAAGGCGGCTGGAAGCGCGAAGAAAGCTTTCAACTGCCCATCAAGAAAGAAGCCTCTTGCGGCGGTTGAATGATTGAACTCGTTGGAGGAATGATGGATCGCATGGAAAGCCCATAGGATACCCACCCGATGACCAAGCCGGTGGTCCCAGTAGTAGGCCAATTCGTGCAAAACAAATGCCAGCGGGACCGCAAGCCAGAGCGCCATATTGTCCACCAGCCTGAACTGATCGAATACGAGCAAATACAGCGCCAAGGGGATGACTATTGCAATGACAAGGTTCAGGACGCTGGAGATGAGGTTCAGCCCAATCGAACACAGCGCGTCGGCATTGTCGTAGCCTGGACTACCTCGGATCGCCCACAATCGTTCGAGGATGACGCTTCCGAAATAAACGCCTGCCAAGATCCAAAGGGTGCCCGGTCCTCCGATAAAGTCGATTGCTTCGCGAATGCTATCCATAAGGCAAAGCTATCAGTCAGTCAGATAAAGGCAATGCCGGAAACTTAGGTCGCTTGCTGACTGGCTGCTTTTGCGCCTGGGCTGGCCGTAGGCAGACCTTCGACTATCGACCTTCTTTAGGCCATCAACCTATGGAGGAATTCTGGGGGTGTAAAAGGACTGTCGGCTTTCGGACCCGCCCTTCTAGTACAGACGTAGTTCCGAATTTGTCCGCGTTCAGATTTTGGCTTCTGGAGGAACCGGCTCAAGAGCCGCTGCCACTCTTTCGAGCATGGGCAAGACCTGCTGCCGCTCTTTTTCCGATAATGGCGCCAACATAGTGCGCATATTGTCCAGATCATGCGCATTTATCTTTGCCCTCAAGCTCTGCCCTGATGGCGTTAGATGCAGAGTTTTTACTCTGCCGCCAGCAGGATCGGGGCGTTTTTCGACGAGACCCGATTTTTCGAGCCTCTCAAGCGCGGACTGGATCGAAGTGCGTGGAAGTTCAAAATGGCGTGCAATGTCTGATCCGCTGAGGCCATCGCTCGTATCAAGCGCCTTTAGAATGGCATAATCCATCGGGTTGTATCGCAAGGGCCGCCCATCGTCGCTTGGCTCTTGCAACAGCATCTTAGCCAGCATCGCGCTCACGACTTTCAGCAAGCGCTGAGCGTGCTCGTCGGAAGGCGGATTGGAGTTTGCGCTTGCCATTTACGAGGTTCGTATATAGGAATGTACGAACCTCGTAAATATATCCACGGAGATCCCCGATGCCATCTGCTTTTCGCCCCATAATTGTGCTCGCGGCGAGTCTGTCGCTTATCTCTTGCGCTGGCAACCCCACCCCACCGAGTGCTCCCCCAGAGCTGACCGCTCCGCCCCCCTTGTCTGACGGTTGGCACGCGACTTTTCAGACCACCCAACTAATCGACGCGCCGCTTGTGCCACTGCAAACGTGGATCGTTGCGAGCAACGAGCTGGTATTGGCGATGGAAGAAACCGACAGGATCAAGAAGCCGGTTGAAGTGAAGGTCGTCTCTGGTAATTGGCCAGAGAAGGGCTCTGTGCGTTGGGTGCGTCTGAGCGATGGCCATTACACATACGAACGCGTTCTCGAAAATCGTTTGCCAGAACATTTTAGCTACCAAATCTGGGGCCTAACCAGCAGCGCCAGCGATCACATCACCTATGCGCAGGGCCAATGGGATTGGCGCGAGACTGACGAAGGCCAATCCGAGTTTACCTGGACCTATCGTTTGCGTCCCAACAGCATCATCAAACGCCCATTTGTGTCCAGTTTTTTAGACAGCGACATGAAGCCTTTCATGAAGGGTGCGATTGGTCGGATGGCAGCAAAGGCTGAAACCGAATTTGCAGGCTGGCGCGACAGCAACGCCGTGCAGTAGAGTGGTTCGGCCTTTTCCCAGTCCCTCAATCCTTCCCCCCAAATAGTGACGCTCCTTCGACAAGGTACTGTGGCGAATTTATGACCTTACAAAACAGTGCCTATGTCGCAGGAAGAGCGGGGCTTGCCTCCCTCTTTCTGCTTGGCGGGCTTAACAAGTTATTCTCAGGAGATGCGACGTCGTCGCGGTTGCAAGAGATCGGTCTGGAGCCAATTGGCGTGTTTTTAAGTCTAACGATCGGTTTTGAGCTGATCGCTGGCTTGACGCTCGCCGTCGGCATTCGCTTCGCGTGGATTGCCGCAATGGGACTTGCTGCATTCACACTCACAACTAATGCGCTCTTTCATCGCTTTTGGGAACTGGATGGAGAGCTCGCCGCTTTGGAGCTTTCACTTTTTTTCAAGAACATCGCGATTGCAGGCGCGCTTCTGGCATTGGCCAGCGTTGAATACGCGAGCCTCAAGCAAAGGGCTGTCTTGACCGTCAAGTGAGCCTCTTCGACGCAATTCCAAGCCGGATATCTGAACGTCTCCTGTCAGCCGTGATTTGGCCCTCGCTGGACGCCCGCCTTTGGGTCGATAGCAGTCTGTCCGGTTTAGCCACTTTGCAAGGCAAAGCTGCCGTTCCGCTTACGGCACAACGGCCGCCATTCGAAAGCTATACTTGGTCATCGGAAAAAGTGTTCGATCGATGCTGGCTTCTCATATGGCATCACCATGACTCTGTCGTGCTCCATCACATTAGCCAGTTGCTCGTCTGTGCCCCATTTGATCATCCTGCGACATCTCGCGCATACAACTTTGTACCGATGCATCTCGTGAGGGGCGCGTTCAATCCATTTCACAATCTGATCCGGACAGTGCTTGCACGTATCCATATAAATTCCCTCCCCAGCCGATGCTATTTCAAAGGCCGGCTTCGATGGCATTTACTACTGCGTCGTTGTCATGTGTCCGCATCAACTGGAATGCGTCAAAAGTAAACCAACGTTTGCTTTCGACGGAGACTGATTTTGACAGACTATGTAGCGTATCTGAGGGTTTCGACCTCAAAGCAGTATAGGTCAGGGCTGGGTCTGGCTGCACAGCGTTCAACGATAGGTAGCTTCCTATCGGATGGCGATGTGATCATTGCCGAGTTCGTTGAAGCACGTTCTGGAACCAAGACCGATAGAAAAGAACTTTGGAAAGCTCTTGCTGCTGCCAAAAGGCACTCAGCCGATTTGGTTATCGCCAAGTTGGATCGCTTTTCACGGAGGGTCAGCTTCATATCCCGAATTATGGATGAAGGGGTCCGTTTGGTTGTGGCGGACATGCCAACGGCAACAGACTTCCAACTCCATATTTTTGCTGCTCTTGCGCAGGAAGAACGGCGGCTAGTCTCTGAAAGAACGAGGGCCGCTTTAGCAGAAGCCAAGCGTCAAGGTGTTGTTCTGGGACGAAATGGGTCCGTTCTGGCTGCACAGCATAGGGCCGACGCTGATAAATTTGCTCGTGATCTTGCTCCGACTATCAAACCTCTGCTGAAGTTAGGAATGTCCTATTCAGCCATAGCTAGAGAGTTGAACCTTGCCGGAGTCCAGACTGCCAGAGGCGGTCAATTCCATTCCCAAACAGTCAAGAATTTGGCCGTGAGAATT
The DNA here is from genome assembly GCA_039814925.1 of Pseudomonadota bacterium. GTDB lineage: Bacteria > Pseudomonadota > Alphaproteobacteria > Sphingomonadales > Sphingomonadaceae > Erythrobacter. The sequence goes on from JBCCAH010000005.1 coordinate 210,059, forward strand.
GACGCACCCTAGCTACCGAGATGCGTATTCTGTCGGTCGACAGCTTTCCCACCGATGTGTTCTCAAACCGGACATTCCGCTACCGACCCACTTGCGGACCCTCATGTCGTGGGCGCTGCTTCCCAGAAGCAGTCGAAGAACTGTCATGCTGACCCATTGTAAGTTGAGTAAACGATCAGGAAAGAAGCCGCTTGGTCTGTCGCGGCGACCTGAGACCAAGCGGTTTCTTAACCGATAATTAGACGTCACTGCTTCTCCTGCGGCAAAGCGTCCAGTACCAGCTTTGCAACCGGCTCGGATGAGGCCGGGTTTTGACCCGTAATCAGATTCCCGTCCTGGCGGGTGTAAGGGGCAAAGTCCTCCACTTTCGAGTATTGCCCGCCACGCGCAATGAGCGTGTCCTCTACCAGCAGAGGAACAATATCAGTAAGAGCGACCGCGTCTTCTTCGCAGTTGGTGAAGCCGGTCACTTCGCGGTTCTTGACAATGTATTCGCCACCCTCGTCCTTGGCGTTCACCAGCGCGATGGGCGCGTGGCAAACAGCGGAGACCACTTTGCCTTGTGACCAGAAATCTTCGATCAGACGGATTGAATGAGTATCGTTGACGAGGTCCCAAAGAGGACCGTGGCCGCCCGGATAGAAGACCGCGTCGTAATCCTGGGGGCTGACATCGCTCAGCTTTTCGGTTGACGCCAATTGGGTTTTTGCGACCTCATCCTTCTCGAAGCGATGTGTCGCATCGGTCTGAAATTCGGGCTGATTGCTTTTCGGGTCCAATGGCGGCTGCCCACCGAGAGGCGACGCCAGCGTCACCTCGGCCCCCTCATCTTTGAAGACGTAGTAAGGGGCGGCAAACTCTTCGAGCCAAAAGCCGGTCTTTTCCCCCGTATTGCCGAGACGATCGTGTGAGGTGAGGACGATAAGAATTTTCGAAGGCATGGTGCTATTCCTTTTAATTAGAGGCGTGGGTTAGAGTTTAGATAAGCGAGGTTTTGCCAAGCTGGCTGTACCAATCTGCGTTGTCCCAGAAGGATGTGACACGGGTGATCTTGGCTACGCCATCGGTTTCAATGATAAACAAGTGGCGGACTATGTAGGCTCTCCCTTGGCTGGGAACCCCGAACGCTTCCTTCGCCTGCGTGCCGAGAATATCGACATCGACAATCGCTGTGCGCCCGCTGTCAGCCTCACGGATGGAGAGGATCTCGTTGCGTAGATCGGGGAAGCTGTCGATCAGCACACCCCAGCTGCCCGGGCCAATTTCTTCGACCGGGCCGGCGAGTTTGAACGGTACGTATTCAATTATGCTCGCAGGTTCGAACATCGCGACCATGGCGGGGACATCCTGGGCGTTGTAGCGCTCGAAAAAGGCTTGGGCGATGCGAGGTTCGCCGCGTCGGAGAGCCAGGATATGCACCTTGCCTATTGGTTTGATTATCCCTTCATTTGGTAAGTGACTGTTGCAGTCATGCAATAATAATGGCAAACTCAGCTCCATGCCTTTATGGGACGGCCTCGAAGAGTTTCTAATGGTTGCGGAGACGGGAGGGTTCTCAGCGGCGGGCAAACGCCTGCGCGTCTCGACGTCCCACGTTAGCCGACAGGTTTCTCGTCTTGAAGATCGGCTTGGCGTGAAGCTTTTTGCTCGCTCCACGCGGGTCGTGAAGCTCACTGAGGCTGGGGCCGATTACTTTGCCAAGATCTCCGATCTCGCCGCTGGGGTTGAGGAAGCAAACCAATCCGCGACTGGCGCCTCCCGAAACTTGGCCGGACGCATCCGGGTCTCCGCTGCCGGAACATTCGCAGAGGATCACGTTGCTCCCGCACTCGCAGAATTTGCCAGACGGCATCCCAAAATCATGATTGAGATGGATTTCAACACGCGCAATGTCGATTTAATCGACCAGGGATTTGATTTTGCTATTCGTTATGGCGCGCTCACCGACAGCGGGCTGATCGCAAAAAAGCTGTGTGGACGCCAGATGGTGTGCGCTGCATCGCCTGAGTTTCTTGAGAGGAACAGGATTCCATTGCACCCCAACGATCTGCGTCAGTTGGAGTGCCTGCGCACAAACACTGATCGCTGGACCTTTCGTGACCCAGAGACAGAGCAAATATTCGACGTGCGGATCAACGGCCGATGGGTGGCCAACAATGGTCACGCTTTGCGTCATGGCGCCGAAAAAAGCCTTGGAATTGCCTACTCGCCGAAGGAGAATCTTGCTGCGAGTTTGGAGTCTGGAAAACTGCTACCGATCCTTGATAATTTTGCCGATACAACGCGGTCAAGTTGGCTCGTATATCCAGAAAGGCGTCACTTACCGCTGCGGGTGCGCAAGGCCATGGACTATCTCAGCAATAAGTTTGAGGATCGGGCCTGAAGGAGTCCTGATACCCGCTTCAAACAAAAACCACCCTTTTGCGGTGTCCCTCACCAAAAGCAGACCTTCCGCTTACACCTACCACTTTCAGACGTTGAGTGGTTTTGAAGCCACTCCGATTTGCAGACATCTGTTTAAATGTCGAAGTTGTCAGGAAACCTTGAGACGGCTGAAGCAAATAGTTCGACGGGATCAGAGCCGATTGCTTGGGCTAGCATGTAGAATTCCAGAACGTCGACCCGACGTTGACCTCTCTCAATATTGCTTATGAAGCTCTGATCCTTGCCAAGCTTTTGGGCTAAATCCACCTGTCTCAACCCTGCCTGATGTCGAGCAGAAACGATGGCTTCAACAAGCCGATCATTCGCTTCTGTGAACAGTGATTTCGACATTCCAGCCAATCTTCCGAATTGGCCGTTTGCCTACATGCGATTTTTGGATATGCAATTTTTGCATACGATGAGATTGAGGACGCGATGGTAGAGTACGCTGAAAGGGAGTGTGGCGATTGCTTGGGGGTTTTCCCAGCTAACGAGCTCAAACGAAAGACTGTATCAAGACTGACTGGCTCGAGCGTCAGGGGTGTGGACCTTCGTGTTGAGGGCGACCTACTCAACCCAGCGCGGAATCGCTCATACTATCGTGAAGTCGAGATATTTCTCTGTAGTGAATGTCGGCGGAGCCGACGCTTCAAGGCGATCAAGAACTTCATTGGGTGCTTGACCCTACTCTCAATTGCCGCAGCTGCCGGATTAGCCGCATTGGTTTGGTGGGGGAGCCGTCCGCCTTCTGGTAACAACGTTCCTTCTCAACAGGTTGATGCTGAACCTGCCAACAGAGCTGAATACACTACACCTGACCGAGACTTTCAAGTCGATAGTTCTGTCGCATTCGTGGAGCCTATCCAAAACCAAGACGTTCCTGTTGAGGCTGATTCTGACGAAGTTGTCCGCTCCGCCCCCATTTCTCAGGCGGTCGAAGGCCCACAGACAATCCCAATGGGCAGGCTTGAATCCTATGTCTTGGAAGCGGTGACAACTGGGAAGGCTCTACGATGGTCTCTTGATAGGGAATCTGGTTATGTCGTTCCATCTGAAGCCAATGAGGTGGGTTGCCGAGACTATTACTTCACCGATGACAATCGGCCAGAATGGCGTTCAGCAACCCAACGGCACTGTCCAGTTGACTGAGAGCTGTCAGTCCGCCTTTTCAAAGCGCTTTCGAATGTCAGAAGAAGCTTTTTGAAGCTGTTCATCAACCTTTCCAGCAAGCACCATTCCACGAACTTCACACAAAGCGTGTTCAACCTCATCGAGGTTCTGACATTCGATTGAGACCATCCCTTTCTGGAGTTCGATGACCTGTTTCCCGTATTTGATCGGCAGATAGTAGGTCCCTTCAACAGACATCCAGACCCAGGCTGCTCGTGGTTTTTGTCCCTCGATGATCTGACGGACATAGCCAATCTGTTGATCGATCCGATGGATTAGCCGTTCACGTCGTTGGACTTCAGGTGAGACGGTCTTTGGACGGCTCTTTGAGGTAAATTTCAGTTTCATTGTGGCTCCTCCTTTGATGATGTGTGGAGGTCCATGTGAAACAGAGGCTGGACAACGGCTCAGTTATTCAGCCAGTCAAATTCCGACTTCTTACCGCCCTTACTCGAGGCTTTCTTTCCGTGTGATCGTGGACGAGACTTTGTTAGTTCCTCGGCTGCTGACACATTTGTCGTGTGTCCGTAGTGCTTCTCCAACATCGACACCGATGTTCCCATATTTTGAGCCAAGGCGTAGTGATTGGTTCCTTCGAGAAGACGGAAGGTGGCATAGGTATGTCTGAGGGAATAGACCGTCCGCTTGCTTCCAAAGGAATCGTATTCGACACCAGCGGATCGGATCAGAGAATTGAATGATTTCTTGAAGCTCTTGATTGGCGAGCCGTCAGGATGGCTGAAGACGTAGCTGCCCAAGTTTGGTTCTGTTGGTGATCCATGGTGTTCGGAAAGCTCCTCAACTCGTAGATCAAATAACCTCCGAAGATACGTTTTGACATCTGTGTTTCGAGCTACGACTTCTCTGGTCCCCGTTTTACCTCGAACGGTAAAAACGACATATGATTGTCCTTCTTCATCTCCAAGCTCCTCTCGGATATCTCTCCACTTCAATCCTTGAGCTTCTCCGACACGAATTCCGGTGTTGCCTAGGATCAAAACGTACTCCCTCAGCATAGAACGGTCTCTGAGGGTTTTTCCGTTCGTTACCTTGATGAACTCACGGAGATGTCGGACAAGCGTTCTCCACGCTTTAGAATCGAAATGAGGCCGCCTTGAAGCTTGAGTTTTGATCCTCGGAAATTTTGGAAGCTCGTCGATAAAACCAGCCTCAATCGACCAGTTGAGAAAATGTCTCAGGTCGGACTGAATCCGTTTAATCGAGTTTTCTGATAGCGAACCCTTAGTCGATTGTTTGGACAGCTCGTCATAGAGCTGGGAGATCAATCGGGGATCAAGCTGATCGAATGTCTTCTTCTCCAAGAATGACCGACACCTCTCGATCAACAACAATTTGTAGTGGATGGAGAGGGTGGAACGCTTGACTTCGAACCTCTGGACATACTCGTCGATAGCTTTCCCGATCCGCTGCTTTTGTTGTTCAGGACCACTGAGAGCTTTGACCAACTGCTCGTGATATAGCTTCTCAGCAAATGAGTAGGCTTCGTGTTCATCGGTCGTCCGAGTGGACCGGTAGACGTACCCATTCCCATTCGGGACCTTTACCCGGCACATCCATGTCCGCTTTTTGTAGTCGGGTCGGATGAACAGATAGATAGCTCCATCCTTGAAAGTCTTTGATTCCAAAACGTTCTTTTCCGAGTTGACCGAGGCTGGATCATCCGAATCTACTGCTTCAGAGCTTTTCATGCTTTGTGAGACCCCAAGTGCATTCCCATAGAATTCGGATATCCGAATACGATCCGTATATGCAGGATTCCAGCCCTTTGGAAAACAGGGGCATGCTAAAGCATTGATTTTAGGGATAAAATGGAGCGGGCGAGGCGATTCGAACGCCCGACCCCAACCTTGGCAAGGTTGTGCTCTACCCCTGAGCTACGCCCGCTCACTAGACGCTCCACAAGGCGGCGAAAGTCGCGCAACCCTGTCGGGGAGGCGCGCCAACTAACAGCGCCCATGCCGAGTCGCAAGAGGAAAATGGCGGGAAATCTTGCGCGATCGCCTCGCCTTTGCGCATGGCTGCGATTCCAGCGCTTCACATCCGCTCTTAAGTGCCCCACATTGATTGCAAGACGAGCACCCCCATTTCGCTCACATTGATTATTCCGCGCTTTGATGCAGAGGTTCAGCCTCGCCTGCGCCCGAACGATAAAGGAATTACACTTGGCCAGTATGGGTCTGAATATCGACGAACAAAAAGCGGTCGAACGCTTTCGCAAGGACGTGGTCGAACCGAGCCAGAGCAAGCTCGTCATCCTCGACTTTTGGGCGGAATGGTGCGGGCCGTGCAAGGCGTTGGCGCCGATGCTGGAAAAGGTGTGTGCCGAATACGCCGATAAAGGAGTGATCCTTGCCAAGATTAACGTCGATGAAGAGCCCTTTATCGCCGGTCAATTTCAGGTGAAATCGATCCCAACCGTATACGCGATGTTCCAGGGCCAGCCGGTTGCCGATCTGACGAGCGCGCGAACCGAGTCGCAGTTCAAGCAGGTTCTTGATCAATTGCTGGGCCAGCTCCCCATTCAAGCCGGCGATGGCGCCCCCCAAGGTCCGAGCGCTGAGGAGATCGAACAGTTCATCGCCATGGGTGAACAGGCTCTTGCTGAGAATGACGCCCAGCGCGCGGGCGGCATCTTTGCCCAAGTAACTGAGTTCGATCCTGAGAACGCCCCCGCCAACGCTGGGATGGTTCGCGCGCTTATCGCGATGGGCCAAGTGGACGAAGCCCGTCAGGCGCTGACCGCCATCGAAGCCAACCCAAAGCTTTCGGGTGATCCGGCGGTTTCCGCCGCCAAGGCCGCTCTGGAATTGGCGGGAACACAGGTTGACGACGGCGAACTTGCCGGTCTTAGGGCAGCCGCGGAGGCCAACCCCGCCGATATGGACGCCGGTCTTGCCTACGCCGAAGCCGCCTTTGCCGCTGGCAACCGCGACGCAGCGGCGGACACCCTTCTCTCTATGGTTGAGACTGACCGCGAATGGAACGAAGGCGCAGCGCGGACCAAGCTTCTGCAAATCTTTGAAGCGGTGGGTCTTGAGGACGCCTGGGTGGTCTCAACCCGTCGCCGCCTGTCAAAAATCCTGTTCGGGTGATCTGATGGCAACACGACTTTCCATCTTTCCCCTTCCCGGCGCAGTGTTGTTTCCCGGCCTGCAATTGCCGCTGCACATCTTTGAACCGCGTTATCGCTCACTGGTGGGGGACGCGCTGGTGCGCGATCGGCGCATCGCCATGATCCAGCCGCAACGCTCCGTCGAGGGCGCGCCGCTGTACACCGTCGGCTGTGTTGGCCGGATTGGCGAGATCGAAGCGATTGACGATGGTCGCTACAACCTGATCCTGGAAGGCGAAGCGCGATTTAAAGTGTTGCGTGAGCTGGATGTCACCACCGCCTTTCGTCAGGTAGAGGGCGAGCTGATCGACGAGGACGAGAACGAGACGTTGAGCCACGCGCAGCGCGGTGGCTTCGAAGCCGAAGCGCGCGCCTTTGCCGATGCGCAGGGGTACAAGGTCGATTGGGATTCGGTCGAACGGCTTGACGATCAATCCCTGATCAACGGCGTGTCTCAGATCGCACCCTTCGATCCAGCGTCAAAGCAGGCCTTGCTCGAAGCCAAGACGCTATCGGCGCGTTGTGAATTGCTCGTGCAGTTGATGCAGTTCTTTGGCCGCGGCGATGGCGGCGAAGAGATCATGACGTTGCAATAGGGCGATTGCGACAATTTGTCGCATCGCAGCGCTTTGCCTTAGCCCGGCGGGTAACTAAACAGTTACTCCATGAACCAAGAAGCTCTTCCCACACGCGGTGAGCGGACCAGAGCGCATATCATCGCCTGCGCTGCATCCTTGTTCTGGGCGCGCAGCTTTCACGGAGTATCGGTTGACCGAGTGGCCGAAGCGGCGGAGGTCAACAAGGCCACTGTCTATCGCTACTTCGCTGACAAGCGCGATCTGGCACTCGCGGTGGTACGTTACAACGGCGCCGTCACGCGTGATGTGATCTTTGCAGCCAGTTTCGCCGAATTCTCCGAACCGCAAGATCGGCTAGCCGCAATCTATCGTCAGGCCTATTGCAATCACCGCCAAATGCACGCCGAAAACGGCGACGTGTTTGGTTGCCCGATCGTAGGGCTCTCGCTCGAACTAGGGCAGGAAATGCCCGAAGTGCGCGAAGAAGCGAACCGCATGTTCGACGACGTGGAGGGATACTTCACTTCAATCGCCGAACAAGCAGCGTGGATTACAGGCGCAACGACTGATCCGGCGGCGATGGGCCGCACGCTTACACAATTGATGCATGGGGCGAACGCCTCCTCGCGTCTTGCCGCTGATGCCGGGCGAGTGCTGGACGCCGGGCGCGCCTCGCTTGCGCTCATCGGATTTCCAGACACGCCCATATTACTTGAGGAGCTGCCTTCGTGACCAACTTACCCATTTACACCGCCTGGCTTGCGGCCTTTCTGGTCGTCTTCCAGGTTATCTTGATGTTCGCCGTCGGTGTTCGACGAGCCAAGGGTCTGCCAATCGGTATTGGTGATGATCGCGATCTGGAACGGCGGGTGCGCCGGCATGGAAATCTGGCTGAGAACTCCGGGCTCTTTTTGGCCGCTATCGCACTGCTCGAAATGATTGCAGGTCAAACCACATATGTTCTGGTCATCGCTGTCGGATTTGCAGCTGCTCGCCTGCTCCATGCAGCGGGCTTTTCATCGCTCGCGGGATCGCACGGCGACGGCAAAGGCGGGACCATGAGCCCATTCATCTTGATGCGCGGTTTTGGTGCGATGGGCACAATCGCGGTCGCGTTTGCTTGCGCGGGCTCTTTTGTGGCTAACCTGATCTAAACACTGCCGCTAACAGTGAACTTTCTAAGCGCTTCGTAATCGGCCCGGCACGCCTGCGCGACCGCAAGGTAGTCACCCTCCAATTGCGGCAAGGGTCCCGGTGGAGAGGCAAAGCCCGTGGAAGCGTTCACTTTGTCGTACCAATGCGCGCCCCACACGCCGTCTTCGGGCAACGGGCCTTTCTTCCAGGACAGCATCGCCGGATCCCATGGGATGCCGAGCGCCTCGCACAGGCGTGAGAGCACACCCTTGGGGTTTTCTAGCACCTGATCGGTATCGATCACCGGGGGAGCGGTTCCGGTGCGCTCAGCCTCGCGCTCAAAGTACTCGCGCAGCTGCGCAAAGCCGAGCAGTTCGGGTCGGCGCAGTTCATTCTTCGCTGCATAGCTGGCGACCACACGTACCGGCGCACGGATCAGGAAAGCGTGACGGTGGTTGGGAAAGTCCGCGATGGTGATCGGGCCGACCATGTGGTGCGGCATGTGCTTTTGATACCAGACCGCTTTGCCGCCCGGGATATCGCCCGATTGGGTCGCGGTGATGCTGGCCCAGTCGCAGTCCATATCGGCCATCGTTTCGGCAGCCATCGGATGCGGCTCGCCCGTGTCCTTTAGGAACGCGCCGTAGAACGGTTCATCCGACACAGCGCAATCGGCGCGTGCGCCAAAGCTGCGCATCATCGCGGTCGAAATATTGCGCGGCCCCGACCACATCGCGATCCGGACTGGACCAGTCATGCGGTGACATCCCTATCCATCAGATCGCAGTAAAGGCCCTGTAGGCGCTCCACCATCGGCCCGCGCGCCGACGTCAAAGAGCGCCCGTCGATATCGGTCACGGGCACGACGCCCGCGAAGGTGCCGGTCACGAACGCCTCGTCCGCGCCATACACATCGGTAAGAGAGAAGTTCTTCTCAAACACCGGGATGCCCGCCTCACCGCACACCTGAATGACGTTGGAGCGCGTGATACCGCCAAGGCAATAGTCCCCGCTCGACGTCCACACCTCACCCTTGCGCACGATAAAGAAGTGCGTCGAATTGCAGGTTGCGACAAAGCCGTGCGGATCGAGCATGAGCGCTTCGTCCGCGCCCGCTTGGGTCGCTTGGATGCAAGCGGTGATGCAGTTCAGTTTCGAGTGCGAGTTGAGCTTCTGATCCTGAACCGCCGGATCACCACGCCGGACGTGGACGGTGAACAGGCGGATGCCCGTCTCAATCGTAGAAGGCAGCGGCGCTTTGTATTCTGGGATTATAACGATGGTCGCCGCGCTGATCACCACACGTGGGTCTTGGTAAGGCGTCGAGCGCACCCCTCGGGTGACCATCAGGCGGATGTGCACGCCCTCTTCATCGCGCATGGCGTTAGCGGCGATCGTCTCGTCGATCCGCTGCGTGAGCTCCTCGCGCGTTAGGCCTACGTCCATCGCGATCGTCTTTGCTCCTTCATAGAGCCGGTCCAAATGCGCTTCCAGAAACGCGATCCGCCCGCGATGTTGGCGCAGCCCCTCCCATACGCCGTCTCCCAGCATAAAGCCGCTGTCGAAGACCGAAACGGTCGCCTCAGCGCGCGGCGTCATGGTGCCGTTGACGTTGATAAGAATGGTTTCGTTGCGCGGATCAGCCGCGTAATCGTGAGTGCCTTTTGCCATGGGCAGTGACCCTAGTGACCAGCAAAGTGTGACGCCAGCCCCTGGGTCAGAGCCCTACGCGCCCGCCAGTTTGAACGCGCCGCGCAATCCGTCGATCACATACTGCGCCGCCAGCGCCGCCAGCAGCACTCCGAGCAGTCGCGTAATGACCGCCTCGACCTTATCGCCCAGCAGTCGGATTAGAGGCCCCGCAGCGATCAGCGCGCCGCCAGTCAAAACCAGAACCAGGCCAAGCGCTGCAAACACCGCGCCGCGTTCGGGCCAGGTCTGCGCTTCGTTCATGAGCAGCATGACCGCCGCAATAGCGCCGGGACCGGCCAGCATCGGCATCGCCATCGGGAAGACGGAGACGTCCTCCACCTCGCGCTCCATCACCTTGTCGGCGCGTTCTTCGCGGCGCTGCGTGCGCTTTTCGAAGACCATTTCGAACGCGATGAAAAACAGCATCAGGCCTCCAGCGATCCGAAACGCGTCGAGCTGAATATGCAGTGCGCCCAGCAGCGCTTCGCCGAAGAAGGCGAAGATCAACAAGATCACCGCCGCAATCGCCACGGCGCGTAAGGCCATACTGCGCGCCTGCGCCGAGGTCGCCTCTTTCGTGAGCCCGGCGTAAATCGGAGCGCATCCCGGCGGGTCAATGACCACGAACAGGGTGATAAAAGCAGAGATGAAGATCTCAGTGATCATTTAGTCGGCATCTTTTCAAAGGAGGGTTTCGGCGAAATACGCCGAAGGCCGCGCCCTTGACCACCCTTTGTGCGAAAGATCAACCCCTCGGACGTCAAAGCTAGGAGGGGGATTCCAAAGTCTCTTCGATCGCGACTTCCCACGCGCCTTCGTAGAAGTATTCGGCCTTGACGTATTTCACCCCGCCATCGCGATGCTCCCATTGCCAGCGCAAGGTGCCATCTTTGGAAAGCTGCGCTTGCGATTTGCCATCTTCGCCAATCGCCATGGGCGGCGGCGGGGGCACTTGCTGTCCGGCCGGCGGGCACGTGGCGACCAGCCCTAGAATTGAGCTGAGCGCGGTCACAACGATGGCGCCGTCTTCAAATTGCTGGCGCGGCAGCGGCTGGGGATTGTCGCGTCCCGCGACGTCGTAAGCCCACTTGTAATTGTTATCCTTCTGGCGCACCCACGCTGTTACGTAATTGCCAACGAACCCCTCGGCATCGCGGAAGCGTCCTTGGCTAAGCGCAAGAGCGCCGTCACAGCTCATCACGACCGTGCGCGGGCCCCATTCGGTTGCGGCTTCGGGATCGCCTGTCGCGTCGGCCAGCGCCGCGAAAGGAACCGGTCCATTGCGACCATGAAGCAGCGCGCCAGGCGCACCGTATTCCAGTCCAGCGGTGTACTGCCCATTGGCCTGCGCCGCCTTGCCATAGCTGATCTCGGTTTTGACGATATTGCTCGGCTGCGCTTCGCCGGGCGCGGTGGAAAGCACGCGGTTGATGACCTTGGTCGTGGGTCCTTGCCGTTGACCGCTGGCGCAGGCGGTCATCGAAAGAGCGGTAAAGGCCAGAAGTGTAGCGGTTGAAAGGCGCATCGAAGATCGGTCCCGTATCAGCGTGAAAAGCGCCCCCTTGTCACGCGGGATGCAGCGTAAGTCAAAGGCCTTGCGGAGGCTCCAACCCAGCGTTGCGATGCGCGGCCACGACGGTGTTGCGCAGCAGGGTCGCAATCGTCATCGGCCCGACCCCGCCCGGAACGGGCGTAATCGCACCCGCAACTTCGCTCGCCTCGCCATAGGCCACATCACCAACCAGCTTGCCCTTTTCTGATCCGGGCGCTGGCGGTAGGCGGTTGATGCCCACATCGATGACGGTTGCACCGGGTTTGAGCCAGTCCTTGCCGACCATCTCAGGACGCCCCACCGCGGCGACCACAATGTCCGCGCGCGAGACGACCGCTTTGAGGTCTCGCGTGCGGCTGTGCGCGACAGTCACGGTGGCGTTGGCGTCAAGCAGCAGCTGCGCCATCGGCTTGCCCACGATGTTTGATCGACCAATAACCACCGCCTCCAGACCAGAGAGATCACCCAATTGATCAGTCAGCAGCATCATGCAGCCCAAAGGCGTGCACGGGACAAAGCCCGATTGCCCGACCGACAAACGCCCGGCGTTTATGACGTGAAAGCCATCGACATCCTTGTCTGGGCTGATCGATGCGATGATGCTTTGCTCGTCCAAATGATCGGGCAATGGCAATTGCACCAGAATGCCATCCACCGCCGGATCGGTGTTGAGTTGATCCACCAGCGCCAGCAGATCCGCTTCGCTCGTGTCGGCGGGCAGGCGGTGCTCAAAGCTCTCCATATGTGCCGCAAGGGTCGCTTTGCCCTTGTTGCGAACGTAGACTTGGCTCGCCGCGTCCTCGCCGACCAGCACCACGGCCAGGCCCGGCTTTCGCCCGGTCTGCTGTGCAAAGCCAAGCGCGGCCCCGCCCACGCGCTCTCGAAGCGCGGCGGCGAAGGCTTTTCCGTCAATACGCGAAGCGGTCATGTGTCAGAAACGTCCTCAGCCAGGGAACATCGCCGCGCCCATGACAATAAGCATCACGCGCAGGAGGATGATCAGGACAATGGGCGAGAAATCGATTGCGCCGGTGTCGGGCATGATCCGTCGGATGGGACGCAAGACTGGATCAAGGATCATGCCGATCGAATTGTAGACTTGCATCAGGAACTGGTTCGACGGGCTCACCACGTTGAACGCGAACAACAGGCTGATGACGAATTGGATGATGATGAACATGACAAAGATGCCAGTGATCATCTCAACGATCTGATAGAGGGCTACGAGGCCTGCCATGAATGCTTTGCTTTCCTTTTTCGCCGCGCGGCTCAAACGCTCGGCGTTATCGTCCCTGCCGTGTTATTAAGGTAATACGGCTTGGCTTTCGGTCAAGGCCGTAGCAGCCCGGTTACGCCCGCACCAGAGTGCCCGCGCCGCTGGCGGTGAAGAATTCGAGCAGCATCGCGTGCGGCACCCGTCCGTCAAGGATAACCGCCGCTTCACAGCCCGCTTCGACCGCTTTGACGCAGGTTTCCAGCTTGGGAACCATCCCGCCGGTGATCGTGCCGTCATCGCGCAGTTTTGCGATGGCGGCCGGGTCCAGATCGGACAGCAATTCGCCCTCCTTGTTCAACACGCCCGCGACATCGGTGAGCAGGAACAAGCGCGCTGCGCCCAAAGCCGCCGCGATGGCGCCCGCCATAGTGTCGGCGTTGATATTGTAAGTCTGGCCGTCCTCACCCGCTGCGATGGGGGCGATCACCGGGATCATCCCTGCGGCTACAGCGGTGTCGATCACGCTGGTGTCGACCTGGGCGGGCTCGCCCACAAACCCAAGATCCACCACCTTCTCGATCAGGCTTTCTGGATCGCGTGTGGTCCGCGAGACTTTGCGCGCGGTTACAAGCCCGCCGTCTTTGCCCGACACGCCAATCGCCTTGCCTCCTGCTGAGGCAAGCCAACCGACCAACTGTTTGTTGATCGCGCCGGAAAGCACCATTTCGGCAATCTTTGCCGTAGGCTCATCCGTCACGCGCAGGCCGTCAACGAAGGTGCTCTCAACCCCGAGGCGTGCCAGCATATCGCCGATCTGCGGTCCTCCGCCGTGCACCACCACGGGGTTGATCCCAACCGCCTTCAACAAAACGATATCCTCGGCAAAGTCGCGCGCAGCGTTTTCATCGCCCATGGCGTGGCCGCCATATTTCACAACGAAGGTGCGCCCGGCGTAGGTCTGAAAATAGGGCAGCGCCTCGATCAGAACCTTGGCCTTATCGTGAGCGGACTGGCCAAGAGGGGGGTGCTCGGAAGAATTCGACACGCGCAGGGGCCTCCGTAAAAGCGCTGTTGCGGCGCGCGTAGCGTGTTGCGAGTGACTAGGAAAGCGTGGCGTTGCCTGACGCATCAGCGGAGCGGCTGAGGGATTTTCCTCTTGGCTCTGTAACCAAACATGTGTTCACTGCGAATCGCTTGGTGTGCGCGTCCTCGGGATTCGCGTGCGCGCCATTCGGTTTCGACAGGAGGAATACCAATGAACACATCACGTCTTTCGGGCTCAATCGCTCTCGCCGCCGCCGCTGGTCTGGTCGCCGCATGTGGCGGCGCAGCCGAAGCGCCGGCTGAAACCGCCGCTGCGGGTGAAACGGAAACAGTGGCCGCCGCTGAGGAGGTGGAAAAAGTGAAATGCTACGGCGTCAGCCTCGCGGGCAAGAACGACTGCGCAGCCGGCCCCGGTACCAGTTGCGCGGGCACCAGCGTGGTCGACTATCAGGGCAACGCGTGGACCTATGTCGACGCCGGCAGTTGCGAAACGACCGAACGCGGCGATGGCACCTTCGGCTCGCTTGAGCCGATCGAAGCCTAAACTCGGCTCTCGCCAATCATTCCAGAGGCCGTCGGGAGCGATCCCGGCGGCCTTTGTTTTGAGCGAAGCGCATAGGATTGCGTCCGCGACATTGCTAAGGATGTTTGCGGATGTCCCGTTTCCGCTCCCCCAAGCCCGCGCGCTTTCGCACACGCGGCAACCCTCGCCAGTCTGGGCGAACCTCGCTCTTTAGTTGGTGGAACCTGTGGCGCGTCCCGACCCTTGTGACCATCGTCGCAGCGATTTGGTGGTTCGGCGTACGCCCTATCACGCATGAGCAGGGCTGGGTCCCGGTCAGGATGGACTTCAGCGTCTGCGGCCAAGGCGAACGCACAACAGGTTGCGTGGTCGATGGCGACACTTTGCGCGTTGACGTGCGTGGCCAACGCCCTCGACGTATTCGCCTGACCGGGTTCGACACCCCGGAACTTGATGGCGCCTGTGAAGCGGAACGTCAGCTTGCCGACCAAGCCCGCCAAGCGGTTGCGGCATGGTTTGCAAAAGGGCCTTTTGAATGGAACGGCGCGGATGATCCTCCCTACGACCAATATGGCCGCGAGCTGCGAGAGATCCGTCGCAAGGCGTCCGATGGGTCCGCTGAGTACCTTGGCGAGACCTTGATCGATGCAGGTCTTGCCGATCCCAGCGGTTGGGGCGAACTTGAGACCGATTGGTGTCGCTGATCTGGCTTGGCTGATCCCTTAGTAAGGGTTGAGGCCGAAGCCCCGGCGTTGTAGGTCAGCGTGAGCGATAGTGCCGCTCGGCGCTATCTTTACTCCCACAATCAAATCGGCGTTGCCAACCTTGTGATACTTGGCCGCCACTCCGCACACCCAGATTTCCGCCCCGCGCGCGATCAGCTTTTCAACCAGCGTGCGGTTGGGATTGCCGCTGTGCTGCACAAACTGCGTATCGTGCTTCGTCTTGTAGCGCTCGTCCGAAACCACATCGAACACCGCGGGGCCATGGATGACGATAGCGACTTTCACATTTTCGGCGGGGATGCCCTCGGCCTCCATGCCTCGCGCGAAGCGAAGCGCGGTCTGCATCGGACCGTTCAGCATCCCCGCTTCGGCGTCGTAGCTGTCGAAGGAATGCATCCAAACGCCATCAGCGGGCAGCATCATCTCGCTGGTGATGGTGACTTCCGCTTCAGTGTTATGCGCCTCAGCCAAAGCGTGCGAGGCGCAGACCAGGAGCGGCGCGGCGACAGACATGGTGAAAAGAGTACGAAGAGTTGAAGCGCGCATAGGGTCCCCCAATGGATTGATGCGCTAAACTGCCCGATGCGCGGCGCGTAGGAAAGCGCTCAATCAGGCGGGCCCACAAACAACCAGCGGTGCATCGCCTGCTACACCGCTGGGAGAGGTTGGGATCGTGGCCGGTTGGCCCGGCTCTAGCTATTCGGTTTAACCCGCTTTCACCGCCGCCCCGCACCGCAAGTCAGCAAGGCAGCTCCGGCCAGAGCCACGCCCGCGGCCCTCTTGCGCAGTCGCCGGCGTCGGCGCTGGATCGCCCGTTCGCGCAACACGCCAATCGGGCCCTTGGGTAAGACGCGCTTCGCTGCAGAACGCATGCGCATCACGCGGTCACCGGGGTGCAATCATTAGCGGCCTTGAACCCCTTGGGCGGCGCTCCGAACAGCAGACCAGCGGCGGGCGGGGTCGGGGTGCTCTCTACATCCTCGCGAAAGCGCGCTTCGGCGACTTCGATAATGACCGCAATCTCATCCAGCAGCGCAAGCCGCTGGCGGCGCAGGCGGGTGAGGTACATGTCCGATGCGCCCTCCACTTCGCACTCGATCCGGTGGATTGCGCGATTCAGCGCGTGGTACCGTTCCGCCAGATTGCAGAAATGCGCGTCCGCCAGCTTCAGCAAATGCAGTACATTGGCATCGTGCGGGAATTCCTCGTGCAGTTCGTGGGGCGTGTGGGCGGACATGGTTTGGCTCTCCTTCGGCTCTCCAGACCACCGCCATTTCCCCACCGGCCTCAAGTGTCTTTGACCAAGGTCAAAGCGCCTCAATTTCCTCCGCCAGCGAGGCGAAGTCCGCGTGGCCTGTCGCCGGCGCGATCCGATCGGCCCACATGGCGTCGATCTGGTTGGCGACGCTCGCAGGCAGAGCGTCGGTGGAACTGCCTTTGGCCTGCACCTTGGTCGAATCCGCGTCCGCCGCGATCCCGCATCTGCGCTCAAGCACTTCACACACCATCGCATCGTCGAACTTGCCCTCGTGGGAGGACATGAACTCGCGGGTGGTGCGGTCCATCACCATCGCCTCGCCCTCGGGCGTCAGATCCACGTCGATGAACGCCGCCAACCGCCGCATCGCGGACTCACGGTTCTTCACCACCCAGCGGTAGTTCATCAGCAGCGTGTCGGCCTCTTTGCGGCGCGCGTACCAGCTCACCAGATGCGTCGCGTAGTCGCAGCCGCCTGGCCCGCCGCCCGACCACATCGGCCAGAAGTCCTCCATCGGCACCGCGTCGCGCTTGAAGTGCCAGCCGTTGAGGAAGCGGTAAAAGGACACATAGGTCTCCTTCGGATCGCGCAGAGTCACGATGTAGCGTTGCTCCGCTGGCAGACGCTCATACTCACGGTGCGACTTGAAGCCCCGTGGGGAAGCGGGTTGCGGGGCCGTCATGTCGAAGTCGAGCATGTAGGACGCGTCATCCCACGGCACTGGGCGGCTGATGTCGTCAAAGTCCATGTCCCCGCCCAGATGCGCGGTGCGAATCTGGTGGAACATCTGCTGCGCCATCGTCGTGCCGCTCTTGGCCCAGCTGGTGATGAACACATCGCGCGGGTCCCCGGTAGCGGGCTCGTAGGCCTTGTGATTAGGCCGCTCGCCCGTCATCGCCGTTCCCATCACGGCGGCGTATTCCTCGACGCTGGTCGCTTGGCCGATCAACTCACTCATCCTCTTTCACTCCCCAAAGCGCGCCCGAGCGCCGGTTTAGGCCTTTTGCCCAATGGGTCAAAGCGGCCGTGCGAGAGGGCGTTTCGGCCTTGAGACATGGACCACGTGTTACACGGTCCAGGGGATAAAAAGTTGTCCTCACAAATCGCGTGATTTCAGAGGGATAACCGAATCCAGGAAAGGCAAGAAACACGCGCATTGTAGGACACACTTTAGCGTCTCGACGCGGCGTAGGAAAACGCACGAAAGCCCCGCGTGGTCAGGCGGCGGCGCATAGGGTACACAGGCCATCATGCGCGCCGTCACCCAATGCGATGTGCCCGAAGGCAGCCTGCTAGCCCAGTATGGCGGCCCGGCGGATTACCGCGATTGCTTCTGCCGCGATGTGAGCGGCGTGGTAACCTTGCCCGACTTTATCGAGCGCTTCTATAGCAGCTCCGCTTTCCTGCCGGAGCGTATGATCCTGCGCGTCATAGCGGGTCCGTCCACCCGCGCCGATGCCCGCGCCTTTGCCCGCGGACAGACCGATCGTTTCGGCGCGTGGCAATTGGTCGAGCGGACCGATCTGTCCTCAAGCAGCGGAGTCGAAGACGGCCCACAGGGCCAACCGGTAGGACGCAAGAACGCCGAAGCGCTGTTCCACTCAAAGGACACGGGCACCGCCAGCTGGTTCAAAGTCGAACCGACCGGATCGGGCACACGCTTCCTCTTCGGCTCATGGGTCGGCGGGATCGGGGATTCCGGCTGGAAGGCCCTGATGCGCGCGCATGTGTGGTATTCGCGCTTTCTACTGGGCGGGGTTTAGCGCCCTGCCCTACGTCGGCGCACGCTCCCGCGTCACAATCGCCGTGATCTCGTCGAGCAGCGCCAGCCGCTGTTTCTTCAGATCCTCGCACCGCTCATCGCTCGCCGCTTCGGTCTCCGCTTCGATCCGGTGCACCTGCCGATTGACCTCGTGATACTCATCGGCGAGCCGCGCAAAATGCCCGTCCGTGCCCTTAAGCCGCGTGACAAGCTCGCGGTCGCGTTTGAATATCTCGGTGAGTTCATTGGGTGTGTGCTGTGACATGGTTTGGTGTTCCTCCCTCAGATATGTGGAAGGAGACTAAGCGCGAGTCGCGCCCGCGTATTTGACCGGCATCAAATTGGGGCGGGGATTCTCAACCCTCGTCATCCCGGCCCCCGAGCCGGGATCCCGCTTTCTTGCAGCCAAGCGCGATGTGAGAAGAAGCGGGGCCCCGGATCAAGTCCGGGGTGACGATGAAACGTCAGCCCCCCGGCCGACGATCCTCGGGCCGATGGCTCTTCGCCGCGCCGTGGTCGAGGCTGAGCGTTTCCTGCATGCGGAAGCGGCCTTCTTCGGGCATCCATTGATAGAGGTTGAGGAAACGCCCGCCACCGACGATCTCCCAACGCTGCTCTTTGTCGCGCCATTCATGGAACGTGTGCCACCCGCGATGGAGCACACCCCATTCGCCCAGCGGCGTGACGCTGTCGGAGCCGGGGACGAGCAGGCGGCGGTTCTTGTACCCCTCCTGCGGCCCGCCCTGGCGGCGTTGTTGACACCCCTCCTCCAACATCGCGGCAAAGCCATCGCCGCTATCCGCGACAATCCCGCCGAGATCGTGGACCATGCGAAAGTCTTCAGTGATATGCTCACGGACTTCAGCGGGCTCACACCCCTCAAACGCTGCGAAGAACATCGCGGTGTCGATTTCGGCAATGCGGAAATGGGCCTCTTCGATAGACGGGAGAGGGTGAACCTCGGCGGGCGCGGCGTCGATGGACGGCGGCTCAGCCGCTTGGGCGTTGGCCAGGATGAGCGCGAGCGCGGTGAACATGATGGACCTCCCTCAAGGTGTGTTGCACTGACAAGACAGCTTAGGGGAGTAGGCAACAACGTAACAGAAGAAAAAGTCTGTCAGCCGAGGCTTTCAATGATAATCCGCTCCGCATCGTCGAGGGCGTTCGAATAGCGATCGAAGACTCGCTCCATCTCATCTTCATCCAACGGCGGATAGTCGCTAGTGCGCCAAGTCAAGATTGTGCGCTCCTTCTTGCACTGGGGCGCAACCGGGGTGCAAATCACTACCGCATCTGAGCCTTCGAATTCCTCGAGCGTTAGGATGGCCTCGGTTATGAGAGTTGAAAGAAGAGACTTCTGGTGAGGCGACAAATCCATTTTTGTCCAGCAAATCAGAAAATATGGAACTAACTTCCCACCTTCATTGAGAACAAAAGTTGGTTTCACCGGGACGCGTACGCCAGCTGAGACCGGGAAGAATTCAACCATGTCGCGAAAGACTTGTAGCCCGCTGAGACCTTTTTCGCGCGCGTAAGCGTAGAACGCTTTTGTGATCCACCGCGCTCGCAGCCGGCTGGCTGGATCTTTGATACCGTCAACACACTTCAACGCCTGCTCGAGCGAGATTCCGTCGACAACAACTTGGGTGCAAATCGCGGTAGTGGCGATCAGGCTAGTGCGGGGCGGATAAAGTGCAAACTTTGCGAGCTTGGTAGCGGTGTCATCACGACGAGGCAAGATGTGCTTAACCCAATTGTGGGCTGCCGGTGGCTTGCGGAGTTTGTCTATTAGCTTTTGGGGGTTCGTCACTGTAGCTTACTCGCGGTTGGAGAGGAGTGGAGTATCATTTCATCCGTGATCCTCATCCCAGGGTTGGGAGAAGGACCATGGTTCCAGACCTTTGACCAAGCACCGGAGCTATCGTGCGAAATTTCTCTTAGTATGTAGGCCGGCAGCCGAATCAGGGGTTCCAGAGCTTCCATCATCAGCTGTTCATCGTCAGGGGCAAGTTGTGGCAAGACTCTTTCCACATCATTCGTTCCCGTATTGTACCGCGTTGCCCGATCAGTGATCGCGCTTGAGCCAAACTGCTTGAACGCACTGTAGATTTCACGAAAGACCGGGCCATGCTGCCATGCCTCAATCTTTGCGTTAGTCAGCTTTCGTCCGTAGGTGATCAAGGCATGCTCGTAGGCAAAGTAAACGAGCTTATTGAGCGCCATATTGCTTGGTCGCTCCCCCTGCGATTCGGCATAGTCGAGAACCCAATTGGCTAAGGCTTTTACGCTGTAAGTTGAAGCGTCGTTCATACAGCTCCCAGGCAGTCGAAATAGGGGGGCAGCCTGTCCGTGCTGCACGCCACGAAGCTTTCACACAATGGAAGCGCTACGACAAGAGAAAGGGCGGCAAAACCGAAGTCTCGCCGCCCCAAAATAAATCCATCTAAGATGGTTACTCCGCCGCCTGAACCTCGCCAAACATATCCGGGCCGTCGTTGACCGCTTCGCCTTCGCCCGGAGCCTTCGCTTTCTGGCGCTTGTCGAAGCTGGACCATACGTCGTTCCAGTCGCCGCGGGTGGCGCCTTTCGAATATTCCGTTGCGCGGGTTTCGAAGAAGTTGGCGTGCTCCACGCCGTTGAGCAGCGGCGTGAGCCAGGGCAGCGGGTGGTCTTCGATGAGGTAGATCGGATCAAGGTTCAGCTGCTTCAGGCGCCAGTCGGCGATGTAGCGGATGTACTTCTTGATATCCTTGGCGTTCATGCCTTCGACCGGGCCCATTTCAAAGGCGAGGTCGATGAACGCGTCTTCGAGGCGCACCGTCTTCTGGCAGATGTCGATGATGTCCTCCTTCACCGCCTTGGTCAGGCAGTCCCGCTCGGCGCAGAAGGTGTGGAACATCTTGATGATGCCTTCGCAGTGGAGCGATTCGTCGCGCACCGACCAGCTGACGATCTGGCCCATGCCCTTCATCTTGTTGTGGCGCGGGAAGTTCATCAGCATGGCAAAGGACGCGAACAGCTGCAGCCCTTCGGTGAAGCCGCCGAACATGGCGAGCGTGCGCGCGATGTCTTCGTCGGTGTCGACGCTGAACTGGTGCATGTAATTGTGCTTGTCGGCCATTTCCTCATAGTCGAGGAAGGCGCTGTATTCGCTTTCGGGCATGCCGATCGTGTCGAGCAGGTGCGAATAGGCGGCGATGTGCACCGTCTCCATGTTGGAGAAGGCGGCGAGCATCATTTTGATCTCGGTCGGCTTGAACACGCGGCCGTATTTGTCGTGGTAGCAATCCTGCACCTCAACGTCGGCCTGGGTGAAGAAGCGGAAGATCTGAGTGAGCAGATTGCGCTCGCTCTCAGTCAGGTTTTGCGCCCAGTCGCGGCAATCTTCGCCCAAGGGCACTTCTTCGGGCATCCAGTGGATCTGCTGCTGGCGTTTCCAGAAGTCGTACGCCCAAGGGTATTCGAACGGCTTGTAGGTGTTCCGGGCTTCGAGCAACGACATCTTGTGTATCCCTGTGTTTGAGTCAGCGTTCCTATATAGGTGATCAGAGTACGGAATCGAAGGCAAGGCCGTATGATTCGGCGGGGATAAACCGTGCATTTCCTGAGTCGAACCGAGTCCGAGGATACCACACTTGCAAGGCCTGCATCAGCCAAGGATGCACGCCGCGCATGAGGGGCGCGAGATGCGGTTCGAGAGCCCTAAATTGCCATCGCAACGGCGGTGGTCAGCAGCGTCGCGACGATGGGCACAATCACGGTGACCACGCCCACATCTTTGTAGGCTTGCTTGTGGGTCAGCTGCGTGATCGTCAGCATCGCAATCACCGCGCCGCAATGGGGGAGCGAGTCCAGACCGCCGCTGGCCATGGCGACGAGGCGATGGAGCTCTTGCGGGTCAATACCCAGCGCAAGGTAGGTCTCGGCCATGGTCGACATGAAGATCTGCAACCCGCCCGAAGACGAACCGGTGATGCCCGACACGGTGCTGGCGGCGGCGAACATGGAGAGGTGCGGCGGCAGATCGGAACCGGTCACGAACTGCGTAAAACTGGCAAAACCCTGCGTCTGCGCGACCACGCCGCCAAAGCCGATCACCGCGCTGGTCGCCATCAGCGGCAGGATCGCGTCCTGTGTGCCCAGCCCCATCGTTTGCAACGGGCGTTTGCGAACGGCCGGGAACAGCGCAATCGCCACCAGGCTGGCGAGGATCAGCGCAATCGAGGGCCACAAGATCGGCTGCGAATTGGCAAAGGCCACGAGCTGACCCAGCCCGCCCTCGCCCATGCCGTCCGTCGCCATCAGGCGCGGCGCCAGAATGGTCGCGATCACCAAAGCCAGCGGCGCAACCGCCAAGACCGGGTGCGGCACGTCTTTTTCGATCTCGGAATAGTTGGGGATCACATCGCGCGGGCCAGCCTCAAACCCTTCGCCCGCAGCCAGAGCTTTCACCCGCTCGCGTTCGAGATAGACCATGCCCATGACAAACATCAGCGTTCCGCCGAACAGCCCCAATAAGGGCGCGGCGAACAGATCCGTGCCCAGCGTTAGCGTCGGTATGACGTTGTGGATCGAAGGCGTGCCAGGAAGCGCCGTCAGCGTGAACGTGCCCGCCCCCAAGGCCAGAGCGCCGCAAAACAGGCGCTTGGGAATATTCGCCTCATGCATCAGCCTGAGACCCAGCGGGTACATCGCAAAGATCACTACAAAGACGACCACGCCGCCATAGGTCAGCAGCGCGCAGGACAGCACCGTAATCCACAACGCCCGATGCGCGCCCAGCGATCGCACCAACGCCATCGCGACCGACGTCGCCGCGTGGCTGTCGCCCATAATTTTGCCGAACACCGCCCCCGCCGCAAACAGCAGGAAGAACCGGCCGGCAAAGGTGAAAGCGCCGAGGTCAGAAAGCAGGAATGTCTGCGTCAGGCTTTCCGCAAAAGGCAGCGAATTGGTGACGATCACCACCAGCGCGCACAAAACGGCGGCGAAGATGATGTTCACATCCTTGAGCGCCAACCAAATCAGCAGGCCCAAGCCTACCAACAATCCCAAAGTCTGCACCAAGGCCCCCGCCCCTAATTGTTGTTCTGTTTCTATGAGCCGATCAGCGCGATCGTTTAGTCTTTGCGGCTTTTCGATCCAAAAAGCTGCCCCCGCCCAGCACCGTGATGCCAAGGAAGAAACCGGCGTCGTAGGTCCACCCCTTATTGGGCACCGCGTAGACCGCGATGCCTTCATCGAACAGCGAACCAATCCAGGCCCAGGGGAAGATAAAGCCATGCCACAGGCCCCACAGGAAGCCGGGCGATCCCGCTTCCTGGCTCACCCCTGCGTCAATCTGGTTGGCGCAGGCGGAAACCAGCAGCGCCAAAGCGGCGCAGGCGGCAAGACGAAGAGGACTGATGCGAGTGTGGCTGTGTGCGCTGTGCGGGGTCATGCCCGAAAGGCTACACCGAAACCGCGATAATAAGCAAAGAGGCGGGCAGGAACATCGACACCATAGCGATATGGATCATCGCGGCGTTGCGCGCGTGCCCTTCTTCGTCGCGCTTCAATTCGCGGATCGCGTTGAACGCGAAGATCAGCGATATCACAAGGCCAAAGACCCCGGCCCAGAATGGCAGTCCCATATGTCCCGTCCCTTCTCACGCGCCCTTTACATACAGGGCTGTCAATCTAGTATGACATAAGCCTTCGCCAAACGCGAGGGGCCTTCGTTGGGCCGGATGTTTGAGTGCAGTTTAGAGGAAGCGTCGTCGGCCGCCGGATGAGGTGTCGGTGCTGGCGCCGGGTGAGGTGGTTGGCTCTTGCGCAAGATAGGGTTGGGGTACGGCCGGACCCGCAGGATCGGGCTCTGCGGGCGGTTCCGCCGACGCCGTGATATCGACCCCGGTCAGTTCTTTGAGGACATGTGCGGGGATAGGCCGGGTGAATTGCAAACCGACCCTTGCGCTTTGACGCCAGGCCACCTCGGCCACGAAAGGCCCCGTTTCACCGATCGTCACTTGAACATATTCACCAAGCTGCAATCCGCCGCGCAGATCGTCTACACGGCACCCGCCCAGCGACAGATCGTCCACGTCCACTTCGCACTCAAAGCCGCGAGGGGTGCGGTATTTTCCAGTGAGGGTGGTGGGAAGACGGAGGGATCGAGGATGAGGCATGATGCATCACCCATGCAAGTCGAGCCCTTGTGATGCGGTGGACGAGGTTGGCTAAATGTCCCTTAGGGAAAACCGCTAGGCGGCGGTTACATTACGCGCCGTACCGGATACCGGATGGCGGGGGCTGATTTGGTCCCAGACTCGTCGGCCTTGCGCGCCTCGTCCCACTCACCGCTCGCCATCAGCGTGAAGACGCTGGGATCAAGCTTTGAGACAAATTGCAGCCCTACCCGATCGCCCTGACGCCACGCCACTTCGGCGGTATGCGGGCCTGTTTCCGCGATCATCAGCTGGATATGCGCGCCCAACTCCAGCCCATGGCGCGGATCATCGACGCGGCAACCGCCAGGCGAGATATCGTCGACATGCACATCCCAAGTAAAGCCACGCGCGCTTTTGCACGTCCCATCGGCGTCGGTTCTTACACGATCGGTTTGGCGAGCTTGCATAATGCCAATGCCATAGCGCGAGTTGGTTAAGAAAAAGCCCCGAGGACGGAAGTCGCTCGGGGCTTTTTCAATTCTAGCCCTATGGAAGGCTCAGTAGCGTCACTGGCAGCTCAAGCATTCCTCGTAATCGGTCTGCTGTTCGCCGAGTTCGGCTTTCAACTCGATCTCGGGCGCGTCGGCGGTGTTGTCGGCTTCGACGCCGCCGGCAAATCCGGCGCGCTGCACCGATTTGGAGCGAAGATAGTAGAGCGACTTGATGCCTTTCTCCCACGCCTGGAAGTGCAGCATCATCAGGTCCCACTTGTCGACATCGGCCGGAATGAACAGGTTCAGCGACTGCGCCTGATCGATATACGGCGCGCGGTCGGCGGCGAATTCAAGCAGCCATCGCTGATCGATTTCGAAGCTGGTCTTGAAGCTCGATTTTTCTTCGGCGCTCAGGAAATCGAGGTGCTGAACGCTGCCGCCGTTTTCGAGGATCGAGTTCCAGACATTGTTCGAGTTCTTCGATTTCTTGTCGAGGATTTTTTCCAGATACGGGTTCTTCACGACGAAGCTGCCCGAAAGCGTCTTGTGCGTGTAGATGTTGGCCGGGATCGGTTCGATGCAGGCGCTGGTGCCGCCGCAGATGATGCTGATCGACGCGGTTGGCGCGATCGCCATCTTGCAGCTGAACCGCTCCATCGCGCCCATTTCGGCCGCATCCGGGCACGGTCCACGCTCTTGCGCGAGCAGCATCGACGCTTCGGATGCTTTTGCCTGAATGTGCTGGAACATCTTCATGTTGTACGCCTTGGTCATGGCGCTTTCGAAGCCGAGCCCCTTCGATTGAAGGAAGGAGTGGAAACCCATGACGCCCAGCCCCACCGAACGCTCACGCTCGGCTGAATATTTCGCGCGGGCCATTTCGTCAGGCGCGCGGTCGATATAGTCCTGCAAGACGTTGTCGAGGAAGCGCATCACATCTTCGATAAACGTCTTGTCGGCGTTCCACTCATCCCACTTCTCAAGGTTGAGCGAGGACAAGCAGCACACCGCGGTGCGGTCGTTGCCAAGGTGATCGATACCGGTCGGCAACGTGATTTCCGAACACAGGTTCGAGGTGGAAACCTTAAGGCCCAGATCGCGATGGTGCTTAGGCATCATGCGGTTCACGGTGTCGTTGAACACGATATAGGGCTCACCCGTCGCAAGGCGAGTTTCGACCAGCTTCTGGAACAGCGATCGAGCGTCCACATCGCCGCGCACTTCGCCGGTCTTGGGCGATTTGAGTTCGAACCGATCGCCGTTGCGCACGGCTTCCATAAACTCATCCGTCAGCAACACGCCGTGGTGCAGGTTCAACGCCTTGCGGTTGAAGTCGCCCGACGGTTTGCGGATTTCGAGGAACTCTTCGATTTCCGGGTGCGACACGTCGAGATAGCACGCTGCCGAACCGCGGCGCAGCGATCCTTGCGAGATCGCCAGCGTAAGGCTGTCCATCACGCGCACGAACGGGATGATGCCGCTGGTCTTACCGTTGAGGCCCACCGGCTCACCAATGCCGCGCACATTGCCCCAATAGGTGCCAATGCCGCCGCCCTTGGAAGCGAGCCAGACGTTTTCGTTCCATGTGCCGACAATGCCGCCAAGGCTGTCGGACACCGAGTTGAGGTAGCAACTAATCGGCAGACCACGGTTCGTGCCACCATTCGATAGGACCGGCGTCGCCGGCATGAACCAAAGGCGAGAGATGTAATCATACAGGCGCTGCGCGTGCTCTTGATCATCCGCGTAGGCGTCCGCGACGCGCGCAAAGAGATCCTGAAACTTCTCTCCGGGAAGAAGATAGCGATCGATCAGCGTTTCCTTACCGAATTCGGTCAGGTTCGCATCGCGCGTTTCGTCGATGACGACGTTGAAGCGGCGGTCGTTGACTTTCTTGCTGTCCGGTATGGCCGCTTCTTTCGCAGCCGCCGCCATCGCGGTGCCGAGCGCTTCGGCGCCCTTTGCCGCGATCAACGCTTCGCTGCCTGCGTCGGATTTATCCATATCCATGGCTTTGTTTTCTTTCTCTTGTGCCGTGCCGATCGTCTCGCCGGTATCCGCATCGCTGAGCGTGTCCGTTGCACCCGTTTCGCCTGCGCCGGTTTCACTCGTCACGCTGTCACTCGCCTTAAAATCCATCGCTGCACCCATTCATCGCACTATTCGAACCAAAGCGATAGCGCTTTGTTCCAATTCTGTTCTCAACACACTGTCGACAGGTTTGCCCCTGTTTCGTCCACTCTTTGGAGCGTCCCCAGGCTATCGACAGGCTTTTCCTCTGACTTGTCCCCCGGATGCAGCTATTCCACTTAGCCGGAGCGACTCCTCCCCTGTCAGCGCTTTCACTGTGAGCGTGAAGCGCCGGAGAAATCACCATGGCTTGTGGGGTCCCCGCGAACCGAACCACTAGATCATGAATCGGTCGGTGGAATCGGTCAACGGGTGATTAACCACGATTCGTACGTGATGGCGTTCATGTTGCAGCGCACAAGGGCCGCGACGCGTGGTCAAAGCTTGAGTCGCGCACTCCGCAACCCCCAAATTGAATCTGTGAAGAAAAATTTGGTGATTGAATCATGTGAATCAATCGTTGAATCTTTTTCTCTCGGCGCCGCAATTTTGTTGCGCGGTGCGGCGCTTCGGGACTGTCAGGATCATCCGCGCGGGTCTTACTCCGCCGCTTCGCGCACCTTGGGTGACGCGCCGCTTGCATGCGTGGCGACCTCGTCCGCGATTCGGCCCACCAGTTCGAGCGGGAAATCGTGACCCCAGCCCGGAATGGTCACCAACCGCGCTCCTGGCACGGCCATCGCCGTATCTTCACCCGCGGCCAGCTTCACCAGAGGATCATCTTCGCCGTGCATAACCAAGGTCGGCGTGGTCACGCTGGCCAGGCGTTTGCGCCGGTCGCCATCGTTAATGATCGCCGCCAATTGGCGCGGCAAGCCCATCGGATAGACGCTGCGCTGCACGTTCAGGCGCGTGCGTTCGCGGGCGCGTTCTTCGTCGCGGGGGAAACCGGGGCTGCCAATGGCGCGCAAGATTTTCATCCCATGTTCCACCAGCACGTCTTCCTCCATTGAGTCCGGACGCGCCACCAGCGCTTTCATCGCTTCCTTGTCCGCCGGCGGCAATTTCAAATTGCCCGTCGTCGACATGACCGAAGTCATGGAAAGCAGTTTTTCGCGATGGTTGATCGCCATCAGCTGCGCGATCATCCCGCCCATAGAAGCGCCCGCGATATGCGCCTTTTCAATCTCGAGCGCGTCCATCAGGCCCGCTGTATCATCCGCCATATCCGAAAGCGCATAAGGCACCTTGGGCAACCAACCGAGACGCGCGCGCAGGATATGCAGCGGCAGCATCGGCGGTTTCACATCGCCCATCTTCTGGCTGAGCCCGATATCGCGATTGTCGAACCGCACCACGTGGTAATCGCGCTCAACCAGCGCCTCGATAAACTCATCGGGCCAATGGGTCAGCTGCACGCCCAGCCCCATGATCAGCAAGATCGTTTCATTCGAACGGTCGCCCGCCTCTTCGTAGCAAAGCTCGATACCGGTGTTGGGCGTGGTGATGGTGGGCAAAAATTCTCTCCGTTCGTTAACTTGACGGCGAGACTAAGGTCCGCTTGCCAATCGTCAAGCCGGAGGCGAATTAGCGAGAGGGATTCAGGAGCCTTAGTCTTGCCGCCATTCAGGGCCGCTGATGAGAAAACCCTGGCGTTCAAGCTGATCAAGCACGCCGTCCTTTTCCGCCAGCACGCGCAAAGGAACCGAGGCGACCGCGGTTCCGGTTTGGCCCGTCGCCTCAGTGATTTGGCCGGTCCATTGGTCGCGGATTTGCGTGCCGACCTCAGGGTCTGCCCAAGGCCAGCAGGTGCCCAGCGCGATTTCGAGCGGGTTTTCCATCACGCCCGTGACGTTGAACTTGGTCCAATCGCGCCCGCGTTGTTCGATTATCACCGGCCCCGCTTCGGTCGCGGTCATCGCCGCTTCGAGGCAGGGAATGTGGCTGGCGGGATCAGCCTCGGCCAAATCATCCAGCAAGTCTTCGCCGCGAAAGCGTTCGGGGCGGATGATCGGAATATCGGCCTTCTTCGCGGCCTTGCGCACGATGTCGGTCGCGTCGTCTTTGAGCGTGTCGTCGTCAAAATCGAGTTGGCGCGCGAGCAGGTTGAAGCTGGTGATGAGGAAAGAGCCGCGATCGTAATCCTTGTCGTATTTTTCCTCGAGCGCCCCCAGCCGCGCGCGCTGGGCTGTGTCGAGGTAATCGCCCGCGACGGTCTTGTCGGGCAGCTTGGTGAACTTGCCCCCGCGAAAGATCAGCCGCAGAAAATCCCCCGGCGAAAATTTGGGCCGAGCGCCGATGACAACGCGGTCGGCCTCACCCGCCGCTTCCTTCAAGCGATCGGGCTGCCACGGCGTCGCCTTGGGCACTCGCCGGATTTCGCCGACAAGAATGACCGTACCGGTGTCGGTGTCGATGGTCCACATCGGCGCGCCGGAACGCTGGGCTGTGACGACGATGGCGTTTTGTGTTTCGGCGGGCGGCGCTTGCATAGCCGACACGCCGTGAGTGCCTGAGGTTAGCAGAACAGAAGCAAAAAGGACGTGCAGGCTTCGCATGGCGGGGGTCTCCTAATGGACCTTACGTCGTTTTTTGATCCTCGTTACGCCGCCCAGTCTTGCGCCAAGCTGACTCGCCTTGCATTCGCTGCGTATTCGTGGCTGCGCGCTTCAGTCCGCCTGGCGCTGCGCCGCGACGAACAGCAGCCCTCCAGCAATGGCGATGTTCTTGAAGAACAACGATAGCTGCAACTCCGCCTCACGGCCCGTCACCGCCCAGAAATCGTGGAAGGCCAGGTTGGCCGCCAAAGTGAATAGCGCAAGAGCGGTCGCCGCTGGGAAGACACCTTTCTTGCCGAGTGCGACGATCAACCCTCCGCCAAGTTCAAGGGCGATGACCACGGGCAGCAAAAGGGAGGCGAAGGGGAATCCCACCTGCGTCATGGATTCGGCAGTCGCGCCGAAATTGAGGATTTTGTTGATCCCGCCCAAGACAAATAAGGACGCCAACAAGACCCGACCGGCGTGTAGGATAATCGACTGGGTCTTCATCATGGTTTCCTTTCAAGTGCGCCTAAACCGCCTGATCACGCTTGGCGCTTGTGGATTTGCGCCGAAGGTTACGGCACCAGCACCGTATCCCTTGGCTCGCCGCCCTCATCCGTATCCGGATAATCCATCGTGTAGTGCAGGCCCCGGCTTTCCTTGCGCTCCAGCGCGCTGCGCACGATCAGTTGGGCCGCTTGCAGCAGGTTGCGCAGCTCAATCAGATCGGTCGTCACGCGGAAGGCGCCGTAATAATCGTCCACCTCTTTCATCAGCAGATCGATACGATTCTTGGCCCGCTCCAGCCGCTTGGTCGTGCGCACGATGCCGACATAGTTCCACATAAAGCGGCGGATCTCGGTCCAGTTCTGCTTGATGACGACCTCTTCGTCGCTGTCGGTCACGCGGCTTTCGTCCCACGGCAGGATAGCGGGAGGATCGGTCAACTCGTCCCAGCGCGCCAGAATATCGTCCGCCGCCGCTTCGCCGTAGACGAAGCATTCGAGCAGCGAATTGGACGCCAGGCGGTTGGCGCCGTGCAGCCCGCTCTCGGTGCATTCGCCCGCCGCCCACAGGCCTGGCAAATCGGTGCGCGCGTGCACATCCACAACCACACCGCCACAGGTGTAATGCTGCGCCGGGACGACCGGGATCGGCCCGGTGGTCATATCAATGCCAAGGCCCATCAGCTTGTCATAGATCGTGGGGAAGTGCTCCTTCACAAAGTCCGCCGGTTTGTGGCTGATATCGAGATGGACGTAATCAAGGCCAAAGCGTTTGATCTGATCATCAATCGCGCGCGCGACGACATCGCGCGGGGCCAATTCCATACGTTCCGGATCGTAATCGACCATGAAACGATGGCCGGTTTCGGGGTGCTTCAGATGCCCGCCCTCGCCGCGCACGGCCTCGGTAATCAGGAAGTTCTTGACCTCCAGATTGTAGAGGCACGTGGGGTGGAACTGCATCATCTCCATGTTGGACACGCGCGCGCCCGCGCGCCACGCCATGCCGATGCCGTCCCCAGTTGCACCGCGTGGCGCGGTGGAGAATTGATACACGCGGCCCGCGCCTCCCGCCGCGAGGATTGTCGCGCGCGCGGTGTGGCGTTCGACCCGGCCCGTTTCCTCATTGAGCGCGTAAACGCCCCAGACCCGGCCCGCGGCGGAGAACTGCTCACGGTGGCGGTCGGTGATGAAGTCAATCGCGGTGCGCCCGCCCAGCATGGTGATGTTGGAAGAGGCTTCGGCGGCTTTCAACAGCGCCTCTTGCACCGCCCAGCCGGTCGCGTCGTCGACATGGACGATCCGGCGGTGCGAATGGCCGCCTTCGCGTGTGAGGTGCAGCGCATCCTCATCACGGTTGAAGGGGACGCCCAATTCACACAGCCGATCAATGCTGGCCGGAGCACGCTCAATCACGAATTCCACCGCCTCGCGGTCGTTGAGGCCCGCGCCCGCCACCATCGTATCGCGCACGTGGTTCTCAAACGTGTCGCCCGCGTCCAGCACCGCAGCGATGCCGCCCTGCGCCCACGCGGTCGATCCGCCGCTGAGCGAGCCTTTGGCGAGCACGAGAACCCGCTTGGTCTCGGCCAATTCCAGCGCGGCGGTCAGCCCAGCGGCGCCCGAACCAATGATGATTACGTCATGGGACATTGAAGTTTCGTTCATGGGCGGAACTCTTGAACGCCATCGCGCTCGCAAGCAAGGGAGCGGCTAAAGGGAGTAGCAGTCGAGATCCGCCGCCACGCTGACCGGCCCTGAGTAGTTCATGCCAATCGCGGCCAATCCTGCTTCCAGCCGACTAAGCGAACGCTCCATATTGTGACTGAGCACCAGACGCTCCGGCTCCAGCGCGCTGGCCATCTCGCCGATCTGTTCGGGCGTGCGGTGCAGCCCGCGCGGCTGGCCGTCCTCTCCGTTGATGACGTGATGCGCAATGAGGATCGTCGGTTTGGAGCCGGTAAGGTCTGTAACGAAACGCTCGCTCAAAAAGCTTTGATCGCCCGCGAGCACGACCGAACGGCCATCGACCTCGATAACATAGGCGAGTGACGGCGCGGGGCCGTGATGGATCGGATGCGCCATCACCGAATAGTCGTTCGACACATCGAGCCCCACCGGCGGGCCTGCGCCCTCCTGCGTCGCGATGGTGCGCGGTTGGAGCAGCGCTTTGTTCTCAGTCCCGTCAAGGTATCCGCCATTATGCGCAAACGCGCCGGTCTCCTTGTCGAGCAGGCGACGAGCGAACTCGTCGGTGCTGGGAAAGCGCAGCGCGCCGTCGGGTCCGATAAAGGGGAGCGGTTCGGTGCGATCTTCGAACCCGCCGCTGTTCAACACGCCCGCCAGATCGCCCGCGTGATCGACATGGAAATGCGACATCAGGATCGCGTCGAGAGTCGCAACCTTCCCGCCCGCTTCGGCAAAGCGCAGGAAACTGCCCGCGCCAGCGTCGATCAGCAGGCGGGGGGTTCCGTCGATCCAGAACAGATAGGAGGCGCCCGCGCGGCCTGGTCTGTTCGGGGTGCGGGGTCCTTCGGCAATCGGGCCACCACTGCCCAGAACTTGCAAAGCGGCACCGTCGGTTGGGCACGCCGCAGGCTGTTCGGCGCGCGGGATCACAAAGTCGCTGTCCGCCGGGGAGCTTTCCGGCGTGGTGCTCTGGTCCGAATACGAAAGCCAGCCGCAACCCGAAAGCGCGGCCAACGCTGCTATCGATACCCACGCTTTCATATCCAGCTCCCCCTTTGCGTTTACGCGCCAGTTCCCGTCAGTTGCACGAACACATCTTCGAGATCCGCCTCACGCGTCGTCACGTCCTCGATTGTTAGGCCCTGATCCTGCAGGATGCCGAGGACCTGCCCGGCGCTCAATTCATCCTTGTCATAGGTGATCTCCACCCCGCGGGCGCCGTCAAACTCGACCTTGTGAAAACTGGCGTGCTGAGGAGCGGCGGCGAGGTCATTCGCGGCGGTGACGGCGACGATCTTTTCGCGCGCCATATCGACCAGCTCGCGGGTCGGCTTGTTCGCGATCAATTGGCCGTGATTGATGATGGCGATGCGATCGCACAACTCTTCGGCCTCTTCGAGATAGTGCGTGGTGAGCACCACGGTGACGCCATCTTTGTTGAGCTCGGTCACCAGTTCCCACAATTGCCGCCGCAATTCGACGTCGACGCCGGCGGTGGGTTCATCCAGAACAAGGATCGGCGGCGAGTGCACCATCGCCTTGGCCACCAGCAGACGCCGCTTCATCCCGCCCGACAAAGTGCGCGCGTAAGCGTTGCGCTTGTCGGACAGGCGCACAGCTTCGAGCAAATCCTCGCTCCGGCGCAGCGCGGCGCGGATGCCGTAAAAGCCGCCCTGGTTTTCCAACACCTCGAACGGCGTGAAGAAGGGATCGAAGACAATCTCTTGCGGAACAATGCCAATCGCACGGCTCGCGTTGCGGCGCTGCGCGTCGATATCGAAGCCCCAGATTTCGGCCGATCCGCTGGTCTTGTTAACGAGGCCCGCGAGGATGTTGATCAGCGTCGACTTGCCCGCGCCATTGGGGCCTAGCAGGCCAAAGATCGATCCTTCGGGCACGTCAAAACTCACCCCGCCCAGCGCCAGCTTGCCTTCCGCATCCGCGCCCGTCGCGCCCTTGGGAGGCGCGTAGCGCTTTACGAGATTATCGATGCGGATCGCGGGTTCGTTTGAAGGGGCGTTCATTGCGCGAGCCATAATGATCAGCGCCGCAAGCGCAAGCGTCACCGCAGCGACAGTCTCTTAACCCGGCAGTTACCATAGAGCTTAATAACGCCGAGAGTGTCGTTGAGCTAATCACGCAGGGTGATGCGAAATCTATCAGCTCTCTCTCTCGTCAAGAAAAGCTTGCCAGCGCGCTTTTTCGCCTTGGCCGCTGCTTTGACAGCGTTGCCCAGCGTCGCTCAGGCGCAAGACACCGCAACCGTTGAGAGCCGCGTCGGGATTATCGAACCGCTCACCATCACCAAGCTCTCCGATCTCGACTTTGGCGACATTGTGCCATCCACCGGCGGCACAGTCGTCCTGAACCCGACCATTTCGCCGACCTGCACAGTGACCGGCGCGGTTATCCAGTCGGGTGAGTGCCAGCCGGCCTCCTTCGGAGGGTTTGGTGGCGCTGGTCAACGCGTGCGTGTGCGCCGCCCAGTAGGTCGGACTATCACAATGACCGGACCGGGGGCCGACATGACGGTCACCGACATCATAATCAATGGCAGCCCGGATATGACGCCGGTGCGTTCGAACCCGAACTGGGAACGCTTTCTCATCGGGTCGGCGGACGGAACCTTTGTCTTTCGCGTTGGTGGCACCTTAAACGTGAACCCCAATCAGACGCCTGGTCTGTACACGGGTACCTTTGATATCCGGCTTGATTATCAATAACTTCGGGGCGGACGGCGTCGCCTGTCCCAGCGCATCAAGAACCACTTTAAGGTTGCGTTAGCGCTGTTCGCTAACACTAATCTCACTACAGCCTGCCACACCGTGATCGTGATGATCGCGCTGACCGCTTCTTCCGGTGTTCGAACCTTGCTGCGCTCTTTGTGCGCAGCCGCCCTGCTTGCGTCCAGCGCCGGCGCGCTGCAGGCGCAAACGGCGACAACGCAATCGACGGTCCAGATCCAGGGCGATACGCGGATCACGAAGCTGGGCGATCTGAACTTTGGTCAGATCATTCCGGGCGCGTCTGTAGGCACCATCACCGTTGCCCCCAACGGAAATGTCTCAACAAGTGGCACCTTGGTGGCTGCTGACACCGCGCAAACGGCGGCCTCTTTCGAGCTCGAACGCGAGATCCTGCAGGATTTCCCAACCTATGAGGGACCCGACGGTACCGATACGATCGAGATTACGCACACCTCCATCCCGACAGCGCGTATGACGGTTCGTGATTTCACCACCGACTTTAATCGCCCCGGGTTTTTCGGTCTCCCAGCGTATTTCTTTCGAACCACGTTTGATTTCCGCGTTGGCGGCACGCTGGATGTGGCCAGCGATCAAGAGCCTGGCCTTTATGTTGGGACATTCACGGTTACCATCGACTACAACTGAGAAGCCATAGGCGTCTCTAGGGTGGTTGAGCGACATTCCTCGATTGAAATCCCTCGCGCGTCGGATTATTCGCAACGCCCATGAGCACTCTCGAACGCGAAATCACCTTTGTCGATAAACGCCGCGTCAGCTGCGATGGCGCGGGCGAAATTCGTGGCGGGAAGGGCTATCGCCCGGCCGCGCTTGGCCATCCGCTTGTTTATCTTGAGATCGACAATACGGGCTACGTCGATTGCGGCTATTGCGACCGCCGATTTGTCCTGCGCGACGGCCCTGCCGATACGGCCGACATCGCTTAAGACACAGCCCCCGTGTTCCCGTCTCGAAACCGTCTCACTTAGATCGAGTGGGAGGAACGCTAGAGGCTCTCGGTTTCAAATCATTCTTAACCTGTGGCCCCTAGATCCAAGGGTTCAAGCGGCGTGACATCGGCTCTTTTTGAGCGGATTTGTAGCGCAGCCAAAGGTTCAAAACGGCTTGGGGCCACCGAATGGTTAGTATTTTCAGGACTTTGCGTCGCACATGGCGCGCGCGCCTTGCGTCGGCGGTGGCGAATCGCGCGCAGGTCCTAGCCGCGTTAACCGGGGCGCTCACAGCGTTTGGCTCGCCCGCGCTGGCGCAGGAGAGCGAAGCTTCCGACGCGCGCGCATTCCTCGTCACCCCGCTTAGCTTTGTTAAGCAGACCGATCTCGACTTTGGCGTGATCATCCCCGGCGACACCAACGGCGTCCTTTTTATGGATTCGACGGGCGCGATCGCCACCAGCGGCGGTGTTACCCATCAGGATGGCACTCAGCAGCCCGCTCGTTTCTGGGGCTATGGCCAGTTCAATCAGAGGGTTCTGATCAACGTCGATGCCAACGTCTACACGCTGACTCGTGTTGGCGGCGCCGAGACGATGCTGTGGGATCAAGTCACCATCGGCAGCCGTCCGCCGATTCTGATCACAACCAACCCCAGACGTTTCCGCATCGCCAACCCCGATGGGTTTTTCGCTTTCACAATTGCGGGAAGACTGCGGGTGAACGCGAACCAGGCGCCCGGCGTATACGAAGGCGAATTCAACGTCACTTTGGAATACGAATAGGCTGCGGCCGCGTAAATCACTCCGCCTCGCCGGACGATTATCGCGGTCATGGCCGGTTCAGCCTCGGATGATAGGCTCTCTTCAGCTTTTGAGGAGACTCGCCCCATGAAGATGTTCGCCCCCACACGCCGTTCTGGCCTGGCTATCGCGTTGGCCGCCGGGTTTTCACTTGCCACTGTTGCTCCGGCAACCGCTCAAGACGATAGCGAAAGCGAACCGCCCGCCGAAGAGAAGAGCGAAAAGAAAAGTAAGAAGCAAAGCAAACGCGCCGCGAAAGGCGAAAAGCGCCTCGAACGCATGCTGGAAGGGCGCGTGGCCGGTGAACCGGTGAATTGCATACGCACACTGCCCACCGCGCCTATGACGACCCTGCATAGCACCGCTTATGTGTTTGGGCGCGGTCATACAATATACGTGCAACGCACACGCAACCCCGGACAAATCGACAATCGCGACACGCTTGTCCTTCGACGCTTTGGCGGTGGCCAACAATTGTGCCGTCAGGACGTGGCGACAACTATCGATCCCTTGACGCAGATCTTCACCGGTGCGGTGATGTTTGAAGACTTTGTGCCGTACACCCGCGTCGACCAAAAAGAGGGTCAAGCCTCCAAATAAGCGCCGCGGTTTCGGCGGGCATCACCAGGGCCGCGATGCCGACACGTCGCGCTCATCCATGATCCGTACGCCAACAGACCAGCTGTGGGCGGCGCTATCGACCTCTAAGCCTCGCTTGATGTGCAAATCGCCAATCGAGCGCGCGTAATGACGCAAGATCTGGTCAGTCTTTCTGTCGTCGGATCGGGTCCCGGTGGTCTGCAGTGACGGCCCTTCGGTCAGTTGGATCCAATCGCCGCCGATTGACGCCGTGGGCACCGTGAACGCGGTCCTTTGCAATCGTCGGCGTTCCGCTCGCGCAGCTTTCTCGGTGAAAGTCGGCGAACGAAAGTCCGGCGGATCCTCTTGGTTCACCGCTGAAACCAGTGGATGGGTGACCCCAGACACGCGCCACTCTTCAACGACGCCGGCTGGATACGCTTGCCGCTCCGCTTCATCCGCGTCCGTAACACGATGTTTCTCATCATAGAGCTCGCGTGTTCGGGCGGATCCGGCGATGTCGCCGACCAACCAGCTGATGACGCACGGCCCGGATATCGCCACCGCCCAGATCGCCCATACGCTTGAATAATCCATACACCACTCCCGCCGTCGAAAGCTCGACGATCTACCAAGTCAGACCCCTGGATCGGTGAATGCAAAGACGGTTGCCGGGGCATCTCCGCACGGTCTGGCCGCGATACCGTTGCCGCCAATCCTTTCACACAATTAAGGAAACTACCGGAGTTGGATGGGCGGGTTAATTCGGTTGCTTACGTATTATTGCGTTAACCGTGCCGAGCAAAGAAAAGGGGCGCGAGCGGATGACCGTCCACGCCCCTTTTGGAAAAGCGTTGTGTCAGAGACGGATTAGACAGCTTGCATCCCGTTCATCCGGCCAAGGATCGCTTCGGCTTCTTCCATGATGCCGTCGATCAGTTCCTTGCAGGTCGGGATGTCGTTGATGAGCCCCGCGACCATGCCGCAGCTCCACGCGCCTTTGTCCATATCGCCTTCCTGCATGATCGAAGGGTAGACGCCCGCGACTTCGGGCAGGATGTCTTGAATGGTGAGCGCGTCGCCCAGCTCCTTTTCCTTTTGAAGGAGACGCTCGACGCCTGCGTTGTTCATCACACGCTCGGTGTTGCGCAACGGGCGCATGACAAGCCGCGTGTCGAGCTCGGTCGCTTCGACGATCGCCTTCTTGACGTTTTCGTGCACCGGCGCCTCTTTCGTGGCGATAAAGCGGGTGCCCATATTCATACCCTGCGCGCCCATGGCGAGGCTGGCCACAAGGCTGCGCCCGTCGGCCATACCGCCGGACGAAACGAACGGGATTTCCAACTCATCCGCCGCGCGCGGCAGAAGGATGAAATTGGGCACATCGTCTTCGCCTGGGTGACCGCCGCACTCAAAGCCATCGACGCTGACCGCGTCGCAGCCGATCGACTGCGCCTTCAGGGAGTGGCGCACGCTGGTGCATTTGTGGATCACCTTGATCCCAGCGTCTTTCAGGTGCGGCAACACTTCCTGCGGGTTACGTCCGGCGGTCTCAACCACCTTCACGCCGCCTTCGATGATCACCTTCACAAGGCCCGGATAGTCGGGCGGGGTGAGCGAGGGCAGGAAAGTCAGGTTCACGCCAAACGGTTTGTCAGTCATGTCTTTGCAGCGCGCGATTTCATTGGCGAGCTTCTCCGGCGTGCCTTGAGTCAGACCCGTGATGATGCCGAGCCCGCCGGCGTTCGACACCGCCGCCGCCATTTCAGCAAAGCCGACATAGTGCATGCCGCCCTGAATTATGGGGTGCTCGATACCGAACATTTCGGTGATGGCGGTTTTCATGTTTCATTCCTCCCTTATTCCTACCCTCGCGGGGTTTCGGTGATATCTGTACCGGCAACAGGCCGCTTAACAAGGATGAGATTGAACCCATGGTGTCACCACAAGCCCCTCTCGGATCGCCTTTCGGCTACCGTTCGACCGCGCGCGAAGTCGTCGAAGACGCCGAGGTTGCGGGCAAACGCATCGTCGTCACCGGAGGCTATTCGGGCATTGGCACCGAAACCGTAGCGGCATTGGCGGCCGGAGGCGCGGAAGTGCTGGTTGGCGCGCGTCGGTTGGAGGCCGCGCAAGAGGTGCTGAGCGGGCTTGAAGGGAACATAAGCGTAGTTGAACTCGATCTATCGGACCCTGCTTCGATTGACGCTTTCGCCGCTCAAGTCGCCGAGAATTGGGATCGAATCGATGTCCTGATCAACAACGCGGCGGTCATGGCGAACCCCTTAACCCGCGATTCGCGAGGCTTCGAAAGCCAGTTTGGGACCAACCATTTGGGCCATTTCCAACTGACCGCCAGGCTGTGGCCGTTGATCAAGGCGGCAAATAACGCGCGCGTCGTGGCGCTGTCCTCCATCGGTCATAGGCTTGGTCCGCCCGACCTCGACGATCCCAATTGGGAGACGCGCGAATACTCCAAATGGCCCGCTTACGGCGCGGCAAAGAGCGCCAACGCGCTGTTCGCCCTGCAACTTGACCAGATCGGTGAACCGCATGGCGTACGCGCGTTCTCCGTTCACCCCGGCGGGATCGCGACGCCCTTGCAGCGCCACCTGACGATGGACGAGCAAAAGGCGATGGGTTGGTACGATGATGAGGGCAATACGCATGAGGCGTTCAAGAGCACCGAAGAAGGCGCCTCGACCACGGTGTGGGCCGCAACCTCACCGCTGCTCGACGGGCATGGCGGCGTCTATTGCGAGGATTGCGATATTGCGGCGCCTTTCGTTGAGGCGAAACCCAACGCGGGCGTACACGCGCATGTCCTGGATCAGGATCTCGCCGCGCGACTATGGGCGAAGTCCGAAGAGCTGACCGGTGTGACCTTTGCCGCGTAACGATTGACGACCTAGTCGCGTTCAATCGGCCCGGTCTCGCATAGCGCGCTGACCGGGCAGATGTCGCACTTGGGTATGCGCGCGCGGCACACGCGCTTGCCGAACTGGATCAGCCAGAAATGACCGTCGCGCATCGCCCATGCAGGGCTGCGGTCTTCCAGCTGCTGAGCGGTTTTGTCAGCGGTTTTAGCGTCGGTCAGGCCGATGCGGTTGCAGACGCGGTGAACATGCGTGTCGACCGCGATCACGTCTTTGCCGAAGGTGAAGCTCATCACGATGTCGGCGCATTTGCGGCCAATGCCGGGCAGGCTCATCAAGCCCTCACGGGTCTCGGGCACAACACCATCATGTTCTTCCAACAGCGCGGTGCAGAACTTGCGGATGCTCTTGGTCTTGTTGTTGTAGAGACCGCAGGGCTTGATCGCTTGTGCAATGGCCGCATCCTCCAGTTTGAGCATCGCTTCCGGCGTCTTGGCCAGTTTGAACAAGGCTGTGGTCGCCGCCGCCGTATTCCGGTCCAGAGATTGCGCCGACAGCATACAGGAAATGCACGAGCGAAACGCGTCGGGCTGACCCTTAGGCCCCTTGGCGTTCCTGGTCCGACCCGGCATCGCCTTTTCCAGCGCGCGGTAGACCTCTTCGACTTGCGGTTCGGTGAGCATGGTTTCCAAGCGCTTGGCCGGCGGCCGCGGTTCCCAATCCTTGCGTTTGAGCGCAAGCCGCGCGACACTCGCCGACACGTTAGGGGACCAAACCATGTCAGTCAGCCAGACCTTCGCTGCGAAAGACGTATATTACAGCGCGCTGTTGGGCGGCGTTGCGGGTTATCTGGGCTTTGTCGCGCTGGTCGCATCGAGCGTGGCTATCGGCTCCGGGCAATGGGGCGAAGTCATTAGTGTCGTGATCGTCGGCCTGCTTATGGGCATTCTTCCGGCGACTTTGCTCTGCGCCCTTGTTGTGGCCCCTGTAGGCGCGTTTATCGCAGTAGCAGCGCTGGGCTGGCTCCCAGAAAGCCGCTGGCATGGCGCAATCACAGGAGTGTTGACCGCGATTGCGATCATCGTTGCGCTTATCATTTTTGGCGGCGGAGAATGGCGCGAGGCCCCTGATGCGGGCGCTGTCGTGTTCTTATCCGCCGCGCTGGTTATCGCCGCAGGGACCGGGTGGGTCACACAGCGCGCATTTTTGCCGCTGACCGTGCGCGACCTGGAGCCGAAACGCTAAGCACCGCCCGTCTTGCAATCGCTGCGCACCGGGCAGCCTTCGCATTGCGCCTTTCGCGGGCGGCAATGGGTCTGGCCCAGCTTCTTCAAAAGCAAATGATGCTCATCCATATCCGCCGCTGACCATTCCTCCGGCACAATCGGCATCAGCGTGTCATAGGTCTTGGCCGTGTCCGCCTTGGCAGGAACGACGCCCATCCGCTGCATGATGCGGCGGTGATGCCCATCGATGACCATGGCGCGGCGGTTGAAGGTGCTGGCGTTCATGACCCCGGCGGAATTCTTGCGCGCGACACCGGGGAGTGTTTCCAGCCACGCCATCGCCTCGGCGGTGTCAAGATTGGAGAGATGCCGGAGATCAACGCTCCCCCGCTCCGCGATGATCGCGCCCAGACACGACTTGAGCCGCTGCGCCGCGACGCTGGGGAAGGTCTGGCTCTGCAGCCGCTCTTCAAGATCAGAAACAGCAACCTGCGCCACCGCGTCCCAGCTGCCAAACTCCGCGATCAGTCCATCGGTCGATGCGTTCGAGGCAGCCGTCTTGGTCTGTGCGCCGATCACACCATGCACCAGCACCCACACGGGATCGCGGCGCTTGTCCGGTGGTCGGATGATCCGCCCGAACGCCGCAATCATAGCCTCTTGCGCGCAGCGCAGGATATCGCTGCGTGGGTCCGATCCAAGGTCAAGCTGCACGCGCGCTCATTCGGTTATCGAGGCGGGCGGGAACCAGCCTGCATGGCCGACATAGCCGCCGCAGATCGAACTGAAGACCATCACAGCAAATCCAACAGGAGCGGTGTTCAAAACACCGCCAGGGACTTCGTCGAACAAACCCATCCCGGTCAGGATAAAGCCGGCCAAAAGGCCCACCATCCCGCACAAGAGCGCTGAATGCAGCCGCTTCGTCGGCTTACTCTGCTCGCTTCGGTGAACCAAAAACACACCGATCAGACAGTACAGAATCGCAATTATCGGGAATGCGCCAAAGACGAAAGCGGTCTCAAACACCAACCAAAGCCAACCGGAAAGCCCGAGATTGGCGTCAAAGATGGCCGCGAAGCGCCATGCGAAAAAGATCAGGAGCGTTGCCACGCTAGCGAGCATAGCGCCCACGCCGACGCGTTTCTGAAGGAATGCCGCTGGAGCCGGGTACGGTGTATGTGATGCCGCCGGGCAAAAATATGCTGCTTGAGGGCAAAGAGTTTTTCCTAATGGAGCGCTCTAGCCATCTCAACTATCCCATTAACTTGTTTTTTGAGTCGATGGCTAAGCATTTTGCGGATAGGGCTATCGGCGTGATTTTGACCGGGGGTGGCAGCGATGGCACCGAAGGTTTGCAGACGATTAGCCGTGGCGGGGGGGTTGCCCTAGTGCAAACGCCCGAATCGGCGCAGTTTGGCAGTATGCCGGTGAATGCGATCGCATCAGGCATCGTCGACAAAATCCTCCTCCCGAGGGACCTTGCCCAAGCCGTTTTCGACATCGTTCGCTTCACCTACGATCAAAAAACAGCCTTTAAAGACGACGACGACTTCGTCAACCAAACTCAGCTACAAGAAATCATCACCCTGCTTGCTAGCCAAGAAGACATTGACTTTTCAGACTACAAAACTAATACGCTCAGAAGACGAATTCACCACCGCTGTGCTCTGAATCGGTGTAGCAATATCAACGAATATATTGCAGTGATCGGCGATTCTGAAGAAGAGCGACAGCTGCTACGCCAAAGCCTACTTATTGGCGCAACGCGCTTCTTTCGCGATGGCGTTCCGTGGGAATATTTACTCGACAAGGCACTGCCTGAGTTGATTAATGATATCGACGAAGGCGGCCAGCTGCGGGTGTGGGTAACGGCCTGCTCCACGGGCGAAGAAGCTTACACCATGGCAATGGTGGTAGATGAGGCCATTGTTGCTTCTGGTAAAAATATCAAGGTTAAAATATTTGCAACAGATATTGATAAGCAAGCCCTCTCTTTTGCCGGAAAAGGCATTTATCCAGAGAGTATTTCAACAG
>JBCCAH010000022.1:0-46103 GCA_039814925.1 Pseudomonadota bacterium
AACGTCGGTGTAGCTGACGTCGAGGAACGCTTCGATGTTGTCGGTGATGTCGTAGTGCGCACGGCCGTAAAGCGTGAAACGATCCGACGGACGCTGGAAGAAGTTCAGCGCGCCGAAGTTAAACGTTTGAGCCGGACCGCCGACGAACGGAACGATTGTGCCGTCTTCGAGCTGGAACACGTCATCGTTGGTGCCGTCGCCGTTGAAGAAGTCAGCGAAACGACGGAAGTTCGACGAACCAACGCAGCCGGCGCCACCAAACGAGGTGGCCGAGGTCGATTCACCGATGGTGCACGCTGAGAACGAACGGTTGTTCTGGGTGACCTGGTTACGCTGCTCGTAGCTGGCGTAGACCGTGACGTTACCGCGACCGTCGGCGGTGTTCGTACCGATCATGGCGGTGACGATGAATTCTTCACCGTCGATGATCGACGAAGCGACTTCTTGCTGAGCCGCTGCGGTGACGCTGTTGAAGAAGTCGTCGCCGTTGCCGGTCTGCTGGAAGTTGCCTTGAACGTCGAGCATCACGCCTTCGAAGTCACGACGCAGTACGAAGTTGGCAACACCGCCAACCGCGTCCGAACCGTACACAGCCGAAGCACCACCGGTCAGCACGTCAACGCGCTCAACCAGTTGGGTCGGGATCAAGTCGAGGTTAGCCGACGAGATGCTGGACGAACCGTAAGGCAGACGACGACCGTCGATCAGGACGAGCGTACGGACCGAGCCGATACCACGAAGGTTCAGCGTAGCGGTACCCGAAGCGCCGTTCGAAACCTCACCGGCCTGGCCGGCGAAAACCTGCGGCAGCTGGTTCACGAGGTCTTCGATACGAACCGTACCTTGCGACTGGATCTGTTCTGACGA
The DNA here is from genome assembly GCA_039814925.1 of Pseudomonadota bacterium. Classification (GTDB taxonomy): domain Bacteria; phylum Pseudomonadota; class Alphaproteobacteria; order Sphingomonadales; family Sphingomonadaceae; genus Erythrobacter. The sequence continues at coordinate 868 of JBCCAH010000022.1, forward strand.
AACCGACAGAACCGGCGCAGCGCCTTCCAGGTTGGGGTTCAAGTTAAGACGCGAACCGGTGACCACGATACCGCGATCTTCCGTTTCTTCCGCCTCATCGGTCGTGATGTCCGCATCTTGCGCGAACGCAGGCGCGGTCGCCAGAGCCAAACCGACAGCAAAGCTGCCAGCGCTCAGGCGTAGTTGTGTGGACTTTTTCATAAGTTCCTTACCCTCATACTGGTGGCCACCCACGCGAACGCGAATAGCCATTCTATTGGATGAAGAAAGAGCGCTCAGTCAGTCGCTCTTACTCCCGCCTTATGTGGGCTCAGTCTTCTTTCTGGATAATCACGCGCTCCCGTGCGCAATTATTCCAAAGACTAGGCCTCCAGCGCGAAATGGACTCTTCGCAGGTGCAAGGGAAGCGACGCTCGCCGAAAACCGAAAAATGCGACAGCGGTGTAGTTATGTTGCAACACTGTGAAGCAGGGGATGGGCCGGCGCTTCGTCTCTATCCTGCCACAACCTGTCGTATGGCCCCAAGGGCGGCGGTGGATGCCTATGGTTGGCGACGGTGTTACACTTGGTGTGATTTCGTAATAACGTCGAAGGCGACCGTCATTCGCGCCCTCGTGTTGCGGCCGCCCGGAAAAGGTCGTGTTCCGTGGTAAAGAGTCGAAGGGAAAAGGACCAGATGCCCTTCTTTTGGTTGAAGAATTGCGAGCGGTTCCAAATCAAGGCCGAGGTCCGCAGGTGGCCGGCCGAGTTCCAGCCAGCCTGCCTTTTCGCCATCGCCAACCGTCTGAGGAACATCGATGTAGAGCGCGCTCGAAACCAGTCCTGACGGATGGATATGCGCGGCGTGGTGATCGCCTCCGCCCTGTAGTCTTACAGACCAGGATCCCGCCAAACGCCACTCATCGTTTCGAGCCCGCAAAAGTGGGTGTGTTTCATCGGCGTGCGGCAATTTTGCCTGATACGTCGAAAGAGTACTCCTTATCGCTGTGTGCAGTTCAGCCAGCACTGGCTCTGGTCGATGAAAAAGGACGCCGCGCGTCTGCGATCCGCCGCGCACCGATTGGCTTAGCGGCATACCGGCGTCTGTGTGCAATCGCTCAAGGCCTGATCGTGCGTCCGCAAGCAGACCTTTCGGCGCCTCCAATTCCAGCATTTGGACAAGGCCAGCCTGCTCGTGCAACCACGCGGCCTGGTCGCGCGCCTCAGGCGTTTCGGTCAATCGCCAGACCACCCCTTGAAGCGCCCAAGCTGCCACATCGAACGACCACGATCGCAACGCTTTATCGAGCAACCCCTGCGCTGCGGCTGCATTGCCCGCGCGAACCCGGTGGCGCGCCTCCGCCAGCCATCTTTGCAAGCTTTCAACGCCAAGGTTGGCAAAAATCGCCTCCGCTCTCTGCCAATCTCCACTGGCGCCCGCGTGCATCGCCTCAAGCAACGCAAAGTGCGGTTGATCGGGAAAGGCGCTTCTGGCCTTGACCGCAACATCCGCCGCTTCAGCAAAGCGCTCTAAACCTGCAAGCGCGTCTATCCATCCGGCGAGGATGTTGGGATCTTGAGGCGCCTTTGTTGCCGCGCTTTCAAAAGGAGAGGTGAATTCCGCCTCGCCGCTCGCAACATATAAACCGGAGAGATAAGACAGCGCAGCTGTAAAACCAGGCGCTTGATCCGCGATCTGCTGGGTCACGATCCGCGCGCCTTTGGTGTCGCCCGCCAGCTCGAGCGCCTGCGCTTTGCCCAGATGCAGGTCGGCGTTGCCGGGATCAACGCGCAAGGCGGCGTCAAAGCGAGCCAGCGCATCGGGTTCGCAGCGCTCCAGTGCCACACGGGCGCGCAGACTAAGCGGTAACGGATGGTTCGGCGCGGCCGTGAGCACGCCGTCAAGAGCCTTCGCCGCGGTGGTCAGATCGCCTTCCTGCCGCGCGGCATAGGCCTCTTCTAGCAGCGCCTCGGGTGTCTTGCCCTCGCGGGATGAAGGAGTCTGGTCGTCTGGCTCGGCCATCGCGTTGTCACACCCCTCGATTTACCCGCTTGATTCCCTGTGCGCGCTCCCATAGGCCATGCGCCAACGCGCGGGCTAGTGGCAAATCGCAACTTGCTTTTGTGAAGCCCACCGACCCCTAAAGATAAACAATTCGGAGAGAGAGAGATGCCTACAGCCTATATCGTCGACGCCGTTCGCACCGCCGGAGGCCGCCGTGGGGGCCGCCTTGCTGGAGTGCACCCGGTGGACCTGCTCGCCAAATCACTCGACGCGGTGGTGGAGCGCAGCGGCGTGGACCCCAAAGCGGTTGACGATGTTGTCACCGGCTGCGTGAGCCAGGCGGGCGAGCAAGCGGGGCAAGTGGGCCGCATGGGCGTGCTCGCCTCCAAGCTGTTGCCGCAATCGACCCCGGCGGTTTCGATCGATCGTCAGTGTGGTTCTTCGCAGCAGGCGATCCAGTTCGCCGCGCAAGCCGTGATGAGCGGCACGCAAGACGTGGTCATCGCCAGCGGTGTGGAGAGCATGACGCGCGTTCCCATGGGTTCGAACATGACGCTGCACATGAAAGAGGGTCTGGGCAATTACATGTCCGACGGCGTCAAAGCGAAATACCCCGACGTCCAGTTCAGCCAGTTCATGGGCGCGGAAATGATCGCCAAAAAGCACGGCATGGCGAAGGAAGAGCTCGATGAGTTCGCCTATAACAGCCACAAGAAAGCCATCGCCGCGACGCAAGCGGGTGCGTTTGAGAACGAGATCGTGCCGATCGCCATCGAAACGCCCGAGGGTGACGATACACACACGGTCGATGAAGGCATCCGCTTTGACGCGAGCCTTGAAGGTATCGCCGGCGTCAAGCTGATCGATCCGCGCGGCATGGTCACGGCGGCTTCGGCCAGCCAGATCTGCGACGGTTCCAGCGCGGTGCTGGTCGTTTCCGAAGAGGCGCTCAAGGCGCACAACCTCACGCCCATGGCGCGCATACACAACCTGACCGTCACGGCGGGCGATCCGGTCATCATGCTCGAAGAGCCGCTGTTCGCGACCGACAAGGCGCTCGAACGCGCCGGTCTCAAGATCGACGACATTGATCTCTACGAAGTGAACGAAGCGTTTGCTCCGGTCCCGATGGCGTGGCTCAAGCACACCGGCGCGGACCCCGAAAAGCTCAACGTCCACGGCGGCGCGATCGCGCTCGGCCACCCGCTCGGCGCGAGCGGCACCAAGCTGATGGCGACGCTCGTCCACGGGCTTAAGCGCCACGGCAAGAAATACGGTCTTCAAACAATGTGCGAAGGCGGCGGCGTCGCCAACGTCACGATTGTGGAGAGCCTTTAAACCCAGCGTGCGTCCCCGCGAAGGCGGGGATCTCCCACGAGATTGAACAAGGTCCCCGCCTTCGCGGGGACTCACACTTGAGAGGAAAGTAGAATGGAAGTTTCAGCCAACACCCCCGCCGTCGTCACCGGCGGAGCTTCGGGCCTTGGCGCCGCCACCGTGCGCGCGCTCGCCGCGAAGGGCGCGAAAGTCGCGATCTTCGACATGAACGAAGAGAAGGGCGAAGCGGTCGCCGCCGAAGTCGGTGGCATTTTCTGCAAGGTCAACGTGACCAGCGACGAAGAGGTCGCCGCCGGTTTCGCCAAAGCGCGCGAAGCCCACGGCCAGGAACGCATCCTCGTCAACTGCGCCGGCATCGGCAACGCGATGAAAACCGCCAGCCGCGTGCGCGACGACAATGGCGGCCTGACGGGCGAGACCAAGCACTTCCCGCTCTCCGCGTTTGACTTTGTCATCCAGGTCAACCTTGTCGGCACCTTCCGCTGCATCGCGCAGTCGGCCGCCGGTATGCTCAAGCTGGATCCGCTGTCCGAAGACGGCGACCGCGGCGCGATCGTCAACACCGCGAGCGTCGCGGCCGAAGACGGCCAGATGGGCCAGGCTGCCTACTCCGCGTCGAAGGGCGGCGTTGTCGGCATGACCCTGCCGATCGCGCGCGACCTGATGAGCGAAGGCATCCGCGTCAACACCATCCTGCCGGGCATCTTTGAAACCCCGCTGATGAACGCCGCCCCGCAGAAGGTGAAGGACGCGCTCGCCGCGTCTGTGCCGTTCCCCAAGCGTCTGGGCCTGCCCGACGAATACGCCCGCCTCGCCATGACCATGATCGAAACCGGCTACTTCAACGGCGAAGACGTGCGCCTCGACGGCGCCATCCGCATGGCGCCGCGGTAAATCGAGCCTTCACTCGACACAGATATGCCCCCGCTGCACCCAAGTGCAGCGGGGGTTTTTCTTTACCTAGTCATCGTCAAGGAATCTGACGGAGTTGAGCAAGCTCTGAAGATCCTTTCGATGCTCCCAAGAAGTTATTCCGTCGCGCTCCACGTCGTGCTTCTGTAGACTGTCTTTTCTACGAAGCTTCGCTCGGCCGAAAAATGGCGTTCCGTCCATGACTATTTTAACCTCACGAGAAAGGTCGTGATCTTCGCTCTTTAAGGCTCGCCGAACTGTTTCGCTGTCATATTGGAATGTCGTCCAATTCTCGTAGAACTCGCGCTGTAGGAATTGAAACTCGCTGCGCATAGAGAAGGGTAACGACTCGCGCCCAAACTGCCGCACGCGCGCATCCAAAAATTCCAAGAGTTCTTTCTTCGCCATCGAGTACACCCGTAAGGCGTCTCGCTGAAAGCCCATCTCGCCAACTCTTTCTGATTGTTCATCAAGCCACTTGTCGATCATCCCCCATTTCTCCCCAAAGACATCAGGGTTGCGGTACACTGCCGTGAGGACAAGACTGATCCGATAATCCGCAATTAGTGCGAGCCTTTCGTAGATGTTGTCCGTGTTATCGCGCAATTGCGTACGCAATCCCCGCGCCATTTGTGTCTTTGCGATCAAGGTTTCATCAAACGCGCACATATAGCCGTAGGCGATGGTCGCTTGAATCTTGGCTGGTTCAACTTCGGTGAGGCCCAGCGTCGGGTGGCGCGGGGCGATATCGATAATATCGACGGCGTCGGCCCCGAATTGCCCCTTATCATCATCAAGCTGATTGGTTCCTGCATTCAACCGTCGGCCCAGAAAGACATCGGTTCGCGTGATCTCAGCGAAAGTTAGCCCAAGGGCTCTTATGGCGACATCTGACCAGGTCGGGATTGGTTTGTCCGCAACGGTGTCTTTTTCTTCAAGCTCCATTTCGCCGGGTTCGATCGGGGCGCAATAGATGGCGATAATCTCTTGCGCGCCAGCATCGATCATGGCCTGTATTGGTAAATTTTCCCGAACTCCGCCGTCGTTGAAATACTCCTCGCGGACGTGATCAAAAGAGGGATGCGTGAATTGGATCAATCGAGGTGGGAAGATGCCCGGAAACGATCCCGAGGTCGCTGCGGCCTGGACCAAAAAGTTGTTAAAGCTGCTTGGGGTTTTGCCATCGATTTCAAGAATATCGCATTCGATGAATTCCGATGGGTGGAAGATATCCTTTGGCCCTTCCCTGACCGGATAGAGGAGCTTTCCTTGCTCCGTGATATACCCCGTCTGTCCGGTCTCCATGTTGTTCACCGCCATGCGCAAAGCGATGCCGCTGTTCCGAAAATTCGTGCCAACGACCAATCTTCTTAGCTCTCTCTCTACGGGCTCCATTGTCGCGATACTGGGTTTGATTTCGAAGAATCTTTTAAGGCTCCTAAAGTCCTCATCCAATTCTGCCTTTCCCCCCGCACCTCCTCCGATGAGAGCCCCAGCTATTCCCGTGACAATTAGCCCACCAATCGCGGCGCCTATACCGAAAGTTACAAGCCCGAGTACGCCCCCCACAATCGCACCGGTGACCGCGCCTAGACCCAGCCCAAATTGAGTGGCGCCATCCCAGACTTCCCGCCTAAGGATCTCCTCCGGATCCAACATGCCGACCTCTTCGTTCAGGATCGCGGGAATGAGGCTGCTTACGGCGGCTGTATTCTTCATCTCTTCTTTGACTTCGGATCGAAGCCTTAGCATGTCCTCATAGGTGCGCAGCCGCGTGTATTCCTTGATCGCCTTGTCCACGCAGGTGACGCCCGACTTTTCCATCAAGACCATCGACGTGATCGATCCCGTTGAAGCCGATCCCAAAACTTCCAGTTGCCCGTTCGCTTTATCGAGCAGCCCCAATTCAGCGAGGAACCGCACCGCTCCGACGCCAAAGGCGCCGCGAAGACCGCCACCTTGAAGTCCGATGCCGAATTTCTTTGCATGGGAGGGACGCCAATTGTCTTTGTGTTTGTCGAATAGGTCGAACCGATCGAACAACGGTCCATTCAAAGGCTGACCGTCTCTGGGCACGTATTGCGTACCGACGAAGTGGAATTCTAGCGCTTTGTTTGGGCGCAAGCCGCGCAAGACGATGCCGACTTCCTCACCCTTCTTTGCGCTTGTGCGGCTCGGCGAGCCAAGCGGCGTAAACCCAACAATCGACGTTTTCGCGACCGATCTCGGCTTTTCGTCTTCCGCTGCCGAATGTGGAAGCGGCTCATAGACGAACACTTGGTCCCCGATCTTAACCTCACCTTCAACCACGCGAACAGGAACCACCGTTCCCAGACCGTTGATTGAAAAAACCTCCGCCGCAATGCCCACAAGAACAAAATCCGTCATCATTCCCTCCTTAATTGTCGTCAGGGTATGAGAAACTGGATGGCTGAAGTTGTAAAAATTGGTACAACTTCAAAAAATATATTTATCAGTCATGTAAACTGGGTCTGGCTAAAATGGAGGGCCTGATAATACTAAGTGTATCGAACCTTCGTCCATGCGGATTACGCTTCCGTCGTTTTTGCTAATAGTCTCTCCTAAGGCGAGGAAGGGTTGCAATGACATAGGCAGTTCCCCGCTGATCTTTCCTACTCGGCGCTTATCGCTCTATGAAATCGCGTGATGAGCGCACCCGGACTCCTCCCCAACACCGCACGTAAAGCGCAGCCCTCGCCGGTTTGCCGTTGCGCCCGCCAACAACTCCAACATCTCAAAAACCGAAAGGTGACACATCGCGCGTGCAAATCCGCTCAAAAGCCTTGGATTTCCGCTCGTTTCTGGCAGTCTCGAACTTTCGCAAAACACCCCCTTGTGTGGTCCATCGAAGAACGGGCCACCACGCGGCGGGCCACGGCTAATGGAGAGACAGCTTGACCGATTACACCCAGATCCTCGTTGATAAGGCCGATGGCGTGGCGACGATCACGCTCAACCGGCCGGAGAAGATGAACGCCTACACCCGCACGATGGGCGCGGAGATCATGGCGGCGATGGACGATATCGACGCCGATGACGACGTGCGCGCGGTGATCTTCACAGGGGCCGGGGATCGCGCGTTCTGCGCGGGCGCGGACCTGACGCCCGAAGGGGGAGGGCAGGTGTTCGCCGACGCGAGCGAGGTGGAAAGCCTCTCCGATGAACGCGTGCGCGATGGTGGTGGCCGTCTGACGCTGCGGCTGTTTGAAAGCCAAAAGCCGCTGATCAGCGCGTGCAACGGGGTCGCCGTGGGCGTGGGATCGACCATGCAGCTGGCGATGGACATCCGGCTGGCGAGTGAGACGGCGCGCTATGGTTTCGTGTTCGCGCGTCGCGGGATCGTGCCCGAGGCCGCCTCGAGCTGGTTCCTGCCGCGGATTGTCGGGATCAGCCAGGCGCTCGAATGGTGCTATTCGGGCCGCGTGTTCGACGCGGCCGAAGCGCACAAGGGCGGGCTCGTGCGCTCGGTACACGCGCCGGGCGATCTGATGGGCGAAGCGCGCGCGATTGCCTCGGAGATTGCGCAGAACACCTCGGCTGTGTCGGTCGCGATGACGCGCGCGATGATGTGGCGCTTGATGAGCGCGGATCACCCGATGGAAGCGCACAAGATCGACAGCCGCGCGATCTATCGCCTGTCGCGTGGGAGCGATGCGAAAGAGGGGATCGCCAGCTTCCTCGAAAAGCGGGCGCCCGAATACCCGGGCAAGGTGAGCGAGGACATGCCCGACTTCTACCCTTGGTGGGAAGCGCGTGCCTATGAATAGGGCAGGGGGTGGGGGACGGAGCGAATCCCTCTCTTGAAAACGCGTGTAGTTTCATTAGTAACCAGTTTCATGAGCGACACGCTGGATACTCCGACCACCGACACCCTGCCGCCCGTCCCGCCGCTCGGCGCGGCCGAACCTTCGGTGCCCGCCGACCAAAACGCAGGGCAGCTTGCGCAGTTCTTGCCGTATCAGCTGTCGGTCGCCTCCAACGCGGTCAGTGACCTTATCGCAGAACGCTATCGCGAGCGCTTTGGCCTCAAGATCCTCGAATGGCGCGTGATGGCGATCCTGGGCGACACCAACGCGGGCGCTGGTGACGAAGGGCTGACGCAGCGCGCGCTGACCGAGGCGATCCTGACCGATAAGGTTGCCATTAACCGGGCGTGCAAGGTGCTGGAAGGGCGTGGCCTGATCAAGCGGGTGCCCAACGCGTCTGATGGTCGTTCGCATCTGATGGTGCTGACCGAGCAAGGTCGCCAGATCCACAGCGAGGTCTTGCCGATTGCCTTAGAGACGGAGCGTCAGCTGCTCACAGGGTTCAGCGCTACCGAACAGGCGCAGCTGCGCAGCATGCTGGAGCGGTTGCGTCAAAGAATCCTGGGTCTCGCCTGATCCTTAGGCTTGCACCGCCTAGCAAAGCTCTACAGAAAAGCGGCCCGCGAAGGGGGGCTTAGTCCCTCGCGAGCCGCTTAAAGGTCGGGCGTTTCCACCCGCGTCTTGTGACGCGCTACTTGATGAGCGCGTCGTTGATCGAACAGGCCGCCGGGCCAAGAATAACGACGAACAGCACCGGCAGAATGAACAGGATGAGCGGCACCGTCATGATTGCTGGCAGACGCGCGGCTTTCTCTTCGGCGCGCATCATGCGCTCATTGCGGAATTCGGCCGAAAGAACGCGCAGCGCCGAAGCCAGCGGCGTACCGTAGCGTTCGGTCTGGATCATGGTGGTCACCACGCCTTTGACCGCTTCGAGATCGACGCGATAGGCCAAGTTGTCGAACGCCATTTTGCGTTCGGACAGGAACGACAGCTCAATCGCGGTCAGCGCGAATTCATCGCCCAGCTCCGGATAAGCGCGGCCCAATTCCTTGGCGACACGGTTGAAGGCGGCGTCGACCGTGAGACCGGCTTCGGCGCAAATCACAAGCAAGTCGAGCGCGTCCGGTAGCCCTTTCTGGATCTCCTTCGTGCGCTTAGTCGACTGGTTCGAAAGATAAATTTCCGGACCTTTGTAGCCGATAAAGAACAGGCCGGCCATCGCGCCGAGGCGCGTCATCGGGCCCCAGTCGGGAAAGTAATCGACCACGAAGATTAGGAGAGCGCCGATCGCGCCCAGAACGATTGGGCCAATCGCACGCAGACCGATGATGATGACCGCGAGTTCCTTGTTGCGGAAACCGGCGTGGGCGAGCTTTTGCTGCACCTCTTCCAGCTGACTTTGCTGAAGAACGTTGAGCTTGCCCAACTGATTCTTAACCGCGTCGGTCGTGTCGGTCTTGCGCACAAGGCTTGCGCGCTTCTTCGATCCGCCGGTGACGATACCGGCTTTCAGCTCTTCGCGCCGTTCGTTGAGCGCTTTGACACGCTTCGACATCGGGTCCTTGATCGTTAACGCCGTGTAGATCGCGAACATCACCGCGAGCGCAGCGACAGCAGCGAGGACTGTTCCGGCAAAGATAACGTCAAAGCCGAGCAGCGTCGGGCCAGACGATGGGTTGATCGCGGCGAGCAGCACCGCCATGGCGGGGCTATCAAGGTTCACATAGCCAAGGGCTGACAGAGGAGTGATCATCATAGCTTATTCTCGCGTCCTCATCAGATCTCAAAGTTGACCATCTTGGCCATGATACCAACGCCAACACCCATCCAGACAAGGCCTCCAAGCCCCACCACGATTAAGCGATCATCGGTAAAGAATGTGCCGAGATATCCCGGGTTGATCCAATAGATCAGTGCGAAGACGATGAAAGGCAACGAACCGACGATGTAAGCCGAAGCTTTGGATTCCGAACTCATCGCTTTGATCTTCAGCTTCATCTGTGAACGCTTGCGCAAAACGTCGGCAAGGTTGGACAGTGTCTCCGCCAAGTTACCACCGGTTTCGCGTTGGATCGCGAGAGTGATGCAGAAGAAGTTGAATTCTGGGATACCAAGCCGATCGGCGGTTTCCTGGAGTGAATCCTCCATGGTCTTACCGATCTTGATGCGCTCGACGATCCCTTTGAACTCGGTGCCGACAGCACCGGGAACCTCTTGCGCGACCACGGCGAGCGTTTCGGTCACAGGTAGGCCCGAACGAAGCCCGCGAACGAGCAGCTCAATCGCGTCTGGAAACCTGGAGTTAAATTCGTTTGTGCGCCGGCCCATCATGAACCCGATAACTAGGTGCGGGAGACCGGCACCAATCAGCAGGCCGACACCCAGACAAAGCAACAATGCGCCCGATTGCAGGTAGCCCAGAACCGCCACGGCAATGGCAAGCCCCACCGACGTGTAAATGTACTGGGAGACGCTGATGCTCTTGCCCGTTCGGTCTAGCCGCAGGGCCAACGCATCGAGCTGCGAACCGGACCCGGCTAGCTTGTACTGCTTGGGCTTGCGCGCTGCGATCGCCTTTTTGAACTGCGATTCCACCTTGGCATCGGTGCTGTCCGAGTGGCGATAGCGCAAAGACTGCAGCCGGCGCTTCTGAGCGCTGGCCGCGCCTGATCCGGCCCATAGTGAGTATCCGCCGACGAGCAGACCAAACACCACAAGTGTAATGAGCAGAGTCTGGAGAATGTCCATGAATTCGCGTCCTGATTTAGCCCTCTGCCAGTGTCCTTTCGGATGCGGTTGGGGCGCGGTTCAAACGAGTGAACCGACCCCAATCGCCTTTATTCCGAAGGAGCGGCTTCCTTGTCCTTCTTCGCGAGCAAGCTCTTGAAGTCGAAACCGCCAAGCAGCGATTTCTTCTCTTCACCGCCCAGCGCCTCTTCGAGGTCTTCCTCGCTGGCGCCCATGATGCGTTCGGCCAGATGCTTGATAGCAGCGGTGGCCTTGCTCGATCGGTTCGCGTCGACGAACACTTGGCCCAGCTTGGCTGCGTTCGCCGCTGCCTTCACATCGTAGGGGATCGACACGTCGATCTTGCGCTCAATCGAAGCTTCGAAATCCGCTTTGCTGATCTCAGCGCCGCCCGGTTGCACTTTATTCGCGACCACCATCGGGTGTGCGTGCGGGGCGTTGGCTTTCAGCCACGAAAGAATGCGGATCGTGTCGCGCGCCGAAGCGAGCGTCAGTTCGCTGGTCAGCAAAACCAGGTTCACGTCAGCCAGCAGCTGCGGGAAGTTGATCAGCATGTTGCGAGGCATATCGATCAGCGTCATCTCAAACGCCTGCCGGAATTCCTCCTCCAACTGCACGAAGGCCGAACCATCGGTCATCAGCGGTTGATTGATCGGTGCTTCGGCCGAAAGGATCGACAAATTATCGTTGGCGCGGATCATGGCGCGTTCAATGAACAGTCCGTCAATACGGCTGGGATTGTCGATGGCGTCGGTCAAGCCGCGGCCCGGCTCCAGGTCCATCGCCAGCGCGCCGGTGCCGAAGTGCACGTCGAGATCAAGTAGCGCGGTAGGCGAATTGTGTTCGTCGCTAAAGAGCCACGAAAGCGAAGTCGCAAGGGTTGATGCGCCCACACCACCACGCGTGCCGACGACGGCGGTCGAAATGTGGCGTTTGACCGAACCCTCATCGCCCGCTTTGGGCGCTGTAAACACGGCCAGCGCCTGGTTTAGCGCATCGTGTACAGCTTGCGCTGAAAGCGGCTTTAGCAGGTAGTCGTGGATGCCGCTCGAAAGCAGGTCGCGATAGAGGCGCACATCATTGACTTGGCCTATAGCGATCACGACGGTGCCTGGCTCGCAGACTTCCGCCAGAGCGTTGATATCGTTGAGTGGATCACCGCTTTCTGACAAGTCGACCAGAAGGATTGCTGGGCTCGCACTAACAGAAAGCGACTGGATAGCATTGCGAAGGCCACCCTTGTTGCATTTCTCCGGCTGCCAGCCCATTTCGATTACGACCGGACGCAGCACATCGAGCGCGTTGTCATCGCAAATGTAGGCCGCAAACGGATCGCGATTGCCGGGGAGACCCGATTTCCAAGGCGCGTTCATGGATCAATTCCCTCCTGCATTGCCAAGCGTGTTGCCACCGCCAGTGGGCGCAGCTTTGCGTAGCGTTTCAATAGCTTTGGTCGACGTGGCGACCACGTTTTCGCCGGAGCCCTTCTTGCCTTCGAGCAAGTCTTGCGGGTCAGCGACCATCGCGGCCACGTTGCTGTGGATCGCGCAGCCATAACCAGGGCTGGTCGCATTCAGATAATTCATGTCGGATTTGGCCGACCAATCCGGGCAACCGGGCACTTCGGCGCTTGAACGCGTGATCACAACGCGCGCCTGTCCAGCCTGGAGAAAACCGGTCGTGGTGGGTGCGGTGTTGCTCACGATCAGGCCATAACGACCGGCCAGATCATCCACGGCGTTTTTTACAGCCGGGTTGGAACTGGGGTCTTCGATCGCTATCCGATCACCGTAGCGAAGGTCCATCGCTTCAAACCAACCATTGAGACGCGATTGCTCGGTCACAGGAAGGCCGCTGGAAATCGTCGAAACGTCAAGCGTGAAGTTTTGGCGTGAGACCACCGGTTGCTTGGTCGAATAGAGCGTGTTGTTAGTCGGCATACCACCGCACGAAGCGAGCGTGAGACCAAGCGCGGCGGCCATCAGAACTGAGCCGGCCTTTTTGAACGGAGAGTGCTTTGCGTTTTGCATCGTCGTTACCTTTTCAAATAGAGCGGCGGCTTAGAGGCTGAAGCCCGGAGCGGCGGCTTCTGCAGTGCGATTTTTCTTTTTCTTTGACTTCTTTTCAGCGCGTTTCTTGTTGCTCGAAGAACTCGCACGCATCGCGTCGTCCGGGTTAGCGCGACTGATCCCAGGGGCGGGTGCTTCGCCCTCGGCAGCCGTCGGGCCTGGGCGCGCTTCGCCCGATTCACCCGCTTGTTCTTGATACCCCAGCAATTGCTGGAATTCGTTGGCCGTATGGAAACCATCGGTCGGCAGCTTGATATCTTTCTCGTTCACCGGTTTGACGAGATACGGCGTCACGATGATCACCAGTTCGGTCTCCCCGCGGCGGAAGCCACGCGAACGGAACAGGTTGCCAAGGATGGGAATGTCGCCAAGGCCCGGCGCTTTCTCGATCGAGTTCTGTGAGTTGTTGCTCATCAGCCCAGCGATCATGAAGCTCTGCCCTGAACCCAGCTCGACAGTCGTTTCGGTGCGGCGTGTGGTCAGCGCGGGAACCTGGAACCCGTTCAGCGTGATCGCGCCCTGCGTCGAAAGTTCGGACACTTCGGGACGAACGCGCATCGAAATTCGGCCGTTGGCAAGAACAGTCGGTGTGTAAGCGAGGCTGACGCCGAAGTTGCGATACTGGATCGCAACGTTGCCCAAACCCTGACTGATCGGGATCGGGAATTCACCGCCGGCCAGGAAGGTGGCGGTTTCGCCCGAAAGCGCGGTAAGATTGGGTTTCGAAAGCGTGGTGATCAGACCCAGCGTTTCCGCAAGATCCATGGCGCCCAAAACGTCCAGCCCGAACAGCCGGCCAAGACCACCAAGGGTCGTGCGACCTTCGATACCTTGAATTGCCGTGCCCGCGACTTCTTCAACCAGCGGAACGCCATCGGCGTCGGTTACGATGTTGCCCAGAATATCGCGAACGAAACGTTGACCAGCAACCTCACCAGCACCTGGACCAACCGCAATTGGACCTCCAGTGTTGAAACCACCGGGGCCGGTAAGGACGCGACCTGTGCCCACGCCGCCCAAGAACGAAGATCCGCTGGATCCGTCGATTGTAGTAACGCTTCCGGCGATGTCGCGCACAAGACTGCGGCTGACTTCGGCGAACGTTACCTGCAAATTCACTTGCAGCGGCGTCGCCGTTTTTAGGCGCGTGATCACGTTGGATCCTTGGCCAAGAAACGCTTCAACCAGACGCTCGGCTTCCGCCGCGTCTTCGGGCGCGGCCACGGTGCCGGTCAAAAGGACAGTGTCAGCGCCCATCGTGGCAACGTTGACTTTCGCCTGGGGCATGGCCAGCGCAAGCATCTGATCGATGCTGTCAATGTTGTTCCCCACGCGAATATTGGCTGACCAGATGATGTCGCCCGCACGGTTGCTGGCGTAGATCGTGGTTTGGCCGCCGGCCTTTGCGAACACATAGAGCTGACGCTGTGACTTAATCTGGACGTCCGCGACCTGATCGTTCGAAACGAACACATCGGTCATAGTTCCCGGCACACTGACCAATTCGCCACGGCCGATCGATAGCACGATGTCCTGCGACGGACTGACAACCTGTTGCGCAGTCGCGGTCGATGTCGCCGTTGCGCTCAGCGGTGCGAGCGCCAATCCTGCGAGCAAAAGGCTAAGTTTGGACTTGGGTTTCATAATCCGCCCCTTGGTGGGTTCCTCGAGTTTATCGGTGCGAGGCGAGTGAGCCGCGCGTTGGCTGCCGATCAGCCTTTTGAGTGTCTGTGCCATGATCGAGTGCCCCGTTAGTTGATCAGCGATCGAGTGACCCGCGAAGCGGTTTCGCCCGCTTCGCGTGTGCCTTCGGATTGCGAGGAGACAAGGCCGCGCGCGCCGTTGGCTGGATCCACCGTAACTTCACCAGCCTGGCGTCCGCGGATTACGCGAACCGTCGGGCCCGCTTGCGAAGCCGCAGGGTTACGTCCCGCAGCTTTTGCAGCGGCCAGAGCGCGTTGCTGAGCCACCTGGGCGGCGCGTTGCGCTTCTTCGCGGCGGCGGCGGGCGGCGGCTTCCTCCTCGGGCAGAGTCTTGCGCTGGAAGCGGGAGACATCACCTCCGGTTTGGAAGGTTGTCGACTTGTCGACTGGCATCCCCATCGCGGTGCGAAGGATTCGCTCTTCCTCTTCTGGAGTGGCGTTATCCGGGATGTCGATTTCACCTGAAGCGATGGCGCGTTCCAGTTCGGCCTGGTTGTCCGCAATCGAGCGCAGCGAAAGGCTAAGCGTGCCAAGGGTTTGAGCGACGGAGACTTTTTCAGCCAGTTTCGGCGTCACTTCGAGTGTGACGGTACGCGAAGTGGCGACTTTCGTTTTGCCCGTTTCGAGATTCTCTTTTTTCTCAGTGCGTTGGTCGGTCGCCAGCACTCGCATGTTGCGCAGAACCGTTTCAGCGGTTTTGAGCGGGCGGCCTTCGCCTTCGACCGTTTGCGTCAGGATAAGATCAACGCGGTCACCGGGGAAAACAAAGCCAGCCACACCGGTACGAACCGAAACGGGCACCGTCACTGCGCGCATCCCTGGCCCAAGCGCAGCGGCGAGGAATCCGCGGTCACCCGGGCTCACAAGTGAACCCATGGTAACTGGCTCACCGGCCGTTATTGGGAAACGAACGACCGTGCCCAACAGACCTTCAAGCTGCGCGTTGCCTTCAATATAATAGGCGTCTTGCACCAACTCTTCTGGCCATTGCTGGAAGCCCATTGCATCGGCGCTGATGATCGTGCCGACCGGCAAAGCGCGGTTGGCGACCAGCACTTTTGGACCCAACGGTTTAGGCGGTGCGGCCTCTGCTTGGGGCGCGCCGCCGCCCATGAACATGCTACGAGCCGCAAAAGCGGTGCCGACGGCGATGATCAGCGCTCCGAGCAGCAGTACGAGTTTCTTCCTATCCATGGCTTTTCAAGCCCCCTCGTGTTCGGCCCAAATTGGTGTGCGGGCGGGTATGGTTTCGACGAATACGTCCGAATTGGTTAAAATCAGGTTCATCCCAAGGTCGCCGCGGCGGTCGCTTGAACGATGGGAGTATGAGTGGATGCGATAACCCAAAGCGCGCCGGCGGAGATCGCTACGCCGTAAGGCAGCGTCGCTTGTGTCTTGGGTCGGAAAATCACGCGGCGGAAGACAAACGCGACCGCTATGGCGCCGCCGACAAAGGCCATTACGATGAGTAAGTCGAGAAACGCCATCGGGGTCAACCACAGGGCAATCGCGCCCAAGAGTTTGACATCTCCGCCGCCCAACCAGCCAAGCGCGAAGAGGCCGGCAAAGGCCCAGAAAACAACGAATGCAAGCGCCAACTGGATCAGCATGTCCGGCCAGATGGCCATACCAGTCGCGATCCAAAACAGCGGCGCACCGGCGGCAATGCCAAGGTTGAGCCAGTTGGCGATCTTGCGCTCGCGAATATCGCTTATCGCGGCGATGATCAGCGCGATTGCCAAGGCTACCAGCAAGCCGTATTTGAGAATTTCCATCGTTTAAGCCCCCGGAAAAATGGCAGGCTATCGTTGCGCTTTTCGCGCGTCGTTAACCTGTCTTCTTCCCGGTGCTACAGGTGAGTGCTTACCAAAAAGTAACCAAGGCTGGAGGGATCACATTAGCAACGACTTGGCAGCGGCTGCGGAACCAACCGACGCGTTCGTGAAGAAATTTGGGCCAATCAATCGCCGCGCAATACCTCCAGCGGCGAGCGAAACCTTATGGAAGCTAGCGGACGATCATGAAGTACGCCGGATTGACTGGCCAGGGGCTGGAAGCACCGACGAGCCGCGGGGGTCGATCCTGTTCTTTCCTGGGCGCGGTGATTGTTATGAAAAGTACCTAGAGACGCTGGAAGAATGGCACCGCGAAGGCTGGCGCGTCACCGCATCGGATTGGCGCGGGCAAGCTGGCAGCGGTCGGTTGGGTAAAGATTCAGTTACGGGCCATATCGAAGACTACGCAATCTGGATCGATGATCTGGCGTATCAGTGGGCGCGATGGGTTCGCGAAACGCCCGGGCCGCACATCTTGGCAGCGCATTCGATGGGTGGGCATTTGGTTTTGCGCGGCGTGATCGAAGGTCGAGTGGCCCCCGACGCGATGGTGTTGTCCGCTCCCATGCTTGGTTTCCACACCCCACCACTTCCTCTGGTTATGTTGCACGGTTTGGCGCGTATGATGTGTTCGCTTGGTGACCCCACTCGGCAAGCCTGGAAGTGGAGCGAGAAGCCGGGCGAGATCCCGGAGGGGCGCGAAATGCTGCTGACCCATGATCGGGATCGATACGAAGATGAACAGTGGTGGCGTGACAAACGCCCTGAACTTGTCATGGGCCCGGCCAGTTGGCGTTGGGTGGAGCGCGGCTACGAATCGATGCGCCGTCTGGAAGCCGCAGGCGCTATGGAGGCGGTGGAGACACCGATTCTGATCCTGTCGACCACGATTGATAAGCTTGTCAGCCACGCAGCCAATGTCCGAGCCGCTGAGCGACTGCCCAAGGGCGAATTAGTCGAGTTTGGAGAGGACACGCACCATGAGCTCTTTCGCGAAATCGACGCCGTACGTCAGCGCGCCATGAACTCTGTGACCGAATTTCTGGACAGAGTGGCGCCCGTCTCGTGAGCGAAAGACTGATCTATGACTTTGCGATTATTGGCGCAGGGATCGCGGGCGCAAGCCTAGCGGCCGAACTAGCGCCGCACGCCCGAGTGCTGGTCCTCGAAGGCGAAGACGCGCCGGGCTATCATTCAACAGGTCGCTCGGCGGCGTTTTGGGACGAATGCTATGGTGGTCCGGGGGTTGTGCCGCTGACGCTGCCTTCGGGTGCTTACTTGCGCGAACACGGGTTCCTGCACGAAAGCGGTGCGCTTTATATTGGGCGCGCTCAAGACAAGCCGGCGATGGACGATTTTCTCCGTACCTTTGCAGGGACCGGAGTTACGATCGAACGGCTGGGCCGCGAAGGGCTCGACACGCGCGTTCCTCACACACGGGAGGAATGGTGCGACGCGATTTGGGAGCCCGCCTGCGCCAATATTGATGTCGCGGGTTTGCACCAGCACTATCTCAAGCGACTAAAGTCCGAAGGCGCTTCGCTTGTTTGCCGTTCGCATGTGGCTGATCTTAGACGCGACGCCGCAGTGTGGCGGATCACGACGAAGGCAGGGGACGTATTCCGGGCTGCCGGCATCGTGAACGCCGCCGGAGCCTGGGCTGACGAGGTCGCGCAGATGGCTGGTGCGCAGCCAATGGGCATCAAGCCCTATCGCCGGACGGTGGTGCAATTGCGAGTCGCGCCCGAAGCGCCCGCTAATCTACCTCTCGTGATCGACATCAACGGCGGTTTCTATTTCAAGTCCGATAATGGGCGCCTGTGGCTCAGCCCGCATGACGAGATTGCGACCATTCCATGCGATGCGGCCCCTGAGGAAATGGACGTGGCACTTGCCATTGATCGCTTTCAACAGGCGACAGCCTGGCGAATTGAAGCGGTCGAGCGACGGTGGGCGGGCTTGCGAAGCTTCTCGCCAGACCGGTTGCCAGTGTATGGTCAAGATCCGGAAATCCAGGGATTCTTCTGGTTTGCCGGGCAAGGAGGTTTTGGCATTCAAACCTCGCCCGCGGCCGCGCGTCTGGCGGCGCAGATCATCCTAGGACGGGGGCCAGACGCTATGACTTCCGCCATTGATCACGAGATGTACTCGCCTGCCCGATTTGAATCGCAAACTTTGGTGAAAGCCGGGTAGCCAAGGGCAAACATTTGTTTAAGGTACCAACCGTCAAGCCAACCAAATCGGGGAGGACAATCCATGGCTCATAAGTTTGAAATCTATAAAGACAAAGCGGGCGAGTTCCGCGTTCGCTTCAGCTACAACTCCGAAGTGATGTTCTCGACGCAGGGTTATTCGTCGAAGTCGAGCGCGCAGAACGCGATCGACTCGATCAAGAAGAATGGCCCGGATGCACCGACCGAAGACAACACCTAAGGGTTTTCGGAAAGAAATTTGACGGGCGTGCCCTTCGCGGGGTGCGCCCGTTTTGTTTGTTGGAGGCGGTTCTACGCCTCAGCGGCGATGCGTTCGGCCTCGTTGCTGGCGAGCGCGTCGACCCGGTCATTTTCCGGGTGGCCCGAATGGCCTTTGACCCAGTGCCAATTGACCTCGTGGCGTCCCGCAGCCGCGATCAGTTCGTGCCAGAGATCCGCGTTGCGCACCGGTTTCTTGCTGGCTGTGACCCAGCCGCGCTTCTTCCAGCCTTCGACCCACTTGGTGATTCCATCAAGGACGTATTTGCTGTCCGAATACAACTCGACATTGCACGGTTCGGTTAGGGCGCTGAGACCTTTAATGACGGCAGTCATCTCCATGCGGTTGTTGGTTGTATCCTCTTCGCCGCCGGACAGTTCTTTTTCATGCGGCCCAAGACGCAAGAGCGCGCCCCAGCCTCCCGGACCCGGGTTCCCCTTGCAAGCACCATCAGTGTAAATCGCGACTGTTTTCCTTGGACTTGTCATAGCTGTGCTTATTGCTTCACGCAGCCCATCAGGCAAACGCTGAGATCCCCAAATCTTCGTACACTTTCCAGCGTGCGACGAACTGCATCGGGTCTTTCTTTATCACCAACGCGTCGTCTGGAGTGTCGAGCCAATCTTCCGCCCGGCTGGCGACAAAGCGTAAGGTTGCGCCTTTGGCGATTTCGGGCAGAGCGGCGCGCTCTGCAGGCTCAAGACGGCGGACGCTTTCGTAGCCCTGGATCACTGCAGCGCCGATCTCCGGGACATACCGATTGCGCGCATCAAAGCTCCAGGCCGCGTGTGTTACCGCCAAATCCAACGCCATCGCCCCGGTGCAGGCAAAGTAGAAATCGATCAGACCGGTGACTTTATTGCCGAGCATCAACACATTGTCGGGAAACAAGTCCGCGTGGATTTGCGTCGATGGCATGCCGCTCAGATCAAGCGCCGCAGCCGCGCGGGCGGGCTCCAGAACCGCCGGCAGGTCCGCGTTGATCGAGGCCAGTCCCGCATCCCTGCACGCCTCCAAGGTCGCCAGATTGTGCGCAAAGCTCATTGTATTGGCGCGGCTCTTGGCAAAGTCAGCGCTCGCCAAATGCAGTTTCGCCAAAACCTCTCCCACGCTGCGGGCTTGTTCGACCGTGGGCTGAGTCGGGGAAACTCCGGGCAGAAACTCAATCAGCGCCACCGCCTTGCCGTGCTCAATCCGAAACGCCGCGCCGTCGCGATCGTGGATAGTGCGCGGCACGGGGCACCCTTTGGCCGACAGGTGATCCAGTAAGCCAAGGAAATAGGGTAAGTCCTCTAATTCGATGCGCCGTTCGTACATCGTTAGGATGTATCTCGCGCCCGCGGCATCAGGCCCGGTCGTCTCAATCAGCCAGTTGGAATTGGAGATGCCTTCGGCAATCCCTTTGGCCGAGACAAGCTCGCCCACATCGAACTGCGCGATTAAGGTCGTGAGATCCTCGGCGCCAAGATGCGTGTATACCGCCATCAAGAAACGGCCCGCAGAAGCTTATTCAGTGAGTTGGCGCGGAAGTTTGAACACCATCTTTTCTTCGGTGGTGGTGATCGTCTCTTCCGAAATCGGGCGTAGCGTGGCCAAACCGTCGACCACTTCGCGCACCAGCACTTCTGGCGCGCTCGCGCCAGCGGTGAGGCCAACCGTGTTCACCCCATCGAGCCAGGCGGGATCGATTTCCGAAGCGCGCAGGATCAGTTTGCCAGGCGTCCCAAGCCGCTCGGCGACTTCCACCAGCCGCAGCGAGTTAGATGAATTGGGCGAGCCGACCACCAGCACCAGATCGCAGTCGTGCGCGAGCTCCTTAACCGCTTCCTGCCGGTTCGAGGTGGCGTAGCAGATATCATCGGCCTTGGGCGCGACAATGTTGGGATAGCGCCATTCGAGCGCGTCAATCACCTCACGCGTGTCGTCCACGCTCAGCGTCGTTTGCGTGATGTAAGCCAATGGGTAATCGCTTTCGAAGGGAAGTTTATCCACGTCTTCGATGTTTTCGACCAATGTCATCTCACCCGGCCTTACCTGCCCCATTGTGCCGATGACTTCCGGGTGCCCTTCGTGCCCGATGAAAATGATGTGCATGTCCTTTTCGATCAGGCGTTCGGCCTGACGGTGAACTTTAGAGACCAGTGGGCAGGTCGCGTCGACATAGAGCATGTTTCGCCGCTCAGCTTCAGCGGGCACCGACTTGGGAACGCCGTGTGCGCTGAACACGACCGGCGCATCGGTTGGCACTTCGTCCAATTCCTTTACGAAGATCGCGCCCTTGGCCTTCAGTCCTTCGACAACGTATTTGTTGTGGACGATTTCGTGCCGAACATAGACCGGAGCCCCGTATCGCTCGAGCGCTTTTTCGACGATCTCAATCGCCCGATCCACACCGGCGCAAAAGCCACGCGGAGCTGCGATAAGCAGCCTTAAGGGTTTCGCATCAGCGGGCGGGGTGAGCGTCGAGTCAGGAAAGGGCGCGTTCATGTCAGCCCCTCTAGCGCTTTGTGCTCGCCCCCGCTAGGGCAACCGCAAAGCGCGCTAGGAATGCGCGTTAGATTGGATCAAGGACGGATTTGGAATGAAGTTTGGCAGAAAGGCGCTCGCAGGCTTTGCTCTCGCCGCTGCGCTGGCGGGATGCAGAAGCGATGGCGAACTGGTCGTTTCGCAGGGCGTTGGCGTGACGGCGGTGCTGACCACGTGTCCGGCTGTCGGCATACCTGACTACACTGGCGATATCACCACTTTCGCTGGGGACCAGCCAATCGCTTCCGCCTTGGATGTTAGCGCGGCGATGACCAATCTGCGATCCACATGCAACGAAAGCGGCGAAAACGTCTATTCTGAGGCGACCTTCGAAGTTGTCGCGCAGCGCCAGAACACAAGTGGCGCCCGCACTGTCACATTGCCTTATTTTGTAACCGTCTTGCGCGGCGGTACGGCGGTAGTGACCAAGCGTGTGGGGCAGGTAACGCTCAATTTTGCTGACGGGGCCACGCGCGCTTCGGCCAATGGCAAAGCCGCCAGTTACGTAAACCGCGCCTCGGCCACACTGCCGGAAGATATCCGGGAGCGCATAACACGAAAGCGACGAGCCGGCGATGTTGATGCCGCGCTCGATCCGCTGGCCGATACCGAGGTGAAAGCCGCGATTGCGCGCACCCGCTATGAGATGCTGGTTGGCTTTCAGCTGACCGAAGACCAACTCAAATACAACGTCACGCGCTAAGTTCTTTTGAGCCGCATCCGCGGCTTCATCCTCGGGCTGTTTCCTCCGTTCGCTTTCGCTCACTTCGGAGCCCTGCGGGTGGGCGGTCGCCCTTTGTGAGCCATTCGGCTCAGAGCGCAGCGCGAACACGCGAGAAGTTTTATGACTGACACAACCCTATACAAAGCCTTTGCTGGCGTCGTGGAAGGCGTCTTGGCTGAACTCGTCCAATCCGGCGATCTGCCGGAGGGCACGACATTCGAGCGCGTCACAGTCGAGCCGCCGCGCGACCCTTCGCACGGCGATTTGTCGACCAACGCGGCGATGCTGCTGGCCAAACCGGCCAAGACCAATCCGCGTGCGCTGGCCGAGAAGATCGTGCCCAAGCTGACCACGCACCCGATGATTACGGGCGCCGAGGTGGCTGGCCCTGGCTTTATCAACATTCGACTTGATCCCGCCGCGTGGTTGGACGAGCTCGCAACCATTGCCTCACTAGGCCGTGAGTACGGGCGCAGCGCCATGGGCGCGGGCACGACGGTCAATGTCGAATACGTTTCCGCCAACCCCACAGGCCCGATGCATATGGGGCACTGCCGCGGCGCGGTCGTGGGTGACGCGCTCGCAAGCCTGCTCCAGTTTGCCGGCCACGATGTGATCCGCGAATACTACATCAATGATGCAGGCGGACAGGTCGACACGCTCGCTCGCTCGGCGCATCTGCGGTATCGTGAGGCGCTGGGCGAGGATATCGGCGCAGTCCCAGAAGGGCTCTATCCCGGAGACTATCTTGTTCCCGTGGGCAAGGCGCTCGCCGAGCAATTTGGCGATCAATACGCCGGCGCGGACGAAGCCGAGTGGCTCGTTGCCTTTCGCAAGGAATCCGTCGCCAAGATGATGGACCTTATCAAGTCCGATCTGGCGCTGCTCAATATCCATCACGATGTCTTCGCCTCAGAGGCTGCGCTGCATGCAGCGGGAAAGCCCGATGAAGCCGAGGCGTGGCTGCGCGCACACGATCTTGTGTATGATGGCGTTCTCGAAGCGCCCAAGGGAAAAGCCCCGCCAGAGGACTGGGAGCCGGTTGAGCTGCCCCTGTTCCGGTCGACCAAATATGGCGACGATCAGGATCGCCCGATCAAAAAGTCGGACGGCAAATGGACCTATTTCGGCGCGGATCTCGCCTATCACATGGAAAAGGCCGCCAAAGCCAATGAGCTGATCGACATCTGGGGCGCAGACCACGCGGGCACCGTCAAAAGGATTAAAGCCGCGGTTGCAGCTTTGTCGGAAGGGAAGGGCAAACCAACTCCATTCGACGTGAAGTTAGTCCAGATGGTGCAACTCATGCGCGCGGGCGAGCCGGTGAAAATGTCCAAGCGTTCGGGCAACTTCATCACCATTGCTGACATGGTTGAGGAGGTCGGCAAGGACGTGGTGCGTTTCACCATGCTCACCCGCAAACCCGAAGCGCAGATGGAGTTCGACTTCGCCAAGGTCGTGGAAGCTTCAAAAGACAATCCTGTCTATTACGTCCAATACGCTCATGCGCGGATCCAGCGGTCGATACGCAAGGCCTCGGACGAACACGGGATAACGCCCGATGCCAGCGAAATCAGCCAGTTGGGTGAGGATGAGATCGCCTTGATCCGGCGAGCGGCGCAATTCCCGCGCGAAGTCGAAGCCGCCGCACGGGCGCGCGAACCGCACCGAATCGCGTTCTATCTCTATGATTTGGCGAGCGAGCTGCACGCCTTCTACACCGCCGGAAACAAAGACACCCAGAAACGGTTCATCTTGGAACACGACAAGGGTTTATCTGGAGCCAGACTTTTCCTCGCCGATGCGATCGGGCAAGTCCTTCGCAATGGGCTTGGCGTGCTGGGCGTCGAAGCTGTGGACTCGATGTAAGTCGGTGTTATCCTTCCTGCGATAACCCGCTGCATGCGGTGATTTAGGGGTCATTTGCCGTGATTGTGGATGCGGAATACGAAGAGATCGAAGGCACCAGCGAAGAACTGGACTTTGCTGAGAGTGACAACCTTCCTTGGCTCGAATCCGATGAGGAAGACGAAGGCGCTGGCGGCGTTGATCGCACACAGATGATCGCCTTCTTGGCGCTGCTCGCGGTGATTGGCGTCAGCGTGATCGGCGCGGTTTATTTGATATCCAACTACAATCGCGGCCCTGTTGCCGTGCCCGACGGTAGCCTGATCGAAGCGCCTGAAGGTCCTTACAAGACCCGTCCCGACGACGCCGGCGGCAAGCAATTTGCAGGCACCGACGATGTTGCTCCGGGCGTTGGCCAAGGGCGCGACGCCGATGGACGGTTGGCCGATGATACAGGCGCTGGGTCGGGCGATCAGGACTTGAACGTCGCGATGCCGGCCATTGACGGTTCGCCGACGCTCGCTTCGCAAACCGGCGCGAGCGGGGGCGGGACCAGTAGCGCAAGCGCGGGATCTGGCGGCAATGATGCCGCATCGAGCGAGAGCTCGGCTCAAGCGGCGTCCACTGGCGCCTCCAACGCTTCCGCCGATGTTAGCGGTGTCGGCGTACAAGTGGGGGCGTACAGCTCGCGTGCGCGCGCTGAGCAAGGATGGCGCACCTTACGAGGACAATCGAGAGCGCTTGCGACCGCTAAGCGGCGGATACTTGAAGGCACTATCGAAGGCAGCCCGGTGTTTCGTTTGCAGGCCGTTGCGCCAACCCTTTCGGCTGCGAAAAGCCTGTGTGATGCTCTCCGCAAGGATGGCCTCGATTGCCAGGTCAAAGGCTGATCGTCTTCGGTAAGAGCTGGGCTTTCTCGGATTTTCCAACGATCTGGGCGCTTTTGCACTCGTTTCCCCCCAATTTTCGGGCCAAGCCGTGGTTACCGCGCTTGCCTGAGGGACGAGCGGCTGCAAACCTGATTGCATGACGCCTGCAATTTTCGGATGTTCCGGCCACACGCTGACCGACGACGAACGCGCCTTTTTTCGAGAGGCCGATCCGGCGGGCTACATCTTGTTTGGCCGCAATTGCGACACTCCAGATCAGCTGCGCGCTTTGACCGACGATCTTCGTTCTATTCATGGGCGCGAACGGCTGCTGATTTCCATGGATCAGGAAGGCGGCCGTGTTGCGCGTCTGCGCCCGCCACATTGGTCGTCCTATCCTTCGGGCGAGGCGTTCGCGCGTCTCTACGCTCGCGCACCCGCCAGCGCGATCGAAGCCGCGCGCGCTGGTGGCGAAGCTATGGCACTGGAACTGGCCGCTATGGGAATAACGGTGACCTATCATCCGCCGCTCGATCTGCGACAGCCGGGCGCACACGATGTGATTGGCGACCGCGCCTTGGGGTCAGACCCGATCCAGATCGCGGCGTTGGGTCGTGCCATCCTCGACGGGTTGGAAAGAGGCGGGGTTACCGGATGCATCAAGCATATGCCCGGCCACGGACGCTCCATGGTCGATACGCATAAGGAAGTGCCCACGGTCCACGCCAGCGAAGAGGAACTGGAAAGCGACATCGACCCGTTTCGCTCACTCAACTCGGCCAAGATCGGGATGACCGGACACCTGATCTTTCCGATTTGGGATGCCAAAAACCCCGCGACGCTTTCTCCGACAATCGTAAGCGACATTATTCGTGGCAAAATCGGTTTCGAAGGTCTGCTTCTAACCGACGATATTGATATGGAAGCGCTCAATGGGACGATACCCGAACGCGGAGTTCGCGCCGTTAGAGCGGGGTGCGATATTGTGCTCAATTGCTGGGCCAAAATGGATGATATGCAGGGCCTTTGCGAAGTCCTACCCACTATGTCTGACGCGGCATCGGCGCGCTTGAATGCAGCGCTTGATGGAACACAGATCGCCGATGGCATACCTGCAGTGCAAGGCGAATTGCTGGCCAAGCGAGATGCCCTGTTGGCGCTCACCGGAGAGGCCGCATGAGCGAGCGCGACGAGGACACCAAGCTCGAACAAGCAGGCGTCGGCGAAGAGATCAAAGACGAGACCGCCAGCGCTGAGGGTTTCATGCTCACTGGCGGAGCGGTCGGTCGTGCTGAGCCTACTGCGGAGGAGTGGGACCAAGTAGAGGCACCTAGACCTAAGGGCGACAAACTCTACCTCGAACTCGATGGCTGGGAAGGTCCACTCGATCTCCTCCTTGATCTGGCTCGGCGGCAAAAGGTCGATCTGCGCCAAATCTCGATTCTGGCGCTGGTGGATCAATATTTGGGCTATATTGCGCGCGCTACGGACCTCAAACTGGAGGTTGCTGCTGATTACCTCGTGATGGCGGCGTGGCTGGCCTATCTCAAATCCGCGATGCTGCTCCCAAAGGAGGAGCAGGAAGACCCAAGCCCCGAAGAGCTCGCTCTTCGCCTCCAACTCAGGCTTCAGCGCCTCGGCGCAATGCGCGAGGCTGCGGCGCGGTTGATGGGGCGAGATCGGATTGGCCGCGACATATTCTTGCGTGGCGCGCCCGAGGGTTTGCGCATTGATCGCAAAACCCTCTGGAAGTCGGACGCCTATTCGCTGATCCAGGCCTACGGACAAGTCAAAGCGCGCACCGCGCCGCGTATCTATCATGTGGCGGATCGCCCAGTTATGATGCTCGACAGCGCGCTTGATCGGGTTTCGTCAATGCTAGGCGTGACCGTGGAATGGATGGAAATCCGGGAGTTTCTGCCGCCCCACGCGAACCCTGAATTGCGCAAATCCGCGCTCGCTTCCAGCTTTGTTGCGGCGCTCGAACTTGCGCGGTTGGGCCGGGCTGAGATCGATCAGGAAGGCGCCTTCGCCCCGCTTCGTATCCGGCGCCTGAAGCAGGCCGCGCAAGGGGCATCAGCCTGATGAGCGAGACGCCAGACGAAACCGTGGTCGAAGGCTCCACCGCGCCGGAACGCTCACCGGACGAAATCGAGCGCGCGCTTGAGGCGACGTTGTTTGCTACCGAAGAGCCAATGACGGTTGATCAGCTTGCCGCGCATCTGGGCGGGCTTTCTAACGGGCAGGTGCGCGATGGCCTTCGCGCTTTGACTGACCATTACTCGGATCGCGGAGTGCGGTTGGTCGAGAGGGGCAAACGATGGATGTTCCAGACCGCGCCCGATCAAGCGCACCTCTTGCGCCGAGAGAAGGAGCAAGTGCGCCGACTAAGCCGCGCGGCCACCGAAGTGCTCGCGATCATCGCCTATCACGAACCGGTCAGCCGCGCAGAAATCGAATCGATCCGCGGCGTGCAGACCGCGAAGGGCACCCTGGATGTGCTTTTGGAGGCAGGCTGGATTAGGCTGGCGGGCCGACGCGAAGTGCCCGGCCGACCAGTCATTTACGCGACCACATCTGAATTCCTCGATCACTTTGGACTAGGCTCGCGCCGCGATCTGCCCGGCGTCGACGAATTGCGCGCCGCCGGCTTGCTCGACCCGGTGGATGAGGCGCTTGAGGACGCCCTAGAGAACCTTGGGTCTGCGGCTGCTCAACCAGACGAAAAGACCGATTGCGAGGCTGACGCAGAAGAAGATTCCCTCGACGATCTTGGTTGATTGCCGCGTCTGACTGGCGCATGCGGTCATTCGCCCCTATATTAGGCTCAAACAAACCAAGGAAAGTGTGTCCCAATGGGTCTCAGCGTCTGGCAAATTGCCATCATCGCCGTCGTCGTCCTCGTGCTGTTTGGCCGCGGACGTATCTCTGAAATGATGGGTGACTTTGGCAAAGGTATATCCAGCTTCAAGAAAGGCATGAACGAGGACGTCGAGGACGCTCCCACGCCCGCTGCCGCACAGATCGAAGCGCCCGCAAAAGATACAAAGACCGCTGAAACCAGCACGGCGGACACGAGCGACGCCGCCAAATCGTGATCCCTTCGCGGGGTCGCAGTAGGCGCCGCGCATAGTTTAAGACCCACCACTCAAGGAGCAGCGCCAAGGCGCGCGACCCATGTTCGATATCGGCGCTCTGGAATTGCTGATGATCGTGATCGTTGCGGTCCTTGTGATTGGCCCCAAGGACATGCCCGCTGCGATGCGCACCGCTGGCCGTTGGATCGGCCAAGTGCGCAAGGTCTCCGCCCACTTCCGCACCGGTGTTGACGCGATGGTTCGCGAAGCCGAGCTTGAGGACATGGAAAAGAAATGGAAGGCGCGCAACGAAGAGATCATGAAGCAGCATCCGCTTGAACCCGCGACACCGCCATCGGCGACCGCCGAAAGCGCGGTGAGTGAGGGTGCAAGTGCCGAAGAAGCGGCTTCAACTATGACAGGCCCGCCCTCAAGTGATGATGCCGCCGTAGAGGCTCCGATCGAACCCAAAGTTGACACTCCAACCGAAAATCCCGGTTCGGCGGACAAGGTTTAAGAGGCGACCAATGGCGTTCGAGGTCAAGGATATCGATGAGAGCAAAGCTCCGTTGCTCGATCACCTGATTGAACTGCGCACGCGCCTACTGCGTTCGATCATCGCCTTGATCATCGCCTTCGGAGTGTGCCTGTACTTTGTGGAACCCATTTTTGGCTTTTTGGTCAAGCCGCTCTTTGTCGCCTTTCCCGAGGGCGAAGGGCAATTGATTTTCACCAAACTACCCGAAGTCTTTTTCGTAGAGCTGAAAGTCGCGCTTTTCGCGGGCTTTATGGTCAGCTTTCCGGTTATCGCGAACCAGTTGTGGGCCTTCGTAGCGCCGGGCCTCTACGCCAATGAAAAGCGCGCTTTTCTGCCGTTTCTGCTGGCAACTCCGGTTTTATTCATCGGCGGGGCGGCGCTTGCCTATTATGTCGTGATGCCGATCGCGTTCTTGTTCTTCCTAAGTTTCGGGGGCGTCGCCGGCGGGCTTGAAATCCAGGCAATGCCGTCGGTCGGTGAGTACCTCAACACGGTCATGCAGTTCATTCTAGCGTTTGGGCTGACATTCCTTTTGCCGGTGCTGCTTATGCTGCTCCACCGTGCCGGGATTGTGACCCGTGATCAACTGGTCGCCGCTCGGCGCTATGTGATCGTCGGTGTGGTGGCGTTGGCCGCGATTGTGACGCCGCCGGATCCTGGAAGCCAGGTTATTCTCGCGGTGCCGCTTCTGCTACTCTTCGAAGGATCTTTGTTCCTAATGCGCTTTCAGGAAGCAAAGAAGGATACAGTTGAGGCGAAATCTGCGGATTCATCCGACGCAGTTTCCGATGAGGCCACGAGGCCGGCTGAGTGATCCGCAATACGGGTTGAGCCAATGCAAAAGGGGCACCCGAAATGGATGCCCCTTTTTCAGTCCATCGAAGTTGTTGTTTAGTCGCTTACCGAATCGTCGCTGCCACCGTCTGCGGCGGCGACAACTCCGGCTGTCACGGCGGCTGCGGCGAGGATCGCGAACACGGTGGCTGTTGCGCCCAGCTTACTTTCGCCTTCAACCGGAGCGAGCGAACGGGCGAGATCAGCCTGAGCGATAGCCGGGGCGGATGCCAATGACAGCGTAGCGGCGGCTATGGCGATGGTACGGATTTTCATCACTTGTCTCCTTTGAAAACGAGGTCGGCTGCGAACAAGGAACCGAGGAGGGTTCCTCTTCCGCGATGACAACCCGTTTCGGCGTTTCAGACTGCAGCTTGGGTCGCCAAAAGAACAGTCTGTCGTGTGTCGCGGTCGCGCTTGGCCCCCTTTTCTAGGGCGCCAAATGCCGATGCGATGCCCGCGTGATTGGGGTTGCCGTATGACCAAAGCATGAAAGATCGTCTAGATTCAAGCGGATACGTGTCATTACGTATCCGCGTCTTAGCGCCTGAAAGAGGTCAGTTATCACGCACCTTACGGCCGCCAATCCAGACCTCATCAATCTGAGTTTCCCGGATTTCTTGGGGCGACGACAGGAACGGATCGCGGTCGACGAACAGAAAATCGGCGCGTTCGCCCGGAACCAAACGCCCGTATTTGCCCTCAGCGAATCCTGCATAGGCCGCGTCTGCGGTGAAGCCTTTGAACGCGGTTTCGCGACTCACCGCTTCTTCTGCTCGCCAACCTCCGAAAGGCTCGCCGTTTTCGTCCGTCCGACTAATCGCGACGGCCATACCGGCAAAAGGATCGGCGGGTTCGACTGGGCTGTCGGACCCAAAAGCCAAGCGGCCACCTGCGTTTAGAATGCTGCGCCACGCATAGGCGCCTGTCAGACGCTCTTCGCCCAGACGCGCTTCGGCCATATGCATGTCAGACGTCTGGTGAAGCGGTTGCATCGAGGCAATGGTGCCGTAGTTGCCAAAGCGTTCAAGATCCGCCGGATCGACGATTTGCGCATGCTCGACCCGCCAGCGCCGGTCGCCTTTATAGACTTCGGAAAGTTCTTCGATCGCGAGCAGCACGTCGCGGTTGGCGGCATCGCCAATGGCGTGGATCGCGGTCTGGAAGTTGTCGAGCGCGGCGCGGCTCATGAGATTGCGCAGTTCTGAGGGGCTCAACAGCGGAACTCCCACCGATTCCAGTTTGTCCTTGTACGGGCGCAGCAGAAATGCCCCACGCGATCCCAATGCTCCGTCGACGAACAGTTTGATGCCGTTCAGCCGCAGTTTGTCGTCATACAGCCAAGGTGTGGGACCTGGGCCCCCGATAAGCTCCATGACCTCGGTGTTCACGGCGTAAGCCATTATGCGAATGCGCAGTTGGCCGGTGTCGCCCGCGCGGCGGAAGGTCTGCCAATCGGCCATGGTGGTGCGCATATCCGCAACCGCCGTCACACCGTAATCGAGCAGTTTTTCCTGTGCGGCGGCGAACGCGGCGTCGCGGTCGGAGGCGCGAGCAGCGGGCACAGCGCCTTCGACTAGAGCCTTTGCGCCGTCGACGAATACGCCCGAAGGCAGGCCATCCGCATCACGGATGACTTGCCCACCTTCTACGTCCGCCGTGTCTGCATTGACACCAGCCATTTCCATGGCGAGGCTGTTGGCCCAGTTGGCGTGATTGTCCGCACGCTCCAGCCAGACCGGGCGATCCGCGATTACCCTGTCGAGTTCCTGCGCGGTGGGAAAGCGGCCAAGGCCCCACTTTTCCTGATTCCAGCCGCGTCCCAAGATCCACGGTCGACCAGGATTGTCGTCCGCAAACGCTTTGATTTTTGCCAGTGCGTCCTCGAGCGATGTCGTATCCGACAAATCAAGCGTCAATTGGCCGAAACCGAGGTCCATGACATGCAAATGCGCATCGATCATGCCCGGCAGCATGACGCGCCCTTCGCCATCAATCCCGTAGTCGACCTGCGGACGTTCTTCACCGCGTTCCAGAACCTGTGTAATGATGCCCTCGTCATCAAAGACGAGGCCTGTGAAACGCCGAAGCTCTCCGTTTTCGTCGATCGTCACACCGTCGACATTGTCGACGAGCGTATCGGCGAAGGCTGGCGCGGCGCTGAGGGCTAGTGCGGTGGCGCAAGCGGCATTCAAAATAGTCTTCATATTCGGGCTTTGTCTCACGGCTTCGCTTTCGGCAAGCGTGTGATGAGGGCGCTGGTGTCCAATCGTCCTCCGCCAGAGGCTTGCACATCGGCGTAGAACTGGTCAACCAAAGCCGAGACGGGCGATGACAGACCCAGCCGCTTCGCCTCGTCGAGAGCGTAACCAAGGTCCTTGCGCATCCAGTCGATCGCAAAGCCGAAGTCGAACGTGTCACCGGTCATCGTTGCCCAGCGATTTTCCATCTGCCAGCTCTGGGCGGCACCTCCGCTGATTGCTTCGAAAGTCTTGTCGAGATCCAAGCCAGCGCCTTGCGCCAACCGGATCGCTTCGGACAGGCCGCCCAAGACACCCGCGATGCACATCTGATTGGCCATCTTGGCGGTCTGCCCGGCGCCGATGGGGCCGACATGGACCACCGCCTTGGCGTAAGCCTGCATGACCGGTTCGGCACGCGACATTGCTTGGTCTGAACCGCCGCACATAATCGCGAGTTGGCCATTTTCAGCGCCCGCTTGCCCGCCGCTGACGGGGGCGTCGATGAAGCCGACGCCTTTGGCTTCGCAAACGGCGCCGAGCTGACGCGCCATGTTCGCCGAGGTTGTGGTGTGATCGACCATGAGGCTTTCCGCCGCCATAGTCTCGAGAGCGCCGCCCGTTTCGGATGTCACACACTGGACGTCTTCATCGTTGCCAACGCAGGTGAAAACGATGTCTGCCCCATCGGCGGCTTCAGCCACAGTATCCGCAAAGGTGATCGGCAGTTTTTCACCTTCCCAAGCGCTGCGCCACGTCGCGGCGCGCTCTGGCGAGCGGTTCCAGACGGTGACGTCGTGACCAAAGCGTGCGAGGTGGCCGGCCATCGGGCCGCCCATAACACCAAGGCCGATAAAGGCGAGTTTTTGTAAAGTGCTCATGACGGCATCGCCTAGGGCTTTCCTGCGCGATTGCCAATCGCGGCTATCGAGGCCTTCAAGACATCCTTGATTGCCCTCTGGTCGCGTGAAGCCTAGGGGCGGTTCGCTATGACAAACCAGACCGCCATCGCTACGCCCTCTGATCTCACAATTGATGATGTTCGCGCCGCCGCTGCCCGAATTGAGGGCGCGGTTGTCAATACGCCGATGATGCACTCGATCACGTTGTCGGAGATTACTGGCGCGGAAATTTGGCTCAAGTTTGAAAACCTCCAATTCACCGCTGCTTACAAGGAACGCGGCGCGCTGAACGCGTTGTTGCAGTTGACTGAGGAGCAGAAGTCCCGAGGCGTTATTGCGGCGTCGGCGGGCAATCACTCCCAAGGGCTGTCCTACCACGGCACGCGGCTGGGCGTCCCGGTAACGATCGTTATGCCCAGCACGACGCCCACCGTTAAGGTGATGCAGACCGAGAGCGTCGGCGGCAATGTGGTTCTGTTTGGCGAGACCTTTGACGACGCCGCTGCGCACGCGCGCGAATTGGAAGTGGAACGCGGGCTGACCTTTGTGCATCCGTTTGACGATCCTCGGATCGCGGCAGGACAGGGTACGGTCGCGCTCGAAATGCTTGAGGTCAAGCCGGATCTCGATTGCCTTGTGACACCAATTGGCGGCGGCGGGCTGATTTCGGGAATGGCGACGGTCGCGCGCGCGGCCAATCCGGATATCGAAGTCGTCGGTGTCCAGGCCGAGCTGTTTCCCAGCATGTACGCCGCGATCAAGGGCACAGACCCGGCGTGCGGCGGGGACACTTTGGCGGAAGGGATCGCGGTGAAGCGTCCCGGTGCCTTCACCTCGCAAGTGATCGCTGAAAGGGTCGATGACATCACATTGGTCGATGAAGCGAGTCTCGAAAAGGCTGTGGCGCTCTTGCTTCAGATCGAAAAAACCGTTGTCGAAGGCGCGGGCGCTGCGGGTCTTGCGGCGGTGCTGGCGAACCCGGAGCGTTTTGCTGGCAAGACTATCGGCCTGGTGCTGTGTGGCGGCAACATCGACACACGTTTGCTCGCGAATGTGCTGCTGCGCGATTTGGCGCGGCAAGGGCGGCTCGCTCGTCTACGCGTGACATTGCAGGATCGCCCGGGCGCTTTGTTCAAGGTGATGCGGCTGTTTGACCAACACAACGTCAACATCATCGAGATCTACCACCAGCGCATCTTCACCACGCTCCCCGCCAAGGGCCTCATTACCGATATCGAATGCGAAGCGCGCGACGCGGCGCAGGTCGAACAGCTGGTGAGCGCTCTCAGGGCGGCGAAATACGCCGTGCAAGTGGTGGAGTTGAATTGACGCGAACGGTGCGAGTGGGGGGCGACTTAATCTGTTGAAGCCTGCTTGTCCCAATGCGAGCCGACATTCCGGCACGGCGATGAAATTCTTCCGATCGGGCTCAGATCCAAGGGCCGCTTTGTGCATAGTAAGACAAATTTTACCGTGTTTCGTGGTTAAGGGTCTTTTACCGGGGAACCGGGTTGGGCATAACTAAGTCTTAATAAAGACATCGCTGATTCTCCCAATCCAGAGGACAACGCCCTCCGTGACGGCCCCGATCCGCTTCCCCCGCTTCTTCGTGACGAGCCCTGCGCCGTGCCCGTATCTCCCGGGCCGCCAAGAACGCAAGGTCTTCACAGAGTTGAAGGGCAACCACGCGGATCAGCTAAACGAAGCGTTGGGCCGGATCGGTTTTCGCCGCAGCCAGACGGTGGCGTACCGCCCCAGCTGCTTGGATTGCCAGGCCTGTGTCTCGGTTCGAGTCGTGGCGAGCGAGTTCAAGCCATCCTCTACGCAGAAGCGTGATATCAAGCGGAACAGCGATCTAGTTGTCACCGAGTGCCGACCTTGGGCCACCGATGAACAGTTCGACTTACTCACCACGTATCTCGGCGCGCGTCACCCCGATGGCGGGATGTCCGCGATGGACGAGCTCGACTACGCCGATATGGTCGAACACACGCCGGTGACCAGCAACCTGGTTGAATATCGCGAGCCCACCGCTGATGGTTCGCCCGGTCGCTTGGTCGGGGCATGTCTCACTGATCGTCAGGGCGATGGCCTTTCGATGATCTACTCTTTCTATGATCCTGAACACACCGATCGCCAGGGTCTGGGCAACTACATCATCCTCGATCATATTCTACGCGCCGCCGCCGATGGTCTGCCGTTTGTCTATCTTGGCTACTGGGTCGATGGGTCGCCGCGCATGGCGTACAAGGTGCGTTATCGCCCGCTTGAGAAGCTGACCCGCGACGGCTGGCAACGGATGGACAAGGACGAACAGTCCCGCCTGATCGCCGAAGCCACCGCGCCGCGCGCCAAGTCTGACCGCGAAGTCAAAGGCGCGTCCAAAGATGGTCAGGAACCGACGCGCTTCCGCGCAAGCTAGCCTTCGTCAAGCCGACCGATAGAGCCGCGCTTCTTCCGCGCGCCGCCTAACCAAGCCTTTCAGAACGCGTCCGCCGGCCTTGTTCCAGCGCTTGAACTCCTCGGCTGCGCCATCATAGTCGCCTGCCACATGCTTCTTGGTCAGAGTCGCCCGGCCAATCGCACCAGTGTTGTAGTGAAAGCTGACCATCGCATCGAATTGCTTTTGCGTGGTTGGTGCTTCCCCAATCGCCTCCGCCACGTCGCGGGCGTAGCGGGTGAGATCATCAGCAAGTCGGATATCACATTGCTTTTGCGTCCACACTGTTCCTGGGCCAATGCGGCTGCCCAGCTCCAGCCCAGAGCCCGTCGCGCCCCATCCGATCGTCCAAGGATCACCGCCGGTGC
This sequence comes from Pseudomonadota bacterium, assembly GCA_039814925.1. Taxonomy (GTDB): domain Bacteria; phylum Pseudomonadota; class Alphaproteobacteria; order Sphingomonadales; family Sphingomonadaceae; genus Erythrobacter. The sequence continues at coordinate 36,125 of JBCCAH010000022.1, forward strand.
CAGGATCAGGATAGGCTTCGACCAGACCATCGCGGCGCAGGCGCGCGCAGCCCTCGAAGCCCTTGATCAGAGCAACGCCATCGGGTCCAATCCGACGCTTTTTTGAACGGAGACTTGGACCACGTGTTACACGGTCCAGAGTGGAAAAATCTTCTGGCCTATTGGACGTCTCGCCCATCGCTTGGTCCAACGCGCGGTCGATGGAGTCGACCTCGGATTGGCGAAAGCCGCGCTTCAGCACGGAGCGGATGGCATCGAAGACTCTTTTTCGTTTGGTGTCAGGCATCAAGGGGCTCCTCTTGTGTTGGGAAAAGAGGCCGCCTGATTAGGCACAAAAGCCGCGAGTAGGAAAACGGTTTGATGACGGGGCAAGGGCTACAGCCGAATGAAAAACGGCCCGCTCAGCTAGAGACTGAACGGGCCGCCATTCGCATCTGAAAGCCTCAGTCGCGAGCGCTCAGAATGATCTCGTTCCGGAAAATCCATTCTTCTTGTCCGTCATCAAGATAGTCGACTTCCTTGAGAACCTTCAGCGTGCCTTGCGCCCGTGTCATGGTTTCGCGGATTCGCGCCGGGCGATCATCGTCGCTCGTTTCGTCTTCTAGTATGATGGTCCATTGATTGGACATCGCCTGGCGGGTGACCGTGATCGCCTTTTCGTAGGTTTCAAAGGCTCGGCCTGCTCGCGCGGTGGCGCCTGAAAGCACCCCGTCCTTCACCGTGACGAGGTTTGTGACATACACCTGGAAGCCCGGATCGGTGTAATCAAAGCGCTGTACGATCGTCTGTCCATCGGGCTGAACTTCCATCGCAAGCGCGACGGGAATGCTCTCTAGTCTTTGAGTGCCATAGTCGCGATAGGTGAGCGAGCCGGACCACGTACCTTGAAGCGAAGTAAGCGCTTCTTGAGGAGTGATGGGGTCGGTTGGCAGGGGGGCGGCGGCGCTCAAGACGATAGCAGGGGAGGCCACCGCGATTGCGGCTGTTGTGGCTGTCTGATCGGCGGGCGCGGCGGCGGAAGAGAGCGCAACGGCGAGCGGGGCGGCGAAAGCAAAGGGGGTCGGCATGTTGGATCATCCTTTCATTCGGAGGCTCGTCGGTCCGAGCCGGTGGCCTCCCAATGAGCGATTGCCGCGTGTCGATCGTCTCAAATGCCGGATTTGTGGGGGTTTTGAAGAATTGAGACTTTGCTGAAGCGAAGCCCCAGAGGCTTAGTCCGTCAAAACCGCATCCACATCGACGATCTCGAAATCCTGCATCTGGTCGAGATAAGCGTCAAAGTAGGATTTATGCGAGGCGCCAACTACAACGAGCACTTTGGCGCCCGGTTGATTGCCCGCGGCTTCGACCACGTTGGCGGCCATGCGCAGCCCCCGCGTTTGCCACCAAGCGAGATATTGCCGTGAGACCGTATCGTTCTCCGGATTGCGCGCCGCCGCGCCAAAATCGGCATCGATGGTGATTTGCTGCGCCTCTGGTGCGTTTAAAAAGCGATAGCCGGCCAGAACGCCCTCGGACGATCCAAGGAACTCCATTTGTTTGGCTTGCATCGCTTTGGCTTCGTCGCTGATCCGGCCCCACATGGCTTGCACGGTGGGCCACAGGGTTTCGGGAGCGCGGGCAAGTACAAAGTCGGCGGTGTGGTCGTCCATTGCGACCACTCGGTTGAGGCTGCGGCGCCGGGCGATTTCGACTCCAATCAAATTACTCTCGTTGCGCGATGCCAGCAGCTTCCCAAGAGTTTCGACCAAATCGTCGCTGACCCCGTCGCCAGCAACGCGCTCCTCCGGCGCGAGGTAGGACCATTGAAGCGCCGCGCTCCAACGTTCGCCCGCGCCTAGAAATAGCAAAGCGAGTCGACGTCGTTGCTGGGTGCTTGGCGTATCGCCCAGCGCATCGAGCGCTTCAAACGCAGCAAAACGGGCCTCAGGCGAAGTCATAGTGAGCGCTTCGAGCGCAACCTTGGGATCGCTGCAATACCTGTTGGCCACACGCGGATAGAGCTTCTCGTAACGCCGCAACCGCTCGCAAGACAGCCCGTCCAAAGCTTCGACCGTGACCACATCAGGAGCGAAATCCTCCAAGCGGTCCAAGACAAGAGCGAGATGCTCGATTTGCACCGCCTCTTTGGGCATTTGGGCAATATGCGGAGAGCCGAGCACAAGCGCCCTCGTCGGCTCCCCGGCAAGCTGCGCATCGACGCCGGTGAAATCGAAATCCGACTGCGCGTTGGCGACGCTTCCTATCGAGGCGGAAACACCCAGGACGGCACTCAAAAACCAAGCCGAAGCGCGTAATTTCACTATCTGTCTCCCTTAAATCCTGGCTCGACGGTGAGGGGTGCAAGCCCGGGCGTCAACGGCGCGCCGACGAACAGCGTGATGGACCGGTGAGGGCGTTGCGCTTCTCCATACCAGTGTCTGGCTGCCAAATGCGGTTGCGTAAGCTGGCATGAGCTAACTCTCAGCCAAAGACCTCCAGTCATCGTGAAAACGGAACCTCTCAACTTGTTAGTGAGGAGTGATAATTATCACAAAGTCAGAAAAAGCGAGTGTAAATCACTTCCTTATTAGGGTGTTAGTGAAGGTTGATAGACATGGACAAGTAGAAATGTCGAAAGTGAACAATTGTTCAATTCTCTGGGCATTAAACCAAAGGCCGCTCGGGTCGCTCCACTTGATTGAATTTCAATGACAGGAGTTGACCATGAATAACAACGACAGAAAAATCGAAGCGAAACGCTTCCGTGAAGACGCCGCAAATCTCGCCTTTGAGCGCGAGCATCCCGATCATGTGGCGAACGGTGACGAGCAAAAGTTCGCATCGGCCAAATACATGATGAGCTTCACCAAGGGCCTCGATCATGACCCAGCGACGGGGCTGATCAAGGATCGCCGTCACTTCGAAGCGTTCCGTCAAGCCATCGATAACGGCGTGGTGGAGCCCTTCACAACGCGTGTGCCCGTGCCAACCGCGCAGGATCGGCGTATGTGGGAGGCCCCCACGGCTGGTGTGGTGTTTGATCTCGAAGGGCCTGACGCTCAGGCCGTGACCATGCCGCCTGCGCCGCCTTTGTGCAGCGATGAGCTGACATTTGAAATGGCGGAGGTCTACGAACTGGCGTTGTTGCGCGACGTTCCGCTTACACAGTTTGATGGCAAGGGCCCCAGTCCGAAGCTCACCGATTCGATAACGCGTCTCAACGCTATGGAGTATGCACAGGACGGGTTCCAGGGACGTCCCCGAAAAACCGGTGCGAACGGTAAATTGACGCCTCAGACGGTGTTCCGCGGGTCTTCGCCGGGTTCCGATGTCGGTCCCTACGTCTCCCAGTTTTTGCTGATGGGTAACGCGGATCGAACGGGGACTTTGAGTGTCGAGGACGGCAAAGTCCTCTACGGCGCGCAAGTGATCGATCAACGCGTTCCGATGGCGCCCGAACTGGACGACTATATGGTCGACTTCACCGACTACATCGAAGTTCAGCAAGGCTACGGGCCCGCCGCCGCTCCTCCGGGAGGGCAGAACCTCGCTGGGCAACCCTATCGCTTCATCCACACGCCGCGCGATTTGGCGACTTATGTGCACTTCGATGCGCTGTATCAGGCCTACCTCAACGCATGCCTTATCCTTTTGTCGGGCCGTGGACCGGGAATGGCGACGCCGTTTGATCCGGCGTTTAACAATCTCTCAGGCCCGGGCAGCTTCGAAGTGCTCACCAACGCGGCAACGGGCGATACGAAGCAGACCAACGCGGGCGGCTTTGCGCTTTATGGCGGTCCGCACATCCTGACGCTGGTGACCGAGGTGGCAACGCGCGCTTTAAAGGCGGTGCGGTTCCAGAAATTCAACACCCACATTCGCTTGCGTCCCGAAGCCTTGGCCGCGCGGCTGGACAAGGCCAAGGAAATTGAGAAGGCGCACCCAGAGGTGTGCGGCTGTCTCTCTGATACGTTCAAAGGCCTCAAAGACACCGCTGAAGCGATCAACAAGCACAACCAATCGATCCCGGCGCCGCGGAAGTCGGCGGATACATATCTGTTGCCGATGGCGTTCGCGGAAGGTTCGCCGATGCACCCCGCCTATGGTGCGGGCCACGCCACGGTGGCGGGCGCGTGTGTCACCATCCTAAAGGCGTTCTTTGACACGTCGGCCATGTTGGCGGAGGTGAACGGTCAGGTCGGGTGGTTCACAGCCGAGCAGTTGGGACCAAAGCCCAAATTCATCCAATTCGAAACCACCGATGACGGCAAGAAACTGGCGAAGAAGAAGGCCAAATGCCCACTGACCCTTGAGGGTGAGCTCAACAAGCTGGCTGCCAATATCTCTATCGGTCGGAATATGGCCGGAGTGCACTACTTCACCGACTATTTCGACAGTGCGCGGATGGGTGAGGAGATCGCTATCGGTCTGCTGGAAGAACAGGCGATTGGCTATCCGACCGATCCGTTTGTGATGTCGGTCCCGACCTTTGACGGGGGTGTGGAACGCATCGGCGCGCGGTAGGCCCGCCAGCCCGAAGTTAAAGAGGCCGCCCGCGCGTTTTCGGGCGGCCTTTTTCGTGGGCAGCGCGAAGGTCATGCACGCCTATCTGTAAAGAGCTCTTGACTGACAAGAGCTCTTGTCAGTAAAGACCTCTTTACAGGGTGCGAATCGCTCTGAACCGCAGTGTAAGGGTATGAATCCGTGTTGAACCGGTTGAAGGAACACCGAGAAAAGCATGGCTGGAGCCAAGGTGAACTGGCGCGCCGGCTGGGTGTCTCGCGCCAGACGATCAACGCGGTGGAAACCGACAAATACGACCCGTCGCTGCCGCTGGCCCTACGCATGGCAAAGCTGTTTGAGGTCAACGTGCCTGATCTGTTTATTGATAATTGGGAGCCGACCGAATGATGAGCGCCGCACAAGACCCCAAACCCCACCTTTTCATCCGGTTGGCCAAATGGCTCGGACTTCCGCTGGTGGGTGGATTCGCCTTTGGTTTCGTGATCGCGACCGCCGACAGCACTTATGGCTGGGGTTTCGACCAGATGCTGACGAGCGCCTCGGCCCAAGGCTCGATCGGCGCATCAAACGGTGTAGCCTTCGTCCTGGGCGGGTTGCTCATCCTCGTTAGCTTCGTCGTTGGGGCGGGATCGCTCGTTCCGGCATACGGCATCAAGGCGAAGATGTTCGAAGACAGGCAGGATTGGGAAGATCAACGCGGCTTGCATTTGATGAGCGCGCTTGGCTGTTTCGCATGGGGAGCTTTGATGGTGCTGCTCGCACTGGTCGAACCGCTGGCCCTTCCGGTGGCGGCGCCGCTGATGGCAAGTTTGGCGCTGCTTGCGCTGATCCTCGTCTATTCCTGCTGGCAGATAGTGCGCGCTTTTGATGAGCTGTGGCACGACTTGAGCAGAGCCATGTGCACCTGGGCGTTCTACGGCGCCTTCGTCATCGGCGGGGGCTGGTCGGTGCTCGCTCACCTGGGCTTGGCTCCGGTTTTGATGCCGCTAGACTGGATTTCCTTGCTCACGATCCTCTCATTGGTCGGATCCATCATCGCGAATGGTCAAAGAGGACTGCTGACTGACAAGCTTTAGATTTACATCAATTGAAAGGGCCGCCGGGATACCCGAGCGGCCCATTCCAATGGTAAGGTTGGACCCTGGCTGCTCTTAAACCTCGACCATCAGCTTACCGGTGTTGCGGCCATCAAACAGCATCCGCAGCGCTTCGGGGAAGTTTTCGATCCCCTCGACGACGTGTTCGTCGAGGATCAGTTTGCCCTCGCTATGCCACTGAGCCATTTGCGCGATCGCTTCGGGGAATTGCGCCGCGTAGTCGATCACGACAAAGCCCTCCATCCGCGCGCGCTTGACCAGCAATTGCATGTAATTGTGCGGACCCTGCATCCTCAGCCCATCAGACGTCATCACGTTGTACTGGCTAATCGCGCCGCACAGGACAATCCGCGCGCCCATCGCAAGGTTCATAAGCGCCGCGTCGAGCGTGTCGCCGCCAACATTGTCGAAATAGACATCCACGCCATCAGGGCAGTGCGCGCTTATCGCTTTGCGAACATGGTCGTTCTTGTAGTCGATGCACGCGTCAAAACCGTAGCGGTTGACGACGGCGTCGCATTTGTCGGGTCCGCCAGCAATGCCGACAACGCGGCACCCTTTGATCTTTGCAATCTGGCCGACAACGCTGCCCACCGCGCCGCCCGCGCCGGACACGAGAACAGTTTCGCCTGTCTTGGTCTGGCCAACATCGAGCAAGCCGAAGTAAGCCGTCATACCCGTTGTTCCGAAGCCGCTGAGCACTTGAGGGCTAGCGCCGATCTCAGGCGCGACCTTTACGCTATCGGCGACAGGACCAACGTAGTGGGACTGAACTCCAAATCGGCCTCGTACAACATCGCCCACGGCGAATGCGTCGGTTCGGCTGGCGGTAACGGTGCCAAGACCGCCCGCGCGCATAACTTCGCCGATCTGGACCGGCGGGAGGTAGGAGGGCGTATCGACAATCCAGCCGCGCATCGCGGGATCGATCGAGATATACTTAACCTCGACGGCGATCTCGCCATCGCCCGGTTCAGACGGCGTGTCGTGGGTTGTTTCCCACACATCGTCTTGGGGAACGCCATCGGCGCGTTTCTTTAGGCGGATCTGCGTAGCTTGGGTCATCGTTTTCTCCTGTCGAAGGGCAGGCTAGGGTCTTGTGCGCGCGGTGTCGACAAGATCGATATCTGCTGAGGACCGCAATACGAAAAAGGCCGCCCGGTTTCCCGAGCGGCCCTTTGCTTTTTTGAGTACCTAGCCCCCCGCTCCCTCCACCTTTCGACCCGGATCGTACTCCGGAGTTATCATCCGGGTGGAAGGGTGGAGGGAGCGGGTGGCTTGGCTGGGCGCTTGCCTATGCAAGCGCCCAAAGCACCACTTTAACTGCTGTAATACATGTCGAATTCAACCGGGCAGGGCGTCGTTTCGAGGCGCATCTGCTCTTCCCATTTAAGCTCGGCGTAAGCTTCAATCTGGTCCATCGAGAACACGTCTCCTTTCAGCAGGAATTCGTGGTCCTCTTCGAGCGCTTCGAGAGCTTCGCGAAGCGAACCAGCGACGGTCGGCACTTCGGCGAGTTCGGCCGGCGGAAGATCATACAGGTTTTTGTCCATCGCCTCGCCCGGATGGATCTTGTTCTCGATCCCATCAAGGCCCGCCATCAGCAGCGCCGAGAAAGCGAGATACGGGTTGGCGATTGCATCGGGGAAACGGAATTCCACGCGCTTGGCTTTCTCGCCTGCGCCGTATGGGATGCGGCACGAGGCGGAGCGGTTGCGCGCCGAATAGGCGAGCAGAACCGGAGCCTCAAAGCCCGGCACCAGACGCTTGTACGAGTTGGTCGTCGCGTTGGTGAAGGCGTTGACGGCCTTGGCGTGCTTGATGACGCCGCCGATGTAGTAAAGGCAGGTTTCCGACAGGCCGGCGTATTCGTTGCCGGCAAAGGTCGGCTTGCCATCTTTCCAGATCGACATGTGGCTGTGCATGCCCGAACCGTTATCTTCCTTGATCGGCTTGGGCATAAAGGTCGCGGTTTTGCCGTAAGCGTGGGCGACTTGCTGGACGACATATTTGTAGACCTGCACCTGATCCGCCGCGCGGGTCAGCGAGCTGTATGTGATACCGAGTTCGTGCTGGGCCGCAGCCACTTCGTGGTGGTGCTTGTCCATGTTGAGACCCATTTCCATCATCGTGGCGACCATTTCGCCGCGGATGTCCATGGCGCTATCGACCGGCGCGACGGGGAAATAACCGCCTTTGGCGCGTGGACGGTGGGCCATGTTGCCCATCTCGTATTCCTTGCCCGAATTGGTCGGTAGTTCGATGTCGTCGATGGCAAAACCTGATCCGGCGTAGCCATCTTCAAACCGCACATCGTCAAACATGAAGAATTCAGGCTCAGGCCCAACATAGACGGTGTCGCCAATGCCGGTCGAAGCGAGATAGGCTTCGGCGCGGGTCGCGGTCGAACGCGGGTCGCGTGAATAGAGCTGGCCGTCCGAAGGCTCAACGATGTTGCAGAACAGCGAGAGCATGGGCGTTGCGCTGAACGGATCGATATAGGCGGCGTCCATATCCGGCTTCAGGATCATGTCAGACTCGTTGATGGTCTTCCACCCCTCGATCGAGGAGCCGTCAAACATCAGGCCATCTTCGAGCGAATCTTCGTCCATCACAGCGGCGGCCATGGTGAGGTGCTGCCACTTGCCTTTGGGATCGGTGAAGCGCAGGTCGACCCATTCGATTTCCTCGTCCTTGATCTGTTTCAGGACGTCATTCACGCTTGCCATTTGTTGTTATCTCCAGATTTGAAGTGACTTGAGAGAGGTGCGCGCCGATCCCGACGCGCGCGTTGGAAAGGACGGGTCAGACCGCGTCCTGATTGGTTTCTCCGGTGCGGATGCGGATGGCGGTGTCGATGGTGGAAACAAAGATCTTGCCATCGCCGATGCGCCCGGTTTGCGCGGCGTTTGAAATCGCTTCGACGACGCGATCGGCCTGATCGTCGACGACGACCACTTCGAGTTTCACTTTGGGCAGAAAGTCGACGACATATTCCGCACCGCGATACAGTTCGGTGTGGCCCTTCTGGCGGCCAAACCCTTTGGCTTCTAGAACGGTAATGCCAGAGACGCCAATTTCGTGCAGCGCTTCCTTCACCTCATCGAGTTTGAAGGGTTTGATGATCGCTTCGATCTTTTTCACGTAATTTCCGTTCCCGCCCGAGCCCGATTGTTGTTTTCATCGACCAAGAATCACGGCCAAATGTGTCATTTAGGAGTAGCGGAACCTCCGCCACGCGCAAGGATCATCCCCGTTGCCTAAGGAAGTAGCAATATTGTGCGGCGCAGCGCAACCATACTTATTGGCGATGCAGATTTGCCCATTTTTTGGGCAGCTTGTTAAAGGCGCAATCCGGTAGTTTCCGGCAGGCCGCACATGATGTTGAGGTTCTGGATCGCCGCCCCGCTGGCGCCTTTGCCGAGGTTGTCGAGCCGGGCGATGAGGCGCGCGTTCCAGCCGCCTTCATTCCCGAACACAAACAGGCCCATACCATCACGAGCGGGCTCGTTTCGCTCAAGCAGCAGCTCAGCTTCTTCGCTTGCGCCGTGGACGGTCACCACTTCGGATTGAGCGAAGTGGTTTTGCAAAGCGTCGCGCAGCGTATTCGAATGCGGATCGGTCGACATAGCGCCGAGATGCAGTGGAACCTCGACATGCATTCCGCGATAGGCCGGGACTACGGCTGGCGCGAACAGGACCGGATGCTTAAGTCCAGCGTGAAGCTTCATCTCGGGGCCGTGCTTATGCGAGAGGTTCAGCCCATAGGAGCGGAACGCGATGTCGGGCTCCTGCTCAAACCGTTCGATAAGAGCCTTACCACCACCTGAAAATCCGCTGACCGCGTTGACGGTAAACGGCCAATCGGCTGGCAAAAGTCCCGCGTTCACCAGCGGGGCGACTAGGGCGAGAAAGCCGGTCGGGTAGCACCCCGGATTGCTGACGAACTGTGCGTTGGCGATTTGGTCGTGCCCGGTGATCTCGGGAAATCCATAGGCCCAACCGTCCGCCACGCGGTGCGCGGTGGATGCGTCGATGAAGCGGGTGCTTGATCCTTCCGCGAGCTTCACCGCTTCGCGCGCCGCGTCGTCGGGCAGGCACAGGATCGCCACATCGGCTGCGTGCAAGGCGTCGCGTCGGGCGGCTTCATCTTTTCGCTGAGCGTCGTCGAGCACGATGAGATCGAACTCTTCGCGCGACGCCAGACGTGTGTGGATCTCAAGGCCGGTTGTCCCGGCCGCACCATCGATGAACACGCGTGTTGTCATGGGGCGAGCCGATACGCTCGCAATCCGTTCGTGGGGGGGGGAAGGCAGACAACCACCACACGGTGGGGAAGATAGAGCGCACCAAACCAGGGGGTAGAACCCCAAAAA
>JBCCAH010000018.1:0-69392 GCA_039814925.1 Pseudomonadota bacterium
CGCGACAAAGGCGACGATTATACGGTCCACGGCTTCCGTTCGTCGTTTCGCGACTGGGTAGCAGAAAAGACGAATTATCCTGGCGAGGTCGCAGAGGCCGCGCTCGCCCATGCTATCGCAAACAAGGTGGAGGCGGCTTATCGACGCACGGACTATCTCGATAAGCGCAAGCCAATGATGGCGGACTGGGCGAAGTTCGTGGCTCTTTGAACGTGCGAATACGGCAAACGCTCACGGCGTTCTGACCCAACGCTCTCGACGTCAGTCGCAATTTAACGCCAGCACGTTGGAAAAAAAGCAAAGTCTCGATACGGAAGCTTTTTCTCCAGATCAATAAGCCGCGATGCGCAAGCGATTGGAATTGCGCGCGGTGTCAAGCCATTGGTTTCCTACTGCGTATTCAAGATTGTTAAAAACCGCGTCCGCCATCGCTACCGCGCCGCAAACTACTATCGCGCCGTTGTCTGAAAGGAAACGCGCGAGGGCCGCATCTCGCTGCGCGATGAAATCCTGTACGTAGCGGGTCTTGGATGCTGGCTCGCGCGAGACTGCGAGGCTTAGTTCTTCTAACTTCCCATGGTCTTGCCAAGCCTGCATTTCTGTGAAGACCGAGCATTCAGTTTCTGGCCCTCGCTCACCGTAAATCAGCCAGACCGGGCGGTTCTTTTCCATGGCGGCCAGGACATGCGAGCGGATGCCGCCCCATCCTGAACCCGCCGCAATCGCCAACAGCGGGCCATTCCCTTCGCTTTCATGAAATTTCGGGAACGAGCGCAGCTTTGCCCGCAGTGGCTTAGATGGATCCGCGGCGGTCAGCGCAGATGAGGCGCGGCCCATCGCGCCAGTTGGAAGCTCAACGCGGCGAACGATCAATTGCAAGACTTCATCGGTCGGCAGACTGGCGATCGAAAACTCCCGGCGAGCGCCGTCCGAATCTTGCCATTCGAACAAGTCGCCCACCTTGAACAAAGGCATTGCGCCGTTCGCAGGCCGCAATTTGACCTGGAAGAGCGGCCCCGGACGGCTGACTTCGATGGGCCTTGTGTCGCCCTTTGCGATTTCCTCTCGGCCAACCACGCGCCAATCCTGAAGTTCCTCTGATACCGCTTCATCGAGTGTTGGCAAACCGTTGGCCAACATCAGGTTATCCCATTGGCTCAGGTCTGAGGCGGATTGATTATCGACCGTGACGACATCGACCTTGGCTCCCGTCTTTCGCGCCCACTCGCCCAATCGTACGCCAAAGGCGCAGAAGTGCTCATAAGTTCGATCACCGAGGGCTAGGACGAAAACCTGCAAGTGCGGGAGCTTGAGCGATTGGGTAAGAAGGCTCTTTTCCACCTCTCGCGCCCCATCCGGCGCTTCGCCAACGCCGGTCGTTGACGCAAAGATGAGTAGCTTCTTGGCGGCCAGCAACTGTTTGGCCGTCAGCAAATTAAGCGGAAGTATGGCCAAGTCCTCGCCGCGCTTCTGCAAACCTCGATGGGTAAGCGCGGCGAAGCTCTCAGCCGTTCCGGTTTGCGAGGCGTGAACGATGAGAGTGGAGGCCGTTTCGCTTCCTTCAATTCGCTGCGGCCGCATCCAGAACCAGCAAGCCATGAGCCAAGGGATGGCGAGAGCAATGCACAGCGCCCAGCGATCAACGCCAATCCCGAAGACAAATCCATCCATCGTTAGAGCCATTCCTGCATAGCGCTGCTGATGATATCGGCGTTACCCGCGCGTGGAGAGAGAACGCACGGTATTGCCTGTTCGTCAGCGAATAAAAGGGCTCTCTCAGCGCCCATAACGATCATGGCCGTCGCAAGGGCATCGGCGCGAGCGCACTCTTTATCGAACACTGTGGCAGCGATCAGGTCAGACTGGACACTGGCGCCTGTTTGTGGGGCTAGGATATGCGAGTAGCGGGTCACGCCGCGTTCATGAAAGCGCTCTGCTTCACCCGATGTCGCGCAGGCCCAGCCGTAGAGCGCGGCGCGAAATGTGGGGTTTCGTTCGTCGCCATCGGGCGCAAGATCGACCCAGAACGGCATCCCATCTGCGCAGGTCCCATAGCCTTTGAGCTCGCCACCAATTTCAGCAAAGCAGGCGGCCGTGTCCGGATGCGACCGGATCACGTCGCAAAGCAGATCGACGGCGTAGCCCTTTGCGATACCGTTCAGGTCCAGCGCAAATCCCTCTCGTTTCGTCAGGACACTGTCTTGAAGCAGACCGGTGCCCGATGGTGCGGCTTCGCGCGCTTGGGAGAATGCCAGGCCGCTGGCAACCGGATCCGCCTGGTTGCTTGCGCCAAAGCCCCACCGCTCCACCGCCTCGTAAAGGCCGGGGTTGAACGCTCCCTCGCTCTCATCGCAGATCCCGAACGCCTTCGATGTAACGGTAGCGAGCGGCTCTGGAAGGAGCATTTCCTGACCTGCCGCCAGTGAATTGAAACGCACGATGTCGGAAGTCGCCAACCAAAGGCTCATCTGCTGGTCGATCAGCGAAAGCGTCTGTTTGCACGCTTTGACCAATTGGGCGAGATACGCGTCATCGTTGACCGGCTTCGTTGAGCCTTTGCGCACTAATCGCAAAGACCACTCAGTGCCAAACACTTCTCCTGCATATGAAACTTCGCGCCCGCCATTTGGCTGCGCACCCGATGGAACGTCAGGCGGGATCAGCACAGTCACTTGGTCATCGAGTACGTGATCGCTCATAACTGGTGTGTCAGCTGTGCACGAAGAGTATGTAGGCGATGGCGGGCGCGACGACGCCGAAGGTCGTCAATGGCCAAGTTGATCGCCTGACACGCGCGTTGATCGCAAGCAGTCCAAGCCCAGAAATGCAGAAAATCATGCAGGCCAGGGCGGTGATGTCGATCATCAGGCCCCAAACCAGACCGGTATCCCGGCCTTTGTGCAGATCGTTCAGCTTAGCGATTACACCTCGGTCGATACGCTCATAAAACGCTTCGCCCGTTTCCAGATCGATCGTCAGGTTGGCGTCCACACCGGGGCCACCAAGATCGAGGATCATTTCTCCGAACTCGACAATCGGAGTGGCGCCTTGGGGCACAGCTACGCCCGTCTCAGAGGTGAGCCCCTTAGTAGCCTCCACCGTCAGGGCGGTTTCACTTTCGACCTCGCTCAGGGTCGTTGTCAGTTCGCTTGAGAGTTCAAAGTCCGAAGCCACGCTGACCGGCTCCGTTTCGAACCACGCGGTGTGGTTAAGGGTAAAGCCGGTGATCCCGAAAAGCAGCATGAGCGCCAGGACAAGCGCAGAGCTGATCCAATGCCATTGGCGAAATTGATGCGACCAGAAGGTGTTCGCGCTGCTCTTCATGGGCCTTACAACGGTTGAGACTTCGAAAAGATCAAAGCGACCTCGATCCAGCGATAAGACGCCGCATCTAGGTCGCTCGGTGACTGAGCGCGAGCATCCACTTCCCGCGCCAGAGGATTTGCGTGTTTAGAAGCTGTCAGCGGTGTCTTGTGCGTTGATGTAGCCGTCCTCATTTGTGTCGAGGCGTTTGAACATGCGCATGCCCGACGCGTGGAATTCCGCCGCGGTCATGATCTCGTTCTCATCGGTGTCCATGAAGCCAAAGCGAACGTTGGCCGCCTTCATTTGGCGTTCTTTGTTCTCAACGGTAAAGTTCACTTGGCGCGCTTCCATCCGCTGGAAGAAGTCGCCGATATATTCCGCTTTGCTCAGCGATCCGTTGCCGTCCGCATCGCGACGTGCGTAGCCCTGCTCGCGCTTGACCATGAACTCACCGATCGAGACTTGGCCATCTTCGTTGGTGTCATAGGTTTTGACGAAAACGGTCTTTGAGTGTCCACCTACACGGCGCGAGCGTTCCACGGCTTCGGGGTCATCTTGCGGCGCGAGCACGGCGGGTGTGTCCTTGCCTTCGGTGGTTTGCGCCGCAGCGTAGCTAGTGTTTTGCTTGGGTTCACTTGCCAAGGCCGGGGTCGAAAGAGCGAACGCGGCGCCAGTCAGGATGATAGCGGATGTCTTTGCGAGTTTGATCATAGTCGACGCTCCGATTGGTATGAATTTTAGCCTTGGACTTCGAGGATAAGCGATGTGGTGTAGCCGCGCTCATCAACGCCCGATCCTTCTGGGGCGGCGGCGGTGAATCGGGTCCAGATGATGTAGACACCGGCCTTGTCGAACTCGATGCTCATCTTGCCGTCGGCGCCCGTTGGCGCTTCCTCGTGGAATTTGGATGCGTCGTATTGCGCGCCGTCGCGGTCGATGTTCATGACGTGGCCAGCGAGTGGCTTGCCATCAAACAGCAATTGGAACTCAAACGGGTCGCCCAAAAAGGCATCGCTGGGATGGGTGATAGGTTGCAGCACCAAACGTCCGACCTGCACGTCTACGGGAGCGCGGGTTGGAGCCTTCTTGCTAAGGTAGGCGTCGGCGACAGTCTCCGTTTCGCGGATTTTCGTGGCGGTTGCGTTCTCGGGCACTTTGTTGCCGTTGCGGAATGTGTTCACCCACTCGCCGTCCACCATCGCCAGCGTTGAGCGACGACCGCGCCGGACGCCGGTCGAGAAGCGGTACGTTCCTTCCTCCTCGATACCGGCCTCCAGAATAACAATCTGTTTGAGCGGATTGACGCTGTCAAAATCGGCGCGGGTGCCGTCAGGTTTGATAACGTGAAAGTCGGCGTTTTCGACGGCGACATCGGGGATGAAGAACTCTTCGGCGAAAGCGGATTCGACTGTGATCAGATCTTCGTTGTTCACGGTAAAGCGCGAGGGCTTCATGTAGCTCGTGTGCGCTAGTACGGGGGCGGCGAGGATCGCTGTGGTGATGGCGGTTAGGAGCGTTTTTGAGGTTCGGTTGAGCATTTTGGTCTCGTTTTAAGTTGTCTAAGTTTGCCCTTGTGAGACGCGACACAAACGCGCTCACTTAGACATTAACTATCTGAAATAGTGAGGGAAACCTTGCCCATTTCACTTGAGCCGGAGGCGGATACTTTGACCGCTTTGCCCGGCGCCCAATCGAACGGCAGCTTCACCACTTCGCGCCCGCCTTTTTCGCGCGCGGCTTCGAAGACGAGCGCGTATTGGCCGGCAGGCAGATTGGCCAAGGAACCCATCTTCAGCTTGTAGGAGCCCGGCCCGCGCGTTGGCCGCGTGACGCCCGCCACCGGCATCTTCATCGCCCGGCCACCCCGGCGCCACCACGTCTTCATATCGGGCAGCCAATTGTCACCAATCGGCGATTGATCGAATAGCACGCGGTACATCTTGACCGCCTTACGATCCGCGTCTTCGAGCCAGATCGCGACGTAAGGCTTGCGATAGTTGGACGCCTTCAGGCGCGGAATGTCGAAGGTCGCGTTGGCTTCCTGCGCCACTGCCGGAGTGGCAGCAAAGGCAATCGACGCAGTCGCGACGGAAGCGGTTTGAGCGATCAGCGATTTACGCATGGGATATGGGGCTCCGTTGTTTCGCTGTTTCGGGGGCAGACGGAATCATGGCTCCGCCAAATCTATAGTTAGTAATAATTCTCAATAGCATCGCCGTCAATTGCCTTGTGAGCAACATTCGCCCCATCGACTGCCCCATCAGCCGTGCTGTATTTGAGACTGGCAAACCCACCGTTAGCTCCCTTTGATCCGCACCAAGACCGGTCCTTGCCCGGCAGGTGGCTTGGGGTACGGCGAGGCCATCTTCGCCATGCGCATGGCTTGCCGATCAAAGCGGGTTGAGCCCGAGGACTTGTAGACGTCGATCGTCTCAAGCCGCCCATTGGCCGCGATGCTCAACTTGAGGATCGCCGATCCCGCGCCCGCCGCGTTCGAGCGACGCTTGCGCCGAATATGCGCGGTCACGATCCCGGTGTAGTTCGACGTCGCTGCGTTGCCCGCGCCTGTTTGCGCCGAGCCGCTGCCCGTGCCGGTGCCGGAATTGGATGTGCCACCGCTCGCTGCGGCGTTGGTCGAAGCGGCGTTGGAAGGAGTGTTGCCCGTGTTGGCTTTCGCGGCCGATGGCGAAGTGCGGCCCGTTGATCCGGCCGACCGGCGGGTGGGGTTGGGCGGCGTCTGGCTTGGTGCGCTGGCCCTTGGTCGCTGGGCCGTCGGGCGCGGCTGAGACCCGCTGGGCGGCGGCGTGGCCCTTTGCGTTGCGGGCTGGGGCGTCACCGCTTCCGCCGCAACCGGCGTGGTTTGAGGCGAAGTCTCGGCGGTCCGGGTTTGCGAGGGATCTTGCGCCTCGGCCTCCATCGCCTCGCTCATCTCGGTCGCCGCCTCTTCGGCCTTTTCCTCTAAAGCATCCGTCTCGCTTGGCGGCGCCGTGTCCGCGCCTTCGCCCAATCCGCCGCCGGAGAGCCCGAACGAAGCCCCGCCACCCGCCAGCCGCGCCTCCTCATAGCTCGGCTCCACAAACAGAAGCAGCACAAGCGCGTGCGCGACCAGCGACACGCCAGCCGCGATGGCGAACTGGCGCAGGGTCTTCTCGTGTTCCTCACCAATCGCCTCGGCTGGCGATAGGGTGGCGGTGTCAGCGCGGCTCATGAGGCCCGTTCCGTCACAAGAACCAACTGTTTGACACCGGCCAGACGCAGATCTTTGAGCAAACCCATCAGCCGCGTCGCGGGCAGATCACGCGCTGGGATCACGCGGGTCACATCGCGCAATTCCGGATTGGCGGCGATCAAGGCACTGACATCGCTGTAATCCGCGCCGTTATAGGCGAGCGCGCCTTCGCGAGAGATCGTTAGCGTGTCCCCCGGCGCACAGCATTCCAGATCGTTGCTGCTGACAAATTCGAAGGCCGCTTTGGGCGTCTGCGACAGGGTTCCGGCGACCATGAAGAAGATCAGGATCAGGAACACAATATTGATGAGCGCGATGGTGGGCTCGCGCTCCACCCGGCGGCGGCGACTGGTTATCATGACGGCACCACCATATTGACTTCCAAACCATCAATCGGCTCAAGCTGGACCAACACATCAACCAGACGCTGCGAGGATACGCCCGGCGAAACCTCCACGTTCACCCGTTTGGCCTCATCTGATGGCGCGTTCAGGCGCTGCACCAACGCCTCTTGCGCGGTTGGTGAACCGTTGAACGTCAAAGCGCTGGGTTCAATCACAAGGCGCAAAGGCGCATCATCCGGCGCGGCCGCGCTTGCGCCGCCGCCCGATACCCCTGCGACTTCGAGTTCGGAAAACTGCTGAAAGGTGGAGGCCAGCATGAAGAACAGCAGCAAGAGGAAGATCACATCGATAAGCGAGGTGATCGACAAGGTGCGTCGACGCCGGCGGCTGGCCGTAATCACGCGCGCACCTTTTTCCCTTCGCTCGCCGCCAGCACCGGCTGCGTGGCGGGCGGCAGAGGGGTGGCAATGGAACTCAGGATGCGTTCGGCCATGGCCCGGTCGCGGTCGAGCTGGCTTTCCAGCCAGGCAAGCCCGATAGACACCGGCATGGCGACCGCCAGGCCCGCCGCTGTGGTCAACAGCGCGACCCAGATACCACCCGCCAGAACGCTGGGATCAACCTGAGTGCCCGCGCCTTGAAGCGCCTGAAACGCTTCGATCATGCCCAGAACCGTCCCGAACAGACCCAGAAGCGGCGCGGTTTGAGCAACGATATCAAGAATGCGCAGCCCGCTTTCCAGTTTGAGAAAGCTTTGCTCCGCTTCGGCCTCCAGCCGTTCGCGCGCCTCTTTTGCATTGCCGCTGCGAACGGCGAGGAGCGCGAATCGACCGAGGTAATCCGTTGCCCCGTCCAAACGCTGTTCAACCTCGGCCACTTCGCCGCGATCGTGCAGGCGGATAAGCTTGACTAGTTCATCGTGCTGGCCGACGCCCGCCTGGCGGAACTGCTGCACTTTGACGCCGAACAGCGCGAGCGAGAGCACGCTGGCTATCAGAAGAAGAATGAGGACCGGCCCACCCAAAAGAACCGTATCCCAAATCGCTCCAAACATATCCGTCATCGAATTTCACTGCCCTTATGAAACAGTATGAGCGCCACCGCGGGACAGCCGCCCGCCCCACGATGGCGCGTCACACCCCCTGTTGGCTCAGAACCTCTTGGCCACGGTGAACTTGAAGTTGCGGCCCGGCGCGGCGCGCAAGGCGCGAGCGGGTTGGTAGAAGCTGTCAAACAGGTTTTCGACGCTGACGCGAAGAGAGAACCCATCGAGGAAGCCGCCGCTTGGCGTCAGGTTGGCGCGGATGTTGTGCACGTCGAAGCCGTTGTCTTCGTTGACGCCATCCTGCACGCGGTCTGACGCGATGACGGTTTCCCAACGCAGGTTCAACAGATCGCCAAAACGCTTACCGAAGGCCGCCTGATAGGTGTCTTGCGGCAGGTTGCGCCAATCGGACGCCACACCATCGGCGTCGATCTCGTCGCCTGAAATGATGCTGGCGTTGACGTCGAAGTAGAACCCATTGCGCATGGCGTAGGAGGCTTCGATTTCGATGCCGTCGGTTTCAACCGAGGCGACGCCACGCGTGCTCGATAGGCTGTCCACATCGCTGTTGTAGTAGTTCAGCTTGAACGCAAGCGCGTCGTTGGCGCTGAACACACCAATGCGGTTGAACGAGGCGCCCGCTTCGAAAGTCTGGCCCACTTCGATCTGTCCGCGCAGGACCGGGTTTTCGAGATCGTCGAGGATCGGCAAGTTGCGCGATTCCGCCCAGCTGGTGAAGAAGGCGAGGCCGTTTTCCAGCTCGTACCGCAGCGAAACGCCGCCCATCAGCGCGTCGCGTGAGCCGCTGAAGTCCGTGCCATCGTCCAATGCTGGTTCGGCTTCCAAGTCCTGCGCTTCGTAGCGGATCGCCGGGGTCAGCGTGAGGCCGCGCACCAGCTCGATATCGTCGACCAGGAAGAAGGCGATGCGCTCGTCTTCGCCACCCGGTGCGGAGTTGGCGTCCAGGCGGACATTGCGGCGGAAGTCGACACCGACGCGCAGATTGTGCTGCACCGAACCGGTTGCGAAAAAGGCCGAGTTCTTGACCAGGAATTGATAGGTTTCAAACTGGAGATCGGCGTTGCCGAGGCCCGCGACGAAGCGGTCAAAGCCCGGTCCGCCGGTGCTGGAGCCGGGGATGAAGGTCTGTTCGATATCCTGGTTCGAGTAAGAGAACTGCGCCGACAGGTCGACCGCGTCGGTGGCGACGGGGTTGTAGTTGTAGCGCAGGATGGCGACCTGGCTGGTCGTGTCGCGGTCGACATTGCCGAAGAAGTCGGTCTCGGTGATGAACGTGTCGAGCGGCACGTCGCGGTCGGCGGTCGTGCTCTGCTGGAAGCTGGCGCGCACATAGTGCTCTTTGTTCGGATCAAGATAGACGCCGGCCTTGATCAGGAAGGATGGCAACTCAAACTCGCTGTTGCCGATCTCCATGCCGCGTCCATCGTCGGGATTGCCCTGTTCGCGGTAGGTGAAGTTGCCGAGCAACTCGACCCGGTCGGATGGCGCGATGGCGAGCGTGCTGGAGCTTTGGAAGCCATCGCCATTGGTGAAGTAGCCAAGGGTCTGGTTCGCCGCGACGCCCGCTTCGCCGCCGGTGAGGTCAAGCGCGTCGACCGTTTCGAGGCGGATGAGGCCGCCGATAATGCCCGAACCGTATTCAAAACTACCCACGGTGCCGCGGATCACTTCGACGGATTTGTAGAGGTCCGGCTCGGTGAAGATCTGGTTGCCGAGGCGATAGATCTCGTCGGGGTTGGATGCGGCGCCGTCGACCTGGATCTGGACCTTGCTGTCGGTGCCGAAGACCTGGTTGAAGCCAAAGCCACGGATTGAGATGCTGGAGCCGATGGGGGTGGAGCCGTTGACGAGGCTCACACCGGGAACTGAGTCGACCAGTTCGGCGATCGTGTTGGCTTGCCGGTCGAGGATTTCCTCGCGATTGATCACAGTGGTGGGCGTAGCGGTGTTGGTCTGGATCGAGCGGACGCTCTCGCCAATGTCGACGGTGCCGATTTCCTGGCCGTCTTCGGTTTCTTCAACCTCGTCCTCGTCGGTCTCCTGTGCGGCGAGCGAGGCGGGCATGGCCATAGCGGCCAGAGCGAGAGAGGACGCGCACCAGAAACGGCGCTGAGAGATACGCTTTGTCATGAATGAATGATTCCCAAATAGTGCAAATGCGACTAATTCGCAGAGATACGCATTAAAGCAAATGAGAGTCAATCGCATTTGTGGGATGCTGTGAAGGTGGTCGCTTAGTGAAGAAAAGCTGGCCTCGACCGGTGAAGAGCAGGACACCGATCGAGGCCAATAAGGCTGTGGGATAAACAGCCTAGGAGAGCAGTTTGGGAGCTGCGCCGGATAAGCCAGCAAAGGCGCACCGACGAAACGTTGGGTAGTGGGTGCTTGCGAACTCCCGTCCGTTGCGACCCCTGTCCTCCTCGATTTTGGCTATTGCCTTCTATGCAAATGCGAGTCAATCTTAATTGCAATAAAAGTGGATATTTTTCGATATTCGGAGGCGACGACGTGCATAAGCCATTCTCCAAGCCCATCAGGCGAGGGTTCAAGGATGTCCTATTCATCCGCCTTTTCCGGCTATGGGCGCAGGCGCGTGAGAAAAGCGTGCATCCGATCCTCGCGCTGCAGTCGGAAGTGCAGCATCAAGGCTTCGCCGGTTTCACGGGGGCCGCCTGTGGTTGCCTTTTCGATCTTCTGGAGGCGCAATTGAGCCGGTCGTTGGTGCCCGCGAGCATGGCGGATCCGCATTATTCGGACGATGAGCGTCGATTGCTCAGGACCTTGAGAATGGAGCCCGCCTCTCATCCATCGGACAGTGACTATAGCCTCAGCAAGGCCATTGACTGGGCGGTCGAGGCTGTGCGTTCAGGTATGGATTTTGACACGGAAAAGCCAAAGGTGCACGCCCCCTGCGCCGAGAAGCCTGCCACAACAATCGGGCAGTGAGCAGAGTTCGATGCGTCTGCGCGACACCACCACGAAAACCAGCGCTGATCAGCAATGGGCTTCTGATGGCCAACTCCGCAGCGCTTGGCATGAGGGTCTTCCTGTCTCTGTAAGCGCTTTCATGATTGGCACTGTCTGTCTGCTGTCTGCGCTCGTCTCATGCTTGGCCAAAGGCGGCCAAGTCTAACATCTAAGCGCTACTTTGCGGTCTCTGAAACCTCATTTGAAGGCGACGGCGTCGAGACAGCCCGCGCTCTCGCGACCCACAAGAACACGGCGTAACACACAAGGCAGCACGCAAGCGCCAACCACAAGGGCGCGGCCGGTGTCAGCGGATAGATCAGCGTCCCCGCCAGCGGCCCGATCACAAACCCACCGGCCATCGCGGCCTGCACATAGCCCGCCGCGTTGCCTTGCGCTTGTGCCCCGGTGGCGAGCGAGACAATCGCGCTGATCCCCGGTTGGACAAGGCCGAAACCAGCGCCCATCACGCCAAAGCCCAGTACAATGATCCAATAGGTCGGCGCCAGAGCCATGATCGCGATCCCCGCTGCGGCAATCGGGAAACCGACGCTCAGCATCTTGACCGGTGACGGTCTCAACCGCTGCACAACTCCGCCTTGCACAGCCAAACTCGCCAAAGCGAGAACGACAAAGGCGTTGCCCGCTAACCGCGCGGTCTCCAACGCGCTCGCGCCCGTGAAATCCTGAATGTAGAAGGCCATGGTCTGCTGGATCGCCGCAATGGCGACAAAGGTGCCCAACCCCAGCAAGAGGAACGGAGCAAGCGCGCGAAGGTCAGGCTTTGCATCCGCCGATGAAGGATCCTCGCTTTCCCGGCGCGGCGGGTCTTTGACAAAGCGCGCCGCGAGGGCAGCGATCACCAAGGCCGCGCCTGCCGCGAGCCAAAGCGGCGTCAAAAGACCAAATCCCACCACCGCGAATGCCAGCGCCGGGCCAAGCACGGTTCCAAGGCCAAACGCCGCGCCCACCGCCGCCACCCCGGCGGAGCGATCCTCGCTCGAAGTAAGGTCCGCCATCAAGGCGACCGCTGCGGGCTGAATGCCGCTCGTGGTCAACGAATACGCGACGCGCGCCGCGATCAGCGCTGCGAACGCCGTCCCCGCGACCAGCGTCCCTTCGATCCCGAGGTTCAACAGCCAGGCAAACAGGAAGGTCGAAAGCGAATAGCCGAGCAGCCCGGTGACAATCGTGTTCCGGCGCCCCCAACGATCGGCGATGCGGCCCCAGAGCGCCGAGATCGCGACAAAGACCACCGCAGAGGTCGAGATGATCGCGCCCACTTGCCATTCGGCAAAGCCCATCTCGCGCGTTGCGGGGCCGAGCAGCGCGAACAAAATGGTCTGCCCCATGGCAAAGACCATCAAACCGGCAAAAATGATCGCGCGCTGCATTCGCCCGGCTCCTAGTAGAGGTTCTTCTCGTAGTCGCTTTCGAGACTCCGTCGAACCAATCCGGGCACCGATACCGCCGCTTTAGCCATGCGGGCCGAAAGCGACTTCTGTTTGCTCAGACGCATATGCTCGGCGAAGATCTTGGCAGGCTTCAGATCTTCGGGCGGTGGTGGCGCGGGCCAAAGCTGAGCGCTTTGAAGGGCCTGGGAGGACGTGATTGACCAATCGGTTACGCGAACTTCGATGGCCAGCTTGGGCACTTTATCTTGCACCTCAAACAGAGCGCGCGTTTCCAAGTCGTCGGTCAAAGTGGCTTCGCCTTGGACATGTAGCACGTTGCAGGCCCCCGGAATCAGAGCCATGATCGCAACGCGCGGCTGCACCAGAATGTTGCGAAAGCTGTCGGTGCGCCGATTTCCGGGCCGGTCGGCAAACAGCAGGCGCTCTCCATCAAAGCGCATCAACCGTTCGGCCGGATCGCCCTTGGGACTGACATCGGCTCGCCCCTCGCTGTCGATCGTGCCGAGCGCCATCAGACACGCCGCTTTGGCGAAATCGGGCGCCTCGGATGGCGCATCCTTGCCGGGCGCAGCCTGCCAGAAGGCGGATCGCAAGAAGGCCTTGGCGCAATGGAGGTAGCATTCGGTGACATCAATCATCACCGAGTCGGACGAAATCCCTTTCACCGTTCCGTTGATACGCAGGCTCTCATTCATGCCGGGCACCAGCCACAGCGAGCCAAAGGGCGCTCCCGCTTGGATGCTAGCGTTTTCGTCGAGGTTTTCGCGGGGGATCCGGAGCGTCTTGTCGGCTCCGCTGGCGAAACCTGCCGTCCCACCGCCGATGACCATGGCCGGGCCATCCGGGCTGCCGACGGTCGCGAGCGTGACGGTTGAGTGCGACAGCCACGCTAGCGAGGCGGGGTCGATGTGATCCACCACCTTCATGTCGAGCGCGGGCGCTTTCTTGCCGACTATGGCTTCAAGCCCGGCGACGCTTTCAATCTGCGGCATATGTCCCTCCCAACGTCTCCGTTTCAGGTTACCTTATCCAACAGCCACCGACCATAGCTGTGCACCATGGCAGCGAGCGCGCCCACGCCCCGAAACTCCAACCCTTCGCCCGAAAATTCGACCGGGCCGTTTGGAGTGCCGAGATTTAGGGTCATCGAATGCGGTCCTTTGTGGACCAGTTGATCGATGCCGAGTGTGGCGAAAGCGGTGTTGAGCCGGTCGGCTTCCGGGTGGCTGAGTTGCAGGCCCAGGAATTGCGGCCCTTCGCCTTCGTCTAACGCAGAATAGCGCGAACGCCACTCGATCACATTGGGGCTGACGCTTAAAAAGCCGGGGCCAAGATAGCCGCGCGTGTAATCGGTGACCTGCCCGCGTTTTTCATATGTCACCGTTTCCACCCGTTCGACCGGCGCGCCTGCTTGTTTGGCGGCGGCTTGGAACGCGGCGAAGTCGTCGGTGGCAACATACCAGAACAAAGGTCTTGGCCCATCGAGGCGCTTCACCACTTCGATAAAGGGATTGAATTTGGTGAAGGCGGGATTGGGCCCCAGTATTTCGAGAAACCGGCCCGCGCCAATAGGCAGGGCTGCGCTCCAATAAAACTGGTCGGGTTCCGGCTCTGTGAGGGTCGGCACGTAACCAAGCCGCTCGGCGACCTCCTCGACCCCGCGTTTGGTGTCCGGCACGCCCAGCGCAACATGATCGAGCGAGGTGCCCCCGCGATCCAGAGCCAGCGACTTCGCATGCGTCATGGCGTTTCTCCCGCCTGATTGATGAAAGCACCTTGCTCTTATTGCGAATGATATGCAATAGAAGATTCGAAAGCGGGGGCGAGACCGAATGGATTCGCAGGAGGTGATGATGCGACACAGCAAGCAAAAGGCGTTCAAAGAGGCGATCTTCGTGCGTTTGTTTCGCCTTTGGGCGATGGGCCGCGAAGAGGGACGCAACCCCCTCCCCGAGATGTACGCCGAGGCGGCCAAGCACCGCTTTCCCGATGAGTCCGCGCCCGCCTGTTGCAGCCTGTTTGAGCTTACTGAAGGGCATCTGGGACGGCCCTTGATCCGCGAATGCTGCTGCGCGCAGACCTTCTCGCCCGATGAAAAAGCGCTTCTGGGCGTGGTGCGACACGCGCCGGCGCTGCGGCCGATGCGCGGATCGCGGGTCATTCCGCATGGGCTACCCGGCGCGATCAGCTGGGCAGCGAGCTGTGTGTGCGACGCCATCGGTTTCGCCGCACCCTCCGCCGTTTCCAACCTCACGACATCACCAGCCAATCAGCAAGATTGCCCGTTTGGCTCGCACCAACAGGGAGGCGCGCTTCATGCCCTTTGACCTCGATCAGCTTTCACACACGCCCGACATCCGCGACATCGACACAACGCGGGCGCGCATTGTGGGGGCGCTGCGGTATTGCCATGTGGCGAGAGCTTCGAAGGCCTATTGCCCCAACCGTTTGGCGCAGCAGCTTGGCTGTCGCAGCGCGGTTTCAAGCTTTCATGTGTTTGTTGACGAGGCTGGGCGCGCTTGGCCTGAACCGATTTCGCTTCACCTGCCGTGCAACCCCCGGTTGAGCTACGACGAAATGCTGCTGGCCGATCTGTGCGAAGCGGCGACGCGTTCGGACCGCGGCGCTTTCGATGAGATGATCGAAGACATGCTGGGCGAAAGCGCGCGCAACTCGCTGTGGTCAACGTGCCAGCGTCTGGTGCGCCATTTTGCACCTGTGACGGAATAGCCACGAGGCCGCGCTAATTGCGAGCGGCTTTCAAAAAGATTGCAAATAAGAATGACTCTCGTTAGCGCGCTAATGGGATTTTCCAGGGGACACTTGATGAACACCGATTTCCGGCGCGCCGCGCGTCGCACTCTGATGCTTGGAACGGGCGCAATCGCCCTTACGCTCGGCAGCACCGCAGCCTTGGCGCAAGACCCGCCCGCCGCCGATCTAGAAGCGCCGGCCGAGGAGGCGGAAGAGGATCAACAGATCATCATCGTCACCGGTCAGAAGATTTCGCGCAGCTTGCAGGATACGCAAGCCTCGGTCGCGGTGATTGACGCAAGCTCTATCGCCGAAAAAAACTTCCGCGATATTGATGACGTCCTGAACCAAACGGCCAACGTCGCCAGCCTCTTTGATGGGTCAGGCTTTTCAATCCGAGGAATACGCAACACGGGCGCAGGCGCTGGCTCATCGAGCGACGTGGCCGCGATCTTCATCGACGGAGTCTTCATTCCCAGCAACCTGCTGGCCAACGGCGCCTTCAGCCTTTGGGACGTTGGCAGCGTCGAGATCTTCCGTGGTCCTCAATCGACCATTCAGGGTCGCAACGCCTTGGCTGGAGCCGTTGTCGTCAACACGGTTGATCCTGGCGACGACTTTGAGGGAGATTTCCAGCTCGAAGCCGCCGAATTCAACTCGTACCGCACCTCAGGGGCTCTCACTGTACCCATCGCGCCAGGTCAGGTTTCGCTGCGCGTCGCGGGCGACTATCTTCGCTCCGACGGTTTTGTGAACAACACGTTTCTCAACAACGATGAAATCGACGAATCCGAGGGCATCACAGCGCGTGCGACCCTTCTGGTGACGCCCGATTTTGCACCCGATTTCTCGGCTCGATTTGGCTTCACCTACACGGACAACGAGGAGGGCGAAAACCGAGTGATCGAAAGCGTCTTTCGGGACACGGGCGAGAGAACTTCAAACCAGAACATCATCGATCGTCAGACTGCCGAAGCGTACGTCGCGTCGGCCAACCTAAGTTACGACTTTACCCCCGAACTGACACTGACCGCCATCACTGGCTACATAGACACCAACAGTTTCCGCCGGCTTGATCCAGATAACAGCAACCCGATCGACACCCCGCTTCCGCTTCCCGGTGGTGCGGCAGATTTGCCGATCGAGCAGTTCAACGATGATGAGGTCTTCACGCAAGAGCTGCGCCTGACCTACGAAAGCGACAACCTGTCCGTTCTGCTTGGCGGATACTACTTCGACAGCAACGGCAACCTCGACAGCGACTCCGACACGGTCGTTGACACCGATTTTGCTTTTCCGGATCCGGCCACGCTTGCATTCGTGTTGGGTCTTGATGTGCCAACAGCGACGTTCCTGCGCGGCCAGGTGGTGGCCGCTGTCCCAGCTTTTCCTGTGTCGCTCATCAACCAATCAACCACAGACCTTCGCAACCTGGCGTTGTTCGGGGAAGCGACGTGGGATATCAGCGATAAGGTCAGTATCACTCTGGGTGCGCGCTACGACAACGAACGCGTGCAGCAAGACATCACCAACGGCACCTTCGTCCCAACCCTTCCCTCGGCGGGAGACCCGCTGATCGACGGCCTTCTCGGCCAAGTGGCGGCGCAGTTTTCGAACGTCTTTAATTTCACGGCCGACACCACGTTCGAAGCTTTCTTGCCTAAAGCGGGCATCGTCTACAACTTCACCGACGATGTCTCGCTCGGCTTTACATACCAACGCGCTTATCGCGCGGGCGGCCTTTCGTTCAACACCTTCCGCGCCTCGCTCGCACCCGAAGGCAGCGACCAGGCTGCGCTTGAGGCGGCTGGGATCGTCAATCCGTTCGATCCAGAGTTTTCAAACAACTACGAAGTGTCGTTCCGCTCGGTATGGGGTGACGGGGACTTTGTTCTCAACGCCAACGCGTATCGCATCGACTACACCGACCAGCTGATCTTCGTGCAGTTGTCCAACAACCCGCTTGATACGATCACCGATAACGCTGGGTCTTCGAGGCTCACCGGCTTTGAGATCGAAGGGACGATGTACCCCACCGATGGGCTGAGCATTTTTGCCAATATCGGATACGCCGATACGGTTTTCACCGATGGCGCGGGAACTCTCGGCAATGACATCACAGACTTTGAATTTCTGTCCGCCCCAGACGTTACGGTCGGTTTTGGTGGTCGTTATGAGCACGACAGCGGGTTCTACATCAATGTGCAAAACCGTCTGACCGGCGGAGCTTTCACCAGCTTCAACGATATCAACGCTGAAGTGCCGGGAGCGACCGAGCGCGTGCAGGATCCCTCGGGCCAAAACGACCCAGGTTTCACCAGCGACATCAACATCGGATACGAAGGAAACAACTTCACCATCGAAGTGTTTGCGCGAAACCTGTTCAACGAACGGTTCTTCACCTTCGACGTGATCAACGATCCGATTGATCCGACCAACCCGAGCGCTGGCTTCATTCCCAACGATATCACGACCGCCATCGCCAATACGCCGCGTCAATTCGGTGTCCGCCTAACCGGCAGCTTCTGATAGCGGCGCGCCTCCATGGACCTGCTCACCATCACCGCGCTGCTTTATGTGTGCTCTTACGTGTTTTTTCACGCAGCCAAGAAGCGCACGGGGTTTAAGCGGGTCAAGGATTCGCTCGCGCTTCAGCGTACGGCCTATGCGATCGGCTGGGTCGGCGCGATTGTTGCGCTCGGCCTGATCGTCTCGATCAAAGGCTGGGAGGTTGGCATTCCGCTTTGGGTGGGGGCTTGGGTCGTCGCCGCCATCATTAGTGTCTTCTTGGAGGCAACTTTCAAGAAAGCGCACGCGCCGCTCGCCGCCGTGTGCGCAGCGGTGTTCGCGACCGGATTGGTCATCGTGCCTTGGGGGTCTGGCGTATGAGCCCGGTTATGATTGGCGTCCTGGGGACGGTTTTTGTCGGCATCTGCTACGGCACGTGGCGCAATCCGCGGCTGTGGAGCGCGCTGATCTGGGCGTTCGTCGCGACCTTTTTGCTGACCGCCGCCATCACGGTCGCCTTCCCAGCGGATTTTGCGCAGAAGGTGTTTTTCCTGACCATTTTTATGCCGCTCGTCTGGGTGGGGTTTCAGTTCTGGCTTTACTGGAATCCCGGCCGTTGGCGTGTAACCTTGTATCTGTTAGGAATAAGTCTCGTTAGCGGCGCCGTTATCGCGCTTAGCCCTCCGCCCGTCTAACCACCATCACGAGTGAACCATGGCCAATCGCGAACGTCAAATCCGCATTTATGATCTGCATTCATGGACGGGCGTTTGCCTTGGCATCATGATGTTCTTCGTCTGCTTCACAGGCAGCGTGGCGTTGTTCCATCATGAATTTGAACCATGGGAAGACGAGGTGCGCCGGGGTGAGATCACGGCCAATCCCATTCCGATCCACGATAAAGTGGAAGAACTGGTCGCCCGTGCAGACGGCAAATTTGAACCGAACTTCGTGAATATTGGCGTGCCACATGGCGCACACGGCCATTACGACCTGTTTGTCGGCGGGCCGGACGCGAACAAGGAATTTCAGAGCATCGAAGCGCGCATCTCGGCGACCACGGGCGAGGAACTGCCCTATCGCGAAGAGGGCGCGAACCGGCTGCTCTACGATCTTCACCGCGACCTTTCCTGGCCCGATGCGCTGGGTGGAAGACAAGTGGGTCGGATTATCGTTGGTCTTGTCGGCATCGCGTTCTTGCTGCTGATCCTCACCGGGATCGTGGCCCATACAAAAATAACCAAGGAACTCTTCACGCTGCGCTACCTCAAATCGGTGCGGCTTAAATGGCAGGATAGCCATAAGGTGATGGGTCTGTGGACCTCGCCTTTCGCCGCGATGATCGCGCTGACCGGTGCGTTTCTGGGCGTGGTTGCGCTGCTGCTTCCGCTGATGGCCTTTGTCACGATGAAGGGCGATCAAGAGGCGCTGATCGCAGAACTGGGGCTGGAACAGCCGACCCGCGCCGGCATTTCCGCACCGATGATTCCGGTTGATGAGATCGGTCCGCGCATTCACCCTGAAACGGGCAACGAAGTAAACTTCATCCGCTACACCAATTGGGGCGATCAGAACGCGCAGGCGATCTTGAGCTACAAGGCGGAACAGCGCCTTCTTTACTCCGACACGCTTACGATGAGCGCGGTGACCGGCGAACAACAGGCTGATCAGGATCTCTTCCTGACGAACGGACCTTTTGCCTATGTCCTCGCGACCTTCTCGCCGCTGCACTACGGTACTTATGGTGGGATCACGCTCAAGCTGATTTACTTCGTGCTTGGCATGGGCATCGCGGTGATGTCGGCATTGGGCAACATGATGTGGCTCGAACGGCGTCGGCATGGCGGCGAAGGCAATAAGAGCGATCGCTATTACGCCATCCTGAGCGCCCTCAACACCGGCGTGTGCGCGGGCCTGCCGCTGGCCGCTGTCAGCGTGCTCGCGTTCGACAAGGTCTATTGGGGCGCGGAAGCGGCGCGCTATTCCTCGATGGTGATCTTCCTGTTCGCCGTTTGGCTTGCGGTCGCCGTCTTCGCCTTCTTCCGGGGCAACGATTACAAAGCGAACCGCGAATTGCTCGCCGTGACTGGCTTTGGCTTGGCGGCTCTGGCACCGCTCAACTGGGTCGTCACCGGCGATGTGATGTGGAGCGCCTTTGGAACGGGCGCGGCGGGTTCGGCGTGGTTTGACCTTGCGTTTCTGACGCTCGGCACAGCGATGGTCTTCGTGGCGGGCAAGCTTCCGGCAGAGCGCCCAGCGGATACACGGCGGCGCAAGAAGGAAACAGTTGAAGCGCAGCCTGCTGGAGAGCTTCAACCCGCTGAGTAATGGGAAACGCGTTGGCCTTAAGGGTCTCGCAGTGATCAATGGAGTGAGAGGACACCCCCGGTATGAGCGCTTCTCTCACGTCTAACCGCCGCGGTCTCCACGCGACGTTCAGCACAGCGGCTAAGCCTGACGCAGCGTTGCGCGAAGCTGTCGCCTTAATGCCCGACGATCTGTCGGTCCTTCCGATGGCGCACCGGCCAGCCAAGCGCGGAGACCGGCGCTGGAACGCGACATTGATCGCGCTCGGGACAGACGATGCCCTTGACCATGCGAGTGATCGGTTGCTGGCCTCGCAATCCGACTACCTGATGCGTTTGGCGATAATGGACGTCCAAGAGGGGATCGATATGCTTTACGCCAAATCGGACGGGCTAACCCTTGAGCCGAGGATGATCCAGTTCGTCGAATATGTGTTCTCGCAGCCTGCGGAACGCGATGATTACTACGCCTGTCAATACGACACATCAGCGCCGGCTATGCGATCGCTTTGGGAGAAGGGTTTGGTTGGACGCTTTCTCGGCTTTGAAAACCCGCAGCTGCTTTATTCGGCGACTGATTTTCCCAATTGGGACGTGCTTCATCTCATTGGCATGACCCCTTGGCAGATGCTTCGCTTTATGCCTCGTGTGAACGCGGCTTTTGATCAATTCGCAGAAAAAGCGGGGCGGGGCACGCGCAGGGCCGTGGCCAAAAAGTGGGATCGGCAACGTGAGCTTATCAAGCTGACCGCTCGGCAACTCTAACCAGAGCTAAGAGGCAGCGGCAGCCCTGTCGGATGTTCTGGATGAGCCTGCTGGATGAAGGATGCCAGCGGTCACAGCATCGGTTTGTTTGTGATCGACGAGCGGTCCGAGCTCCGGGATCGGCTGCCACAACAACCGAACAAAAACAAACCCTAGCCGGTGGAGGTCGGCTGGGGCTGTTTCGAGCGGCTCTAACGCCAGCTTTTTGGGGCAGTTTTGGCCGGGCTTAGCCGCCCGCCAGCACCACGCTGGTGCCTTCTTCGATCATCGCGACGGCTTTGGCCGAAGCTTCTTCGGAAGGCGTTTCGCCCTTCTTGATCGCGTCCGCCATCTTTAGCAGTTCGCCGGCAATCGTCGTACCCACTTCCGGGTTCTGCTCGATCTTGATGCCGCCATTGGCGAGCTTCACCTCGTCCCACTTGGCGCGGATCGCGGCCCAGTAATCTTTGGTCTTAGCCCAATAGCTATCGGCAGCCGCGACATCGTAGCCATCCCAGCGCTCATAGGTGTTAAGCACCGACTCCTGCACGACCGGGATCAGCTTGCCCGAACCGTCCTTGGCGCTCATCAGCTTGAGGTTGTCTTGCCAGTGGATCCAGCCCTTGGGGCCGATCTGGTGGCGGTTGACGCCGTAATAGCGGTCGTAAATCGGCTTGCGGATCGCGTCGCGGCGCGCCAGCGGGCGGGCGGTTTTGTTCGACGTCCAGGTCTGAATGCCGTCAACCTCGTCCCATTCGCCAATACCGGCGTAACGCGGGCTGTCATCGACTTGATAGACCGTCTGCGACCAAGCGCCTTTGCGCTTTTCAGCGGGAACTTCGGTCAATTCCCATGTGTCGCCGCCAGAGAAGGTGAGAAGCGTCTCGGGCTCATATTCCCAGTCCTGCCGCCAGTGCTTCACCACATAGGGCGTGCCGTCATTGTCGACGACCAGCAGGTGCTGCAGCGCAATCTTAGTGCCCGTGTCTTCAACTACGCGCACGGACTCGTAGCCGCCCGACAACTTCGCATCGATCGGCTCGTAATTTTCCATCCAGGAGGTCGTCTCCTTCATATCGAACGTAACGGCGTGGTCTCCGACCATCGACAGGATCGCGGCGCGCTCGGCTTCGAATTCAGCCTTTGCCGCATCGGCGCTGGCCGCTTTGTCCATATGGCCATCGGCCAGAGCGGGCGCTGGAGCCGTGGCAACAGCAGCGACAGCAAGGCCGCTAGCGAGTAGGGATTTGGTGAGTTTCAGCATGACAAGATGTCCATGTTTGAGGGGGCTATTGCGAATTAAATACGACAAGCGGGCCGCTATTAAAACCCTTTTGACCACGACAGCGCGGCTTTGAAATTACGGCCCGGCTGGCTGACGCCGGCAAAGACCACTTCGAAATCGGCGTCGGCGACATTGTCGACACCTAGGTCCACGCGAAAGCCTTTCAAGGGCCCGCTTTCGGGCTCGAAAACAAGATAGAGATCGTTGACCAGATAATCGCCGCGCGTGTCGAGCGGGTCGTTCACTTCGTCAAATTCCGTCCCGTAGATCGAGCGCAGACCAAGGCGAAAACCGCTGTCGCCGAAACGCTGGCCAATATCGAGGAAGATGGTGTCGGGCTGCAAAACGCCTTCGAGGAATTCGCCTGTGCCCGCATCGACGCCATCAATGCTGGAGAAGTTGCCGCGCGCGTAAAAGCCGTCAGAAGCGTAAGAGAATTCGATCTCAACCCCACTGATTTCGGCGTTGCGGATGTTGACGTTCTGACTGACGTTGTTGAACGCTGGCCCAGAGCCGCAAGGCGGCACGAATGGGCTGGCGACGAAGCATCCGGTCGGGATGTTCACGTCGAGGCCGATCAGGTTGTCGACATCGCTTTCGTAATAGGATCCCTTGATCGAAAAGCGGTCACCGGAACTGACGATATCGTCAAGCTGAAGGCCAACACCGAATTCAAACGTTTCCGACTCTTCGGCCTCCAAATTGGGGTTGCCGACAAATTCGTTCGTGACAAAGCGCGGGCCGCGCGGTCCCGGAGGGGCGGAGAGATCGGGGATCACAAAGTGTGCGCCATCGGCAAACGCCTCGTTGAAGGACGGCGCGCGAAAACCGAGCGCGTAATTTCCGAAGAACAGCAGCTCAGGGATCGGCTTGTAAGACACGCCGACCTTGGGCGAAAATTCATCATCGTCGATTTCAAACGTGTCGTCGTCTGAGGTCGACTGGAATGAGTCCCAGCGGATGCCGGGGATGAAGGTGAACTCACCTGGGATCGGGCCAAGGCCGTCGAGCGTCAGTTCAGCCTGCAAAAACAGGCCAACAAACTCGGTCTCGGCGTCTGGCACCCCGCCGCGCGTTCCATCGGCGGTGTTGGTGTCGATCCCGGTCTGCTCATCACGGTAGTATTCACCACCGTAGGTCAGGGTAAGATTAGACCCTTCGCCCAGATCAAAGCGCGAGCGGTTGTCGAGCAGGAGGCCGATGGTCTCAACCTGCCGGTCGGCGATGCGGTCGCTCGACACCTCATCTTCTTCGACCGAGTTGTTGGTGTAATAGCCGACCAGGTTGAGATCGACGGCAGGCGTTTCCGGGTTCCAGTTCAAGCCGACCTGCGCGGTTTCGCTGGTGATGTCACGGAAGACCAGCTCATTTCCTGGGCCCGCTACATTCGCGCCTTGCGGGTTGCTGGGATCGGTTGAATCCGCGTTGAAGCTCGAAAAAGAGCCGGTAATTTCGAGAGCGTCGGAAGGGCGCGCTGTCAGCTTGATCAGGGTTGAAACGATTTCGTCATCGGCGGGAAGCGTGTTGCCGCTGCCCAACTCAATATCACCAGATTCGCGATAGGTCACGTTGGCAAGCGCGTCCCACACGCCGTCCGACGATTGGCCCGCGCCGGTCACGCCGACGCGAAATTCATCGTTAACGCTCTGATATCCAGCGGTGAGGCGCACGCCGAAGCGTTCGCCATCCTGAAGCAAGTCGCGCGCGGTCTTGGTCGTGGTCGCGATGACGCCACCAAGGGCGCCTGAGCCATAGAGAGCAGAGCTAGGCCCGCGCACGACTTCGATGGTTTGGACCAGTTCGGGATCGATAAAGAACCGACCATCGTGGCCCGAGATAAAGCTCTGCCGCGCACCGTCCTCGAAGATCAGCACACCGCTGCCGGACAGACCGCGAATATTGGGCGCGTCCCCGGTGCGGCGGGGACCGCTGTCAAAGGTCGTGCCGGGAATGGCGACGAAGACGTCTTGCAAGGTGCTCGCGTTAAAATCGTCGATCACGTCGCGATCAATTACCGTGACCTGGCCGGGAAAATCGAACGCGGTGCTCGGATTGCGCGTCGCCAGCACGGTGATGACCGGATCCTGCGGTTCAGCGGTTTCCTGCGTCGCGCCTGCGTTTTGAGCGCTATTTTCCTGGGCCAGAAGGACTTGAGAGCTAAGCCCCATCGCCGCCGCAAGAGCAAGACGAGAGGCGGTGCGAAGATTGATGGTCACGATGTATCCCTAGATGCGAACAATTCACAAGCCGGGTAGCACTGACTTTTTTGCGAATGAGTGTCAACAACAATGCGAACGATTCTGCGACTTAATTGCAAAGAATCACCTTGCTCGTCTAGTCTCCGTGTGTTCTCACTATCGCTACTCTAAGTTGGAGGTGCTAAGGGAATCGAGTCTAGAGTTGCTTTGAAGAGGATACGTCAGACCATCTCAATAGCTCTCAGTTCTGACACTTCACCGAACAGCAAATGGCTTGTCTGGTTCACGCCGAGCCTCGCTCATTTGTGTGTTCCAAAACCTTCGCGGATGGTCGGTTTCGGACCGTAAACCTAACGGCAGCTTCTGTATCATCCAAAACGTGAAGCAGACTGTCCGCTACCGTCCCAGTTTCAGTCTCACCATCAAATGCCGATATCGAACGGTTTGACCCGCTCCTTGGCTAGCTCGGGAGCCTTCTCGGGTTCAGCCTGTCGATCAGAGTAAGTCGCCTGGATTTGACCCAGCCTGACTCCCTTCGCTGCCGCTATGCCAAGCCTCTCGGTGATCTCAGCGGCTGATGTCTTCTCGCCCAGATTGGTCGCAATCCCTCGCCCGACCTTGTCCCGGTGGTCGACAATCAGCGTGAGCTCGTCTCGCAGGCGCGTGATCGTGACAAGGAAGTTGCGCTGCGAGAGCAATCGCCGCTCGCGGCTGTCGAGCACGGCGATGCCCTTGTCTGCCGTCAGTCCCTGCGCCATGTGGGCGTTGAGCGCGTAGGCCAGGTCGATCCGCTTCAACATCGGGTCGTCTGGTTTCAGTTTATGCTCCATGCCGCTGGAGCTCGTGATCGTCACCCCGTCCTGATCGATCGCGGTCACAGTTGCGCGGTCTGCATTTATCATTCCGCGCTTGTGATCGCTGGCCGTCCAACGGATGGCGTCCCCGGTGTAGAGATCGAGATCCTTCTTCTCGAACAGCTGCAATGTTTGGTCGCTGCCCTTCGCCGACAACCTCGCTGGCAAGAAGCGGCGCAAATGCCCTCGCTCATCGCGAAGCGTAACAACGCCTTTCTCAGTATCGACGGCAACGACTTCATGGCTTCCGCGCCGAAGTCCATGGCGCGACTGTCGTCTTGCCACTTCGAGCACCATGCCCGGCTTGTAATTGCGCGCGTAGCGCAATTCCTCGCGTGTGGCGTTTACACGGGATAGAACTGCAAGCCGTGCGCTCACTGGTCCGATTTCGCCATTGGCGGCAAGCCCGGTTTGAACGGCGGCATTTATCTCGGAGCGCAACCGACGACCTGCGGCGAAGATTGACGTGCGTTCGCGTTCGGCTGGCCGAAGGGACAGCCACCGTTCGGCTGCAACTATCGCGCTGTTCTCCTGCACCTCGACAATGTGATCCTTGAGATGCTCGAGAGCATCATTGGTCTTGCCCGACTGCGCTGCCTGCTGCGCTTTCTTCAAAGTATCGGAGCGGGCGCGAAGATTGCGGTCCATGCGCGCCGTGTCTGTCCCGGCACGCTGCGCCAGAGCGAAGGGCTTGCCCGCTTCGACGGCACCAAGCTGCTTCTCGTCGCCCATCAGCACGAGGCGATCGACCTGTAACAGATTGGCGACGCGAATAAGGCGATCCTGATCGCGGGTAGAGACCATTGAGGCTTCATCGAGAACAAGGATGGTGTCGCGATACTCCTCGCGCGCAGCGGCAATCTCGGCCTTGCCAGCGGAGCCATCCAGCAACGTTCGATGTCCACCGAGAAAGCGGTGCAATGTCATCGATGGAATGCCGGTGTCCTTTTCCAGCAAACGGACCAAAGTGTTCTGGACACCCAAGCCTACGACCCTCTTGTCCTGTTCTGACAGAAGCTGGTTGAGAGGCCGCAGCACGCTCGATTTGCCTGCCCCTGCCACACCCTGAACGGCTACGACGCGATTGGTGGAGGACAGGATCAAGCGGCCCGCCGCTTCCTGACCGGCGTTGAGTTTCATCCCGTAGTTGATGGCTGCCGAAGCTTGCAGAAACGGCCCAGCGGTCTTGGCGTCAAGGATTGGACGAACGGCGCCGTTTCCCTTCTCGATCTCCGCCAACATGCGGGCCTCCAAGGCCAATGCATCGGAAGTGGTCAGCCATCCCTTCTGCGCGCCTCGTCCGCGCAGAAGCGCGCCCTGCTGGGCGAGTTGGCCAATGCGCCTTTCGACCGACTTCATCGACGTTGGCAGGCCGAAATCGAGCGCTGCCTTGGCTAAATCGGTTGCGGTGAACGCCGCCTCTCGCTCGGAAAGATGCCGCACCGCCGATGCGACCGCATGGGCCGTCGCAATCTCTTCGCGGCCTTTCAGATGCAGCCGCTTGGGGATAAGCGGATCGCCCTCCTTGATGCCCATTCGCTCGGCGAGGATGGCGATCATGGCCTTGCCCCGTTCAAGCAAAGTGGGGCGATCATTCGCCCGCTTGGCAGCAGCAATAGCCAGCTCGTGCGAACGCAGCTTGGCGCCGCGCACCATCTCTTCAAGGTCGAGCCCTTGGTTCCAGGC
The DNA here is from genome assembly GCA_039814925.1 of Pseudomonadota bacterium. Lineage (GTDB taxonomy): Bacteria > Pseudomonadota > Alphaproteobacteria > Sphingomonadales > Sphingomonadaceae > Erythrobacter. The sequence continues at coordinate 26,663 of JBCCAH010000018.1, forward strand.
CTGCCCCTCCCATTGGGCCATCAAGGCACCGCGATCGACATCGCTTTGCTTGGCCTGCCGTGTCGCCAACGTCGCTACCAGACCCGCCTCAAGGCCACCGCCTCGCCGGGCCTCGAGCACTTCCTGCCGCCGCGACGAAAAGGCCATCACCGCATCCCGATCGATGCCCTTGGCGTCGAAATTTCCGTGCTTCCCGAAATCACCAATCCGGTAGCCAAGCTTCTCTACCTCGATCCGGAAACGCGCCATCGTTATGGCATTGAGCAAGGTATTGTGCTGCCACAGCTTGTCATTGCGCAGCGCCCTCCACTTGCCGTCCTTGTCCTGCGTCAGGTTGGCGACCACAGCGTGGAAGTGCAGGTTCGGTTCCTGGTTGCGGTTGGTGTCGTGCTGGAACAGCGCGACCGTCAGGTTGTCGCTTGCATGCAGCCGTTCTTTGCCGCCCTTCTCGGTACGATACTGGGCCGCATTCTTCTCTGCCCAGTGGAGTGTTTCGACGACCGCTGAACGGTACGCGTCAATGATCCGCTGATCCTTGCCGATCAGCGCCAACAGTGACCAGCTCTTGGGCAGCGAAAAGGTCAGATCGGTCCCAGCACGATGATACTGGCCTTGGTGCCCGATACGTTCGCCATTAGGCAACTCTCCGCGCAGGATTGCCTCAAACGCTCTGGCATCGACCGTGCCTGAAAGACCCATCCGTTCGGCACCCTTACCGACCCAGATGCCTGACCGATCAGCGTCCGCCTTGGTGTAGTAATTGTCGTTGGCGAAGTAGTTGGCCGCACCGCCTGCCGAGCGCACATTGGCAACCGAAAGCATCGCTCAGCGCCCCTCGCGCATCGCGGCTTTGCGCTCGCGATATTCTCGGATGCGTCGCTGATAAGCGACCACCACGCGGTCCCGTAGTTCCTTATCCTTGTGTGTGCGGAGCCAGCCATCGAGGGCGATTTTGGTAAACAGCAAATCGGCCAGAACCTGATCGCGAAACGCCTCGTCCCGGGGTTCGTCGAGCGCCTCGATGACGGTAAGCTTCAGCCACTGGCTGACGCTCATATGCGCTGCATCAGCAGCGGCTTTAACAAGCGCATGAAGATCTTCGTCGACATAGCATTGAAGGGCAAATCGCACGGCGTCACCTGACGTTTGGCCGCCTCTCCTCGGCCCAATGACCCCTCTGGACTGACATCAGTCTACGGCAGCGCCCACCCTGTAGGAAAACGCTATTTTTTGATTTCAAATTAATAGCTTAGCGGCGAGCAACTCACATGTGAGTTGCGGATCGCGGAGTGACATCAGATGACATTACTTGGCGACAGATGCCGAAATATCGGCGAAACCCGCAGAAATCCTCGCCTTAAAGACACCGGATCTCCGGGTACGGTGTGCCGAATTTCTCCAAGATAGCAGGCCGTGATCTCGTGTTCTCAACTTCTGCACTAAAGGCCTATTGGCAAGGCTGACAGATGGAGCGAGAGCATCCGGCACTGCTGCGCACGTTCGCCTTTCAAGAGATTGGAAATGGCTTAATCAACCAAAACCGCACCACCGAAAAGGCGGCGGCATAGGAGCGCGTATGAAGCCAGGAACCGGCATTTGCCGGTTTCGCAGCTGCGCGCCGCCCCGACCCGCTGCCGGTCGGGAGTGCATGCGGGGCCCGGAACAAAGACGCCGCACCCTCAGGAGCGCAACCGCAGGTTGCGCGGGACAGAGTGCGTCCCCAGCCTCGCTCCACATGATCCCCTCATTTGACAGCAAGAAGGGGCGCTGCCCAGTCTGAGCAGCGCCCCTCTGATGGGGATCGATAATGATGGATGTCAGTCGATCTCGGGAGCGTCGGTGTTGTGGTTTTCGTCGCCGCTGCCGTTGCCACGGGAGAGGAAGTCGACTTTGTCGGCGAGGATCTCGGTGTTGTAGCGGGTGACCCCATCCTTGTCCTCCCACTGGGTGTAGTGGATGCGGCCCTGAACGCTGACCAGCTGGCCCTTGGTGCAGTACTGGCCGACGGTCTTGGCTAGGCCGTTGAAGCAGGTCACCCGGTGGAACTCGCTGTCCTTGGCGGTGTAGCCGTTCTCGTCCTTGTAGGTCTTGCCATCCTTGTCGCGTGCGGGGCGATCAGTGACGACAGTGATCCCGGTGACATTGGTGCCGCCCTTGGTCTCGCGGGTATCGGGATCGCGAGCGATGCGGCCGGTGAGGATTGCGATATTGGTCATGATGAAAGTTCCTTCAGTTCCTCAAACCGGAAACCATCTCCGGCTTGCGAACATCCAGAAGAAGCAGGGCATGGGAGGACTGCACCAGAGGCCTGAAGGGCCGAAGGGAAACCTGTTCATGACGGGTGGTGCGGGCAGGCGCGCGAAGCGCGACAACACGGCCGTCAAAGGAACGGGTTGCGGCTCCTCAGCTGACCTGATTCAGGACTGTTCGCGAAGAAAGCCGGATGTGTATCGGGTGTGGGCCTGAAGGCTCGCGTATTCCCAATGCAATCAGCCTGCCCCGTCGCCTTCCGATGCTGCCAGGAGATCCATGAAGTTGCGAGCTGCTTCCCGGTCTTCCTCGTTTTCGAACGCCACGTCGAGGTCGGGGGCAGACCCGAACATGTGAAGGAACGACCACAGCGCAAAGCGCTTGCCCCGGTTCCACATACGGGCAGCATGCCGGAGGCTTTCCTAGTTCTACTCGGTCGCTAATCGCAGCGAGCTGTTGGTTGAGCCGCCCCTGCTCGTCTCGAAAATCTCGGCCGAGCTTGTTGTCGGGTGCAATTCCCGACCCCACCTCATTGGTCACCAAGACTATCCGAGCGGCAGAGGATTGCAGGGCTGAGAGCAGGTGTTCTACGACAGATTCGAGATCGCGTTCGGCGAGCATGATATTGGAGAGCCAGAGAGTGCAGAAATCTATCAGCACGCTCGAGGAGCCAGCCTCTTCAACAGCCGAAGCCAGTTCAACCAGAGCCTCAACTGTGCTCCACCGATCATCACGCTCCAGTCGATGCTTGTCGATCCGCGCCCCCATTTCTCATCAAACGCCCTCTCTGTAGCGACAAAAATGTGCGGGCTTGGCAAGCTCTGCGCAAAGGCAAGCGCCAAGCGGCTCTTGCCCGATATCGCGCCGCCCAAGAAATGACTTACTCGCTCCATGATGGAGCCATTCTTTTATGCGCTGGGTAGCGTCGTCGATCACTTGTATCTTGCGCGAAACGGGGAAACTCCACCAACCCGTGATCTCTTCGAGTGTCCTACCACAGCCCACGCAAACCTGCCCGCAAACTGGTAACCTACAGATCATCTTGCACGGAGAGGTCGGCTCGTTTGTACCGAAAGGCAGCATCATCCCCAGCTTAGATTGGTTGTCTAAAGAACGTAAAGTCCTTGCCAAACCAAAAGGCTTCACATGGACGATTGGGCCACTCCGCAAGAGACTTCCGAAAGACTAAGCTACGATCATACCACCAAGCGGTGGACGCTCGATCTTGGATGTCTATTTGCCGCAATTCCCAGTCTTCGGTGTCGGCGTGTCGAGGCTCGAAGAAAGTTCGAGAGAATTTGGGGCCGAGTTTCATCAGATGGGACGTGGCAAGGCGATGCGCTGGCCATGCTGCTATTGGCAGATGGTTTGGGCAAAACAACAGACTTGCCCGTCTCTGAAAGCGCGACTCGGCTCGATGTGATAGCGTCGCGGCCACTTTCCCCAAAGGAACTGTGCGGAGTGCTTGAGATTTCCAAGCAAGAACGCCTCCGATGGACAAAAGATGGGCGATTGAAACAATCCGGGACGCTTACTTTGAACGCGGCTCAGCAGCTAACAGTTCCGACTTATTTTGCTCTCTGGGTAAACAACTTTCTGAGAAATGGTCGAAAGGTGGATCATTGGCGCAAAACGGATGCCAATGAGGCGAACGGATCAATGCCATAGGCGGGACTGGTCATTACGTTTCTCGAGGCTTTGCTTAGTCCACGTCGAGCCGCCGCTGTTTTTGTCCGCGCCTATGTAGAAGCTCACAGACAGCTCGTGGGGGCAAGGATACCCGGCGAAGTCCCAAATCGTACACAGACTTCCGCTTACATCCGCTCAAAAGTGTGGGGCTGAATGTGGGCCAGAGAAAATTCAAGAGCCTCATACGGACGTGAATTCAAGATCTTAAGGCCAACTTAGGTCGGACTCCTGCTCCGCCACCTAGTCTGCGACATTCCCGGCAATTGAGAATCGGCCTGGCTGAACCCCGCAGTTCTGCGAGCGCTGTCAGAGCAAATGCACCCGATTGAGATCGGCCAGGGTTGGGTTAGGGCAAGACGATGCCTAAACCTAAGAAGCCAGCCAGTCCGTTCCGCTATTTCAACTCCTCACCCGAGGTCATCCGCCTCGTGGTGATGATGTATGTCCGCTTTCCACTTAGCTTGCGGAACGTTGAAGATCTGCTTGCTGAGCGCGGCATCGACATTTGCCACGAGACGGTCCGCATGTGGTGGAACCGGTTCGGCCCCCTGTTCGCTGACATCAAGCGGCAACGGATCAGCCTAATGCGTGGTTTCCGAAACTGGCGATGGCACGTCGATGAGGTGTTTGCGAAGATCAACGGCGAGACCCATTATCTCTGGCGCGCCGTCGATCACGAGGGTGAAATCCTGGAAAGCTATGTCACGAAGAAGAGAGACAAACCTGCGGATTTGTGCTTCTTCAAGAAAACCCTGAAGCGGCACGGCAAAGCCGAGACAATCGTGACAGATGGCTTGAAATCCTACCCAGCGGCGATGAGAAAGCTTGGTACCCTCGAACGACGCGAAATGGGACGCTGGCTCAACAACCGCGCCGAAAACAGCCACCTTCCATTCCGACGACGAGAGCGAGCTATGCTTCGATTTCGACAGATGAAATCGCTACAGAAGTTCGCTTCAGTACATGCCAACATCCACAACCACTTCAACTCCGAACGTCACCTCATCGACAGACAGACTTACAAAGCAAATCGCTCAGCCGCCCTGGCTTGAGTGGCCAAATCTCATGGCTTGAAACGTAGGCCGGTTAGGGCAAGTTCTACCAAGTGGAGACGAGTTCGCGCTAGACTGACAGCACCCAAACATTGGACCGTCGCTTTGCAAAGAACACCGAGTATGGGAGCAGATCGTCAGTTTGCGCAACGAAGAACGCGCAAATTCTCAGGCCAAACTGGATGCTCAATGGTCGGTTCAAAGACTGAGCCAAACGTTCCCGAGTAATATCAGGCAATCGCCATAGTCGGCCACGCAGCAACTCTATGTCTGTCTGCTCACTTGGCTTTCTGCTCTTGGCAGCAATGGCCACCAATTCCAACGCCCCGCCACCATCATTAATGCAGGCCCCAAAACTGCTCTGATAATCAGTGCATCAATCAATATCGCGCTTGCGAGACCCAGGCCGACCATTTGCACGATCACGATCTCAGAAAAGGCAAACGCGCCAAAGACCAGCGCCATGATGAGCGCGGCGCTGCTGATTACCGATCCGGTATCGCTTAGAGCTTCCACAATGCTCTTTTCGTTGTCTCCACAAGCGAGATAGATTTCTTTCATCCGGCTCACCAGGAATATCTCATAGTCCATGCTCAAGCCGAACAAGACAGCGAAAATGACCACAGGGACAGAGCTTGGGATTAGCTCAGTTGCTCCTGGCACGCCAAAGAACTCGGCCCCGTATCCAAGCTGAAAGACAAAAACGACTATTCCATATCCTGCCGCAACCGACAGGAGGTTAAGCATGAGGGCTTTGAACGAAGCGAGCGGAGCGCCAAGCATGAGAAGCAACGCTAGGCCGGTCGCGATCAGTACGGTGACGATGACCGGTGCGTAGCTTGCGGTCACACCATCGTCGAAGTCGTTTAGAAACTGCGCCTGCCCGCCTGTTTCAACAGTGACTCCCCCAAGCTCAATCCAAGTCGGGATGTCGCGCACAAGCCCGCGGAGTTCAAGAAGGCTGGCGTCGGACTGCGGGGTCACACGAAAGAGGATTTTGTCGCCGTTTTCGCTCTGTGACTTCTGAACCTGGGCAACCGGAATTGGCATCATGAAGGGGCGGATTGAAAGGCGTGGTGAAGATACTTCGACAATTCGCGGATCGGCCTCGATGGCGGCCTTCAATCGGCGCAGATGTGGAATGCTCTGCGATGTTATGACTTCGCTCTTATCGTCCCGAGAGATCACCACGAAGATTGGGGTGCTAAAGCCCTTAATCTCCATATCTTCCAGCATTCGCACGCCGCGCACGGACTCTAACTCGATTGGGAAGAATTCGTCGTCCGGAAATCCCGATTGAGTGTATATAGAAGGGACTGCCATCATGAGCACCACGGCGAGGCTTGTCGAAATAGCGATCCAGGGATGAGAGACGACAATTTTGCCCCACTTACACCACCCCGGCGACATGGCCGCATATCCTCGACCGGGCTTCGCCAGATTTGGCCAGTCGAGAGCTTTTGCTCCGAAAAGCGACAGCAACGCCGGGAGCATGGTCAGCGCCACCGCGACACTCGTAACAACAGCCAATAATCCGCCAAAACCGATCGAACGCATTTCCATCATGGGAGTCATCACTAGCGACGACATGCCGATCGCAACTGCGATCCCGCTGTAAAACACGACGATCCCCGATTGCCCCATAGCTTTGACGAGGGCGTCACGACGGTGGCAATCGATCTCGTCTGGACTGAATCCTGCGGACTCGGATAGTATCTGGCGATAGCGATGATAGACGAATAGCGAGTAATCAATCCCAAGCGCGATTGCCAGCATCGTCACAATCGCTTGCGCTACTGTCGAAATCTCTAGGAATCCGGCGAAAACCACAGTTCCAGCAAAGGCGACAGTGCGCGCGGTAATCGCTGTGAAGATGGGCAGCGATGCAGAGAGCACGGCCCCAAATGCGAATAGCAAGACCAACAAAGCGAGCGGCAGAGCGCGAAGTTCGGAGTTCAGGCTATCTTCATTGCTGAAAACCGCTAGATCATAGCCGATAGCGCTCCGTCCGCTAACGGCCCATTCAACGTCGGGTCGGTGCTCCATTATCGCGCCAATTGCCGCACGGATCACCGGCACCTGCTGTTCGGCGGCAAGGGCATCTTTGGTGTTCAGCGCAATAATCAGCGCGTGGCCCTTGTCGTCTCTCTGTTGTTCAACGAGATCACTTGCGCGAAGCACGGACTCGACCGCTGGGACCGCGTAAAGTCCATCCTCAATCTCACTGATGAATTCGTCTCTGGCATTCTCGTTAGCGTTCAATGCTGCATCGCTGTATGTGAGTATGATCGACTGGCTGTCCCTAATCCCGAATGCCCCCAACAACTCGGCATCGACGCGCGCTGACTGGCTTCCGGCAATGCTGCCGGCTCCACTGACCAAGTTGTCTGAGTAGGCAGCGGCAACGAGCCCCGCTGCAATCGTGGCAATAAACCAGCCCCAAAGCACCATCCATGGATGATCCCAGCAGAGTTCTCCTAGCCGCGTGAGGGTTCGCTCTGCCCGAGTAGACTGGCGCCCTTGACCAGTCATGGGGCAGACCCACTACCGAAAGGCAAGGGAATGGACGTATGCCATGCGAAAGCATGCGCCGAAGCAGCGCTCCACTCTCGCAAAGTCCGGATTTTCAATTTGCTTACGCCCCACCGAAACGGTCGCGTATATCTGAACCACGAGCGCTAAAGGGTCAAGCAACGGTTCTGAAGTGCGTTCAGAAATGGGCCTTGGCGCTCAAAGTGCCGGAAGCGGAACGACCGCTCTTAGCGACCAGTCGACTAGAATCTAACTGTCTGCTTCCGGCCCAGGTTGAGCCATCGCTATACGTCGTATTCTGGGGGTGTTTGCGGACAGTCTGCTTTTTCGTCTCAACGGCTGACCGCGGGCAATTCGCCTACGATCGACCTTTGGATGCGCAGCTCCGGTTTCGACTCAAGCCAGTCGTGTCTGGATCGCCCCTTTGGGGCGAGGCGCTTGGTTTGGCGGACGATCATTGTACCCTATGACCGCTCTCCAAATTGGTAGGATTTAGACGCACGAAAAGCTCCGCTTTTCACCGATCAAGGCGTGAATGTCAGGGACGCCAGAAACGAAGCGTTTCCGGTGGTTTGGACCGAGCTCCCGATCGATACATAGAACTTGCGCGAAACGGGAATGATCGCACCGAATTCGATCGAGACGGGGTGATCAGTGCCTTGATCAGCGCTGACCAGCGCGGTCTCGCCGTTTAGGGAAAAACTACGTTCAAAGCTGCGCTCAACATTGGTGTAGCTTGCGCCCAATCGAAAGACAGGTTTCAAGCGGTCTTCGAGGGAAAACGGAAACACGAAACCGCTCGCAACTCGCCCGTAATTGGCCGAGAAATTGTCATCGTCATATTCCGACCAAGAATGCTCATAGGTGCCATACATCAGCACTTTTTTGCTCCCCACGGAGAAAACTGGAACGATCACCTTTGCGCCAATCCCGGCGTTGACGCCTTCGACATTGGTAGAAACCTCGCTGGTGAGAGCAATAGGTCCCTGGATCAGGCCGGGGAATTGATCGCCAGGGGTCCCGGCGACAGTAACGCCGAAATCGGATTCCGCAGAGACATAGCCAGCGCGCGCATCAAGGCTCAGGAAGGGCAAGACGCGGTACGATACGCTGGCTCCGGTGAACAGGCTGGTGAAATTGACATCCTCATCAAGCGTCACGTCGAAATCACCGAAATCAAAACTTTCGGGCAGGACGACTTGCGAGTTTTCCAGATTGACCTCGTAATTCGCCGCCACGACCGCGAGACTGAAAGAAAACTTGCCAACTTCGGCATCATCATCCCATTGCATCACCTCGGAGGAAGCGGACGGATCGCTCTGGGCATGGGCTTGAACCGGCAAAGCGAAAGCGGCGGCGGCGAGGCTGGCGGCGAGCGCAGTGGTTGTGGAGGGTTTCAAAGGGGTAGTCTCCTTGGCTGAAGAAAGGATGGTGCAAGGGGCACAGGTTCTGGATTTTACCGGCCCGTCGTGGCCGCGATGTCGGCTGCGTTGACGGGGGCTGGTTAGGTCAGGTCTGCGCGCGAAGGCTCAATCAAGGCGGGAGAGGAGCTCAAGGCTTCGTTGGCGAGAGGGCCATCGGACGGACGGCCAAACAAAGCCCGCCACATCGCACGAAGCGAACCCGCGCGCGCCGCATCGCGCGCCATATTGCGCCATTCGTGCAGATTGATCGTGATCGGGTTGTTGCTCTTAAGCTTCGTCGTCAGCCCGTAGATGACCGGATCGTCCTCGCGCTCTTCGGCAAAGGTTCCGAAAAGCCGGTCAAAGATGATGAACACGCCGCCGTAATTCTTGTCGAGATAGGCCTCGTTTGAGCCGTGATGCACGCGGTGGTGCGAGGGCGTGTTGAACACATATTCAAGCGGCCCCAGCTTGCCGACCGCCTCAGTGTGCAAGAAATACTGAAATCGCAGGTTCAAAGAGAAGAGTGTGACAACCATGATCGGGTGGAATCCGAGCAAGACCATGGGCGAGAGCACAAGCCAGCCGCCTCCAGCCACGCCGAACCAGCTCAGCCTGAAGGAAGCGGGCAGAGTAAACTCGTTGGTGGAATGGTGCACCGAATGTGAGGCCCACATCCAGCGGATCGTGTGGCTAAAACGGTGCTGCCAGTAATAGAAGAACTCGAGCACGAAGAAGCCGGCGACCCAGACCCAGGCTTCCCCGGTCGAGAGCTTCCATGGGGCTAGGGTGAAAAGCGCAAAATAGGTGGTGAGGATCACCCCGCCCGTGAGCAGTTGGGTAATCAACCGCCCCACGATGATGATGCCCAGATTGGCCCCCAAGGACCCCATATCATACCCGCGTCCGCTGCGCGTGCGCCAGACATACTCCACCAAAGCAAGCAGGAGCACGAAACCCGCAAAGAGAATCGGGAAGTCTTGGGTGTACATAGTGTTTCCCTCGAAAATTGAGGTCTAGGGACCAATCTGGACGGAACCGGCGTCAGGGGGATTGACCGCCGGATTTTAGAAGTCACCCGGCGGCGCGCGCCGCCTTGATCTCCTCGGTGGTGACGATCTTGTCGCCGTTGGCGTCGGCCTTGGTAAAGGCGGGCGCGTCGGCCTCCATCATCTCGGCCTTGGAAATCCGACCATCGCCGTTTGCATCAAAGCGGGCGACCTTGGTCATGGCCTGGTCGAACTTGCCGCCGAACATCATCGGGCGATCGTCCTTGTCGGCGTAACCATCGCCGTTGCGATCCAGGCGGTTAAACGATTTGGCGCGCAGTTCGACAACCTCGGACCAGGTGACTTGGCCATCGCGGTTGGCGTCGGCCTGTTTGAGCAGGGCCTCAACGTCATTGGCGGATTGAGCCGCAGCGGGTTGAGCGCCAAGGATGATGAGAGGCACGCTGGCCGCAGTCAGGATAAGGGCGCGAAAAGCGGCGAAAGAAACAGTCGTTTTGGTCATGGTGAAAACCCTTTCATTTGGTCGATGGGAAAGGGGTCTATCCGTCAAAGCGTGCAGGGGTATCACGCAGGTTTGGCCCTTTGTGGCGAAATGTTGCAGTCACCGATCCGCTTGCAAGAAACCGCCGCAATTCCATGCGTGACATAGCCGCAGCCTCGATTGTATCATGGCGCGATGGATAGTGGATTCCAGGTCTTGGCGGTTGATGATGACGCGGAAATCTTGCGCTTTGTCGGCGGCGGTCTTGAGCGCGCCGGGATGCGAGCGCATTTGGCGCGATCGGTTGGCGAGGCCGAAGACATTCTTCGCGTAGAGGCCATCGATATCATCGTTCTGGATCTTATGATGCCCGGCGAGGATGGCCTTTCGTTTTGCAAACGCCACCGCGCCTTAAGCGCCATTCCCGTCATCATGCTGACCGCGCTCGCCGATGATGTGGACCGTATTGTCGGCCTAGAAATCGGGGCTGATGATTATCTGGGCAAACCTTTCAACACCCGCGAACTTGTTGCCCGGATCAAAGCCGTGATGCGGCGCGGTGCGGTTGGTGGAAAGGACGCGGTCGCGCCGAGCCAATCGCAAGCCCTGCGGTTCGGCTCTTATCGCTTTGTGCCCGAAGAAATGTCGTTAACGCGCAGCGATGGTGAGCCTGTGCATCTGACCTCAGGTGAATTTGCGCTGCTCAAAGCGTTTGTCGACAACGCCCCGCGCATCCTGTCGCGCGATGCGCTGTTGGACCTTTCACGCGGTGAAAACACCCACGCCTTTGACCGCAGCATCGATTCCCAGATCAGCCGTCTGCGCAGCAAAATCGAAGACGACCCGCGCGAACCCACATTGATCAAAACGGTCCGCAATCTGGGTTACGCTTTCTCGGCAAAAGTGATCCGAGACGGCGGATGAAGAGCCACTTCAGCTCGTTTTTCAATTCGATCTCTGCGCGTGTCATGGCGCTCCTGGCTGGGGTGGCCATAATCGTGGTGCTGATCATTCTCACACTGATGCAGACACCGATTGCGACGTCGGTTTTTTCGCGCGTGCTGAGCGATAACGCCAGCAGCATCGCGGAATTGACCACGCGCATCGAAGAGGCGCCGCCCGAACTGGAGGAATTCATCCTCACCGCCTACAGCGGCGAGTGGCGGGTCGCCCGCATCGAAGCTGATTTCGAGCCAGAGACTAAGCCCGATCCGCAAAAGGCGCAGCTGATCAACAACCATGCGAACGGCCCGAATGCCTTGGCGCACCGCGATATTCGGTTCCGAACCTACGCGGCCTGGGAAATGACCCGCCACCTCGTCTTCAAGCGACAGGGACCGCCGGTGTTCGCCGCAAGTGTCCAGCAGATCGCGATCAAACTCGACGACGGACGGGTGCTGATCATCTGGCTAGCGCCGCTTGTGTCCTTGGCGACTTTGCCCTTCGCGGTGTTCTCCGTCTCTGTAATCCTGCTTGCGATCATAATTGTCGTGGGGGTGACGATTTCCTGGATCATCAGCGGACCGATTAAGAAGCTCGAGCGCGAGGCGGAACTGGTCGGTCTGTCCCAGACCGCTGTGCCGATTTCGGAAAAAGGGCCGCGTGAGCTGCGGCAGATGGCCGCGGCGCTCAATCGTATGCGCATCCGCCTATCTGGCCTGATACGCGAGCGTGAGGATATCGTGGTCGCGATGGCGCATGATATTCGCACTGGTATCACGCGGCTCAAACTGCGCTTGGAAGACCAGTTGGGTGAAGGCGCGCAGCAATATGAAGGCGATCTGGCGCTGATGGAGCAGCTCGTCACAGATATGCTCACCTACGCGCGCGCCGAAAGCCCGCTGGTCGATCCGGAATTGATCACGCTTATTGAATTCTTGGCCGACATGATTGAAGCGAGCCCCTTTGCGGTCGAGCTTATCGATGACGAGGCCTCACACGCCTTTACAATCGCGGGCAGCGCATTGGCGCTGCATCGCCTTTTTGAAAACCTGATCGAAAACGCGCGGCGTTATGGTCGGGGTTATATCGCGGTGCGCTTGCGCCTCGCCTCGGACGGGCTGCGCATAAGCGTTGAGGATGATGGGCCGGGCATGTCGCACGAAGAGCGCGAGATGGCCTTCCAGCCCTTCTTTCGAGGGGAAGGCTCGCGCAATCGCGAAACCGGCGGTAGCGGCCTTGGTTTGGGGATTGCCCGAGCCATCGCGAACACACACGGCGCCCATATTACACTGGACAATCGGGAAGAGGGCGGCCTGGTCGCCACAGTCTTCTTCCCGCAGCAATTGGCCACTTAGGTCCTTTGGCAACAAGCCAGTCGCCGCTGCGACCATCGAAGGAGCCGCAGCGGCGCTCGCCCTCTTCTGGGCGTATAGCGCTGAAGAAGAGGCTTAGCGAGGACGTCGGCGAGCGCGGCCCACCCGGCTTTGCGTGCGCGTCTGGCCATTGGGAGCAGTGACGTTGCGAGTGTTTTTCACGCCGCCGAATTCGCCAAGACTTGTGGTGTTGTTGACCGCGCGACCTTGCACTTGGGGGCCCACCTGGCTGGCGGAGCGGTTACAGGCGCTGTTCGCGCATTGAGCGCTGCCTTGGCTCGCGAATGAGCTGCCTTGCGGACCGGTGCGCGAAGAGCCACGCTGAACGCCAACCTCGCTTGAATAGCCTCCGGAACCCTGCGTGCTTGTGCTAAGCCCTTGCGGGCCAGTGACGCCTCCTGAGCGCGCGAACCCGTTCTCGGATTGGCTGATGGAACGGTTCGCTTCGACCGTATCACCGTTGGGGCCCGTCGCGCTGCGATTGGCCGAGCACGTCCGGTTGCCATCGCAATACGCGCTCGCGCCGCTAGCAAGGGTCTGACCCGCGTTTGTCGTGATCTGGCTGCTGCGCGCGGCGGATTGGTTGGCTTCATCGACGCCGCGTTCGAAGGTCCGCGTTGCGCCGTTGCCATTGTTGGTTTGGACCGCGACCGTTCCGTTGGTCACGCCATCTTCTTGATCAACATCACGGTCTACCGAGACGAATTCGCCTTGGTACTCGTGTTGCATCTCAGACGGTTCCTCTTGCGCCCAAACGGGCGCAGCTGTTGAAATCAGAACAAATGAAAAAGCAGTGGTAAAGCGTTTCATGGCGTGTCTCCTTATTTGGCCATGACCGCTGTCTACTCAGGATTTCTCGCAGGGGTTTTCCGCTGGCTTGACCCTATTTGACGGAATGTTGCAGACCAAGGATCAAAAGGCGCAGGACGACCAAGCCTGAACCCAACCGCTGATGGTTCAAGATTGGCAGCAGGCGCGCGAGCCATTTTAGCTTTGAGTGACCGCTTCCCGGACGCCTTGTCGTAAGAGTGGTGCGGCAGCGAACCCGTAAGCGGTCACTCAGAGTTTCTGAGCAACCGCCTCAACGTCAAATCTCAGTCTTTTCCGCAAGCGTGAGAGCATCCTCAATGTCAACACCGAGGTACCGAACCGTGTTTTCGATTTTCGAATGCCCGAGCAGAATTTGGATCGCACGGATATTTCCCGTCGCCTTGTAGATGATAGAGGCTTTGGTCCGATGCAGCTAGTGGGTACCATATTCCTCAGTCCGGAGGCCAATTGCTTCAACCCACTCATCGACCAATCGAGCGTACTGGCGCGTGCTGAGATGGCGCGCATAGTCAACCCGGCTAGGGAATACAAAATCCTTAACAGCACCCCCTCGAAGTTCCAGCTATGCGAACAAGCTTTCACGGGCATCCTTGGCAATCTCAAATTGCACGGGTCGCCCAGTCTTGCGCTGAGTGATAGTCGCGCGCGTTCCGATCTTTGGTCCGCTTACCAAGTCGCCAATCTTCAACTCGACGAGATCACAGCCTCTGAGCTTGCTATCGATCGCTAGGTCAAAGAGCGCTCTATCCCGGACGCGCTTTTCGCGATCGAGAAAGAAGCGGATCGCCCATATCTGTTTCTGATTGAACGGACGTTTGGGGCCGATCTTGGCACCGAAATTCCAAGGCACACGGCTTTGCGCTGCAGGATCAAATTGTGAATATGTCATTTTCATTCTCCTTGGCCGGAATGGCCGCAGAGAATGTCCGCTTCTGGGAACTAAGAATTCGGACGGCTACGTCCGAAGCTGGGTCGCTTGTGGAAAGGCGCCTCCGTACAGACAATATCCAGCCATTTCTCCACTCCACGCGGATATTGCTGCGATGGCGCGACCCTGCTGCACAAAATCGAGATAAGCATCTGGCGGTAGAAATCCAAATGCAGTTCGTTCCGAGTCCGCCGCTTTTTGTATGGCCCCAACTAAAGGCTTGAGATCTTCAAATGATTGCAAAATCCGAAGTGGCATCTGACCTGATTAACGCCAAACGATGCACTTTCCCAACACTAAAGGATGTTCAAAGGTGCCCGAACAAACAAACCATAATCCGCGACATTAAACCGTCTGAGGCACTCGAGATCAGAAATTAGTGTGAGCGAACCAAAACAGCTTCCTAGGATCCTGCAGCTGCTTAATGTCCGCTTTCGGGAGCAAAGATCTCGAATGGCTACGTCCTATATTGGGGCGTAAAGCAGCCATCTGTATTCGCACCTGCAGCGAGCTACGAACTTAGCCCAGTCAGTCATCAGCGGTTTGCGTTTGTCGAGGTAGTCGGTGCGCCGATAGGCTGCTTCGACCTTGTTCGCGATCGTATGAGCCAACGCTGCTTCTGCCACCTCGCCTGGATAGCTAGTCTTTTCGGCTACCCAGTCCCGAAACGACGAGCGGAAGCCGTGAACGGTGTAATCGTCTCCCTTGTCGCGAAGGACCTTGAGCAGGGTCATGTCTGACAATGGGCGACGCGGGTTCTGTCCTCGAAAGACAAGATCGCTGACGGGAGAGCGGAATGTCTTTGCCCGCTTAAGCACGTCCAAAGCTGCTTCCGACAGCGGGACAACATGGGCAGTCCCTGCCTTCATACGCTCGGCCGGGATCGTCCAAAGCTTCTTCTTGACGTCCATCTCGCCCCAGCATGCGCCGCGAATTTCCCCGGAGCGAGACGCATTCAAGATCAGGAATTCTAGGGCAAGACGGCCGACCGAAGAACGCCCACGCAACCCTGTCACGAATGCGGGGAGGTCAGCGTAGGGCATCGCCGCGAAATGGCATTGCTTCTTTGGCTGGCGCGGAAGGCCACGAATAACAGAGCGCATCGGGGCTTCAGTCTCACGAAAACCCTTTGCTCAGGCCCAATCCAGAACCGATCCGATTCGTTGCCGTACCCGGCGAGCCGTCTCTGGCTTTGTCAGCCAGATCAGAGAAAGTGCATCGCGGATTGCAGGTCCCTCTATCTCCGAAACGAGTTTGTCGCCCAAAGTCGGAAAAGCGTAGGTTTCGAGCGTGTTGATCCACTGCGCTTGATGCTTTCCGTTCTTCCAGACTGCCTTGTGCTCCTCATGGACAAGCTTGGCGGCGTCGCGAAACGAGGGGATGACGAACGCTTCTTTTTCACGCTCTGCCAGAACGTCGATGCCCGCCTTCATTTCCTTGCGAAGCGCCCTCGCAGCCTCTCGAGCTTCTCCAAGTGGCAAGTCAGCGAGAGTGCCCAAACCGATGTCTCGGCGCTTTCCATTGGCCTGAATCCGGACAATCCAACTGCCTTTGCCTTTTGCGGCAAGTTTGGGGATCAGACCTTCTCCGTCAGAATAGCGGCCTGGTTCAGTCAGGTTCTTGACCCCCATCGCCGCTAATTTTCCCATCGCTCGCTCCTTCCAGACCCACACTCAGACCCATGTTCGACGTCGGATGAATAGGAACAAATAAAGAACTATATGGACGACGAAGAGCGAAAAAAAACGCCGCATTTCTGCGGGCTTGAGGACTATGAGGGTTTGTCTGGGAAAAGCGAGGTGGCGGAGACGGAGGGATTCGAACCCTCGATACCCGTAGTAGGTATGGTTCCTTAGCAGGGAACTGGTTTCAGCCACTCACCCACGTCTCCGCAACGCGTTTAGGCCGCGAGCCGCGCGCTATAGTCGGCCACCGCGCAGGCGGCAAGTCGCGATAGGCAAATTTTTCGCGGTGCATTCATGTCGACCGTTTGCCAAGTTGCTTGCTCTTCAATTGCCTACCGTGAGGCGCTGGCTGAATGCGCAATTCGTCCTAGGTTCAGGCGCTTGCTGCGATTGGTCTCGCCTCATCGCGTTTTCGATTCGGCTCATCGCCCAATCCTTGCCCGGCCTGATCGCGAGGACTCTGCTGGCGCTGCGCAAGACCCGTTTTCATGGAAAGGCCTGCGAGATGACCAAAGTTGCACAAAAGATCGCTGCATTCTTGAAGCCCAAGCTGGATCGCTCCTCTGCGCTCGCGTTTGTCGTGGCTGCGCTTGCTGTGGCGGCTATGAGCCTTGGTACGACGCCATTGGCTGCGCAGGATCTTGAGACCTTCGATCCCGACGAAGCCTTTGCCAAGGCCGTCGCTGATACCCCGGATCAAGGCGCAATCGACGCGGATCTGGTGGTACCTGATACGAAGGCACCAGACGCTCTTCCGGTCGCTAAGCCGCTTCCTAAAGGCGAGCCAAGCCGTTCATTCGAGGACGAGCTGGCAATCTACTCAGAACCGCCGGTGGGTAGCCCTGTGTCTTCGCAAGACGCCGCACCTGTGGCGCAAGCAGCGGGCGGAGCGACCGATCCGGCAGCCGAAACCGCCACCGCAGCTTCGAACACCTACGCCGAGGACGACCTGATCGGCGCGGCTGAGGGCGTGTTTGGCAAAGGCGCCAAAGGCATAGCCAAAATGATCGAAGGCCTGCTGGCCAAAGAAGGCCAGCCCAACGGATACATTGTCGGCCGCGAGGCCGGTGGCGCGTTTATCTTTGGTGCGCGCTATGGATCAGGCACCTTGCACCACAAAGTCGAAGGCGAACGCAAAGTCTATTGGAACGGACCCTCTGTCGGGTTTGACGCCGGTGCCAACGCGGCCAACACCTTTGTCCTGGTTTACAACCTGTGGGACAGCGAAGACCTCTTCAAACGCTATCCGGCGGGTGAGGGGCAGGCTTATCTCGTGGGTGGTTTGCACGCCAGTTACGTCCGCCGCGGGGATGTCGTGCTGATCCCGATCCGGATGGGCACCGGCCTGCGCTTGGGCGTCAACGCGGGCTATATGAAGTTTTCGAAGAAGCAGCGCTGGCTCCCGTTCTGAGCCCCGCCCAGCGCCAAGTTTCACGCAAAGTTTGAGGGGGCGACCAAAACACGGTTGCGCCCAGCGCAAGGGCGCGGCAACGCTTGCGGCCATGCTGAACCGACTCGAAGCCCAATCGCCCGACGCGCTGCTCGCGCTGATCAAACTCCACGCCGCGGATGAACGCACCGACAAGGTCGACCTCGGCGTCGGCGTCTACCGCACAGGGCAGGGCGCCACGCCTGTCTTCGCCGCGATCAAACAGGCCGAGCAGGTGCTGGTCGATACGCAGGAATCGAAGAGCTATCTCGGACCCGAAGGCGACACCGGCTTCGTCAACGCTCTGATGCCCTATATCTTTGGGGGCAACGCCACGATGGGTGGTCGCATCCAGGGTATGCAGACGCCGGGCGGGACGGGCGCGGTGCGCTTGGCGCTGGCGCTGGCGCAGAAGGCCGGGATGACGCGCCTGCACATGGGCACACCTAGCTGGCCCAACCACAAACAGATTATTGACGATCTCAAGCTTGAACTGGTCGCTTTCGACCATGCCAATCCCGATGGTACGGCCAACCTTGACGCTGTTTTGGAAGCGATACGGGGTTCGCAACCGGGCGATGGCGTCCTGCTCCACGGATGCTGCCACAACCCCACCGGCATCGACTACAGCCTCGACGACTGGGCTGCGATTGGCGACGCCGTCGCCGAGAGCGGCATCTTCCCGATCATCGACACCGCGTATCAGGGTCTTGGCTATGGCCTAGAAGAAGACGCCGCCGGTTTCCGCAGTCTGCTCGCCAAAGTGCCCGAAGCCTTCATCGCCTATTCCTGCGACAAGAACTTCGGCATGTACCGCGACCGTGTGGGCGCGTTCTATATTCTCGCGGGCGAGGGCGAGAACGAAACGCTCGACACCGCTTTCTCCAACGCCAACGCTTTGGCCCGCGCCAGCTGGTCGATGCCGCCCGATCACGGCGCAGCGGCGATCCGCCTGATCCTGCGCGATCCCAAGATGACCGAGACCTGGCTGGATGAGCTGGACACGATGCGCACTCGCATGCGCCAAGTTCGCGAACGGCTCGCCGCAACCGGCATGGCGGGCGGTGTCGATCTCACCCCGCTCGGCACACAGAACGGGCTGTTTTCCACCTTGCCGGTGACCAAGGAGCAGGTTGTCCGGATGCGGGAAGAGCACGGCGTCTACATGGCCGGATCGGGCCGTATCAACATTGCCGGGCTGACGATGGACAACATCGACAAGTTCATCGACGCGCTCGCCGACGTCACTGGCTGAGCCAGGGCGGGAATGGTCATGGACCGCCAACCCACTCTCGAAGGCGAACGGGTTCTGCTTCGCCCCTTGCAAGAGGACGATTGGCACGCGCTCTTCGCCGTCGCCAGCGATCCGGCGGTGTGGGAACAGCACCCGATCCACGACCGCTGGCGCGAAGAGGTCTTTGCCGGATTCTTTGCCGAGGCGCTGGCGGAGAAGGGCGCGCTGGTCGTGATCGACAAGGCTAGCGCTGCAATCATCGGCAGCTCGCAATTTCGCATCGTCGAGGACGAAGACGGCGAATGCCCCGAGGTGGGCTGGACGTTCTTCGCGCCCAAAGTGTGGGGCAAGGGAATCAACCCTGAGGTGAAGCGCCTGATGCTGACCCATGCTTTCCAGAGCTACGACTACGTCCAATTCAAGATTGGCGAGACCAATTACCGATCGCGCATTGCGGCGGAGAAGATCGGCGCGGTCCGCACCCGCAAGACGCATCTGGCGCAATATCAGGGCAAGCGGGTGCTGCACCTTGTTTACGCCATGACCAAAGAACAATTCGAAAGCGGCCCGCTGACTGGGTAGACCCTGAGCCAAGTTGGAAACTATATTGCGCGTCCGCTTGACACATTTGACACCCTGTCAAGCGGTCTAAATTCAACGCAGTGCTATGATTTTGAACGAGAAAGTGTGTGATTGGAGCGCTTGACACTTCTCCAACATGAAACGCGTTTGCAGCCGACGATTTGAAAGAACCGACGCGAAGGTAGCGCGTGGCAGCGGTGTAGGAAAACCTACGCCGTCGTTTCCGTAGGCTTGGGCGCTTCTCAATTCCGCGCTCGGCGGTAGACGCGCGGCAATCGGTTAACCGGACGCGAGGCCTCTATGGTTTCTTGGTCGTGACCTGAACCGCCTTAGGTTCGAATAATCCCTGCACCATCCGCAGGCGTCTCTACCGGCAAATCCTTATCGACCCGCTCAGAATAGCGGTCGACCAGAGTATCAGCGTGCGGGCGCAGGAGGACGGTGAAGCGCACCAACTCTTCCATCACATCGACGATCCGGTTGTAATAGGCCGACGGCTTCATGCGCCCATCCGTGTCGAACTCCTCGTAAGCCTTAGCCACCGAGGACTGATTGGGGATGTTGAACATCCGCATCCACCGGCCAAGGATGCGCAAAGTGTTGACGGTGTTGAAGCTCTGCGACCCGGCGCAGACCTGCATCACGGCCAGAGTGCGGCCCTGCGTTGGGCGGAGTCCTTTATAGGCCAGCGGCAGGTGATCGATCTGAGCCTTCATGATCCCCGTGATCGTCCCATGGCGTTCCGGGCTGCACCACACCTGCGCCTCGGACCACAGCGAGTGTTCGCGCAATTCGTGCACGGCGGGATGATCGTCGCCCTCGATCTGATCAGGCAGGGGAAGATCGCCGGGATCGAAGATGCGCGTCTCGCAGCCAAAGAGTTGCAGGAGCCGTGCGGCCTCCTCAACGGCCAAACGCGAATAGGACCGCTCTCTGAGTGAGCCATAAAGCAGCAGCACCCGAGGCGCCGGATCAAGCGGCCCGAAACCCAGAGCCGGACTTGCGTGAAGATATTCCGGCCGTAGTGCTGGCATATGCGCCGGATCAGGAAGCGTGCGCAGGCGTTGGAAGTCGCTCATTATGCAGCGCCTTCCATTGCACCAATCTCAGCGAGGGCAGCCTGCAATTCGGCCCCGTCGAGCTGTGTTCGGTCGAGCGCAAAGAAAGCCCGCACTCTTAATTCGAGCAACCGCCAAGTTTCCTCGAACGCGGCATCAATTTCCGCCTCGGAACGCGTCACGTCGGCTGGATCGGGCAGCCCCCAATGCGCTTTCAGCGGGCTCCCGATGAACACAGGACAAGCTTCTCCGGCCGCATTGCCGCACACTGTAATAGCCAGATCGATCGGAGGGGCATCTGGGGCCGTGAATTCGTCCCAGCTTTTCGAGCGGAAATCCGCTGTGTCGATCCCGCGCCGCGCGAGCAGTCTGAGCGCACCGGGGTGAGGCTCGCCCTTGGGTTTGCTCCCTGCGCTGAAAGCCCGGACCTCGTCCTGCGCGAGATGGTTGAAAAGGGCCTCGCCCAGAATTGAGCGGGCAGAATTGCCGGTGCAAAGAACCAGCACGTTAAAGGTCTGACGGTCCATGACATTCCTCAGTTTAGAAAGCCGCAGGTATCAGCTCCCGAGACGTTGTACGCGGCCGGGTTCTTGGCTCTTTCGCCCCTATCCCCGCGCCGCGAATTCCTTCCACGGGCCGGTGATCGCCAGCGTCTTGGTCGGTGAATAAGCGTTGACGAAGAAGGTCTTGCCATCGGGGGAGAAGCAGCCGCCAGCGAGCTCGGTTTGCATGTTGAGCTTGCCGAAAACGTAGGGCTCGCCCGAAGGGGTGATGCCGATCAGGCGGTTGTTGACGACCTCGGTGTATTGGTCTTCGCACACGATCAGATCGCCGAAGGGGGCGACCGTCAGGTTATCGCCGAAATTGAAATGCTCTTTATTTTCGCTTTCGAAAAACAGCTCCACCGTGTCCTGCCCACCGACCGCGCCAATGCGGACGCGGAAGATCTGGCCAAGGCCCTTGGCTCCGCCGCTGGTGGAGCACAGGTAGAACTCTCCGACACCCCCTTCGAGGCCCATATGCAAGCCTTCGCCGCGCGAGATGATCAGCGCGCCCGCCGCCGCACCTCGGTTGCGTAGGTCGTCACCGGGGGCCTCGGGGTTGTCGAGGTCGATCCAGCGCGCGGTGTATTCGACGCCGCGCCGCAGGGTCACTTCCTCCCAATTGCGCGAATCCGCGATGCCGGAGGTGAGGGCGGGCGCCTGCAATTGGCCGCCTGCCGAAAGGTTGCCGGGCACCTTGGGCACAAAGCGATAGAGCAGGCCGTCATCCTTGTCCTCGCTCATATAGACGATGCCGGTGGCCGGATCGACGCAGGCGGCTTCGTGGTTGAAACGGCCCATGGCTTTCAAGGGTATCGCTTCGACTTGGCTCGCCGCGCCGGCGGGTACTTCGAATACGAAGCCGTGTTCGGGCAGGCGTTTCATGCCCCGGCCGGGCTCCTCGCAGGTCAGCCATGTGCCCCACGGGGTGATCCCGCCCGAACAATTGCGCACGGTGCCAGCGAGCGAACGGAACTGGCGTTTGACCGCCAGCGTTTCAGCGTCGAGCACGATATTGGTCGTGCCACCCGGGAAGACCGCGCCATCGGGACCGCGTGCGTAACCATCGGCCAGCTTGCCGCCTGAGTCCTTACCGGGCGACAATTCGTGGTTGCGAACCAGCGCGATGTCCCCGTTGGCGAGCGCGAAACAGCCCATGCCATCGGCCGCGTCGGGAACGGTTAGGCCGTCATCCATCGCGTCGCCCTTTTGCGACAGGACACGGTAGGAAAAGCCTTCGGGCAGGTCGAGCAGACCATTGGGATCGGCGACCAAAGCGGTTTTTGGCGCAGCGCCCGTTGTGACCGTTAGCGCGGCCCGGTCGTTCTGTTTGACCTTGGCCCCGGCGCAGCTTGCGGCAAAGCCCGCGAAAGCGGCGGTTGTCGAGCCGAGGATCTGGCGGCGGTGCGCTTGGAATAACGACATGGGTGGGATCCTCTCCTCGATGGTTCAGCCAGCGGCGAGCGACTGCATTCGCTTCAAATAGCGCGCCAAGACGTCAATCTCGAGATTGACCTCGTCGCCTTGCGTCAGGTCACCCAGGGTCGTGACTTCGGCGGTGTGCGGGATGATGTTGAGCGCGAAATCGCAGGTGCCATCGGCGTTGTCGCTGACGTCGTTGACGGTCAGAGAGACGCCGTCGACCGTGATCGAGCCTTTTTCGGCGATGAAAGGGGCCATTTCAGTTTTAGCGCGGATCGCCACGCGCCAGCTGTCGCCTTCACGCTTGGACATGACGACTTCGCCGACCGAGTCCACGTGACCGGTGACGATGTGACCGCCCAATTCATCGCCAATACGCAAGGACGGCTCAATATTGATGGTCGCTGAGTCTTCCCACATGCCTTTGCGCGTGCGGCTGACGCTTTCCGCTGAGACATCGACGTCGAACCATGCGCCTCCCACGTCATCCTGAGCCTGTCGAAGGGCGCCGCGATCCACGACCGTCAGGCACACGCCCGAACAAGCGATCGAGGCGCCGATATCGATACGCGCCGGGTCGAGCGGAGCGGAGATGCGCAGGCGCAGATCGCCGCGTTGTTCGACCTTGGTGATGGTGCCAATGGCGGTGACGATGCCGGTGAACATGGGAAAGTGAGCTTTCGGTTTGAGGGTCAGTTTCGAGTGCGCAAATAGGCGGTGAAACGGTCGCTGCCAAGCAGCCGTGTCTCACTCAGCGCCCAGCGGCCATGCGTTTCGGCCAGATCGGTGAGGCCCAGCGCGCCGAGGCTGCTCAGCCCATCGCCGCCGATCACGATCGGAGCCTGATACAGATGCAATTCGTCCACAAGGTCGGCCTTGAGGAAACTCGCTGCCGTCGACGCACCGCCTTCGACATAGAGGTGCAGCACCCCTTCGAGATTGGCGATTTGTTCGGGGGTGTTGATGACGCGCGCGCCGTCGGGCTGGACCCCGCGTGTCAGGATCACCCGGTCGGGGCTGCGATCCTCTAAGCCGGGAAGGCGGACATTCAGGCGAGGGCTGTCGGCGCGCCATGTGCCACCGCCCACCAGAATAGCGTCGTTGCGCGCCCGCATGGCGTGGCAGTGTGCGCGTGCCGCTCCGCCCGTGATCCATTGGCTGGTTCCGTCCGCTAGCGCGATGCACCCGTCAAGCGACTGCGCGAGTTTGAGCGTGACGTAAGGTCGACCCTTCGTCTGGCTCGTCAGAAAGCCCGCAAGGCTGCGCAATGACGCCTCGTCGTCGAGCAAGCTGACGGCAATGCCGGCTTCCTCCAGCGTGGCGATGCCCTTGCCTGCGGTGCGCGGATCGGGATCGCGTTGGCCGATCACCACGCGCGCAGGGCCAGCTGCGCTCAAAAGGTCGGAGCAAGCGGGGCCGCGCTCCGATTGGTGAGCGCACGGTTCCAGTGTGACGTAGATGCTCGCGCCCTTCGTTTCGCCCGGTGCCAGGCGGGAAAGCGCGTCCGCTTCGGCATGCGGGCGACCACCCTTGCGGGTCCACCCCGCTGAGAGCACGCGGCTATCCTTGACGACTAAACACGCCACACCCGGATTGGGCCGACTGATCGGACGCGCGCGCGACGCCAGACGCGCAGCGGCGGCCATCCAATCGGCGTCGCTGGTCGGTTTTGCGCTTATGATCGAGGGCTTTCGGCGGGCGCTTGCGTATCCGCTGGGGCAGACGCCTCATCGCCTGACGGCGCGACTCGCTCCGCCCGCCGTTCCGCTGCGGCGGCATCCTCAGCGGCTTTGCGCGCGTCGGCCTCGGCAGCGATCTTGTCGACATCCATGCCAAGGCCGCGGCCAAGCTGTTTGTAGATTTCACGCTTGCGCTCGGCAAGGTCGTCAGCCGCGGCTTCGCGCAGTTCCTTCACTTCCTGATTGGCTTCGTTCGAGGCGATGATTTCCGCATCGCTGCGGGCCTGATCCAGGGTCGAAATATAGGTGATGACCGGGCGTTCGGGGTTTGAGTAATGCGTCTCACCCGACAGCCAGTAAAAGATCACCATCAATGGTACGGTCGAAGCCAGCAGCATCGGAATGCGAAACGGGTTAGGTTTGCGAAACTCGTGCCAGAAATCGACAATGCCGGTCTTGGGATTGAAACGGGTGATCGAGGACATACGCGCAATATAGTGCGACACGCCGCATAGCGCCAGTGGTTGCACGGCGCCCAACACGCCCCGAATTCTGAGCCGTATCGTCTACGGATATTCGACGCTGATCGGAACGCGGCCGCGCAGCCGTCCCGAAGCGCGCGTCTGCGCGTTCAGCACCAGCGTGCCTGAAAACCGAAAGGTCAGCTGACCATTGGCATCCAGTGTGGGCAGGGCGGAAAGGTCGGTCACAAAATCGTCGATCTCGGCCTGGCCACCGGTTGCGTCGCGCATTGACACGCGGCTCGGCAGGCTGATGTTCAGCGGTTCGAACGGCGATCCGGTGATGGTCGCCTGACCGGTGATAGGCATACCGCCTAGATCTTCCAGATCTCCAAGCAACGTGGTCCGGCCCGTCTCCAGATCGAGCAACACCCGGCCTTCGCCGCGTTTCAGCACCACGACCCGGCCAAAATCGATATCGCTTTCCACGGAGATCGAAAGCCTTTGGCAGTCGCGGTTTTGGTTTGGCTTGGGCTTCTGATTGCCTTTGCCCCGACATCCGGGAGGCAGGTCGCAGTTTTCGCAATTTCCCTGCGCGCGCACGCCATCATACGCCGATGCGATGAGGCCGACGCTGGCTACGGTCCAAAGAGCCGCCGCAAAGGCAGAGCTGCGAAACATGACCGTGCTTTAACCGAACAGGGTTAATGAGAATCTAAGGGGTACCACGCGGCGGTGGGGCGCGGCCTAGCCAAAGGCGGTGTAAAGTGTGCGCCCCTTGGTTTTGAGCCAGCCGTCCGCTTCGGCGATATCGCCTTCGAAAATATCGCCCAGCAGCGCATGGAAAGCTGGGCTGTGGTCAAAATGGACTAAGTGCGCCACTTCATGCGCGACCACGGAACGTCGCACGAAATCGGGCGCCTGCACCAGCCGCCAATTGATGCGGATGCGGCGTTGGCCGCTTGCCCCGCCATCCGAGCACGAGCCCCAACGCTTTTGCGCGCGGCTGA
Organism: Pseudomonadota bacterium; assembly: GCA_039814925.1. Lineage (GTDB taxonomy): Bacteria > Pseudomonadota > Alphaproteobacteria > Sphingomonadales > Sphingomonadaceae > Erythrobacter. The sequence continues at coordinate 52,256 of JBCCAH010000018.1, forward strand.
TGCCAATGGGCACCGGATCAAGTCGGGCAGCGGTCACGTAGTCGTCTAGATCGCCTTCGAGCAGAGTGAGCGCTTGCGCTTCGAGCCAGCGCCTGATGCGGGCCTCAAGCCCCGCCGCCGCGCCTCCGACGCGCAAGGCGCCACCTTCCAATTTCGGACGGCGCGGCGCTTCCTCTGCCCAATCGATGACTGTCGCTTGCCCGCGAAACATCAGATCGCCGCCCGCTTGCGGCGCGGAACGGCTAGGGATGCGCGCGTGCTGGTTCGCGAGCCAATCCTTTCGTGCGTGCGCGAAGGCCAGCGCTTCATTACCATCGGCCCAGCGCGGCAGCGTGATCTTCACCGCGCTGCCATCGGGCGCGAGGCGCAAGGTCAGGCGTTTCGCGGTGGGATGGCGGCGCAGGGTGATCGGAACGCTGGTCCCGTTAAGCTCAATCTCAGGATCAACAGCCGCGCGCTTCAACCAATCGATCATGCCGTGCCGCCTCCTGTCGCTTGAAGTCTAATCTGAACTCGCATCACAGACCGCATCAAACTCAGGCGCGGCGAGATTGTCCAGCCGGGGCGGGCCCCAGTCCACGATATGGTGCTCCAAGGGGCCAGCCTCGGCTTCGTTCACCACGCGGCCTGCAACCGACACGCCAACGCGTTTGACCGCCTCCCGGTCGCCGCTGATCAGGTAGTGCCAGGCCGGCAAAGGCCGCCCTTCGGCGCGTACGCGATAGGCGCAGGTGGAGGGCAGCCAGGGCACATCTTCAACAATCGCCAGCGTCAGGCGCAGGCAGTCGGGCACAAACGCCTTGCGGTTGCGATAATCGCTGCACTGCGCGGTGCCGGTGTCGAGCAGTTTGCACGCGACGTTGGTTTGCTCGATCTCACCAGTGTCGGCGTCCTCGATCTTGTGCGTGCAGCAGCGACCGCAGCCGTCGCACAATGCCTCCCACTCGTCGCGGTTCAGCTCGCCAATCGGCCGTTCCCAGAAGTTTTCTCTTAGTTCACCCATTTGGAGAGCTCAGCGGCGACCGCGTCGGCGCCCTCGTTGGTGGGCAGCATGGCCAGCGGTTCGCCCGCCGGGTCGAACAGATAGACGATGTTGGTGTGGTCCACGAGATAGGCGCCGCTCCCAGTTTCTTCGCCCTTCTTGTAATAGACGCGGAAGGCGTCGGCGGCCTGTTTGATCGCCTCGGGGCTGCCGGTCAGGCCCATCAGATCGTCGGAAAAGGCGGAGGTAAATTCGCCCACCACTTCTTGCGTGTCGCGTTCGGGATCGATGGTGATGAAGACCGCCTGCACCTTGGAGGCGGCACCCGCGTCCTGTTCGGCGAATTCGCGCAAACCTTGCGCGGTGCGTTGCATGTCGGTGGGGCAAACATCGGGGCAATAGGCGTAGCCGAAATAGACCACGGCGTACCTCCCGCGAAAATCCTCCCATGTGATGGTGTTGCCGGTGGAGCTGGTCAGAGTGAACGGACCCCCGATATCCGCGCCGGCCAGCGGCGGTTCCTGAGGGACGGCAGCTTCCGGCGCGCAAGCGGAGAGGGACAGCGCCGCCAATGCAGCGAAGCCAAACGAACCGATGAAGGGGGGCTTGAGAGTGATATTCATGCTCTGCTAACTGGCGACCAAGCAATAGACCCGTATTAGGGGATTCAGGGGTTTGTCCGGGCTCTTTAGGACAACAATATGGGACAGCATAGGCGAAAGGATCACAGCGTGTCAGGCTCTGTTATGCGCAAATTAGGAATGGGTGGCGCGATTGCCAGTGCGGTTTTCTGTGTCGCGATAGCGGGTGTTGCACCCGCGGCGTTGATCGCGCCCGCGTCGGCGCAGCTGTTTTCGGAAGGGTATGAATTCCTCGAAGCGGTCGATGAACGCGATGGCAACCTCGTGACCGAGATGCTGAATAAGCCGGGCACGCAACTTATCAATTCGCGCGATATCACCAATGGCCGCACGGGCCTGCACATCGTGGTCGAACGGCGCGACGCTTTGTGGGTGCGATTTCTGATCCAGCGCGGAGCCGATCCGAACATCAAGGATAAAAAGGGCATTTACCCGATCCAGATCGCGGCCGCCTATGGCGATCTCGACAGCGTTGAGGCTTTGGTGAAAGGTGGCGCGCAGGTCGATGTCGCCGATCAGCAGGGTGAAACTCCGCTGATTTCCGCTGTGCACGCGCGCAATTCGGAACTGATTGCGCGCCTGCTCAAACAAGGCGCCGATCCCGATCGCAATGACAATTCGGGCCGGTCTGCGCGTGAATACGCTGAGCTGATGGCCGGTAACGATCGGATCATGCAGGAATTCGCCGCCGCCGATAAAGATCGCGAAGGCAAGGGAACCACGAAGTCCTACGGGCCTTCTTTCTGATATGACTGACACATCGACAGATTCTCCGGCTGACTTCGCCGACATGACCCTGGATGAGCTGCGCGTGGCGCTGGCTCCCGATATCGCGGCCTCCGCCATTTTTGATGGCTGGAACGAAACTGCCCTGATCGCGGCGGCGGAAATGTCGGGTTGCGATGTCGATGTGGCGAAGCTGGCCTTCCCGCAAAAGCCGTTGAACGGCCGCGCGATGGATATGATCGAGGCCTGGATCACCAGCGTCGATCAGGCGATGGAAGTCGAATGGCCGCAAGAACGGCTCGCCGAACTCAAGATCCGCGAGCGCATTCGTGAGCTCGTCACTTTCCGTTTGAAAGCGGTCGAAGATATCGACGAAGCGGTGCGCCGCGCCATGTCGGTTATGGCGATGCCGCAAAACGCGCCCGCCGCGCTCAAGATTGGTTGGCGCAGCGCGGATATCATGTGGCGGCTGGCGGGCGACACAGCGACCGATTACAACCACTATACCAAGCGCACGATCCTGGCGGGCATCTATTCCGCGACGCTGGCTTTCTTCATCAACGATGACAGCGACGGGAAGGAAAAGACCTACGAATTCCTCGAACGCCGCATCGATGGCGTGATGAAATTCGAAAAGGCGAAGGCCAAATTCACCAATCGCGACGTCGAATTGCCCAACCTCAGCCGCTTTTTGGGCCGCCTGCGTTACCCCTCTAGGTAATTTCCACCATATCGGAGGTGGATAAGGCCTCAGATGACTACCCTCAGGGCCCGGACCTGTCCTAAAGTCACGCCAGAGAATCACCCGCGCCGCTTGGCGTGCGGCACCAGACATCTGACGGGAAGGACACATTCATGGCGGGCTCGCTCAACAAAGTGATGCTGATCGGCAATCTCGGGGCAGACCCCGAAATTCGCAGCTTTCAGAACGGCGGCAAGGTCGCCAACCTGCGCATCGCCACCAGCGAACAATGGAAAGACCGCAACACCGGAGAGCGTCAGGAACGCACCGAGTGGCACACGGTGGCGATCTTTTCCGAAGGGCTGGTCAACGTGGTTGAGCGGTTCCTGAAAAAGGGATCGAAGGTCTTTATCGAAGGTCAGCTGCAAACCCGCAAATGGCAGGACCAGTCCGGCAACGATCGCTACTCCACCGAAGTGGTGCTGCGCGGCTTTAACGGCACGCTCACCATGCTCGACGGCCCGCAAGGCAGCGGCAGCGGCGGCGGCGGTGGTGGCGGCTACGGCGGCGGTCAAAGCTCCGGTGGCGGTTACGGCGGTGGAGGCGGTAGCCAAGCCGGTGGCGGCTGGAACCAAGGCGGCGACGGCTCCGGGGGCGGCTCGGGCGGCGGCTCAGGCGGCGGTAACCAAGGCGGCGGCGCTGGCGGCTACGATGATCTGGACGACGATATTCCGTTCTAAAGCTTTGTTCGATCTAGCCGATCCCGCAAAAGCCCCGTCGAATAGTGATTAACAGGCGCGAGACACGCACAAAAATGTAAAAACATTTTGACCTTTTGTCTTGGAAGTATAAACTTTTTGACATGTCGGAAGTGTCGAAAGGAAAATTGTGCATGTCCTACCAAAGAAAATTCTGGCTCTTCGCGGCGCTCGCTATCGGGTCTTCGCTGGTGGCGGGCGTTGTCATCGGGACGACCATTCCAGCCAGCGGTGCCGTTGCCAACCCGGCCTTGGTGCTGCCGTTTCTGTTCATGGTGGTGGGCGTGGTCATGTTTCTTTCATGGCAGTGGTGGCGCGTGACTGACGACGTGCAAAAGCAAGGCCAGCTCAACAGCTGGTGGTGGGGCGGCAATTTGGGAGCGGTTTTATTCTTGGTCACCATTGTGGTGATGACCGGACGGCACAGCGAAATGAGCCTTGGCGCGTTCTATCTGTTTCTAGCCGAGTTCGCCGGGATGCTGGTCGTCTATCTAATCTGGAAATGGCGCGGACGCGGAGCGGCGGAATGAAGAATTGCCTGCGCGAGCTACGCAAAGCGCGCAGTCTGAAACAGGCCGATCTCGCTGATGCGCTGGACATCTCGCGCCAGACCGTAATCTCGGTCGAGGCGGACAAGTACGATCCTTCGCTGCCCATGGCGTATCGCATGGCAGCCTATTTTGATGTCCCGGTGGAAGAGCTATTCTTCAACGCGTGGAAAGCGAAGCCTCTGACGGAAAGGAATTAGTCCTTCTTAAGGGCAGATAGCGCTGCCGCCAGCGGGCCATCGTGTTGCCCTTCCTCTACGATGCCCGCTTTCTTACGCGCCGCGCTTGCTCCTGGTCCTTCTGCGTACGGATCGATGGCGAGACCCAAAGTCTGTGCGACCGCTTCGCCCAGATCGAAGCTTTCCCCGCCATATTCGATTTCATCGCAATCATCGGCGGTCAGGTCGAAATCGATCTCGTCTTCGTCGCTGGGCGTCAACGTCGATGTGCCGCTTTCGATGAAGCGAAGCACGACAGGCTCATCAATTTTGACCGGAAAGGGTTCTTCAGACACCGCGCAAAGCTGTGTGATCCGCGCCATGAGAAAGCCTTCGGCGCGGACGCCTTTCTGGCACTGCTCAAGCTCGACGCTTGCGCTCAAGGACTCGATCGACTCGATGCCGAACCGCTCCGCCAACGCCGCGCGTTCGCGTTCATCGGCCTCAACCAAGACTGCGCTCGCAGGCAGCAGTCTGGCCTTGACCATGCGAGTTAGTTCACCCGCTTCGTTATTTGATCCCAACATATCATTCACCAGATCCCATTGGCTTTGAGTAATTCTTCGTCGCTGCGCCCGGACAGCCGTTCGCTGAGGATTAGCAATTTGTTCGCGACACCCGCAGCGCCGGCGGCTTCATCGCTGTCCTCGCTGAAGGTCACGTTGCGTGCGACGGCAGCCACCATGCGTTCACGGTCTTTTTCGACCAGCGCGCCACGATAGGCACCCAGACGTCCGCCAAGAACGCTCATCAGTTTTCCGATCCGTTTGCCGACAACCACATCGTTGACGCCGAACTCGCGCAGTTGGCCGTCCATGTCTTCGACGAAGAGCTCCGCTAAGAGCGCGCTTTCCGCCCGCATTTCGCTGGCTTCAAGTCTGACCATAACGGCGCACAGCACTGCCGTGATCAAATCGAATCGCCCACCAACCGAATCCGCGACATGGCAATCGGAATAGTAGGAAGGTTCACGCGCCAGTTCGACTACGCGGTGCCACAGCGGGCGAATGGCTTCGCGAGGGTCAGGAGCGGTCCCAAGCAGGCGGGATAGAAAAGACATTTATGTTCGCGATTCCCGTAGGATCCCCGTTAAGCGGAGAGTCCTTCACCATCAGAACACCGCAGATGACGCGACGTTCCGGGATAGTTGAAGGGCTTTGTGGTCATCGCACCATTCATTTGCAATTCAAGACAGACGCGGCATGGGACAACGGCGTCGCTGCACTAACCTTGTGGTCGAACTCGGGACGAATGGCCAAGCCACGTTGCAAGGCGGCGGGCTTGGCCGTAAGGCCGTGCAAACAGATACGCAGATGGGATGACCTGGCGGGCATGCCATCTAAGAGGAATAGACGGGTAGAATGCAAATCAAGCGGCCAACAAATCAAACTGTAGCGCGTTCGCGAGTGGTTTCCACGGCAGCCAAAGTTGCGGTTCTCGCGGGAACGTTGGCGGTGCTTGGCGCGTGCTCATCAATCCGCGAGACGCGTGGTTATGTGACAGACAACGTGCTGTTGCGCAGCATCAAGCCGGGTCTGGATAACCAACGCTCCGTCGAAGGCACGCTCGGCCGTCCGACCTTTGCCAGCCAGTATGGCGAACCGACTTGGTATTACGTTTCCAGCGTGACCGGTCGTCGTCCCTTTGTGCGCCCGCGGATCAAGACGCATGGCGTTCTTGCGGTGAAGTTTGACGACGCTGGCAATGTGACGGGCGTTGAACGCTCAGGCGTTGACAAGGTCGTTTATCTCCGCCCCGAAGGCGACAAGACGCCCACCCTTGGTCGTGAGCGCGGGTTCTTGCAGGATCTGTTCGGTAACATTGGCGCTGTCGGCGCGGGTGGCCCAGGCGGCGGTCCAGGTGGCCCGGGCGGACCCTAGGCTTACGGCTCTAAGTTTAGCGTGACGGCTTGAACCAGCGGGTCGAGAGCCATATCTCGCGGTCATGACACAAGAACAGGCCAGCCACGGCCTTATTCAGTGGCACGGTACCACCATTGTTGGCGTGAAACGCGGCGACAAAACCGTCATCGCGGGCGATGGGCAGGTTTCGATGGGCAACACCGTGATGAAGCCCAACGCGCGTAAGGTTCGCCGCATCGGAGCCGAAGGCAAAGTGGTGGCCGGTTTCGCGGGAGCGACCGCCGACGCTTTTACCCTCTTCGAACGGCTCGAAGCCAAGCTTGAGCAATATTCTGGTCAACTGCTGCGCGCCGCTGTCGAACTCGCCAAGGACTGGCGCACGGACAAGTATCTGCGCAACCTCGAAGCGCTGATGATCGTCGCTGATGACGAAACGCTTTTGGTGCTCACCGGCAATGGCGATGTGCTCGAACCCGAAGCGGGTATCGCCGCGATTGGTTCGGGTGGGAACTATGCGCTCGCCGCCGCTCGCGCGCTCGCCGATTATGAAGACGACGCGGAAATGATTGCGCGCAAGGCCATGGCCGTCGCCGCCGATATCTGCGTCTTCACCAACGGCGAAGTCACGCTCGAAACGGTCTGAGACCGACGACACGAAACACCTGAAAGACATTATGGACAACCTCACCCCCAAGGCGATTGTCGCCGCTCTGGATGATCACATTATCGGGCAGAAAGACGCCAAGCGCGCGGTCGCCGTGGCGCTGCGCAACCGTTGGCGTCGTCAGCGTCTTGGCCCCGATCTGCGCGATGAAGTGACGCCTAAGAACATCCTGATGATCGGACCGACCGGTTGCGGTAAAACCGAAATCAGCCGCCGTCTGGCTAAGCTCGCCGAAGCCCCGTTCGTGAAGGTCGAGGCGACCAAGTTTACGGAAGTGGGCTATGTCGGGCGGGACGTGGAACAGATCGCGCGCGACCTCGTCGAAGAATCTATCCGCTTGGAAAAAGAGCGCCGCCGCGACAGCGTGCGCGAAGCCGCGTCCGCAGCCGCGATGGAGCGCCTGCTCGACGCGCTTGTCGGTACGAACGCCAGCGAAGCCACCCGCGAAAGTTTCAAGGCGCGCATCATCGACAATTCGATGAACGACACCGAGGTCGAAATCGAAGTGTCCGAAGAGCGCTCCATGCCGTTCGATATGGGCAATATGGGCGGCAATGTCGGCATGATCGACCTTTCCGACATGATGGGCAAAGCGCTCGGCAAAAAGCCGACCAAGCGTCAGAAAATGCGCGTGCCCGATGCCTGGGACCGTTTGGTTGATGAAGAGGCGGACAAACGTCTCGACGATGACGATGTCAACCAGGCCGCGCTTCAAAACGCGGAGACCAACGGGATCGTCTTCCTTGATGAGATCGACAAGATCGCCGTTTCGGATGTGCGCGGAGGCTCGGTCAGCCGCGAGGGCGTGCAGCGCGATTTGCTGCCGCTGATCGAAGGGACGACGGTGGCGACCAAATACGGTCCGATGAAGACCGACCATGTGCTCTTTATTGCCTCGGGCGCGTTTCACGTCGCCAAGCCTTCGGACATGCTGCCCGAACTTCAGGGCCGCTTGCCGATCCGCGTTGAACTGCGCGCGCTGACCGAAGAGGACTTCGTGCGCATCCTCTCGGAAACGCGCGCGAACCTCGTCGAGCAATACCTTGCTTTGATCGGCACCGAGAAGGTCGAACTCGACATCACCGAGGATGCGGTGGCCGAGGTCGCCAAAATCGCCGCGCAAGTGAACGAAAGCGTCGAGAATATCGGCGCGCGGCGCTTGCAGACGGTGATGGAAAAGCTGCTCGAAGAGATCAGCTTTGAGGCCGAGGAGCACGCAGGCGAGACGATCACGATCGACGCCGCCTATGTGAAAGATCGCCTCGCCACCCTTGCCGGAAACACTGATCTGTCGAAGTATATCCTGTGACGACCAGCCCCGTCAGCGACCTTGAAGGCATGCTGGCGAGCATGGAGCCCACTTTGCGCGAGGGGCGCTACCGCTTCGTGCCGCATGGCCCGGATGAAGATTTCATCGATCTGCTCCACCGCACTTTTGCGATGGTGCGCGAAGATGAAGGCGTGACGCTGGTGATCCGCGCGCGGCGCGATGATCCGGGGCCTTTGTTTGCAGGCATCACCTTGCAGGTGCATTCCGCGCTTGAAGGCGTGGGTTTGACCGCCGCGGTTGCCGCCGCGCTCGCGGCCAAGGGCCTGCCATGCAATGTCGTCGCAGGCTACCATCACGATCATGTGTTCGTGCCGTGGGAACGGCGGGAAGAGGCGTTGGAGATCCTGCGCGCGGTCAGCGCCGACGCTCGTCGATGAATCATGCGCTTGGTCGGCTCCCACCACGGGTTGGCCCTTGAGCCTACCTGCGTCCTGCGCTTTAACCCGCGAAAGACTTTTAAAGCGGGGACTATCCAAAATGATGCGGGCACTTCTACTCAGCGGCGCGGCTGCGCTTACACTTGGCGCAGGCACACCGGCTATGGCTGACGGCCACACAGATAGCGCCGAGGCGCCGACGCTTTCCGCGCCTAAGATCGAATACACACGCTGGGTGCTGGATAACGGCCTTGAAGTGATCGCGCTGCCCGATGACTCCACCGCCAACGTGACCACCTCGCTGTGGTATAAGGTCGGATCGAAACACGATCCGGAAGGACGCGCCGGGTTTAGCCACCTGTTCGAGCACATTCTAAGCCGCAAGACGGTCAACATGCCCTACAACATGGTCAACAAGCTGACCGAGGATGTGGGCGGCCAGCGCAACGCGTCGAACTGGATCGACCGCACCAATTATTACGAGACGGTGCCCGCGCAATACCTCGAAACGATGCTGTGGACGCACCGCGAACGGATGGCCTTCCCGGTGGTTGATGACGAAGTGTTCGAGAAAGAGCGCTCCATCGTAAAGGAAGAACTGCGCCAGCGCGTACTCGCGCCGCCCTATGGCCGGTTTCAGCGGTTTGTTATCCCTGAAAACGCCTTCGACGTGCTGCCGATGCGCCGTCCGGGGATTGGCTCGATTGAGGAACTGGACGACGCCTCGCTCGACGACGCGCGCGCTTTCCATCAGGCCTATTACGGCCCCGACACCGCCACCTTGATCGTGGCGGGCAATTTCGACGTGCCGCGCCTCAAAGAACTGGTCGACCAATATTTCGCCGACATTCCGCGCCGCGCCGATCCGGTCAGCCTGGAGATCACCGCTGAGGAACCCAAGCGCACCGAGCCGCGCAGCGTCAGCGCCGCCGCTCCCAATGTGCCGTTGCCGGTGATTGGTGACCTCTGGAAAGCGCCTCCGATCACACATCCGGATGCGGCCGCTCTCGAAGTGCTTTCCGCGATCATGTCCCGCGGGGAAAGCAGCCGCTTGAACGACGCTCTGGTGCGCAGCGGCAAAGCGGTGAACGCGGCCTTCGGCGATTCGATGACGATGGATGGCGGTCATATCGCGGCCTGGGGCGTGATAAGTCCGGTCGCTGATCCCGAGGAAACCCGCGCGATCCTAGACGCTGAGATCGCAAAGGTACGCAACGAATCGGTGACCATGGCCGAGCTGACTGAGGCCAAGAACGAAATCTTCTCATCCGCGCTTTTTTCCCGCCAGACGGTTCGGGGCCGCGCGTTCGAACTGGGCGAGGCGCTGGTCTCCACCGGCAACCCCGACGCCGCCGATCTGCGGCTGGAGCGGATTGCAGCGGTCACGATCGAGGATGTGCAGCGCGTGGCGCAGACCTGGCTTGATCCCAACGCCAAGGTTTCGGTGAGCTATTCGCGCGGCGAAGATAACCCCGAAGATTACGCCAATCCCTATCCACGCCCGGACTATGGCGGTGTGAAACCGGCGACGGGCGAGCCGCTTAAGGTGCTGCCCGAGGGCGAACGCGTGCCGCCGCCGCCGCCAGGCGAAGCGCCGGAGGTGGTGCGCGCCGACTTCGTTGAAACACAGCTGTCGAACGCAATGCCGCTGGTCAGCACGCAGACCAGCGACGTGCCGATCGCCACGATCACGCTTGTGATGCCGGGTGGCGACGCGACCGATCCGTTGGCCAAGGCGGGCCTCGCCACCATGGCGGCGGATCTGGCCGACAACGGCACGACCAGCCGCAGCGCGACCGAAATCGCCTCCACACTCGAAGCTTTGGGCGCGAGCGTTGGCATCTCCAGCGCGCGCGATGGTGTCTACGCCAGCGTCACCGCTCCGGCGGTGAACCTTGAGGCGGCTGGCCGGGTGCTGGTCGATATCATCCAGAACGCCGATTATCCGGCGGACGAAGTCGAGCGTGAGCGCAAGCGCACCTTGGATGGCTTTTCAGCCACGCTCAAAAACCCCGGCGCGCTCGCCAGTTTGGTCGCGACCCGCGTGATGTATGGCGACGCGCCTTATGGCCGGGTTGGCAACATGACCAGCATGGCGGCGATCACGCGCGAAGATCTCATCGAGCATCGCCAGACGTGGTGGAATCCAGCGCGCGCCAAGCTCGTCATCAGCGGTGGCATCGCGGCGGACGAAGCGGCGCGTCTGGGTGAAACGCTGTTTGGCGGCTGGACTTCGGACGCTACGCCGCCGGCCTTGGTGACAGCAGCGGCGGGCGAAACGCCCGCCCCGCGCACAGTCGTGATCGATATGCCTGATGCGGGACAAGCCGCCGTGGTGGCCGGTGTGCGCGCCATTGCGCGGTCGGATGAGGATTTCTATCCGCTCTTGCTGGCCAACACAGTTCTGGGCTCGGGATCGAACGGGCGGTTGTTTGAGGAGGTCCGCACCAAGCGCGGCCTGTCTTACGGCGCCTATTCCAGCCTTGGCCAAAGCCTTGACGCCGCCCTGCTGACGGCGCGCGCGCAGACCAAGAATGAAACCGCGGATGAAGTCGCGGCAGTGTTCTTTGAGCAGTTCAAACTGCTAAGTGAAGCGCCACTGGACGAAGCGACCTTGCAGAAACGCCGTCTGTTCCTCGGCGGCGCGATTGCGCGCAGTCTTGAGACGACGGGCGGGTTTAATGGCCAGGTCGCCAACCTGATGCTGCGCGGGATCGAGCCCAAAGAGGCCTTTGCGATTGCCGAGCGTCTATCCAAGGTTTCCCCTGAGGACGCGGCGGCGATGGCGAGCAAGTATTTGAGCGCGGATCGGGCCTCGCTGGTGATTGTCGGCAACGCGGAGGAATTCCTCGAACCGCTCAAAGAGCTGCGCGGAGAGGTCGAGGTGATCCCGGCCAGCGAGCTGGACCTTGCGGCGAGTGACCTTCGCAAATCTACCGATAAAGTCGCTGCGAAGTAACAAGCGCGAGTCCCCGCGAAGGCGGGGACCTCCAACCGCATGGCACAACATTGAAGGAGGTCCCCGCCTTCGCGGGGACTCGCGCCATTACTCCGCCGCTTCGGCCTCTTCGCTTTCATCGGCGTTGTCTTGCTCGCTCGCCTGGCGCGTCCACATTTCGGCGTAGAGGCCACCCTTGGCAAGCAACGCCGCGTGCGTGCCTTGCTCGACCAGCCTGCCACCCTCGAGGACCAGAATGCGGTCGGCGTCGGCGATAGTCGAAAGGCGGTGGGCAATCGCAATCGTGGTGCGCCCGCGCGCAAGGCGTTTGAGCGTGCCGAGAATCTCCTGCTCTGTCCGGGTGTCGAGCGCGCTGGTCGCTTCGTCCAAGAGCAGGATCGGCGGGTCTTTCACCAGCGTGCGCGCGATGGCGACGCGCTGTTTCTCGCCGCCGGAGAGTTTGAGGCCGCGCTCGCCTACGGTGGTTTCGAACCGGTCTGGCAAGCGTTCGATCAGCGGCATCAGCGCCGCATCGCGCGCGGCTTGCTCGACTGTGGCGTCGTCCGAGCCTTCCGCGCCATAGGCGATGTTGTAGCCCAGCGTGTCGTTGAACAGCACACTGTCTTGCGGGACGATCCCGATGGCGGCGCGCACGGTCTCTTGCTGAACCTGCGTCAAATCCTGCCCGTCGATGAGAATACGCCCGCCTTTGGGGTCGTAGAAGCGGAACAGAAGGCGGCCTAACGTGCTCTTACCCGCACCAGAGGGGCCGACAATTGCGACATTCTCACCCGCCGCGACTTCAAAGCTAAGGCCGTGCAGGATGGTACGGTCCGGCTCATACCCAAAGGTCACATTGTCGAAGGTGATTGAAGGCTGGGTGATCGCCAACGCTGGCGCGCCGGGGGCGTCTTCCACTTCGATGGATGTATCGATCAGGCGGAACATCTCGGCCATATCGACAAGGCCCTGACGAATGGTGCGGTAGACCCAACCCAGCAGGTCAAGCGGGCGGAACAGCTGCATCAGGTAGGTGTTCACCAGAACCAGATCGCCGACTGTGAACTGCCCGCGGCTCCATCCCCACACGACATAGGCCATGGCTCCGCCCATCAACAGGTTAGTGATGCTGGATTGAACGATGTTGAGCAGGCCAAGCGAACTCTCGGACTTGATTGCTGCCTCGGCGTAGGCCCGCGCGGCGCCGGAATAGCGCGCTTCTTCGCGTTGCTCCGCGCCGAAATATTTGACCGTTTCAAAGTTCAGCAACGAATCCACCGCGCGGTGCAGCGCTTGGCCATCGAGATCGTTCATTTCGCGCCGCAGTTTGGATCGCCATTCGGTAATCCAGCGCGTCACCATGATGTAGGTAATGACCGTGAGCGCCGTCGCGATCACCAATTCAAAGCCGAACATAACGTAGAAAATCACACCCACGGCGATCAGCTCGATCGCGGTCGGCGCGATGTTGAAGAGCATGAAATAGAGCATCATCCCGATGCTCTTGGTGCCGCGTTCTATGACCTTGGTAACTTCGCCGGTCCGGCGCGAAAGGTGGAAACGCAGCGAGAGACGGTGAAGTCGGTGGAAGACATCTTCCGACAGTTTAAGCACCGCTTCCTGCTCAACCCGCTCGAACGCCATGTTGCGGATATTGTCAAAGGCGACCTGAGTGAACCGGCCCAGCGCGTAGCTTGCGACAAGCGCCAAGGCGACCAGCACCGCTTCGTCCGCAGTGTTATCTTCCGACATTGCATCGACAGCGCCAGCGTATGCAAACGGCAGTGCGAGGACGACACCCTTGGCAAACAGCACAAAGGTCAGCGCTACGATAATCCGGCGGCGCAGCGGCCAATTGCCCTCAGGCCACAGATAAGGAAGGAAGCGTTTGAGCGTTGCCCAACCTTCCGCCTCAGGTGGTGATTTTGCCGGGTCGGAAGGAATAGGAGGTGTCATCGCGCCCGTCCATGTGGGCGCGGGAAGTCACTATAACAAGGATGCGGAGCGCGGCGCCTTAGAAGGTGGCGCTGTAACTGTTGCCCCCTTGCCGTGCCCGGCGCATGGCGCGCGACACATCGCGGGGCACATCAAACAAGATGCGCTGCTTGGAAAAATCGATCGCCACGCGGTCGAACATCTTAAGGTGCGACATGCCCAACGAAAGCACCGGTTTGTCTTTCAGACCCAACGCTTCGAATGCGGGCGTATCGGCAAAGGCCAGCGGCACGTTGGTCAGCGAAAGCCCTTCGATGGTAAGCCGACGGACATAGGCAAGATCGCCCACCAGCTCGGCGCCGTTCACATCGGTCGTCACCACTTCCTCAGCGCGCCGCGCGCGGATACGGCGTTTGAGTGCGTTGTTTGCGATGCTCGCCTGCGCGCCGGTGTCGATAATCACGGTGGCTTTCACTCCATCGACCTCGGCGTCGGTGATCAGCAATTGCCCGAGCTGTGGCCGAGCGCGCACGACGATCTCGAACCCCTTGCGATAGTTCTTAAGGGTGCTGACATCTTCGACCGCGATCGTCTCTTCACGAAAGTCGAGCAACACGCGAAAGTCTTGCAAGCTGTCGAGCCCGATAATGCCCTCTGCGCCGACATGGGTCTTGTTCAGAACCGGCGCGACCAGGTCAAAGACTTCGTGACGCCCGACTTTGAGCGAGTCGACTTCGACCAGGTTGACGTCGCGCGTGCTGGCCATGCCAATCAAGGTTGCGGTGCCGCGCGGCTTCAAGCCAAGCGAGGCGTTGATCTCATGCGTGACTGCGGTTGCCTGACTGCCCGTGTCGATCATGAAATTGTACGGGCCGGCCCCATCGATCAGGACGGGGATCGTCAGGCGCTTGTTGCGCTCTTCTTCGAGGTCGAGAATTTCGGTCGTTTCGCCCGTCAGATTGGGGGCAACCGCTTGTTCGGCGATTTTCTTGTCCGGCTCGACAAAGACCGCAGCGGCGCTGTCCGATACGAGAGCGGGTGCGAGCCCCAAAGAGAGCGCCGCGAAGGCCGTGTGTGCTGGCATAATCTGTTCCCGTCCCGGATGGGCGAGGGTCTAGGGGGCCCTCGCTTCTGTCGAGCAGGGTATCAGAGAAGGGGGCGATGCCCAAATGGCGGGCCACGGCGTTGGTCGATTAAACGGCTGGGGCGGGGCGCAGCATCCGCCACGCGTCTTTGACGATATGCGGCCAGACCAGCCAGAACACACCCGCATACACTCCGGCACCAACGCCTGCATTCCAGAGCAGGTCGATCCATGGCGTGCCGATCGTGGCGAAACGCTGCACGCCGAGCACGGCCAGTGCCATCGCTGCGCAGGCGAGCGCGGTCGGAGCGAGTTCGCGAAGGAGGGTCACCGGGCCAACACTAATGCGCGGCAAAGTCACGGCCAGAGTGATGGCGCACAGCAAAGGCGCGGCCACCCACCAGGCGTGGACCAATCCAATGGCCGCGCTGTCTTCGATCTGCACCGCAATAAGGAACGCAGTCGGCATAAGGATCGCGCCGCATACGCTGGTGAACAGATAGATTCGCGGGCGTCCCATCGCGTTGGTGACGGGCGCGCATATCAATTGCAGCGCAAACGCGGGCATTGCGAGAGCGAGACCGCCGACAAGCGGAGCCATCGCGGCCCATTTTTCTCCAAACAAGGTCAACACCGTTGCCTCGCTAGTTAAGGCAAGGCCAACGAAGATCGGCGCGGTCACGGACATGACCAAGCGCGCGGTCTTCACAAAGTAGGGGCCCAACGCCTTCTCATCACGGTGCAGTTCGGAATAGGCGGCGAAAGCAACTTCATTGATCGGCGGGAGGAAGCGGCCCGTGACAATCAACGTAAGGAATAAAGCGGTGGTGTAGAGACCTAGGTCGTAAGTCGGCAGCAGGCGGCCTGCGATGACTATGTCGCTCTGGCTTTGGATGATCCAGAACAGCTGGCATAAGGTGAGCGTCCCCCCAAAGGAAACCAGGTCCCACGCCCCGCGCGGATCAAAGATCGGCTTCACCAAAAGCCGCGCGGCAATCGTGAGGCCGATCGCTCGTGCGGTGAACATGCAGATTGGCGCGTAGACAAGCGCCCATACGCCATAGTCATAGTACGCCAAAGTCAGCGCGACGACCGCACCGACTATCGCGGCGGCCATATTGGCGTGCGCTTGTTTGCGGAACTCAAGCCGCCGGGCGAGCAGGCCAGCGGGCAACGCGGTGAAAGGTATAGTTGCGTATATAAGAGCCTGCACGCGCAGCATGTCGGCCACCAACGGTTCACCGAAATAGGCCGCAGCGTATGGGGCGAGTAAAATCTGGGTGAGCGCCATCGCGCCGTTAAAGAACAGCAGCAGGCCAAAGATCTGTCCGATGCGTCGATCATCAACATGGCCGGTCTGGATCAATGACGTCGCAAAACTCTGCCCATTGAGAAAGGCAAGCGCGGTCAAGACAACCTGGCACATCGCAAACAGGCCATAGTCGGTCGGATCTAGCAGCCGGACCACTAGGACGGTCGACGTCCAGGTGATCATTTGCATCGCCACTTGCGATCCCCAACGCCAGGCGACGGCGTCACGTACGCGGGATGCGAAACCAGCGTTGGCTGGCGCTCCGCTCGAAACGGAAGGATCGCCGGTGAATGAATCAACAGCGTCCGCGTTACGCGGGGATTCGGGGCGCGGATCGGCTTCGGGAGCGTAAAGAGGAGGCTGCGCGCTCATCAGAATCGGCGCTTTAGAGCCAAAAGGTGAAGAATCTGGTCCTAACGAAGAGCGTGAATCGGACCTTAGAGGCGATGAGTCACGCGAACGCGGCCCCTTAATCCGTCGCCAGTGCTTGAAAACACGGGGCCAAAGCCCCATTTTACAGGGGCTGAAGGGGCTCAAACCCGCAGAAAACTGCGATTTGTGCGCGGCGTTGAAACAAAAATTCAAAAAAGTTTCAAAAAGCCGTTGACCGAATCTCAGACCGCGCCTAGATGAGCTCCACCGACGCGGCGCTGACGGTTTCTACCGCCCTCCGCATCGGTCGCCAACATAAACGGACAGCCAGTCCCTCGGTTCACAAAATCGAGGAACACCTTCGCTGTCCGCTTCTTTTGTTTGGTGGCTCTTTGACATTGTTGGTTTTTGATGAAGGGACATGTGGGCGACGGCGCCTGGTCTGCGAGCTTCAAGGTCGCAGTAACCAGTTAAATTTAAGCCGATTGCCACACCCGTACAGGCTCCACAGTCTGTGCGGAGTGATGCATGTTCATTCGTATCCATTACGTTTGACAGTGCAGGTATCGGCTCCTTGATACTCTGGCTAGTCGAGCTAGCGGGTTATCCCGTGCTTGATTGGTTAGTTTCACAAACTTGAGAGTTTGATCCTGGCTCAGAACGAACGCTGGCGGCATGCCTAACACATGCAAGTCGAACGAACCCTTC
>JBCCAH010000015.1:0-76415 GCA_039814925.1 Pseudomonadota bacterium
AGCCAGGAACCAGTCCAGTTCCGCTTCATCCGTGATTAGCTTTTCAAACAGATGCCGCAGCTGCCAGTGAAACAGCACACGGCCGATATCGAACACCACGGCCTTGATCGGCTCACTCATCCACCATGCCCCTCAAACGGCAGCGGCCCGCTCTCCAAGATGGAGGCGGGCCGCTGCGTTAAACCAAAGACCACCGAAGCCGGCGGTCACACCATCGATTAGCCCTGGCGAGCCTTGAAACGACGGTTGGTCTTGTTGATGACATAGGTGCGTCCGCGGCGACGAATGACGCGGCAGTCGCGGTGACGGTTTTTCAGCGACTTAAGGCTGTTGCGGATCTTCATGGTCTGTCTCTCAAAAAGCAAAGCGCGCCGGAATCGGTCCGACGCGCGGAATTTGTGGTGCGTCCGATAGCTTTGGGAGACGCTTTCGTCAACGCTCTCCTTGGCGCGAACTTTAACTCTCGCCCTCACGAATTTCGGACAGCTTACGCTCCCAAGCAAGCGCGTGGCCGATGATCGTATCGAGATCGGCGTGCTGCGGGTTCCAAGGCAAGGTCGAGCGCAAGCGCGAGGGATCGGAGATCAATTGCGCCGGATCGCCAGCACGGCGCCCTTCAAACCGGCGATCAATGGTCATGTTGGTGACCCGGTCGACCGCGTCGAGCACTTCGAGCACAGAGAAGCCCCGACCGTAGCCACAGTTCATAGTGAGCGAACGCTCAGGCTGTTCGATCAGCGCTTCGAGCGCCAACACATGCGCTGCCGCCAGATCGCTGACATGGATATAATCGCGCACACCCGTGCCATCGGGCGTATCGAAATCGGTGCCAAACACGCCGACATGGCTGCGCTTGCCCAGCGCCGCCTCGACCGCGACTTTGATAAGGTGTGTGGCCCCCGCCGTGGATTGGCCTGAACGCGCTTGAGGATCCGCACCGGCGACGTTGAAATACCGCAGCGCGCAGAAGTTCATCGCATGTGCAGCGGAGGTGTCCGCCAGCATCTGTTCCGTCATCAGCTTGGACCAACCATAGGGATTGATCGGCTTTTGCGGCGTATCTTCGCTCACCGCTTCGGTTTCGGGCACGCCATAGGTGGCCGCCGTGCTGGAAAAAATGAAGTGCGACACCCCACCCTTGACCGCGGCCTCTATCAAAGAGCGGCTCTTGGCGGTGTTGTTGTGGTAGTATTTGAGCGGGTTTTCGACGCTTTCGGGCACGATGATCGAACCGGCAAAGTGCATGATCGCGCCGATCCTCTGTTCCTTGAAGATTCGGGCCAAAAGCTCCGCGTCTTCAATGTCGCCTTCGTAGAGAGCAACCCCCTCTGGAATGGCGAAGCGAAAACCAGTGGTCAGGTTATCTATCACCGAGACGTTCCACCCCGCGTCTTTGAGCGCGAGGACAGCGTGGCTTCCGATGTAACCGGCGCCGCCGGTCACAAGAACGTTTGGTTTTGTAGGCTGAGTCATAGACGCCTCGGCTAATAGCTTTATCCTTCAGAACCGTGAAGCCTTTTTGGGCGGCTCTCCCCGGCGGATCATCGCAGTGTACCGCGACCGATTTTCGCTCTATAGAAGCGGAAAGAGAGGACGCCCAATGCCCCGAGCTCCAGCCATTCTGACCGCGCTTGCCGCAACGCTGGTCTTGCCCGCTTGCGCCGCCGGCTCTTTCACCGGACCGATCGAAGTGACCCGTTTCGCTACTCCCGACACCGCCGCCTTGGGCAAAGGCACCATCGCCCTCCGCTTTGCCCGCGAGTTGAAGAATGAAGCCGCGCTTGACGCCTTTCGCGCGGCGGTAAGCGATGAGCTCGCGCTGCAAGGCTACACTCTAATCAGCAATGAAGAGACCGCCGACCAAATCGCAACGGTCGACACAAGCCGCAATTCGCGGGCGGGTGAGCAAGGCGGATCGCCGGTCAATGTCGGCGTTGGTGGCGGGACAGGCTCGTTTGGATCAGGCGTAGGATTGGGCGTTGGCATCAATCTGGGCGGCGGCAATTCATCGCCTCGCGTCGTTTCTGAATTGAGCGTCTCCATCGCCAGCAACGCGGCCAATGCAAACGCGCAGAACTTGTGGGAGGGACGCGCGCAATTCCCGACCAGCGTCAATTCGCCCTACGCGCCGGTGGCCATCAACGCGCAAACGCTCGCCGCCGCGCTTTTCAAAGACTTTCCCCAAGGCAACGGGCAGACCGTCAGCCTCGAAGCCAGTGAGCTTGTGACACCGAAATGACCCTTCACATCGACGCCGCCTTTGACAGCGGTAACATCGACGTCCTCTCTATCGAGGGGAGCACCGCGCGGCTCGCGATCCGCAAGGACCACATGTCTGATTTCGCACAGTGGTATCATTTCCGTGTGAACGGCACGGCTGGCGAAGAGTTTGAGCTAAAAATCACCGGCTTGAACGACAGCGCCTATCCCGGTGGGTGGCCAGGCTATGACAGCTGCGTTTCCGAGGACCGCGGATATTGGGGCCGCGCGCAGAGTAAATACGACAAAGACGAATCCAATGGCACTCTGACCATTCGGTACACGCCCGCAAGCGACGTCTGCTATTTCGCGTACTTCGCACCCTATTCAATTGAGCGCCATCACGATCTGGTTGCCGAAGCGGCGGCAAGCGAGGGTGTTGCCTTGGTACGTCTTGGGCAAACCCTCGATGGGCGCCCGCTCGACTCCCTTGAAATGGGCGAAGGTGCGCTCAAAGTCTGGCTCTACGCGCGCCAACATCCGGGCGAAACGCAGGCCGAATGGTGGATGGAAGGGGCGCTCGGATGCCTGACCGATCCCACCGATCCGGTGGGTCGCGGACTTCGCAGATACGCGCGCCTCCACGTCGTGCCCAATTGCAATCCCGATGGTTCGGCGCGGGGGCACCTGCGCACCAACGCGGTGGGCACAAACCTCAACCGCGAATGGGCGGATCCAAGCGCGGATAGATCGCCCGAGGTGCTCGCTATCCGCAACCGCATGGATGAAACCGGCGTCGACTTCGCCATTGATGCGCACGGCGACGAGGCCATCCCCGCCAACTTCCTTGCTGGTTTTGAAGGCATTCCAAGCTGGACCGATGCGTTAGGCGATCAGTTCTATCGCTATCAGCGAATCCTCGATCGCCGCACGCCCGATTTCCAAACCGAGCTCGGCTATCCTAAATCACCGCCAGGCCGCGCCAATCTCACGATCAGCACCAACCAAGTCGCCGAGCGATACGGTGCCTGCGCGATGACCCTCGAGATGCCGTTCAAGGATCTCGCTGCCTTTCCAGAGCCCGAGCAGGGCTGGTCGCCCGAGCGCTGCAAGACATTGGGCCGCGACTGTCTGGCCGCGCTGTTGGAGTGGATCGAAACGTCGGACGGCTGATCCACCACACGCAAGGCTAGGTTCAGACGCCACACGCTAAAAAGAAGTGAAAGGGGTTACCAATGATTACACTCAATCGACGCACAATGATGGCCGGCGCCTCCGGATCTTTGGGCCTGCTATTGATGCCAAGCGCCGCGCGCGCTCAGTTTGGATCAGGCGGGCTCGGTCTGTCCTCGATCCTTGGGAAAGCCACCGACACTGCGCTTGATAAGCTTGCTCAGCCCGGCGCGTTCTTCAACGACGAGGATGTGCGCATTGGCCTTCCGATTGTTGGTAAAAGCTCGGGCGGGCTGCTGGGATCCATCTTGAACGGCGCCAGCAAGTTGGGAGTGCTGGACGGCGTGACACGCAAAATAAACGACGCGGCCGGCATTGCGGCGGGCGAAGCGAAGCCAATCTTCCGGAGCGCAATCGACGATCTCTCATTCAGCGACGCGCCCGGGATCATCAAAGAAAACGATGGGGGCACCCAATATCTGCGCAGCTCTTCCAACGATGCGCTTCACGGCAAGTTGGAACCGCTAATCGACAGCGCGCTTGAAAGCCTCGGCGTTTACTCGACCTTTGACGGCCTGGCCGAAAAGCACAGCTTTATCCGCCGCGCAGGGCTCAATCGGGAGAGCATCAACCGCTCGGTCACTGATCAAGGGCTGGACGGCATTTTCAGCTATGTTGGGAAGGAAGAAATCGCCTTCCGCAAAAACCCGATTGGCAATGTGACCAAATCGCTGGGCGATCTGTTCTGAAGGCTCAACCTTACTCTAGATGCGCCGGGCCAAAAGCGTGAGGAAGCAATTCTGAAAGGGTCACGCGGCGTACCTCATCTTTACCCACGCACAAGACCAGCGGATCGGTGCTGCCCAACTGGGCGATTTCATTAAGCACTTGCCGACATCGACCGCACGGCGTGATGGGGGTGCCGTCGCCCTTATCCAAAGGCCCGGTCACGGCCAAAGCAATCAGGCCTCCCCGACGTCCCTCACCAAAGGCGCGCGACACCGCCACCGTCTCAGCGCATAGCGCGAGCCCATAGCTGGCGTTCTCGACATTGCTGCCCGTGATGATAGCGCCGTCGTCGAATAACAACGCGGATCCAACTTGGTAGTTAGAGTAAGGCGCGTAAGCGTGCGCGCCCGCCGCACGTGCCGCTGAGATCAGTTCGGTTACCTGCTCTTTGCTCAATGTCATTGCTGCACCACAACCCATTCCAGCGGTTCATTCACCGCGTCATTCACCAATTGGCCATTGGCGCTCCATAGCAGCCACGGCCGCACCGCGTAGCGCGGGCGTATCCGATCGCGCAGCAACCACAGATCCCGGTCTATCGCGCTAGCAAGACCAAAGGCCATCTCAAAGTCAGCCCCAAGCTTCAAGATCACCGACTGCCCCGTGTGCATTTCAATCTGGTTGATCAAGGTCAAAATCTCGCTTGTCACCGCCGCTTCGCTTACGCGCCCTTCGCAGGTTTCCGGCATGGCGATGAGAGCGAGGGCGGGGGGGAGCAAATCGCTGTCCCGCGCGACCATACGTGTGAACAAGGCCGATTGCGGATCGGCGCGCTGACACGGGTCAAAACGCTGAACAATCCCGACCTTCAAACCAGCTGCCTTGGCCGCGTCGAGCCGTGTTCCAAAACCAGGATCGGGAGCGCTTCCGGCCGGTCCTAGTTCCAAATAGACAAACTGCGCGCCGGTTGCCTTGAGCGTTTCAAAGCGAACGCCCGCCGCCCCGCTGGCAATCACCGCGCCCTGTTCCGGATAGATGTCAGGCGAGGGACGCCAGGATCGCATCTCAAACCAAAACCAACCTGCGTAGACCAACGCCACTAGCGCTAGCAGAGCGGTGAGTTGGAACAGCCGCCGGAAAAATCCACCTCCGGACTTGCGGCGCTTTGATCGGCGAGATGCATTAGCCATGGCAGATATCAGACGTAAGGGTAAGCGCGCCGATCAGCCTTTGATATGCAAGACGCAAATCAAGGTGAACAAACGGCGCGCGGTGGCGAAATCGGTTTCGACCTTCCCTTCTAGCCTTTCCAAAAGCAACTCGGCTGCGTTGTTGTGAATGCCGCGGCGCGCCATATCGATGGTCTCGATCTCAGCGGGAGTCGCCTTGCGGATCGCCTGATAGTAACTGTCGCAGATGGCGAAGTACTCGCGGATCGGCCGCCGAAAGCGCGCCAGTCCGATCAACAGTGATTCGAGTAATTGTTCATCGATGTCACTGACATCCATCGCCAGTCGGCCATCGCGCACACCAAGAAACAGCCGATATGGGCCTTTCGCACCCTTTTCGGCGCTCTTAACTGGTTTGAAGGTGTTCTCCTCAATCAGATCATAGATCGCGACCCGCCGCTCTTGTTCAACATCCGCGTTGCGCCATAGGATCGTTGCTTCGTCGAGCGCGATGTGGGCAATCCTTTGCGAGGTCGCAGGGGAATCAGGCGGATGGCTGTCCATGGTTTGCCAGCCTTCGCAGATGGTGGGGGGCGACTTCAAGCGTTTCGAATCGCTTAAGCGCTTTTCGCCATCCACGCTATCCACAGAGCAACCCCAAGACCGGCAAATTTATGGACCCGGGTTGCCCTTGCCATAGGCCGCGCGATGGCGGCATCAGGGCCGGATGGACGACACCGAGACACTGCTTTTCCCAAGCGACGATACGAAAGACGCCGATGGCGCAGGGCGCAAGCTGCCTTCAAACCTCGAAGCCGAAGCGGCGTTCCTGGGCGCGGTTCTGATCGACAACCGCGTGATCGAGGAACTGCGCACGCCCCTGCGTCCGCACCACTTTTTCGAACCGCTGCACGAGCGCATCTATGAGAAAATTCTGAAAGCGGTCGACCTCAACCGCACAGCCTCTCCGGTGACCTTACGCCCGCAATTCGAGGGCGATCCGGCGCTCAAGGAGCTGGGCGGGCCGAGCTATCTTGCGAAACTGACCGCGAACGGATCGGGCCTACTCGCTCCGTACGAACACGCGCAGCAGATTTACGATCTGGCGCTACTGCGCGAATTGGTAAGCGTGGGCCGTGGCCTCGTAGAAGGCGCGCTCGATACATCTGAAACGGTCCAGCCGATGGACCGGATCGCCGCTGCTGAAGCTGATCTTTTCAAAGTCGCCGAAGGGGCGGAGACCGGAAACGAAGCCTCTAGCTTCCGCGACGCGTCGCTGATCGCCATCAAGATGGCCGAGGCAGCGATGAATTCGGGCGGCGGGCTGTCGGGTAAGACCACGGGGCTCGAAACGCTGGATCGCAAGGTCGCCGGTCTGCACGATTCCGACCTCATCATCCTCGCGGGGCGTCCGGGCATGGGAAAGACCTCGCTCGCGACCAATATCGCCTTCAATTGTGCCGAAGAGCACCTTCGTTTTCAGAACGATGGAGGAGAGCACAATTACGGCGCGCCGACAGCATTCTTCAGCCTGGAGATGAGCGCCGACCAACTTGCGACGCGTATCCTCGCCGAACAGGCCGAAATCAGTTCGGAGTCGCTGCGCAGTGGTAAGATGAGCCGCGACGATTTCCAGCGCCTCTCTTTCGCCAGTCAGCGTCTGGCTGAATTGCCGCTGTTTATCGACGACACGCCCGCGCTTACCATCGCTGCCCTGCGCAACCGCGCGCGGCGTTTGAAGCGGCGGCATGATATCGGCCTGATCGTGGTCGACTATCTCCAGCTGCTCCAGGGGTCGGGACGCGCCAACGATAACCGGGTGAACGAAATTTCCGAAATTAGCCGAGGTCTCAAGACCCTCGCGAAGGAATTGAGCCTTCCCGTGATTGCGCTCTCGCAGCTCAGCCGTGCGGTCGAGCAGCGCGAGGACAAGCGCCCCATGCTTTCGGACCTGCGCGAATCTGGCTCAATCGAGCAGGACGCGGATATGGTCTGGTTCGTTTACCGCGACGACTATTATCTCGAAGCCATCAAGCCCGACTTCCCAACCGAAACCAGCACGCCAGACGCGATTGAGAAGTACCGCGCTTGGGAGGAGCAATACGAAGAGAAAAAGGGCAAGGCTGCCGTTAACGTCGCCAAACAGCGCCACGGTTCAACCGGCAACGTGCCGCTGCTGTTCCAAAGCGAGTACACCAAATTCACCTCGCCCAACTTCAAGGATTATTCGGAATGGGGCTTTGAGTAAGAGCTCGAATGAAACTGAAAATCTTGACACTGAACGCCCTCAACACTAGTTGCCGCGCCACCTATTCCAAAAAACCAAGATTGAATGAGGCCCACTGATGGCACGCGTTACCGTTGAAGATTGCGTCGACAAGGTTCCCAACCGTTTCGACCTCGTCCTGCTTGCCGCGCAGCGCGCGCGTGAAATCTCGGGCGGCAGCGAGCTGACCATTGATCGCGACCGCGACAAGAACCCGGTTGTCGCGCTCCGCGAGATCGCCGAGCAGACCGTCAAGCCGAAGGAACTGTCCGAAGCTATGGTGACAGGCCTCCAGAAAATTCTTCCGGACGACGAAGACGACGCCGATGAGATCGGTTCGCTCAGCCAGTCGGCCGAAGCGCTGCGTATCACAGCCTCGGCGCCCACTCGTTCGACCTCGATCGGCGCCGACTACGAAGGGTAATTCCCTATCAACATCGCCGCATGACCGATGTAAAGTTGCAAAAAAGGCTGCCAGAACGGCGGCCTTTTTTGTGTCTGAATGTCGTTTCAATTCGTTACATCGCTTTGACACAAGCGGCTGTAATCTTGCGCCCACTCATCGGGTATGCAATTACGATGTTTGTAACAAAAGCGTAACAATGCGAAGCTCAGTCCCCCGATCCACTCAAGCGAGGCACGAAAATGGCGTCCATTGCAATTTACAGCGTTAAAGGCGGCGTTGGAAAGACGACCTTCTCGGTCAACCTAGCTTGGTGTGCGGCCAATATTTCGCGACGCAAAACGCTGCTCTGGGATCTTGACGCTTCAAACGGTTCAGGTTTTCTCTTGGGCGTCGACCCCAAGAAGAAGAAGCGCGCGGAAAGCGTCTTTGGCTCCGAACGGGAGCCTTCGAAGCTGATCCAAAAAACCGACTACGATTCTCTCGACCTGCTGCCAGCGGATAAGAGCATTCGCACGCTTGACCGCCAATTCGAAGGAATCGGCAAGAAGAAGAATCTCGCCAAGCTCGTCGACAATCTCAGCAAGGATTACGATCGGATCATCTTCGATTGCCCCCCGGTCTTGAGCGAAGTGAGCGCGCAGGTCATGCGCGCCGCCGATCTGGTTATCGTACCTCTTCCGCCCTCGCCGCTGTCGACGCGCGCATTCGATCAAGTCGTTGAGGAAGTGCGCGGTTCAGGAAAGAAGCACCCGCCTATCCTGCCCGTCCTATCAATGGTCGATATGCGCCGCACGCTGCATCGCGAAACGCGCGAGGCCAACGCCAAGTGGCCCGTTATCCCACTCGCCAGCGCGGTCGAACAATGCGCGGTCGAGCGGAAGCCTGTCGGTGCCTTTGCGCCGCGCGCACCGGCCGCCCGCGCCTTTGCCCAGCTTTGGACCGCGATCGAGCGCAAACTCGCGCAGAAATAGCGCGCCTGCCTCTGATAGCTAAGGCGCATTGGCAAGCGTCACTGCTTGCCGCATAGTGCATCGCACCATTGCGTGACTGGTGAAGAGGCAAGACCCAATGAGCGACTTGGCGGAAGGACTGGGTATTGCGGTCGAAGGCTCGCTTGCGTCAAAAGCGGTCGAACCCACCGCAGGAGAGGCTGCGGGCGAAGCGTCCCCCGCAATCGAATGCGCCAATTGCGGGGCCACGTTTTCGGGCAAATTCTGCCCCAAGTGCGGACAGAAGGCGCACATCCATCGCACACTCACCGCGATTGCGCACGATCTCATCCACGGCGTGCTGCACCTTGATGGCAAACTATCGCACACACTTCCTCTGTTGATCTTCAAGCCCGGCCGTCTGACGCGGCGCTACATCGAAGGCGAACGGGCTAAATTCGTCAGCCCCATGTCGATGTTCCTGTTTGGTGTGTTCGCGATGTTCGCGGTTTTCCAGATGGTGGGGCTAACCACGCCGACCGACCTGGATTTCGGAGCGCCAACTGGCGTGATTCGCGCTGAGGGCGAAGCGGAAATCAAGCGGATGGAGGAACAATTGGCGACCATGGCGCCGGACGATCCTGAGCTTGAGTCGCGCCAAAAGCAGCTTGAATTGCTACGCGGTTTAGTGACTGGCACTTCGGGACAGACCGGCGCACAAGAAGAGGGGGAGGCAGGCAATCAACCCACCTTTGGCGAGACGCTTGAATTTGGCTGGGAAGAAACGACACCGGATGAACGGCTTACCGGTATTTCGTTTATAGATCAGACAATCAAGAAGTGGCAGAAGAATCCCGGATTGATGCTCTACAAGATGCAGGCGAACGGCTATAAATTCAGTTGGCTACTGATCCCGCTATCGCTGCCCTTTGTGTGGCTGATTTTCCTGTGGCGCAGGAGTTCCAAAGCCTACGATCACGTGGTTTTCATCACCTATTCGCTAAGCTTTATGTCCTTGCTGTTCATCACGGCATCGCTGATCGCCCCTTTGTCCGCTGGAGGATGGGCGTTTGCGTTGGTGGCGCTTGGGGCCCCGCTCCACCTCTATAAACACCTGCGATACACATACGGCCTGTCCCGCTTCTCAACGATTTGGCGGTTTGGCTTTCTGATGTTCAGCATGCTTTTCATTTTGCTGCTGTTTGGAAACACGCTGTTGGTGCTGGGCGGGTTCTGATCCGGCAAAGAAAAAGGCGTGGGATCTCTCCCACGCCTTTTCGATATCCGTGTTTGTGAGGCTTAGGCCCCTTGCGGTGCCTCGCCACCTTTCGGACCAAAGCGCTTGCCCGCTTTAGGGATCGCCGATCCATGCGCCGGGCGCGGCGTGGCCGGGCCGCTTGGTTGATCGGGACGGTCAATCGATCCGCTATTCATCAGCGTGTCGATCTCATCGCCGGTCAAGGTTTCGTACTCAAGCAGCGCCTGAGCCAGCAGGTGCAGCTTGTCTTCCTGTTCAGTGAGGATGTCAGTCGCCCGCTTGAGACCTTCTTCAACCAGACGTTTGATCTCGGCGTCGATCAGTTTATTGGTCTCAGCGCCCGCCATGGTGCGAGCGGACTGGCCCATGCCAAGATAGCCTTCTTGCTGCTGCTCGTATTGCAGCGGCCCAAGCTTTTCAGACATGCCCCATTTCGTGACCATATTCTTGGCAAGATCGGTCGCATATTGAATGTCGCCGCTCGCGCCGCTCGAAACTTTGTCGTGGCCAAAGATAATGTCTTCGGCCACGCGGCCACCCATGGCGACCGCAAGGTTCGCGTGCATTTTGTCGCGGTGGTACGAATAGCTGTCCCGCTCAGGCAGGCGCATAACCATACCCAACGCGCGGCCGCGCGGGATGATGGTCGCCTTGTGAATCGGGTCAGACGCCTCTTCGTTGATCGAAACAAGCGCGTGGCCCGCTTCGTGATAGGCGGTCATCTTCTTCTCGTCCTCGGTCATGACCATGGAGCGGCGTTCCGCGCCCATCATGACCTTGTCCTTGGAGTCTTCGAATTCCTGCATTGCGACAAGGCGTTTGTTGCGGCGCGCGGCCAGCAACGCGGCTTCGTTCACCAGGTTCGCAAGATCGGCGCCCGAGAACCCCGGCGTGCCGCGCGCAATCGTTCGCGGGTTCACGTCAGGGGCCAAAGGCACTTTCTTCATGTGCACTTCGAGAATCTTCACGCGTCCATCAATATCAGGGATCGGAACCACAACCTGACGATCAAAGCGACCAGGGCGCAGCAGCGCAGGGTCCAGAACGTCGGGTCGGTTGGTTGCCGCAATGATGATGATGCCTTCGTTGGCTTCGAATCCGTCCATCTCAACCAGAAGCTGGTTCAGCGTCTGCTCGCGTTCGTCGTTCGAATTGCCAAGTCCTCCGCCACGAGAGCGACCGACGGCGTCGATTTCGTCGATGAAGACGATGCACGGTGCGTTCTTCTTGGCTTGTTCGAACATGTCGCGCACGCGGCTTGCACCGACCCCAACGAACATTTCGACAAAGTCCGAACCCGAGATCGTGAAAAACGGCACACCCGCTTCGCCCGCAATCGCGCGCGCCAGCAGCGTTTTACCCGTACCCGGCGAGCCAACCAGCAGCGCGCCTTTCGGGATCTGACCGCCCAACTTTGAGAAACGCTGCGGGTCTTTCAGGAACTCGACAATCTCTTGCAGTTCTTCGCGGGCTTCGTCGATACCAGCGACGTCTTCGAATGTGACGCGGCCCTGACGCTCGGTGAGCATCTTGGCCTTGGACTTGCCGAAACCCATGGCGCCGCCGCCGCCGCCTTTTTGCACTTGGCGGAGGGCAAAAAACGCGATGCCGAGGATCAGCAGGAACGGGAGCGAATTGAGAAGGATGTAAAGCAGCATGTTGGGCTGCTCGCGCTGTTTGCCGGTGAACGAAACGTTGTTGTCTTCGAGAATGCCGGTGATCTCTATGTCATTGGCGACCGGAACGGCGGTGAAGGTCTTGCCGTTTTTGTAGGTGCCAGTGATCGTATCTTCGCCCAGTTGTACGGATTCGATCTTTCCTTCCTGCACCTGTTCGCGGAAGTCAGAATAAGCAATTTCAGGGCCTTGCGTCTGTCCGGAATTGCTGAACAGCGACACCACCAGAAGCAGAGCGAGAAAAATTCCGCCCCAGATCATAAGTTGCTTGACCCAAGGGTTCTGACCGTCAGGTGGCTGCTGATTGGGATCGTTCTGGTCGCTCATAAGAGGTGATTCCTTTTATCTCGCTTCGTAATGTAGGGTCAGCGCAATGAATGACAAGATAATCGCAGCCTGCGTGCGCGGTGTGATTTCTCGAAATCAGTGATGCGGATTTTCGATCAAAGTGGCTGGCCTAAGGCGCGGCGTAGGCCGCGAGGAACACGTCGACGGCCCCGTTAATGCGCTTTGCCCGATCGGCGTCTGACACATCGCGGCCAAACCGCTGATCAAGATCGCCCATACCCTTGCACAAAGCGGCAAATTGTTCGGCGGCCAATATTGTGTCCTTTACCTTCAGATCACCTTGCGAGTTGGCATGCGAAAGGAACGCGGCAAAACCCTTCTTCATGCGCCAGGGGCCCGCATCCAGAAAGGCGTGCCCGATGGCTGGCTCTACCTCAGTCTCAGCCGCAATGCGGCGTTCAAACTGGATCATTTCGGGCCGCGAAAGGAAGGCGATCATGCCTTTTCCTATTTCTTGCAAGCGCTCGCGAATGGTCCCTTCACGCGTTTCGTCGATACAAAAGTAGCCGCGCATCTTTTCGCATTCGCGCTCCACCGCAGCGGTGAACAAGGCGCGTTTGTCGCCGAACTGATTGTAGATCGTCACCTTAGAGACGCCGGCCTCCGCCGCCACCTGCTCAATCGATGTAGCAGCGAATCCATCTTCGAAGAACGCACGCGATGCGGCGTCTAGAATGGCCAGACGTTTGGCCTGGTCAGAAGGGCGGCCGGGCTTTTTTTTCAATGCGATGGAACCTGAATCCGAAAAGGCGGTTGACTAAATGAACGGTCGCGTTCAATTAAACGGTGCCGTTCACTAATGCGGTGCAACCCCTACAAAAGCAACCCCGGCTTTCTTTAAAGGTTCCCCTGCCCATGCTCTGGATCGCCATCCGAATGCTCACCGGCGACAAGCAAAAGTTCTACGGCTTGCTGTTTGGCATCGCGTTTTCGACCCTGCTCATCACGCAGCAGCTGACAATTTTTGTGAACCTGATCGAACGCGGCGCGAGCGGCGTTTACAGCGCGCCGGAGGCCGAAATCTGGGTGATGGATCCGGTCAGCCGCACCACCGAAGTCAACTACGCCATGCCCGCAACCGCGCTTGATGAAGTGCGTTCCGTGGAAGGTGTGGAGTGGGCCGTCCCGCATCTTCGCGCCGTTGCCTCAGTGCGCAATAGCGAGGGCGATCTAGAAGGTGTAACAATCGTCGGCGTAGACGACGCGACGCTGATTGGCCTGCCCGAAACCATGGTCGAAGGCAGCAAATCCGTGCTGTCGCGCCCGGACACGGTGCTGATCGACGATGTCGGGGTCACCAAGATGTTCAAGCCTGGCGAAAGCCCCATCGGCGCGCGCCTTGAGCTTAATGATCAGCGCGCCGTCATCCGCGGCATATCCGACGCGATCCCTAGCTTCACCAGTCAAGTAACGTTGTACACGAAGTACAGTCAGGCGCTGAATTACGTGCCCGGCACCCGGAATCGTCTGACGTTCGTACTGGCGGGCGTGCGCGACGGGGAAACCGCCGAGACCGTGGCTAAGCGGATAACGGATCAGACCGGCCTCAAAGCGCTGCCCCGCGAAGAGCTGGCGCAATCCGGTGTCGATTTCATCATCGAGAACACTGGTATCCCGCTCAATTTCGGCATCACAGTTGCGCTCGGCTTTATCGTTGGTGTGGCCATCGTGGGCCTCACTTTCAGCCTGTTTATCCGCGATAACATCAAACAGTTTGGCGCGCTCAAAGCGATCGGCGTGACGAACTTCAAGATTGCCAAGATGGTCATAGCGCAAGCGACCTTAGTTGGCGCGGTGGGATACGCGCTCGGCGTCGTCGGGACGGTGATGTTCATTTATGGCTTTTCCGGAAACCCAACCTTCAAAGGGTTCTACATCCCTTGGCAAATTCCCTTCATCAGCCTGGTCGCGGTTGTGGTGATCCTGGCCCTGACCGGCTGGATTTCGCTGCGTAGCGTGATGCGCACCGAACCCGCTTCCGTTTTTAGGTGAGAATGATGA
The DNA here is from genome assembly GCA_039814925.1 of Pseudomonadota bacterium. Classification (GTDB taxonomy): domain Bacteria; phylum Pseudomonadota; class Alphaproteobacteria; order Sphingomonadales; family Sphingomonadaceae; genus Erythrobacter. The sequence goes on from JBCCAH010000015.1 coordinate 14,155, forward strand.
CCACGATGGCAAAAAAAGCCCCCACCCCCGCAGCATCGTCGAAAACAGCCGACGCCAATACGGCGATCTCCGCAAGTGGGATCATTCGCGACTTCAAGGCGGGCCAATCGACCATCCGCGTGCTGCATGGGATCGACGCTGAAATCCGCTCCGGTGAGATGACCTATGTCGTCGGCGAGAGCGGATCGGGCAAGACCACGCTGATCTCGATCATGTGCGGCATCCTGTGGCCGACCGAAGGCGAAGTGCGTGTGTTTGGCACCGACATCTACTCGCTGTCGGACACTGAGTTGGTGAATTTCAGGCTCGAGAACATCGGCTTCATTTTCCAACAATACAATCTGATCCCCTCGATCGACGCCGCCGCCAATGCCGCCGTGCCCTTGATCGCCAAAGGCATGGCGATCGAGCCCGCACGCAAAAAGGCAATTGAGCTGCTCGAAGCGCTCAACATTGGCGATCAGGCGGAAAAATTGCCCCGCCAGCTTTCGGGCGGTCAGCAACAGCGCGTCGCGATTGCCCGCGCCTTGGTCCACGAACCGCGCCTTGTTGTGTGCGACGAACCCACCGCCGCGCTTGACGCAAGCTCGGGGCGACGCGTGATGGACTTGCTGCGCGACGTCGCCGTCTCCGAAGACCGCGCGTGCATCATCGTGACCCACGATAACCGTATTTTCGACCTCGCTGACCGCATCCTCGTGCTTGAGGACGGTCGCATCACGCATGACGGGACCGACATGCCTGACGGACACTGATCCTCGCCTCGCCCGTACCCCCCTCAATCGTTTCCCCTCTCCAAAGGCACATCATGGCTTTCCTCCCCGCAAATTTGAGCTTTTCTCGCCAAATCCTTCCCATTCTCGCGGTTCTCGGCCTTGCGGCTGGCACCTGGTATGTGATTGCCGAACTGCCTGACCGCGAAACGACTGAGCCCGAGCGCCAGCCCCCCAAAGCGACAGGCGAGCTCGCCAATTCGGCGCGCGTTGCTGGCGCGGGATTGGTTGAACCGGCGAGCGAGATTATCGACATTGGCTCGGCGCTGTCGGGCCTGATTACGGATCTGAGGGTCCAACCAGGCGACCGCGTTGAAAAGGGCCAAGTGCTCTTCACTGTCGATGACCGCGCGGTGCGCGCGCAACTGGCCGAAGCCAACGCCGCGATCAGCGAGGCGCGCGCTTCGATAAGTGAGGCGAAAACCGCGCAAGCGACCGCGAAAGAGCAACTTGATCTGTATCGCACGCTGGATGACCCGGCCGCGGTCAGCCGGTCCGAAGTGATTCAGGCCGAAGGGAACTACAACGCCGCGACCAGCCGTCTTGCGGTGGCCCGCGCGCGCCTGAACGCCTCGCAAGCGCGCGCTTCATCGACGCGCACGGACCTCGGCCGCCTCACAGTGCGCGCGCCGATCGCGGGTGAGATTTTGGCGGTGAACATTCGTCCGGGCGAATTTGTCGCAACGCAAGGGGGCGGCAACGCGCAGCCCTTCATCCAGATGGGCGAAACCAACCCGCTGCATGTGCGCGTCGATGTCGACGAAAACGAAGCGCCGCGAATCAAGATTGGCGCGCCAGCCATGGTCAGCCCGCGCGGCGCGGCGGATATCCGGGTCGAAGCCAGCTTCGTGCGCGCCGAACCCCAAATTGTGCCCAAGCGTCAACTGACCAACAGCGCCGCTGAACGCGTCGATGTGCGCGTGCTCCAAGTGATCTACGCGCTGCCCGAAACCGACCAATTCCGCGTGGGTCAGCAAGTGGACGCCTTTGTGCCCGCCAACGAAACGTCAGAAGCGGAGTGAGCATGATGCGAGCCACCATTCGCGTAGTCAGCGCGCTGGCGTTAAGCGCCGCGCTTGGCGCCTGCGCTGTGAAGCCCGCGCCAGAGATCGCAACGCCTGCGCCGCAGCTTGCGCCAAGCTACCTTTACGCGCCGAATGACGCGACCGCTGCCGATATCGCCGCCCTGCTTCCAAGCGCAGACCCGGCCTATGCAGCGCTCGCCCAAAAGGCCATCTCCGATGCGCCGAGCCTCGCCGAAGCCTTGGCTCGGGTCGACGCGGCGCGCGCTGGAGCAGCTCGAGCGGGAGCGGAACGCCTGCCCAATATCAGCGCCGATGCCAGCGTGACCGAGAACCGCATCAACCCCGCGCAGTTTGGCGATGCGGGTCAGGCGGGCTTCATCCCGCGCACGCAGACTTTCTATGGCGCGAACCTGACGGCAAGCTGGGACCCAGACATCTTCGGCCAACTGCGCGCGCAGGAACGCGCCGCTATCGCCCGCATTGACGCCGCCAGCGCGCAAGCGGGCGCGGTGCGCAACGCGCTTCTCGCTGAGATTGCGGGCAGCGTGATTGACTGGCGCACTCTGGCTGCGCGCACCGCCGCTTTGGAAAGCGATGTCGCCTCCGCACAGCGCCTCGCCAGCCTTGCCAATGTGCGTGAAGACGCCGGGATTGCGCCCGGTTTCGACCGGGTACGCGCCGAAGCTCAGGCCAGCGCCTCACGTTCGCGCCTCGCCGCGCTTCAGAACGAACGTGTGCAGATCATTGGGCGCCTGGTCACGCTGACCGCGACCAACGCGCAAGAGGTCAACGCGGCGTTGGCCGGGTCGAACGCCGAGTTGGCACCAGCAAAAGCCCCAGCTGCGCTGCCTTCGGAATTGTTGACCAATCGGCCCGACGTCCTCGCCGCCGCCGCCGAATTGGCCGCGACCGATGCGGATCTGGCCGCCGCGTCACGTTCGCGCTTTCCGCGATTCACGCTGTCAGGCGTGCTGGGACTGCTCGCGTTTAGCCCTGGCGACTTCTTTGACGATGATTCGATTGTCGGCTCGCTCACTGCTGGGGTTGCCGGACCTCTGCTCGACTTTGGCCGAATTGATGCGGAAATTGACGGTGCGGCTGCCAACAAGCGCGTCGCTTTCGCCGCATATCGAGGAGCAGTATATCAAGCGTTGGGCGATGCGGAAGCCGCGTATGGGCTGATCGCTGCAAGCGACGCCGAAGCCTCGCTGACAATCAAGGAACGCGACGAGCTCGAACGCGCCGCCAAACTGGCCGACACACGTTACCGCGCCGGCCTTGCCAGCTTTTCCGAAGCGCTCGAAGCGCGCCGCGCGGCAGACGCCAGTGGCGAACGCGCCGCCGCCAGCCTTGGCCGAGCCAGCCGCGCGCGGGTGCTCTTGTGGCAAGCGCTGGGTGGCGATGCACCCAGTGCTCCTGAAACTCTGGCCGACGCCTCAGGCTGATCGCTGAAGCAAAGCGGACCGTTCGCACCGGCACACGACTTCGTCGCGTTGGTTGAACAGTTCGTGGGTGAAGGTGACGATCCCGGCCTCAGGCCGCGATTTGCTTTCGCGCAATTCCTTCACCTCGGTCTCGGCGCGCAAGGTGTCGCCGATAAAGACCGGCTTGGGCGTCACCACATTGTTGAAACCCAAATTGGCCACCAGTGTGCCCAGCGTCGTGTCGCCCACCGACAGTCCGACCAACAGCGAAAACGTAAAGGTCGAATTCACCAGGATCTGACCAAAGCCGCTTTCCTTCGCCGCTTCGATATCCAGGTGCAGCGGCTGAGGATTGTGTGTCATGGTGGAGAACAACAAATTGTCCGTCTCGGTCACGGTGCGGCGGATATCGTGGGTGATGCGATCTCCCACCTGCCATTCATCGAAGAACTTGCCCGCCATCAGGACGCGCTCCCCCAAGTGGCGACAACCTGTTCGCCGTCATCCACGCTGGAGCGAACGGTGCCCGGCGTACGGCTGAAACGCGGAGCGGGCGCAGTGTGCCATTCGCCGCCATGTTCCACATAGGCGCCGCGCGCTTTCATGTGCGGGTGATCGCGCGCGTCCTCCATTTCGAGCACGGGCGCAAAGCACGCATCAGTGCCCTCGAGGATTTCGGTCCACTCCGCCTGTGTCTTGGTCTTGAACAGGTCTGCCATCTTGGCGGTGTAATCGTCCCAGTTCGCCGGGTTCATCTGCCCCTCGGCCATGTCAGACGCGCCGGTCTTGGCAATCAGTTCAGCGTAGAATTGCGGCTCAATCGCGCCGACCGAGACTTCCTTGCCGTCCGAACATTCGAAGCAGCGATAGAAGTGCGCCGCGCCGCCTAGCATGCCCTTGCCCCGGTCGGTCGTGATGAAAGGCCGACCGCGCACACCGAAGAAAAAGCTCATCAAACTGGTCGCGCCATCGACAATCGCGGCGTCCACCACCTGTCCTTTGCCCGAACGTTCGCGCTCATACAGCGCGGCGAGAATGCCAAAGGCGCAATACATGGACCCCCCGCCAAAATCGCCGACAAGGTTTTGCGGCGGCACCGCCGTTTCACCCGCTTTGCCAACCGCCGATAGAGCGCCGGTGATCGCGATATAGTTGATATCGTGCCCGGCCGCGTGCGCCAGCGGCCCGTCCTGTCCCCAGCCGGTCATGCGCGCAAAGACGAGGCGCGGATTGGCTTCAAGCAACACGTCTGGCCCAAGGCCCAACCGCTCCATCACGCCGGGGCGAAACCCTTCGAGGACCACGTCCGCCTTCGTGCAGGCCTCCTTCGCAAAGGCGAGACCTTCGGGCGTTTTCATATTGACCTCCGCGCGGTGCCTTGCACGTTCAACGACCGGGTTCGACACACCCGCGCCCGGCCGCGCGACGGTCACCACCTCGGCGCCCAGATCCGCCAAAAGCATAGCGACATGTGGCCCTGGTCCGATCCCTGAAAATTCGACGACTTTAAGCCCGGTCAGCGGGCCGTGATTGTCCGACATTGCCTTTGATCTCCTCTTCGCGAGTTTGTCTGGCGCGGAGCGATCGCGATGACAACCGGCGATTTCAAGCTATCAAGCGTTGCGGCGACCCCGCGCGTTGCGGCGAGCGGGCCGCCTTGCTAGGCGCGGCCGCAAGGGAACATTCAAAGGCGTCTTCAGTGAACATCGCGATCCTTGGCCTTGGCTATGTCGGTTCGACCGCCGCGGGATGCATCGCGTCTCAGGGCCACAGCGTCGTGGGCGTCGACGTGGCACAAGCCAAGGTTGACGCGCTGAACGCCGGACGCGCGCCGGTCTACGAACCCGGCCTCGACGAATTGATTGGCAAAGCGCACGGTAAGGGGCGAATCCACGCCGTCACACAGCTGGCCGACGAACTTGATGATTGCGACATCGCCATCGTCTGCGTGGGCACGCCCAGCGGCGTCGATGGCGCGCACGACATGTCCTTCATCGCCAAGGTCACTCGCACAATCGCCGAGGCCTTGAAGCCGGATCGACCCAAGCCTCTGACGCTAGTCTACCGATCGACCATGCGCCCCGGCAGCTGCGAAAACATCATCTGGCCGATTATCGAAAACGCGCTGGGAAAGCGTGCCGCCGATGCAGTGGAGCTGGTCTACAACCCTGAATTCCTGCGCGAAGCCTCGGCCATCGAAGACTATTTCAACCCACCCAAGATCGTGATCGGCACGCTGGGCGGCCAGCCCTCTGCCAATATGGCGAAGCTCAACCAAGGGATCGACGCGCCCGTGTTCCAAGTGGGCCTGCGCGAGGCGGAGATCACCAAATTCGTCGACAATTCCTGGCACGCGGTGAAGGTCGCCTTTGCCAACGAAATCGGGCGTGTGTGTCAAAACCTCGATATCTCGGCGCGCGATGTGCACGCCATCTTCAAAAGCGACACCAAACTTAACATCTCGCCCTATTACACCCGCCCAGGCGCGGCCTTTGGCGGATCGTGCCTGCCCAAGGATGTGCGCGCCCTGCAATATATCGCGGCCGATACGGGATCGGCGACGCATCTGGTGGATGCGCTTTTGCGATCAAACGAGGCGCACAAGCACCACCAGTTTCAACACGCGATCGAAGGAGTGGCCAAGGGCGGCAAGGTGCTGCTGGTCGGGCTCGCCTTCAAGATGGAAACCGACGATCTGCGTGAAAGCCCAGCGGTCGATATGGCGCGAAAGCTGCTCGACGCGGGTTTCGATCTGGATGTCTATGACCCGCAGATCGAACCGGAAAATCTGGTCGGGCAAAACCTCGGCTACGCGCACGCTTTCCTGCCGCAGATTGACGGGCTGCTGGTGTCCAAAGAGGAAGCGCAGGCGCGCGATTACGCTCTGGTTATTGGCACCAACCGCCTGATCGATCAGATCGAGGTGTACGCGGACAAGGCTGTGGATTTGAGCGCCATTCCATGAGCGATGAATTGTTAAGCGCCGAGGAGGGTATTCCCGCCACGATTGCGGGCGAGCCACTATCGGGCAAGCACGTCCTGATCGTGGTCGAAAACCTCCCGCTGCCGTTTGATCGGCGCGTGTGGCAAGAGGCGCGCACCTTGAAAGCAGCGGGTGCGGCGGTCTCGATCATCTGCCCCACCGGCAAAGGCTTTGAGAAACGCCTCGAGGTGATCGAAGGGATCGACATTTATCGTCACCCACTGCCGATCGAGGCCTCGGGCGCGCTTGGCTTTTTGCTGGAATACGGGGCGGCCTTGTTTTGGGAAACGGTGCTGGCTTGGAAGATATTCCTCAAGCGCCGGATCGACGTCATCCAGGGGTGCAACCCGCCCGATCTGATCTTTCTCGTGGCCGCCCCGTTCAAGCTGCTGGGTACAAAATACATCTTCGATCACCACGACATCAATCCCGAGCTCTACGAGGCCAAGTTCAACGAACGCGGTTTCTTCTGGCGCCTAATGGTGATTTTTGAGCGGCTGACGTTTCGCTTTGCCGATGTCTCGATCGCCACCAACGAAAGCTATAAGCAGATCGCGGTTGAACGCAGCGGAATGGCGGCGGACAAGGTCCACGTGGTGCGCTCTGGCCCCGATTTATCGAAGCTGAAGCTTGTGCCGCCAGTCGACGATTGGCGCAATGGTCGCGCGCACATGGTTGGCTATGTCGGCGTAATGGGCGAGCAGGAGGGGATCGACCTGCTGATCGAGGCGGTCGACTATCTGGTACGCGACAAGGGCCGCGATGACATTCAGTTCGTGCTGGTGGGCGGCGGCCCGGCGCTCAAAAGTCTAAAGGCCCTTACCGCTGAAAAAGGCCTCGCCGATTTCCTCACCTTCACCGGACGCGCGCCAGACCAAGAGCTCTTCGAAGTGCTCTCAACCATGGATATCGGCGTCAATCCCGACCGCGTGAACGCCATGAACGACAAGTCGACCATGAACAAAATTATGGAATATATGTCGCTGGGCAAAGCCATGGTGCAGTTTGATGTCACTGAGGGCAAATTCTCCGCGGGTGAGGCGTCGCTTTACGCCAAGCCAAACGACCCGATGGACCTTGGCGACAAAATTCTGGAGCTGATCGACGACCCAGATCGGCGTGCGGCGATGGGCGCTTTTGGCCGCGAACGGGTGATCGAAGAGCTAAACTGGCAGCACCAGATCGACCCGCTTCTGGCCGCGTATAAGCAGGCTCTGGAGCTTTAGGGCGCTTTCTGGTGCGTTTAGGTGCCCTTTGGAATTGGGTGCCGATAAACCTAAAGCCAGCGGCCTAGTCCGGTGTACGACGCTCTCGGCTCGCAGCCATAACCTGTCGAGCGATGGGTTCTTCAGGCCGCGATTTACGCTTCAAACGCGGCTTCGCGCGCGCAGCAAAGCGCAGATATAACAACGCGCTAACCGCAACAGCCAGCGTCGCCCCGACATCGATAATCCAATTGAGTCGGAGGCCGTACAAGATCTCGTCAATCGTATGGTAAGACAGGAGCCTAAGGCCGATCAACCCCGCCATTGCCAGACTGGCGCCGTTGGCGACAAGGACACTCCAGTCCAAACGGTCTTCAACCCGCATGATCGCCCGACGCGCCGCGAACCCTACCGCGATCAACGACACAGTCGCCAACCCCGCTGCCAACGCGGCCTGAAGCTCGCGCCGTTCCTCATAGAGTTGCCCGGTTTTCAGCGCGCGGCGCAGCGTCTGTTCGGTCCAATCTTCGATCAGAAAGCCGCGTAAGGTCATGAGAACAAGGAAAAATCCGGCAACCACCAGCCAATTGACAAAGTGACCACTGGAGCGCCGATGCACACGAACGGAGCGCGCCGCAGCAAAGCCAAGAGCTGCGGCTATGGCGTAGAAAAAGACGCCCAAAAGGCTGAGAGTTGTCATTTTCAGCATGCTGCAATGCGGCCCCTCACTAGGTGGAGACACCGCCACCCCGCTTAAGCGGCGGATGGTGAGAATGCCATACAAATGTCGTGGGAACACCCGATTTGGGGCTCATGATGAAGCGCTTGCCATGTCGATCACCTGTTTAAGTTGCATCCCCTACATAGGGTGTTTATGGCTCAATAAACGGCGGAAATCCGGGCAAAAATGGGGAATGCGCGCGGTGAAAAACAATTCAATTTCTAACATCTTTTCAGCGGCTTCGGTGGCGGCAATGACTGCGCTCCTTTCGGCCTGCGCCAGCACGCCCGATCCGGTTCTTGGCGTCGCAAGCGCCACCCCGCGCGCCGATCTTGGTCAGGAAGGCTTCACCTTCCGCGCCAAGCAAACCTACGAATTGCGTCCGAGTGACGAGATTTCGGTGAATGTTTTTCGCGAACCGGACTTCTCCCTTAAAGAAGTCCAGGTCGGTGTCGACGGTTTCATTTCGATGCCCATGCTCGGCGCTGTTCAAGTGGGCGGGATGAGCACCCGTCAGGTTGAGGCAATGCTTACGCAAAAACTCGACACGCTGGGCCTCAAGAACCCGCGCGTTGCCGTAAACATCTCGGAATACGCTTCGCACCTTGTGACGGTTGAAGGCGCCGTGGAAACGCCCGGCGTTTATCGCTTCCAGCCGGGCGCTCGCCTGTCTTCGGCGGTGGCTCTTGCACGCGGTCCGCGGCGTGAAGCCAAGTCCGATCAACTCGCTGTTTTCCGGGTCCAGCCCGACGGTATTTACGTCGCAAAGTTTGACTATGGCGCGATCAAACAGGGCACAATGCTCGATCCCGTGCTTGAGCCAAACGATCGCGTGGTAATGGGCACAAACGGCCTGTCGCTGTTCTATCAGGATTTTGTGCGCGCTCTGCCGGCCTTTGGCGTTTTCTCCAACGCGGCGATCCGGGCCACCGAATAAGTCATGGGCAACGAAGCTTCGTCTAGTTCCGCGCTCGAACGCGAGTCGCGGGAGCTTCGGCAATTCGAAGCCACGCTTCCTGATGTTTATCAGGAATATCCGTCCCATTCGGCGCCCATAATCGACGCGAACAGTCTGCGCGGTCTGTTCAACCGTCAATTTGTGCCGATGCTGATCGCTCTGATCAGCGCGCTTATCATCGGCGGGATCATCACAGCGCTGCAAACACCGCAATACGAAGCCAGCGCTACGGTTCGGATTGAGCCCAATGGTAACCGTTCGATCACTGGTATCGGGATGTCGCGCGACATCAACACAAGCCAGTTTGACGAATATATTCGCACGCTGGGTGAGGTGGCGCAGAGCCGCTCCATGGCTGAAACGGTAGCTGAGAATCTTGATCTCGCCTCGCGCGTCAATTTCATCGGTGAAAGCATCGAAGAACGTCGACCCGAAGGCATATCGGATGGCGATTGGGTCGAGGCGAAGGGCGCGATCATTGCCACGGAGCTGATGGAAAATCTCGAGGTTGAGGTGCCTCTGAACGATAGCATTATGACGCTGACCTACACCTCGACGAGCCCCGCGCTCTCGGCGGAAATCGTCAACGGATACGCGCAGGCGTTTTCCGAATCCGATACCCGCGAAGAGGTGGAAGACAGCGCCTACGCCCGCAGCTTTCTTGAAGAGCAGATCAATGAAACGCGCGACCAGTTACGCGAGGCCGAAATGGCCTCGAATTCCTACGCGCGCGGCGCTTCGTTGATTGCGGCGGGTTCGGTCGACACCGCCACCGGCGGGGTCGTAACCGTGACAGGTAGCAATCTGGCGTCCATTAACGCGACGGTTGCGGAAGCGCGAGCGGCGCGGATCAAGGCCGAGCAAGCCTGGCGCGCCGCACAGAACCTACCCGCCGAAGACCTGCCTGAAGTGCGCCGCAACCGTACCGTGCAAACTCTCACGACCGAGCGTGTGAAGCTCGAGAACGACCTTATTGCGCTTCTCAACCGTTACGATGAGGAGTTCCCCGAAGTCGTTGAGACTCGCCAACGGATCGCTCAGATCAACACTCAAATTGACAAAATTGGCGAGAGCGAACGCGCTACTTTGCGCAACAATTTCGTGATCGCACAGAATCAGGAACGCGCGCTTCAGTCTGAGCTGCGTTCTGTCACGTCCTCCGCGCTTGATGAGCAAGATCGTCAGGTGCAGTTCGACGTGCTCGAGCGCGATGCGCAAGCGCTGCGAACCAAGCTAGACTCACTGCTGGAGAACTACAGCAAACTCTCCAGCACCACAGATGTGGATCGCGGCGCCATTTCGCTGCTCGATTCCGCGCTGGTGCCCAACTCGCCCGCGTCACCCAGCATTCCTCGCAACATGCTACTCGCGCTGGTCGCCGGGCTGGGGCTTGCTGGCGGTATCGCCTTTGTTCGTGAATTTCTCGATGATCGTATTCGTTCGCTCGAGACGGTCGAGGAACGCGTAGGCCTCGCGTTGATCGGGCACACACCCAAGGTCGAAGGCAAAGGCGTCGAAGGCGACAGCGCTAACCCGTTCAGTCAGCTGATCGAAGCGTACGCTTCGATCAAAACCACAATCGAATACTCGATCCCGCGCGGGCAAAACGCGATTCAGATCACCAGCTCGAAAGCGGGCGAAGGCAAGTCGACAACCGCCCTTATCCTGGCCGAACTGTTCGCGCGCTTGGGCCGACGTACCCTGTTGATCGACGCCGATTTGCGTCGCCCTTCGATCGGCGCTCTTATTGATGAACGCGCGAGCGAGATGGGGCTGGTCGAAGTCTTACTCGACCACGCACAACTAGACGATGTGCTGACCAGCAGCGTCCATGACAATCTCGATATTCTGACTGTGGGGAACGTACCGCCCAACCCTGTTGAGCTGCTCTCCTCGCCGATGTTTGCCGAGTTTGTTGAAGCGCAGCGGCGCGAATATTCGATGATCATCATCGACTCGCCTCCCGTGGTTGGTTTGGCCGACGCCCCGCTTATCTCGCGCCATGTTGACGCCACCGTCTTCGTGATCGAAGCGAACAAGGTGAACTTTGGACAGGCGCGCGCGGCGGTCAAACGTCTACGGACAAACGGCGCGAACGTCATCGGCGCGGTCGTGTCGAAATTCGTGCCCGAACATTCCGGTCAGAATTACGGATATGGCTACGATTATTATTCCTACGGCAAGGACTGACGCTGGGTTGGCCAGCGGTTGAGCCATGCGGGACGTTGCCTTCACCGTCATAATCCCCGCCCATAACGAGGCGAAGGTCATAGGCCGGTGCCTAAGCGGCCTACTTGCAGACGCACCATCTGAGGCTGATCTGGAGATCATCGTTGCGGCGAATGGCTGCAACGATGACACTGCCGCGCGGGCAAGGCAGGCGGCACAACAGGCGACTGTTATCGAACTGCCCGAAGGCTCAAAGCCCAAGGCGATGAACGCGGCCAAAGCGATCGCCAAGCATCCAATCTGCCTCTTCCTCGATGCGGATATTCAGTGCTCGTATACAAGCCTTGCTGCCGTCGCGCGCGCGCTCAAGGAACCCGGCGTCATGGCCGCTTCGCCGTCACTGCGGATGGACTTGTCGCAGTCGAACGCTCTGGTGCGCGCCTACTACCGTGTCTGGCTTGCTCTGCCCTATGTCACTGATCGCTTGGTAGGTTCGGGATGCTTCGGCCTGTCCCGCACCGCGCTCAAGACCATGGACGATTTTCCTGAGATTATTGGCGACGATATCTGGATCAGGGGGCAATTTGACCGCAGTCAGCGGCGGTCGGTTAGCACGAATGAGAAGGGCCAGCCGGTGTTCTTCCTCGTCTCTCCACCGCGCACCCTTGGCGACCAGATCCGTGTCGAAAGCCGACGCCGGATAGGCAATCGCCAGGCTGACACCGTGATCGCGCTGCATGGCGACAAGACCAATCATCGCGGCGCTCACTCAGCGGCGGATCTGTTAAGCGCTCGCGCAATGGGCGCGTCTTGGCTTGATCTTGCGGTCTACACAGCTACCAAGCTGGCCGTGATGGGACGGGTCAAGTGGTCAGGCTGGACCGGTTCTCAGCATCGCTGGGAACGTGATTTGGCGGCACGCGAAGCGTGAACACCGCGGCCCCTCCTCTGCCTCGAGTGACGCTCAGCTCTTCGGAGCGCGAACGTTGGGCGATCCGCAGCGCTTTGCGCATTGAGGCGCATCTCTTCCCGTTGGTCGTGATTGCCTACACCTGCTTGTTGCCACGCGAATTGATCTTTCAGGTCGGTCCGATTGAGTTCGATCCGACGCGGACGGGCGCAGTGCTGATGACGCCGTTTGCGCTCGCCGTACTGAAACGGCGACCGATCAGGTTCTCTCCGCTAGATTTTTTGGCGGCCTTCGTGTTCGCCTGGTACTTGATCGCCGCCTACGCAGTCGACGGCTTTCCCAGCGGGGCGATCCGCGGGCTTGGATACGCCAGCAGCACGGCGCTGGTCTATTTAGTCGCGCGGGTCGGTATTCGGACGCACGAGGATTTCCGGCGGCTGTTGATCCTGCTGTTGCCCGGGCTGTTCCTCGCAGGGTTGTTGATCTTCGTTGAATCCATCACTCACACGATATTCGTGCGGCCGTTGATCGGCGAATTGGTGGGCCGGCCACCTCCCAGCACGGTCGATACGGTTCGACTGGGCCTCATGCGCGGCTCAGGTCCCTTTACGCATCCCATTCTCGGCGGTGTCTTTCTCGCGGCGCTGCTCCCTGTCTATTGGGCGGCGTTTGGCAATCTGCCTCGTTTGAGACTCGTAGGGATGGGCGTTGCCATGTTCGGCTTCTTCTCGCTGAGTTCGGCGGCGATCCTTGCGCTGGTGATCGGGGTTGGCGGGATAATTGCGGTGCAGCTCCAACGTCTGACGCGGATACCGCTGCTTTTGCTGGGTGGGCTGGCAACAGCTGTTCTCGTCCTAGCTCTGGAGATCGTGACGAAGTACGGCGCCCTCCACTTCCTTTTGCGCAACCTCACTCTCAACGCTGGCACGGCGCGATATCGCACCTCGATTTGGGAGCACGCCACGCTTGAAGTGGTGAACCACCCACTGTTTGGCATTGGCGAACGCGATTGGGTCCGGCCCTTGTGGATGATCCGGGAATCGATCGACGCCTACTGGCTGTTTATAGCCATGCGCTATGGCCTTCCCGCCAGCGTCGGGATGTTCCTGCTGGCGCTGAGCGTCGTAGCGCTGTGTGTACGCAGCGCGGCGTTCCTGCCTAAATCTCCCGCGCGCGATATGCATGTGGGTGTGGCGATTTCAGTGTCCGTTCTGATCTTCTCTGCTTTCACTGTGCACCTGTGGGAGGGGATTTTGAGCCTGTTTCTTATCCTGATCGCCTCTGGAATAGCGCTGAGCCAGGTCGGGTCTGAGCTAGGCCATGCTCGCCGTCGTGTATCGGCCAACCGCCCTGCTTCCGTCCTTAAAACGCAGCCGAGAATTGAAGCTGCCAACCGCAAAAGCCCCTCTCCCCAATGACCAAGACCTTCACGCTTGTCACGGTCACCTACAGCGGCGATCTGGGCCCGTTTCGCGACCTTTGCGCTAGTGTCGACAAACACATGCCGGAGGTTGAGCATCACGTCTTGGTCGACCGGTCCGACTGGGAACTGTTCACTCAGTTCTCCGGGCCCCATCGTACAATCATCGATTGTTCGACCGTCCTGCCAAGCTATCGCGAACTCAACATCGCTGGAAAACGGGTCTGGGTGCGCTGGCCATTCAAGGTCGTGCGCGGCTGGATCTATCAGCAGCTCGCCAAGATTGGTTATGTGCAGTCGCTCGATTGTGGCGCAGCGGTGATCGTGGATAGCGACGCCGTCTTTATACGGGCCATAGAAGAATCGGATCTGTTCGATGGCGACGCGGTGAAGCTATACCGACGCCCTGATCACCCTTCTGGGCCAGCCGATCAATCCGCACTGTGGCACGATGCGGCATCTCGCGCTCTTGGGTTAGAGTCGCGCGGTTACACCGGGGCGGACTATATCTCTACCGCGGTCATATGGTCACCCGCTGTGTTGCGGGATGCGATAAGGTGCATCGACGCAGGTTCAAGCCAATCATGGGATCAGGTGCTGACGCGCTTTTTCCGCTTTAGCGAATATGTGATCTACGGTGTCTTTTGCGATCATGTCCAAGGCCCCCATCAAGACCGTATAGCCAGAACTGAAGCGGAGCTGTGCCATTGCTCATGGCACTACGATCTGTCGAGCACTATGGGCAAAGCGCGGTTTACCGGTGACCTCAAAGACCACCATCGCGCAGTCCTTATCCAATCCAACCTTGGCCTCAGCGAGGAGGCTCGCCAATCGGTTCTGAATGAGTTCAAGATCGACCCATCCGCGATTGCAAGCGGATAGAAACGCTGCCAAACGCGCGCCAACCAACGGCTCAGCGTGCCCATTCGATTAAGCCAAAACCCGATTATGCAGCGAACTCCAACCCTGTTTCTGATCGGCGCCCAAAAGGCGGGTTCGACTTTTCTCGCCTCTCATCTGGAACAGGCCCCCGAGATTGCTTTCTTCGGCCAGAAGGAACCCAACATTTTCTCTCTCGGCGATGAAAGTCGATGTCGGGAGAAACTGGCCAGCTACACCATTCCCTACGATGCACCGCCGATCCTGCTCGACGCATCGCCGGACTATAGTCGCGTTCCCTTCATCCCGCGCGTGCCTGAGATGATCGCCCAGATCGTCGGAACCAAGAAGCCACAGTTCGTCTACATCCTACGCGATCCGGTAGAGCGTACCATCAGCCACTATTTCTGGTCGCGACAGCGCTACGGAGAATCCTACGAATTCGAAGAAGCGATTGAGCGGGACAAACGCTATATCGAAGGCAGCCTCTACGACCGCCAGATCGAGGAATATTGGAAGGTCTTTGATCGAGAGCGATTCTACTTCGTGAAGTTTGAGGACTACGTCGCCGACCCGCTCGCCACACTGCCTGACCTCTTGAATTGGGTTGGCACCAACATGCCGGATGTGTTCGCGCCTAAAGAAGAGTTCGACGCGTCGACCGATAAGGCGCAAACGCGCCAGCCACTTCTCCCCTTTGCAAACCGTATGGCCCGGCGAAAAGGGCCACTGCGCGAAGCGGTCAAAGCGCTTGTGCCGGCGAAACACCATCACCGTTTGGCCCGCGGATTTAGCCGTTCGGTACCGCGCCAGCAGATTTCTACGGCAACGAAACAACGCCTGCGCGAAAGCTACTTCGGAGAGTCAATTGAAAGGACCGCCAATCTGACAGGGCTCAACCTTTCAGATTGGCTTGGAGCAAATTCAACGGCGCATCCTTCTGATGCCTGAAAAGCCACCAGTCCTGAGCGTTCTGATCGTCGCGTTCAATTCGCGAGGTTTCATCAAAGACTGCCTCGACTCGGTCGCGCAGGCTTGCGCCGATCTGCAGCACGAGGTTTTGCTGATCGACAACGGCGAGGATGGTACCGAGACCCTTGTTCGCGAGCGGTTTCCCGAGGTTCGCATTATAGCCTCTCGTGGGAATGTGGGGTTTGGTCAGGCGAACAATATCCTCGCGGCACACGCTGACCCAGCGACTCATTTCCTTGTTCTGATCAATCCCGATGCTCGCTTAGAGATTGGCGCCATAAACGCCATGCTCAGCGCCGCGGACACCCGTCCCGATTATGTTGCGCTCGGTGGTCAGATGCACACTCCTGATGGCAGCCCCTCCGCCGCCTCCGTCGTCAAGCTACCCACGGTATGGCGAATGACGCTGGGAGCTGTGGGTCTCGCCAATTGGGTAAACACTCACAGCGCGACTGATCCTTTGAAGAGTAAGGTCCAGCGCGTCGATGCTATTAGCGGGGGGTTTCTGCTGATGCGGCCGAAAGACTGGAACCGTTTGGGCGGGTTTGACGAGACGTATTTCTTATATGGAGAGGATGTCGATTTGTGCTGCCGGATCGGGCAGTCGGGTGGAAAGGTCGGGCTCGTCCCGACCGCGCGGGTTTACCACAACGTTGGCAGCGGCGATTTCTACTCCCCGGCCCGCACCCGCTATAAGGTGACGGCCAACGCGCACTTTGCTAACCGACACTTTGGGCCTCTCAAACGCCGAGCGTTCAAAATCGCGCTTTGGATGCGATGTTGGATTCGATGGCTGTTGGGCTCGATCTTGGGAGGGCTGCCCGGGCCCACGGCGCGCAGGCTTAAAGCATTGGGTCAAGCGTTCCGGTCACCAGCGACCAATCCCGCGTCATGGATCAACGGCTTTGAAAGCGAAGGCGCCGATCCGCGACGGCGGTCGTGATGCGGCTGAGCTAAACTGACCGGAACGAGCAAAGCTTCCAGCCGGGAACCAAAAAAGAAACAGTTTTCCTACATATAACCAAATGGGTACATTCCTCGTGTTTCATCACAGCGGAGAAACCCATGCTCAAAGACCCATTCGAAAACGCTCTGGAAAGCGTTGTCGCGCCCGCCACCGATTGTTTTTCCATTACGCCCGACGATAGCGAGGAACTACAAACTGCAACCAAAGCGCTTTTTATCGGAGTAGGCGGGGATGTTGTCATACGGTCTGTCGCAGGCGAAACGGACGTAACCTTCCGCAACCTTCCCGATGGCAGCGTATTGGACGTCCGCGTCCGCGCGGTCCGATCCACGGGTACCACCGCGGGCAACCTCGTGGGGCTCGCCTGATGAGTGGGTTTGGGTTCGGCACGCGCTCCGGAATTCAACGGCGCAGAAGGAACAGCTCAAGAGGCGGGCCTCAAATCACGATCAGCGCCTTTTCCGTTTCGGAAGACACGCAGCCGGGCTCAATCGTGGGTATCCTTTCCGTTCTAGCTGGGTCGGGGAGCTATAGCTTTTCGATTCCTGCAGGCGGAGACCGCGATGACAAGTTTGCCCTTTCTGGCGCGAACTTGGTGTCAACAGCGGCTTTCGACTTTGAGAGCGCGACCTCGCATCAGGTAACGATTGAAGCGGACAATGGATCGGATCCGATTTTGTCGCGGGTGCTAGTCATCGGCGTTTCAAATGCCTTTGAACAACCCGATCTAGCCACGCTTTCGATTGCAAGCCCAGTGACCCCAGGCACCAGCGTTGCGATCACTGGGGCAACCGCTGGATCAACTATCGATGCTCCCATTCTGCCCGAAGGTTGGACGCTTGAAAGCGAGAACCGAGCGATCTCAATCGCCGCCGACGCCCCTCTTGGTGAGCAGAACTGGGTTCTGGTTGAAACCCTGTCGGACAGCGCGAACAGCCCCTTAGTATCAAGCGGCTCATCCGTGGTCGATCCGACGACACCCTCTATATTTCCTACGCTTGTTACAGGTCCATCTTGGGACGGAACAGCAAGCAGCGGTTTCAACTCTCCCCCTGCTGATCCTGCACGTATGACAGCCAAGCCTGCGCTCCGTCTGATAGAACCACCGCACCAGTTCTTCACGGACACACTGACGGTCGGCACAGCGGCAATGGCCAATAACGGCGGCACGCTGGTCGACGGCGTAGAGGTGGTTCGATTCTACTTCGAAGGCGACACGCCACTTGAAGTACAAACGCCCTCCTTCCGCACTCTGACACGTGAGGACGGATCGACTTATGAGTGCCTCGGCTATTGGGTGGATCTCAAGAAGCCATCCAGCACGCAAGGCGCAGCGCAGCTCTACATCGAAGCGGTGCCTGCTGACGCATCCATGCAAAACCGGGTAATCGGGCCATTCCTGTTTTATCCGTCGACGGTTCGGCACGACTTTGAAACCACCGTTGGCGTTGCAGGCGACCACGCGAACTTCAACGCCGCAAAGGAAGCCGCGCGCAATTCAGGCGCGGCTAACCCTTTGATCGAGCTGCTCGATGATGGCGATTACGCACTCACTCAAGGCGGTCCCGGTTACATCCCGACTGGCTATCTCACCGTCCGCCCCGCTCAAGGTGTTTCGGCGCGTTTCACGCTTGCAGCCGGCAATGAGGCGGTATGGGATCAGAATATCGGTCGGCTATGGCTTGAGGATATTGCCATCGATCTCGACACAATCGCGGCAATCAAAACGCAAGGGGGCGCTGGCCAAGTGCTCAAGCGCTGCCGCGCTGAGCGCGCCGGCGGTCGCCAACTCTGGTTCAAGAACACACCGCCCGACAGCTACTTTGTGGAAGGTCCGGCCTATCTGCTCGAGTGTTTCACTGATGGCGTATACGAGGTGGGTGACGCGAACGCTCTAATGCGCGGGACCATCAACGAACGCGGTTTTGGCGATATCACATCGAGCTGCCCCGCGACGCTCTACAATACGTTTCATGACTGGGACTGGCTCGATATCGCTCCGGTCGACATTCCTCGAATGACCATCTCGTATGCAGGAAGCGGTTCAAGCGTGACGCTATCGCGCTCGTTTCAGAGTTCAGGGCCGCAAACCAATCGCTTCCGTATCTTCACGCTGAAAGTGGATGGCGCAACGGCGCTTACCTTCGAAGCGTGGCAATTCTGGGATCGGTATGATGAGCCCGTCACCAATGACGGAGGCACGCCCGCGACGGTCAGAGGATACGAAGTCCAGCACTTTGTCGATGCGATCAACGCGCTGCCGGACTTCACCGCTACACTCCATAACAACGATGTCGCAGCGCGCGCGCTCAACCTGCAAGGGTCAGACGACAACGCCGACTTTGGCGACACGGAGATTATTAGCGGTACTGGCTCATACGAACTGATCGCTGACATTGACCTGCACGCTGGGGCCATTTCAGGCAATACAGGTGAAAACCGCATCCACCTGTTCGACCAGGTCACCGACTTCAACGATTCGCTGCTTTGGAATTACAGCCAAAATCCGGGCTACAAGGACATCGTCATCGCAGGCTGCGTTATCGGCCAAGGCGGCGATCCCGTTGTAGGTTCCAACAACTTGATCGCGGACGACTACAGCCATGTCGTGTTCGTTCACAACTCAGTGCGCGGGCAGAATGTTTTTCTCGGAAAGAGTAACGGGACGACCGAGTGGGATAGCTATTGCCTGTTTTCAAACAACGCCTCCCCAACGCTTGGGGATAACTCGAACACCAATTCAGTACAAGGGGCGAACAACCACCTCGCCGCCGATACGATCGTGAGCCCGAATTTCACCGGAACGATCATCTCCGGATCAACGGCCACGTGGTTTCCGAACGCGGGTCAGCGCGACTTTACTGCGGCGGGTGAATTGGCCGAAAACCCCAAGTCACCGACAATGGTCTACGATCTAAATGGTTCGGTGCGAGCTAACCCAAGTTCGGTCGGCGCGTTCTCATCCGCCATTAACCCGTCAAGCCTCCCATTTGCCGTGGTCGCGTTAATGGGCCAATCGAATATGGCTGGATTCGCACCGCTCGAAGCGCAGGATACCGATGCAGCTGGTGTGTATCAGTTCGGCGGACAAGTGCTTGATCCTTCATACGAAACGATCACCAGTGATATCACGCCACTGATGCACCCACGCACCGCAGAGGGTTATGCCCATCCAGACCGACAACTGGGTGCGGGCGACTACTTCGTTCGGCAGTTGAAAGCCAATGGCCAGATCCCCGATGGCTTTGATGCGCTTGCAGTTCCTTGCGCTCGTGGAGGGTCATCCTTGATTGTCGGCGACCTAGAGTGGAAACCCACCGCTCCCCTCGGCGAGTTGATGCAAAACGCCATTGATCGCTCAACCAACGCCGTGCTTGCAGCGCAAGCGCTGCATCCCGATAGCTACTTTGCTGGCTTTGCGTGGATCCAAGGTGAGGAGGAGGCGAGCAACGGAGGGGGCGAGGATCAGTATCTGAGCGCCTTCAATCAAGTTATCGGGCAGATTCGCGCGAACGTTCCAACAGCGGCGGACAGTTGGGTCGTGATCGGATCCATGGTCCCTGAATTCTCCAAGGACCGCGGAGGCGCCGCCGCGATTGAAGCCGCGCACCGCCGCGCCGCGCTTGAAAACGCAAAAGTGATCTTTCAGCAAGGACCAGACGGGCATGATGATCCCGCCGGGAACGCGCATTACAGCGCGCAAGGCTATCGAGCCATCGGCGTCGCAATGGCCGACGCACTTGCGGACGGTTCCGAAAACGCTGATTTACGCTATAACCTGACCGGCCAAACGCTCAATGACACACACATTATCGGTGCGACACAGCGTGGTTCGATGGACTTCGTCGTAAGCGACGGGACCAGTGTTGGATCTTCAGGAAAATCCCTGACGGCGTCTGGTACCGGCTCGATCGCAACACTCGCCACCTGCGCCTTGCGTTTTGAGGCCGTGCACGAACTGCCCGATATGCAACTGGAATGGTCGGCGAATCTTGCCGGACAGCAAGCGGTGACACTGCGCGCGCAATCGAACGGATTCGACGCCACCTTGGGCTCGGATGGCTATTTGTGCCGGATCAACGGGGATGGCTCGGCGGAGCTATTCATTGTCTCCGGGGGATCAACCAGTGCCGCCGTCGCAATGACCCCGGATCTAGGGCTGTCAGGCGCTCATGGCCGTTTCCGCGCCTCTACCTTGGGCGATCAAATCACTCTCGAAGTGTCCAATGATAACGGCGCAAATTGGTCAACTGCCCTGACACACTCCGATAGCACCTTCGGGGCAGGGGGCGTTGTCTACATGCAGGGTGGAAGCGCGGTTGTGGCGACCTACGGCCATCAGATCTTCGCGCATGATTTCGTCGTGACCAACATTGCTGAGCCCAAGGCGTTGAAGGATCTCTCCCTTCCAAACACGCTTTATCGGGGACAATCCGTAGCGATAGGAAATACGGTTCCGGGGTCAGTCATCACAGCGACGAGCCTTCCTGTGGGCTGGGCGCTAGACACGTCAGCCCAAACCCTCGCGATCGCCGCAGATGCTCCTCTTGGCACGCAACAATGGTCACTAACAGAAGCTTTGGCAGGCGCGGCCAATACGCCCAGATTGTCGAACGGAAGCGCACAGGTCGTCGTTGCGAGTGGCTACGCTTATACCAACCCCGAGGCGGCCAGCTACATTGCCGCCATGGCTGTCGAACCAAGCGAAACGCGGAAACAAGCGATTGATCAACTGGTCTCGGATTTGAAGAATGCGGGCCTCTACACAAAGGCAGATAGTCTTTGGTTAACCGATGCGCATGATGAACACGCCGCCCGATTGAACCTCATTGATCCAACCAGCGCAGCCATCACCGGAGCGGCTATCTTCTCGGCAGGCGGAGGCTTCACTGGTAACGGGAGCAACACCCTTGATACCAACTTCATCCTGAATGCTGGGTCGAACTATACTGACAGCGGTGGATCACTCTTTGTGCATATCAGTGAGGAAGGCCCGAACTATGGTCCAGCCCTCGGCGTGGAGAACGACAACACCATCATCCTGACCCCATTTAACAGCTCAAATGTGATGTTCGCGAGACTGGGAGATGGCATGTTCAACACCGTTCCAGATGGCCTTGGACTATCGACGATCACCAACAACGGGAGCGGTTTTTGTGGCTTGTATCGTGGTAGCACTGAGATCGATACGGACACCGGCACAAGTTCGGCCATCACATCTTCGGCCAACCTTGTACTCCTTGGCGGCAACGGGAATTTCGTGGAACATCAGTTCTCGTCAGCGGGTGTGTTCGATTTTCTTACCCCTTCCGAAATTGCTGCGCTGGACTTGGCGCTGGCCAATTACCGCAATGCCATCGGCGCCGGGTAACATTCAGATAGGCTGGGGCTGTCGTCGGCCCCAGCCAAACCTTCATCCATCCATCGGGTCAAAAGGTATCCCAATCCGACTGAGCCTCTTGCGCAATCGATAGGAAAACCCCCGCCTTTGCCGCCTCGAATTTGTATGAACGAACGGGCCAATTGGGACACTTTCAATTTCCAAAAAAGTGCACAATTCCGCCCAGCCGTCACCGCGTTCGACACTGAATTCGAGAAAATCATTAGGCCTGTCTGAGAAGTACTCTCTGACTGCTGCGTTGTGTGCTTCGAACACTTCACGGTAGCGCTGTTCGTGACCAACAGGCGCCGGATGATCCTCGCCGTAGGTCAGCTTCTGGATGTGATAGGGGTTCGCGCCAAAGTGGCCGGCGATCGATCCATACCATTCATCGGTGTCGCGCACAGTCAGGACAAACTTTGCGTCTGGAAAGGACTGATCCAGTTCCTTGAACATAAGTGGCCATGGCATATCCTCAACCGCATCGAATTCTTGAGCAATCCTTAGGCCTCTTTGCACGAAAGTCTCTCGCAGCTCTTCAAGAGGCGTATCGCGCCCGAAAACCCCGGTAACGCGGTACCCAAGCTGAGTAAGAGCTTCTCGCAGAGACGAGGTGCCGGTCTTCTGAAAGCCGATGCAAAACACTTTCGGGCGCGCCGTGCCATCTGCGGGCACTAGATCCGATTCTCGCATCATTGGGCTAGTCACGCCCGGCACCCAGGATGGCTTTCACTTCGTCAAGGCCTGCATCCATCCGCCAGCTCAACTTCTGGACCGGAATAGCCCCCGTGGCGATGGCGGCCCTAGCCCGCTCCTTGTCGGTTCCGTATTCAAGCGCCAGCCACGCAAAATGGGGCGGCCCTGCGCTGATACTTGGCATCGCGCCCCAAACCTGGCGAGCGGCTGCGTCGGCGCCAATTACGTATTCAAGAGCATCGTTGTGCCAGAAGTAGTTTCCCGCTGCATCCCGTCCTTGCCAATACTTACAAGTCACGCGGCCC
Source organism: Pseudomonadota bacterium (assembly GCA_039814925.1). Classification (GTDB taxonomy): domain Bacteria; phylum Pseudomonadota; class Alphaproteobacteria; order Sphingomonadales; family Sphingomonadaceae; genus Erythrobacter. The sequence continues at coordinate 36,942 of JBCCAH010000015.1, forward strand.
CATTCGGCGATCAGCGCGTTGCCAGGAGCTGCGGCGATGAACCAATTTCCAATCATTCGCGGCCACGGAACCGTGATGATCTGCGCGTCAGGGTTCTGCCATTTGAACGTAAAGAAGCCCGCATAGCCAGCCATGGGAAGCCATTCATCCAGCGGCCTCAAGCACCACACTGTTGCATCGGCCCAAACACCGCCATGCTTTGCCAGAAGCAGAGTGCGCAACACGTCGGCCTTGTGTGCGCTGGCAATCGTGTCCGGCAGACTGGGCATATAAACATATTCGGTCACATTCGCCGCGTCCAAGAGACGTATGTCCCACTCAGCGTTAAGGCATCGCCAACTGTCGACACAGGCGCGAACCAGTTCGGGCGCCGCGTCCAACCCCTTGTCCCAATAAAGCCACAGAATGCGGGGGATCGACTCTGGAGGATAAGGCTCGCGCTGCCTTAGAGGCGGTCTTCCGATCCCGACCTTGCGCAACGCGCGCCGGGCCCAGAAGCTGACCTGCTTGGACCGAATATGCGATTGATGACTCATGATTGGCCTTCACCTTCATGGCGAGCGCGCTGTTCCCATACCCGCATCCGCTCGGGGACAAGGCTTATCAACTCGGGTGCCAACCAAAGGCACCACAAGGCCACACTCAACCCAGCTGCAAACCGCACGGCGAGAGCGCTTGGCTGCCAAGGCGATGCGAAAAAAAGAGGAAACGCCAAACCACTCAGCAAGAACGCGAGGATGGGCGCACTCAAGAGCGTGATACCTCGCAGCATTTTCAGACGCGCGAACAACCGTCCCATATCGAACAAAGCCCTTAGAATACAGACCACCGCAACGCCCATTACGCCATACAAAAGGCTCCCAAAGTAGAGCCCCACAAAGAACGGCACAATCTGCGACACCAGAACCAGGCTTGCGAACCGAGGGTCGCCCGACGCTCTCACCAACGCAACGCCGAGGCCATTGAGGCCGGAAACATAGGCAAAGACCGCCACAAGCTGAGCGAGGGGCGCGGCACGCGCAGCAAAATCAGCGCCCAGCCAAAGCCACAAGAACGGCTCCACCGCGATCGCCATTCCGCCCGCAACGGCAAGCCCTAGCGCGGCCTGAATGCGGATGGCTTTGCGGATAAGCTCTTTCTGCGCGTCACCTTGTTGGCCTGTCACTGCCGGAAATAGCGCTTCGGCCAAGGCGCGTGGCACCATGTTTATGCGCCGCATCAGGTTGATCACAACCGCGTAGATAGCAACTGCTTGCGCGCCGTTGATCCAGCCAATCACGAGCCGGTCCGAATTTGCGATCACCTGGCGCGCAAGACTGCCCACGGAGACCCATCCACCATAGCCAAGGATCCGCCTCGCATCGCCTAATGCCGCCAAACTGGGACGCAAACGCGCCGGAACCGCCGTAAAGGCAAACACCGCAACCAGCCCAACGGAAATGCTTGTGGCCGCAATGGCCGCGGGTACGACAACCTCGAGCGTCGCTCCAATGGCGAGAGCGGCGATGACCTGCGCGCAGCTGACAAGGGTCTGACCCACCGCGCGGCTTGTGTTGAGCAAGCCAAAGCGATCGCGCCCCGCCAACGCACCGATGAAGAATCCGTTAAGGATCGACAGCGGCAGCGAGCCCGCGATCCATGGCAAAACCGAAAGCACTTCAGCCCGGATGATGTCTGGCATGTCGATCAGATAGGCGAACACCCAGTAAGCTAAGCCATAAAGCGCTGGCACACCCAGAAGCGAAAACAGCGCCGCCATCAACAGCGCCAGCCAAAACAGATTGCCGCGCTCCTCGGCGCTCGCCTCTTTCAGCTTGGCAAGCTCGAAATTGATTGCCTGACCAATGCCAAAATCGAAAAACAACACATAGCCGGACAACAGCCACACCAACGACAGGACACCAAAGCGCGCTTCGCCCAAGGTCGCAATCAAGACCGGCACCGTCACAAGCATCACGGCGACGGGAGCAATCGTCCCCGCCAGATTGAGCGCCGTGTTCGTGCGTATCCCCATCAGACCTCTCTGGGCCCCAACCTTCGAATTGTCACTTCCCGAACGCCCTCGCCATGACGCGCATCCACGATTAGGGTCAAGCGCAAGCAATGCATAGGAAAGCCAGATGATCCGTATAGCCTTCGCTTCGCTCGCACTTGGTTGGACGGCGACAGCGAGCGCCCATAGCTTTTGGCTTGAGCCCGAGACCCATACGCCGACCATTGGCGAAGAAGTACAGGTCGATTTTCGCGTAGGCGATATCGGCAAGGAAGCGGCCGAATGGGGCCTGTATTGGGAACGTGTTGGTGCGCTTCGTCTGTTTGGCCCGCAAGAAACCTTAGATCAGCAAACTGGCGTTCGCACGACAACTTCGGATAAGCCGGGTGGTGTTACGATAGTCGCACCCCAGGCTGGAACGCACACACTCGCCTTTGCCAGCAACCCCAGCTTCAGTGATTTCGAAGCCGAGCGTTTCAACCGCTACCTTGATCACCAAGGCCTCACGGCAATCGCAGAATTCAGGGCAACGCGCGGTTTGGAAGGCAAGAATGGGACAGAGCTCTACGCTCGTCGCGCAAAGGCTTTGTTCCAAGTGGGCAACGAGACAACCGAAAATGTCCTTAAACCCGTCGGACAGACCCTAGAAATCGTACCTCTGGTCAACCCCTTCGACTTTGAGCAATCGGCTCCCCTCCCTGTGAAAGTCTTATGGCGCGGAGCGCCCCTCGCAGGAGCCAGCTTAATGGTGGCGCGCGGTGGCGGCGAGAAGGGCTCCGAGGTGGTTTTCAAGACCGATCAAACCGGTCAGACCACCTTCGAATACCATCCTGACGAACGCTATTTGCTCTCGGTCGTCTGGGGCGAGCCTGCACCCAACGACGAGCGTGCCGATTACTTCACGATCTTCGCAAGTCTCACCTTTTAGGCGCCGAGTGCATTCGGCTTTGAAAAGAGATAAAGAGCTTTTAACGATATATCGAAGATATCCCTTTGGAGGCATTTTTGAGCAAGACTTCGCTAGTTATCACGGCCGTCATGACAATCTTGATTACCGCCGCCATGACCGTTCTTTCCGCATTTGGCGGAGGTTTTGCATCAACAGCTGGAGGCAATTCCTCGATCGCAGAAGGACAGATACTTACTCTTCCCATTGGCCTCCATTTGGCCACAGCGGCGAGCGCCGCGCTCCTCGGGCCTTTCATCCTGCTGCGCAGAAAGGGCGACGCAACCCATAAAATGCTGGGCCGTACATGGGCGGTTCTGATGCTGATCACAGCGATCTCGAGCGCGTTTATTCGAACGCCGGGCGCTGGCATCGCAGGGACAGGCTTCAGCTTTATTCACATCTTCACCGTTTGGACCCTCGTCAATCTACCGCTCGGCGTATGGGCAGCTCGCACCGGCCGCGTCCGCATGCATCGTGGGATGATGACCGGGCTATACATCGGTCTGCTTATCGCGGGCGGCTTCACCTTCATTCCCGGACGGTTGTTAGGCAATCTCGCCTTTGGAGGGTGAGCGCTAGCCAGCCGCCAAGGCTGTGCTAAGCACGCCCTCGATCAACGTTAAAGGAGTGCCGAACGATGTGCGATAAAGCGAAACTGAAACAATGGGCGAAGGAAGCTGTGTCGCGCCGGCAGTTCGCCGCCTTAAGCGGAGCCGCTGCTGTTGCCGCTTGCGCTCCAGAAGTCGCTAATGGCGAGAGCGCTCCGACCGGCGCCGACCCAGCGCTTTCCGAAGCCAGCGTTACGTTTGAAACCTCCGACGGCGCGATGGACGCGTTCTTCGTTCACCCGGCTGACGGCAAAAGCCCGGCCGTCATCTTCTGGCCCGACATCGCTTCTTTGCGCGACGCCAAACGCGCGATGGCGCGCCGCTTGGCCGGCGAAGGATACGCCGTATTGATGCTCAACCCCTATTATCGCGATGTTGCGGGCGATCAGTTCGAAGACTTCGCCGATTTCTTTGGCAACGAAGGCTTCGCAAAGGTCAGCCCCTGGCGCGAGAAGCTCGACGCCGATTCCATCGGACGCGACGCGGCGAGCGCGGTGGCCTGGCTCGACGAACACGACTCGGTCGACACCGCCAAAGGTATCGGCACGCAAGGGTACTGCATGGGTGGACCCTTCACCGTGTGGAGCGCTGCGGCTGTGCCAGATCGTATCAAAGCCGCCGCCAGCTTCCACGGGGGTGGCCTGGTCCGCGAAGACTATGAGCAAAGCCCGCACAAGGTGCTCGACAAGGCAACCGCTTCCTTCCTGATCGCTGTGGCGCAGGACGATGACGCGGCGGCGCCCGATCACAAGAGAACCTTTGCCGAGGCAGCGGAAGCGGCTGGGCGTTCCGCAACGGTCGAAGTGTACGCCGGTGACCACGGCTGAACGGTGCCAGACAGCCCTGTTTACGAAAAGGAAGCCGCCGATAAAGCTTACGCCGACTTGCTCAGTCTCTATTCGGCGGCGCTGGCCTGACTAGTCGTCTGGGGGCGTGGGTTGCTTCGCACCCGCGCCCGTCGGCACCGGCGGAAGCCCACGCGCTTCGCGTTCCTTGTTGCGCTGATTGCTGAGACCGAAGCGGCCAAACTTGCGATAGCGCGTCATCCATTTGTCGAGGAACAGACCCAAAGGCTTGGGATCAATACCCAGCTCCGCAAAGGTGCGATGCTCGCCTGAAACGGTGCTTCCGGGTTTTAGAAGCGTCCATTGGTCCCGGCTCATTGGTGTCAGCGGCATCGCGGCAAACAACGCGGAAAGACCATCGGGCATGGCGAGGAAACGTCGACTGCGCCCTTGCGCCTCGGCGATCCGTTCGTTGATCTCCATCATGCTGAGCTGTTCCGGGCCACCCAGTTCGTAAATGTGCCCGCCATGCTCGGCTGGATCTTCCAGCGCAACCGCAACCGCTTCGGCCACGTCATCCGCAAAGACCAATTGCAGCTTGGCATCTGGACCAAACACCGGAAGCACCGGCGCCATCTCGATCATCTGTCCGAACATATTGAGGAAGTTGTCGTCCTTCCCGAACACGATGGAAGGGCGCAAAATTGTTGCGTCGGGAAAGGCTTCGAGCACTCTGCTTTCGCCCATCGCCTTGCCGCGAGCGTAGGCGGCGCTCGAATGCGCGTCAGGGCCGATCGCGCTGACATGGACGAAGCCACGCGCGCCGTTCGCCTGGGCAAGCCGCGCCATAGCGCCGGGTGCCTCACCCATCAATTTCTCAAGGTTTCCTGAGAATGCGCCGACCAGATTAACCACATAGTCTGATCCCTGAATGGCCGCAGCGACGCTATCTTCTTTCAGGATATCGCAGCGCGCAAACTGCAGCTGGCCCAGATTGGCGAGCGGTTTCAAGGAATGGCTGCGTTCCGGATTGCGGCTGGCAATACGCAGGCGCGCGCCGCGCGACAGCAGGCTTTGCGCGACGTAGTTGCCGATATAGCCGCTGCCACCGAACACAGTGACAAGGCGGTCTTTGAGCGGTGAAGGCGTGGTCATGATGAGCGTGTCCCTTACGCGTCATGGGAGAGTGATTTGCGCGGACCGCCATGCGACAAAGCGCAGGTCGGGGCAAGCGCTGGCTTTGCCCTTAGATACGGACGATCGGCCCTTGCGGTTTAGTCGGTGATCTCGATCCGGTCGGCGGCTTTCTTGGCCAGATCGCGCGCGGCGTCCGTCGTCTCGCCAAGAGCTAACGCCACACCCATGCGGCGGTAGGGCCGGGTCGTGGGTTTGCCAAACAGCCGCACATCAACATCGGGACCAACGCCAAGCGCCTCCCCAAGACCCCGAAAGGCGAAGGTCTCGCTGTCTTTCTGTGCCAGAATGACAGCTGACGCGCTGGCCTGCGCATCTATTGTATCGGGCACAGGCAGGCCAAGGATCGCGCGGGCGTGCAGATCAAACTCGGACAGGCGCTGCGAGGCGAGCGTTACCATCCCGGTGTCGTGCGGCCTTGGCGACAGTTCCGAGAAGATAACCTCATCACCCCCTTCGCCAGACTTGACGAAAAACTCGACACCATAGAGCCCCCAGCCGCGCCCGTTGCCTTGCAAGGCCTCCACCACCTTGCGCGCCATATCCTGCGCGTCAGCCAAGGCCGAATGCGACATGGCAGCGGGCTGCCAGCTTTCCTGATAATCGCCGCGCTCTTGCCGGTGGCCGATTGGCGGGCAGAAGGTGATCCCACCCGCATGGCGCACCGTCAGCAGGGTGATTTCGTAATCGAACGCGACAAACGCCTCGACAATCACGCGCGCCCTGTCGCCGCGCATATTTGCCACGGCGTAGTCCCAGGCGGCCTCCAACTCGTCGGGCGACGAGACCTTGCTCTGCCCTTTACCAGATGAGGACATGACCGGCTTGATCACGCAGGGAGAACCCGTGTGTTCGGCGCCCGCGATCACTTCTTCCAGAGTCGTCGCGTATCGATACTTCGACGTCGTGAGACCCAGCTCGCCCGCCGCCAGATCACGTATCGCATCGCGGTTCATCGTTAACTGCGCGGCGCGCGCTGATGGCACCACGCTGAGGCCTTCGGCCTCAAGATCAGCCAGAACCTCGGTCCGGATAGCTTCGACTTCCGGGACGATCAAATCAGGCTGATGTTTCGCCACGGCCGCCCTCAGCGCCTCGCCGTCCAGCATCGAAAACACCTCGACCTCATCCGCCAACTGCATCGCGGGCGCGTCGGCGTAGGCATCGCACGCGATGACCCTAGCGCCCAAACGTTTTGCCGAAATAGTGAATTCGCGGCCTAGCTCACCCGAGCCGAGCAGGAGAATTGTGGAGATATGCGCCATAGACTCCGCCCCTAACGCGGGTGGTCATTATGTCAAAGCGCAGCGCTCGCTTCGGCTTGGGTAAACGGAATCGGCGGAATGCCCTGTTCAACCCGCATGCCGCCTCGTGCGCGCGCCATGACCAAGGCCAACTCCGCCTGGCGTAACGTTTGGTCTACATTTCTCTCGACACTCGCGAGCCCTGCGCTGGCCGACAAATGCGGTCTCCGCGAAGATGGCGTCAGCGCGAGCGAGCCAAAGGTGGTCAGAACCTCCTTGGCCCAGTTCCGGCTGGCTTCCAGGGAAAGCCCGGAGAGCATCACGCAAAACCTCTCACCGTCGAATTGCGCCAGCTTAAAGTCTTCGCCCACCATGGCTTCCAAAAACCTGGCAAAGCCCCAGATGATTTCATCAGCGGTGCGCTGACCATATTGCAGGACAACCGCGCGCATCCGATCGATTTCGAACATTGCGATCACAGCGTCCTCTGCGCCAGCGAGTTGCTGCTTGAGAGCAGCACAGAACGCATGGCGATTGGCCAGGCCGGTGAGCGGATCGACTAGCGCGCGCGAGTGGATTTCGCCTTCAAGCGCCCGGTTGCGCTCGATGGATCGCAGCAGCCCCATCGCACCTGTGACCACGCCATCCGCTCCGGCGAGCGCGCGCAGACTGAGCGCGTACCATGTCGGCGGTGAACGCGTTTCGCCTGCCTCCGAGTTGGGAACGCCAATAGGAAACTCCAGCCAATCCGCCGACCCATTCTCACACATTTTTGACGAGAGAACCTGATCAATCCGACCTTTAAGGGCAGGCGTGTGAGCCGATTCCGCCAGTTCAGCCAAATGAGGCTTCAAAAGAAGTTGTGACAGGTCATAGCCAATCTGAATGAGATTGGCGGAGGCTGTTTCGATAAACCCCTGCGCATCGATCCGAACGACGATATCGCTCGTCGCGTCCTCCAAAAGCCCCTGCAAGGCGGCCCCTTCCGCCAAGCTCACTCGCGATTGCATCATCTTATTGCCCCGGTTCTTACTCTTATGACCCAGGCCGCAAATCGTTTTCGAATGGCAAACAAACAACTAAAAGCTAAATTGATATCTAACGCATCACCCCGTAAAGCGCTCGATTCACGGTTAGTTTGTATTGTTTACAAGACTAAATTACGACTCACGACAAGAATTATTTATCATAGGTAGCGCGGTGAGCCGAGTATTTTGACAGGTTTAAGCGAGTTTTTCGGTTAGACTTCGATCATAATTCGGATTTTACTGGGATGGGTGCCGTAGGCGGCCGCGATACGCAGACGACAATCCTGCACAAGAGAGGCGTGCTGATCGTCACCGATCCGCTCTTCCAACTCGCTGGTTTCGACACCAAGCACCTGAGCGATCGCTTTCATACGCTCGGGCACGGGGCGTGCCTTGCCCTTCTCCCAAGCCCAAACTGTCGGCTTGCTTACGCTTAGGACGCTGGCCACCTGAGCCAACGTCAGACCACGTTCGCGGCGCAGACGATTGAGCTTGACCCCGAGCGGCTCGGGCGGCGCTTCCAATGCGGGGCTGAAAGGGGCAACCCCCGGGTCTGAGCGCAGTTGCACGCCGGCCAGTGCTTTCTGATCGAGCGATTGCTCGAATGCGCAACCAAACAGCGATCCGCTTTGCCACACGATAACGGCTCGCACCGCGCCCGCCTCTGGCAGGTCCAAGACCAACCGCTCCTCAACGCCAAGGGGCATTTCGGTTTCCATCAAGAGACCGCCTTCGGAGATGTTGTGAATGACGACATTCGCCTCAAGGCCACCGGGCAGACTGCCGCTGGTCTCTAAGAACAGCGAGCGGCGCTCAGACGCGCGTTTTTCTTCCCCCGGCAAAGCCGATAAACCGTGTTCGAGATGTCCTTTAAGCGCCATGACCCGCGTCTCCTGTTTTCGTGGAGCGTCATGCGTCGGGCTCAAAGAGCTAAAAGAGTTCTAAGATACAAGGTTAACGAAGGCCAAACGTTGCCCAAATGCGGCTCACCGTTGGTCGCGGTTAGCTGATCAATCCTCAGTATCCAGTCCATAGGCGGTGTGCAGCACACGCACGGCAAGCTCGGTCTCGTCTTCGTCTATCAGCACGCTGACCTTGATTTCCGAGGTGGAGATTGCCTGAATGTTGATCCCGCGATCGGACAGCGCGCGGAACATCGTGCTGGCGACACCGGCGTGGCTCTTCATTCCAACGCCTACGACGCTGATCTTCGCGATCTGACTATCGGTGATGATGCGGTTGAAGCCGATCAGTTCGCGCCGATCTTCCAGCAGCGCTTGAGCGCGCGCTAGGTCCGCTTGGGGCACCGTAAAGGTCACGTCCGTCTCGCCCTTGTCGCGGCCCACGTTCTGAATGATCATGTCGACGTTGATGCTGGCGTCGGCGAGCGGTTCAAAAATGTGCGCCACGGCGCCGGGCTTATCCGGCACGCGAGTGAGGATGACCTTCGCTTCGGTCTTATCATGCGCGATCCCGGTCACAAGCTGGCGTTCCATTAGGCCCTTCTCCACCATTTCGTCCATTTCAGCCTCAGAAACGATCAACGTTCCGAGCAAATCATTCGCTGATCCTGCGGCGTCCTCATCCACGAAACTGGAGAGCACCTGCAAGCGCACGCCGGACTTCATCGCGAGCCCGACCGAGCGAGTCTGAAGCACCTTGGCGCCGACGCTGGCTAGCTCCAGCATTTCTTCGTAGGTCACCGCCTTCAATTTGCGAGCCCTGGCAACGATGCGCGGATCGGTTGTGTAGACCCCGTCAACGTCAGTGTAGATATCGCAGCGATCCGCACCGATGGCCGCTGCAATCGCCACCGCCGAGGTGTCCGAACCACCGCGTCCCATCGTGCTGATGCGGCTCTTGTGGCTAACGCCCTGAAAGCCCGGAATGACCGCGATTTCACCATCGCTAAGGGCTTCGATCATCTCAGGCGCGTCGATCGTCTCAACCCGCGCCTTGGCATGCGCTTCGATGGTGCGTACCGGGATTTGCCAGCCGAGCCAGCTGCGTGCTTTCTCACCCAGCGACTGGAGGGTCAGCGCCAAGAGGCCGCTTGTCACCTGCTCGCCACTGGCGACCACAACATCGTATTCCGCCGGATCGTAGAGCGGGTTGGCTTCACGGCAGAGGGTTACTAGGCGATCCGTCTCTCCCGCCATCGCGCTGACAACCACAGCGACCTCATTGCGAGCGCCATCCTTGCCCGCGGCCTGCCCGCGAACGAGGCCGGCGACGCGACGAATGCGTTCGGTTCCGGCCATCGATGTGCCACCGAACTTCATCACAATCCGCTGAGGCCTATCGCTCGTCAACTCGTCTGTACTCCTCGCGCCTTAGTGCGGGTGGTGTCCGCTGAGACGCGCTGTTAAGGACCCACCATGGGAAACGCAAACACTACCATCAGACCTGAGGAAGCCGCCTTCTTCTCAGAGCTGGCACGCGACTGGTGGAACCCAAAGGGCAAGATGGCCAGCCTGCACGAAGTGAACCCGGTCCGCCTCGTGTTCTTGCGCGAAGCGATTGACACGCATTGGGCGGGCGCGGGGTTTGACGCCAAGCCGTTGGCGGGCAAGACCGCGCTCGATATCGGCTGCGGAGCGGGGCTGCTGTGCGAGCCGATGGCACGGCTTGGAGCGGAGGTGACCGGCGTCGATGCAAGCGCCGAGAACGTGAACGTCGCCGCCGCGCACGCCGAAGGTATGGGCCTCGATATCCGTTACATAGCGGGCGAGGTTGGCAGCCTCGACATTGGAACCTTTGACCTCGTCACCTGTGTCGAAGTGATCGAGCATGTCGCGGACAAGCGCGCCTTCATAGCTGACGTCGCCGCGCGCCTTGCGCCCGGCGGCTTGCTCGTCATGTCGACCCCCAATCGCACCGCCGCTTCGCGCGTGCTGCTGGTCGGAGCGGCTGAGGCGGTCGGCTATGTCCCCAAGGGGACGCACGATTGGAAGGACTTCATCAATCCCGAAGAGTTCGCCGAACTGCTCGACAGCGTGGGCCTCGAAGGGATCGACCAGCGCGGCATCGCCTATCGCCCGGGCAAGGGACTGCACCTGTCAGACGATATGGCGCTGAACTACATCCTATCAGCGCGCCACAAGAGCTGAGCTCACTTGCCTTCGATCAGGGCGACGAACTCCTTCACATTGTCGGTGAAGAAGCCATCCGCACCCGTGGCGATCGCGGCGCTCCACAACTTGCGGTACTGACCTTCGTCAGCGTCCGATCCCTCTGCGCGCAGGGCTGACGGCATGAAGCCATTCTCCTTACGCAGCGTCCAAGGATGCACCTTTAAACCCGCCGCGTGCGCGTTCGCCACCAGATCGGTAGGCTCCATCGTCTCGGGATTGAGCGCGTGGCCAAGCCATGGTCCGATCCCATCAGCGTACTCCGCCACTTCGGCCAAACCAGCCGGGGTGATGATGTCGGCCCAGCGCATATCGGGTTCGTCGTATGGCCCACCGAGCGATGAGATCAACAAGACCAGCGGCGTATCGACCAGCTTGTTCAGCCGCTGCAAAGGTCCAACCTCGAAGATCTGGATAAACACCTTGGCGTCCGCCCCGGTGAGGTCGAACTCTTCCAGCTGCGCCACAAGCAGATCGACCATATCGATCCCCTCCTGCTCGAGCATGAGGGTCGGGTGCTTGAGCTCAGGGTAGAGGCCGATTGTGCGGCCCATCTCAGCCTCTTTGGCTTCTTTCAACTGCACGATCTCGGCAAAGGTTGGCACCTGATAGAGACCGTCATAGTCCACGTTTGAGGGACGCGATCCAGGCACGCGTTCGCGCGCGCGCAGGGTGCGCAATTCCGCCAGCGTGAAGTCCTCGGTGAACCAGCCCGCCACACGCTGACCCTCGATTGTCTTGGTCCGGCGCCGATCCTCAAACTCCTCGCGGCTCGCGACATCGGTCGTTCCCGACAGCTCGTTCTCGTGCCGCGCCACTAGCGCCAAATCCTTGGTCACCACCAAATCGGGTTCGATGAAGTCGGCGCCCTGATCGATCGCCAGCTCATAAGCGGCGAGCGTGTGTTCCGGCCGATCCCCGCTCGCGCCGCGATGCGCGATGATCAGCGGACGCTGCGATTGAGCCTTTTCCATATGCCCCTCAGCGTGTGCGATGGCAGGAGTGGTGAGTACGAGTATCGAAGCTACGAGACTTACAAGAGCGCTGCGGACCATTCGTCTTCCTTGAAACCGATCAGGATGCCCCCCTCCGAACCATTGTCATGTTCGACGACAGGGCGTTTGATCATACTGGGGTTCTGCACAAGCAAGGTGACTGCGCCATGACTGTCATTGCCTTGCGCTTTCTCCTCATCGGAGAGCTTGCGGTAGGTCGTCCCGCGTTTGTTGAGGACGACATCGACGCCCTTCGCCGCGATCCAGCCTTCCACCTTACCAGCGTCCGCGCCTTCCTTCTTGTAGTCGTGAAAGGCGTATTCGAGCCCGTTCGCATCGAGCCATTTGCGCGCTTTCTTGACCGTGTCGCAATTGGGGATTCCGTAAAAATGGAGAGTCATTCGTTATCATAGCCTTAGCTTAGACATGGACCACGTGTTACACGGTCCTGGAGAAGAAAAACGGCCACGCCTCATAACGATCCTAAGGCGTGCGTTCGAACGGAAAAGCAATACCGATTTCGCATAGTCACTTCGATAGCCTCATCGCTGACTGTAGGACAGAACCAGGTTGAGGATGTTGTCCCCTTTCAAGATTGGCCGGCGCGGAGTCGCAGTTCCAGTCGACTCAACATTTTTCGACCCCTGTTGGTATAGCCTAGCCGGATCAACTTACTGAGACTGTAGATATACAGTGCCCCCGGCTTGTGATACCGAAGCCCTGGGGGAAGTGATGGCACTCGAGTTTAGAGACCGGCATGTTGACTCAGTACTCGTCACCGCACCTGTGGGCAGGATTGACGAGAGTACAGCTGACGCTTTCAAGTTAGGGTTCATTGAGCGCGTTCAGACCAACGATGCAACCGTGTTTGATTTGAGCTGCGTCGAATACATGAGTTCACGCGGGCTTCGTGCCCTGACACTCGGACAAAGAGCCGCAATCCAGGCCGGACATCGCTTTTCCATTGCGAGTCTCAACGAAACCATGCGCGAGATCTTCGCACTCAGCCGATACGACCAAGCCTTTAAGATCGAACCCGATATAGCGCACGCAATAAAGGCTCTGCAAACTGACCTCGACTAATTTGACTCAAACATTCTATGTCAACGCGGGTTTTCAAGTCGTCACGCTAAACTTGGGTCTATCGACCCCATGCATCTTCGCCAGATAGCTGCGCATCTCGTTCGCGATCCGAGTTAATTCCGAATGCGGAGTTGGGGGCATTTTTGCCGCAAGAGCCGAAAACCGGCAGTCATCAAGTTCCCACGGCATGAAGTTAAAACCGACTTCGGGGTCTGGCATCCAGATCATGGGATAAGGACGGCCATACATAACTCCCTTCAAAGGCTCACTTCCGACCCAAAAGAGCTGTATCCATTGAGCAGCATCGCAGTCGACCAGCAGTTCCGCCAAATCCAAAGAAAGCGCGAGAAGCGAGGGGCGGGCGAATTTCGTCACCCTAAAACCTAGATCTAGGTCGGGTCCGATAAAATCAATATGCGCCTGACCATCTTTTGAAGACAAGTCTGGTATTTCAATTTCAATATTGTCTTTGCCGAAATCAGCTAACCAAGCGGCGCCCTTTAATCTAAGAGGGAGATTTTGATAGTATCTCTCCTCAAATATACCCATACTTTTTAATACAGAATGCAGGACTGTAGAAATTTCTTCTAGGCTGTCTGGTCGTGTGGCGAAAATTATCTCATCCCCCATCACTTTCCAGATATCAACTTCAGGCATCCGCTCGCGCTCGGCAAACGCAGCACCTATCTGACTTTCTAAGAACAATGGAAGGTGCTCGACGAAGATACGAAAAGTCTCCAGCCAATCTCGGCTACTTTCGCATTGTGCCTTAAACTGCGTTGAGCCGACCATGTCGATCGATATAAAGAGACGTAACATCTTGGACTCGCAACAGCTGATGAGGGCCAATCTTCCAATAAGATCCTATCGTCCGAAGGACATATCGGCAATCATCACCACCTCAGCTTTTGCGTCGCAACGATCCACTACCCCTTTTCACTCTTACTTAAAACTATGCAGTTGTGGCGTCGCTGAAATGCAATGCGGCAACGCACGTCGACCCTAGAACCATCCGACTCATCCCCCTGTTTGGAATCGTTCTTGATCGCTTACATCGTGTCCGCCTTTAGCTGCGTAGCCGCCGCGCTCATGTTGATGGCCCCAACCTCGGCTCGGGCCAATTGGTACGAAGTCTCCAGCGACCACTTCATCATCTATGCGGATGCGCAGAAAGAGGAGGTTGTGCGGTTTGCCGAGGACCTCGAACGCTTTCACAGCCTGATGGAGCATTCCACCGGGCGCGAACTTGCCAAGCCTGGCCCCTCCAACAGGATCACCGTCTTTGCGGCTGGTTCGGAGAAACGAGTGCGTGCCTTGGCTGACGCGTCTGACGTCGCAGGTTTTTACCTGCCGCGCTGGCAGGGCAGCGTCGCCTTTGTTCAAAACGTCCAAACCAAACGCGGTCGCCGTGATCTCGCGACCACAATTCTGCTCCACGAATATGTCCATCACTTCTTCGCTTCGACCGATCGGTTCACAATGCCGCTATGGATGAACGAAGGCGCTGCAGAGTTCTTTTCCAACGTTGCCTTTTATCCCGATGGATCAGCGATCGCGGGCCTTAGGCCTGCGCACCGCAGTTTTACGACAGTTTGGCTTGAACATGAGCGGACCCCGGTGACGGAATTGCTCGCCATTAACTGGCAAAATCTCAGCGCGCGTAACGCCGCAGCCAAAGATTCGTTCTATTCGAATTCCTGGCTGCTCTATCACTACCTCGCGACGACCGAGGATCGAAGCGGTCAGCTACGGGGCTATTGGCTTGAGGTTCTCAAAGGCGCCCCTTCGCTCGCCGCTGCGCAAGGTGTCTTTGGTGACCTCGGCCCTCTGCAACGCCAAATCGTCTCTCACTACAAAAACAAAAATCGCCCGACCTTTCGAATTGAAGCGGATCAACTGCCCGTCGGGCCATACGGCGTCCGCGCCCTCAATGAAGGCGAAGTAGCGAGCGTTGCGACTCGAATGCGGCTTGAACGAGGGATTCCGCCAGATGAAGCAAAGAACGCGGCTGCACGTTTGCGTTCAATCGCGACGCGGTTTCCCGGCAACGCATCGGTGATGGCGTTACTCGCCCAGGCCGAATACGCAGCCGGTCGAGATATGATGGCAATCGCCGCAGCCGACAGGGCGATCAAACTCGATGGAACGGCTGTGGATGCCTATGTCTACAAAGGGTCAGCCGCGTTTAGACAAGCGCGCCTGCTCGCTGATCCTGCCAAAAAGGCTGCAGCCTACCGCCGGGCGATGGAGCCTTTCGAGGCCTTGCGACAGATCGACAACAAGCACATCGCTCCGCTGATCTACACCTACCGCTCTTATCTGGAGCGCAACGTCGCGGCGAGCGACGATGCCAAGACAGCGCTTGTGCGCGCCGCCCAATTGGCGCCGTTCGATCAGGAACTGTGGTTGATAACCGGGATGATGCACATCAACGATGGACGAATTGGGGCGGCTAGGGACGCCTTGGCACCGCTTGCGACTAATCCGCATGGAGGCGAAAAGTCAGAGCAAGTGAAGGCCCTGCTTAACTTCTTGGCTGACAAACCCGAAGGGCAGGCGATCCCGCTACAGGAAGCGATCTCGGGATATTTCTTGAGCGAGTGAAGCGGCGGCGCAGATAAAGCGTCGGCCTCATCCCAAATGCGCGTCCGCAATCGCTACGGCCAGCGCATCAGCGGCATCCGCACCCGCAACCTTTGCGCCCGGCAACAGCACTTTGATCATCGCCGCGACCTGCGCTTTGTCCGCGCCGCCCGTGCCAACAACCGATTGCTTGACCTTGCGCGCGGCGTGTTCGCTCACGCTCAAGCCTGCTGCGCCGCAGGCGGCCAGCACCGCGCCGCGCGCCTGCGCCAGTTTAAGCGTGGATTGCGGGTTCTTGTTGACGAACACCTCTTCACACGCCGCGCGATCGGGCGAATGCTGCGTGATCACGTCGGCCATACCCTGTTGAAGCGCGGCCAAACGCTCAGCCATGGGCGCCTTCGCGTTCGTAGGGATCTGCCCATTGGCGACATGCGACAGGCGCGAACCTTCGGCGCGCACCACGCCCCAGCCGGTGCAGCTCAATGAGGGATCAAGGCCGAGGATGAGGGTCAAATGCTTCGCTCACAACCCAACCAGCCAGCCGACGCGCCAGAGGAAGGCGAGCAACAAAGCCGCGCCCAAGCTCAGCGCGAAGGCCCATTCGCGCCAGCTCAACCGTCCAGCGATTCCGCGACCGCATCGGGAATCTCGTAATTGCCCCAGACGGTTTGCACATCGTCGTCATCTTCAAGCGTGTCGATCAGCTTTAGCAGCGTGCCTGCGCCTTTCGCGTCCATCTCAACCGTGATGTTCGGCTTCCACGCGAGTTTCACTTCCTTGGCTTCGCCCAGCGCCTTTTCCAGCGCGCCGGACACCTCGTGCAGATCCTCGGCCGCGGTCCAGATTTCGTGGCCGTCTTCGGAGGAAGAGATGTCTTCCGCGCCCGCTTCCAGGGCGGCTTCGAGGACCTTTTCCTCATCGCCCGCATCCGCGCCGTATTCAATATAGCCGACACGTTCGAACCCGTGCGCCACCGATCCTTCGGTGCCCAGATTGCCGCCGTTCTTGCTGAACGCGGTGCGCACGGCGGTGGCGGTGCGGTTGCGGTTGTCGGTCAGCGCCTCGACGATGATCGCGCTGCCGCCAGGGCCATAGCCTTCGTAGCGGACCTCTTCGTAGTTCTCGTCATCGCCCGAGCTCGCCTTGTCGATCGCGCGCTGGATGTTGTCCTTGGGCATCGATTGCGACTTGGCCGTGTTGACCGCGAGGCGCAGGCGCGGGTTCATATCCACGTCAGGCGTGCCCATTTTGGCCGCGACCGTGATTTCACGGCTCAGCTTGGAAAACAGGTTTGAGCGTTTCTTGTCCTGCGCACCCTTGCGGTGCATGATGTTCTTAAATTTGGAATGGCCTGCCATGGGATGCCTTTGATGAACTCTTTGTTTCAGATTGCGCGTTATCAGCGCTGAGATTCCCATCGCATTAGCCGGTTGAACGATATGACGACAAGCCCTCTCCCCAAGCCCGTTAGCGGTTCTGTTTCCGGTGCCGAGATCGATCGAACCTTTGGCGAGGGTGCGCCCATCGCCGCACCGACCAGCGTGACGAGCGAATGGAGGCGTTACGCAGGCTTTCTGAAGCGCCCGGCGCTGTCCGAAATGGGCGCGAAAGGCACCGGCGTGCGCGCGGTGTTACGACTGCTGATCCTCGATATGGGCTTTATGGCTCTATTTATCGGGCTGGTCGGCGCGATGACCGCAATGGGCTTTGAGGTGCCCGCCAATGTGAACAACTCGCTCGAGCCGGGCCTTGTGACCTATCTGATGGTCGCGCTGCTGATTCCGATTGCCGAGGAGCTGATTTTCCGCAGTTGGTTGAATGGACGACCAGCGATCATTGCAGCCGTCATTCTGGCTGTGGCGGGACTGGGCCTCGTGGTGACGGGCGGAACGCTCGCGGAGACGACCAGCTACGGCAACATCCTGACCATCGTGGGCGTGGCGCTGGCTGTGATCGGCGCGCCTTTGATCGCGGCGCTGCTGCTTAATCGCCCAGCGTTTGGCGTTTTTGAGCGACATTTTGCGCTATTCTATTGGTTCAGCGTGATCAGCTTCGCGCTGGTCCATCTGGCGAACTACACCGAAGGCTCGCTCATCATCTTGCTGCCGTTTGTGCTGCCGCAATTCGTGCTCGGCACGATGCTGGGTTACCTGCGCGTTCATTACGGACTGATAGCCGCCATCGCGCTGCACGCGCTGCATAACGGATTGCTGTTTGGCCTCGTGATGTTCGGCGCCAGCGCGAGCGGCGGGGCGTCCTAGACCCGCACCGCCGTACCGCTGGCCGAGACCATCAGCATCGAACCAGTTCCGCCGACCACTTCGTAGTCCAGATCGACACCCACCACCGCGTTGCATCCGCGCGAGGCGGCTTCGGCCTGCAATTCCTCGACCGCTTCGTCGCGCGCTTGCTTGAGGATACGTTCATACGAGCCCGAGCGTCCGCCCACAATATCGCGGATATTGGCGAACATATCGCGGACCACATTCGCGCCCACGATCACCTCGCCTACAACGATGCCTTTGTATTCCTGGATCGGATGGCCCTCGATTGTGGGGGTGGTCGTGACGATAACGCCGCGCGCGTCTTTCCATTCACCGGGCATAGTGGGTCCTCCTCTTTGGTGTGTTATCAAGATATAGCGGCTACTACGGAGGTCAATGCCGCCCCGCCCAATCCCTTAAGCATAAGGCTTTGCAGTCCGGAAACGGGTCAGCCCCTATGCTCGCTTCATGGACAAGAACATCCTCGGCTCCCTCCTTGCCGTGCCTGTGCTTCTGGCATTCGGCGGCTATTCAAGCGGAGGCGGGTGCAACTACACCAAGCCCGATCTGGTCTTTGCCGTCGCGTGCGCGGATGACAGCTGCCGCGCGGCGGTTCGCAAGCACCTTCCGTCCTGCAAGCGCCGCTACACCCGTGAGTTCACCACAACCGTTCGCCACGAGGATGGCGTCGCCCGTGCGCCGCGCCTCACGCTGGCGATGATGGACAAACTGACCGATTGCATGGCCAGCGCCAGCTATGGCTCCTTAGATCGGGCCTTGCTTGACCTTTCCGATTTCCGCGAAGTCAGCAAAGACGTGCGCAGCGACAAAGCCAAACCGGCGGGCGGCGGATTGTATCTCTATCCGGTCGTTGGCCAGACCACGTTCCTATATGGGCCAACCTGACCGCGGGCCTTATCCCATGCCCAGCGCGGCTTTGTAAGTTTCCAGCACCATATCCTGCTCAGACCGCTCATCCGGCTTCATTTTGCGAAGCTTGATGATCTGACGCATGATTTTGGTGTCGTAACCCACCGCCTTCGCTTCCGCGTAGACGTCGCGAACGTCGTCGGCGATGCCCTTTTTCTCTTCTTCGAGGCGTTCAATGCGCTCGATCAAAAGGCGCAGGCGGTCGTCGGTGGCTTCAGCCATGGGTGAGGTCTCCAATGTGGGAATGATTCGGTTGAGGGGGACCTAGCCATCCCGATTGGCGGCGCAAAGAGCGCTGTTTAAAAAGCTGGTGGAACCCAGCGACCCAGGCGTCAGGAACCCTTTACTTGTTACCGCGTCCAGTGCAGAATACACTATGCGAGTTCTTAGACAGGAGTCGGATATGAAGAAATTTACTTGGGCGTTGCTTGGTCTTTTCCTTGTTGTTCCAGCGCAGTCGCAAGAACTCAATCCCCCTGTTTACCCGACGCGCAGCGACACAATTGCGCTCGCCGACAAACTGGAAGTGCAAGGGACCATGCACGTCATGGTGTTCACAGATTTGCAAAGAGAGCCGCGCGTCAGCTTCCAAGGGCCAGAGCCCCTCTTGAGTGACGCTATGGCAACGGTCAAAGATGGGACGCTCACACTCGCATTCAAAGACGGCAAACCCTACAGTTCCAACCCCGGCTCACGGTTAAGCGCGGTGGTCTATCTGCCCAGCATCGACGGAGTCAAAGTCGAGAAGTCGCCAGCTGAGGTACGAGTTTTCGGAAACAACTCGGACGAATTCTCTGCAGCCGTGGGCGGCGCGGGTCAGATCAAGATCGAGCGGCTTGAAGCCAAGCGCATGAACGCCGCGATTGGCGGTGCGGGTTCAATTCGAATTGAAGGCACCGCTGATGAGGCGAGCTTCGCAATCGGCGGCGCGGGCTCGATCGAAGGCAAGCGTCTGCGTGTTGCCACGGCGAAGATTGCAGTCGGCGGTGCCGGTTCGGTCTATGCGGATGTCTCCGACACAGCCGATATCGTAGTCGGAGGGTCAGGCCGGGTGGAAATCGTCGGTGGAGCAACGTGCAATATTCGGCCCGACAGCATCGATAAGGTCGAGTGTCGTTAACGCCCGACGGCTAGAACCTAACCCTTCGCGTTCAGCTTCAGGCTCGCTTCCATGCGGGCCAGTTGTTCTTCGGTCGCCGGGCTTTGGCGGGTCGCCTTCCATTCGTCTTGGGGCATGCCGTGGATCACTTCGCGCGCCTCTGCCTTATCGCCTTCGAAACCGGCGTCGCGGATCCAGTCCGCGAGGCAATTGCGGCAGAAACCGGCAAGCCCCATCAGATCGATATTCTGCGCGTCGTGACGATGTTGCAGGTGGCGTGCGAGACGGCGAAACGCCTCGGCCGCCACCTTATCGTCCAGCGCGTCCAATTTATCGGCCATAATTCGTACCCTTGTTCATGAATGTCGTTGTCTTGCCATCCAGCTATGCCATAGGCAGCGACGTGTTGGGAGGGATCATGAACACGCAAACCCCACGTACTTCGGCTAAAATCGACCCGCGCGGGCGCAAGGTCAAAATTCTCGCCACGGTCGGCCCGGCCAGCCGCTCGCCAGACATGCTGCGCCGTCTGTTTCGCGCGGGCGCCGACGCGTTCCGCGTCAATATGAGCCACGGCAATCAGGACGATCACGCACAGACGATCAAATCGATCCGCGCGCTGGAGAAAGAGTTCGCTCGTCCCATCGCCGTCCTTGCTGACCTGCAAGGGCCCAAGCTGCGCGTGGGCGAATTTGTCGGCGGCAAAGCGGTCATCCGACATGGCGGACACTTCACGCTCGACCGTGATCCGACACCCGGTGATGACAGCCGCGTTTGCCTGCCGCACCCCGAACTCTTCGGCATCCTGCAGCGTGGTCAGCGCCTGGTCATCAACGATGGCAAGATCCGGCTGGTCGTGCGCGAGGCGGACGAACACCGCATTCGCTGCTCCGCAGAAGTGGGCGGCGTGATCTCGGACCGCAAAGGCGTCAACGTGCCCGACGCCGAAGTGCCTATCCCCGCGCTGACCGACAAGGACCGCAAGGATCTTGCCTTTGCTGTCGAACAGGGCGCGGACTGGATCGCGCTCAGCTTTGTGCAGCGTCCCGAAGACATGGCCGAAGCCCGCCGCCTGATCAGCGCGGCGCAAACACGCGGCAACGGCCCGGGCGCGGGCCAAGGTCCGGCGCAGGGACCAGCTTTATGCGCCAAGATCGAAAAGCCGAATGCGGTTGAACGCCTGGACGGCATTCTGGAGTTGTCCGACGCGATCATGGTCGCGCGCGGCGATTTGGGTGTTGAGCTGGAACCGCACGAAGTCCCGCCGCTGCAAAAACGCATCGTCGGCGCGTGTCGTAACGCGGGCAAGCCGGTGATTGTCGCGACGCAAATGCTCGAAAGCATGATCGAAAGCCCCACACCGACGCGCGCCGAAGTCTCTGACGTCGCCAACGCTGTCTATGACGGGGCCGACGCGGTAATGCTCTCAGCTGAAAGCGCCGCGGGTGACTGGCCTGAGGAATCGGTCACGATGATGCACCGCATTGCGATGCAGGTGGAGCGCGACGAGGAATATCTCCCGCGCGTGCGCTTTTCTGAAACGCCGCCCGACGCGACCACCGCCGATGCGTTGGCGCACAGCTGTATGACCATCGTCGACACCGTCCCGATCAGCGCGATCACCGTCTTCACGATGAGCGGATCGACCGCCCGCCGCGTCGCGCGCGAACGGCCCGATACGCCGGTTCTGGTCCTCACGCCCTCCATGCGCACCGCGCGACGGGTGGGCCTGCTATGGGGCGCGCACGCGGTTGCGACCAAGGATATTGGCAGCTTTGAAGAGATGATCGGCAAGGGCAAACGCATGGCGCTGCGCCACGGGTTTGGTGAGGCGGGATCGAAGCAGATTGTGCTAGCCGGTGTGCCCTTTGGGACGCCGGGTTCGACCAACCTGCTGCACATCGTCACGCTCAAAGGCGACGAATTGAACAACCACGAAGACTAGGTGGGCTGGCGGTGTCGGTGCCGCCGCAGTAAGCAGGTCCAGTTATCGCCCGCGCCCTTGCCCTTCTCTGCCTCTTCCTGTTCGCGCCTCTATTGGCCGCGCAGGAAGGCGCGCGTCCCGAGGTATCGGATGCGGGACAAGCTGCCCAGAAAGTCGAATTGTTCATCGCGTCGGTGGTGGCCGCCTACCCGCACGATGACGCGGCCTTCACGCAGGGCCTGCTGTGGCACGAAGGGTGGCTGTACGAGAGCACCGGACGCGTCGGCACATCGACTATACGCAAGGTCGATCTTGAAACTGGCAAGGTAGCCCAGCTCCAGCCCATCCCAGCCGACCAATTCGGAGAAGGACTAGCGCTGTGGGAGGATGAGCTGATCAGCCTTACCTGGCGCGATGGCGCGGTGCATCGTTGGAGCCTCGCCGACCTTTCACCGGTCAGCACCTACACCGAATACCCTTACGAAGGCTGGGGTCTGGCGCCGTTTGGCGACACACTGGTCGCATCCGATGGCAGCAACGTCCTGCGGTTTCTCAATCCGCATGATTACAGGGTTACGCGGGCGATTGAGGTCACTTTCCAAGGCCAACCCTTGTCGCAGCTCAACGAGCTGGAAGTGATTGATGGAATGATCTTCGCCAATGTCTGGAAGACCGGCTACATAGTCGGAATTGATGCACAGACCGGCGCGGTGCGCAAGCTGATCGACGCGCGTAATTTGCCGGGGCGTTTGGACTACGATCCAGAGGCCGTGCTCAACGGTATCGCCTGGGACGCCGGGGGGAAGCGGCTGTTCGTGACCGGTAAACTGTGGCCCCAGCTTTACCACATAGAGCTAAAACCGCGCGGCGTGTTGGAATAACGGGTCGCGCTGCGCTTGTGATTAGTCCTGTGACGCAGGAGCCTTGGGGCGGGCGCGTTGCGAATGGAAGAAGTCGATCTTCCAACGGCCATCCTCATGCACCAGCACCGCCGATTCCAGCCAACCTGCCGGGCGGATATCAGGCGGCGTCCCAGCGCTGCCCACATTCTCCCAGGCGGACCATGCCACGTCGCAGCGCACTTTGGTGTCCATCGGGCCTAGGTTCCAGTTGATCTGCACGCCGTCTTGCAGCGCCTTGATGATCACATCGGCCAGCGCGCCGCGCTCAAACCGCTCTCCCACATCGTAGGAATACATCGAGTTGGTGGTGAGGTCGTACACAGACACATTTCCTTCGCCGCGCAGGGCAACGAAGAAGTCGCGGATGGTCTGTTCGACATCAACTGTGGCTGTGGCCGGATCGGGGCATTCGGTCGCTTGCGCCTGCGCCATTTGAATTGGGGCGAGAGCGAGAAGGGTGGCGGCGACGGGTTTGAGGCGTGACTTCATGGGACCGGAGTCGCGGGGACACCTGTCAAAGTCAATGCGTTAGGCAGCTTCGAAGAACCCCTCGACCACGGGGCCATAAAGCGGTTCTTCAAACGCAACGCCCGCCTTGTGATCTTCAACCCAGATGATCGACGCGGCAATCTCGCTCAATCCTGGCAGGCGGATCAGGACGCGCTCATCAGGCCGCGCGGACCAGCCGCGCGCCTCCAGCAGGCACCCGCCCTCGTTAAGATCGAGAACCCGCAAACTCAGCTTAGAGCGTATGCGATAGCGTACAGCCGCCTTGAGATCGGCCTTTACGCGTCGTTCCATGCATTCGATCATCGAAGTCCCTCCTGATAACAGCGCCCGGGTCGATGTTTCTTATGGTTGCTGAAATCTAGGGTCAGAAGAGTTACTGTTGGCCCAAGAGAAACAGTAACTCAGACCCGACATTTCGTTTACCTTGATGATGCGCTCTGTAACCGAGAGCGCGCTTCGGCCTCGCCGATCAATGGCAATAGCTCGCCCATATCGGGGCCATGGTTCATGCCGGTGAGAGCTTGACGCAGCGGCAGGAACAGCGCCTTGCCCTTGCGGCCCGTGCTAGCTTTCAGGGCGGAAGTCAGCGCCCCCCATGGATCATCACTCCACTGGAGCGCGCTTTCGGCTTCAACGAGATAGGCGCGGTCTTCGTCGGTGAACGCAACGCCTTCGATGGGGCCGGTGACCAGCCGCCACCATTCGGCGACTTCGGGAATAGTCGAGATGTTCGGACGCACGGCGTGCCATCCGGCTTCGTCCATGCCTTTCGGAAGGCGAGTTTTGACCGCATCATACGCCATTTGGTGAACGATGGCGGTGTTGACGCGCTCCAGTTCGGCGTCGTCAAACTTGGCCGGCGCGCGGCCGAAGGTGGAAAGGTCGAAGGTCTCGAGCAAGGCGGCGCGGTCCGCGATCGGTTCGACCGGAAGCGACGTACCCAGGCGCGCAAGCAGAGCGACGATGGCTTCGGGCTCGATCCCGCGTTCGCGAAACGCATCGCAGCCCAGCGAACCCAGACGTTTAGAGAGCTTGCCCTCTTTGCCCATCAGCAACGCTTCATGCGCAAAGGCGGGCGGCGTGGCGCCAAGGGCGGTGAACATCTGGATCTGCACCGCCGTGTTCGAGACATGGTCCTCGCCTCGCAGCACTTGCGTGATGCCCATCTCGATATCGTCCACAGTGCTCGGTAACATATACAGCCACGAGCCATCGACGCGGCGGATCACCGGGTCGGACAGGGTTGTGGGATCAAACTTGGCTGTGCCACGCACACCGTCTTGCCATTCAATGGCTTCGTCATGATCCAGCTTGAAGCGCCAGTGTGGGGTGATGCCTTCGGCTTCTTTCGCTGCGCGTTCTGCATCGGTTAGCTTCAGCGCACCGCGATCGTAGATCGGCGGCAGGCCGCGCCCGCGCAGCACTTTGCGCATCAGGTCCAGCTCATGCTCGGTCTCGTAAGCGGGATAGACCCGGCCCGCTTCGCGCAGTCGCTCAAAGGCCGCTTCGTATCGATCCAGCCGCTCAGACTGGCGCTCTTCCCGGTCCGGCGCGATACCCAGCCAGCTGAGGTCAGCTCGGATCGCCTCGACATATTCCTCTTTCGAACGCGCCGCGTCGGTGTCGTCAATGCGCAGCAGGAACTCTCCGCCGCTGGTCCGAGCGAGCATCCAATTGTGCAGAGCGGTGCGAATATTGCCGACATGCAAGCGGCCAGTCGGCGAAGGGGCAAAACGGGTGATGGTCATGGCGCTTGCCGTTAAAGCGCGCGCAGGCTCCTAGCAAGCGCCAGACTGATCCAGCGTGGTCTGTCAGCCCTATTGGCGTCGGATCGAGAATGAGTGCTCGATATAGAGGAAGATCTCGGTCTCGCTCGATTGCTGCCAGTACAGATCGCCGTCGAGGCCATCAATATCGACACCATAACCGCTGCCAAACATCGCAGCGTAGCCGGTGGCTTCCTTGGCCACGTGCCGCACGACATCGCTGCGGTATTGTTCGGGGTCATCAATCGCGAGACCGGTCGTGCCGATATCGATGAAGGATCGGCCGGTGGCGGGGACACCTTTGACAAAGGCTTTGATTTGCGCGGCGGTGGTGCGGGTTCTTGGATCTTTGCCAGACAGCGGAATGCGCGCGTAGATCTGCACCCGGTTGGTATCCGGGCGGCTTCCGCTGGAAAGTGGCAATTCGCGCATGTTTTGCACCGTCACAGGTTCCAGCTTGTAGCGCCCGGCGACGATGTCGATTCCCTGGGCACCCGCCCGCTCCAGCGTCTCGCCCAGCATCTGAAACAGTTCATTTTTACGCTCCTCATAATTGCGCGAGTCTGAGCTGACATAGAGCGGGGTCACAAAGTAATCGGCGCGGCGCGTAATGCCGATCGCGGCGGGGCCGTTGTTGGTTTTGAAATAGGCGTTGCCAGCCGACCGGTCTTGCCTTGCACCGGTGACAACAATCGTCTCTTGCGCCGCCAGCGGCGTCACGACAACTGCAGCTAGAGCCAAAGCGCTCAGCATAACTCGTTTGTTCATCAGTCCCTCCTTTGTTTGGTCGCGCAACCATGAAGTGGACAGACCGACTGGTCGATGAACGGCTTGAAAAACGCGTTGAGCGAGCCGCCCCTGAATCAGGCCACGTTCGCTTCCGCGCCGATCAACGCCAGCACCGCGTCCCACAAACGGTGCATGCGTTCGGGCCGGATCAAGCCTTCGACTTGCGCTTCAAAGCCGGGTCGGTCGCGCTGTCCGGCGCAATCGATCAGCGCGCCGATCGTCGCCTCGTCATGCGTCAAACGCTGGCAGCAAAAGCGCGAGACGTGTATGTTCTCAGGCCAAGTTGCGGCGACCGCTTGGCTCAGAGCTAGGGACTTCGCCGCAATCTCCACCCCGCCAAGCCGCACTGTCAATTCGGGAACGGGATCGCGCTTCACACGATCATGCAGGGCGATCAGGCGGAGCGAATAGATAAACCGCGCGGCGAACGGACCAAGCGCAGCGAGCGTGGCGGGCTCGGAAAGGCCTTGCACAATATCGGATAGATTGGCTGCGGAACGGGTGGGCTTAGGCATCTCGACTCCATTGATGAGGCAATGATCTATCATATCGCTAACGATTATCAATAGCATTTCATGGCAATTCCATACGCGCACGAAAAACCCCGCCGAAGCTGACGCTCCGGCGGGGTCTTCAATGACCGAAGATCTCAAAGATCTAAGTCTGTACTGGCTTACTCAGCCGCAGGCGTATCGCCTCCCAGCGAACCGCCGCCCATGGCCGCCTTCATGGCTTCCTCAGACGAAACGGGATCCGCAGCTGGCTCAGGCTCAACAGCGTTCGCCGCGGCGAGAGCTTCCTGCTGCTTCTTCCACTGCGCCTTGAGCGCGGCGTCGCGGCTGGAGGCGGTCACGCGCATGCGGTTCATGCCTGCGCCTGTACCCGCCGGAATCAGACGACCCACGATCACGTTCTCCTTGAGACCGATCAGCGTGTCCTTTTTCCCTTCAACCGACGCCTGCGTGAGCACGCGCGTGGTTTCCTGGAACGAAGCGGCCGAAATGAAGCTGCGCGTTTGCAGCGACGCCTTGGTGATGCCGAGCAGGATCGGGGTGCCTTCAGCCGGCTCCTTACCCTTGCCAAGCTTCGCGTTGGTCTCCAGCATTTCCGCCAGATCAACCTGCTCGCCCGGCAGCAGCGTGGTGTCGCCACCCTTGGTGATCTCAACCTTTTGCAGCATCTGGCGAACGATCACCTCGATGTGCTTGTCGTTGATCTTCACACCCTGCAGTCGGTAGACTTCCTGGATCTCATTGACGAGATACTCGGCCAGCGCCTCGACGCCCAGAACCTCAAGGATGTCGTGCGGGTTGGGTGAACCGGAGATGAGCGTGTCGCCCTTCTTCACAAAGTCGCCTTCCTGCACGTCGATCACCTTGGTTTTCGGGATCAGGTATTCAACCGCATCACCTTCCTCGGGAACGATCGCGATCTTACGCTTCGCCTTGTATTCACGGACAAATTCAATCTTGCCCGAGATTTTGGCGATGACCGACATGTCCTTGGGCAGACGCGCCTCGAACAGTTCGGCCACACGCGGAAGACCGCCGGTGATGTCGCGGGTCTTGGCCGCTTCACGCGACGCACGAGCCAGAATGTCACCGGCTTCGACCTGTTGACCGTCCTCGACCGAAAGCGTGGTGCCTGGCGCCAGCATGTAGCGTTGAGCGTCGGTTTCGTCTTCGATGGTCTGGCCTTCGCCCTGAAGGATCAGACGCGGACGCAGCTCTTCCTTCTTCTTGCGGCCCGTGGCGCGGTTTTCGGTGACCACGCGCTGCGCGATACCGGTGGCGTCATCGGTCTGCTCTTCCAGCGTCGTGCCTTCGACCAGATCCTGATAACGCACCACACCCGATTGCTCGGTGATGATCGGCAGCGTGAACGGATCCCATTCGGCCAGACGATCGCCTTCTTTGACAGCGTCGCCATCCTTGAACTTGATCACCGTACCGTAGGGCACCTTGTGCATCTCACGCTCACGGCCTTCGGCGTCGATAACCGCGATTTCACCGTTACGAGCGAGCGACAGGATGTTGCCCTTCTTATCGGTGATCGTCGGCATATCGCGCAGTTCGACCTTACCGTCCGAGATCGATTCAAGGTGCGAGGTTTCGTTCAACTGCGCCGCGCCACCAATGTGGAACGTACGCATCGTCAGCTGCGTGCCCGGCTCACCGATCGACTGCGCAGCGATAACACCGACAGCCTCTCCGATATTCACCGGCGTACCGCGAGCAAGGTCACGACCGTAGCAAGTCGCGCACACGCCTTGTTCGGCTTCGCAAACCAGCGGCGAACGGATCTTGGCGGACTGAACTTCAGCCTCCTCGATCAGCTTCACCATCGGCTCGTCGACCAAAGTGCCAGCCTTGCAGATGACCTCATCGGTGGCCGCGTTGACGATATCCTCGGCCACGGTACGGCCCAGAATACGCTCACCCAGCGAAGCGATAACCGAACCACCTTGAACGATGGCGCGCATTTCAAGCGCGTTCTCGGTCTTGCAGTCCTCTTCGACGATCACGCAGTCTTGCGACACATCAACCAGACGACGGGTCAGGTAACCCGAGTTAGCCGTCTTAAGCGCCGTATCCGCGAGGCCTTTGCGAGCGCCGTGGGTCGAGTTGAAGTACTCAAGAACGTTGAGGCCTTCCTTGAAGTTCGAGATGATCGGGTTTTCGATGATCTCGCCCGACGGCTTGGCCATAAGACCACGCATACCGGCAAGCTGCTTCATCTGCGCTGGCGAACCACGCGCACCCGAGTGGCTCATCATGTAGATCGAGTTGATCTCGGCTTCCTTGCCGTCGTCGTCGATGGGGGTCGCCTTAATGCGCTCCATCATCGCGTCGGCAACTTGGTCACCACATTTGGCCCAGGCGTCGATCACCTTGTTGTACTTCTCTTGCTGCGTGATGAGACCGTCTTGGTACTGCTGCTCGTAATCGGAGACCAGCGCCTTGGTTTCGGCCACGAGGCCTTCCTTGGCGTCGGGGATGATCATGTCATCCTTACCGAACGAAATGCCGGCCTTGAACGCGTGGCGGAAGCCCAGCGTCATGATGGCGTCAGCGAACAGCACCGTGTCTTTCTGACCGGTGTGACGGTACACTTCGTCGATCACGTCACCGACGTCCTTCTTCGTCAGAAGGCGGTTGATGATGTCGTAGGGCACCTTGTGGTTCTTCGGCAGACACTCACCGATCAGCATACGGCCCGGCGTTGTTTCGAACCGGCGCATGACGATCTTGCCATCCTCATCGGCCTGTGGAACGCGGGCGAGGATTTTCGAGTGCAGCGTAACAGCCTTAGTCTCCAGCGCGTGGTGCACTTCGGCCATGTCGGAAAAGCGCGGCAGGCGCTCTTCCTTGGTGCCGTCTTCGTTTTCGAGATATTCCGGCGTCTTCTCCTGCCGCTCCATCGATAGGTAGTAGATCCCCAGAACCATATCCTGCGAAGGCACGATGATCGGCTTGCCGTTGGCGGGTGAGAGGATGTTGTTGGTCGACATCATCAACACGCGCGCTTCCAGCTGCGCTTCGAGGCTGAGCGGCACGTGGACCGCCATCTGGTCGCCGTCAAAGTCAGCGTTGAACGCAGAACACACCAGCGGGTGCAGCTGGATCGCTTTCCCTTCGATCAGAACCGGCTCGAACGCCTGGATGCCAAGACGGTGAAGCGTCGGCGCGCGGTTCAGCAGAACCGGGTGCTCGCGGATCACTTCGTCAAGGATGTCCCAGACTTCCTTGCGCTCTTTCTCGACCCACTTCTTCGCCTGCTTGAGGGTCATAGAGAGACCCTTGGCGTCGAGACGGGCGTAGATGAACGGCTTGAACAGCTCGAGAGCCATCTTCTTGGGCAGGCCGCATTGATGCAGTTTCAGCTCCGGACCGGTCACGATGACCGAACGGCCCGAATAGTCGACGCGCTTACCAAGAAGGTTTTGACGGAAACGGCCCTGCTTACCTTTGAGCATGTCGGACAGCGACTTCAGCGGACGCTTGTTCGCACCCGTAATGACGCGGCCACGACGGCCGTTGTCGAACAGCGCATCCACGGCTTCCTGAAGCATACGCTTTTCGTTGCGGACGATGATGTCCGGCGCGCGCAGTTCAATCAGACGCTTCAAACGGTTGTTGCGGTTGATCACACGGCGATAGAGATCGTTGAGATCGGACGTCGCGAAACGGCCACCATCGAGCGGCACCAGCGGGCGCAGCTCAGGCGGGATCACGGGGATCACTTCAAGGATCATCCACTCAGGACGGTTGCCCGATTCAATGAAGCTTTCGACCACTTTCAGACGCTTGATGATCTTCTTGGGCTTGAGCGTCGACTTGGTGGTCGCCAGCTCTTCCATCAGATCGTCGCGCTCTTGCTCAAGGTCGAGTTCCATGAGCATGATCTTGACCGCCTCCGCGCCGATATTGGCGCTGAAAGCGTCTTCGCCGTATTCGTCCTGCGCTTCGAGCAGCTCGTCTTCGGTGAGCAGCTGGAACTTCTCAAGCGGGGTCAGGCCGGGCTCGACCACAACATAGCTCTCGAAATAGAGGATACGCTCAAGCTGCTTGAGCTGAATGTCGAGCAGCAGGCCGATGCGCGAAGGCAGCGACTTCAAGTACCAGATGTGCGCCACCGGAGCGGCGAGCTCGATGTGGCCCATACGCTCACGGCGCACCTTCGTGACGGTGACTTCAACGCCGCACTTTTCGCACACGACGCCTTTGTACTTCATGCGCTTGTACTTGCCGCACAGGCATTCGTAGTCCTTAACCGGACCAAAGATGCGCGCGCAGAACAGGCCGTCACGCTCAGGCTTGAACGTGCGGTAGTTGATCGTTTCCGGCTTCTTGATTTCGCCGAAGGACCAGGAACGGATGCGCTCGGGCGAGGCAATGCCGATCTGGATCTGGTCAAAGGTTTCCGGCTTGGCCAGCTGGTTGGTGAATTTGGTCAGTTCATTCATGACTTGTCTTTCCCTTGGGGAATGAAACTTGAAGGGCTTTGGTTTGGGACAAGGATGCGTCCCTTACACCTTTATCCTTCTGCCTCTGGCTTGATCGCCGCATTCATCAACACCGCGATGGCCAACATCAAAAGCGCGCAGCACGCCAACAGCAGAGCGATCGCAGCCGCGTCGTTTTCAATGCGAGTGCTCGTGAGACCAATAGCGGCGCCGCCGAAGAAGAAGCCAATTCCGCGTTGGAAGAGCTCCCGCCTAGATCCGTCTGTCAAAAAGCGCATCATTCCGCTGCCTCCGGCCATTGATCGTCGTCGCCATCCTCGCCGTCGCCCAGCGAGGTCAGTTCGACGTTCATACCCAGCGAGCGCATTTCCTTGACGAGAACGTTGAAGCTCTCCGGAATGCCCGCTTCGAAGGTGTCGTCGCCCTTGACGATCGCTTCGTAGACCTTGGTGCGGCCCACAACATCGTCCGACTTGACGGTGAGCATTTCCTGTAGCGTGTAGGCGGCGCCGTACGCTTGCAAAGCCCAGACCTCCATCTCACCAAAGCGCTGACCACCGAACTGCGCCTTACCACCCAGCGGCTGCTGAGTGACGAGCGAGTAAGGCCCGATCGAACGCGCGTGAATCTTGTCGTCCACGAGGTGGTGCAGCTTGAGCATGTAAATGATGCCCACAGTCACGCGTCGGTCAAAAGCGTCTCCCGTGCGGCCGTCGAACAACACCGACTGGCCAGATGAGTGGACGTTGGCCTGAACCAGCATGTCCGTTACATCCGCTTCGCGCGCGCCGTCAAACACCGGCGTACCCATCGGGACACCCGCGGTGAGGTTGCCCGCCAGATCAACAATCTGTTCGGCCGAACGCCCATCGAGATCCTGGTGGTATTGCTCACCATACACCTCTTTCAGACGCTCACGAACGGCTTCGGGCGGCTGCGCGTTGGCGTAGTCTTCCTCAGCGTTCGGGTTGGCGCGGTGCCATTCTTCCAGCGCGTCCTTGATCTGCATGCCCACTCCGCGCGCGGCAAAGCCAAGGTGCGTTTCGAAGATCTGCCCGACGTTCATACGCGACGGCACGCCCAGCGGGTTGAGCACGAGGTCAACCGGCGTACCGTCATCGAGGAACGGCATGTCTTCGACCGGGAGGATCCGGCTGATAACACCCTTGTTCCCGTGACGGCCGGCCATCTTGTCGCCGGGCTGCAGCTTGCGCTTAACCGCAACGAAGACCTTCACCATTTTGAGAACGCCAGGCGCGAGTTCGTCACCACGCTCCAGCTTCTCTTTGCGGTCTTCGAACTTGGCGTCGATCATGGCGACGGATTCGTCATACTGCGCCTTGATCGCTTCGAGCTGAGCCTGACGGTTGTCATCAGCGACCGCGAACTTGAACCATTCGTGGCGTTCGACATCGGCCAGCACCTGCTCGCCGATTTCGATGCCCTTCTTCACGCCCTTGGGCGCGGCCGAAGCGATTTGACCCATCAGCATGTCACGCAGGCGGTTGTAAGTTGCACGGTTTAGAATGCCGCGTTCGTCAGCGGCGTCCTTGCGCAGACGCTCGATCTCTTCGTTCTGGATCGCGCGCGTACGGTCATCGATCTCGATACCATGACGGTTGAAGACGCGCACCTCGACAATCGTACCTGCAACGCCCGGAGGCAAACGCAGTGACGTGTCGCGCACATCCGAAGCCTTCTCACCGAAGATGGCACGCAGAAGCTTTTCTTCCGGCGTCATAGGGCTTTCGCCCTTCGGCGTGATCTTGCCGACCAGAATATCGCCCGGGTGCACTTCGGCACCGATATAGACGATGCCCGCCTCGTCGAGGTTGCGCAGAGCTTCCTCGCCAACATTCGGAATGTCGCGGGTGATGTCTTCCGGCCCAAGCTTGGTATCCCGCGCCATCACTTCGAATTCATCGATGTGGATCGAGGTGAAAACGTCGTCCTTCACGATACGCTCGGAAATGAGGATTGAATCCTCATAGTTGTAGCCGTTCCAGGGCATGAACGCGACGAGGCTGTTCTTGCCCAGCGCGAGCTCACCCAGATCGGTCGAAGGACCGTCCGCGATGATATCGCCCGGCTCAATCGTCTCACCCACTTTGACCAGCGGACGCTGGTTGATGCAGGTGTTCTGGTTCGAACGTTGGAACTTTTGCAGCGTGTAAATGTCGACGCCCGACTGACCGGGTTCCACATCGCCGATCGCACGGATCACGATACGCGTCGCGTCAACTTGGTCGACGATACCGCCACGCTTGGCCGCGATCGCCGCGCCCGAATCGCGTGCAACGGTTTCCTCCATACCGGTTCCGACCCACGGCGCTTCGGCTTTCACCAGCGGCACCGCCTGACGTTGCATGTTCGATCCCATCAGAGCGCGGTTGGCGTCATCGTTTTCCAGGAACGGGATCAGCGAGGCCGCAACCGAAACAAGCTGTTTCGGCGACACGTCCATCAGTGTGATCTGATCGTTCGGAGCCATCAGGTTGTCGCCAGCCTGACGCGCCGAGATGAGGTCCTCAACGAACGTGCCGTCTTCGTTGAGCTCTGCTGAAGCCTGCGCAACGGTGTGGCGCTGTTCTTCCATCGCGGAGAGATACGTCACTTCGCCGGTGACCTTGTTGTCCACGACCTGACGGTACGGCGTTTCGATGAAGCCATACTTGTTAACGCGGCTGAACGAGGCCAGCGAGTTGATCAGACCGATGTTCGGGCCTTCCGGCGTTTCAATCGGGCAGATACGGCCATAATGCGTGGGGTGAACGTCGCGGACTTCAAAGCCAGCGCGCTCGCGCGTCAGACCACCCGGCCCAAGCGCCGAGATACGGCGTTTGTGGGTGACTTCCGAGAGCGGGTTGGTTTGGTCCATGAACTGCGAGAGCTGCGAAGACCCAAAGAATTCACGCACAGCCGCCACAGCAGGCTTCGCGTTGATGAGGTCATTCGGCATCACGGTCGATACATCGACGCTCGACATGCGCTCTTTCACCGCGCGCTCCATGCGCAGCAGGCCAACTCGGTACTGGTTTTCCAGCAGCTCGCCGACCGAACGCACACGGCGGTTGCCGAGGTTGTCGATGTCGTCGACTTCGCCCTTACCGTCTTTGAGGCCGACCAGCTCTTTGACCACGGCGAGGATGTCTTCCTTGCGCAGGGTCGTCACCGTGTCTTCGGCATCAAGGCCAAGACGCATGTTCAGCTTCACACGGCCAACGGCGGAAAGGTCGTAACGCTCGCCATCGAAGAACAGGCCTTCAAACAGCGCATCAGCGGTTTCCTTGGTCGGCGGTTCACCGGGACGCATCACCTTGTAGATGGCTTCCAGACCCTCATCACGGTTTTCAGCCTTGTCGACCTTCAGCGTGTTGCGGATCCACGGCCCGGTGTTGACTTCGTCGATATCGAGCAGTTCGATGCCATCAAAGC
The DNA here is from genome assembly GCA_039814925.1 of Pseudomonadota bacterium. Lineage (GTDB taxonomy): Bacteria > Pseudomonadota > Alphaproteobacteria > Sphingomonadales > Sphingomonadaceae > Erythrobacter. The sequence continues at coordinate 71,123 of JBCCAH010000015.1, forward strand.
CTGCGCCGTCGAGCACTTCGACATGCTCAAGCGTCAGCTCGTCGCCGGCCTCAACATAAATGCGGCCCGTGCTTTCATCGATCATGTCATAGGCGGCGTAGCGACCCACGACTTCCTCAGTTGGGAGAAGCAGATCGGTGAGGCCATCTTTGGCGGCCTTGTTCGCGGCGCGCGGGCTGATTTTCTGACCAGCCGGGAAGACTTCTTCACCCGTCTTGGCGTCCACCAGCGGGAAGGCCGGCTTTTGCCCGCGCCAGCTTTCAGCGACGAAGGGGATCTGCCAGCCGTCCTTGGCGCGCTCCCACTTCATCGTGTCGTAGAAGTGATGGAGGATACCCTCGCTATCGAGGCCCAGCGCGTAGAGCAGCGCAGTGACCGGCAGCTTACGCTTACGGTCGATGCGCACGTTGACAATGTCCTTGGCGTCGAATTCAAAATCGAGCCACGAACCGCGATACGGGATCACGCGCGCGGCAAACAGCAGCTTGCCCGACGAATGCGTTTTACCACGATCGTGGTCAAACAAAACGCCCGGCGAACGGTGCATCTGCGACACGATCACACGCTCGGTGCCGTTGACAATGAAGGTGCCGTTCTCGGTCATGAGCGGCATGTCGCCCATGTAAACGTCCTGCTCCTTGATATCGAGGACCGAGCGCGTCTCGGTTTCCTGATCGACCTCAAAGACGATGAGGCGCAGCGTCACCTTCATCGGAGCGGCGTAGGTGATGCCGCGCTGGCGGCATTCGGTGGTGTCGTATTTCGGCTCTTCAAGCTCGTAATGCACGAAATCCAGCTCGGCGGTGCCGGCGAAATCGCGGATCGGGAAGACACTGCGCAGCGTCTTTTCAAGACCCGAAACATAACCCGTCTCTTTATCCGAGCGCAGGAACTGCTCGTAGCTTTCGCGCTGGACTTCGATCAGGTTGGGCATCTGGACGACTTCGTGGATGTCGCCAAAGATCTTGCGGATGCGACGCTTCGCGGTGCCTTGGGCGGTACGCGAGCGGACCGGCTTTTTCGAGCTCGGAGCTTTAGTGGCCATGGAGGAGGTATGCCTCTTTGTCTGGGTGGCGAAAGGAGAGGTCGCCCCTTCCGCGCGATTGAACGTGTCGTGTCACGCGAAATCGTCACCACATTCGATGCCAAAGGGCATCCGACGCAAAACAGCCGCGCACAGACGGGGGCCCTTGGGCCTGCCTGCAAGCAGCTCAATCACAGTCGCGAATATGGCAAAGCGCCGCTTCCATTCTTGGCCCGATCCTACGCGCTTGAATCAGACCGGCTCGAAGCCAGCGTGTGACGGCCATGTAGGAACGCTTTGCAACCGAGTCAATTCCAGCATGCGCCAAGGCTTCGAAGAATCTCCTTGCATCCCTTTTGGCACCGGGCAAACGTGCCGTCGCATGACCCAGGGACCGAATAAGGCCATGTTTTCCGATCCGGCGCATTTTGTCGCGCACGGATTGAAGGTGATCGAATCCGATTTTCCGCACTTGGCTCTGCCGCTCGCTCAAAAGGCGCTCGATGCTCACCCTAGTGATCCGATGTGGCAGAAGCTCGTCGATCTCATCCTCTGCCATAGGCTTCCAACATGGCACGCCGGAATGCTCCGCGATCAACGGCGCAACGAAGCCTATTCCCGCGCCATCGAGCAGACCGCAAAGGGCCGGGTTGTGCTCGACATTGGGACAGGTTCAGGACTGCTCGCCATGATGGCCGCTCGCGCAGGCGCAGCGCATGTCTTCGCCTGTGAGGCCGATCAGCGCCTCGCGGCGGCCGCGCGCCAAGTGATCGAAACCAACGGGCTATCCGATCGAATCACGGTCTACGCGCGTCACTCGAACGCTCTTTCGCGCACGGATGAGTTAGCGGGCGGCGTCGATATGGTCGTATCGGAGATCTTTTCCGAAGACCTTATCCGCGAAGGCGTGCTGCCATCGCTGGCCCATGCGCGATCCGAATTGTGCCAAGCGGACGCGCTCTTTCTTCCCGAAAAAGCCAGCATCGAAATGGCGCTTGCCGAATTCCCAATTCCGGCACCGCCACCGGACGAGGTGGAAGGGTTTGACCTAAGGCCCATCCACAGGCTGTTCGGGAAGAAGGCGCACGCTTCGCCCGCTGCCAAAGCGGTAACGATCCGCGGGGCATCACGCACTCTGTTCGAGTTTGACTTCACCCCAGCCTGCGAACTGCCGATGAATGGTTCAAGCACGGTGGCGCTAGCCAGTGATGGCGGAGAGCTTTCGGGCGCGGCCCAATGGATCAAGATCCAGTTCACGCCCGACGTCGTTTACGAAAACGCGCCGGGTGGTGAGGCCAATATGCACTGGCTGATTGGTCTTATCCCATTTGGAGAGTCTGTTTCCTCTGAAGCCGGTGACACATTTGGTTTTGAGGGTTGGCACAATGAGCATCTGCTCACGATCGGGCCAACCTCGCCTGCCTGAGACCAAATCGTCCATCGCAGGCATGCGCTCATGTCGCACTGCAACCCATCAAGAACGAAAAATGACACCGCCACTCGCGCGTGTTTTATTGTTTTTCGATATTATCGATTGACACGAAATGGGTTTGCGGATAGCTGGGATTTATTGTTTTTCAATATACACCTTATAGGGGGTCAATATGGAACGCATCGTTTAACAATCAGTCGGTACGATCATTACCGCTCCCTCGGCGCAGGCCGCAGCGCCCGCCGCAATCGCAACTGTCGAGCTCACCTAAGAGCGCAATCGGAGATAGGATCATGACACTCGCTAAAGACGACTGGCTGCTCAAATTCGGCAAAGTCATCGCCCTTACACTTCAGGCCCTCTGCGTGCTGGGAGGGGGCGTTTTCCTCGTGCTCATCGTTGTTGTCGCATTGCTGAGCGCAGGCATGCTGCCCGGGCTGTTCGACGCAGACGCCCTTCCGGACGTAGCAAAGCATCCGCTTTTGACGGCCGGTGTTGGCCTAACCATCACGGCAAACTTTGCTGCGATGTTCTACTTCTTCGGCAAGATGCGCGCGCTTATCGAGAGCGCGAGCGAGGGCGACCCCTTCATCCCTGACAACGCGCAGCGCCTGAACGCGATGGCGTGGCTGCTACTGAGCTCGCAGGTGCTGACCGTGATAGCCGGGGAACTTCGCGTCTATTTCTTTAGCCTTATCGACCCCGAAAGTCAGAGCCCATTCGACATCAGCCCCAACGATCTGGCTGGCTTTCTGATCGTTCTGGTGCTCTTCATCCTTGCCCGAGTGTTCCGCCATGGCGCGGCGATGCGCGAAGACCTCGAGGGGACCGTGTGATGCCCCCGCAAACCGACAATGCCGAAGGTGCCGCAATCATGGTCAAGCTCGACGATGTGCTGCACGAACGCCGCATGACGCTGACGGAACTGGCTGACCGAGTCGGCCTGACACTGGCGAACCTGTCGATCCTCAAGACCGGAAAGGCCAAAGCAATTCGTTTCTCCACGCTGGCAGCGATCTGCCGCGAATTGGATTGTCAGCCGGGCGATTTGTTGCGCTACGCCGGATCGACGATCGACTAGCCGCCTTCCACGCGCATCGAAATGACCGCCGTTGCAAACGCATGGCGTTCAGGTGTATTATGCACACATGACACTGAGGCTCGTTTCCTTGTTGGCCGCCCTGCTGTGTGGGTGCAGCGTTGACGAGATTTCGGTTTCAAGCCCTCCTCCCGTCGCGACACCATCGCCTACGCCACCTTCGACCGGTTTCGAACCGGCGCTGCCGCGCCTCGCCTCAGGCCCGCATCTCGGCATGATAACCGGCTTCGATCCCCTTAACGCCGAGCGCGCTGAGCAAGCCGCGCTGCGATATCAACAAGCGCGCGCCAGCGGGGCGAGTGTTGGGCGGGTGCAGATCGATTGGAGCGAACTCGAAACCGCGCCGGGCGAGTTTGACGAACAGGCTCTGGCCGATGCCTTCGAAGATCCGGGGCTGGAGGGCATGAACCTTGTGGTCCTCGTCTCCACACTCGACACCGAAGGCCTAACGATCCCGGCCTACCTGATGGAAGGCGACGGGCTGCGCGATGGGCTAACGCTTGGCTCCCCCGAAGTGGTGAACGCCTTCACCGCCTTTCTTGACTGGCTCGGTCCGCAATTGATGGCGCGCGATGTCTGGCTGCTTTCGATCGCCAACGAACCGATTGGACCTATCGAAGACGGTCTGGCCACCGAGGACGGCGCGGTCACTTTCTACTCAACCGCGATGGATCGCTGGAATGAGGCCGTGCCCGAAATCGGCGTCACCGCCACCTTCACCCTTGCAGCCCCGAGCGGCATACCGCTTTTCTTTGAGGCCGTCCGGTCGCGCGCTGATATCGTCAGCTACAATTTTTACTGCTTGACCGCCGGCATACAGGTCACCGGGCAATCCGAGTGGGAAGCCCGCCTCGCTCAAATGAAGGCGGACGCAGGCGATCGCGAAATCTTCATTCAGGAACTCGGCTGCCCCGTCGGCTATTCCCCGCAAGCGCGCGCTACCTTCATTGGCGGATCACTGGACAACCAGGTGGCCTTCTTCGAATTCATGGGGGAGACCTTCGCCACCGACCCGCAACTGCGCGCGGCGACCATGTTCCAGCTCTACGACTGGTCGCCTGAGCTGGCCGCCATGTTCGGCGACCTTCTGCGCGACCAAGGGGCCCAAGTCGCAGGCGACCGGCTTGAAGAATGGCTCGCCACCAGCGGCTTTTTGCGTTGGGAAGACGGCTTTGAACGCCCCGCCTGGCAAACCTGGCTCGCGCAGTTGGAACGGGTGAGGGAAGCGCGCGAGGAGTAAGAACTCCCGAGACTCTCCTTGACTGGCGCCGATAAATCCGTATTGGCCCGGTTCGACTGATCATTCAGTCATCCGTCCGAGACAGTTGCTGAACGGAACTAGCCGTTCTTAATTTGCAGCCTAGGCGGGGAAACGAGATTCTCGGTTCGCTCCTATGAGCGACCCAGACGCCAGAGTTATTTGTCTGGCCCTTCAGCCTAAGGCTGCTCATTCCCCATCGTTGGACTTATCCGATGTCGATGAACGGCATCGATAAATGTGAGCCGGTCGCGCGCGGAGCCATTCGTACGCGGCCAATATGAAGGAGTATGGCATGGATCGTTCGCAAAAAGCCGAAGCGGTTGCCCAGCTCAACGACGTCTTCAAAGAGGTTGGCGTGGTCGTTGTGACCCGTAACCTCGGCCTGACGGTGGATCAGTCCACCGAACTGCGCGGAAAGATGCGTGAAGCCGGCGCTTCCTACAAGGTTGCGAAGAACCGTCTCGCCAAGCTCGCCCT
>JBCCAH010000026.1:0-28367 GCA_039814925.1 Pseudomonadota bacterium
ACGTCAAACGAGCCTACGATGTAGGTGGCATTCATCGCCAGAATGCCGAAGATATCAGGAAGTGTCATGTTTTAGTCCTCCGGTGGATCTGTGCGGCTGTCCTTCGGCTTATCCCGTGGCGTGGGGCGGTCGCGGTCATGTTGGGAATTCACGCAGGCCAAAGCCTTGGTCTGCGTCTCCCATTGAAGTGGTGGTTTTGCGATTCCGACCGACAAGCGGTCCGAGCGCGGCGAGGCCTGCTAAAAGCAGCAGGATTTCAAGAATATAGACGGTGGTGTACCCTGTTGCTCGGGTTGCTCCCACGATGAACTGTTCGCTTGCTGGACCATTCGTCATGGCCAAAGCAGCGGCGCCGTCGCGCAGCGCGCCGCCCAGTGCGATCCCAGCGCCTGCGCAAGTCGCCTGAACCGCGCCCCACGCGCCAAGCGCAAGGCCGGTCGTCGCGCTTTTGGCAAGGTTCATCGCTTCGATGAGTGTGCCGACAGAAAACAAGCCCAAGCCCAGTCCAATGCCCAGCGAACCAACGAACAGCATTAAGGGCGATCCAAAGGGCGCGGCGAAAATCACCATGAGGAAGGCAGTAATCCCCATGACAAGCCCGGCCCCCGCAATACGCAGCGGGTCGTTGCCTTTGCCCAGCGAGCGTCCTGAAAGCATAAAACCAAGCAAAGCTCCTAGGGCCCAAGCCCCGGTCAGCCCGGTCGTGGCTCCAACGCTTAGACCCAAGACTTCGCCGCCATATGGTTCCAGCAAGGCGTCCTGCATCGCAAAGCCCGCCGCGCCGATGCCGATCCCGGTCAAGAGCCGCGCGTTGTATCCATCCGAGACGAACGCGTTCCAAAGCTCTCCAAAAGTCGGTCCATTTTCGTCGCCCTTGGTCAGTTCCTTGTTACGCGCCTCTTGCTTCCACAAAGCCACGAGGTTGAGCGCTATGGTGATCACCGCCGCCCCCTGGATAACCTGTATCAGGCGGGTGTTTGAAAAGTCGATCAGCAGCCCGCCCATGACAAAAGCGGCAAACATCATGCCCACTAGCAGCATGACATAAAGGAGGGCCACGGCGCGTGGGCGTTTGTCTTCGGGGGCCAAATCCGTCGCGAGTGCGAGACCCGCGGTTTGCGTCACATGCAGGCCAATACCAGTCAGAAGAAATGTGCACGCCGCCGCGACAGTGGCGAGTGTGAAGGTGACTTCGTTCTCGAATAGAATCAGCGCAAAGGGCATTACGGCTAGCCCAGCGAATTGCATCAGGGTGCCGAACCAGATGTAAGGCACGCGCCGCCACCCCAAAACCGAACGGTGCGTGTCGGATCTGTGCCCGATCAATGCGCGGAACGGAGCGGCAACCAGAGGGATGGCAATTAGTAGTGCCACAAGGAAAGTTGGCACCCCGAGTTCCACGATCATCACGCGGTTCAGCGTCCCGTTTAGCAGCACCATCGCCATGCCCACGCTCACCTGAAACAGCGAAAGGCGAAGCAAGCGGGCAAGCGGCAAGTCAGCGCTTGCAGCGTCCGCAAACGGCAACCAGCTGGCGAGCACTTGGCCGAAAGTTGGGGCGTTGGGACCCGAAGGAGGGAAGGGTTGCGAACTCATCCGCGTTTGACGAGCTCCATGGCTTGGCTGGTGTAGAATCCCGAAGACACACGCTCGGTTTGCGCTACATCCCAATCGGGAATTGCTTCCGCGATATGCATGCGCAGATCGGTTTCCGCGATTGGGACTATTGCGGGAGAGCTGTCGCTCTTGGGGAAGGCTTTCCCGAATTTGTGCATCGCACCCAGCATCCGAGAATAGGGCGCGAACGTGAAGACGATCGAAGCCTCGGTTCGCGCCGCCAGTTTGGCGAGTGCGTCGACGAGATCTTCGAGTTCGTAATGGATCAATGAATCCATCGCGACGACATGGTCAAACCGCCCCAACTCCGGATCGAGCATATCGCCTGATCTCCAGAAGATGCGTCCGTGCCCGGTGAAAGACGGGCACCGTTCGCGCGCCACTTCGACCAATCCGCCAGCCACATCGATTCCGGTAATCTCCGCTCCTCGATACGCTGCGGTGAGCGTCAAAGCTCCGGTTCCGCAGCCCGCGTCGAGCACGCGCACACGGCGCAGGTCCATCGGCAGCCAGTCGAGTAGGATTGAGCGCATGCTGTCTCGGCCAGCGCGCACAGTCGCGCGAATGCCGCTGACTTTTGCGTCTGAGGTCAAATCGATCCAGGCTTGCCGCGCTGTGCTGTCAAAGTAGGCGGCCAGTTCCTCGCGGCGATCGGCGTACCCATCGGCCGCGTGAATCGCCTTTACCGCCGTTTTGCGGTTCATGGTCTGTGTCGCCATCTGATCGGAGAATTGAGTAGCCATCACTCAAACCCCAGGAAATCAAAGATATCTCGGTCTTTCATCGGCTGAGCGGTGCTGGGCTCCACCCCCGCCCACAGCATCGCGGCGAGCCGCAAATATTCGTCCTGCGCTTGCTGCACTTCGGGGCTATCGGGCATTTCGAACAAGGTGCATTTCTTGAGGCGCGATCGGCGGATCTCATCGACATCGCGGAAGTGCGCGAGGCGCTGCATGCCGATCCGGTCGCAGAAGCGATCAATCTCATCGGTCTCGCGGCTGCGATTGGCGATGACTCCAGCGAGGCGCACGTCGTAATTCTTCGATTTCGCTCCGATCGCAGCGACGATCCGGTTCATGGCGAAAATGCTGTCGAAGTCGTTTGCTGCAACCACCACGGCGCGTTCGGCGTGTTGCAAAGGGGCGGCAAAGCCCCCGCACACGACATCGCCCAGAACATCGAAGATCACGACATCGGTGTCTTCGAGCAAATGGTGCTGTTTGAGGAGCTTAACCGTTTGGCCGACTACATAGCCGCCGCAGCCGGTGCCCGCCGGCGGGCCACCCGCTTCGACGCACATGACACCGTTATAGCCCTCGAACATGTAATCGTCGGGGCGCAGCTCTTCCGAGTGGAACTCGACAGTCTCCAGCACGTCGATCACGGTTGGCATCAACTTTTTGGTCAGCGTGAAGGTGCTGTCATGCTTGGGATCGCAGCCGATTTGCAGCACACGGTGACCCAGTTTGGAGAAAGCCGCAGAAAGGTTGGAAGAGGTGGTCGATTTGCCGATTCCTCCTTTGCCATAGACGGCGAAAACCTTCGCGCCCTTGATCTGGTCGCGCGGGTCCAACTGGACCTGAACCGAACCTTCGCCATCGGGTTTGGTGAACGTCGATTTTCTATCAATCAGGTTCATAGTCTGTGCGATCCCTCTCTCATTCTTCCACAAAGACGCCTTCAAGGCGGTCTTCGAGTTCGTCGCTCGCATCGCGAAGGGCGGCAAGCGTGTCTTTGTCGGGCGCCCAAAGCTGTCGGTCGCACGCTTCAAGCAAACGGCCTGCAACCCGCGCGGAGCTCTTCGGATTAAGTTCGGCGAGACGGCGGCGCATCTCGGCGTCTAGAACAAACGTTTCGGAGATCTTCTGGTAGACCCATGGCTTCACCTGACCAGTGGTGGCGGACCAGCCCAAAGTGCTGGTGACGTGGCCTTCGATCGTGCGAACGCCTTCGTAGCCGTGGTCAAGCAGGCCTTCGAACCACTTAGGATTTAGCGTGCGGGTGCGGGTTTCCAGGTCGATCTGTTCGCTAAGCGTGCGCACCTTGGTTTTGCCGCGCGTCGCGTCGAGGATGTAGACCGGTGCGTCCTCGCCTTTGGCCTTCGCGACCGAGCGCGTGACCCCGCCAAGTCCATCGACGTATTGGTCGACATCGTTGATACCGAGTTCGACGCTTTCGAGGTTCTGATAGGTGAAATCAACCGTGCCGAGCGCGCTTTGCAGCAATTCGCGTTGTTGCACCGGCGTGCCTTTGACGCCGTAGGCAAAACCCTTGTTCACTTCGAACGCGTTGGCGAGTTCGTCCGGATCGGCCCAAGCGCCGCCCTCGATCATCTGATTGACGTTCGCCCCGTACGCTCCTTCTGCGTTGGAGAAGACCCGTAGTGCGGCTGTTTCAAGATCGCAGTCATGTTGCTCGGCGTGGGTTTGGGAATGCTTGCGAACGAAATTCTGTTCGACGGGTTCATCTGCGCTGGCGGCAAGGAACGCGGCTTCGGCGAGCATGCGCGTCTGCATCGGCAAAAGGTCGCGGAAGATCCCGGAGAGCGTGATGACCACATCGACACGGGGACGTCCCAGCTCTTCGAGTGGGATAAGCTCGGCGCCCGCCAAACGGCCGTAAGAGTCGCGCCGCGGCCTGGCGCCCATGAGCGTCATCGCTTGCGCGATTTGGACGCCTTCGGTTTTCATATTGTCTGTGCCCCAAAGCACCATGGCGATGCTTTCAGGGAAGGTGCCCCCCACTTCGCTGTGCCGCGCGAGCAGCCGTTCGGCCTGCTCCATTCCTTGCGTGCAGGCATAACGCGAGGGAAGTAGGAAGGGGTCAAATCCATGAATGTTGCGCCCGGTGGGCAGGACGTCGGGATTGACCACGACATCGCCCCCTGGCGCGGGATCGACATAGGTGCCGTCAAGGGCGTGGATGAGCGAAGTCATCTCGTCGCTTGAATCCAGCTTGGCTGCTAGGAAATCGCGATCTGGGGCGGCTTCCTCATCCCCCAATTCGCTCGCTGCGGCGATCATCGCATTGAGCATATCTTCGCGCGCTTCGCCCTGCGGATTGCGTCCGAAGACGTGCAGGCCGTGGGGTATCAGAGTCTCTTCGAGTTCATAGAGCTTCGTTGTCAGCTCTTCGATAGCGCTGAATTCCAGATCAATAGCGTCGCTCTGATCAGCGATCAGTTGCGCCAGGGCTTCGCGCTCCGCTTCATCTTCGCATGTGCGCCAGCGTTCAACACTCGCCTTGATATCCGCTAAGTCCTTGTAGAGCCCGGCTTGAGCCAGCGGCGGGGTGAGATAGCTCACCAGTGTTGCGGCGCTGCGGCGCTTGGCCAACATGCCTTCGGACGGATTGTTTGCGGCGTACAGGTAGTAATTTGGCAGATCGCCGATCAGGCGCTCGGGCCAGCAATCGCTTGTCATCCCCGTTTGCTTACCCGGCATGAATTCAAGCGCGCCGTGGGTGCCAAAATGCAGGACGGAATGCGCACCGAAATCTTCGCGGAGATACCGGTAGAAGGCGCTGAAAGCGTGCGTCGGGGCAAAGCCACCTTCGAACAGCAAGCGCATCGGATCGCCTTCATAGCCAAAGGCGGGCTGCACGCCGACGAAGACGTTGCCGAAATGTGCGCCGAGCACCTGAATGTGGCTGCCATCGCTTTGCGCTTTACCCGGAGCGGGGCCCCACGCGGCTTCGATGTCTTTGAGGTATGTTTCGCGCGCGACATGTTCATCGGCGGGAATGCGGTGCGCTACGTTGGCTTCAGCACCATATTGAGCGGCGTTGCCTTCAAGAAGCGCGGCGCGCATTGCGTCGAGGCTTTCAGGTACGTCGACATCATAGCCTTCGTCTTTGAGTCGATGGAGCGTCGCATAGAGCGACTCATGCACCGCCATAAACGCTGCGGTGCCGGTCGCGCCAGCGTTGGGTGGAAAGTTGAACAACACGATCGCGAGTTTGCGGTCGGACCGTTCGGAATGGCGCAGGCGGATCAGTTTTGCGGTGCGCGCGGCCAATGCTTCGGCGCGTTCCGGACAGCCCTGCATAGCTCGCAAGCCTTGCGCATCGGGACGTGGACAGTTCCGTCCACAGCCTTGGCAATGTCCGCCACTGGACGAGGAACGACCGCCAAAGACGCTTGGCACGCTTGAGCCATCTAGTTCGGGCAGCGCGACCATCATGGTCGATTCGAGCGGAAGCAAACCTTGTTCGCGGTGGCGCCAATCCTCAAGCGATTGAAATTCTAGTGCATGCGCTGCGAGATAGGGCACATCGAGATGCCCCAACACGTCGCGCGCGGCTTCGGCGTCGTTGTAGGCTGGCCCGCCCACTAGCGAAAAGCCCGTGAGGTTGATAACCGCGTCTACGGTCGGTTGGCCGTTCTCGTCGATGAAAAAACTCTCAATCGCGGGCCGCGCGTCGAGACCGCTTGCGAAGACTGGGACAACCTTTAGGCCTTCCGCTTCGAGAGCTGCGATTGCGCCATCATAATGCGCCGCGTCGTTGCCCAAGAGGTACGAGCGTAAAAGGACAAGCCCGACCGTGCCGTTTTTGCCCTTCGTGGGTTCGCGCGGCAGCACGCGCAGGCTTTCCGACATCTTCTGACGGCTACGCGGATGGTAGACACCAGTTTCCGGATACTCACGCGGAGGATCGGCTTTGACTAGGCCTTTGCGCCCCGCGCGTTCTCCGGCGGCGTAACGATCGATCAACGCGCGCACCATTGCAACGACGTTCTCATCCGATCCCGCAAGCCAATATTGCAGCGTTAGGAAATAGGCGCGCACATCCTGCGCGGTACCAGGAATGAACTTTAGGATCTTCGGTAGACGCCGCAGCATTTTCATCTGGCCCGCGCCCGAGCTCGATGCACCCTTCTTATTGGAACCGCGCAGCTTCTTCAGCAGAGCCAAGGGTCCCTTGGCTGGCGCGTCCATACGGTACTGGCCCATGCGGGTAAGTTTGACGATCTCGCCCGCGGACATAAGGCACACCATCGCGTCGCACTGTTCTTGGCGCGCTTTCAGGGCTGGCATGATCCGGCGGACATGATCATCCACAAATAGCATGGTGGCGATAATGATATCGGCGTCGGCAATGGCGGCTTCAGCCTCAGCCAAGGCGTCGTCTTCGAAGCCCCATTCGGAAGCCGCGTGCAGCGAAAGAGAGATACTCTCTTGCGACAACAGCGCGTCGGCGCGATCGACCGCGCCTTTCAGATGATTGTCGAGCGTGATGATCGCGACGCTGACAGGCGCATCGTGTCCAAAGCGGCTTGGTTCCTTGACCGGGATGTCCGCCTTACCGTGCATAGTGGGCCTTGGCGTCGTAGAGCGTTTCAATATCGATCTCGGCGCGGCCTTGCTCAGCCGCAAACGCCTCGGTGTTGCGGCGCGCTTTACCGCGCACAAAGAAGGGGATTTTCTTGAGCTCTTTGGTCGCTTCTGCGGTCCAGACTGTGCCGTCGTGCGTGGTTTCGGAAATCACAACTGGTTCGGGCAAAGGAGCTTCTTCGGCAGTCTCAGACACCGCCGGTGGGGCCGTTGTGGTCTCAGCCAACATGGCCTTTGGCGAGTGCGCGGCGTGGTGCGATGCGCCCGCCTCGTCGGAAAACTCAAAGTCCTCGCGGAACATGGTGAGCAAGTGTTCCTCGAGGCCCATCACCAGCGGATGGACCCATGTGTCGAAGATCACATTAGCGCCCTCAAAGCCCATTTGGGGCGAGTGGCGCGCGGGGAAATCCTGCACGTGGACGGGGGAGGATATCACCGCGCATGGCATGCCCAAACGCTTGGCGATGTGGCGCTCCATCTGTGTGCCCAGCACCATTTCAGGCGCGGCTTCGATGATCGCTTCCTCCACCGCCAGATGATCGTCGGTGATCAGCGGTTCGACGCCATATTCCTTGGCTGCGGCGCGAATTTCGCGGGCGAATTCGCGGTTGTAGCAACCGAGACCGCAGACCTCGAAGCCCAGCTCATCACGAGCGATACGGGCGGCGGCCACAGCGTGAGTGGCATCACCAAAGATGAAGACGCGTTTGCCGGTGAGATAGGTCGAATCGACGCTACGGCTCCACCACGGCATGCGGGAATGGGTGTCGCCGAGGGCAGGCGTGGGATCTGCACCTGCCAGCTCGGCGACGTCGGCAATGAAAGCGCGTGTGGCGCCCACGCCGATAGGAACGCTGCGAATAGCGGGCTGCTTGAACATGCGTTCAAGCCAGCGACCCGCTTCGTCAGCGATCTCGGGATAGAGAATGATGTTGAAGTCCGCTTCGCCAATGCGGGCGATATCGGACGGCCGCGCGTCGAGCGGCGCAACAAGGTTTACCTCGACACCAAGTAGGTCGAGGATTTTGCGAATTTCGACCAGATCATCGCGGTGGCGGAAACCCAGCGCGCATGGACCGAGGATGTTGGCGCGTGCGGGGCGCCCTTCCATCGGCGTGCGTTCCACGCGTGTGTCCGCAAGGTTGCGAACGATTTGGTAAAAAGTCTCCGCCGCGCCCCAGTTTTCTTTGCGCTGATAGCTCGGCAGCTCCAGCGGGATGGCGGGGCAGGGCAGGTCCATGGCTTCGGACAGTCCGCCCGGATCGTCCTGGATCAACTCCGCGGTGCACGAGGCGCCAACGATGATCGCTTCCGGATTGAAGCGTTCCACCGCTTCCATGGCGGCGTCCTGAAACAACTGCGCGGTGTCTTTGCCCAGATCGCGCGCTTCGAACGTCGTGTAGGTCACCGGCGGACGGTGGTTGCGCCGCTCAATCATCGTGAAGAGCAGATCTGCGTAGGTGTCGCCCTGCGGGGCGTGGAGCACGTAATGCAGACTTTTCATCGCAGTTGCGACACGCATCGCGCCAACATGTGGCGGGCCTTCATAGGTCCAGACTGATAGTTGCATCGCCTACACCTCCAACCGGTCGCGCCGCCGAAGCGGGCGAGCAAAGAGTTCGGCGAGGTCACCAGCCTGATCGAAGCCATGGATCGGCGAGAAAACGAGCTCAATTGCCCATTTGGTGGTCAGCCCTTCGGCTTCCAGCGGGTTGGCGAGACCAAGCCCGCAGACGGTCAGGTCAGGTCGATCTTCGCGGACCCGGTCCAACTGCCGATCAACATGCTGCCCTTCGCTGATTCGCGCCTTGTCCGAGATCAAAGCGAGGTCATGTGCGAGGTGCGCGCGGTGGAGATAGGGAGTGCCCACTTCGACCGGCTCCATGCCCATTTCGTGCGAAAGGAACCGAGCGAGAGGCACTTCAAGCTGTGAATCAGGCAGGAAGCTAATTCGCTTGCCCTCTAATTCACCGCGAGCGTGGTCCATGGCGCGTTTGGCACGCTCGCGGCCCGGCGCGATGACTTGGTTAAACAGCTGCTCGTCGACGCCGAATTCGCGCGCGGCCGCCTTGAGCCAATCCGTCGTCCCATCGGCGCCAAAGGGGAACATCGCGTCAAGACGCACCGCGCCGCGATCTTCAAGCGCCATAGCGGTTTCCGCTAGGAACGGTTGCGCGAGGAGATAACGCGTGTTCGGACCAACACCCGGCAATTCGCGAGCGTTCCGGGCGGGAAAAGAGGCCACGTTCTCAATCCCGAGCTGACCAAAAAGGCGTAGGAATTGATCCTCAACGATATCGGGGAGCGAACCCACGATCAGCAGGTTCTTGGCATCCTGAGCGTCCAGCGACGGCATCACCGGTACCAGCGAGGTCAGGCAGGTGTCTTCGCCCTGTGTGAAGGTCGTCTCGATGCCACTGCCTGAGTAATTCAGGATGCGAACGTCGGGCATGTATTGCGCGCCAAGGCGTTCGGCAGCCTTCGCCAGATCGAGCTTGATCACTTCGGAAGGGCACGATCCGACAAGAAACAGCGTTTTGATATCCGGTCGCCGTTCCAACAACCGGGTGACAACCCGGTCGAGTTCGTCCTGCGCGTCGACCATGCCGGCGAGATCCCGCTCTTCCATGATGGCGGTCGCAAAACGCGGCTCGGCGAAGATCATCACCCCGGCGGCCGACTGCAGAAGATGCGCGCACGTGCGCGAGCCGACGACCAGGAAGAACGCGTCCTGCATCTTGCGATGCAGCCAAACGATGCCAGTCAGCCCGCAAAACACCTCGCGCTGCCCGCGTTCTCGCAGGATCGGTCGAGAGTTATCCACCGTGGGCTTCGTGGCACAGCCGGAAAGGGTCGAGGCGGAGCTCACGCTGGAACCGCCTTCGCAGCCTTAGGCGTGCGGCTGGTGGCTTCGAGTCGCGCGACGCGCAGCTTCCACAAAAACTGGCCAGCGTTGATAACGTAAGCCGCGTATCCTGCGAGCGCGACGCCTAGGCGCGCTTCAAGCGAACCGATCCCAGCAAACAGCATGACGAGGTAAGCTGTGTGCAAGGCTAAGACCAACATCGAGAAGACATCTTCCCAAAAGAAGGCCGGCGCAAAGAGCCACTTGCCGAAGACGACCTTTTCCCAGATCGATCCAGTCACCATAATTGTATAAAGAATGATTGTTTTCAGAACGATAGAGGTGTCGGCAACCCAAGCGCCTTCGCCGGTACCAAGAGTTCGAACGACAAGTCCGAAGCTGACGATGAAAACAACAAACTGGAGCGGGGCAAGCACACCTTGAACCATTGTCCAAACTGACTCGTCGCGACGCTTACGCTCCTCCGTTGAGTAGAGCGCACCTTTGTTCCCCTGATCCGTTGTTACCTGTGGCGTTGCGCCAGCAGGCTCGACCGGGGAGACATGGTCCTGTCGAGTCATGTGCAAGATTTTACCTTTGCTGTCAGACCCGTTCGATACGCCCATCTGTCTCACAGTGTCAATCTTTTTGGACGTATAGAAAGTTGGACAGTCAAAATTGGAGTAAAGCGGAAAACTTGCGAAAATCCCGAGAAGCGAGTATCGCCAAACCGCCGGTTGTAGAGAGGGATGACGCTCGGCCACCATCGCGAAACTCGACCGCGCATCTCGTGGTGTTGAGTGACAATCGCGATGCGCAGGAGAGACCGGCATGTCCGCTCGGCATAGTATTGACGCGCAAAAGTCAGGCGAGGTGTTTAAATTGAACGCCACCGCGCTTCGCAGCGTTATGGCCATCCCTTGGAATCAGAGTAACTCTGGTCCTCCGCATTCGATGACGCTGTTTAACAGCTGCGCGTCGCAGGACCCGGTACGCGAAGTGCTTGAGTACGAAATTATTCCGCGCTTAATGCTCCCGCATTTGGTGGACAGTTCAGTGAACCCTTTGTTTGGGGTCAAGAAGGAGCGTTTCGAGATCGACGCGAGGGAAACTCAGGATTTCATGCCGTTGCCTCTAAGGATGGACGCGCGTGATCTGCTTCAAGAAGTCGACCGCTTCCTTGAGCAAGGTATGAGTGTAGAAGACGTCTACATGAACCTCTTGGCGCCTGCGGCTCATTACCTGGGTGAACTGTGGAAGACCGACGAATGCGATTTCGTCGACGTGACCATGGGGCTTTGGCGGCTGCAAGAAGTGATGCGAGAAATAACGCGTCGATCACCGCCTGTTTCAGATCCTATCCGCGCCACACGTTCCGCTCTTTTCTGCCCCATCCCGGGAGATGTGCACAGTTTTGGCGCGCAAATGATCGAGGACGTGTTCGCACGGGCTGGGTGGCACAGCGGAGTGTTGCTAAAACCCACACGGCGCGAGTTAATTAATCACGTGTCGCGGCAGCCGCTTGATCTGGTTGGCTTGACAGTTTCGCGTGACAGTCCGGTTTCCGCACTGGCGGGGCTCGTGAAGGCAATTCGCAGCGTTTCTGTGAAACCAAATCTCGTCGTGCTGGTTGGTGGACATATGATCAATCAGAATCCCGCCTGTGTTGAAGCGATCGGTGCCGATGGCACCGGCGTAGACGCAAGGTCCGCTCTTGAAGCCGCTAATCGTCTTGTCCCCGCGGTGCCGTTGCAAGCGCCACTCAAGACATAGGGCCCGGAAGAAAGCATGCTCACAAGAAAGCACAGCATAGAAGGTAAAAACCCATTCGGTAACGCGGCCGAGTTATTCGACTCGCTCGATGCCGATGCCGCGATGAGGGTTGCCATGGTCGCGGGTGACGTGACTCTGGTTCTTGATGATACCGGCACGATCCTCGACGCGGCCTATGATCCCAAGGAGTTTCCTGGCTTCGAGAATTGGGTCGGAACAAACTGGATTGAGACGGTCACCGAAGAGAGCCGGCCCAAGATCATGGAAATGCTGGCGGCCGCTCGGCGCGGGGAGGTTCAGCACTGGCGTCAAGTTAATCACCCTTCGCGCGACGGCGATGTGCCGATCCGGTACGCAGTGCTGAGCGTCAACGGCGGCGAGCACCGGATCGCTTTTGGGCGTGACCTTCGCGAGTCTGGCAAATTGCAGGCTCGATTGCTCCAGGTGCAGCAATCGCTAGAGCGTGATTACATGCGGATGCGGCAACTTGAATCGCGCTATCGCATGCTGTTCGAGCTTTCCGCTGAACCCGTTTTGATTGCCGAAGCGCAGACCCTTCGTATTCGCGAAGCCAATTCCTCCGCGCACACGCTGTTGGGCGCACGGATGGGCGGGCTTCAGGGCAAAAAACTGTTGTCCTTGCTCGACAAGGACTCGCGCGATCCCATGCAGACGCTTGTCGGTGCGGCGTTGAGTTCCGATCAGGTATCGCCCATTTCGGTCCGACTGGCCAAGCCCGCTCGCGAAGTGAACGCGTCCTTGGCAGGATTTGCGCAAGATCGCGGGCAATACTTGTTGGTCCGTCTGGTTCCGGCTGGTGACCATGATGTTGCTGAGGCGCCGTCGCCTGTGCTCGATCTTGTCGAAGACATGCCCGACGCCTTTATTGTCGCGAACGCTCAGATGGAGTTAGTCAACGCCAACTACGCCTTTGTCGAAATGGTGCAGGCGGCGAGCGTGGATCAAGTGCGTGGCAAATCCCTGAACGAATGGATCGGTCGTCCCGGCATCGATCTGGATTTGATCGAAGGCCAGGTCGTCCAACATGGATCGGCCCGGAACGTAAGCACAGTCCTTCGAACACCGAACGACACGGAAGGCGAACCGGTCGAACTGTCTGCTGTGCGAACCGAGGGTGACCATCCGCTCTACGCCTTCGTCATCCGACCTATTGGCCGACGCTTGCGCGACTTGCCGCCTGGGACAGAGGACCTTCCGCGTTCTGTTGAGCAACTCACTGATCTTGTTGGCCGTATGTCCCTCAAGGATATTGTGCGGGAAAGCACCGACCTTATCGAGCGGCTCTGCATCGAAGCGGCGTTGTCCTACACTTCGGACAATCGCGCGTCGGCGGCTGAGATTCTCGGTCTTTCGCGGCAAAGTCTGTATTCAAAGTTGCACCGTTACGGCCTAGGAAACCTGCCCGCTGATCCCGAGTGACGCGCTCCGCGTGATTTTCTTGAAATATGAGACACTATTGACGCAGGCTTCTTTGCTTCCGGCCTGCGGCTGCGGCTGACCGTGATAGGCTTGCCGCGGCGATTGCCTTCAGACTCAACAGGCTGGACCTCGTCGATCAGCGAAGCCGATGAGGACGCACTCCAACCGTACTTGATTAAAAAGCCGCCAAGCCAAATTGACGCTCATGCAAGCATTCTCGCTTCGCGTTGCAGTGCGGTATCGTACCCGCTCGGCCAAAGTGTCAAAATAAATTGACGTTTAATGGTGTCAGGCTTAGTTTCCTGCCATGCAACGCTCAGCGGTCTCGACTCGCGCTGCGCCCGTTCCGGCGCTCCGCGATGTTGTGCAGCTTCTAAAGCCGATCACTTGGTTTCCCCCAATGTGGGCCTTTATGTGCGGCGCGGTCTCTTCGGGCGCTGGCTTGGACGGTCGCCTTTGGTTTGTCGCTGGCGGGGTGTTGCTTGCAGGTCCGTTGGTTTGCGGGACTAGCCAAGCCGTCAATGACTGGTTTGATCGCCACGTTGATGCCATCAATGAACCCGACCGTCCGATCCCATCGGGGCGTATTCCAGGCCGCTGGGGGCTGGCTATCGCTATCATCGCGAGCGTCATTTCCGCCGGAGTAGGATGGCTGTTGGGGCCACTGGTGTTCGCCGCTGCCTTGGTCGGGTTGGCTCTAGCGTGGGGTTACAGCGCGCCGCCGTTCCGCTTCAAAACCAGCGGATGGACCGGCCCAGCCGTTGTCGGCCTGACCTATGAGGGGCTCAGCTGGTTTACAGGTGCGACTGTCATGTTGGGGGCTTTGCCCCGCAATGAGGTGCTCATTGTGCTCGTCCTCTACAGTCTGGGCGCGCATGGGATCATGACGCTGAATGATTTCAAGGCGGTCGAAGGCGACCGCGCGACGGGTCTTAAGTCGCTTCCCGTGACTATGGGCGTGTCCGGCGCGGCGCGTTTTGCTTGTCTTGTGATGGCGCTGGCTCAGCTTGCCGTAATCGCATTGCTAGCGTGGTGGGGGCTCACCGTCTCAGCTCTATTGGTCGGTGGTGTCTTGCTTGCGCAATTGGCGGCGATGCCGCGGCTGCTCTCAAACCCTGCGAAATTTGCGCCTTGGTACAACGCGGTGGGCGTGCTGCTCTACGTGCTTGGCATGTTGGCGGCGGCCTTAGGGCTTGGAGGGTATTTGTAATGCACGCCCCGGTGCCGACCATTAGCAAAGGCCTTTCCTGGTTCGCGATTGCGCGCATCGGCTTGGTTCAGGCCTGCGTCGGCGCGCTAGTTATGATGGCGACCACAGTTCTCAACCGCTTGATGGTGGTCGAATACGGTCTGGTCGCGGCCATTCCGGCGGGACTTGTCGCCTGGCACTACGTCATTCAGCTTGGCCGGCCACTTTGGGGCCACGGTTCGGACAAAGGCGGCAATCGCACGCTCTGGATCGTCGGCGGCATCACGGTTTTAGCCGCAGGTGTTCTGATGGCCACCAAGGCGACCTTGATGATGGGTTCGACCGGGTTTGGCGTGTTTGCGTTGGCGGTGCTCGCTTATGCGATCATCGGTGTCGGCGTTGGAGCCGCCGGCACGTCCGCCCTTGCGCTCTTGGCATCGAGCGTTGCTCCAGAGCGCCGCGCCGCCGCGGCCGCGCTCACATGGATTATGATGATCGCAGGCATCGTAGTCTCCGCGTTCACCGTTGGGGCGTTGATAGAGCCGTTCACGCCGCAGATCTTGCTGCAGGTCGCAACCGGGCTCGCGGTCGTGACGATCGCCGTCGCTTTCGCCGCGACCTTTCGACTCGAACGCGGTCACCATGTCTTTGAAGAAACCGCCAAGTCGGATGAGACCCCCAGCTTTGGCGAAGCCTTGAAAGAAATTTTTGCCGAAACAGCCGCGCGGCGATTCACCATTTTCATCTTCGTCTCGATGATGGCCTACAACATGCAGGACCTGATCCTGGAACCTTTCGCCGGACAAATCTTCGGTATGGCGCCCGGTGAGAGCACGCAGTTGGGGGGCATGCTCAACGCAGGCGGATTGCTTGGAATGATCGTAGCCGGGATCGGCGGCAGCGCTTTTCAGGCGCGGATGCCAACAGATCTACGAGTTTGGATCGTCGGAGGCTGCTTGGGTTCGGCGCTTGGACTTGCCGGCCTCACCATGGCGGCGATGGTTGGGCCGGGTTGGCCGCTGGTCACAAATGTCTTCCTTTTGGGTTTCTGCAACGGCGTGTTTTCGGTCGCCGCGATTGGCGCAATGATGGGCCTTGCCGGAGCTGGAGAAAAGACGCGCGAAGGCATCCGCATGGGCGTGTGGGGCGCCTCGCAGGCGGTCGCTTTTGGCTTTGCTGGCCTATTGGGAGCGGCGGGGCGCGATGTGGCGCTCGCTGTATTCTCGGACCTGGGGAGGTCTTACCAAATCGTGTTTGCTGTCGAGGGCCTGTTGTTTGTCCTCGCGGCCATTCTTGCCCTCAGAGTCGCCGGATCGCGGCTCCCTCAATCGCATCGCCAGCAAGGTCGAGATGCGTCGGGCAAGCCCTCGAAAGAACGGGAGATCTTTGCATGAACGAGACCATTTACGATGCCGTCGTCATAGGCGGCGGGCCGGCTGGCGCCACCGCCGCGACAGATTTGGCGCTGGCCGGCCACTCGGTTCTCCTCATGGAACGGGGCGGGCGGATCAAGCCGTGCGGCGGCGCGGTGCCGCCTCGGCTGTTGGAGGATTTTGATATCCCGCAAAGCTTGCTGGTCGCCCGTGCGCGTTCGGCGCGCATGATCGCGCCATCTGGTCGATCAGTGGATATGCCGGTCGGCGAGATTGGCTATGTCGGCATGGTCGATCGCGAGGATTTCGATGAGTGGCTTCGCGTGCGAGCGTGCGAAAGCGGGGCGGAACGCCTGAACGCGACATTTGAGAAGATTGAGCGCGACGACCAACAGCACCCGCTTGTGACTTTCCGCAGGGAGCGAGGCGGCCCGATTGAGAAGATCCGGGCGCGCTGCATAGTTGGGGCTGACGGTGCGCGGTCAGCGGTCGCGAAGCAATCTCTTCCCAACGCGAACCGAGTGAAATGTGTGTTCGCCTATCACGAAATCATCAAGTCTCCGGACAACGACACCGAAGCCTTCGACGCCAACCGCTGCGATGTCTTCTATCAAGGCAAACTGTCACCTGACTTCTACGCTTGGGTGTTTCCGCATGGCGAGACATCTAGCATCGGGGTTGGTAGCGCCAATAAAGGTTTTTCGCTTCGCGGCGCGGTCGCCGAAATGCGCGGTGATCTGGGCCTGGAGCGATGCGAAACGGTCCGCCGTGAAGGCGCGCCCATTCCGCTCAAGCCGCTCAAGAAGTGGGACAACGATCGCGACACGATCGTCGCTGGTGACGCCGCTGGGATAGTTGCGCCCGCATCGGGCGAGGGTATCTACTACGCGATGGTCGGCGGCCGGTTCAGCGCCGAGGCGGCAAGCGAGTTTTTGAAGACCGGCGAGGTCAAAGCCCTAGCTCGAGCCCGAAAGCGATTCGTGAAAGAACATGGCCGAGTGTTCTGGATCCTCGGTATGATGCAGTACTTCTGGTATTCGAGCGACAAACGCCGCGAACGCTTTGTCTCGATGTGCGACGATAAAGATGTGCAGCAACTCACTTGGCAAGCCTACATGAACAAGAAGCTCGTGCGTTCCAAGCCGATGGCGCACGTAAAAATTTTCCTGAAAGACACCGCGCACTTGCTCGGTCTCAAAGCGGAAACGAGCTGAACCATGCGCACCAAAGAATTCCAGGAAGAACGGTCGTTCTTGAATCCCTTGCGGGTCATTCCGGTTGCGGTGGCAACCGTCGCAGCGTTTTTAGTCGCTTTGGCGGGGGCGAACGCCACCGATTTGGGGCCATGGTATCAATCCTTAGTAAAGCCCATTTGGACCGCTCCAGATGGGCTGTTTCCCATGGTTTGGACGATAATCTTCGCATTGATCACGGTTGCTGGGATAAAAGCTTGGCGCGCGGCGCCTACGTCGCGTGAAGCGCAATCGATCCTCAGCCTGTTCGCGCTCAACGCAGCGCTCAACATTGGCTGGAGTCTTTTGTTCTTCCGATTCCAGCGGCCGGACCTGGCGTTTGTAGAACTCGGTATTCTCTGGATCACGATCCTGCTGATGATGGTGTCCTGTGTCCGCTATTCGCGCGCCGCGGCTGCTATGCTTTTGCCCTATCTGATGTGGATATCTTATGCTGGTATGCTGAACTGGGCGATTGTGCAGTTGAACGGCCCGTTTGGCTGATTGGATCAGCGGGACAAACCGGGTGAGTTGTGGTTGTGGACTGACTTTCGTTTCGGAAGCAACGCCGTGATTCAAGAACTGTTCGACAATGGATACGCCGCAGGCTTCGTCTTGTTTATACTGGCGCTGGAATCGGTTTGGCTGGCTTCGCGCGGTTGGGGATTGTTGCGTATACTCCAGGCGCTCGGCCCGGCCGTCTTTATCGTTTTGGCATTGTGGGCGGCCTTGGTCGGCGCATCGTGGCATTGGGTGGCGCTGACGTTGGCTGCGTCCTTTCCTCTCCACCTTTTGGACATTCGGCATCGTATGGACGAGAATCCTCAAGCGAGAGGCGACTGAAGCGGCTCTGCTTCGACCAAGCTAACCATTCCCACAGGACCAGCGATTGGTCTGACCTCAGATGGGCTCGATTGTGAGCCGCCTTTGTTCCATTGCCTGTCCGCTAAAGAGGCCGCTCTTCACCCCTAAATGGGTGCCCGGTTCCCTCTAAACGGCCTGAAAAAGGATCGGCCCCGCCTCTCATGTGAGAGGCGGGGCCGAATTCTTGTGCCGACCGGTAGAGCCTTTGAACGGGTTGGGCTCCTTTGACTCTACCGAAGGGCGTCTATGGCGCACTCGTCGCGGTCAGACCGGGGCGTAGTAGTGCTCCTGCGCCCAGATGTACCAGTTCTCGACCACGGTGCCTGAGAGAAGCACGCCCATACCGCCCGTCAACGTGGTTAGCATGGCGAACCACCAAGCCCAGCGGTGGATGGATTCGATCGAGGCGTTAAAGCCCATCGTCCAACGCCAGAACAGGCCACCACGCTCCGCAGCGGTGCCGCGGTCCGTGATCTGCTCAATCTCGCGTTCCGCGCCGTAGCGGCCCGTGGCCACGATCGTCGCGCCGTGCATCGCGAAAAGAACCGCAGAGCCGTACAAGAACACGATCGAGAGTGCATGGAAGGGGTTGTAGAAGAAATTCCCCCACGTCAGCGAGAAGTTATTGGTCCAGATCAGGTGACTGAAGATCCCGTAAGGAACCGCCTCATGCCACCCTGTGCCCAGCATCGGACGGATAAACCCAAGAACCAAGAACAGCCAGATCGCCGAGGCGAAAGCCCAGAAGATATGGTAACCCATACCCAGCGCACGAGCGCGCATATAGGTGCGAGCCAGCCAGAGCAGAACCGACAGGGTCAGGAACGCGCCCGTCATGATAAACCAACCGCCTTCGTTCAGCGGGACCATGAAGTCCTTGCCATATTGCGGTCCCGGCGGATCAAGCGAAAGCCAGAAGAACTCACGCATGAACGTGATCGGGCTCCAACCGGCCTGTGCGGCAAAGTTCATACCGATGATGAACAGCGCCATGAAGCCAAAGGCGAGGCTCGCAAGGCCAAGCCAGCCGAGGTAAATTGGGCCAAGTTGCGCCTGACCAAACTTACCCATCCAATAGGAATAGCCTGTGGCATGGATCCGCGGCTCACTGCCGTCGAGGTGCGGGACGCCGAGCTCGGGCTCGGCTTTGACCTGCACCTGGGTGAAGATGTTCTGATATGTAGCCATTAGGACAAGGCCTCCCCTTTCCAGATCGGGATTTCACGCCAGAACTCCCAGAATTCGACCCAACTGCCTTCCCAAATGGTTCCCGAGATCACGATGCAGATCGCGCTCCAGAACGCGGCGTTGATAGCCAGGAACATGCCCACGCGGTGGATGCCCAGTGTGCCGACCGAATATCCGATGAAATCTCGGAAATAAGTGTCTTCATATTCCGGCGTCTTGACCTCGCCGCCACCCGATGGGTTCACAGCTGAAAGGACCAGACCACCGTGCAAAGCCAGCGCTAAAGTGTTCGTGAAGAAGAACGTGATCGCCAGCATGTGGACGGGGTTGAAGTGGAAGTTGCCGTAGGAATATCCGACGTAAGACACCCAATCGAGGTGCGTCCAGATACCATAGGGGAAGGCGTGTCCCCAGGCGCCCATCCAGATCGGCCGAATGAACTGCAGAGTGAAATAGGCGAAAACGGCAAAGCTAAAGGCAATCGGGACATGGTAGGTCATGCCCAGCTTGCGAGAGATCTCGGCCTGACGCATGACCCACGATCCAAACGCGATGATCGCGCAAAATGTGATCCATTGCCAGTAGCCGCCCTCTTTTAGGGGCATGATCGAGAGGCCAGCTTCAACCGCTGGCGGTTGTATGTCGATCAGCCAGGGGTTCATTGTCGGACCTTGAAGGGCTGCTGCAAAAATCAGCATAGTGCCGAGCCCTGCAAACAGAGCCGTCGTCACTCCAAAGAATCCGACATAAAACGGCCCGACCCAAAAATCGAAGAGGTCGCCGCCGACTATTGTGCCTCCGCGCACGCGGTATTTCCGCTCGAAACTAAGGAGCGCCATAGGTCCATCCTTCCCACCACCAAGGCGGGTCTTGAAGGGTTTGCAAGAGTGTTAGGAGGCAGGCAGGCGAACCTGCCCCCTCACATTTTCGCTAACGTGCGTCAGCCCAGATTTGGGCCGTCCAGCAGCTCCACTTGAGCTGACTGAGAAGCGATCGGAGCACCCGATGCTTGATCCAGCCAGTTGTAGCGGTCCGTGCTGAGCAGCAGGAAGTGGATGGTAAAAGCGAGCAGCGCCAGAACGACGTGCAGGCCAACAAGCACCCGACGAATGTCAAATTGAAGCCAGATTCTCCACATGATGGAATTCCTTTTTCGTGTTGTGTGATGATGTTTGAAAAGTCAGCCCGAAGGCTGCGCCTTCAAACGATCAGAGGCCAAAGCCACCAGTGAACCAGGGCTTGTGGGCCCAGAGAAGCGCGTGTGCGACAACCGCAATGGCGACGTAGAGCGTGAATGTGCTCATGAAGCCTTTGTGGATTTCCTGAGCCTCTTCAGGCGTCAGGTAGGTGCCGATGCGCTCACCGGGAGTCGGATCTACCATTTTTAGTCTCCGTATCAGTTGGGTATTTGAGGGCTAAGCCCCCGTCGGCATCCCCGCGTGATCCCCCACGTGGATTGGATGAGCCCGATCCCCAGGCAATTCGTTGACTAATCGCGGCCACACCCACGACTTTCGAGAGGAGGGGTACTGGCATTACGCTGGCGCTCCCTCAGGCACAGCCTCAACTCTTCCCGGAGTGAGGCAATCTGTTGTCACCCGCTCAAGCCCCAATTGGCGAGCGGTGCGTTCGGCGGCGTCGCGAAGACGCTTGGCCGCGGAAATCCGAACGAGAACCGGCTGCTTCTCGACCAATTCGTCGAGCAGAGCCTTGGCATCATCGTCCCAGTTAAACTGCGTTTTTTCACGGGCGGGCGTCGGTGGCGTTTTGTCCATCTCTGTGCCCAGCGGCAGGATATGGAACAGCGCATCAAACAGGGCGTTGCACACTTCCTGAACCAGATAGGTCGCTCCGGCATAGCCCATGAAGGGCGTGCCCGTATGCCGGCGGATGGCCGCTCCGGGGAAGCTGGCTGGAATAAACTGGCCTTGCGGTCCCTGATGTCCACTGGGTCCGCCCGAACCCATTTCGGCCATATACATACGCTCGTTATACGAACCGAACATGACCAGCGGCGGGTTTGCGTGGATCGCGGCGCGAACGTCTTCGTTGACCGGTTTTACACCGGCGCAGCGCGAGAAGCTGAGCGCGCAAGGCAGGCCCATGTCTTCTTCAAGGAAGAACCGGACGCCGCGCGCATAGGTGTCGTTCGCGACGATGCCAAAGCTTGCGGTGCCGAAGAAATCCTGTGTGACCGAACGCCACAGATCCCACAAAGGTTTTATCGTAGTGTGCTTTTCACGCTCGATAAACGGTTCCGGGTCGAGACCCAGCTCAGCGCCCAAGGACCGCAAGAACTTGGTCGTTGAGGTCAGGCCAATCGGCGCTTGGAAATAGGGCCGTTCGAGCGTTTCGCACAGGTTGCGGCCAAATTCGCGATACATGCAGACATTGGCTT
Organism: Pseudomonadota bacterium; assembly: GCA_039814925.1. Lineage (GTDB taxonomy): Bacteria > Pseudomonadota > Alphaproteobacteria > Sphingomonadales > Sphingomonadaceae > Erythrobacter. Next base: position 21,253 of record JBCCAH010000026.1, read on the forward strand.
CGGCCATGCCTAGTTGGCGGATGTCGGCAAGGTGGCAACCCAGCGGGAAGACCACGCCGATTTCTGCGCCGATCCCTTCTACCAGACGGCGGATTTCTGCCAGATCAGACGGCATGTTGAACATACCATAGGATGGGCCAATGATGTTGACCTTGGGCTTTTCGCCCTCTTTGCGTTCCTTGATCTTCGGCGCTTTTTTGGGGCCGAATTCGGTCCACAGCCATGTCAGCGCGCGGTCCGCGCTTTCCCATTGATCTTCATCGATGGTTCGCGGCAGGAAGCGTTTGATGTTGGTGCCTTCGGGTGTAACCCCGCCACCGATCATTTCAGAGATCGAGCCAGTCACCACCACAGCGGGCAATTCAGGATCGAGCGTTTGCCAAGCGCGTTTCATCGCGCCTTCTGTGCCCGTTTTTCCCAGCTCTTCTTCGCCAAGGCCTGTCACCACAATCGGCAATTCATGCGGGGGCAGCGCGTCGGTGTAGTGCAGCACACTGGTCACCGGCAGGTTCTCGCAGCCCACCGGGCCATCGATGATAACCTGCAGACCTTTTACCGCTGCAAAGACGTACGTGGCGCCCCAATAGCCGCCCGCTCTGTCGTGATCGAGAACCAGGGTCATACCTCGCCTCCCGTGCGGAAAGAGATCGCGACCGAAGCAAGGATTCCGTGATCGAGGACGAGAGTCATGTGCCCACCGCCTCGGCCGCTTTGCGCGCCGCTTCGTTCAAGGCTGCGTATTTCTTGCGGAATTTGGGGCGGTCGACTGGTGTGTCTTCCCACACGCCCGACGTATGGCCATCGCCGACGCCTTTGAAGAAATCGCGCATCTTGTCGAACCGATCCTTATTCGACATAGCTGCGTTGACGACCTGCGCGAGGCTCCCGGCTCCAGCGGGTCCCATAAGGGGGCGAGCCGAGATAAGATTTGTGAAATAGAGCGACGGGATGGCCTTGGCCTTGGCGTGCTGGACCACCGGGGTGGTGCCAATCGCCAGATCGGGCTGGAATTCTTCGACCGCGGCGATATCCTCTTCGAGGCTGGCGCGGAAATTGACATGCACGCCGCGCGCTTCGAGCCATTCGCGGTCCGGGTCCGACCATTTCGTTTTCGGGCAAGCGCTGCCGACATAACGTACGTCTGCGCCACTTTCGATCAGCAGGCGGGCGACGAGCAGTTCAGAACCTTCATAACCGGAAACGGTGATCCGACCGTTGATCGGTTGCGAGGCGAGGGCGCCTTTGCACGCGCCAATCATGGCGTCTTTGACCGCGCCGACCTTGTCCTGCGGCAGGCCAAGACTATCGCCGATCGATTGCAGCCAGGCGGCGGTGCCGTCGGCGCCGACCGGGGCCGAACCGATGATCGGTCGGCCAGCGGTTTCGAATTCGCGGATGCTGGCGGTGTAGAATGGATGGATCGCGGCGACCGCGGCGCAGTCGAGCGCGGAATACAGTTCGCGCCATTCGCGCGTTGGGACGACCGGGCCTGCCGCGAGGCCCAGAGGCTCAAGCATTTGCCCGATCACGACCGGGTCAGCGGGGAACATCTCACCAAGCAACGTGATGGTCGGCTTGTCCGAGCGGCCTTCGGGCGCGGCGACCGGACCAGCGGCCACTTCTTCGCGTGCGTATTTTAGCATCGCCCCCGCCAACACGTCTTTCGCCTCGGCGTGGGTCGGGATGCCAAAGCCCGGCACGTCGATGCCGATGATGCGCACGCCGTTGATCTGGTCTGCCAGCAGACGCAGCGGAACGCCGCTGGCGGTGGGCACGCACAGATTAGTGACGATGATCGTATCGTAGAGTTTGGGATCGGCGAGGTCTTCGACCGCTTCCTTGATGTCTTCGAACAGCTTGCCGGTGACGAGTGTTTCTGAACTGAAGGGAACGTAGCCGACCGTGCGCCGCGCGCCGTAAAAGTGCGAGGTGAAGGTGAGGCCGTAAACGCAGCACGCGCTGCCCGAAAGGACGGTGGCGGTGCGTTTCATACGCAGGCCGACGCGCAAAGAGCCAAAGGCGGGGCACATCGATTGCGGCTGATCGTGCGGTCCGCGTTCCGGATCAACCGGGTAATCGGCCGCGTATTGATCGAGTATATCGCTCTTGCCCGCTTTACGCGCGGCGTCGAGCATCGTGTCTTTGCTTGAGCAACCGCCGCCCGCGGCCTCAGGCGCGGAGCCGAGGTCCAACTGGTCGCGTTCACGCGGATTAGAGGCGGGTAATTCGCTCATCAAATCTCGTCGTAGATCACTTCAAGGCTTGGCTTTTCTTCAAAAATTCCGCCGCGCATATCGGCCTGGGTGGCTGGGATCAGCTCTACATTCCCGCCGGTTTCTTCCGGTGAGAACAAATCGAGCAAACCATCCTGGTCGAGCGGATTGGGTTGGCGCGGCGGGGCCTCAGCGACGTTTTCGGCGAGCTCTTCAAAGAGCCCAGCCCATTCGCCGCCTGGCTTCCCAATAATTTGGTAGTTGGCGCTTTTGCGCCGGATGTCTTCGTCCGCGGGGATCGCGGTAAGGACCGGAATGTCGACCGCTTCAGCGAAAGCTTGCGCTTCGCCGGTGCCGTCATCCTTGTTAATGATCATGCCAGCGACGCCGACATTGCCGCCCATCTTACGGAAGTATTCGACCGCGTGGCAAACATTGTTGGCAACATAGAGCGATTGCAGGTCGTTCGAGCCAACCACAATCACTTTCTGGCACATGTCGCGCGCGATCGGCAGGCCGAACCCGCCGCACACCACGTCGCCAAGGAAATCGAGCAGGACGTAGTCAAAGCCCCATTCGTGGAAGCCCAGTTTTTCCATCAGCTCAAAGCCGTGGATGATTCCGCGCCCGCCGCAACCACGGCCGACTTCGGGGCCGCCCAACTCCATGGCGAAGACGCCATCGCGTTGAAAGCACACATCTTCGATGGTGACTTCTTCGCCGGCGAGCTTCTTCTTGGAGGAGGTTTCGATGATGGTCGGACAGCTCTTGCCGCCGAACAGCAGGCTGGTCGTGTCCGATTTCGGATCGCAGCCGATCAGCAACACGCGTTTGCCCTGCTGCGCCATCATGTAGCTGAGGTTGGAGAGGGCAAAGCTCTTACCCGAACCACCCTTGCCGTAGATTGCGATGACCTGCGTTTCTTTCGTAACTTCACCCGTGTGCACGGGATCAGGTTCGATATCGGCCTCTTCGCGCAGAGCTTCAGCTTGGGTTTCCAACATGGTCATGCAGCGTGGCTCCAATCGAGGATCATTTTGAGGCAATCGGGGTCGTTGAACGCTTGCGGGTAAGCGTCTTCAGCCTCGGATGCGGGGCGGCGGGTTGTAATGAGCCCGCCGAGGTCAAGCTTGCCTCCCTGGGCCAAGGCGCGGGTCTGGTCCATGTCGCCCGGCTGCCATTCCGCCGCGATACGAAAGCGCGCTTCGGCCTGAAAAGCGGGCGCGAAAGCGAAGTCAACGCGGCCCGAGTAGAAGCCCGCCAGCACGATCTCTCCGCCCTTGGATAGGCGCCCGACCAAGGCATCGAGTACGCTCGAATCCCCGCTCGCGTCGTAGATCGAGCGGTAGTCGCGGCGTTCGTCCTCTTCAGGTGAGATGACGCGGTATCCGTCCCCACCTGAGCGCCGTGCAGCGCTGGTTTCCCATACGGTCGGCGCCTCAGCGCCAAGAGCGACAGTAAGCCGCGCCAGCAAGCGGCCCAGCACGCCGTGACCGATAATCAGATCGGGCGCGGCGCCGCCGTTGATCGCGTGCAGCGCCGTGGCGGCAAGCGCAAACAGAACGCCGTTTTCGCCAAAAGATTCGGGAACCGGAAGCGCGCGCGGTGAGGGAACAATGACTTGAGCCGCCGTGCCGCCGAACAATCCGCGGGCATCGGTGTAGCAATTGGCGCCGGGCACAAAGACCCATTCGCCGATACGGCCTCGCGCTTCCGATCCAGCGTCGACCACTCGGCCAACAGATTCGTAACCCGGCACAAGCGGATAACCCATGCCCGGAAATTGCGGCATTCGTCCGGTCCACAGCAGTTTTTCGGTGCCTGAACTGATACCGCTGTACGCAATTTCGACAAGGACATCGCCAGAGCCTAGCGGATTTAACTCAAGCGTCCGAAGCGCCAGGCGCTCGGGTGCTTCAAGAGTGACCGCTAGTGTTTTCATTATGCGTAGCCCGCGAAGGGTTCCTCAGCTTGCTCCAGGGTCCCACTGCGACTCGCGCCGCACCCAAAGCTGGTTCTCCTATGATTTGGCTACGCCTTACACAGCTAAGTGTCAACCAAATCAGACAGTCTTTTGTCAGGCTGTTGCGACTACCAGACTTGCGATGACCGGTTGTGGCCCTGCGATCAGTCGGGATTTGGAAAAGCCCGCGTCTTTCAGCATCGCGCGAATTTCCTGTGGACTGCGAGCGCGTCCGGAACCCATCGCCCAAAGGTAAAATCCGAAGAAGGCCTCTCCCATGGGCTCGGCACCGGGGATTCGCGCCATCGGCTCTGCAATAAGAAGGCGTTGACCGGGAGTGAGGCTTTGGCGGATGTTGCGTAACAGTGCGGCGGCTGGTTCATCGTCGTGATCGTGAAGGATGCGCACCAGGCTTACCATGTCGAAGCCTTGCGGAATGGCGTCCTCAAAAAAGTTGCCGGGATGGCAGGACACCCGCTCAAACCCCAAGTCTTGTTCGAGCGGTTCGCGCGCGCTTTGCGCGACTTCGGGAAGGTCGAACACGCCGACCTTTAGTCTGGGGTACGCTTCTCCAACTCGCCGGACAAAGGCCCCATGGCCTCCGCCCACGTCGAGCAACTTTTGCGTCCCGGAAAAGGAAAAGGCTGCGAGCACTTGATCGGCGACATAGCGCTGCGAGGCGGCCATGAGCCGCGAGTAATCCTCGGTTTCCTGCCCCCGCTCTGCCGCGCCATGAAGCGCGCCCGCGTAGGACCAGTAGCGTGACAGCTCGGTCGGTTCCTTGCGATCCTTGCGCAGCAATTCGAGCGGTTCGAGCAGGTCGCGATACAACAGCCGGTGATGCAGGATCATCGCCTGCGTCCCTTCGTCTGCGACCAGAACCGCGCCTTGCTGACCCAACATCCAGCCGTCTTCGACCACTTCCTCGGCCAGATCGAGCGCGCGCGCAGCGCGCAACAGCGCAAGCGCCGCGTCGTGGCTCAGCTTGGTGTAATGCGCGACTTCGACCGCGGCCACAGGGCCGTTGGTAAGCAAGTCGAGAAGCTCAGTCTCAACCACCGCTTTGAGCACCTGCGAGTAGGTAAAGCCGACGATGTGATCCATCATCTGCGTTGCGCGCGATTTGGCGATACGGCGGATAAAGGGCAGGCGCGCGCACCAATATTGAAAGCCGTTGCTGCCGAAGATCGCGTTGCGTCGCGCAATATAATTGATGCGCCACCGCTCACGCCGCGACCGGGCGGGGCGCGGCTTCGCTGAGCCTTCGAGCGTGCTGTCTTCCGACATCAGCATAAGGAAACGTGATGTGTCATTTGTCTAAATAATTGGACAGATGAAACCGTAAGGTCAATACTACACCTCTGTAAAACGCCAATTGGGGAGAGTCGGTGGGCGAATCTGTCGCCATCATCGGAGCCGGTATCGGGGGGCTGACCAGCGCCGCCCTGCTGGCTGCGCGCGGCTTTCGCGTGACTGTTCTCGAAAAGGAAAAGACCGTTGGCGGTAAAGCGCGTCAGGTCGAAGTGGACGGCGCGCCAGTCGCGGGCGGGCCGACCGTTTTCACCATGCGCGACGTGTTTGACAGCGTCTTTGCCGAATGCGGTTCTTCGCTGGAAGAACACCTTCACATCGAAAAAGCCGATGTCATCGCGCGCCACGCGTGGGATGAGAGCGGTACGCTTGATCTGTTCGCTGATCCCGCGCGTAGCGAGGAAGCGATTGGCGATTTTGCGGGCGCGGGTGAGGCCGCCGGCTACCGGGCTTTCCGTGCCGAGGCGAAGCGGATTTTCGAAGTTCTGGACGAACCCTTCATGCGCGGTGACAGCGCATCGACGCCGCTGCCAATGATGTGGCGTATGGGGATCTGGCGCGTCGGCGACGCGATGGCGATGCGCCCGTTCGACAACTTCTGGAAAGCGCTGGGCGGCCATTTCAAGGATCTGCGCCTGCACCAATTGTTTGGCCGTTACTCGACCTATTGCGGCTCAGATCCGTTTCAGTCGCAGGCCACCTTGATGCTGATTGCGCATCTGGAAGCGGCGGGCGTCTGGCTGATCGATGGCGGTATCCACGCGCTGGCTAAGGCTTTGGCCGATATCGCCACTCGGCAAGGCGCTGTGATCCGTACCGATGTGCGCGTCGCGCAGGTGTTGACCGACAACGCGCGCGTTACGGGCGTGCGCCTGACCAATGGTGACACGATCCGGGCGGATGCAGTGGTGTGCAACGCCGATCCCGCCGCGATTGCTCGGGGTAAGTTTGGCGAAACGCCCGCCCAATCGGTGGCACGCATGCCCGATGCCAAGCGTTCGCTTTCCGCGATGGTGTGGTTTGCGCACGCCGAGACGTCGGGCTTCGATCTGCAACATCACAACGTCTTTTTCTCGCCCGATTACGCGCGCGAATTTCGCGACATCGCCAGCGGGAAGCCGCCCAGCGACCCAACCGTTTACCTTTGCGCGCAAGATCGCAGCGCCAGCCTTCCTTCTGAGGGAGGCAACGCCGCGCCGATGGTCGCTGGCCGCCGCGAGCGCATTCAAATGATCGTCAACGCCCCGCCCAATGGGGATTCCCACACTTACTCGCCTGAGGAGATCGAGACATGCAACCTGGCTATGAGGCGGACACTGCGCCGCTGCGGGCTCACGCTCGAGGATCCGATGCCGCATCACTTGGCGACGCCGGAAGAGTGGGAGAGGCTGTTCCCGGCGACGGGCGGCGCCCTTTATGGCAGAGCCTCACACGGCTGGGCGGCCTCCTTCCAGCGACAAGGGCCAAGGACGAAGATCCCTGGTCTGTACTGCACCGGGGGCGCGACGCACCCTTCGGCCGGCGTCCCTATGGCCGCCTTGTCCGGACAGCTTGCAGCGAAGGTGATCTGCGCGGACCGCGCTTCGATGCGCCGGTATCAGCCGGCGGCTACACCTGGTGGTATATCG
>JBCCAH010000010.1:0-171240 GCA_039814925.1 Pseudomonadota bacterium
CCAAAAGAGCCCACGTATAGGCCGCGCCTCCACTGGTCTCGGGAAGTAGCGCAGCCTGGTAGCGCATCACACTGGGGGTGTGGGGGTCGCAGGTTCGAATCCTGTCTTCCCGACCAGTGGGTTCGTCGAATACGGCTTTCACGAGCGAGCCCGGACGCGCACGGAACCTTTCCCCAGCTTGTGCGGTTTCAAAGGCTCCGATGAAGCATCCCCGACACTCTTATGGCAGCGTTTCTCTCGCCGCCGCTTTAGCGGTTTGCGCTGGCCCGGCCTTTGCGGAGGCAGCGGGCAACTCCGAACGCCAAGTCGCCAAGGATGAAAGCGAAGCGCGCGACGCCGATATGGAAGAAAGAGCGGGGGGCACCACCGCTCGCCGCAGCTACACGCCGGAAGATTTCGACCGCTTCGCCCCGCGCAGCGCGCTCGACATGGCGCGCCAGGTGCCCGGATTTCAGATCCGCGAAGGCGACGGCGCGCGCGGCCTTGGCCAGGCGGACACCAATGTTCTGATCAATGGTCGCCGTATCTCGGGCAAATCAAACGGGCCGGTTGAGGCCCTGCAGCGCATCCCAACCGATGAGGTTCTTCGACTTGAACTGGTGGACGGGGCGAGCCTCGATATTGGCGGTCTGACCGGACAGGTTCTCAACGTTATCACAGCAAGCAGCGGCCAGATCACCGGGCAATACCGTTACGCCCCGCAGATCCGCACTTTCGGCACCGATCCGCGCCTTTATGAGGGCCGCGTTGCGATTGCCGGAGGAGGCACCAAGACCGATTGGACCTTGGCGCTCGAAAACAATTCCGGCCGGCGCGGTGACGAAGGGCCGGAACTGGTCTTTGACGGCGCCGGGGCGTTGATCGACACGCGCGAAGAACAGCGCACCGAAAACACCGATCAGTTTGGCCTGTCGGGTTCCTTTACGCGCGTGGCGGACAATGGAAATGTCCTGAACCTGACGGGCGAAGTGAACGGTTTTATCCGACGCGAGGATGAGATTTCAGAGCGTTCCGGCTCGATCAACCCGATCGACCGCGTGCGCGATTTTCGCAGCGGTGAAGATGAGTTCAACTTCGAAGTCGGCGCCGATTACCAGTTTGCGCTTGGCCCGGGCCGACTGAAGGTCATCGGCTATCACCGCTACGAAGACAGCCCTACCTTTTCGACCTCGGTCACCAGCTTTTCCGACGGCAGCGATTCGTCCGGATCGCGCTTTGCCCGCGATGCGGATGAAGGCGAGACGATTGCTCGCGCAGAATACAGCTTTCCAACCCTTGGCGGAGACCTTCTGATCGCGGGCGAAGGCGTGCGCAACTTCCTCGATATCAACAGCGCGCTTGATGTTTTGGACGCAGGCGACTTCGTCCCGGTTGATTTCGATGGCGCAACCGCACGCGTCGATGAAGACCGCGCCGAACTCCAAGCCACCTACAGTCGGCCGCTGGCCTCCAACCTGCAATTCCAGCTTTCAGTTGCGGGCGAATATTCACGCATCAGTCAAAGCGGCGAATTCGGCCAGACCCGCACCTTCTACCGTCCCAAAGGTTTTGTCGCCCTCGATTGGAAGGTGAAGGAAGGCGTCAACATCGCCGCTCGTATCGAGCGGCTGGTTGGGCAGCTCAACTTCTTTGACTTCATCGCGACGGTTGACCTTAATCAGGATCGCGAGAACGTCACCAACGCCGATCTTGTGCCGCAACAAAGCTGGCGCGCTGAGGTTGAGGCCAATGTCAGCCTGGGCGCGATTGGCACACTTAACCTTCGTCCTTTCTACGAAGACATCGTCGATATTGTGGACCAGATCCCCATCGCTGGCGGAGGCCAAGCGCCGGGAAACCTGCCTTCCGCGACACAGTTCGGGATCGAAACCGACCTGACGCTGCTGTCCGAAGGCTTCGGTTGGAAAGGCACCCGACTCGACGTCAGCTTGGCTGGGGCTCAGTCATCGATCCGCGATCCCTTGTTGGGCTTTTCGCGCGAATTGTCGGGCTTCCAGACCATCAACATCGACACCGACGTTCGGCATGATTTCCCCGGCACAAGCTGGGCTGTCGGGGGCAGTTTCTTCTTCAACGACCGCGCGGACAATGTGCGTCTGGATGAAATCTTCGTGCGCAACGAACCTTTCCCCGGCTTCACCAGCGTGTTTGTCGAGAACAAGGATGTGCGCGGCGTCACCCTGCGGCTGGCCGTTGCCAACCCAACCAACCGCCAGAACCAGTTTGATCGCACCGTCTTTGTCGACCGCGCGGCGGGGATCGTCGATTTTGTCGAAGACCGTGACCGCGAATTCGGGACCATCTTCACATTCGAGATTGAAGGCTCGTTCTAGCCCGCCTACCCCTCCTCCCAAGACCAAGGAGCGGGACATGACAAAAAGCATGCGCAGCTGGCTGTTTGCGCCGGGCGACAGCGAAAAGAAGATGGGCAAAGCGATCGCGGGCGAAGCTGATATCGCTCTGCTTGATCTGGAAGATTCGGTCACTCCCGCCAACAAGCCTTCGGCCCGCCAGATGGTGGCCGACACGCTGAAACAGGCGGAGGACACCTCGCGCATTTGGGTTCGGATCAACCCGCTCGATACGGTCGATGCGGTGCGCGATCTGGCCGCCGTGATCCCGCAGGCACCCGGCGGTCTGTTCCTGCCGAAGGCGGAAGGGGCGCATCACGTCACGCAGTTGCACCACCACTTGACCGCGCTTGAAGCGGCGCACAGCCTGCCACTGGGTTCGACCCGGATCGCCGCGATCATCACAGAAACCCCCGCCGCGATGTACTCAACGCGCGAATACGCTGGCGAGTATCCGGGTCGCGAACGTTTGGTGGGGCTTAGCTGGGGCGCGGAAGACCTCTCGTCGGCTCTTGGTGCGCGTGAACAACGCGGTCCCGATGGCGAATACGCGCATGTCTATGAATTGGCGCGCAGCCTGTGCCTACTCGCGGCCGTCAACGCGGGGGTTATGCCGATTGAAACGGTTCAGCCCGAGTTCCGCGATCTAGAGGCGCTGGAGACCCGCGCGGCGCGCTGCAAGGCGGCGGGCTTTCGCGGGATGCTGGCGATCCATCCGGCTCAAATCGCACCGATCAACACCGCTTTCACGGCCTCCGAAGAGGAGATCGCGAACGCCCGCGCTGTGGTGCGTGCCTTTGCCAGCAATCCGGGTGCCGGAACCATCGCCATCGACGGCGCCATGCTCGACCGGCCGCATTTGGCGTTGGCCGAGAGACTGCTCGCGGAAGCCGGAGTGTCCGCCTAGATTTTCCTAAACGAACCCATTTGGTTATTTATGCCGCGAATCACTCACCAAAGGAGCGCGGCGCAACCATGGATATTCTCGAAACCCTCATCGGTCCGATCACGTCGATCATCGACAAGATCATCCCGGACAAGGAAGCGCGCGCCAAGGCCAAGCTTGAACTGATCAAGCTTGAAGGCAGTCAGGAAATGAACCTGATCGAGGCCCGCCTCCAAGCCATCGTGGCCGAAGCCAACTCGCAAGACCCCTGGACCAGCCGCGCCCGGCCCAGCTTCATGTATGTGATGTACGCGATGATCCTGTGGGCGCTACCGATGGGGGTTCTGGCCGCCTTCAACCCCGCCGCAGCGCGCGACATCGCGGCGGGCATGAACGCCTATCTCAACGGGCTGCCCGAACCGCTCTACGCCCTCTTTGGCACCGGCTATCTCGGCTACACAGCCGCGCGCCAATGGGGCAAGGTCAAAGGCGTTGATAAATAACTGAGAACTAGACCGCGGATGCGCAATGGATGCATCGCGTCGCAATCGGGCGAGCGACAAGCCGCTCGTGCGCGATTTCCGCTCCGCAATTGGCGCAAGTTCCATAGGTCCCATTCTCGATACGCAGAAGCGCCTGACGGATTTGGCCGATTTCGGCGCGCAGCACGTCATCGACGCCTTCGAGCGCTTGATCGTCGGCCAAATCAATCGCCTGATCGCTGAAGTCCGCTTCGAGCGGGTGCCTGAGATCATCCTCAATAGTGTCCGCGCGCTTCATCAGGTCAGCCATGCTGACCTTTAGTGTTTCGGCGATTTCGCTGTACCGGGTCATGTGCAATCTCCTCACAGCCAACGCTCTATCCGTCTTGCGTCGGCGCGTATTTGATCGAGCGCAAATCGGCCGCGGTTCTCCAATCACGATTGTGGGGGATGATCGGGAGACCTGGTGCGGTCAACGCGCAACACAAATCTGGTGAGGCTGCGTCGCCCATTCGGGGTTTGACAATTATCAATTAACCCAAACTTTAACTCATAGGCCTAATCCATAGCGCACCAGAGAAGCCGGAACTTAGGAGGCTAATATGGTGAATGAGGAAAACGAACAGCCGATCTCGGACCGCCGGCAAGGCGATCGCCGTAAGGCGCAGCTACCTTTTGAGGGACCGGACCGCCGTAAAGGAAACCGGCGCACCGGAGAGGATCGCCGCCGCGCGGCGCGACGCTCGGGCGATCGGATCTAGGCGAATACCAGCCACCGATTTGTAACGCGGATGGCTTTGCCCCGGCGCGTTGACGCGCTACCAGCGGGCATTATGACCAAGACCGTGTATGTCCTCAACGGCCCGAACCTTAATCTGCTCGGTTTGCGAGAGCCTGAAATCTATGGCTCAACCACGCTTGATGAAATCGCGGGATCGCTTGAAGATCAAGCGCGCGAATTGGGCCTTTCCATCGATATGCGCCAGACCAACCACGAGGGCATGCTGGTCGATTGGATGCACGAAGCGCAAGCCGAACGCGCGCTGGCCGTGCTTATCAACGCGGGCGCTTACACCCACACATCCATCGCTCTGCTGGACGCCGCGCGGGCCATCGTCACGCCTGTCGTCGAAGTGCATTTGTCCAATCCCAAGGAACGCGAGCCCTATCGCCACGTTTCCTACATCGGTGAAGCAGCGGACAAAACGTTCGAGGGGCACGGGCCCGACAGCTACCGGCTCGCGCTGGAATACGTAGCGTCGACCTTCTCTTAGCCAGAGCGAAAAGGACGCTTGCCGATTTTCGAACGATTGCCACTTGCACGCCGCAATTGGCGTGAATAGGGCACGAGCCAAGCCCGCAACGGGCACAAATAAGGGCACACCTAAGGGGAACGCATGGCTGACAAGAAGCCTGGCGCCGGAAGCAAATCCGGCATGAATGTTGACACTTCGCTGGTCCGCGAACTGGCGGACTTGTTGAACGAAACCGGTCTCACCGAAATCGAAGTCGAAGACGATGACCGCAAAATCCGCGTGGCCAAGGGTGGCGCGGTCATGGCGGCTGCGCCCGCTCCGATGGCCGCCGCGCCCGCTGCGGCTCCGGCCGTCGCTGCACCAGGAGCCGCACCATCAGAAGCACCAGCGACCGCCAACGCGGACGCGCTCAAATCCCCGATGGTGGGAACCGCCTATCTCGCACCCGAACCGGGCAAGCCCAACTTTGTGAAGGTCGGCGATCAGGTTTCCGCTGGCGATACACTGCTGATTGTCGAAGCCATGAAGGTCATGAACCCGATCACCGCCGACAAAGCGGGCACGATCAAGGAAATCCTCATCGACAACGCGCAGCCGGTTGAGTTTGACCAACCGCTTGTCGTTATCGCGTAAACGGACAGCACCATGACCATTTCCCGCATCCTGATCGCCAATCGCGGCGAAATCGCTCTGCGCATCCACCGTGCGGCGCATGAAATGGGGATCGAAACCGTCGCTGTGCATTCCACCGCCGACGCCGACGCCATGCATGTGCGGTTGGCCGATCACGCGGTGTGCATCGGACCGCCCGCTGCCGCGGATAGCTATCTCAACCACGCCGCTATCATCTCTGCCGCCGAAGTCGCTGGATGCGATGCGATCCATCCCGGCTATGGATTCCTCTCGGAGAACGCAAAATTCGCTGAGATTGTTGAAGCGCATGACCTGAAGTGGATCGGGCCCAAACCTGAGCACATCCGCACCATGGGCGACAAAGTTGCGGCGAAGAAATCGGCTGGAGACCTCGGTTTGCCGCTTGTGCCCGGTTCTGACGGCGCGGTCTCTGACCCGGAAGAAGGCAAGAAAATCGCGGCGGAAGTGGGCTACCCCGTTATCATCAAGGCCGCGAGCGGCGGCGGTGGTCGCGGAATGAAAGTCTGTGAAAGCGAAGACCAGCTTGAAACGCTGATGAGCCAGGCCGGCTCCGAAGCGAAAGCCGCGTTTGGCGACGACACCGTCTATATCGAGAAATATCTCGGCAATCCGCGCCACATCGAATTTCAGGTGTTTGGCGACGGCAACGGCAACGCAATTCACCTTGGAGAGCGTGATTGCTCGCTGCAACGCCGCCACCAGAAGGTGCTGGAAGAAGCGCCCTCCCCCGTCATCGACGACGCCGAACGCGAGCGGATGGGCGAAGTGTGCTCCAAAGCGATGCGCGACATGGGCTATCGCGGCGCCGGTACGATCGAATTTCTGTGGGAAAACGGTGAGTTCTACTTCATCGAAATGAACACCCGCCTGCAGGTCGAACACCCCGTGACCGAAGCGATCACGGGTGTTGATCTGGTGCGCGAACAAATTCGCATCGCGGCTGGAAAGCCGCTTTCGGTTTCGCAAGACGATCTGGAGTTCCGTGGCCACGCCATCGAATGCCGGATCAACGCCGAAGACCCGTTCAATTTCGCGCCTTCACCCGGCAAGGTGACCTATTACCACCCGGCCGGCGGCATGCATGTGCGCGTCGATTCGGGGCTCTACGCCGGCTATTCAATCCCGCCCTACTACGATTCCATGATCGCCAAGCTGATCGTCTATGGCCGCGACCGCGAAGGGTGCATCATGCGCCTGCGCCGCGCGCTGGAAGAGATGGTGGTCGAAGGCGTCAAAACGAACATCCCGCTGCACCAGGAATTGCTGCGCCAAGACGACGTTCTGCATGGCGACTATTCTATCAAGTGGCTCGAACAGTGGCTCGAAGAGCGAGAGAGCTGAGGATTTGAGCGCTCGCCTCATCGGCGGGTACAAATGTCTCAATCCGCAGCGACGCCAGATCAACCTCCCCCGGTGAGGCAATCGAGGACAGCACGGACACAACGCGCAGTGTCTGGCCCTTGGGCATGCGATAAGCCTCCTCCAGTAGTGCGGGCGGATCGCCCAGCCCGATCCCGTGTTGCTGCACGCTGGGATAAGCCTCGAAGCGTTCGATCGCTTGGCCGAGGCTAGGCTTGTGCGAAGCCTCGATCCTGAGACGGCGCAGCGTTTCGGGGATGACGGTTTCGGGATTGACCATCCATCGCACCAGCCCTCTCGGGTGGAGCGTCAGATCGTAGAGATTGCGGACGCCATCAACCGACGTCGCGCCCCAGAGATCCTCTCCTCCCCCGGCGTAATCGAGCAAAGCGTCAAGGGCTGCGTTGCTTTGCACCAGCGAACCATCGGGTTTAAAGGTGCAGGCTGGCCAGTGTGACAGGCGATCCAGAAAGCCGCTGGGTAGAGCCGCTTCAACCCGCGCTGGTCGCGCGGCCTCTGGCGCGTTGGTTAGCGAGCGCATCAAGGATCGTTGCTCCCAACCTTTGAGCGTCATCGCCCGTGTCAGTTTGGCCAACGCCGCGGTCCCCGGCTTTGAGCGCCCAGTCTCCAGAAAGCTCACATGCCGCTGCGACAATTCGGCCTTCAAGGCGAGCTCTTCTTGAGACCATCCGCGCGCGCGGCGTAAACGAGCCAAGGCGGTTCCGAATTCCATTCCCGCGCAATATAACCTTGAGGTAATTGTGTCTATTACCTCTTTATCGCATTCCGGTTCCGACACGAGGAGACGAAGCGATGATGGACAGATGGCGCGAATGGATCGCGGCCTTTGATAAGGCGGTAGCGAGCGATGATTGGGACACGCTAAGAGAGTTTCTCGATCCGGACGTGACCTACACGGTTTCGGGCGTGCCCTTTGCCTGTCGCCTTTCCGGTGTAGACGCGGTGCTCGCCGGATTTGCCAAGTCGATCGCCAATTTCGACCGCAAGTTTGACGAACGCGGCTGGTTCGGAGTTGGCGTGCGGGAGTATGCGCCTGATACGATAACCGGCCGGGCGATGGGCGTCTATCGATTGGGCGACCATCCGCTCCTGCATTTCTCGGCCAGGAGCTTGTGGCGCTTCAACGAGAACCGGATCGTCCAGATGAACGATATGTACGATTTGGCCGAGGCCGACGTTCAGGCAGCTCTTGCATGGCTAACCCAGTACGCCCCCGACCTTGACGCCAACTACGCCTAGAAAGGAACGCACTATGAGCGAGTACATGCAGAACCTCGAAAAAATGATGCAGGTGTGGAACACGCCCGACCCCGAGACTCGCGCTCGGCTGGTGGACGAGGCGATGGAACACAACGTTCACTTTGCTGACCCCAACCACAACATCGTGGGTCGCAAGGCCTTCCTCGCGATGGTCGATCAGGTTCTCGAACAGTTTCCAGGCGCCAGCTACGACCGCAACAGCGAGGTGCAGATGCAGAACAATTTTTGCCGCTATCACTGGAAAATTGACTGGAAGGGCAAGCGGATCATGAACGGTTTCGACATGACCGAAGTCAGCGATGCGGGCAAAATCGTGAAGGTGATCGGGTTCTTTGGGCCGCTTGACGCCGAAAACTAGCGGCCACTTGTCGGGCACCGAGCTCGAAAGACCACATAAAGATTCCACTTGCCCTTACGAAAGGGTGCGCCTATTGGCGCGCCCTCGACCGGTCCTGCGGTCGAAATGGAGAACACCATTGTTGGAACAGATTAGTAAATCGGGCGCTCGCTGCGCCGCGTTCCAGCCCTACGCCTAGCGTTCTTTCAAACGCTGCGCGCCGGGCCAGACCGCACGCGCAGCCACTCCCGCACACTTGAAAGAAAGATGCACGCCGCTGCACTCGCGCCCTTGCGCGTCGCTGCGGCCGTCAGGCGGATTGTATGACTTACGAAGAAGATTTCGTTCGCGGGTTTTTGCTGCGGACCACCAAGGGGCTTCGCACCTCTCATCCTTTGGCCAAGGACCTGCTCGACTTCGGTCGCAAGCACAGTCTTTGGCTGCTCGGCCTTACGCCGGGCAAGGCCAAAAAGCTCAGCTGGAGCGCCTTTCGCAAGGCTGTGAAGGCCAGCTCTCACCACAGCGGGAAGCCGCATCCTATGCTCGTTCTGGGGCAGGAACTGGCGCGTCTGCTGGATTTGAACGCCACCGACGCGGCGATCCTTCAGGCCATGCTGGTTCTGGAACGCACCGCGCGTGGCAACGAACTCGCCAGCCTGATGACGCACCAAGGCGCCAGCTTGCCGACTTTGATCGGGGAGATCGCAGGATTGCGCGACTACGAGGCGGAGCGCGCGGTGCGCAACCACGTGCTTGTACGGCTGAGCTTTGTGACCTTTGAAGCCAACTGGCGCGGGCAAGTGAATATGCATTTTCGCTGGACCTTCGAGCGTCTGCTCGACGCTCAGCCTGAAAACGCGGACGCCGTGCTGGAACTGATGGTTGGCCCGTGCCAGCCTGCGCCTCTGCCGCTCGAGGCGTTCGAGCACATCGGCGAAGCAGACTTCCTCGTGCGGTTGCTCGAAGGGGCTCTGCGCGAACGCGCGCCGGGCGTGAACATCCTGATCCATGGGCCACCGGGCACCGGCAAGACCGAGTTTGCCCGCGCACTGGCCAAGGCAGCGGGTGCCCGTCTGCACTCGGTGGGTGAAGCTTTGGAGGATGGCGAAGAGCCTGATCGTGTCGACCGGGTGAACGCGTTTCAAATGGGGCAACGCCTGCTCGCTAGCAGCGGCTCCGATGCTCTTCTTTTTGACGAAATGGAAGACTTTATCGGCGATGCGCAACCCGCCGCCGGTGGTCATTTCCGTGGGCGCGAAGGCAGCAAGGTGTTCGTGAATCGTCTGCTCGAAACCAACACAGTCCCGGTGATCTGGACGACCAACACCGTCGCCAATGTCGACACTGCGATCCTGCGCCGGATGAGCTTTGTTCTGAAGCTCGACCTGCCCAGCCGAAGCACCGCCTTGCGCATGCTAAACTGGGTGGCGAGTGAAGAGCGCGTCACACCCGGCGCGGAATGGGATCGTCTGATCGAACGCGCTCCAGAAGCCGCCTCGGTCTTGCGTGTCTCCGCCCGCGCGGCGCGGCTGGCGGGCGATACGGAAGGCGGCGTCGAAGCGGCCCGTTCGCTGGTTAGCGCGCTGCGCGGACAAGACCTGCCGCCGCAAGGCCCAGGCGACGTTGATCTGTCTCTTTACGAGAGCGATCTGCCAATTGCGGATCTGTTTGAGCGGCTGTGTGTGAGCGAGCACGACGATATCTCGCTGCTTGTCACCGGCCCTCCGGGAACGGGCAAGACGGCGCTCGCGCACCAATTGGCGCGACGGATGGACCGGCCTCTTCTGGTGCGGCGCACGTCGGACTTGCTCTCCAAGTGGGTGGGCGAAACCGAGAGCAACATCGCCGATGCGTTTGCCGATGCGCGCGCTCAAGGCAGCGTGTTGTTACTGGACGAGGTGGATTCGCTCCTCTTTGACCGGGCGAGCGCGCGGGCGAACTGGGAAGTGAGTCAGGTCAACGAACTGCTTACGTGGCTCGATCAGCACCCGCTCCCCGTGGTGGCGGCGACGAATTTTGCGCGGCGGCTGGACCCGGCCACAGCGCGGCGTTTTCTGTTCAAGATCGAACTCAAGGCTCTTTCAGGTCTCCGGCTCAACCGCGCTTTTGAGCGATTCTTCGATCAGCCCGCACCGCCCTCCTTGGTGAAGCTGACAAACCTCACACCCGGCGATTTCGCCGTAGTGGCGAAACAACTGCGCCATGTGGAAGAAGCGTCGGCGAACGATGTCGTGAATCGTCTTGCCTTAGAGGCAAAGCACAAGCCGGGCGCGCCGCGTTCTATCGGATTCTTTGAGCCGCTCGCGCCGGTAAGCTGAGCGCGTTTCAGTCGAAGGTGAATCCCGCCGCTTCCGCTTCGGCGATGATTTCAGCGCCGGTTTTCATCGGGCTCTTTTGCGCCAGTTCGTACCAATCGGGTTTCTCATCGACGAAAATCTGATGCTTGATCGGCACGCCTTCGGGCAGGTCAAACAACCCGGCGAGGAACGTGCGGTTTCCGGTTGGCACGAATGTGTACCAAAGGCTCGATCCGCACGTTTTGCAAAAGGCGCGCTCGGCCCAGTTGCTGGATTGGTAAATAGAGACGTTACCTTCGCCCAAGATCGTAAACTCGCCCGCCTCAATCCCGGCGTACATTGACCCGGTCCATTTCTGGCACATCGAACAATGGCACACGTCCACTTCGCGGTGCGCGTTGCGGATCGTGATGCTCACCGCGCCGCACAGGCACTGTCCGGTGAGGGGTTCGGCGATGCAGTCGTTTGATTCTTCGGTCATGGTTTCTAAAACTCAATTTTCACGCGCAGTTCGCCGCCATCGGCGTCGAATCCGCCAACAAATTTCTTGATCGTATTGGCTTGCGCCTCGGCGTGTTCGGAAAGCTTGACCTTTGCCCGCGGGATCGCGCTGGCGAACAGGATTTCCTCGACCGGGCCGAGAGGCTCGCCGAGCCGAGGGTCTGGTTCGGTTCGGCTACAAACCAAGATCGCTGGATTAAACGGATCGGCGCTTTCTTCGACGCATGTAGTCGGCTCGGGCGCCAGCGGCTTCAAATCGATGACAAGGGTGCCATCAGGCTTCGTCGTAGTGGGCAGATCTGTGGCTGATCCGGTCTCTTCAACTAATTCAGGCGCAGGCGCTGAGATCGCGGGAGGCTCATCCATGGACGTTCTGCACTCCTTTGATCAACCTGCCGCCTAAAGCGGAACGCCCGGCTCGTGTTTCGCCGTGCGGATCGTCAGCGAGGTTTTCACGCTGTCCACATTGGGCGCGGGCGTCAGTTTGCCGGTCAGGAATTCCTGAAAGCTTTGCAGGTCCTCGCTCACAATTTTGAGGATGAAGTCGATTTCCCCGTTGAGCATATGGCATTCGCGCACTTCGGGCAGGCCCTTCATGTGGTCTTCGAATTCACGCAGCGCGCTTTCCGCCTGACTTTTGAGGCTGACCATCGCAAAAACGGTGATGGCGAAACCCAGCTTGGAAGGGTCCAAATCGGCGTGATAGCCGCGGATGACGCCGTCTTCTTCAAGCCCACGAACCCTGCGTAAACAAGGCGGTGCGGTCAATCCGACGCGTTGCGCAAGCTCGACATTGGTCACGCGGCCTTCCGCCTGAAGCTCGCTGAGCAGGCGCTTGTCGATCTCATCCAGATTGGCCATGAGGGTCCCTATACTCCGACATATTCTGTGCGGGACGGCATCGAATTCTACCGCACAGCAACAAAAGAACGTAAGAACAGGCGCAAAGACGCGCCGATGCAACTAATATTATTATGTGTGCCAGCAATTGTCCCGCTTTGCAACGCGGCCTGTGTGCCACACTGTGGTGAACGCAACTTCCTGATAAGGTTCACCAGAATCGCCGCGAAGTGCGCCGCGCCTCGGGACATGGCAACCGCGTCGCTTCAGCCCTACACCGCTCAGACCACGAAAGGAGGCGGACCCGATGTTTTTCGACGACCGCCTCGCCACGGTTCTGCGGCAAGAAAGCGCAAGCGACGCGGCCAAGCGTACGCAGTTTCGCCAATTGCTTGATATCCTTGGCAATCGCAAATTCGGATCCACTGGACGCAGCGACCGCAGCCTAATCGCCGCTGCGTGGTTGCGGATGGACGCTCTGGGGCGCTCCATCCCAGCAAAGGAGCGCGCGGCCATGATACGCGAGCCCAGCTGGCGCTTCCGCAGCGCGGACCTGGCTGCGCATCTAGCCGACTTTGAGCCCGACGTGGCTTCGGCCGCGTTGACCCGTGCGGAGTTGAGCGAAGACGATTGGACCGCCCTGATCCCGCGTCTACCTGTCCGCGCAAGAGGCTTCCTGCGTCTACGCCGCGATCTGCCCAGCGGAGCCGAGGCCTTGCTCGACCGGTTGGGCGTGCGCGATCGCGGACTGCCCTTGCCCAGTGGCACGCGGTCCGAGGCGGAGATCATCGAAAGAGAAAACAACATCGCCCCCGAACTTCCACCCGAACCCATCGATCTGGACGATGAAGCAGAGGTGGAGAGCAAGTCGCCCGTTGATCCGCGACCAGCCAACGACCACGAACCGATCGATCTGAAAGGGTGGGAAGCTGAGCCGGAGCCAGAGCGGGAGGCCAAGGTCACGCCGATCACGCCCGATCCGGTAGAAGCCGGGCGCAGCGAAATTTCGGCCTTGGTCGAACGCATCGCGCGTTTCAAACGCACCCGCGAGGAAATCGACCCCGAAGCGTTGATCGACAGCGAACGCAGCCCTCGTCTGCCTTTGGGCGAAGTGGAGGCGGCGCAGCCCAAACGCGCGGCCGCGTTCGGGTTTTCAGCCGACGCGGCCGGGCGGATCGATTGGGCCGAAGCCGAAGTCGCGCCCATGGTTATCGGGCGACGGCTAATCGCTCGCCAGCCCGCTGAGGGCGCTGCGCAGGAAGCCGCGCTCGCGCGGGTTTTCAATCAACGGCAACCCATCATGGACGCCCGCACCAACCTTGAAGGAGCGCCTTCTATCGCTGGTGAATGGGGTGTAGATGCACATCCGCGCTTCACCGCTGAGGGCCATTTTAGCGGCTATGTTGGGCGCTTCCGCCGTCTGCCAGACACGCAAAAAGAGGCCGAGGACACCGCTTCGCAAGAGGCCGATCGCGTGCGGCAGTTGCTGCACGAATTGCGCACGCCCGTAACGGCGGTCCAAGGCTACGCTGAAGTGATCCAACAGCAATTGTTTGGCCCCGCTCCGCACGAATACCGCGCTCTTGCCGCAGCTATTGCAGCGGATGCCGCGCGGATCCTCGCGGGATTTGAAGAGCTGGACCGGCTAGCGCGGCTGGAAATAGGTGCTCTCGAAATGGAAGAGGGGCACAGCGAACTCGGCGCAATCGTGCGCCAGACGCAGCGCCAATTGGCGCAGGTTCTAAGCCCACGAATGGCCAGCCTCGACATCGCAATTGAGGACGACGCAGACTTCACCATCGCCCTCGAAACCGAAGAGGCGGAAAGGCTCTTGTGGCGGTATCTTGCCACGCTGGCCGGGGCGTGCGGCGCAAACGAGACCCTGAAGGCCGGGTTGGAAAACCATGAAGGGCAGGCCCATCTCGTGTGCGATCTGCCCCGGCAATTGTTGGAAGAGCCAGAAATCTTCGCGACCGAAGCCAAACCGACCGAGTCTGCGATCAACGCAGGCGTCTTTGGCGCCGGCTTTGCCTTGCGACTGGCGCGGGCGGAGGCGCAATCCAGCGGCGGTGATCTTGTCCGGATAGATGATCGGCTGCGGCTCACCCTGCCATTGCGTGAACAGCTTGGCGAAGGGGCAAGCTTGACCAGCGGATAGGACGCCAATAGCCGTTAGGCTTCGCAATGGGTGTTCGTTTCCAAAGGGGGTTGAAGGGGCGATGACCGCGTACGGGCCAAGCCCTAAGGATACGGCCACGCAAGGCTCCATTCTCAATCCGCCTCCGTCGGCGCAATCCGCGCGGTTTCCGCCGGATTTCGGGCAAAGGGTTCTCCTAACTGTCGACACCGAAGAGGAGTTCGATTGGAACGCGCCTTTCCAACGCGCGGGCTATGGGCTTGAACACACTCGCGAATTGGCGCGATTCCAGGAATTTTGCGAAGAGATTGGTGCAAAACCTGTCTATCTGGTCGATTGGCCCATCACCGAAGCGTCAGGCGCGATAGAGGTTATTGGGGAGGCGGTGTCGCGCGGCGCTGCAGAATTGGGAATGCAGCTGCATTCCTGGGTCAACCCGCCCTATGATGAAGACCTGAACGAGCGCAATTCGTTTGCGGGCAATCTCCCGCCCGATCTTGAGGCCGCCAAGTTTCACGCTCTGCGAGACAGGATCGAAGCGGTTTTCGGCGCACAGCCCCAGATCTACCGCGCGGGCCGCTATGGCGCAGGACAAAACACAGCACGGATGCTGAGCGAAGCGGGCGTTGCGATCGATACCTCGGTGCGGCCTCTGTTCGACTACAGCGCGCAGGGCGGCCCAGATTACTCGGCCCACCCCGCAAAGCCCTATTGGACGGGGGAGAAGCGAGACGTGCTTGAACTGCCGATCACCAGCGTCTTCTGGGGCGTTCTGCGCCAGCAAGGCAGCTTGCTTCACCGATTGCAGCGCCATGTGCCAACGTTCTTCGCAGCCTTCAGCCGGTTTCGCCTGCTCGAACGCATCGCTTTAACTCCCGAAGGCGTGACTATCGAAGAGGCAATCCGAGGCATCGACATCGCTCTGGACGACGGGCTGCCCGTGCTTGTGCTGTCGTTTCATTCGCCAAGCCTGGCGCCCGGCTTCACCCCCTATGCACCGGACCAAGAAGGGGTTGAAGCGATCTACGCCTGGCTGCGCGCCATTTACGCGTATCTGGACCAGCGCGGTGTGGCCTCCACTACAATCGACGAGATCCTAAAGGCAACCGATCGCGGTCGTTGAACAAAACAGCGAATAAAGACCAAAGCGCACGCTTGTAAGACCGAGACGAGCGCTGTAGGGGGCGCGCTCGGCGATACGCCAAAGGCATACCGTTACGGGCCTGTAGCTCAGCGGTTAGAGCTGGCCGCTCATAACGGCTAGGTCGCGGGTTCGAATCCTGCCGGGCCCACCGGTATGCGATTTGGCGGTGCTTTATGCTGGATCGCCGTCGGCCGCCATGACCGGTTTCGGGTCGGGCGAGCGAGGAAAATTGTCGGGGAGTGGCGCAGCCTGGTAGCGCACCTGTTTTGGGTACAGGGGGTCGCTGGTTCGAATCCAGTCTCCCCGACCATTTTTCTCTCACATGCCAAACAAAGGAGGGCTTTTGGCAGCGCTACGCTGACTACGCCGACGCTTTCCCCTTATGCCTGATACCAGAGCGCGTTAACCGGTGCCGCTTACCGCGCACCGGTCATGGAAGCCGCGCGAATAGCCCGATTGCGAGATCTGGCGCTTGATCGGATCAAGCGACCGGAGGTCTTCGTACAGATTGCACACCTCGCGGCCGACACGCTTGGCGGCTCTATCGCGGCCATCTCGATCGTAGATGAGGATAGCATTTGGTTCCTTGCGCAGACGGGGCTCCATCACACTCACCTCAAACGCGACGCTTCACCTTGCTCCGCTTGCCTACTCTTAGGGCAACCGATGCTTATCGATGACGCGCAGGCGGATGCGCGCTTCGCCGATTGCGAGTTGGTTCGTGAGCCCCCCTTAAAGCGGTCTTACCTCGGCGTGCCGTTGGCAATGGAAGATGGCACGCTTGTCGGTACGTTGTGGTGCGGATCAAGCAAGGTGGCTGCGTTTGATGCGCGCGATCAGATACGATTATCCGCTCTGGTCAACCTCGCCGAACAAGCCCTTAACGCCCACGCCACTGCGCTTGAACTGGCACGAGCGAACGCATCGCTTAGCAAGCTCAATGGGTTATTCAAACAAGCCGAAACCGCCGCTCAAATCGGGTCTTGGCGAGTTGATCTGGCCAAAAACGAACTCCATTGGTCCGATCAGACCTTCGCCATTCATGGCGTACCCTTGGGCACGAAAGTCGACATTTCAAACGCGATCGACTTCTACGAGGCTGAAGACCGCGCGCTGGTGGAATCGACACTGGAACGCGCGATTCACGATGGCGAAGCGTTCTCTTT
The DNA here is from genome assembly GCA_039814925.1 of Pseudomonadota bacterium. GTDB lineage: Bacteria > Pseudomonadota > Alphaproteobacteria > Sphingomonadales > Sphingomonadaceae > Erythrobacter. The sequence continues at coordinate 16,692 of JBCCAH010000010.1, forward strand.
CGAAGCGACAATCCGCCGGGAAGATGGCGAGCGACGCCGCATTCGCGCCATGGGGGAACGGTTCGACATCGATGGAGAGCCCGAAAGCGTCGCCGGTGTTTTCATGGATTGCACCGAAGAGCATATGCGCACCATCGCCCTACAACGCGCAGCGACCCGCGATGCTCTCACCGGCCTTTATAACCGCAGTGAGTTCGACCGGCGGTTGGCGACGGCGCTGAACGCTCGAGAAAAGGCGGGTCCCGATTGCGCGCTGACAGTGATGTTGATGGATCTCGATGGATTTAAGGATGTCAACGACCGGCTTGGTCATCTTGTCGGCGATCGATTGCTCGCACAGATTTCCCGGTCGCTCGAAAAATCGGTGGCCGATCAGTCGTTCGTGGCGCGATGGGGTGGCGATGAGTTCGCCTTGCTGTTTCCGGCTGGTTGCGACCTGGCCGAGGCCGAAGCAATCGCGCATAAGCTGATCAGCGATATCGGTGCGCAAGTGCAGATCGGCGAAAACCACATCCGCATCAGCGCGACCTGTGGCCTAGCCGAAATGCGCGATGGTGCCGCTTGTGAGGAGTTGATGCGACGCGCAGACCTTGCGTTGTATCATGGCAAAAACAACGGGCGTGGCGGTGTCCATTGCTGGAGCGAACCGATCGAAACGGTTCAGGCCGCGCGCCAAGCCGCCATCGCCCAATTATCCGAGGCTTTAAACACGGGGCGTGCCTTTGCGGCGTATCAGCCCATTGTTGAACTGGACGGCGGGAAGATCACGGGCGTCGAAGCGCTTTTGCGCTTGCGCGATCGCTCCGGACAAGTGCTAAGCGCCAGCCAGTTTTTCCCGGCCTTACTTGATCCCTCTCTGGCCCGGCGCGTGTCGCGCTTCATGCTGGAACAGATCGCCATGGAAGCGCCGAAACTTCTAGAGCTCTTTGGCGCCTCCCTGCGAATCGGCGTGAATGTGTCTGAAGCGGATTTAAGCCAGGGCGACTTTCAGAAGGTGATGGACGAATTCATCACCCAAAGCGGGCTTGAGCCAGCAAACATCGTGCTCGAGGTGACCGAGACGATGCTTCTTCTGGATGAATCGGGACGCATTAAGGCGCTTTTGCAGACGCTCGATACGCGCGGGTTTACCGTGGCGCTGGACGACTTTGGAACAGGCTTTTCCTCACTCACTCACCTGCGCGATTTTCCTATTCGCAAGGTCAAGATCGACAAGGATTTCATCGCAACCATGGCGCGCGACCACCAATCGCGCTTGATCGTCCAAGCGATGGTTCAGATGGGCCGTAGCTTAGGGATTTCGACGGTCGCCGAAGGCGTCGAGACACAGGGACAAAGCGTCTACCTCTCGTCAATCGGTTGCAGCCACGCTCAGGGCTTCCTGTTTGCCCGTCCAGCTTCCTTGGCCCAGCATATGGAGCACCATCGAGAGACTCTAGGATCCGGACCCAGCCAAAACGCAGCGCGACGCCGACCGCGCGACAATTTGCGACGCCTCGCTACATGACTTTTTAACAGCAACAGGCAAAACTCGCAGTGTATGCCGTTGGTATCACCCAAGCGGTGTAAGGAGCAGGACATGAGCGGCGCCAGTCATGCATTGAATCGCTTCGGATATGGGATCCGTATCGGAGATCAACTTCCGGCGGATCCGAAATCGTATTTGCTGCGGCAATTGGCGGAGTTTGACCCGCGCCCCGGTCCCTTGGCGCAAAGACCCGATACAAGCGGCGAGGCGGGCGAACTGCTCCAGATCATTCGCCGCAGCCGCCGCACGACCCAGCAACAGTCTTCCATGGCCTCCCAATCCCCTTCGATGGAGGGGGAACAAGCCTCCGCGCGAGGCCGAGACAGACGCGCCGAGCAACTGGAAGGATTGCCGCCCGAATACCGCGACAAAGCGCGCGAGGCTTTTGGCCGCTATCGCAAGGACGCCGCCGCGCGGGTGCGCGTGGCCGTGGCCTCCCCTACCCCCTTTGCGGAACGGCTGGTCCATTTCTGGGCGAACCACTTTTCGGTTTCATCCGGCAAGGCGGGGACCGCGTACGAAGTTGGCAATCACGAATTCAACGCCATCCGGCCGCGCATAGGCGGACGCTTTGCAGACCTCCTGAAGGCTGCCGCGCTTTCGCCGGCGATGCTTCTGTATCTTGACCAGTTTCAATCCATCGGCCCCAACTCGACCTTTGGTTCACGCCAGCGCCGCCGCGCACAAGGCAATGGCCGGCAGCGGGGTCTTAACGAGAACCTCGCGCGCGAAATCCTCGAACTGCACACTGTGGGCGTGGATGGCGGATACACACAGGAAGACGTGACCGAGCTGGCCCGCACGTTGACCGGTTGGACCATCCCCAACCTGGCGCGGATTGCGCGGTTCGCCGAAGAAAAGCCCGGCGGCGCGGCGTTTGTCGAAGTGGCGCACGAACGCGGGACCCGCCGCGTCTTGGGCAAGACTTATCCCGATACCGGAGCGGATCAGGCCATCGCGATCCTCGATGATCTCGCCACGCATCCAGCGACCGCGCGCTTTGTCGCGACCAAACTGGCTCGGCATTTCAGGGCTGACGATCCGCCTCCTGCCCTTGTCGCGCAGCTGGAGAGAGACTTCCTCGAAACCGGCGGCGATCTAGGCAGCTTGTATCGAACGCTCGTCAACGCGCCTGAAAGCTGGACCGGTGAGCCCGCCAAGTTTCGCCAACCGATCGAATGGTTCACTTCGGTTCTGCGCTTCACCGGCGTGAGAGACCTCAGCGACAACCGGATCAACGGGGCGCTGCGCCAATTGGGTCAGGTCCCCTGGAGCGCGCCCTCACCCGCCGGATTTGACGATATCGCCGATAGCTGGGCGGGTCCCGAAGCGCTGCTGCGCCGGGTTGAGCTCGCCGAAAGGGTCGCGCGCAACGTACCCGCCGACGATGTGCTGGGCCGGGCCGAGGCGGCCTTTCCCGATGCGCTGAGCGGGTCCACGCGCACCTGGTTGTCGCGCGCGGAAAGCGGGGCGCAAGCGATGGGGCTGCTGCTGGTCGCGCCAGAAATGATGCGGAGATAGAGACATGATCAATCGCACACTCAATCGGCGCACCATTCTCGCAGGGTCGATGATCCTTGGCGCCTCCAGCCTCGCCGCGCCGCGAATGGCCTTTGCGAACGCGCCCGGAGAGCGCAACTTGCTGTTCGTGCTGCTGCGCGGCGCGATGGACGGGATGGCGATGCTCGCACCAACGGGCGATCCCGGCTACGAAGCGCTGCGCGCCGCCGCCTTGCCCGACTATGAGGGCGCGACACGGATTGATCCGCTGTTTCAACTGCACCCCGCGTTCGAGAATGTCGGCAACGCTTATGCATTGGGCGACGCGCTGTTCGTCCACGCCACCGCGACCTCCTATCGCGACCGCTCGCACTTTGATGGGCAGGATCTGTTGGAGACCGGTGGAGCCAAGCCGCATTCGCTGCGGCAGGGTTGGCTTAATCGGTTGGTCGGGCTGATGTCCGACGGGCAAGCGCCGCGCGCCCTCGCCATCGCGCCCACCATGCCGCTCGCGCTGCGCGGGGATGCGCCCGCGTCCAACTATGCGCCCTCTGCCCTGCCCGAAGCGAGTGCGGATTTCATGGGCCGCGTGGCGAAGCTCTACGCCGATGACGATCAGCTTGCTGGCCTGTTCGCGGCGGCTCTGGAGACGCGCGATATGGCCGCCGACGATGGCCTAAAGAACCTGCGCGATGCGACCGCCGCAGGCGAGCTGGCCGCCTCGCTAATGCGCGGCGCGGATGGCGCGCGGATTGCGATGATTGAACTGGGCGGATGGGACACGCACGCCAATCAGCGAGGCGCGTTCAATCGCCCGGCGCGGCAACTTGATACGCTGCTGGGCGCTTACGCCAAATCCATGGGCGCGGCATGGGACAACACGCTCGTCATGGTCGCGACCGAGTTCGGCCGCACAGCGCGCTATAACGGGACCAACGGCACCGATCACGGCACGGCGAGCGCAACGCTGCTGATGGGCGGCGCGGTGCGCGGCCAGCGCGTGCTGGGCGACTGGCCCGGGCTTGCGCCATCTCAACTGTATCAGGAGCGCGATCTGCGCCCGACCACCGCGCTCGAAAGCGTGCTGGCCGGCGCGGTATCCGAGCATTTTGCGCTTGATCCCGCCCGCGCGATGGAAAGGCTGTTCCCCGGGCGATCCAGCTCGCCGCTGAATGGTCTGATCGCCGTTTAGTCGTCGCTCAACGCCGCCGACTTCGGAACTCCTGTCTTGATCGGACTCGCTTCGTTGGCCAGCACGCCAGCGACCGTCGTCCACACCGCGACGTTTTGACGCAACTGCGCAAGGTCGATCTTGTCGAGCGTGTCGTCCGGCGTGTGGTGCAGATCGAAATAGCGCGTCCCATCCTGCTGCAAATCAATGATCGCGCCGCCTTGGTCGCGGCTGATATTGATGTCCGCGCCCCCGCTTGCATCAATGGTCGAGTTGGCGACGCCAAAACGCGCCACCGCATCCGCTAGCCGCTTGTGAAGCGCTGGGTTGCTTTCCCGAAAATTCGTCTCAAACCGCCACACACGGTCGGCGCCGAAATCGCTTTCCAGCCCCACGCCGATGGGTTCATCGATATGCGCGGCGCTGTACGCTTTGGAGCCCCACAGCCCGACCTCTTCAGCCCCGGCCAGAAGAACGCGAATGGTCCGCAGCGGCTGTCCGCTCTTTGCGACCCGCAAGGCCACCGAAGTGATGATCCCACACCCCGCGCCATCGTCAAACGCTCCCGGCGCATTCCACCAACTGTCGAGGTGACACGCCAGCAGCACGGGCGGCAGGCTGGGGTCGCGGCCCACAATCTCGCCCACAACATTGGCGCTTTGCGTCGTACCCAGAAGGCGCGGCGTCAGCGTCAGTTTCATTCGGATCGGGCGGTCGCCTGCGCGGTCAAACATCCGCTCCAGATTATCAGCGTCTGCGAGCGACAACGCGCCCGCCGGAATGGGACTGGTGCGCTCGGGGAAGCTGGTGCCGCCGGTGTGCGGGTTCCGGCTGCGATCCGTGCCGACCGAACGGATAACAGTCGCCACCGCGCCCTTGCTCGCCGCGATACTGGGGCCGAACCAACGCACAGGGCCGGCAAAGCCATAATGCGAGCCATCCATCGAAGGGCGCATCTGGTGGGTGATATAGGCGATCTTGCCATCGAGCGCGCCGTCTTCGAGCGCGGACAGCGCCGCGACACTCTCGAACTCGACCACTTCGGCTTCAATACCGTCAGGACCACTCGAGGCGCTGTTACCCAGCGGTTGGATCACCATGGGCTGCGCAAAGGGGCTGATCACTTCGACTTTGTGCGTTTCGCCCGGCACCCAGGTTTCCATATCGAAGGGTTCGGCGGCCACGTTGGCAAATCCTTGCGCCTTCAGCCACGCCATCGCCCAATCGCGCGCCCGCGCCTCGGCCTCGGTCCCCGCTTGGCGCGGGCCGACTTCGGTGGTGATGCCTTCAACAAAGTCAAACGCTGTCGTGTCGCGATCCAGCGCATCGGTGGCGACCGCCTCAAGCGATGGGGGCGCGGATGCGGCGGTTTGGGCGGCGCTCTCTTGCCCCCGCCCTTGCGCGGCTTCGAAAGCGGACTGCGCGTAAGCGACCGACGACGAGGCCATAAGCGCCGACGCGCTGAGGAGCATCAAGGAACGAGCGGAAGAAAGGCTATGAGTCATCCGCGCCGCGCTATCTTGCGCGAGGCATAGTGTCCAGCGTGGCGCGACTAGCGACCGCCCAGGGCAGCGCGCGCCGCGACGTCGATGTCCCCGGTCTGCTCTTCAACGGCGAAGTCACTCGCGCGTTTGCCAAAAGCGGCCTGGTTGCCCGCTTCCGATCCGGCAAGGACGACGCAATCTCGGCCCGCATCCTTTGCAGCGTAGAGCGCCGCATCCGCGCGCTTGAACGCGTCGGTGTAGGATTCATGCGGATGCCATTCCGCGACACCAAAACTCGACGTGATCCTAATCTCTTGCGTGCCCCAAGGCACCATCGTCCGGTCGATCGCGCGCCGCAGGCGGTTCGCAAGCGATTGGCCGTTTGCGCCATCGCACTTAAAGGCCACGACGCAAAACTCTTCGCCACCGATGCGTCCACACAGGTCTTTGTCGCGCAGTTCCCCGGCGATCAGTTGGCCAAAGGCGGCGATCACTCGGTCCCCGGCTGCGTGACCGTGGGTGTCGTTCACGCGTTTGAAATTGTCGATATCGGCAATGATGAGCGTTAAAGGCGCTCCGCGGTCGCGCGCTATCTTTTGCAGTTCGCCGACTTCGGCTTCAAAGCGCGCGCGCATCGGCAGCCCGGAAAGCGGGTCCATCGCGGCAAGATCGCGGTCCGCTTCGGATTTGTCGCCCAACACGGTCGCAATCAGCACAACCGCTTGCACCGACAAGAAGATCGCGAGGACCAGCACGTGGATGCCGAGGAGCAGCGCAGCCCCTTCTTCGCCGGGGCCAAACAGCGGGTCTGAAAACACGGTCAACAACGGCCGGATGAAGCCAAAAACGCAAAACAGCGACAGGACCCAGATCAGGGCGCGATCCGCCAATCGCCGAGATCCCGCGTGCCACAGGTTTTGCGCGGTCAACGCCATAAGCAAGCTGGAGTTGACGTTCTGAGCCAGCATCATCGCGTCGCGTTCACCGGCGGAAATGCACGCCCACAGGATCGCGGATGTGAACACCACGCTGGCGGCATAGGCTCCAATAGGCGTTTTCAACCCAACGCGATGCGCGGTGCCCCAGAGCAGCGCGATCAAGCCGGACATCGAAAGCAGATGATAGGCCACGATACCACCAGGCGTTATCGCCTGGAAAATGAGGATGTTGATCATGACGCCCGCGCCCAGCGCGGCGTAGCAATAGGCGTAGGCGGCGACGTGCAGGCGAGACCGATCTTGCCACCAAAGCACGCCAAAAACGCTCGCGAAAATCATCGCGAGCGCCGGAATGATAAAGGTGAGGATTAATGCCTGCATCAAGAATCCATGGTTTCAGCCACGATCCTGTTGGCACAAGAGAGTTAATCCTATGCAAAGATACGAAAAGCAATGCTCAGAAATAGTACGAAAACGTGCAGCACACTCTGATTACAATTGATCGGCTTCGCGCGTTGCAACGCGTTTTGCCAAGAGATTTAGGCTGCGTCTTGTTCCGAGGGTGCCGAGCCGCCGCTCTGCATAGCGGGCAGCTGTTTCGAAGATGAGGATGCCGAAGCTGACCCTGCTCTTGCGACGGGCGCTTTATCCGCGTTCACAACACAGTCTCGGCCTGACGATTTGGCCTCGTAGAGCGCTGCATCGGCCCTGGCGAACAGTTTGCCAAAGCCCTCGCCTTGCCGCCACGCCGTCACGCCAAAGCTGGCTGTGAGACGGATGTCTGGTCCCAGGCCCTCGATTTCCTGATCGGCAAACCGTCGGCGTATTCGATTGGCGAGCCCTTCGGCGGCGCCGTGTTCGCAGTTATAGACAAGGATGCAGAACTCCTCGCCTCCGATCCGACCGCACAAATCGGTGCCGCGCACGGTATCGTCGATCAGCCTACCAAAGGTCGCAATCGCTTGATCCCCGGCCTGATGTCCCCAGATGTCATTCACGCGTTTGAAGTGGTCGATATCGACGACGATCATGCAGATGGACAGGTCCCGGTCGACATTGTCCTCCAGCATATCCATCGCCGCGCTTTCAAAACTTCGACGCATCTTGAGCCCGGACAGCGGATCAATTTCCGCTTCTTCACTCGCTGTGCGCCATTGATCGTAGACAACGGCCGCCACGAATGAGAGCGCCAGCACGAGGGAGTCGACCCCCATGAACAGCATCAGCACCGCGTAATAGTCAGAAGCGCGATAGGCCTCCGCGCTCATCGGCCCTCCAAGGATAATAGCGATCTGAGGGCGAACAAAAAACTGGATCGCGGTGACAACCATCAACCAGAAGATGACCTTGTCCAGCGTGGTGCGCTTTTCCGCGCGGCCAATCACTTGCGCGCTCAGTGCAAACATCAGACCGTAACCGGTGTTCGCCGCCATAAGGCGCGCATTCATATCGGGACTAAAGCTGCCGGCGAACATCAGCGCCCCGGATAACGCGCCAATCGCCACGATCCACGGAACTGAAAAGTTCTGACCCACGCGCGCCGCCGCGCCCCAGCACACCAGTCCCGTGGACGTGCAATAGATGAGGTGCATGAACAAAGCCCAGGCGGCCGCGTCGGGATCGGGCGTAAGGTGAAAGACCAGAAAGCCGCTCGCCATCAGGAAGTGGCCGAGGCTGAAAGCCAGCACACTTTTGTCGTCAGGATCGCGCTTCCATAGGGCGAGGAAGATCGAAGCGAAAATCGCCGCAATCATCGGATTCAAAAGCCCCATTATGGTCTCAGACACTTGCGACACCGTTCCTTTGCCTGATCAGCTATTTCAAAAAGCGGTTAACAACGCCCTAAGTGGCTGTCTGGATGGAGAGATTTTCTCGCCTTGCCCTCCCATCCCTGGCCGCCTATTTGGCACCCAAGAATTCCACGCAATTTCCGATCCAAAAGGACGACCCAATGGCCGCGCAATACGCCTATGTGATGAAGGGCATGACCAAGAGCTTCCCAGGAGCTCAAAAACCCGTGCTCTCCAACATCAATCTGCAGTTTTACCAAGGCGCGAAAATCGGCATCGTTGGCCCCAACGGCGCGGGCAAATCGACGCTGATGAAAATCATGGCCGGGATCGACAAGGATATCACCGGCGAAGCGTGGGCGGGTGAAAACATCACCGTCGGCTATCTGCCGCAGGAACCGCAGCTCGACGAGAGCAAGACCGTGCTCGAAAACGTCAAGGACGGCGCGCGCGAAACCGCCGATCTGGTTGAGCGCTTTAACGCGGTCTCCGCGCAGATGGCCGAACCCGACGCCGATTTTGAAGCCTTGGGCGACGAAATGGCGGAACTCCAGACCAAGATTGACGCGGTCGATGGCTGGACGCTCGACAACCAGCTTGAGATCGCCATGGAAGCCCTGCGCTGCCCCCCTTCGGACTCGCCGGTCGATAACCTGTCGGGCGGGGAAAAGCGCCGCGTCGCGCTCACCCGTCTGCTGATCCAGAAACCGTCCATCCTGCTGCTGGACGAGCCGACCAACCACCTTGATGCCGAAAGCGTCGAGTGGCTTGAAAACCACCTTAAGGAATACGCCGGCGCCGTCCTGATGATCACCCACGATCGCTACTTCCTGGACAACGTCGTCGAATGGATTCTCGAACTCGATCGCGGCACCTACTACCCGTATGAAGGCAATTACTCGACCTATCTCGAGAAGAAGGCCAAGCGGATGGAGCAGGAAAGCCGCGAGGAATCGGGCAAGCAGAAAGCGCTCGCCCGCGAGCTGGAATGGATCCGTCAAACGCCCTCCGCGCGCCAGACCAAATCCAAGGCGCGTATCCGCAAGTTTGAAGAGCTACAGGACGCGCAAGGCAACCGCGCGCCGGGCAAAGCGCAGATCGTCATCCAGGTGCCCGAACGTCTGGGCGGCAAGGTGATCGAGGCGAAGAACATCTCGAAAGCCTATGGCGACAAGCTATTGTTCGAAAACCTCTCCTTTATGCTGCCGCCGGGCGGCATTGTCGGCGTGATCGGCCCCAACGGCGCGGGCAAATCCACTTTGTTCCGCATGATTACGGGGCAAGAGACACCCGACAGCGGCTCCATCGAGATCGGTGACACCGTCCACCTTGGCTATGTCGACCAGTCGCGCGACGACCTTGATCCCAGCAAGAACGTCTGGGAGGAAATTTCCGACGGGCTCGATTACATGCAGGTCAACGGCCACGACACCTCGACGAGGGCATACGTGGGCGCGTTCAATTTCAAAGGCGGCGACCAACAGAAGAATGTCGGCAAGCTATCAGGCGGCGAACGCAACCGCGTGCACATGGCCAAGATGCTGAAACAAGGCGGCAACGTCCTGCTGCTCGACGAACCGACCAACGACCTCGACGTCGAGACCCTAGGGGCCCTTGAGGACGCGATCGAAAACTTCGCCGGCTGCGCCGTGGTCATCTCGCACGACCGCTTCTTCCTCGACCGCCTCGCAACGCACATTCTGGCGTTTGAGGGCAACTCCCACGTGGAATGGTTTGAGGGCAACTTTGAAGCGTATGAGGAAGATAAGCGGCGTCGTCTGGGCGATGCGGCGGATCGGCCTACAAGGCTGGCTTATAAGAAGTTGACGCGCTAATAATGGTGCATGCCGCGTTGGGAATTAGTCGAAAAGTCTGAGAGCTGGTTTTTCAATGCGCCTCTAGCGCAAATTGGCAAGCGTCTTTCGATTGCCTACCTTCTTATACTTGGTTTTTTGGTTGTATTTGCGACGGATAAGAGCTCTTGGCCCAAATTGAATGAGCTGGGCGATTTCTTGGCTGGAGCATTTGCACCAATCGCTTTGCTTTGGCTGGTGCTGGGCTTCTTCCAACAGGGAAGGGAACTGCGCAACAGCGCTAGATCGCTAGAACTGCAAGGCCAAGCTCTCAAGAACCAAGTTAAAGAGCTAAATGCCTCGGTTGAACAAAGTAGGCTATTGGCAAAAGCTGCACAAGAACAACTAGAGCTAGATCGCCGATTATTTCACGCAAAAATGGAAGAAGACAAGGCGCAGCAACTACCTATGCTCATAGCCGAAGCTTCAATTCATCACACAGAGCATAATTATTCTACTATATTATTCACTCTCTCCAATGAGGGTGGTGAAATCACTGAAGTCAATATTATGTACGAGGACTTTCTCAGGAAGAAGCAGCGAGCATTTTTCTCAAGGATCCACAGAGATGGGACTGAGAATGCCCTATTAGAGAAAATTCCCGACAATGCACGAACTCTTATTCAAGTTACCTACAGAGACTCCCTGGGTAAGGTCCGTAAAGATACCTGGCCATGTGGATTGTCGTATGCTGATGGCGAAGTGCAAGTCGCCTTACCAAGGCGTCCATTAGGATAAGCCATGTCATCGCACATTCACATAGGTCGTATCGTGGTTTTGCTAGTCGTCGCAATGAACATGGCGATTGGTCAAGACACGGACACTGCCCTCACCCCAACGGCACATTCCCCTTCATCACCTCGCTGGTGAAGCGCATCAGGTCCCAGACCGCGTATTCGCGCGCTTCGTCCGATAGGTCGGTGCGATGCGCGAATTCGCGCAGTTTCTCGCGCTGCATGGTGACCAGTCCGTCGGCGTAGCCGTTTGCGGCGGCGGGGTTGAACAGGACCATACCGAAGCCCGAACTCGCCAGCGCCTCACGCACCGGATCGTCCTTGGGACGCTGCAACAGGGTTCTGAGGCTGCGCTCATCCTTAAGCAGCGACATTTTGTTGCCCGCCATATTGGGCTCGAGCCCGACCTTGCGCAGCAGCGTGCCGATCTCCGGATCGTCCCATAGGCACGGCGCGAAGATCGAGCCGATATCAAAGTCCAGATTGATCCCCAGCGCCTCGGACAGAACGCCAATCGCATCGTCGGTGCGGCGATCCATTTCCTCCGGCGACATATCGGCCGGAACCGCGCGCGGCGCTGGCTGCGGCTGCGGTTTAACTTTCTTGCGTCCAAACATGGTGTGCTCCCCTGATCCCTTGGTGTTCAGCCAAGACACTACCGGGACAAGGTTAACAAACGGATTTGATGGGACAAAATGGAGTTACAGAGGAACCGCGTTTTCCTACTCGCCCCGCCTCCGCTACGCTGCGCCCGGCTCTTTTTCATCGTTGGTCCGGCCTGACAGATCGCTGTTCAGAACCTCTCCCATTGGCCCTAGCCGAGGGCGAAAGAGAGTTGGAGAAGTGTCAAGCGGCTCTCTGGAGACACATTCCAATAATATCAGCGGGTTATCGCAGTCTCCTCTGCTTGACACCTGCCAAATGTGTCAAGCAAATCGGCGCTTAAGGAGCGACCCAGCGGCCTAGCCAACCGTCATCCCCATCGCGGGAAAACTGCGCGCGAGCGTGACCGGTGTGAGCGAGATACAGCCAGTCGAGCTCGTTCAAGGTGATACGCAGCACCGCAAAGTTGTCGCGAGCGGGCACGAGTTGCTCGTCCGTTGGCTCAACACCCTCCAACTCAGCCGGTAAGCCCGAAGTGGGCGCGTCCGAGGCCGCCCCCGGGCTCTCGCCCATGTAACACCGGCGGGCAAAGTTGCTGCCATTGTCCCATGCGGTGTCCGTCACCGGTGCATCACGCAAGATCTCAGCGATGCCGCGCACGCGGATCTGGATCTTGGCGCCCTTGTCGTAAAACAGCACGGCGACGCGCGGGTCCGCTTCAATCGGGGCCACCTTGGGCGCGCGGGTGTCGGTGTGGAAACGCAAGGTCCAAGCCTGGCTGTCAAACTCGCGCAAGACCATGGTGCGCGCATCCACATCGCTGGTGATCACCGCCGGCGTGTGCATTGGCACCTTGCGGTCCTTCGCGGCGCGAATCAGGCGGTTGGTCAGGTCGGTGCGAACTTCATCAAGATCTTCAAACATGGGCAGCGATGTGGCCTTGGGAGGGTGAAAGAACAAGCTTCGGGCGGAAAAATCGGCCCAAACCCGTCGTTCATAAAAATAAATGTTTAGATTAACGACTTCCTGACAGACCGGTTAAGTTTGGCGACAGTCTGAGCTTGGTAACAGAACGTATCAACCAAGTCGCAGGTGGTGGGGCGGCAACACTGGAGGCATTTATGGATATTACCCAGTTGCTCAGGGGCACCGCGCTCTCGGCCATCGCCGCCGCGCTCGCCCTTGTCATCACCCCAACCGAAGCGGAGGCTGCAACCAGCGCTTCGGCCACCGCATCGAGCGAGAATTCGGCGGCCGAACAACCGCGCGAACGCCGCGCCAATCGCCAGCGGGCGCCATCGAACAATCGCGGCAATCGTCAGCGGACTCGCCAGAACAACCGCGCTCGCAATGTCGGCGCGGTGCGCAGCGAGATCAATCGAGGCGAGCGGCGCGCAAACCGTGTCGAACGCCGAAGCGTCAATCGCGCCAATCGCGTTGACCGTCGTAGCGATAACCGCGCGAACCGCGTGGATCGCCGCAGTGGAAACAGCGCAAACCGTGTCGAACGTCGCGGTGACAATCGTGCGAACCGGCTTGAACGGCAGGGCCGCGATCGGGCCGCCAACCGGGTCGACCGGCGCAGCGATAATCGGGCGGGCCGCATTGAGCGCCGTGGCGATAACCGCGCCAACCGCGTTGAACGTCGCGGTGGCAACCGGGCGAACCGGATCGAGCGGCGCGAGACCCTGCGCGGCGACCGGTGGGTGAACCGTCAGAACACAGTCCGCGGTGACCGCCGCTCCGACCGCCGGGTCGATCGCGCGACACAGCGTCGCTTTGACCGTCAGGCTGATCGGCGCGCTGATCGCAGGGGCGACCGCCGCGTGGATCGCGCAAACCGTCGGGGCTTCCGCGATGGTGTGCGGGCTGAACGTCGCGGCAACCGCGCCGAAAACCGCCGCATTCGCAACCGGGCCGAACGTCGCGGTTTCCGCAACGGAGTGCGCGCCGGCCAACGCGTAGGCAATCGCGGTTTTCGCAACGGCAATTTCCGTCGCTGGGACCGCAGAGGCTGGCGCAATAATCGCCGGTTTGGCTGGCGCGACTTCCGCCGCGCCAATCGCGGGCTCTTCCGCCTCGGCCGTTATTACGCCCCGTTCCGTGGGCACTTCTATCGGCCCATCGGTATCGGGTTCTTCCTCGACAGCGTGTTCTTCCAACCGCGCTTCTTCATCAACGACCCATGGGCGTACCGCCTGCCGCCGGTCTACGGACCCTATCGCTGGGTTCGCTATTACGATGACGTGCTTCTGGTCGATATCTACACCGGCGAAGTCGTGGACGAGATCCGCAACTTCTTCTGGTAGACCCAACGGGCTCCTGAAAGAACCTCACAAACGCCCCCGCCGCACTTCGGTTCGGCGGGGGCTTTTGGTTGGAGCGCGCTCTTGCTAGGCATGGCGAATGGCAACCAAAAACATCCCTGACGCCGACGCGTTGCGCAAAATTGGTCAATCGGTTCGCGAGCGGCTCGAAGCGGATCCAGGTGTCTACAAGGTCGACACCGATATGGCCGAGATTTTCGCGGTCGGCGATTTCCTGAGCCAGGAAGAATGCGACCGCCTGTGCGTCATGACCGACCTGATCGCGCGGCCCTCTTCCTTGCATGAAATCGGCTATGATAGCGGCTTTCGCACCTCCTATTCCGGCGACCTCGACCCGACGGACAGCTTCGTCAAAGCCATTTCGCGCCGCATTGACGATCTGCTCGGCGTTAACCCGGAAATCGGCGAGGCCATCCAAGCCCAACGCTATCTCCCCGGCCAACAGTTCAAACCGCATAACGATTGGTTCTACACCACCGAGAAATACTGGGAGGGCGAACGCAAACGCGGCGGTCAACGTTCCTGGACGACCATGGCCTTCCTCAGCGAGGTCGAAGAAGGCGGCGAGACCCACTTCACCAAGGTCGGGATCAAGATCGTGCCCAAGCCCGGCGTCTTGATGATCTGGAACAACGCACTTGAAGACGGATCGCCCAACGAAGACACAATGCACGCGGGCACCCCGGTTCTTCAGGGGAGCAAATACGTCATCACCAAGTGGTACCGGACACGGCGCTGGCGTTAGGGCATGATGCCCGCTGTAGGAAAATAGATTCCTCCTTTTGTGAGTCCCCGCGCAGGCGGGGACCTCTTTCAGTTGAGCGCTAAGCCGATGGAGGTCCCCGCCTTCGCGGGGACCCACCGAGAATTTAAGCCCCCGCCAACGCTTCCGCGATCAATTTGCGTGTGGGTTCAACACCATACAGCTTGATAAAGCTGCCCATGCGCGGGCCTTGTTCGCTTCCCAGCAGCGTTTCGTATTGCGCGCGGAACCAGTCGCGCAAGCTCTCGAACCCGTAGGCTTCGACCTTGCCGATTTCGTAGACCATGGTTTGCAGATCTTCGGCGCTCGCATCGGCGGGCGCTTGGGATAGCCGCGCGTCGAGGTCTTTGAGCGCTTCAATCTCTCCGCCCACCGGCGCGCGTTTTTTCAGCGTCGGCGCTAGAAAATCGCGGTTGTAGTTCACCGCGCTCTCAATCAGCGTCAGCAGCACCGGATCGGTCACCGGCTGTCCGGTGTAGCTCGCGACATATTCGGCAAGGTTTTCCGGCGTCGCTTCAAGACCCAGCACAGACACGAGGTTGAGCAGCAGCGAGTACGGGACGCTCAAGGCGTCGCCCGCGCCCGGCGCTTCGGGCGTATCGATCCGCTCGTTCGCGCGCAGCAAGTGCCACACCGCGTTGCCTAGCTGTTTGTCGAGAGGTTGGTCGGCCAGACGCTCCCGGAACTGCCAGTAATCGTCGATCGCCTTCGGGATGACGCCCGCGTGCAATTGCTTTGCGCTCTTGGGGTTGGCGAAGATGTAGAAGCCCAGGCTTTCTTCCGAACCATAGGTCAGCCACTCCTCGATTGAGAGGCCGTTGCCCTTCGACTTGGAAATCTTGCCGCCTTCCGCGTCGAGGAACATCTCGTAGATCAGGCCCTCGGGCTTTTTACCGCCCAGAACGCGCGCGATTTTGCCCGATTGCACGCCGCTGTCGGTCAAATCCTTGCCGTACATTTCATAATCGACGCCAAGCGCCACCCAGCGCATCGCCCAATCGACCTTCCACTGGCACTTGGATAGGCCGGAAAGCGCCGATTGCTCGACCACGCTGCCGTCTTCGTCGGTGAAGCGGATGATGCCTTCGGCGGCGTCGACAACCTCAATCGGCACTTGCAGCACCGCACCCGTCGACGGGCTGACCGGCATGACCGGCGAATAGGTCTTGCGCCGTTCTTCGCCCAAGGTCGGCAGCATGATGTCCATGATCGCGTCAAAGTTCGTCAGCACCCCTCGCAGCGCGTCGTCAAACGCGCCCGAATTGTAACGGTCGGACGAGCTGACGAATTCGTAGTCGAACCCAAAGCGATCCAGAAACTCGCGCAGCATGGCGTTGTTATGGGCGGAGAAACTTTCGTGATCGGTGTCGAACGGATTGGGCACGCGCGACAAAGGCTTGTGCAGGTTCGCTTCGAGCAATTCCTGATTGGGCACATTGCCCGGCACTTTGCGCAAGCCGTCCATATCATCGCTGAACGCGACGAGGCGCGTGGGCTGCCCGGTCAGCGCTTCGTAGGCGCGCCGCACCAGCGAGGTTCTAAGGACCTCTTGGAAGGTGCCGATATGCGGCAGGCCCGAGGGACCATAGCCCGTTTCGAACAGCACCGGCTCGCCATTGGGTTTGCCGCCCTTCAGCCGTTTGGCCAGACGCTGGGCTTCCTGAAAGGGCCAGGCCTTGGAGTTTTGTGCGGCTTCGAGAAGGGTTTGATCTGTCATAGTGAGGGGGTCTTTATTCTTCGGTTGCTGTGTTGCAAGCGCGAAGACGCGTTTCGGTTTCCAAAAATTTCCTACCCGCTTGACAGTGTCAAGCGCCTGTCAAGCGCTCAAATCGAGCTTAAAATACTGATAAACATTGTTTTTATGGCAACTTCGCTGGCTTGACACTTGTCCAACACGAAACGCTTTTCGACAATTCATTCGGTTTACCTCTACGCCGGGGTGAGACCCTAGCCAGACCGCGCTGATGTAGGAAAGCGCTCCTGTACCAAGCCGCCTACGCAATCCTCTCACAAGAATCCCTCGCATGCGAAGAGCTACCCGTTCGTCGTATCAAGGTTGCGGATCGAGGCGTAGGAGTTAAGGCGAGCGCTGATGACCGCGTCGCGTAATCATCCCTTTTTGCTGTCTATTGTGCTGCTATCCTTGGGCATGCGCGCGTTTTTTGGTGCGCCGTGCTGCCTGCCTATGGGGGCGAACGGCCCGCACGCAGGGCATCATGCGCATCACGCTCATCATGGCTCCGCATCGCAAGCCGAAACGCCTGTGGGCGACAGCGATCCCGCGAGCGATCCTAGCGCCAATCCATGCTGTTCTGCGTGTTCTCCGCCGCTGCCGTCAGAGCCGGTTGAACTGATCGCGCGCACCGCGCCCAAATCTCTGCCCGAACCCACTCCGGTTCGTAGCCTGGCCACGCGGCCACCCTTCCCCGCCTACGAAGCGACAGGACCACCCGCGCTGATCTGACCCCACTTTTCAGATCAACTCGGAGACTTTTGATGAAATTGCTTTTCAAGGGGGGCAGCGCGCTCGCCCTCGCTGGCTGCGTCTGCGCGGCCACCCCGGCGCTTGCCGATCACGACGACCGCCTCGACTCGCTCGACCACGCGCCGATTGGCGTTATGGGCGACCACCGCCACGCCAAGGGCGAATGGATGTTCAGCTACCGCTTCATGCATATGGACATGCGCGGCATCCAGATCGGCACTGACAGCGTGACGCCGGAAACCGTGGCGACCACCGTTCCCAACCGCTTTTTCGGCAATTCCGGACAGCCGCCCACCTTGCGCGTCGTGCCGACCGAAATGTTTATGGACATGCACATGCTGGGTGCGATGTATGGCCTTTCCGATCAGGTGACGCTGATGGTGATGGGCCATTACGTGTCGAAGAAGATGGACCATGTCGTCTTCGCGGGCGGCATGGGCACCAACCGGCTCGATACGTTTGAAACCAGCCCGCAAGGGATCGGAGACACCAAGGTCGCCGCTTTGATCGGCCTGACCGATAAGGTCCACCTCAACGCCGGTATCTCAATCCCGACCGGGTCCAACACGCAAACCGACGATATCGTCACGCCGATGGGCGGCAATCCGACCGTGCGCGTCCCCTATCCGATGCAGTTGGGATCGGGGACGTTCGATCTGGAACCGGGCGTCACCTATCGCGATCAGAACGACGCGTTTGGCTGGGGCGCGCAGGTGCGTGGTGTGATCCGAGTGGGAAACGACGAAGGCTATTCGCTTGGTAACAAAGCGATGGCGACGGTGTGGGGCGCGGTGGCGTTGACCCCGGCGGTGTCGATCTCGGGCCGCGTGCAAGCGCAGACGCAAGGCCGGATCGACGGTATCGACCCGGTTGTCGTCGGGCCGATCCAGACCGCCAACCCCGACTTTCAGGGCGGCGAGACGGTCACCGCCTTTGCGGGCATGAATTTTGCGGTGACCAAAGGGTCGCTAAAAGGGTGGCGGCTTGGGCTCGAAGGCGGTTTGCCGGTTGTGCAGGACCTCAACGGTCCGCAAATGCCGACCGATTACACCTTCACGGTGGGTGTTCAGAAGGCCTTCTGAACGCAGAATGGCGCGGCGCGGGTTCCGGCTCGCGCCGCGCTTCATTCTATCTGCGAATAGACCGCTGTGATTTGGCCGTTCTCCACCTCATACTCGGCGTAGGTGGTCAGGAACGGGCCGCCTTCGCCCAGTT
The DNA here is from genome assembly GCA_039814925.1 of Pseudomonadota bacterium. Taxonomy (GTDB): domain Bacteria; phylum Pseudomonadota; class Alphaproteobacteria; order Sphingomonadales; family Sphingomonadaceae; genus Erythrobacter. Next base: position 35,083 of record JBCCAH010000010.1, read on the forward strand.
GTTCCTTGGCGCGCACGAACACGCGTTCACCGGTCCAGCCGCTCTCTAGGATCTCTGGGACCGCTAGGATCGCCGAGTCCTCTTTGAAAAAGAACTCGTAGATCGCTCTCAGCTCTGCGCGGTTGTTGATATGCATCTGCGGTGATCGCACAATCACATCGGGGGAATAGCAAGCCAGCCAGCGTTTGAAGTTGCGCGCCCGCACCGCGTCGAGCGACAGTTGGATCACCTTGGCCGCCGCCATCATGCGCGCTTCGTCGTCGGCTTGCTGGGCGGGTGGTGATGAGGCTAGCTCTTCCTGCGCGCTCGCTGCTGTCGCACTGAACGCGAGAGAGAAAACGCACCCCGCTGTCATCCATGCCAGGCGAAGCGCCCAAGTCACGGTCGAGACTCGTTCTGGGCCTCGATCTGACTATCGCTCTTGGCTTCAGTGTCCGCGCGCCGCACCCGTTTGGAGCGATTGCTCATTTTCACCTCTAGGAAGGCGATCTTGCCGTCTTTCACGAAATATTTCGCGTAGGTGCAGCAGCGCTCATATCCATCTTTAAAGGTGTAGGACATGGTGATGTAGACAAGGCCCCGCCTCAGGCCGCTTTCGATAACCTGGACCTTGTGCGGATCGTCGGCGAACGCGCTGGCGTAGTAGGCGCGGATGTCGGATTTCCCTTCGACGGCCTTGCCATCGACCATGACGATGGCGTCTTCGGTGAAGGTCGAGACGAACGCGTCGAGGTCCCAGGCGCGGTAGATGTCGATATGCGCTTGCACCGCCTGGACGGCGGCTTCTTCATAGAAGTTGCGCGGCGGGCCGGCCGTAGCGGGCGCGGCGAACGCAGCTGTCGTTAGAACAAGCATCCATTTCCAACGCATCATCTCACGTCCTCAATCCCGCGCGGCCAAACGTCGCCAGCAATCGGGCCGGCCCTTGGGCCAGCCATGGGGAGAGTGTGCCGCGTAATCGTTTACTTATCGTGTGCCCTCGCCCATTTTGGACACCACGTGTCTTCGCCTCCCTCTCCTTTAGCGTTCGCGCCTGTGCCCCTGCCCGCGCTTCACGCCAGCCATGGCGGCAATTGGCTGCGGCCAGGAGATAAGGGGCCGAACGGAGAAACCGGTGCGGTTTCCAAGGGCGAGGCGATCATGGCGGCGGCGGACACGCCGATCCTGCTGCTAAACGCGCCCTTGGTGGCCAACCGGCTGGGCTACCCCGATCTTTCCGGGCTCGATCTTCTGGAGCTGTTCGCCTTTGTGCACCCCGCCCGCTTTTGCGTGCCGACGCCGCGTGGTCTGGCGCAGGCGCTGGAGATGGACGAGCCCGATGGCGATGAGGCGGTGCCCGAATTTCTGCAAAAGGCGGCGGGCGCTCTGATCGCGGCGGTGGAGGAACCGGAATGGTTTGAGCGCGCGGGCGCGTGGTCGGTGCTGCAAACGATGGAGCGGCTGCGCTGGCCCTGGGCGCAGGTGTTGAAACCGCATCTCGCCCGGCCAGAAAGAGCGGAAAAATGGCTCTTCGCCACGCTGCCCGAATGGGAGGAAGCGGGCGAACGCGCCCCACCCCGGCAGATCGAATTGAAGAGCGTCGATGTGCTGGGTCAGCTCGATCACCTGACCGGTGCCGGTTCGGAAAAGCGGCAGGGCCAGCGCGATTACGCCTCGGACGTCGCGCGCATCTTTGCGCCGCGTGATCGGGCCGAAGTGCCTCATGTCGCTTTGGCGGAGGCGGGCACCGGTATCGGCAAGACTTTGGGCTATCTCGCGCCCGCGTCGCTGTGGGCGCGCGCGTCGGGCGGCACGGTGTGGGTGTCGACCTTTACGAAGAACCTGCAACGCCAATTGCGCTCCGAAAGTCGCCGCGCCTGGCCGGTGAAACGGCCCGATGGCACGCCGCCCGTTGTGGTGCGCAAGGGGCGCGAGAATTATCTGTGCCTGCTCAACCTCGAAGACGCGCTGCAAGGTGGGTTTCAGTGGCGCCCGGCGATCTTGGCGCAATTGGTCGCGCGCTGGGCCGCCTTCACCCGCGATGGCGATATGATTGGCGGCGATTTGCCCGGATGGCTTGGTACCCTGTTCCGCAAGCGCGGTATTGCGGCGCTGACCGATCAGCGCGGCGAGTGCATCTACGCAGGCTGCCCGCATTACCGAAAATGCTTTATCGAGCGCGCCGCCCGCGACAGCGCGCAGGCCGATCTGGTCATCGCCAACCACGCTCTGGTCATGGTCAACGCGGCAAGAGGACGAGACCACGCGCCCGGTCATTTTGGGCGCCCCACCCGCGTTATCTTTGACGAAGGCCACCACGTTTTCGAAGCGGCCGACAGCACCTTTGCCGCGACTTTGTCGGGGCAGGAAGCGATTGAGCTGCGCCGCTGGATCACCGGGCCGGAGCGCAAGAACCGGGGCCGACGGCGTGGCCTCTCCGCCCGGCTGGCCGATATCGCCAGCTATGACGAACAAGGCGCCGAAGCGATTGAGGCCGCGTGCGAAGCGGGAAAAGCCCTGCCCGGCGATGGCTGGTTGCAACGGCTGGTCGAAGGTGAACCGTTCGGCCCGCTCGAACACCTGCTCTCCGCCGTGCGCCAGACCGTCTACGCGCGCGATGAAAGCAACGCGGAGGCCGGATACGGCATCGAAACCGAGGCCAGCGGACTTCCCGGCGACCTGATCGAAGCCGCTGGGGTGGCGGGCCAAGCGCTGGCCGCGATACGCGTGCCGCTGATGCAGCTTGGCGGGCGTTTGGAAGCGATCATGGCCGATCCGCCCGATTGGCTCGACGGACAGGGCCGCGCCCGGATCGAAGGCGCGCGCCATTCGCTCAGTTGGCGGGTCGATTTGCTGACCGCGTGGGAGTCTTTGCTGGCAAGGCTGGGCGGCCCGGCGGACCCGGATTTTGTCGACTGGCTAGCGGTTGATCGGTCCGACGCGCGCGAATTTGACGTGGCGATCCACCGCCGCTGGCTCGATCCGATGAAACCGTTTGCGCGCACCGTCCTTGAACCCTCGCACGGCGTGATGCTCACCAGCGCGACCTTGACCGACCGGATCGAAGACGAAGGCGCCGCCTGGGACAGCGCGATCCAGCGTTCGGGCGCGGCGCATGTCGAAAGCCAGCCGCTGCTATCCTCTGCGCAAAGCCCGTTTGACTACGCGGCGCGGGCCGAAGTGTTGATCGTCACTGACATCAAGCGCGGCGATCTGCCGGGCCTTGCGGGCGCCTACGCTCGGTTGATCGAGGCGAGCGATGGCGGCGTGCTGGGCCTGTTCACCGCAATCCGCCGGATGCGCGCGGTGCATGGGCGCATTGCGGACCGGCTGGCGCGCAACGGACTGCCGCTGTTCGCGCAGCATGTGGACCCGATCGACACAGGCACGCTGGTCGATATCTTCCGCGACGATCCGCGCGCCAGCCTGCTGGGCACTGACGCCTTGCGCGATGGGGTGGACGTGCCGGGCCGAAGTTTGCGCTGCGTGGTGATGGAAGCGGTGCCCTGGCCCCGCCCCGATATCCTGCACAAGGCCCGCCGCGCGGCGGCTCAGGAAACGGGCGCTAAGGGCAGTGGGGGCGGCAACGCTTTTGACGACCGCATCATCCGCGCGCGACTGGCGCAGGCCTTTGGTCGCCTAATCCGAAATCGCGAAGATAGCGGGCATTTTGTCGTGCTTTCGGCCGCTTTCCCTAGTCGATTGCTAACCGCTTTTCCCAAAGGCGCGGTGGTGCGGCGCGTGACGCTCGACGAAGCGCTGTTACGGATAAAGGGAGGCCTGATCGGTGAAGACACCCCAGAGGCCGTTCAAATCGCTGGACCCTTGGACGATAGCATCCCAGATAGTTTCGCATGATCGAGACGTGGGACTTCTATATTCGGCTAATCGCCATTGGGGCCGCGCTGCTTCTCATCGCACAGATGGCCGCTGGCGATATCAGGGATCGCATCAAATTTCCCGTTGTGTTCATGGTCATTGGCGCAATCGCCTACTTGATGAACTCAACGCCGGTGCTCCCCTCTTCAGGACCGATGGACCCATGGATCGATCTTTTGTCGCTTTCCGTGCCTTTCTGGATCTGGATGTTCGCGCGCAACCTGTTCGAGCGCGAAGCCCGTCCCCGAGTGATTTTGATCGTCGCCGCTCTATTTGTAGGCGCTTGGTCGATCAGCAATTTCTTCGCGCCAGCCGGCCTTATTGGGTTCTACATCATCCACCTGATTTCACTGGGATTGATTGGAGATCTCGTGCGGGTCGCTTTCCTCGATCGTGAGGACGATTTAGTTGAAGAGCGCCGTATCATTCGCCTGTGGCTGCCATTGCTAGTCGCGGCCCAAGCAGGGACGATCTTGGCGGCCGAACTGATCTTTGTGCCCAACGCGCCACCGCCAGCGATGCAACTGCTCAACGCGGTTATGATTCTTGCGCTGATCCTGTTTGCAGGCCTGTCGCTTCTACGTGCCGAGCCCGCCCTGCTAATGGAAACGAACGCAAGCAAGGCTGCAAATGGCGAAGAGGGAAAGCTCGACCTCTCCCCTTCCGAAGCGGTGCTGCATGAGAAGCTGAAACACGCCATGGACGAAGGCGGATACCGAACCACCGGCTTGACCATCGCCGCCCTCGCCGATCAACTCGACACGCCGGAGCATCGACTTCGCGCGTTGATCAACCAGCGGCTGGGCTATCGTAATTTCTCCGCCTTCCTCAACCGCCACCGGATTGGGGAGGCGCGCGAGAAGCTGGTTGATAAGCAAAATGTCGATCTGCCGGTGCTGACGATTGCGATGGATCTGGGATACAATTCGTTGGCGACCTTCAACCGCGCTTTCCGCAGTGAAACCGGCACAACGCCTAGCGACTACCGGCGGTTAGGGATGGCCGACGAGCCCGTCCCGGCGGCTGATCAAAACTGAAAAAAGCGCGTCAATTTCAAAATTGATGCGGATTTTCCGCCTTTGCAGAGAGTTTTACGATAGGCTCCTCCACACCGTGATCAGAAACGGATTGGAGGACCCTTCTGATGGCACACAACGACCTCACCCCTGACCTCACCCCTGACCTTACCTACATTACCGAGCTGGTGACCGAACATTTCGCCAACGTCTTTTACTTTGACCTTGGACGCTATCTGATCGCGGCGAGCGTCGCCGCTGCGATCCTGTTTGCCTTTCGCGGATACGCCAAAGCGCGCCGCATTCAGAAACGGCGCGCGGCCGGCAAGGATTACGTTCGCGAAATCCTGTCTTCGCTGCGCACGGTCTTCTTCTTCGGCGTGACCACCATGGCGACGGTTATCGGGGTGGAAACCGGTGTGATCCAGTTCGACGGCGACCAATCGGCGTGGTGGATTGTCGCGCTGCATTTTGCCGCGATTGTTCTGGCGCACGATGCCTATTTCTATTGGGCGCACCGCGCGATGCATTCCAAGGCGCTCTTCAAAGCCACCCACCTCCATCACCATAAATCGCGCACCCCCACGCCGTGGACCGCCTACAGCTTCTCCGCGTGGGAGGCGGTTATCGAGGCCGCCTATATGCCGCTCTTCCTGTTGACCATCAGCCTGACGGGCTACGCCATGGCCGGGTTCGCGGTGTTCCTGTTCCTGTGGCATATGATCATCCGCAACGTGATGGCGCATGTCGGCCATGAAATCTTCCCAGCGGGCTGGGTCGACAATCCGCTGACCGATTGGATCAGCACCACGACCCACCACGATCTGCACCATTCTTCGGGCCACAATTACGGGTTTTACTTCACCTTTTGGGACCGCATGATGGGCACCGAGCACCCACGCTATAAGGAAGAGTTCCGCAAGAACGCAAAACCGCTGCCCCGCCCATGGCCCAGCCGTTGGACACTCAAAGGGCGCCCGGCGGAGCAAGTCTCGGTGCTGGTCAGCGCCTTGCTCGCCGCCAGCGCCACGATTGGCCTGTGGTCGGGAACAAGCGCTCTGGCTCTCGCGTAAACGAAATTGAATTGTCCGCCACTCCTCAGGCGGTCTGAAGGCAGCCTCGCGGCGCTCAGCACCCAAACTGAGTGTCACGAGGCTGCCGCATTGCGTTTGCAAGGGAGGCGTTCACGGCTCGCCGCTGGTGGAATGCCGCTTGCCTGAGATCGGTCGGTGGCTACAGTGCGCGGGAGCACTTCGAGGGATTGGTGGACACATGAAACGGCTCGGCCTGTTGCGCCACGCAAAGTCGGAATGGGACGACGCGGTCAAGCGTGACTTTGACCGCGGCCTCAACGACCGTGGCCGGCGCGGGGCCGCTCTGATGGGCGAGCATGTGGTGGCCGAGGACATCCCGTGGAACATCGCCATCGCCAGCCCCGCCGTGCGCGTGTGCGAAACGCTGGAAAGCGCGCGGCTTGGCCTTTCGCCGACCTTTGATAAACGGCTGTACCTCGCAAGCCCGGATACGATTGTAGAGGTCCTGCATGGGCAGGCGAGCGACGGGGACGATCCCGAAAACGTCCTACTGATCGGGCACAATCCCGGCCTGCAGGAAACCATCCTCAATCTTGTCGCCCCGGCGCGCGAAAACGATCTGTTTCGCGAAGCGGCGGTGAAGTTTCCGACGGCGGCCTTTGCCGTGCTCGAATGCGCGATCGACAGTTGGAGCGAGCTCAAACCGCGCTGCGCCACGCTGGTGCATTTCGCGCGGCCGCGTGATCTCGATACCGAACTCGGTCCAGAATATTGAGCCTATCCGATGATTTGACGCGGCCCCGGCCCTCTTTCGGCCAGCGCGTCATCCGGATTGTAGATCGCGCAGTGTTCCAGACTTAAGCAGCCACATCCAATGCACCCGTCCAGTCGATCGCGCGTGCGTTCCAATTGAGCGATCTGGTCGTCCAACCTCCCCCGGATCGCGCGGCTGATCGCGCGCCAATCCTTGGCCGTCGGCGTGCGACCGTGCGGCAGACCGCGCATCAGGTCCTGAATCTCGCCCAAAGCCAGCCCCAATTGCTGCGCAATCAAAATGAAGCTGACCCGGCGGATATCGGAGCGCAGGAAGCGCCTTTGGTTGCCGCTGGTGCGCACGGGCTCAATCAAACCCTTGCCTTCGTAAAAGCGGATGGCCGAAACCGAAAGCCCAGTGCGACGCGCCATGTCTCCTATCGGAATAAGGTCTTTGTGACTGATCGCGCGGGGCATAGAGGCTTCCTTCAGAATAAGCTTGACCTCAACTTAGGTTGAGGTTGTACGATGGGCAAGCGCGGTGATTCGGAGCGTTTCGCTCCCGCCCCATTCAAACCGACTAAGGAGACCACCTATGCCCATCGGAACCATCGAACACGCCAACCTCTCTGTCACCGACCCCGACCGCAGCGCGCGGCTTTTCAAGGACCTGCTCGGCTGGCAGGAACGCTGGCGCGGCAAATCGCAATTTGGCGGCGACACGATCCATGTGGGGGAGCCCGACAATGGCGGCTCCTACATGGCGCTCTACACCAGCGATGACGTCAAAGGCGATTATTCCAAGGGCCAGCCGCTCAACCATGTGGGCTTGCAAGTCGACGATCTGGCCGCTGCGGAAGCGGTGGTGGCGGGCGCGGGCCTTAACCCCTTTGGCCACGACGATTACGATCCGGGAAAGCGGTTCTACTTCTTCGATTGGGACGGGATTGAGTTTGAGGTTGTGAGCTATGCGGCGGATCAATGATGAACGAGATCATGCCCCGCGAACCGCTGTTCAAGCCACCAACAAAGCCGCGTCAGAGCAAGGATGTCTGGCTGGGCTTTCCGCGAACCCAGCTTTGGTCGGTCTGGTCGATGGTCAGCTCGCCACTCCAAGCCGTGCACAAAGCCCTCGCCTCGTCCGGTGATCCCGACGCCCAGCCCTCGTAATCCTCGGTGCGCAACAGGACCGGCATACGGCTGTGAATGTCCGCTGAGGCTGATCCGGCGCTGTCGGTCATCACCATGGAGTAACATAGGCCAAACTCATCGCTCTCGCGCCAGACACCGGCCACGGCGAACAATTCGGTGTCAGGTCGCGCCATCCAGGTGCGCGTCTTGGCGCCCTTTGGCCCCTGCGCTTCGGCCCAGGCGCTGATGGGGATCAGGCAGCGGCGCTCTTCGAATGAATATCGCCAGAAGAAACTGTCGAGCTTATCGGTGCGCGCGTTGTTGACGGGTTTGGGTTTCAAGGGCTGGCCGCTCTTGCCCTTCATCACCAAGGGGAAGCCCCAGGTCATCTGTTTGATCTGGCCATCCACCGCGACAAGGCCGGGATAGCCGGGATAGACCTCCTCCCCGAAATTTGCGCCGCCCAGCGAATTGACCATGTCAAACCACTTGGCGACCTCGTCGGTGTTCTTGGTCATGCGATAGAGGTTGCACATATCTAGAAACCGCCCCCGGCATGGGCGTTGCCGACGATAAAGCACGCCGCCGCCATCAGCGCTCCGGCCCAGCGGTTGGAGCGGAAACGGTTGAGCGGGTTGGCGGGGTCTTCGGGGTTGAGCGTCGCCACTTGCCACACAAGATGACCCGCAACCGGCAGCAGCGCAGCCAGCGCGAGCCAATCGGGGCGGTAGAGCCAAATCCCCAGCGCCCAAAGACCGATAGTCGCGGCGTAGAACCCTGCGATGCCAGCGTGCACTTTCGCTCCCATACGCAGCGCCGATGATCGAATGCCGACCAGCGCATCATCTTCGCGGTCCTGCAACGCGTAGATCGTGTCGTAGCCGATCACCCAGGTCACACAGCCCGCGTAAAGCGCCGCGACCGCGTCCCAATGTTGATTGCCGAACAACGCAAAGCCCACCTGGCTCCACCCAACCAACAGCCCCCAGTTGAACACCATGCCGAGCCACGCCTGCGGCCACCACGTGATGCGCTTCATGAACGGATAGGCCGCGACCAAAGCCAGACTGGCGAGCGCTACGAGCTGCGCCTCTAAGCGCAATTGCAGCAGCACGATGAGACCGAGAAGGCATAGGCTGATCAGCCACGCCCACGCCGTTTTCTTGCTCACTCGCCCGCTGGCGACAGGCCGCGCGGCGGTGCGCGCCACTTTGCTGTCGAGATCGGCGTCCACGATGTCGTTGTAGACGCACCCCGCCCCGCGCATCGCAATCGCGCCCAGCAGGAACCACGCCAGCAAACCAATCTGCAAACCCGCGCCCGACAACCACACCCCAAAGGCGCAGGGCCAGAACAAAAGCCACCAGCCAATCGGCCGATCAAACCGCGCCAACTGCGCCAGATCGCGCGGCAATTGCGGCAGTCGTTCGACTAACCCGCGATGTTCTGTGTCCGGGACAACTGTCTCAGGCGTTTGGCTCATGGCCTTGTCCTCTAGCGCTGCATGGGATTAGGGGAAAGCCATGTCCGACGACACCGCCAAAGAGGCTCTTGCCCGCATTCCCGCCTGGCCGCCCAAATCGGCGCCCCGGCTGTTTGTCGATGAAGACCTGAGCCGCTGCCAAAGCGTGCGGATTGACGGCAATCAGGCGCACTACCTTTCCCGCGTGATGCGCGTCGGCGAAGGCAGCGTTGTCATCCTGTGCGACGATCTGACCGGCGAGTGGATGGGCAAGGTGCGCGAAGTGGCCAAACGGCACGTTCTGCTTGACGTCACCGAGCAATTGGGTCCGCGCGAGACTGTGCCCGATCTGTGGCTGTGCCCCGCTTTGCTCAAGAAAGACCGGTTTGATCTGGTGCTTGAGAAGGCAACCGAACTGGGCGCTGAACGAATCCAGCCGGTGATCACCCGGCGATGCGTGGCGGATAAGCTCAACCTCGACCGCGCCACAACAATCACCATCGAAGCCGCGGAACAATGCGCGCGCACCGCCTTGCCAGACCTGCGCGAACCGGAAAGCCTCAGGGCGTTGCTCGAACACTGGCCGGGCGACCGACGCTTGTTCTTCGCCGACGAGGAAGGCGGCGAGCCGGCGTACGACGCGTTCCGGTACAGTTCTGGCCCAGTCGGGCTCTTGATCGGCCCCGAAGGCGGCTTTGACACCGCCGAACGCGAGGCTATCCGCGCGCACCCGGCTGCCACTCCCATCTCGCTTGGCCCGCGCATCTTGCGCGGTGAAACCGCCGCGATCGCTGCGCTGTCTGTGTGGATGGCGACAAGCGGAGATTGGGACCCCCAATAGTTTAACTTTTTTCGCGCGTAGGCTTTTTTGGGGTGCATTTGCGCCTTTTTTGGCTTCCCTCGCCCCGACCCCGCGCCTACGGCGACGCCAATGATGGAAGTTGGATCCCTATGAGCACACGCGAAGACAACGGCGTTCCTGAGCCGATTATCGAAGGCCTCGATGACCTGGTCGCGCCCATGATCGGCGGCGAAAAGCCCGCCTCAGACTGGCGCATTGGCACAGAGCATGAAAAGTTCGTCTACGCCCGCGACGATCGCCGCGCGCCTTCTTATGACGAGCCTGGCGGCATTCACGATATCCTTCTGGCTCTGACCGAGTTCGGCTGGGAGCCGATTGAGGAGAACGGCAAGGTCATCGCGATGAAGGGTCCTGATGGGACCGTCAGCCTCGAACCGGCGGGCCAGCTGGAACTGTCGGGCGCACCGCTCGAAAACCTGCACGAAACCTGCGCGGAAACGGGCCGACACCTGGCGCAGGTCAAGGAAATCGGCGACCGTTTTGGCGTCAGCTTTCTGGGCCTTGGCATGTGGCCGGACAAGACCCGTGAAGACCTGCCGGTGATGCCCAAGGGGCGCTACAAGATCATGATGAACCATATGCCGAAGGTCGGCTCGCTGGGTCTCGACATGATGCTGCGCACCTGCACCATTCAGGTGAACCTCGACTATCGTAGCGAAGCCGACATGGTGAAGAAGTTTCGCGTCGGCCTCGCGCTGCAACCGCTCGCCACCGCTTTGTTCGCCAACTCGCCCTTCACCGAGGGCAGGCCCAACGGCTATCTCTCCTATCGCAGTCACATCTGGTCGGACACCGATCCGCACCGCACCGGGATGCTGCCCTTCGTCTTCGAAGACGGTTTCGGCTATGAACGTTGGGCGCAGTATATGCTCGATGTGCCGATGTATTTCGTGTTTCGCGATGGAAAGTACATTGACGCCGCCGGGCTTTCGTTCCGCGACTTTATGGATGGCAAGCTGCCCGTCCTGCCCGGCGAACGCCCCACGGCGAGCGATTGGTGGGATCACCTCTCCACCGCCTTCCCCGAAGTGCGGCTGAAAAGCTTCCTCGAAATGCGCGGCGCCGATGGCGGCCCGTGGAGCCGGATCTGCGCGCTGCCCGCTTTGTGGGTGGGCTTGCTCTACGATCAGGGCGCGCTCGACGCGGCGTGGGACTTGGTCAAAGGCTGGACCATGGAAGAACGCGAGGCGCTGCGAAACGACGCGCCGCGCCTTGGCCTCGACGCCGCGCTGCCCGGCAGCGGCACGATGCAGGATCTGGGCAAACAGGTGCTCGAGATCGCGCGCTCAGGCCTCACCGCCCGCGCGCGCCTCAATGGGGCGGGCGACAACGAAACCGGCTACCTCGAAACGCTCGACGAGATCGTGAAATCGGGCAAGGTGCCGGCGCAAAGGCTCCTTGACGCTTACAACGGCGACTGGGGCGAAGACGTCGGCCACGTCTACAAATATTCGTTCTAGGCCGTGAACTCATAGTCAGGGCCTAAGGGGAGACATGCGATGCTGATGGTGATTGGAACAGCCAAACTGGGCGAAGGCGCAATCGACGCCGGGCGCGACGCGCTCGAAGCGATGATCACCGCATCGCGCGAAGAAGACGGTTGCATTGACTACGCCTACTCGATCGACATTCTGGACCCTTCGATCATGCGGATTACCGAGAAATGGGTCGATGAGGCGGCTCTCGTCACGCATTTTCAAACGCCGCATATGGCCGCTTTTCAGCAGGCGCTGGCGAGCCTTGATGTGACGATCCTCGACGTGAAGAAATTCCAGGCGGACGACGGCGCGCCGCTGATGTAGGCGTTACTCAGCCGGTTCGGCCTGAGCGCTCGGACCGGCTTGCGACGTAGCGCGGCTGAGCAACCGGCGTTTGAGCCGGGCCAGGGGCGCGGTGATGACGCCGTTCTCTTCCATCCACGCGTGGTATTCGCGGTATTTGGGGTCTTCGGCCAGCAAATGCGCCTCTTCGGTGCGCGCGCGCCAGTAATAGATCGCGTTGACGACACCCAGGAAGAAACAGTTGCGAATGACGTCCACCACAGATCCGCTCGTGGCGAAGATCGGCATGAAGAAACACCACCAATAGAGGTTCTTCGAAAGGTAGGCCGGGTGGCGGGTGTAGCGGTACGGGCCGTTGGTGATGACCCCTCGATAAGTGAGGTTGGAAAACCGGATGCCAAAAATGAACGTCGCCCACGCGTAGGCAAAGGTGAGCAGCACCAGCCATCCGGCCCACAGCCACAACATCGCGTCGCTGCCCATCAGCCAGTAATCCCACTTCGCGCCGTTCATCTCGTAATTGAGCACGCCGCCCGCGCCAAAGACACCCCATGCAAAAGGTGGGTAGCACACCAAAGCCGCAATCCAGCCAGCGAAGAACGGGTTGCCCGAACGGATATGCGCATCGAGCGGACGCAGCGTGAAAATGTAGCCAACCGTTCCGATCTGCACGTCGATCATAAACAGCAGCGTGACCAAGAACATGCCCAGTTCCACCGGGTTGTTCAGAATTGCGCTGGGCTGCGCTTCGACCACAAAGGCGAAACCGCCGGGCAAGATCGAGATCATGAAGGCGCTGAAGAAGCCTTTGATAATCCAGGCGCGCCAATGCTTTTTGACCGGCTCAGCCTCCCACGGCTCGCGCGTGATCAGCATCGCGCCGAAATGCCACGCGCCGTCTTTGGGATCGACCATATAGCGGTCGAGCCACATGACATAGGGCACGCTCAAAAGCACCATAGGCACCAGCGCGACCGCCAGCACCTTGATCGCGAACAGATAGTCGCCCTCCCAATACCACCGCGCGAGGCAATAGAGCGCGGCGAGGCCCGCCCATGTCGCCCACAGACCGGCAATTTTGACGGTGGAGATCGACATAACCTCGGGCCATGGCCGCTTAAGCGACCAGTCAAGGCCAGTCGATGGGCGCAGATGCACACGGTCCACCGCAACGCTCCACAAGGCCATCGGTCCGGCGGTGAACACCATCGTCATGAGCGCCGCGTAGGGTCCGGATAGAACTTCTCGCGGGCCCGGTAGATCAAGCCATTCCGCGGTCAGCGGATAGGTGCGGCAAAACAGGATCCACACCGCAAGGCCCAGCAGGCCAGCAATTCCCACGCCCGATGACACGTCGCTCTCGGGTCGGCGCGCAGGCGTGGGTGTAGAGACGATTGAGGGCGTCGCTTCGCTCATTACCCTCAAGCCCTTAGCGCGAAAGGGTTAATGAGCGGTCCACAACTGCGGCGCCGTCCTATTGGCGGACAGTGCCACGGGCACAGGTTAACGCGGCAAAACCGAGCCTATTTCCAGGCGTGAATCGTCCCACCATCGTCGAGCACGTAAAGGTACCCGTCGGCGACAACCGGCGCGAGGCTGATCGGATCGTCGAGCTCAGCGAACAATTGCGCAGAGCCTTCGGCGACGCTCACGCGCCAGACTTCACCTTGTGAGTTGGCGACCCACAGCTGGTTGCCCGCCAGCACTGGCCCCATCCAGAAGATCGGGTCCTTCTTCTTCTCTTCCTTGCGGTATTGCGGCAGCTGCGAGATCCAGCGGACCTGTCCGTTGGTCCGCGCAATCGCCAACAGGCGCGCGTCATCGGTCAGCGTGAAAACCCACTCACCGGCAATTGCGGGGGTGGAGATACCGGCAAGGTTCAGTTCCCAGATACGCTGGCCGGTGACCAGCTCATAAGCCGCCATACGACCGCCCTGCCCAAGGGCGTAAACGCGGCCCGAATCGATAATTGGATCGGCGTCGATGTCGGTGAGCGAGCTCACCTGCGTCGAGATATTGGTGCGCGCCAAAGCGTCTGCCCACAGCTCGCGCCCGTTTTCATAACGATAGGCGGTCAATTCGCCGCTGGAATAACCGGCCACGATCGTACCCTGCCCCGCCGCCGGGGCCGCGACGCCAAACACGCCGGATTGCGCGGACGAACCGCCCTTGTTCCAGACAATTTCACCATTCGTCGCGTCGAGCGAGATGATTTGGTTGTCCTGCGTCATGACATAGACTTGGCCAAAGGCGATGGTCGGTGATCCACGCAAAGGCCCTGAGGGCTTCACTTTCCAGATGCGCTCGCCGGTTTCGGCGTTCTTAGCCTTCACTTCGCCGACGCCATTGGTTGCGTAGACCACGCCGTTATCGTAGCTGACGCCGCCGCCGAATGCGCTGGGACGCATGTCGTCGTCCATATCGTCTTCGGCCTTGCGCCAGATTTCGGCGCCGGTCTTCTTGTCAAAGGCGTGGATGGTCCCGTCGGTGCCTTCCACAAACAGCTTGTTGCTGCCCACAACCGGCGAAGCAGCCAAACGTTCGCGGTTGCTCGAACCAGCAATGCGCGCGCTCCACACCTTCGTCGGATTCTGCGCTAATTGCAGGTGGCCGTAAGACTTGCTGGCCGCGCCGCCAACCTGCGACCATTCGGGATTGGGCAGCGCGGGCGGCAGAACCACCGTCACGCCTTCGAGCCCCGGATTAACCGCCGTTCCGCTTTCAATGCGCGACAGGATCGGCGTACGGTCGCCGATGGTCGGCGTGGTCTTCTCGCGCTTTCCGAACAGGCCATTGCCTGCGCAGCCGGTCAGCGCCGCGGCCAAAGCCCCCGCTATCAACGCGGTTCGCGCGCCTTTCTTGAGGCTGAGTGTTGTCGTCTTGGTCATCGTAAATTTTCCGTCCATAGATCTTATTGCGCTGGTGCGGCGCCTCCCGGCGCTCCCTCGACACCAGCGGCATCCGGAGCGACCCCTTGCTCTTCAAGCAACGCTTCCACATCTTCGACCGCATCAACTCCCAATTGACCGGTCATCTGCAAGGCCCGGTCGCGCAGGCTTCCGGGCAGATCTTCGTTTTTGGCAATGGCGGCGAACAAGGCGCCCGCTTCGTCGCGGTTGCCCGCTTCCAGATGCGCAATCGCGGTCAGTTCCGCGGCGCTGCCGTAGAACGCGTTCTCTGGCGTGGCCAGAATGGCAAGCTTGGCGATCACATCGGCGGGTGCGCGATCGTCAAAATTCGTTGTGACTTCGCGCAAGGTCGCCAGATCGCGCAGACCCTTCGGCGCCTCTTCGTCTGCCGCAACCTGGGCGTAGAGTTCAACCGCGCGATCGGGCTCCGAGGATTCCAACGATGCGGCGGCCTGCAACAACCGTGCGGCGGTGCGTACGCCAACCGTCTCGTTGTCGAGCAGAGGCTGGGTGCGATCTTTGACCGAAGCAAAATCTTCCGCCTGTGCGTAGTCCAGCACGGCGACCAATTGCTCTGAATCGGCCTCAAGACCGGCCTCAACTTGTGAATCCCAGAAAAGGTAGCCCGCCAGGCCTAGCAAGATCACGGCCAATGCCGATCCCAAGGGCACGCCATAATTGCGCACAAACTCAGCCGCGTCATCCTTGCGCACGGCCTCGTCAATTTCGCGCATCACCACCTCATCTTCGGCGGAGAGTTCGGGCGTGTCAGAATTCGGGTTTGAAGGTGTCGGGGTACGCGCCACGGCAGCCAGGTATCCTCATGCAATTCTTGTCTTTGATGCGCGGCCTTAATCGTTGGATTTGGCGGGCGCAATGGCAGCATTCAGCTTGTGCCGTATCCAATCGACCAAGGGCACGCTTGCCAGATGGCCTGGGCATGCGCGTCCACACTTGAACCTTAGGTTAAGAGCCGGCGTTTGACCGATCAGAAATCGCGATCCATCGCGCTGGCGTAGATCGTCCGGTACCGCTCCACCATGCGTTCCTGATCGAATTGCGCGCGCGCTTTTGCGCGGTTAGCCGCCCCGATTTCCGCACGGCCTTCGGGGTCTCCCGCCAGTTCATCGAGCGCGTTTGCGAGCGCGGCGACGTCGCCGGGCGGCGTGATGTAGTCGATGTTTTCCTTTGCCACGATCGAGGCGATGTCGCCCACCGCTGGCGCCGCCACCGGCAGCCCCGCCGCCATGGCTTCGACCACCGAAAGCGGGAATTGCTCGCTGCGCGATGAAAGCGCGAAAATGTCGAACAGCCCGATCACGCTCGCCGGATCGCTGATCGCGCCGGGCAAGTGGACGCGGTGGTCCACTTCATGGCGGGTCGCGGCCTCGCGGATGGCCTTTCGTTCTGGTCCTTCGCCCAGGATCACGAGATGCCAGTTCTCCGGCAGATCCTTGATTGCTTCGACCAGCATCGGAAGTTGCTTTACGGCGCGGAGCCCTGCCAGCGTCCCGATCCAACGCTCGCCATCGCGTTTGACGACGCGCAGCGCCGAAGGGTTCGCCTTTTTGCCAAAAGCAGCGGTGTCGATGCCGTTGGGAATGCGCGTAATCCGCTCGCGCGGCTGGCCCCATTTGGTCAGCGCAATCCGCTCCAGCACCCCGCTCGGCACCACAAGGCCATTGGTGCGCCACAGCGCCATGCGACGATACCAGTTGCGGCTGGTTTTGAGCTGATCGGCTTCGTCATCGTTGAAGCCATCTTCGTGATGAATCAGCGGCGGCAAGCCAAACTGCTGACCAAAGGTCGTGTGCGCCATCACCGCGTCCATCGCGCCCCAATTGTAGGTGAGAACGAGGTCAAATCCCTCCATCTCCCGCGCAATGGTGACCAATCGCCCCGGCGTCGGTCGCCCAGTCAGGCTCGGAAAATCAGTGGGAAAGCGCACGCGCACCTTGCGATCAATCAGCTCACGCGCGCCCATTTGATCGGGCATGCCCGAAACGATCGTGTGATCCGCCGCTTTGCCAAAGGCATTCATGAGTTGCACTGCGCGGCGCTCTTTGCCGCCCGCGCTGAACGTCGAATGGCAATGCAGAATGCGGACAGGGCCGCCCTTAATCTTGCTCATTTGAGACGCCCCAGTTTCCCGATCAGGCCAGCGTGGCAAGCCACGCGTCAATCGCGGCGCGCGCTTCGGGTTCGTCAAGGCTCGGTGCGTGACCCACACGCGGAACGGTGACCGCGGTCATCATCGGATTACGCGCGCCCATTTGCTTGACCGTGTCGGGTGAGAGCAAGTCTGACAATTCCCCGCGCACCAGCACCATCGGCACACCGCTCAGCGCCTCATAGGCGAGCCACAGATTGTCTGGTGCCGCGTTGCCTGGTTCGGAAAAGGGATCAGCGATCGCCATATCGTAATCGTAGCTGATCCGACCGTTCTGGCTCACCACCAAGGTCCGTTTGGCCATCTGCAGCCATTGATCGAGGTCCCAATCGGGAAACGCCTCGCCATGAACTGATTGCAGCGATTTGGCCGCGTGCATCCAGGTCGGATAACTGCGCCCTTGTCCGACATAACCGCCAATCCGCTCAAGCCCTGCCGGATCGACCTCGGGACCGATATCGTTGAACAACACTCCCTCAAGCCGTCCGGGCTTTGCCGCCGCCAACAGCATCGTAATCAGCCCGCCCATCGATGTCCCGACCGAGATGAAGCGTTCAACGCCAAGGTCTTTGAACAAAATCTCCAGATCCTGAACATATTGGAGAGGCGTGTAGGTGCTGGAATCGGACGAGTATTCGCTGAAACCGCGCCCGCGCATTTCGGGCACGAACACGCGGCGACCCTGGGCGGCGATATGTTCAGCCAAGCTTTCAAAATCGCGCGAATTGCGGGTCAAGCCGTGCAGACAAAAGACAGGCAGTTTATCCGCCGCACCCTCTCCGCCCGCGTAATCGCGATAGAACAGCGACAAGCCGTCCGCGCTCGTCCAGCGCTTTTCCTCATAGCTTTCGGGCATGGTGAGCCACAGTCCCTTCATCGAAACGGTCGGGCACGCTCTTGCGCGGGATATTCGCGCCTTGCAAGCGGCAACTTAGAGACCCACTATCGGCCCATGAGCGAACCGACGCAACACAACGCCTATCGGCCCGATCCGCAGATCACCCAACTGGCCAGTTGGCTGGGATCGCCGGTGGAGGCGGCGGATTTCCCCGAGACATACATCCGTTTTCGCAACGATAAGGCCGCAGCAAGCGTAGGCTTGGAGGATTTGAGTAACGAGGACTGGGCACGCCATTTCGGCCGGTTTGAACCGCTCGAAGGCAATCTGCCCCAACCCTTGGCGCTCAAATATCACGGGCACCAATTCCGCACCTACAACCCCGAAATCGGTGATGGACGCGGCTTCCTGTACGCACAGATGCGAGGGAATGATGGGCGCTTGATGGATTTGGGGACCAAGGGTTCAGGCCAGACACCATACAGCCGCGCGGGCGATGGCCGGCTGACGTTGAAAGGCGCGGTGCGTGAAATTCTGGCGACCGAGATGCTGGAGGCGCTGGGCGTCAACACATCGAAGACTTTCAGCGTGGTCGAAACAGGCGAGGAGCTGTGGCGCAACGATGAACCCTCCCCCACCCGTTCCGCGGTGATGGTGCGACTGAGCCATTCGCATATCCGCATAGGTACATTTCAGCGGTTGATGGCGCTTGAGGAGCCGGAGAACCTGGCCGCGTTAATCGACTACGCTTTGACCCAGTTCCCCGGCAACAAGCCGCCTCAAGACGCTCCCGGACGCGACGAACCGGCGGTTTGGTTGATGCATCAGGTGGTTGAGCGCATGGCGGATCTCGCCGCCAGTTACATGGTCGCTGGCTTTGTTCATGGCGTCCTCAACACCGACAACATGAATATCACCGGCGAAAGCTTTGATTACGGCCCCTGGCGCTGGCTGCCCACGTGGGAGCCGAGCTTTACCGCCGCCTATTTCGATCACGGCGGGCTCTACGCTTTTGGCCGCCAGCCCGAAGCGCTGCACTGGAACTGCGCTCAATTGGCCATCGCGCTCAGGCCTCTGGCAGAAAGTGATCCGCTGGTCGAAGCGCTGAACCGATTTGGGCCCCTGTATATGGAAGCGATTGCCCGGCGATGGTGTTGGCGTTTGGGAGTCGTTCAGCGTGGCTCTGAGGCCGATACGCAACTTGTTTCGGTTTGCGAAAAAGCCATGCGCGACGCTGAACAAGGGCCTGATGCGTTCTTCTTCGGCCATCGCGGGGGACGCGGTCTCGGCAGCGCGCCGGATGAGCTAGTAGACGCGCTGGAAGGCTATGAACCAACGCCATCGGCTCATGACTATTGGAGCGATTCAGAACCTCAATCGATGTTGATCGAAGAGGTCGAAGACATCTGGTCTGCAATTGATGAGCGCGACGATTGGGCGCCGCTGACGGCCAAGGTCGATGCGCTCCGGTGGATGGGAAAGGCCCACGGGCCTGCTCCCACACCCGCCGGTCACGCGTAGTCTCTGTTGGCGCTTAGACCTATTGGCGGCCTGGACGCGGTTGCGCCTGCGCCATTTCCGCCGGTTGCAGATCGATCCCCGCGAGTTTCCAACGACCTTGTTCCCATTGGAAGAACATGTCGAAAGTGATCGAGATCGGTCGCAACTGGAACAGACCTTTCACGCGGAAGAGATCCTCACGCACCATTTGCGGCGCTTCGTAATAGGTTGGCGGGACCAACAAAGCGGTCGACAGATCGATATTCGAATTGCGCAATCCGGCGAAAATCTCGGTAAGCTTGGCCGGGTTGTAATTGATCTGGAACGGCTGAGCTGAAATGTCGCGCAGGACCGAATAATTGCCCGATCGGTTGGCGTGATCGACAGCGGCCACGGTCGACCAGATCATACGTGAAAGCTCAAGCTGGCTT
The DNA here is from genome assembly GCA_039814925.1 of Pseudomonadota bacterium. Lineage (GTDB taxonomy): Bacteria > Pseudomonadota > Alphaproteobacteria > Sphingomonadales > Sphingomonadaceae > Erythrobacter. The sequence goes on from JBCCAH010000010.1 coordinate 54,828, forward strand.
GGCGTGGGGCGCAGCGACGGCGGAGGCTGCACGCTGGGTTGCTGCAGACTGCCCCCCGGCTGAACCTGCGCGGCGGCTGGCGTTGAACCAATGCCGAAGGCTATCGCCCCCATCAGGGCAAGAGCAGAAACGCCAATTCGGGCGGCGGTGAAACGAAATGCCGGGGCGCAGGGCCCCGGCATCGTTCTTTGAGTCGAGATCATTTTCATGATCGTATGTCTATCGGCTTACCAGGCGACTTGGAAGCCACCGCGTGCGCCGACTTCGCCGCTGTCGAGGCCAACGCCCATACCAGCGGAGAACGAGGCGTTTTCGCTGATGCGCGCGCTAAAGGCGAGCGAGCCAGCGCCACGGTCCTGGAAGTAACCCACACCGCCCGACAGAGCGAAGTTGGTACCCGGCTGGAGCGACGGGCTTTCCATGGCCAGAGCCATCGCGACGCCTTCGTTGGCGCGGTTGATCAGCTCACGGTTGGCGGCCGTTTGACCGAACAGCGTATTGATCTGACCTTGCTGCGCTCCGGTGAGGGTTTGCAGCGCGGTGATGTTACCCGCGTTGGTCGAGATGCCGGCCGCGTTGGTGGCAATGTCCGCCGCGTTGACCGCGATCGCAGCCTGGTTAGCTGAGATGTTGGTAACGTTGGTGGCGATGCCCGTGGCGTTCGTCGCAATGTCCATCACGTTCGTGGCGATGTTGGTCGCGTTGGTGGCGATGGCGCCTTCGTTCGCTGTAACACGCGTATCGAGACCTGTGATCGCCATTGCGTTGGCACCGATCGAAGTGGTGTTGGCCGCAATGTTGGTCGCGTTGGTCGCGATGTCAGTCGTGTTGGTGGCGATGTTGGTGGCGTTGGTCGCGATATCGGTCACGTTCGTGGCGATTTGCGTTTCGTTTGCGGTGACCCGGGTGTCGAGCCCAGTGATCGCCATCGCGTTGGCACCGATTGCAGCCGTGTTCGTATCGATGTTGGTCTGCAGCGTCGTATCAGCCGCAATACGTGCAGCTTCCTCGGCGTCGATGTTGTTTTGCAACGTCGTGTCGGCTGCGGCGCGTGTGGCCGCCTCAGTGTCGATGTTGTCCTGCAACGTCGTGTCAGCTGCGATACGCGCGGCCGTTTCGGCGGTAATCGCCGCCGCGTTGGCTGCGATATCCTGGTCATTTGCGAAGATATCAGCCGCGTTCTGCGTGATATTCGTCGCGTTGTCGGCGATATTAGCCGCGTTCTGAGCGATGTCAGTGTCGTTCGACAGGATATTCGCCGCATTGGTGGCAATGTCACCCTCATTGGTGGTCACGCGACCATCAAGAGCGGTAATTGCCGCGTCGGCAGCTGCGATATCAGACGCATTTTGCGCGATATCGACATCGTTGGACTGGATCGCAGCCAGATTGGCCGCGATATCCGCTTCGTTTGTCGTCACACGGCCATCGAGAGCCGTGATGTCCGCTTCGTTGGTCGTCACACGGCCATCGAGAGCGGTGATGTCCGCAGCGTTCGTTGCGATGTTCGTCGCGTTCGTGGTGATATCAGCCGTGTTGGTTGCGATGTTCGTCGCGTTCGTGGCGATATCGGCCGTGTTGGTTGCGATATCGTCGAGAACGTCCTGAACAACCGGGCCCGTACCCAGCGTGCCCGTGCTATCAACCGTCGCGAAGTTCACAGCTCCGCCTTGCGCTGCGGTGCTCGCGGCGATGTCGCCCACGGTTACCGAGCTGCCTGCACCGCCCAGTTTGACCTGGCCGTCGCGATCCGTGGCTGCATCAGCGCCAACAGCGGTTGAACCCGCAAAGTCAGCGGTCGCGTCACTGCCAAGCGCGGTCGCGCTGTCACCACCGGCAATCGATGCGGCACCCACTGCCGTTGAGTTTGCGCCCGAAGCAGCGGCCGCAGTACCAAGCGCGGATGCGTCTTCCGCTGTAGCGGCCGCGGACACGCCGAAGGCCGCTGCACCGTCCGAGTCGGCAAGACTGCTGCTACCAGCCGCTGTTGAGTCGGCTCCCGAAGCGACAGCTAGCGAACCGAAGGCGGATGCGAAATCGCCCGAAGCCGAAGAAAGGCTACCCGTGCTGGTCGAACCGAGGCCAGCGCCGCTGGCTCCAGCACCGACTGCAACCGCACCGTCACCGGCGGCGCCGGAAAGGACACCAAGGGAGACGCTGCTCGCGCCACCCGAAGCGGCGTCAAGACCGATAGCAACCGACGAATCGCCGCTTGCGTCTGCACCGGTGAGGTTTCCGTCCAGATCACCACCGATTGCAATGCCGCCGCTTGCGCTGGCGGAAGAGAGGTTGCCTACCGCAATCGCCTGGAGGCCAGAAGCGTTGGCCGCTTCGCCCACGGCGAGCGAGCGAACACCCGAAGCGTTGGCGAGGTGACCAAGAGCCTGAGCGCGTTCCGCGCTGGCCGAAGAACGCCAACCGAAGGCCGAAGCGCCGGCGCCGACAGCGTTAGCTTCACCGCCAACCGCCGTGGTCGAGTTACCGACAGCGTTCGCGCCCGAGTCAGCGTCATCGCCACCGATGGCGAGAGCATCGATACCGTCCGCGTTGGCGTCATTACCAATTGCGATCGAAGCTTCGCCGATCGCGGTCGTGCGCGTACCAACGGCAACAGCGCGGTTCTGCGTCGCAAGCGAATCGGCACCGATCGCGACCGTGTTCGATTCGGTGGTGCGCGCCTGCGTACCCAGAGCGACCGAGTTGGAGCCGAGCGAAACAGCGCCGTTACCGATCGCGGTCGAGCCCGAAGCGCCTGCATTGGTGCGACGGCCGATAGCGATCGCGTTGCCGCCATTGGCGGTCGCGTCGAGGCCGATTGCGGTGTCGTTCACCTGCAGCGCTTCTGCGTCGGTGCCGATAGCGATGGTTTCATCCGCCGAAGCTTCGGCACGCGTACCGATAGCGGTCGAGCGTTCGCCCGTCGCTTGGGAGTCCGTGCCGTAAGCAGCGGCGTCTTCGCCTGTTGCCATCGAACGGGTCCCGAACGCGGTTGCACGATCGCCTGAGGCGACTGAGTCGACGCCACAAGCCAGCGAGTCAGTGCCCGAGCCGTTGCCGATGACAACGCCATCACCAAAACCGTCATTGTCGGTGTCGAGCACACACTGATCAGCGTGCGCAGGAGTGGCACCAATCGAAAAAGCAGCGACCGAAACGGCCGTCGCGATGACGAGAGCGGAAGCGCCTCGTTTCAATTCAAGACTCATTCTATGCATTTTCATACTCCCCCAGGGCAGTCGAGCGACTCGACCAACCAGAAATCGGATCGTCGTTCACAAACATTTTCAGGAGGATAGTAGCACCGCGATGGTTAACCACGCGTTGTTCCCCCCGTTTATGCCGAACTACGCGATCCTACTTATTCTGGAACACCCTGCCTGCGCAAGGGGGTCTTGTTACTGTTTTTCTTGCTTTAAGGGCGGAAAATTGTCCTACATGGGACATTGAAAGCGGGGGTACGCGTAGTTTCGAATTTACGATAGATGTGAACCAACTCAGGGGCTTCTCGCTCCACAAGGTTCGCGGGACGACAATCGAGAGTTTGCACAACATTGGCTAACGACACGCTGATTTCATTCGAGCCGGCCACCGGAGAACAGCTTTGGAGCGCACCGCACACCGATGTGGCGTCAGCGGTGGGTCGCGCGCGCAAAGCGTGGCCGTCCTGGGCCGCGATGGCGGTGGGAACACGGATCGAGATCACCAGGCGATTCGCGAACGAGGTGCGAAAACGCGCTGATGAATTCGCCTATCTAATCGCGCGTGAGGCGGGAAAGCCGCTGTGGGAAGCGACCACCGAAGTTGAGGCGGTGATCAACAAGGTCGACATTTCCGTTGCCGCCTATGCCGAACGAACCGGCAAAAAACGACATGACAGCGCGCTTCAAGGGGCCAGCGCGCTCCGCCACAAGCCACACGGTGTCATGGCCGTCCTGGGGCCGTACAATTTTCCGGCGCATCTGCCGAACGGGCACATCATCCCGGCGCTGATTGCGGGCAACACGGTCTTGTTCAAACCATCCGAAAAAACACCCGCTTCGGGCGAAATGCTGGTTGAGTGCTTGAATGCGGCCGGTTTGCCAGAGGATATCGTCCAACTTGTGATCGGCGGGCCCGACGAAGGGAGAGAACTCGTCGCGCATCCTGGCGTCGACGGTGTGCTTTTCACCGGTTCTGCGCAAACGGGTATTGCCATCAATCGAAAACTTGCCGCCAATCCCGGTAAAATAGTGGCGCTTGAGATGGGCGGGAACAACCCGCTCGTGGTGATCGACACACCGAAACTCGCAGACGCCGCCGTTCTGATCGCTCAAAGCGCATTCACCACCGCAGGCCAGCGCTGCACGGCGGCGCGGCGATTGATCGTCAAAGAAAGCGTCTATGACGAATTGATGCTCGAACTGCTGCCGTTGGTGCGCAAGCTGATCGTGGGCGATCCCCTGGCCGAACCCCAACCTTTTATGGGCCCAGTGATCGACACGGAGGCCGCAGAAACTCTCAATGACGCGTTCGTCACTTTGGTCACCGCAGGGGGCAAGGCGCTTTTGCCAATGCGACAGCCAATGGCGAACAAACCATTCCTTACGCCAGGTATCATCGAAACGACCGCAATCCCCGAACGCCCCGATATCGAATTGTTCGGACCGATCCTGCAAGTCATCAAAGTGCCCGATCTCGACGCTGGGATCGCCGAAGCGAACAACACGAGATTTGGCCTGTCAGCTTCGCTGATTGGCGGTTCGCCAGAAGATTACGGGCGATTTTGGGCGAACATTCGAGCGGGCATAATCAACTGGAATCGCCCCACAAATGGCGCCTCTTCTGACGCGCCTTTCGGCGGCATCGGTTTATCCGGCAACCATCGCCCCGCCGCATTCTACGCCGCGGATTACTGCGCTTATCCCGTGGCGAGCAACGAAATGGAACAGCCGCGCGCCAATATCGGCGTGGGACTCAAAGAGTAGACGCCACCACCCGAGGATCAGCGCGCCCAGGTTACCACATCCACCGCGGTGAGGTTGCCGGAAGTGGCTCGAGCAAAGACGCGCAGAAAAGTGCCTCGTCGGTCCGCGGTCAGACTGGCTTCCGGTTCAGCAAAATAGCTAACTTCAAACCCTTCGCGTGTCGCAATGGTGTAGTGGTATTGAAGCGCATCCACAATTGGGACCGGCGTAACATAGCGCACCAGCCGCAAGTCACATTCCGGTGCCTCGACCGCTGCAGCCACGCGAACCATGCCATGGGGCATCACGCGAGCGATATCCGGCAAGCTCGCCGCATAGGCGAAATCACCCTCAATATCTTTGCGGCAACGCGGCGGTGCACCGACCACTTCAAGCACCGCTTCAACGCCGTACTGGTTGGCAAGACTTGCAGGACCCGGTTCGAGGCTGGGCATGGGCAGATCGCGGATTGGCCCCTCCTCCAACAGTTCAAGCCGCGCCACTTCGCGCGCAGCGCTGACGCTTTCTTCGGTGCCTTTGAACGAGGGTAACGCGTGGTCATAGCCGATCGTGATCGCCGCGTTGGCTTCGTTACGATAGGCGAGATCAGGATCCACCATGAGAGGATCGTTGAGCGCGCGGGCGATGTAGGGGTCGACTTCGTTGACGATCGCTGTTTGCTCGGCCGTGGGGTTACCCCCACAGGCCGATAAGGCGAACGCAAGAAGTGCGACCGTCGAAAGAGCTTGGCTGCGCATGACAATGTCTTGCCACGGTTTGGTTAACAATCCGGTTCTGGCGGCCCTCATTGACGCATACGAAAACGCCCCCATACCGCGAGCGGCATGAAGGCGCTTCCCACGGCTGGTGGAAGCCGCGCCCGGACCATTGGTGGGATGGCCCAAGTTGGTAAAAGCCGATGAGGGACTTGGTGGAGGATACCCTCACCAGCGATCTTGTTCATTTATAATCACCTTTACCTGAACGCAGTGACAGCAGGATTTGCAGGGGTTGTTCAGGAAAATCGCCTCAAACCTGACTATCAACACGCTGGTTTGAGAGCAAAGGCGGCGCTTGCGCCGGGTCGATAGCGGCCCTACGGCGCAGCGATGACGACCGGCGAACCCCAAACCAACCCGAACCATCCTTCGGGCTTGCCTCAAGCGTTGGGTGCCTATTTGATTTGGGGCTTTCTGCCGCTCTATTTCATTCTCGTGTCCGCGATCCCGCCGTTCGAATTTGTCGGCTGGCGGATCATTTGGACGCTTCCACTTTGTATTTTGATTGTCGCGGTCAGACGCCAGTTTCCCGAGGTGATCGCCGCCCTGAAAGACAGGCGGGCGCTTTTCATGCTGGCTCTCAGCGCCGCTTTGATCGCGGCCAACTGGTTTGTGTATGTCTGGGCGATCGTTGAAGGGCATGTCTATGCAACATCGCTTGGCTATTACCTCAATCCCTTGCTGAATGTTCTGCTCGGCACCATGCTTTTGGGGGAGAGACTTTCGAAATGGCAGTGGCTTGCGGTCGCCATCGCCGCTTGCGCGGTTGGTCTGCTGGCCTGGGGCGCCCTCACCACATTGTGGATCAGCCTCAGCCTTGCTTTCAGTTTCGGACTTTATGGCATCGTGCGCAAACAGGTGAATGTCGGCGCCTTGCCCGGCCTCACGATCGAAAGCGCCATTCTGCTCATCCCCGCGAGCGCGATAGTAGCCACCTACGCGACCAGCGAGGCTGGCACCGTTTTCGGACAGGATATGCGCCTAAGCGCGTTGATCATCTTTTCCGGTGTGCTTACCGCGACCCCGCTTTTGCTGTTTGCGATTGCCGCGCGGCGGATGGAATACTCAACGCTCGGCTTCATTCAATACATGGCGCCGACGATCGTGTTCTTGCTGGGCTTGTTTGTCTTCGGCGAGGAGCTGAAACTCGCGCAATTGGGCAGTTTCGCGCTAATCTGGACCGCCGTGGCCATTTTTGTCGGCGACTTGGTGGTGCGAAACCGCCGGGCCAAGCGAGCGCAACTCGCAACCTAGGCCAGACTTACGAACTTCCATCCAATGGTCTGCCCACCGTGCCACGGTACGATTGTCTGGCCGACGAGTGGCAGCTCTTCAGGCACAGCGACCTCCACGCGTTCCAGCGTGACCGTCTCATCATTGACCGGCAGCTTGTAAAAGGCCGGGCCATTGAGCGAGGCAAAGGCCTCAAACCGGTCCAGCGCGCCTTCCTCATCAAACACCGTCGCATAGCTTTCCAGCGCGTAGGGCGCACCGAAGATCCCGGCGCATCCGCAGTCGCTCTCTTTATCACCGCGCAAATGCGGCGCGCTGTCCGTGCCTAAAAAGAACTTATTGGCGATGGCTGGATCAGCGCTAGTCGCGGCCGCCCGCAAGGCGAGCCTGTGCGTCTCTCGCTTGGCAACGGGCAGACAGTAATTGTGCGGCTGTATGCCGCCCACGAGCATCGCGTTGCGATTGATGTGAAGGTGCTGCGGTGTGATGGTCGCGGCGATCTTGTCGCTGCCCGCCTTGACGAACTCTACGGCTTCGGACGTGGTGATGTGTTCAAAAACAATCCGCAAGTTCGGAAAGGTCGAAGCGATCTTGCCCAGATATCGATCAATAAACTCCGCCTCGCGGTCAAACACGTCGATATCCGCATCGACCACCTCGCCGTGGATGCACAGGACGATGTCCTCTTTCTCCATGCGTTCGAAGACAGGGAAAATCCCTTCGACATCGGTGACACCGCTCGCAGAGTTCGTGGTGGCGTTCGCGGGATACATCTTGGCGGCGGCGAACACCCCCTCGCCTGCCCCCAACGCCAGATCATCGGGATCGGTGCCATCAGTAAGATAGCAGGTCATCAGCGGCGTGAAGTCGACACCTTCAGGCACCGCCGCGTTGATCCGATCGCGATATTCGCGCGCCAGCTGCATGGTGGTCACCGGCGGCGAGAGATTGGGCATAACAATCGCGCGCGCAAACTGGCGGGCCGTGTAAGGCACCACTCCGCGCATGATATCTCCATCACGAAAATGCAGATGCCAATCGTCGGGGCGGCGGATCGTGATCGTCTCTGTCATGATTGCCCCTCTAATCTGTGACGAGAGGGCTTTCCAGTGCCCGATCATGGCCGTACACGGCCTGCGCAATGACGACTGTAGCTTTCCTCGCTTGCGCGACCACCGTGCCCGGTTCCGGAGAACGTCGCGGTGACGCCTTCGAACACGATTTGATGATTGCCAACCTCGAGCCCGCCTTTGCAGCCAAAGGGCTAAACCTGCGCGTTATCGATTGGGAAGCGCCGCTATCGGAGTTCAACGGCGTGGACGCTGCGCTGCTGGGGACCGCATGGAATTACCAAGATCGCTCCGACGCGTTTCTGGAAAAGCTGACCGCGTTGCAGGCCAAGGGCGTCGCTATTCACAACCCGCCAGATCTGGTTCGCTGGAACATCATCAAAACCTATTTGCGTGAGCTGGAGACGGCTGGAGTACGCACGATCCCGACCTTGTGGCGTGAGACGGTCACGCAAAAGGGCGTGATAGAAGCGCTCGAAGTCTTTGAATGCGACCGGGTCGTGGTTAAACGCCAGGTTGGCGCGGGGGCCGAGGGACAAGAGCTTATGCACCGTTCCAGCCTGCCGGGACCCGATTGGTCCTTTGGGGCACCAGCGATGATCCAGCCCTATCTTCCCGCAATCGCCACCGAAGGCGAGTTGAGCTTTATCATCGTGGACGGCGCGATCAGCCACGCTTTGGTCAAACGCGCGGCGGATGGCGAATACCGTATCCAGTCGCTCTATGGCGGCACCGAAGATCACTATCAGCCCAGCACCGACGACCTCGCCACCGCGAAAGCCGTGTTGGACGCGGTGCCGTTCGACACTCCGCTCTACGCGCGTATCGACATGCTGCGAATGGAAGATGGTAACCTCGCCCTTATGGAAGCCGAGCTGATCGAACCCTATCTCTATCCCGTACAAGGCCCGCAACTGGGCGAGCGCCTTGCGGATGCGATTGTAAAGAGAATCCGATGAGCGCAACACATTTAGCTTTAAGGGCCCTGGTGCGCCTCGCGCCGCGCGAGCCTGGCGAAGACGTTCGCGGGTTTCTTCAGGGACTTGTGACCAATGACGTGTCCGGTGACCTGCCGGTCTACGCCGCACTGTTGAGCGCGCAAGGCAAGGCGATGTTCGACTTTATCGTCTGGGACGGCGGAGATGGGGCGTTGCTGCTGGACTGCGAGGCAGCGATTGCGCTGGATTTGGTCAAGCGCCTGTCGCTTTATCGTCTGCGCCGCCAGATCGATATTGGCCTGGAAGAAGCGCTGGGGGTGCACTGGTCCTCCGCAACGGCTGAGGGCGCTGTGAAGGACCCGCGGCTCACGGCGCTTGGCCATCGCTGGTTGGCAGCTCCCAATGGCGATCCCGCTGATGCGGCGTGGATGACGCATCGCCTTTCGCTCGGTGTGCCTGAAGGCGTGGCTGAGTTGGGCGATATCCTGTGGTTGGAAACCAACGCAGTCGAACTGGGCGGGGTAAGCTTTGAAAAGGGCTGCTATGTAGGCCAGGAAAACACCGCCCGCATGAACTGGCGGCAGAAGGTGAACCGCCGTCTTGTCGTGGTGCCGTTGGACGCATCAGACGAGAAGCGGCGGAAAGTCGCGTATCCAGAGGCTCGGCTGGCCATCGATCACTTGCGCGTGGCGGATATTGATCCTGCGGCGCTGCCGGATTGGCAACGCGCTGGTCTTTCAGAATAGAATCTAAAAGATCGACCTCTCAGGTCGTTTGATAGCGTTCCATAGACGCTTCAAGAGCTTGCTGAGCGCGTTCGCGGGCCGCGTCGCGAGGCAGCCCCAAGGATTTTGCCAACGCCGCACCGATTAATGCGTCACCGAGCGCTAAGAGCACGAGATTAAGAGTGTCGCGGTGGACTGGCTGATCCTCTTCCACGCAAACGGCCTCCTCCGTAGCGATTTCATCGACGAGTGCGTGGATAGTGGTAATGATGGGTGCGAGGGCGTCTTCATTACCGGTCAGAAGCATCCAGCTGGTTAGCGCGCCGGCTCCTTCGCGATCGAACGCGTCAAACGTCAGGTCCACCACCTCGCGAGCGGATCCAAGCCCGGCGCGGCTCGCATGGACCGCCTCTTTAATGGTCTCGCACACCGTCGTAGCCAAATGCCCCGCAAGCGCCTTTTGTAGCCCCGAAGCCGATCCGAAGTGGTGCAAAAGATTCGCGTGCGTTCGCCCGATCCGCGTCGCCACGGCCTTGAGGGTGACCGATTGCGGACCAGTTTCGATAAGAAGAGCGCGCGCAGCAGCCAAAGCGCTGGCTCGCGATTCTTCGGGTGTTAAACGTTTGCGACTTGTCATTGCGGCTGACCCTAAGCGCAATCATGCACCGCGACAAGCGAGCGGCTCAACAAGGCACGTTGATCACGCCGCGTAAGATACGCTCTCACCACTCTGCACAAAATCCAGAGTGAATTCGCGCGCCAGAACCGCTTCTCCGCGCGCACAAGAATGCCGCTTCGACACCGCGCCCGTGGCTTCGAAACCCAGCTTTTCCAGCACTCGGCCCGATGCGGGATTATCGAGGAAGTGCATCGCCATTACGCGGGCATATCCCAGCGTGCGCGCGATCTCGAGCACTGCGCGACCGGCCTCAGTCGCAAAGCCCTGCCCCCAGTGTTGGCGCGCAATCCAATATCCAAGCTCCGCCCCGTCATCGAATGCGTCGGACCGGTCGATGCCGATACAGCCCACTAACGCCGCATCGCGCGCGCGGGTGATCAGGAAACGAGGAAAGTGCGGCTCTATCGGCAGCGTGGTGAATTCGCGGGCGTCGTCTTCGCGATAAGGCCAGGGTGCCTTGGCGAGATTTCGCACGACGCCTTCGTCAGCGATACCGCTAAGAACGATTTGCCAGTCTTCGGGCCAGATAGGCCGCAACAGCAGTCTTTGGCTTCTGTGAAACACGATCAATCCCTCTCTCGCCCCACGCCTCGCCCGCTACAGCCAATGCGTGACACAATTGTGGCCACGAAACATGATTTCGCGCCGAATTGAGGGAGAAATGCGAAGAGGGAGACGGCTCCCCCAGTCTTGGGGTGGCCCTTCTCCCTCATCAGTGCCGATTTCTATGATCGGCTAGGACCGCCCCGGTGGACGATCCTGTTCGTGAACCGTCCGGTTATTCGGCTGCTTCCGCAATCATGTCGACTGAGACATATTTGCGGCCGAGTTTGCCTTTGTGGAATCGAACAACGCCATCGCTGGTCGCGAAGAGCGTGTGGTCACGGCCCAGGCCAACATTGGCGCCCGGATAGAATTTGGTGCCGCGTTGACGCACGAGGATGTTGCCGCCGACCACGACCTGGCCGCCGAACTTCTTCACACCAAGATACTTAGGGTTTGAATCGCGACCGTTACGCGATGAACCGCCTGCTTTTTTATGTGCCATGGTTCAGTGATCCTTACTTGGTCTCGTCAGCCTTGGGCGCGGCTTTCTTAGCCGGAGCCTTTTTGGCCGGTGCTTTCTGGGCGGCGGGCTTCTTTTCAGCCGCTGCGGTTTTCGGCGCCGCTTTCTTCGCGGGAGCCTTCTTGGCCGGTGCCGCCTTGGCGTCGGCGTCATCCGTCTTCGGAGCGGCGGCTTTCTTGGTCGGAGCCTTCTTCGCACCCGCGCCCACATCCGTGATGCGCAGCAACGTCATTTGCTGACGGTGGCCGGCTTTGCGACGGTAGTTGTGACGGCGGCGCTTTTTGAAAACGACAACCTTTTCACTTTTGGCCTGAGCGATGATCTCAGCCGAAACGGTGACCTTCGACGCGTCAGCGATCGTGTCGCCTTCGCCGGCCAGCAGAATATCGTCCAGCGTGATCGTCTCACCGGCTTCACCAGCGAGTTTTTCAACGGCAATTTTGTCTCCGGCGGCAACCCGATATTGCTTGCCGCCTGTGCGCACTATCGCGAACATGGCTTGTAAACTCTCAATCTTGCGTGTGTGTTCAGCCTTGTGAGGCGTAAAGCCCCGACCAAACGCGTATGCGGCGCCGCTTCGAGAGCAGCCCCGGAAAGATGCGTGCCGTTAAGGGACCGGGGCCTTCAAGTCAACAACAAGGTGCGAGAGAAAGAGCGTTTGATGGGCTTTCCCCGATCGTCCGCCAATGCAGCTGCTCTGTCTAACCAACATGACACGGCTGATGTTGCGCTATCTATCGCGCTTTGACACCGCGTGGTATCAGACTGCGGGATTATGACTCACGCTCTTAGACGACTTCAACCAGCAAAGCCCATATTTGCATGCGCTGGCGCGCTGTTCCTTGGTGCCTGCGCGGGGAGCAGCACCAACTATCCCTCTTTCGCGATACCGACGGCCAGCGAAGAGACCGGGCGCGTCGCGATGCAGTTTCCGGGAGTATCCGTGCCGGAGCCGCGTGACGGCATTGCGCAACCGGAGACGCTACCTGCCGAGCTGGACGCGCGTCTCGCGGCGATTAACAACCGAGCGATGGTCGCTTCAAAGGCGTTTTCGGCGAATCTCAGCGCCACTCGAACGCTAGCCCGCTCGGCCGATTCGGCTCCGCCCGATTCGGATCGCTGGGCCGAGGCGCAGATTCGCATTGCTGATCTTACCTTGCACCACAACAAGACTTCGCTCGCCGCAGCGGACCTCGACGCTTTGGCCGCCTTGGCCCAAACCAGTCAGGCCACGCCGGAAGAAACCGGCCAGATCGCCCAGTTGCAGTCCAGCCTTTCTGGTATTTTGACCGGTCAGGCCCAACAATTGGCAGAGATCGCCGCGCGGTTGGATCGTTGAAGTTTAATCGGGATGAAACAGACATAAATGGCTACAGTTCAACTCGCCTGTGAAGACTGCCCGGTCAAAGCGACCGCCGCATGCGCGGTGCTTACGCCCGAAGAGCGCGAAGCCATGGCCGCAGCGGGCCGCACGCGCGTCCTTAAGCGCGGTGAGATGCTGTTCGCAGCTGGCGACGAAGAAGCGGCCTGCGCCACCTTGGTCAGCGGCGCACTAAAGGTCTCTGCGATTGACGCCGATGGCAATGAACAGATCCTCGCGCTGGTCCATCCTGCGGGCTTTATTGGCGAACTGTTCGCTCCCTTTGCGCATCACGATGTGGTTGCGTTGACTGAGAGTCAGTTGTGCACCTTTGCGCGCGGCGACATTCAGGCGGCGATTGAGAGCTATCCGGCGCTTGCGCGCGCGCTGCTGCGGCGGTCTCAGGAAGATCTGCTTGCGACGCGCAGCCTCCTAGAGCTTACCGGTAACGCGTCGGCCGAAGCGCGTCTGGCCGCGCTGCTGCACGATTTCTCGCGCGCGGCGAGTCAGTCTTCGTGCCACCCCAGCATTGCTTTCGATCTTCCGCTTACGCGTGGAGAGATCGCCAACATGCTGGGCCTGACGATTGAGACCGTCAGCCGAAAGCTGGGCGATATCGAGGCCAGCGGCGCGATCAAACGTACAGGAAAGCGCGGGATCGAGGTCCTCGATCCCGCGCTTCTATCGGCGCTATCGGGTCGCGCCGAAGACCTAGTGTAGGACTTAACCTTAGGCGACGATTGCCACGACGATCGAAACCGCCAGACCCCAGCACACAATCAGAACCGGCAGGATCAGCATCTGGATCGCCGCATCGCGCGGGGCGCAGCGTCCGGTGTTGGTCATCACGCCATCATTGCGAAACTGACCATAGGACATCGGCTTTGTTGTGTTACCGGCCAGTCGCGTCCAGATCATCGGGACGCCAAAACCGGCGACGATAAATCCGGCAAAGATGACCATCGGGATCGCCAACATCGGAGCCGCAAAGGCTGCGAGCATGATGCCAAGAAAACCGAGATAACAGGCGACCGTCGTTCCAAACAGCGCGGTGGGCAGTTCGAAGTTCTGGTCAACCTCAACCTGATGACGCGGAGCTTTGACCGGCGTATCGACGAGACGGGCCTGACCGGTGGCGAGTTTATCTTGAATAAGTTGGCTCATATGGTGTCTCCTATGTTGGAGACAGAGCTAGGGCTGGGGCTGTTGGATTGCCTTGATCTTGATCAAAGTGCGTAGGCGGTATTGCGAAATATCAAATCGGTCAGCTCCAGCGCGCCAGATCGGTGTAGTCCTCATCGCGCGGCTCGATCCACGACCACTCGCCGTCCTTGAGTTCACGTTTCCAGAACCACGCCGCGCTTTTGAGGTGGTCCATGCAATAATCGACCGCTTCGATCGCGCCGCGACGGTGGCGCGCGGCGGCGCTGACGCAGACAATCGGTTCACCCGGGCGCATCCGGCCAACGCGGTGCACCATCAGGATACCCATCAGGCCAAAGCGCTCCAGAGCCGCGTCAGCGAGATCATGCATGCCAGACAGCGTCAGCGGTTCGTAATGCGAAAGCTCCAGCGCCTCGACCCGCTGGTCATCTCCGCTGCGCACTTCGCCGACGAAGGTGCACACCCCGCCCAGCCCCGGATTGGCGTTGGTAAACGGCCCGATCAGCGTGCCGGGTATGAACATTTCGTGGAGAAGACGAACGTCTTTCATGCGCCGCTGGTGTGGCCCTATCCGCCCGAAACCGGCGGGAGCAGCGCCACCTCGTCGCCGTCCTGCGCGTCAAGCTGAGTCTTGTCGCCCAGCACCTTACCCGCGCACGCGACGTTGACGCGTGCCTCCCTCAATTGCTCGGCCACCTCAGGCCCCACAGCGTGCAGCAGCCCCGCCCAGTCCAGCGGCGCGTCAACCTCACGGGACGCCTCGCCCGCCAGATCGCGAAGAGGACCGAGGAAAAGGATTTTGATCGCCATCGCTCACCCTCCCGTCATTGACATATGGCGCGCAAGGTGCGGCGTGGCCCCGCGTTCGTCCATGCGAAAGCGATGCTTTTCCGGCTTGATCATGAGAGCGCGGCTGAGAGCGTCAGCGACCTGCGCCTGCGGATCGTCCGAGCGCAAGGCCGCGCGCAGGTCCACCCGCTCCGAGCCGCCAAGGCACGGATAAAGCTGCCCCGTCGCGGTCACACGCAAACGGTTGCAACCCTCGCAAAAATTGCCGGTGTGCGGGGTAATCAGGCCAAGCCGCCCACCCGTCTCGGCAATGTCCCAATAGCGCGCCGGCCCGCCAGTGTTCACGGCGCTGGCGTTCAGCGTCCAGCGCTGCTCCAGACGCGCTTTCACCTCATCAAGCGGCAGATACTGATCGAGGCGTTCTTCCTCAACATCGCCCAGCGGCATCACTTCGATCAGCGTTACGTCGTGCCCGTCCGAATGCGCCCAACCGATCAGATCCTCGATCTCGTCCTCGTTCACGCCCTTAAGCGCGACCGCGTTGAGTTTGACCTTCAACCCAGCTTCTTTGGCTGCCGCGATGCCTTCAAGAACCTGAGGCAAAGCGTCGCGCCGCGTCAGTTCAGCAAATTTCGCAGGGTCGAGCGTGTCGAGCGAGATATTGACCCGTTCCACGCCGGCCTTGGCCAGTTCATCGGCGTAACGATCCAATTGCGTCGCGTTGGTAGTGAGGGTGAGCTCGTTTAGGCCGCCTCCCCCTTTCGAAACCAAATGCCGACCCAGCGCCGTGAACAGATCGATGATATCGCGCCGTACCAACGGCTCACCGCCGGTGATGCGAATTTTGGTGACCCCGCGCGCGATAAAGCCGGTAGAGAGATCGTAAAGCTCTTCAAGGCTCAACACTTCCTTGCGCGGCAGAAAGGTCATGCGTTCGGGCATGCAATAGGTGCAGCGCAAATCGCAGCGATCGGTGACGGAAAGGCGCAGATATGTGATCCGGCGCTGGAACGCGTCGACGAGACCCACGGGGTCAGCGCCGGACAGGTCCAAGCGATCGCGGTCGCGACTGGATTTCAGCTCACTCATGCGCCTCAACATAGTGGCCTGTGACGCCCGGCGCATCCCTTAGATATCGCAGCAGGGTCGCCAGCGCTTCGCCCGGCTCGCCAGCGGCAATATTCACGCGCTTGGGCGTGTATTCGCGCGCCAGATCGCCCGCCAAGGCGCGGCGCCACGCGTCGTGTTCGCTCGATGCGGCAGGTAGGATGACGGTCAGCGAAGCAAGGTCGTCCGTTTCGATAGCGGCGCGAATATCGGGCAGCAGTTTTTCGATCAGAAAGGCGTGCGCTTCAAGGCCCGAGGCCGGCAAATCGCGTTGCGCTTCCCAATCCACGTGCTGCCCGGCCATCAGTCGAGGGGCCGTTCGCGATGCATGGTGATGCCGATCTGTTCGTTCGCCTCCGCAATGGCAAGCTTGACGATCTTCACCGTCACCGCCTGCACGCGCCGGTCTTGCACAAACAAGGTCTCACACACGTGGTCCGCCACCGCTTCGATCAGTTTGAAATGCACGCCTTCGGGCAAACCCTCACAGGCGGCCTTCAGGTCCATGTAATTCTTGCTCGCCTCAAGCGGTGTATCGGGCTCATACCGATCCGCGATGTCATAGCGCGCCTGCACGGTGAAGCGCAGCGGCTGCGGCTTTCCGGTTTCCTCGGAATAGATGCCGGTTAGGACGTCGACTTCAAGATCGGCGACTTCGAGAGTGAGCGAATCGGTCATATTTCTGCTTGCAATGGATCCTTGCGAGGCCCCTTAGCGCGGATTGCTCCACCGTGCGAAGATAGCTGTGGGAAGCAACCGGGGGTTTGCCGCGCCCGTCACGGGCTCCTCGCGCACGACCAGGTCGCCGTGTTCGATGACGCCCGGCAAATGTCTAAGCGCTTCTTGGAGCAGTCCTGCAATTGCGACGCTGCTCATGCGCACGGCGTAGACGGTGAGGAACAGGAATGCGCTGTCGCGGTCGAGCAACTGCGCGCAATCGCCGACCAGGCCGGGCAAACCCTCTTCCAAACGCCATGTCTCATTCTTGGGTCCGCGGCCGAATTTGGGCGGGTCAAGGATGATGCCATCATAGCGTTTTTCGCGGCGCACTTCGCGCGCGGTGAATTTGGCGGCGTCGTCCACCAACCAGCGGATGGGCTTGTCCTCCATCCCCGACAGCGCGGCGTTGTCGCGCGCTTGGGCCACCGATTTCTTCGAGGCATCGACATGAGTGACTTGGCCGTATTCGCTGAGCGCGAGAGAACCGAGCCCGGTGTAGCCGAACAGGTTCAAAAAACTTAGCGGCGAGCCCTCGCGAAGGCGGGGGCCTCCATCGTCTTGGAGCTTCGATTGAGAGAGGTCCCCGCCTGCGCGGGGACTCACGATTGACCCCATCCAGTCCCACACCGGGGCCATATCGGGGAAGAATTGCAAATGCCGGAAAGGTGTCGGCTGTGCCGAGAAGCGCACGCTGTTCCAATTGAGCGTCCAATCCGCCGGAGGAGCATCAGGCTCCATAACCCAGCGCCCGCCACCGTCTTCATCGCTGCCCGGAATGAACTCGCCCGCCGCCGGCCAATCGGCAAGGCGCGGCTGCCATAGGGCTTGCGGTTCGGGACGGATAAAGGCGTGCGGGCCGAACGCCTCGTATTTGCGCCCCGCCCCGCTGTCGAGCAGACGGTACGCGCCCTCGTCGTTTGGCCACCCGGTGCATTCCATCAGGATCGGCTGTTGCCGCAGTTCCGCCATTAGATAACCGTCACGCGCTCTCGATCCGGCCCGCAGCGTGGTCGAGCACGTAATCGCGCGAAGCTTGGTACTCGCCCGCGATTTCGCTGTAGGCTTCTTCGCGCCCGAACAGGTCCCCCACGCGCGTCGGCAGCGAGGGGCGCACGCCAATGGCGCGCTCAACCGCGTCGGTGAACTTGGCCGGATGCGCGGTGGCTAGGGTGACGATAGGCGTGCCGCGTTCGATGGTTTGATCGTCGGCCAGAGCAAGACTGGCGTGCAGACCCACCGCTGTGTGCGGATCAATGACTTGGCCAGCGTTGCGGCTGGCCCATTGCAGCGCCTTGATCGTCTCGTCAGGATCGGCGCTGGCGCTTGCAAAAAGGGAGGCCGCGCCCTCGCGCTGGCTGTTGGTCAGCTGCATCGCGCGCGATTTTTCGAAGGTCGCCATCTGAGCCGCCATCGCCGCGCCATCGCGCCCGCCGGAGTCGAACAAAAGTCGCTCAAAATTTGAGCTCACCTGAATATCCATTGACGGCGTGTGCGTGGGCGTGACCTCGCCAGCGGAATAGTCGCCGTCTTTCAGCGCGCGGTGGAGAATGTCGTTGATGTTGGTCGCAACGATCAGCTTTGCGATGGGCAGGCCCATCTGGCTCGCGACATAGCCCGCGAACACATCACCGAAATTGCCCGTTGGCACGCTGTACGCCGCCGCGCGTTCGGGAGCGCCCAGTTGCAGGCCAGCGTAGAAATAATAGACCACTTGCGCCATCAAGCGCGCCCAGTTGATCGAGTTGACCGCGCCGAGGTTCAGCACCGTGTTCACATCGCTGTCGCCAAACATGCGCTTCACATGGCGCTGCGCGTCGTCGAAGCTGCCTTCAATCGCTAGGTTGTGGACGTTGGGCGCGCGCACTGTGGTCATCTGGCGGCGCTGCACCTCGCTCACCCGGCCTTTGGGGTGGAGCATGAAAATCTCGACCCGGTCGCGCCCGGCCACTGCGTTGATCGCCGCCGAGCCCGTATCGCCGCTGGTCGCGCCGACGATAGTCAGACGCTGGTTACGACGCTCTAGAAATGTCTCGAACAATGACCCGAGCAATTGCAGCGCGACATCTTTGAACGCCAGCGTCGGGCCGTGGAACAATTCAAGCAGCCAATGCGTCTCATCCATCTGCACCAGCGGCGTGACCGCCTTGTGCCCGAAGTCGCCATAGACCGCCTGGCACAGCCCTTCGAGCTCTTCGCGCGTCAGGCTGCCCTCCACAAAGGGAGCCATAATTCGCGCGGCCAGTTCGTGATAGGGCAGCCCGCGCATCTCCGCGATTTCGCCGGGCGAGAATTTGGGCCAGACCTGCGGCACATAGAGGCCGCCATCGCTGGCAAGGCCCGCCAATGTGGCGCCTTCAAAATCGAGCGTTGGGGCCGATCCTCGAGTGGAAATATATTGCATATGCGAAATGGGGTTAGCGATGCGGACCCTCGCGGGCAAGATTGACGCTACGTCAGGCTGATTTTGATCGGGAGACGCGGGCCGTGCGTGACCTGAGCGCGAGGAAATAGATCACCAAGGCGGTGATGGCGAAGAAGAACCATTGGCCAGCATAGGCGATATGGTTGTTGGGCAGATCATTGGGATCGGGTTTGGCAAGAGGCTCGAGGCCAGCCAAAGCCGGATCGGCAATAACCTTGAATCCAATCCCCATTTTCACCAGGACACCCTCGACCACTCCACCATCAAAGACCGGCTGCTGAGGGGACTGTGACCATCCAATATCGGCGTAGGTGTGTTCCGGTAAGTCATCGAAGAATGGCTGAACGGCGCACAAATAGCGGTGCGCAAACCCAGTCTGACCCCGACGATTGCGCCCCGCGACGGCTTGCCAGCCTCTTGGGTTATCGCATTCCATTCGTATCCGGCGGTAGGCAAAATCCTCGCGACCTGTTTTGATCTCAACCACTTCGTCTCTGGCAGATTGCGCCTCAAATTGGGCGATCAGTTCAGCCTTCTCCTCCGCTCGGCCGATCTGCCAGATGCCAAGCGCCACCATTGTCGCCGCGGCGGCCAGCACAAGGATTGTGGGGATGATGGGGAGCGGTTTCAGCGTCATCGCGGCTCACTTTGCACATGGGCGGTGCGCTTTCTCTCATAAGCGCGATAGACACCGGCGGCCTTGTAATAGCGCAGGACAAACAGAACCGATCCAATCGTCAGCGGCGTCCAAAGTACGACATGCACCCACAAAGGCGGTCGCACGAAATCGTCAAACGCCATGGCTGCTAGGATCAGCGCCACGGCCACCACCATGGTGATTAGCCCCGCTATGCGCCCGCCTTTGTCCAACTCAGCCAGCGGCTCTGCGCACGACGTGCATTCGCCCGCGATCATCGCTGGTGCCTCAAACAAGGTGCGCGCGCCGCAGCTGGGGCAGCGGCCCTCAATGGCGGCTTTGACGAGGCTGGTTGGTGGCGGGGCGTCAGGCACCAAAACGGCTCGCGCTGGCAAAGGTGAAAGCGTCTTCGGTCGGGCCGTGTTCGCGCAAGTGGGCCAGCTTCGCCAGCCCCTCTTGCGGCGTGGGTCGATGCCCGGAATCCACGAACCACAGCGCCTGAAACGGCCCTTCATGCGGTTCAAAGAAACGCGTGCGTTCGCGCATCACGTCGGCGTGGTCGGTGCGATAAACATAGGCGGCAAGGCTCGCCGCGTCGCGCCATACGGACATGTTGAGCAAGGAGAGCGGATCGCCGCCCACGGCAATGCCGGTCGCGTCCGCGCCGTCTTCGTCCACCAAGCGCCAGATGAAACCGTCTGAACTTTCCGCGATGGCGTTGATCCGGTCGAGATTTTCAAAGAAATCGGCCACCTGCGGATCGCCTTCGGGCGCGCGCAAGCGCCCGACATTGATCTGCGCCAATTCACGCTCGTCCATCAACCGTCTCCGTCTCTAAGGCACAAACCGAAAAGGGCAGCCCGGACGATCCCGGACTGCCCTTTTTCGTATTCAGGAGCCGCGCTCCCGGTCATCAGTGAACCGGCGCGCCCCAGCCACCCCAGACGTAGACGGCGACGAACAGGAACAACCACACCACATCGACGAAGTGCCAGTACCAAGCCGCCGCTTCGAAACCAAAGTGTTG
Organism: Pseudomonadota bacterium; assembly: GCA_039814925.1. GTDB lineage: Bacteria > Pseudomonadota > Alphaproteobacteria > Sphingomonadales > Sphingomonadaceae > Erythrobacter. The sequence goes on from JBCCAH010000010.1 coordinate 75,487, forward strand.
GCGCGCGGTGAAGTGGCCCTTGTACGCGCGGAACAGACACACAGCGAGGAAGATGGTGCCGATCGCCACGTGGAAGCCATGGAACCCGGTTGCCATGTAGAACGCCGAGCTAAAGGTGTTGCCGCCGAACGAAAACGGCGCGACGCTGTATTCGTAAGCCTGGATCATGCTGAAGATGATGCCGAGCGCGATGGTCGCCCATAGGCCCTGCTTGAGACCTTCGCGATCACCGTGGATCAGCGCGTGGTGCGCCCAGGTGACCGTCGTGCCTGAGCACAGCAAAATGATGGTGTTCAGAAGCGGCAACTGGAAGGCGTTGAGCACTTCCATGCCGCTCGGCACACGCTCACCCAGCGTGGTCACGCCTTCGGAGATGAACAGGTTGGTCGTTTCATCCCCGCCTTCGCCTTGGATGAATTCGAGCGGTGCGGGGAACAAGGTGAAATCGAAGAAGGCCCAGAACCAGCCAACAAAAAACATCACTTCCGAAGCGATGAACAGGATCATGCCGTAGCGCATGTGCAACTGCACGATAGGCGTGTGATCGCCGCGCTGCGCTTCGACCACGATATTCTTGAACCACATGAAGAAGGTCGCGATCAGGCCGGCAAAGCCAGCCCACATGACAATCGTCCCGGCCGAACCGAAGGTGTCAGCCGCCGACGGGAAGTTCATCACCATCCCGCTCGTGAAGGTCAGAGCCGATAGCGAGCCGATCAGCGGCCAGATATCCGGTTCCAGAATGTGATAATCGTGGTTTACTTGTCCGCCCATGATGCGTTTCCCGTCGCTGGCTTTCGATTCAAATTAGCTTGGCTCTTGAGCCGTCGATACGGGCTCAATCGCGCGGTGAAAAGTGTAACTGAGCGTGATTTGCTCCACGTCAGCCATAAATTCGTCTTCCAGGATCGCCGGGTCAACATAATAGACGACCGGCATCTGCACTTCCTGACCCGGTTGAAGGGTCTGCTCGGTGAAGCAGAAGCATTGGACTTTGTTGAAGTAGAGACCCGCCTGCGCCGGTTCGACGTTGAAGGTCGCCGTACCCGTGATCGGCTCGTCACCATCGTTGCGCGCCACGTAAACCGCCATATCGCGTTGCCCAATAGTAACCGTATCGGTCGTCTGCGCAGGCTTGAACGTCCAGGGCACATCAATCGCGGTCGAGCCGTCGAAACGGATCGACATGGTCTGCCCCGTCGCCGCGGCCGCAGCGTTGGCCGCCTGCGCGTCCGTCGCCACCTGCGTGGTCCCGCCAAACCCTGTGACCTGACAGAACAGACGATAAAGCGGGACAGAAGCGAACCCTAACCCGACCATAGCGGCGGCCAAGGCCAGCGCCATCAGGCCGGTGCGCGCGTTGGCGCGCTGTGTTTGGAGATCAAGCGGAGCACTCGCCATCACTGCGCTCCAAGTCGGGCGATGGTGATAAGATAGAACAGCACCACGAAGAAAATCAGCGTTCCGGCCAAAACCAGATTGCGGCTGCGTTGGCGGCGTTTGAATTCGGCTTCTTCTTCGGGCGTCATCAGAGTACGCCTCCAGCCATCATGCCCGGACCGATCAGGCCCTGGGCCTCAAGCACGCGATCCGCGACCAAGGCTGCGAAGAGCGCGAAAAGGTAGACGATGCTGAATTTGAAAAGCCGGATTTCCTCGGCCATCGGATCGCCTTCTCCCATTACGGCGTTGCGACGCGCGACGGGCAGAGCAAGCGCTATGAAAAGGAGCGACAAGACGACAGCGGTGCTGCCGTAGAGCCAGCTCGTTCCACCAATCAGCCAAGGTGCGATTGTGAAGGGAGCAAGCAGCAGAGTGTAGACCCAGATGTGATTGCGCGTCGTCCGCTCACCGGCGACCACTGGGAGCATTGGAATGCCAACCTTCGCGTAATCCGTCTTTACGAACAACGCGAGCGCCCAAAAGTGCGGCGGGGTCCACATGAAGATTATAGCGAAGAGTAGGATCGGCATCGCCGTGACTTCGCCCGTCACTGCGACCCAACCGATTAGCGGAGGAAACGCACCCGCGCCGCCTCCGATCACGATGTTCTGCGGCGTGCGCGGTTTGAGCCACATCGTGTAAATAACGGCGTAATAGATAATCGCGACGAGCAACAACGCCGAGGCGAGCCAGCCCACGGCAAGGCCCATCAGAACCAGCGAAACGCCCGACAGGAACAACCCGAAATCGCGCGCGTCGTCACGCGCAACACGGCCACCAGGCAAAGGCCGATTAGCCGTGCGTTTCATCCCGGCGTCGATGTCGGCTTCCCACCATTGGTTGAGAACCGCGGATCCGCCCGCGCCCATCGCAATCGCGAGCACGGCGGTGAAGCCGAGCACCGGATGGATTGTGCCAGGAGCCGCCAGTAATCCACAGATCGCGGTGAAGATCACCAGCGTCATCACGCGCGGCTTGGTCAGAGCGAAAAAGTCACGCCACTCCGCTGGCAGGCGGGTGGTTTGCACCGGCGCGCCGCCCTGCAACAGGGCTCTGTCTGGAGTGGATGATGGGCTTGCGCTCATGGGTCTCTGTGTCTTGCCTCGTCTTCAAAAAGGAGCGCACCTTTGTCAGGCGCGCTCCCCATTTGTTAGGTTGGTAGCCGGGGTGATCCGGCCTCGCATGCCGTGCGCCTTACTCAGCGGGCTGGGCGCCGGCGGGCATGTGGTTGTGGTAATCGTGGTGGTCCTCGATCACCGGAAGCGTTTCGAATTGGTGGAACGGCGGCGGGCTCGTCAGAGTCCATTCCAGCGTCGTTGCGCCTTCGCCCCACGGATTGTTCTCGGCTTTGCGTCCGCCAAGGAAAGCGTAGGCAATGTTGACGAAGAACACCGCGACCGAAGCCAGCACCACGGCGTAGCCGAGCGAGCTGATTTCGTTCCAATAGGCAAACGCCTCAGGATAGTCGGGGTAGCGGCGCGGCATGCCCTGCATTCCCAAGAAGTGCTGCGGGAAGAACACGATGTTCACGCCGATGAAGAACGCCCAGAAGTGGATGTGGCTGAGCAGTTCAGAGTGCATCCGGCCGCTCATCTTCGGGAACCAGTAGTAGAAACCGGCAAACATCGAGAAGACAGCGCCCATCGACAGAACGTAGTGGAAGTGAGCGACCACGTAGTAGGTGTCGTGCAGGTTGTCGTCGATGCCGCCATTGGCAAGCACAACACCGGTCACACCGCCCACGGTGAACAGGAAGATGAAGCCCAGCGACCAGACCATCGGCGATTTAAACTCGAGGCTACCGCCCCACATCGTCGCGATCCAGCTGAAGATTTTCACGCCCGTCGGGACAGCGATAACCATCGTCGCGGCGGTGAAGTACATCTTCGTGTTCACGTCGAGGCCGACCGTATACATGTGGTGCGCCCACACGATAAAGCCAACGACACCAATGGCGACCATGGCGTAGGCCATACCGAGGTAACCGAAGACCGGCTTACGGCTGAAGGTCGCGACGATCTGCGAGATCATGCCAAAGCCCGGCAGGATCATGATGTACACTTCGGGGTGACCGAAGAACCAGAACAGGTGCTGGTACAGGACCGGATCGCCGCCACCAGCGGGATCGAAGAAGGTCGTGCCAAAGTTACGGTCGGTCAGCAGCATCGTGATCGCCGCCGCCAGAACCGGCAGGGCAAGCAGCAGCAGGAAGGCCGTGACCAGCACCGACCACACGAACAGCGGCATTTTGTGCAGGGTCATACCCGGCGCGCGCATGTTGAAAATGGTGGTGATGAAGTTGGTGGCACCCAGGATCGAACCAGCGCCCGCAAGGTGAAGCGAGAAGATCGCGAAGTCGACCGCCGGACCGACCGAACCTGTCGTCGAAAGCGGCGCGTAGACCGTCCAGCCAACGCCGGCGCCTTGACCGCCGCCACCGGGGACAAACATCGAGAACAGCAGGCTCAGGAAACCAGCGACCGTCAGCCAAAACGACACGTTGTTCATGCGCGGGAAGGCCATGTCCGGCGCGCCGATCATCAGCGGGACAAACCAGTTACCAAAGCCGCCAATCATGGCCGGCATGACCATGAAGAACACCATGATCAGGCCGTGCGCGGTGATAAACACGTTCCACATATGACCCGCGGCTGCGAGATTTTCGGGCGAGGAACCGGCGAACCACCATAGATATTGAATGCCCGGCTCGTACAGCTCGAGGCGCATGATGCCCGAGATCGCGCCACCAATGATACCCGCGACAATCGCGAAGATCAGGTAGAGCGTACCGATATCCTTGTGGTTGGTCGACATGAACCAACGGGCGAAGAAGCCCGGCTTGTGATCCGCATGCGCGTGATCGTCGTGGTGTGCGTCGAAACCTTCAGCAGTGGTGGCCATGGTTCAGTCTATCCCAGTTTCGCAAATTCGTTTTCGTATTCGTTCTTAGTCGGTTCAGTTCGCCAACGCGACTTCGGTCGGAGCTTCTTCGGCTTCACCGTCAGCTTCAGCAACCTCAGTTCCGGGGATTTCCCCGCCCTGCTCCAGCACCCACGCTTCGAATTTTTCGCGCGGAAGAGCTTCAACAGCAATCGGCATGAACCCGTGCAGCGTTCCGCACAGCTCCGAGCACTGACCGTAATAGACACCCTCGGGAATGCCCTCGATCAGCTTTTCGTTCAGTCGGCCAGGAACCGCATCTTGTTTGAACCACAGTGCGGGCACCGCGAAAGCGTGGATCACGTCGGCAGCCGTCGTCTGGATACGCAGCGGCGTGTCGGCCGGAACAACCATGCGGTTGTCGACCGCCAGCTGATACGGCTCACCATCAGCCAGCGCGTCGGCCTTCTTCTTCATGTTAGAAACGACCTCAAAGCCACCATGGTCGGGATACTCATATCCCCAGTACCACTGATAGCCGATCGCCTTGATCGTCACGGCATCCTCGGGCGGTGTTTCGTATTGGCGCGCCAGAAGCGTCATCGACGGAACCGCGATAACCACCAGAATGGCCGCGGGAAGAATCGTCCAGATCACTTCGATCGCGGTGTTGTGAGTGGTTTTCGACGGCGCCGGATTCGCACGGCGGCTGAAACGCACCATCGTGTAAAGCAGAAGACCAAGCACCAAAAGGCTGATACCCGTGATCACCGGAAGCAGGAACCAGTTGTGCATCCACAGCGCGTATTCACCCGTGCCGGTGTATTGGTCCTGGAAGGTGAGCGACTTCATAAACGAGCCCTCACGGCCATCGCGCGGATCAGTGGGCATTCCTTTGTCGATCGTGGGAGCCATCGGCGTGTAGCCAGCGGTCTCCGCAGGAGCGGCCTCGACCGTTTCTACCGCGACGTCTTCCGCCACAGCCACGTCTTCTTGAGCGAGCGCAGCCGGTGCGAAAGCAGCGCTCAGCAGCGCAACCAATGCAAGCAAGGTGACCTTAATACGGCCGAGTTGTTGACCCATGTCCATGCGTCCAATGTTATCCAGTATTAATCCCAAAACGCCCCGCCATTCCGGCTTGAAACACGATCGAGTTCGTGAAGGCGCGCACCGACAGTTCATGCCGATATTGAAGCCCCCATTAGCCGCGCTTGCTCCGGCTCTCAAGCGCTTCTAGGGAGAAAATTATGCAAGCGGGCGTGTTGCTCGCGCAATTTCGCTGAGTTTTCCCTTATCAATTCGGATGATAGCCACGCATGAACGCTCCTTCTCACACCGCTATGACAACAGACCAAGTTCTCGCGGAGTTTCGCGAGAGTGGAGCCCTATTAGAGGGGCACTTCAAGCTTTCTTCGGGACGCCATAGTGGACACTACCTGCAATGCGCCCGCGTTCTCATGCGCCCATCACGCGCGGCGCGGTTGGCCGAAGCAGTGGTCGCGAATATCCCCAGCGATGTTTTGTCACTGGTCGATAGCGTCGTGAGTCCAGCTATGGGCGGTATTATCATCGGGCAGGAAGTCGCGCGGGTCCTGGACAAGGACGCGCTGTTTCTCGAACGGCCCGATGGCGTCTTTCATCTCCGCCGCGGATTCGCCCTCTCCCCCGGCGATAAGGTTTTGATGGTCGAAGACGTCGTCACCACCGGACTTTCCAGCCGCGAAGCCATTGCCGCGGTCGCGAATGAAGGCGGCGAGGTGGTCGCCGAATGTTCGCTTATCGACCGGTCGCTGGGCAGCGTCGATTTGGGCGTGCCGTTCTATCCGCTGGCCGCGTTTGATTTCCCGACCTACGATGAAGCGGGCATCCCGCCCGAACTGGCCGCCGTACCTGTCAGCAAGCCCGGCAGTCGCAAGGAATAGGCCACTTCATGCTCCGCCCCATCGCAACTTTGGCGCTAGCCCTTGTGGGATCGGCGGCGGCGGCGACCGTCAGCGCGCAGGATGGCTTTAACGACACCGGCGTGGCCGCGCTCATCAGGCAATCGGGCTTCGACGGCGATATCGCCATCTCCACCCGGATCAACGATCCCGCCTATCTCGGTCCGCGTTACGCTTGGAGGGCCCTTTTGCCCGAACCCTATCGCGGGGATGGCGATGGCCTGACATGGCGCTGGGCTTCGGTTACCAAGCAAATCGTCGCGATTCTTGTGATGCAGCAGGTGGAACGCGGCAACCTTGCGCTCGACAAACCAGTGGCAAACTATCTGCCGGATTTCGAAAGCCCCAACGCGGACAAAGTCACCATTCGTCAATTGCTGCAACATCAAAGCGGACTGCCCAACCCGGATGAATCTGTCGATGAAGCGGGCAACCCCAATGCGTTTTACGAACCCGATTTCGCGGACAGTCGCGACCCCGTTATCGGCTATTGTGCAGGACCCGTCACCGGCGGGCCGGGCAACAATTGGTCCTATAACAATTGCGATTACATGGTTCTGGGCGCGGTGCTGGAGGGCGTTACCGGGCTTAGCTGGGACGCTCTTTTCGCGCGCGATATCGCTGAGCCCGCTGAGCTTGCGCTTGTGGGGGCCTATCCCGGCGAAGACTTCACGCGCTGGGGCTGGCTTGGCGACACGCGCGAGGTGAAATTCGACCTTTCGGTCTATGGCGCATCGGCTGGGCTATACGGCAGTCCCGAAGATCTGATCCGCATCGATAACGCGTTGATGCGCGGCGACTTGCTGGGGCCAGAGGCGCTGGCGCAAATTTGGGACGGTGATCGCGCGCTGGGCTTTATGGCGCTGGGGCAATGGGTTTTCGAAGCGCGCCTTGAAGGCTGCGAGAGCCCCCTGCGCGTGATCGAGCGGCGCGGCGATATTGGCGCTGTTCAAGTGCGCAACTTCATCCTGCCCGAGCGCGAAATGGCCGTCGTCGCCTTCTCCCAGCGCAAACCCTTCGAGTTTGGAGAGATCTGGATGGGTCAGGGTTTCTCATTCGACTTGCTTTCAACCGCTGTGTGCCAAACAGAGGCTTCATGACACCAAACCACTCGCTCACCGCGCGCCTGCGCCTTGGCGTGAATATCGATCACGTGGCCACGATCCGCAACGCGCGCGGCGGGGATCATCCTGATCCGGTGCGCGCGGCGCAAATCGTCGCGAGTGTTGGTGGAGATGGCATCACCGCGCACTTGCGCGAAGATCGACGCCATATCCGTGATGAGGATTTGGCCCGAATCCAGGAATCGACCGATCTGCCGCTCAATCTGGAAATGGCCGCGACGCCCGAAATGCTCGACATCGCGCTGCGCCACAAACCGCACGCGGCGTGTATCGTGCCCGAAAAACGCGAAGAGCGCACCACCGAAGGCGGGCTCGACGCCGCGGGGCTGGACAACACGCTGGCGCCGATTGTGGAGCGACTGCGCGAGGCGGGTATTCGCGTCTCGCTGTTTATCGAAGCGAACGAGCGGCAACTGGACGCGGCTCTGCGCCTTGGCGCGCCGGTCGTCGAATTCCACACTGGCGAATACGCGCACGCCTTCCTTGACGGCGACAACGAGAAAGTCGCGAGCGAGGTGAAGCGCATTTCCGACATGGCCGCGCTCGCCGCCAAAAACGGAATTGAACCGCACGCTGGCCACGGCCTCACATTCGAGAACGTCCAACCGATCGCCGCCATCCCGCAAATCGCAGAGCTTAATATCGGCCACTATCTGATCGGAGAGGCGGTGTTTATCGGCCTTGAAGGCGCGATCCGCCGGATGCGCGATCTGATGGACGACGCGCGATGAGTGAGCCCCAGGCCGAACTCACAAAGGAACAAACTCGTTGGGCAATGGCCGCAGCGGTGCTGTTCCTGTGCGCGGTCGGGCTGCTAGGATACGCCTTCGCCAGCGGCACGCTGCTGCCCTTTGCGGGCGGTTGGCTGATTCTGCAGATGTTCGGCTATGTCGGCGCTCTGCGATTTGCCCATGGCGACCTTGCGCATCCCTTGTTCAAGAGCCAGGTGATGCTGCATGCGATTGCCTTCATGCTGGTCATTGGACTGCTGGTTCGAGGCTGAGGAGAGACTCTATGATCATCGGCCTGGGATCGGACCTGTGCAATATTGAACGCATCGCCAACTCGCTCGACCGGTTTGGCGAACGCTTTGAAAACCGAGTCTTCACCGAAACCGAGCGCGCCAAGGCCCGCCGTCGGCCCTTCACCATCGCGGGCACCTACGCGAAACGCTTCGCCGCCAAGGAAGCGTTCAGCAAGGCGGTGGGCACCGGTTTTCGACGCGGCGTCTTTATGAAAGATATCGGCGTGGTCAACGCGCCCAGCGGCGCGCCGACCCTTGCGCTGACCGGTGGAGCGGCAAAGCGGCTTGAAGAAATGATCCCCGAAGGGCATGAGGCGGCCATTCATCTCACCCTAACCGACGATCACCCATGGGCGCAGGCCTTCGTGATCATCGAAGCGACACCCAAGGGTTGAGCAACCGGCCCTGAAACGCAACGAAAAGAAGAACTTGAGCCAGCCTGACACCCCCGCTTCCGCGCCCGACGCTGACACCACGGCTTCTGTTGAGGCCGAAGCCAAGACGGATTCGCCCACAACGACCGAGGCTGAAAAGCCTGAGGAGAAGGTCAATTGGCTCGCCGAATTGCGCGGCCTGGCGCTTATGCTGCTCGCGGTTCTGGCGTTTCACAGCCTTGTGGCCAAGCCATTCTACATTCCGTCCACCTCTATGATGCCGACGCTGCATGTTGGCGACCGGCTGGTGGTCAGCAAGTACCCCTATGGCTGGTCCTGGGCCTCAGCGAGCTTTCACATGTTGCCGCGCAGCGATTGGCGGATCTGGGCCGACACGCCCGAATATGGCGACATCGTCATTCCGGTTCACCCGCTGCGAAACGAGGACTACATCAAGCGCGTCGTCGCCTTACCCGGCGACACGATCGAAGTGCGCGATGGCCGCATCATCCTCAACGGAGAAATGGTCAAACGCGAAGTCGTGCCGCCGGTTCGCATCCCGTTTGAGCCGGACTTGCTGTGCAACGGAGCGCCGTGCCTCTCGAGCTTTTCGCGTTTTCTGCAACGAGACGCTTCGGGCGCGCAGTTTTACGAGCCCCCCACTTATCGCGAAACACTGCCAAATGGCGCGTCCTACCTGATCATTGATCACAACAATCAGCCGCTCGACAATTACGGCCCTTACCCTGTTCCGGAAGATTCCGTCTTCGTGATGGGCGACAACCGCGACGAAAGCGCGGACAGCCGCGCTCGAGCTGAAGCGCGCGGTCTGGGCGATGCCATCCCGCTTGAAAATGTCGGTGGACGCGCAGAATTCATCACTTTCAGCCTGGATGGTTCGACCAGCTGGAACCCGATTTCGTGGTTCACGAGCCTGCGTGGTGACCGCGCATGGACGACGCTGCGCCCGGCAAAGTCGGAAACGGCTGAATAACAACGTCTCTTAGACGCACGGACTGAAACAGCGCCATGGCCAAGAAGTTTCTCTATTTCATCGCGGTCTGCATCGTCCTCTTTCTCGTCGGGCGGATCGGATACGAGATTTTCCAGAAAGAAATCGCACAAATCGCGCTGGTCCCCAGCACCGAATTCACTCCGCAGGAGCCGTTGGAAGTGAACGCGTACGAAGATCCCGTATTGTGGATCTCGCGCCCAGGCACCGGCGTAAAAGACCCCGCCCGCTGGCAGCCAGCTTTCGCGCCAGTCGTCGGCCCGGATGGCGCCGTGATCAACGAAGGCAGAGCGGGCGAAACGCCCAACGCCCCGGACTTTGCTGTCTTTTTCATCCACCCGACAAGCTATCTCAGCCGCGACAGCTGGAACGCTTCGATTGGCGAAGACAGCGACGCGGAAGCCGACCGGATCGCGCGCGTTTACGTTCGCGGCATGGCAAGCCCGTTTAACGCGGCGGATGAGATCTGGGCGCCGCGCTACCGCCAGGCAACGATGGGCGCCTTCCTGACCGACAAGCCCGAGGCGCAAGAAGCGATCGCCGCCGCCTACACCGATGTGCTGGAGGCGTATCGCTATTTCCTCAGCTCGATTGATGAAGACACGCCCATAGTCCTCGCCGGACACAGCCAGGGATCGCTGCATCTGCTGCGCTTGCTGAGAGAAGAGGTGATGCCTGGCCCCGTGGCAGAGCGCTTGATCGCAGCCTACGCGGTGGGTTGGCCGGTTTCCATGGAGCATGATCTGCCCGAAATGGGCATCGCCGCGTGCGGGGCACCTGAGCAGACCAAGTGTTTGATCTCATGGTCCAGCTTTGCCGAACCCGCCGATCCGTCGGCGGTGATTGAGACCTACGCCAATTCCGTCGGTTTCGACGGCGCTAAGCGCGGCACCAGCCAGATCCTGTGCACCAACCCCATCACCGGCGCTTTGGGCGGCTCGTCCGAGGCGAATGGCAATCTTGGTACGCTTGTGCCCGATGACAGCATTTCAAACGGCGAATTGGTGCCCGCAGCGGTCCCTGCGCGTTGCGATGATCAAGGCCTTTTGATGATCGGCGACCCGCCCGAACTGGGTTCTTACGTCCTGCCCGGCAACAATTACCACGTCTACGACTACCCGCTGTTTTGGGCCAACACGCAAGCCGATGTGGCGCGCCGCGCGACCGCCTTTGCGTCTCCGGTGGAAGAGCCGAGCAACACAGCGGAGCCGGTGTCCTGATCACGGATAGCGCCATCGATTTTGGTGGGGCTTTGCCTGATGGCGGCGTGCTGCTGGGCCTCGACCTTGGAACAAAGACCATCGGCACGGCCTTGTGCGACGCGGGCTGGCGCTTTGCGACCGCTGGCAAAACTTTGGGTCGGGGCAAATGGGGGCGCGACAAGGATCGACTCGCAGACTTGATCACTGAGCGATCGGTGGCTGGCCTGGTTCTAGGCCTGCCGCGTAATATGGACGGCAGCGAGGGCCCGCGCGCGCAGGCCAGCCGCGCCTTCGCGCGCAATTGCGAGCAAGCCTTCGCTCTCCCCGTCCTCCTCTGGGACGAGCGCTGGTCGACGCAAAGCGCCGAAGGGGCGATGATCGCGCAAGATATAAGCCGCGCCAAACGCGCTGAAGCGATAGACAGCCACGCGGCGGCGGTCATCCTGCAAGGCGCCATCGACCGACTGGCAGGCGGCGTGATCTAGATGGCTTGGGACGCCATTTTTGAGCTTCTGAGTGTCAGCCCGGATGACGCACCCAAACGATACCGCAAGGGCTGTTGGTGGGTCTTCGGGATATTCTGGATTTTGGTCCTGGCCTTGGTCGTTTTCGTCGCGCTCATCTGATCGCGTCGAGCGCCTCGCGCCGTTCTTTGGCCACCGCCGCAACCATAAGACTTCCGCACAGTTCACCCTCACGCCAAATGGCGTCGCGTTCGGTCGGCTCAGCTAAGGCAGCGCGGGCTTCAAAACTCGCCAGCCGCAATCGTTCGCTGGGGTGTGTTTGGCCCACGCATTGAGCGTAATCCTGCGCCTCATCCGTACCGCTGGCGACCGCGACGCGCAGGAACGCTTCGGTCGCGTTGGGACTGAGCACCTGCGTGATTTCGCTGCGCTCCAGGTCAAAACCGTATTGGTCAAACCATCCTTGCGCCGGATCGACATGCATCACGTTGAGCGACACGGACAGCTTTTCCGGCGGCAATTGGGAATGCACATCGACATGCGCGCGATAGAGCATCAACTTGCCCTCATGGAGCGCGGTGCGTTCGACAAAGCGTAACGCGACCGCCTCACCGCGATAGCCGACCACCTCTTCGTAGTCGTATTCGTAGTAGTCGCTGCGATAGCCCGGGCCGCTGTAGCCGCTCGTCAGGAAGCTGAAGTTGTGGTCGTGCGGCACGCCATAGACGAAGTTTTTCGACCCGCTGGTTTGGAAACACAGATCCTGCTCAGCCGGCCATATATTGGCGCGCAGAAACATAGAACCGCGGAGGGGCGAAAGCACAATCGCCTGAGGGCCATAGCCGCTGTCGACGCTTTGCGTGCGGCCGCCGGACACGCGCCCAGCGAGCTGGTCGATAAGCAGATCCCCCAGAAATTTGCGATTATTGGTAAGGCGTCGCAACCAAAGTGCGGCTGCCGCGCAGTTGCCTTCGTCGCGCGGATCGAAACCGATATCGGCCAGCGCCTCGATCGCCTCTGGCAAGGAGCAGCTTTCGTCGGATGGGTTGTCAAAGACGAAAGGCACTACGCCGCCTCCTCTTTAAGCAGCGCGCATAGCTCGGGCTGCGACACAAGCAGGCGTTCACGCAAAGCCCGCGCGGGCATGGCGAGCGGATCATCGGATCGGTCTGAAAGCGTGCGCAGCAGAGCAAGCCCGTGCCCAGGCCCAATAGCCAGCAACTGGCGCGTGGCTTCCCAGCGAACCTCGGGGTCTTCGCTTGGATTGAGCGCCGTTGCCTCCATCACGGGCAGCGAGCCCACCTCTCCCAGCGCGCCCAGCACCCCAAGCGCCATAACGGCCTGACTGGCGGACTTATCGCCGCTCGCGAAACGCAGCGTTTCCCCAGTCTCAACATCAACCAACTGCGTCGGCGCAGGACGCGTGGGCTCGCGAGTGAGTTGCAGCACAAGCAGCGAGCGAGAGACCGACAGCACGTGGCGCGCTTGCGTCTGCGGTCTGAGCGTCAACTTCGTCCCTGCATCCAAAGCCAACGATTCCGAAGCAAGTTTTCCTGTGCCCGATCGGATATAGCGCCTCGCGTGCGCCTTACCGCTTACCACAATCTCTCGGACCTCGCGGTCGCTGAACAGAACCGTGCCCTCGGCCTGCTCACTTCGCAGTGGTTCATAGGCGGCTAAACTCAGCGTTGCACCGGACACCTCAAGAATCTGAACTGTAGAGAGGCTTTGGGAGACTTTGTGCCGAAACGGCGCCTCACCAAGAGGATTGATCCTCAGGTGGTCGAGCGCACCATTCACCAAGCCGCCGACGAAAGCCCGGGCCTCTTGATGATCGTTCAACAATCTCATCAGCGGTGATCCCGGCGCGCATTCCCGCTGGGCGCCGTAATCCGCAAGGTCGCGCGACACCGATTGAACTGTTTCACTACCCCGCCACGCCTCACGCATGCGTCGAAGATCCAGTCCGGCCGAAATCTCCAGAGCGGGGTCCGGTGGTGGACGCTGCGAGGCTGGGGCTCCTCGCAGCGCCGCTATGGCTGGATGGATGTGCATCGGTTCCTCGTCCTCCAGCCGGTCCGCTTAAAAGAACAGGCCCGGAGGCGGCGGAGGCGGCGGCGGCATGACGTCATAGACATAGACCATCACGGCGACGACACCGTCATCGTAATTGGCGGAGGTCTGCGACAGAGAGCCGAATAGTCCCTGTGCGGTCTCCAATCCGGGTATGGAAGTGAGGTCGATCTTAGGCAGATTCATCAATGATCCCCTTGTGTTGCGCGCCGAAGAAAATCCCACGGCGGACGGGAAGACTGGCGAAGACAAGAGCGTTCAGGAAATTAAGATATTGTAATAAAATTACTTTTCATCCAAGGCGATTGGAATATGAGCGATACTCCACCTTCAAACCCGAACCCTCCGAACTCTGCAAAACCCTTGCCGCCGTTCAACGCGGCCGAAGCGGGCAAGTTCTTTTTTCGTCGCGGGCATCCGGGCTGGCTTGGCATGCGTTACGATGATCACGGAGCCGATTGGGTTCAGCTTGAGCTGCCCTGGCGCGAAGACCTGATCGGCGATCCGCGCAGCAACGTGCTAGCGTCCGGCCCGATCATAAGCCTGATGGACATGGCGAGTGGAATGTCGATTTGGCAGACGACCAGTGTTTTCACACCAGTGGTCACGCTCGATCTCAGGGTCGATTACCAACGCCCGGCGCGTGAGCGGGCGAGCGTATTTGGCCGGGTAGAGTGCTATCAAACCACGCGGTCAGCGGCGTTTGTGCGCGGCGTCGCGCATGATGGCGACCAGAACGATCCTGTGGCCCACGTCGCCGGAGTTTTTATGAAGATCAGTTATGATCCGCGCCAGAAGGGGATCGCCAATGGCTGATTTGACCGCCGAGACGCTTCTGCCCGCTTACGCGCGCTCGCTCGGCATCACCCTTCATGGATATGAAGCGGATTTGCCGGTCCTCGCCATTGAGTTTGGCGGGAATATCGAAGGTCGCCCCGGCTTCCTTCACGGGGGCGCTACAGCGGGCTTACTCGAGAACGCTGGCTACGCCGCCTTACGCACTGTCCTGGCCGCAGAGGGGCGCGATCCGGTGATGAAACCGATCAATATCACCGTGCAATATCTTTCAGCCGGAAAGCCCAAGACGACCTATGCGCTGGGCCGGATCACCCGGCTGGGCCGGCGCAACGCCAACCTCACCGTCGAGGCGTGGCAGGACAACCGAGATCGACCGATAGCCTCAGCGGTAATGAATATCCTGATGGCTTGATCAAACCGGCTAGTCCTCGGGAGGCTCACGGCGCGGGTCGATCAGATTTCCGTCTTCATCAAGGCGAAATTCAAGCGGAATTCCCTCAATATCGGCGTTAATAGTAATGCCGTCTTCATCGAACCGTATTTGCGAGCCGTTGTCGTCGAGTGGGATCACCGCGCCTTCTTCGAGGTCAAACGGTCGAATCGGTCCCTGCGGATCAGGCGAGCTGGTCGGCTTGGGCCGCGGCGCCGATTTGAGCGAAAGCGCGCCCTTCATAAAGTCTTTCCATATGCGAGCTGGTGTGGTTCCGCCCGTCATCTTGCCGAGCGAAGAATTGTCGTCATTCCCCACCCACACGCCGACCACCAACTGGTCCTCGCCCTCGCCCGCATATCCCACGAACAAGGCGTCGCGCGAATCCTGCGTCGTGCCGGTTTTACCGAAGTTCGCGATAGGCAATGTCGCGGCCCGGCCGGTGCCCTTGTTGATCGCGCGGCGTAGCATCTGCTCCATGTCGGCGTGCGCGCCATAGGACACGCTGTCCTCTTCGCCCGTTATGACATTCCATATCCACTCGCTGAACGTCTCTTCTTCAGGCTCAAAGGCGTAGGGTGTGACGGGAAACTCATTCGCAGCGAGCCCCGCATACGCGCTGGTAAGCTCCATCAGCGTCATCGTCGATGTGCCCAACGCCAGACTCGGATCACCGACTGGCATAGGCGAGGTCACACCCATCGAGCGCGCCGTTGCGATCACCTTCTCGCTTCCCAATTCGTTGAACAAGCGCACGGCGGCGACATTGCTCGACGTCGAAAGCGCCTCTTCAAGAGTGATTTTTTCGGAGTATTTTCCGCCGTAATTCTTGGGTCGATAGCTGCCCGTTTCTATCGGCGTGTTGGCGATCGGGTCATCGGGCTCCCACCCATTCTCAAGCGCGGCCAAATATACGAACATTTTGAAGGTGGAGCCGGGTTGACGGCGCGCTTGCGTCACCCGATTAAAGGGGCTCTTGGCGTAGCTTTTGCCCCCGACCATGGCGACCACTTCGCCGGTGGACCGCATCGCGACAAGACCCACTTGCGCCTCACCAAGCCCTGCACGTCCGACAACGCGGCTAGCTAAAGCCTGAAGCTTCGCATCCAGCGTGGTGGTCAGGACCTGACTTGAATAGCCCGTCTCGATCTCTTCGCGCGCAATCGGCAGCGCCCAATCGGCGAAGTAAGTCCCGGTGGGCAGGTCATTCTTTGTGCGCGAATCAATTCTGGGTGCGGGCAAGGCGTTTGCCTCCCGTTGTGTCAGATAGCCCTCGTCTACCATCGCCCCGACGACCAGATCCATGCGCTTCTTCGCCCGCTCATAGTGACGCGTTGGCGCGTATCGTGAGGGGGCCTGCAACAGCCCAGCCAGCATTGCGGCCTGTTGCGGCAAGAGGTTTTCGGGCTGGCGATAAAAGTAATGCAGACTGGCGGCGCGCAAACCGTACTGGTTGTCGCCGAAGTAAGCGTTGGAGAGATAGCGCTCGAGAATTTCATCCTTCGTGAGCCACGCCTCCAGCCAGAACGCGATGAGCGCCTCTTGCCCCTTTCGGGTCAGGCTGCGTTCGGGCGTGAGGAAAGTGAATTTCGCGAGTTGCTGCGTGATCGTGCTGCCGCCGCCGACGCCCGTCCACACCGCGCGCGCGATACCGCGCGGATCGACGCCCCAATGCGAATAGAATCGCCGGTCCTCAATCGCCATGAACGCCTGCGCCAAGTGATCGGGCAATTGGTCGAGATCAACCGGCTCCGCCACCATTGCGCCCGACCGTGCGATCGGTGTTCCGTCGCTTGCCAAGAGCGTGATCTGAGGCGCCGCGATGGGTTCAAGGCTCTTGGATAGCGGCGCGGTGTACGCGACCCACGCAACCATCGTTAGGAAGACCAAGAGCATGGCAGCAACAACGCGAACCGCCCACCAGCGCTTTCGCCGACCCCGCCAAAAGGAAGGCGACCACCAGGGCTGTTTGTCGCGTTCTTGCCGGGCAAGCGCGCCATCAAGCTGCCCAAGCCGAGCGTCCCAGGATCCAAAATTCGGGCTTTCGCCGCTTATTCCTGGAACGGGCCTCTCGCGATCATCGTCGTCGAGATCGATCGGCCGCTGGCTTTCATAAAGCGCGTAGTAGTCATTTCCCGAACGCTCATCAGCGCGCGCTGATTTGCGCCCAAGGATTCGATTCAGGAACGTCATCGCCGCTGTGTTAGCAATCTAACACGGCCCTGTGCAACGCCTTTGACCCTGCGAATGCCTAGGCGCCCTGAGCGGCGCTCTCTGGCAGGTCCTCACCCATGACGCGCTGATAGTACTCGCTCACCAGCGTGCGCTCAGCCTCGTCGCACTTGTTGAGGAAGCTAAGGCGGAAGGCGAAGCCGAGCGAATTGAAGATCGCCGCGTTCTGCGCCCAGGTGATAACCGTACGCGGGCTCATAACGGTGGAGATATCGCCATTCATAAAGCCCTGTCGCGTCAGTTCGGCGACCTTGATCATGTTGGCGATGGTTGAGTCGTCGGTCTCGGGCGTCTTGGATTTGACGATTGCCTGCTCCGTTTCAGCCGGCAGATAGTTGAGCGCGACGACCACGTTCCAGCGGTCCATTTGCGCTTGGTTGATCGCCTGCGTGCCGTGATACAAACCGCTGGTGTCGCCAAGGCCCACCGTGTTGGTGGTCGCGAACAGGCGGAAATACGGGTTGGGCGTGATCACGCGGTTCTGGTCCAGCAGCGTCAAGCGGCCATCAAACTCCAGAATGCGTTGAATAACGAACATCACATCCGGGCGACCGGCGTCGTATTCGTCAAAGGTCAGCGCCACCGGGTGCTGGAGCGCCCAGGGAAGGATGCCTTCCTTGAACTCGGTGACCTGCAATCCGTCTTTCAGCACAATCGCGTCGCGGCCGACCAGATCGATACGACTGATATGCGCGTCCAGGTTGACCCGGATGCTTGGCCAATTCAGGCGCGCGGCGACCTGTTCGATGTGGGTCGACTTACCCGTTCCATGATAGCCCTGCACCATCACACGGCGATTGTGCGCAAAGCCGGCAAGAATCGCGAGAGTTGTGTCGGGGTCAAACACATACGCTTCGTCGAATTCAGGAACATGTTCGCTGGGCGCTGCAAAGGCTGGGACCTGCCAGTCAACGTCGATACCGAACGTGTCGCGCACGTCGACGGTGTGGTCGGGCTCGGTGGGAAGCGCTTCGGCGCCGGCGGTGTTGGGGGTAGCTGGAGAGTTCATTGCGGGGCATCGCCTATATCGCGATGCCCCGCGCTGCAAGAGTTGCTTTACGCAACCTGTGCCGGATTGCGGATTGTCCGCAGATGATCGCGCTTTATCCAAAGACGCGCGCCCTTAGGACCTGCGATCAACTCCGCCGCGTGACCGGCGGGCAAGCGAATCCAGTCGTGGCGACCAAACACCTCGTCATCGACGGAGACCTCGCCTTCCAAGATGAGCGCTTCGGTGCCGCCCTCGCCCACGAGATGCGCGCGGGTGCCAGCATCCCAAGCCTCGAGTGATACGCATTCGTAACTGCGGTTCGCCAGCGAAGCCACAGCGACACCGGGGCGTTCCGGATCTATGTCGAGATCAAGCGTGTTCAGATCGACTGCAAATTGCTCCTGATCCACCGGATCAAACTGCCACAGTTTCACAAAGATCGTGCAGCCCGGTTCTGACCCGGGAACATGATGCGTGCCCACCGGATTGCGGACATAGGTGCCCGCTGGGTAGTCGCCATGCTCGTCCTGAAACACGCCTTCGAGAACGATGAATTCTTCGCCCCCACTATGCGTGTGTTCGGGAAATGAGCTCCCTTCGGCGTAGCGCACGATGCTGGTGGCGCGGGCGACTTCATCGCCCACGCGGTCCAACATGCGCCGGTCCACCCCCGCCATGGGCGAGGGTATCCAGTCGATCGCGTCGGTGTGCGCAAACACCGGCTTCGCAAAATCGGCGTTGATTTCCATCTCAGTTCTCCGGGTAACGGGCCGCCACGCGCTCGCGCCATTCTTGAAGATTGGTGAGTTTGGCGGGAATCTCAACCTTGGCGAAATCGGCAAAGCCTAGACCCGCCAAGGTCGTGATGTCCGCCATCGTGTAGACATCACCGGCGATGTAGGGCTGATCGGCCAGCACCGTGTCAAGGTAACGCATGGTTGCCTGAGCGCGTTTGTAGCCACGCTGACCGAATTCGGGCAGTTGGTCCGTCTCAAGCTCGGGGCCAAGGCCATCGGTCGCGTGGTGGAAATAGGCGCCCACTGCATCGACGAGACCGTCCTCGGCGCGCAGGTTCATCATTTGAGTCAGCGCGCGTTGTTTGGGGGTGTCGCCGATCAGCGAAGGCCCTTCATACGCGCCATCGATGTATTCGATAATCGCGGTGCAGCGGCCGATATGTGTTCCGTCGTCGACCTCGGCACAAGGCACAGTCGCGTCCGGGTTCTTGGCACGGAAATCCGCTCCGCGGTGCTCTCCTGCCATCACGTCGACCGGCACAAACTCAACCTTTTCGACTGCGCCTTTCTCGGCGAGCGCCATGCGCACGCGGGCCGGATTGGGGAAACCTTCTACGTCGTAAATCTTCATCGTCAGGGACCTTTCTAAGAACAACCTACTAGATGGTAGGCAATGAGCACACGCGACACTCTCACCGACCTTGGCGAAGAAGCCATCCGCCGTTTTGGCTATGGCGGCTTCAGCTACGCTGATCTTGCGCGCGATGCTGGCATCAAGAAGGCCAGCATCCACCACCATTTCCCCGCCAAGGCCGATCTGGGGCTGGCCGTATTGGAGCGTTACGCCCAGCGACTTGAGGAGACCCTTGAGGCGATTTCCGCAACCAGTGCGACCGCAAACGAAGCGCAGGCTCGGGCGATCGGAGTCTATCGTGAGGCTTTGGGTGACGGCTCCAAGATGTGCCTGTGCGCCGCGCTTGCGGGCGATGGTGAACGGCTAAGCGATCCGATGCAAGCGCGCTTAGCCGCAGCAAACGCCATGGTAGCACGCTGGCTGGCCAAGACGTTCGAGCAAGGCGCGTCCGATGGGAGCATCACGGCTGTCGGCGACACGGCAGGGCGCCCGATCGCCACCCTGGCGCGTCTGCAGGGCGCTCAGATGATCGCGCGCGCCGCCCGCGACGTGACCCTGTTTGACGAGGCCATGCAAGACCTTACCGCGTAAACTGCTCGAAAATTGCGGCGCGACCCTCTATCTTCGGGCGATGGCCAGCCCGATCGAATCCCTGCGACTTCGAGTCGTCGATCAAGTACGGGGCGTGTTCAACGATTCTGCGAATGGGCAGAAGCCTGTACCGCCGTCTGATGAAGCTTTGTTTGAACCCGATTCGCCCATTCGCATGGTCCATGCCGATCTGGTCGGGATGATGACCGGCGGCGTGCGCGGGCTGCTGCTCCAGATGCTTCATCCGCACGCGCTTCAAGGGGTGCTCGACCATTCAGACTTTCGCGAAGATATGCACGGGCGCCTGCAACGAACCGCGCGCTTTATCGCAGTGACGACCTTTGGCCATCGCGACCGGGCCATGGCCTCGATCAAAGCGGTCAATAATATTCACGCGCGCATTGGCGGCACTCTGCCTGATGGGACCACCTACAACGCCACCAATCCGCGCACGCTTGCCTGGGTGCATGTGGTCGAGGCGCAGAGTTTCCTTGCTGGATATCTGCGCCATGTGCGCCCCGATATGCCGGGCCACGAACAGGACGAATATTACCGCCAATTCGCCGTCATCGCTCGCGCTTTGGGCGCGGATCCAGTGCCGGAGAACCGCAACGAGGCCGAAGCGATCTTTCGCGAGTTGCGCCACGATCTCAAGACCAGCCCTGAGGCGCGAGAAGTGGCGCAACTGGTGCTGAACGCCAAGCCGCCCGGAACGCCGCCCGGCGTGCAGGCGATGATCGCCGCAGACGCGGTGGCGATGCTCCCCGATTGGGCCAGTCGTATGCTGCGTGTTCAGCGCCCCGTCCTGACCGCGCTGCCCGCCCGCGCGGCGACTTGGGGCATGGGTCGAACGCTGCGCTGGGCGTTCAAGCAAAAAAGCTATCGCTCGCAAAACTAGGGCCACGGCGCCACAAAATTGCGCTATAACACTCTCCGGGAATACAGTCTTGGAGGGAGGTCCGCGTATGTATATCGCCATCGCACTGTTATCGGTGCCCGAGAAAAACCGCGAAGCTTACGAGAAAGCCGCCGAATATATGGCGCAATGGTCGATGGACCATGGCGCGCTGGAGGTCATGGAGCTTTGGGAGAGCAATGTGCCCGACGGCAAAGTGACCGATCTGCGCAAAGCGGTCGCCGCGCCCGAGGGCGAGAAGATCGTTGCGGGTTGGGTCGTCTGGCCTGACAAGGAGACGCTCACCAAAGCGCAAGAAGCGATGGGCAATGGGGAAGGGTTCGAGGATTACCCCGAAGGCGATCCGCCCTTCGACGGCTCGCGCCTGATCTGGGGCGAGTTTGAACCTGTTTTGATGAAAGGTCGCTGATCCGATGGCCGAATTCACATTCTACACCGTCGCCATGAGCCGCGGGCAGATTTCACGTTGGGCGCTGCACGAAGCGGGCGCGGATTACGAACACGTCTTGATGGATTGGGGCAGTCGGCCCGAAAGCTACAAGGCGATCAACCCGATGAACAAGGTGCCCGCCTTGGTGCATCATCATGGAGATCACGATCACGTTGTCACCGAAGCCGCTGCGATCAATCACTACTTGGCGGAAACCCACCTGGACAAAGGTCTGCTACCCAACGCGCATGAGAAGGCGTCCTATTTCCGGTGGATGTTCTTTGCCGCTGGGCCTGTCGAGCAAGCGGTGATGTCCAAGGCGATGGGCTGGGAAGTCCCGGCTGAACGCGCCGCGTCCGCTGGTTTCGGCACCTTTGATCTCGCGGTATCGACCCTCTCAGACTGGCTCGCTGCCAACGATTTCGCCGCTGGTGATCGTTTCACGATGGCGGACACCTATGTCGGCAGCCAGGTTACTTGGGGCTTGCAATTTGGCACAATGGAAGAAACGCCGGCCTTTAAGGCCTACGCCGACCGACTGACGAACCGCCCGGCCTATATCGAAGCGAAGGCGATCGATGCGAAGCTGATGGAAGCGGCGGGTTAGCCTAAGGCTGCGCTCTTTCGCAGGGTCTGATATGCCTCGACCACCGCGTTAAGGCGCGTTTCAAAGCTGCGATCCCCGCCGTTGCGGTCGGGGTGGTAGCGACGCACCAGTTCAGAGTACCGGCGGCGCAAGCGCGGTTTGTCGGTGTCCGAGCCAAGGCCCATCACTTCGAGCGCCTCGGCCTCGGCCGGACTCCAGCGGCCAGACATCGCCATCTTCGCGGTGCGTTCGGCGCGGCTGCGAATGCCGTTCGCGCGGGCGGAGATCGCGTCGAGCGGATCATCAAAGTCGGCCCAGCGCGGCATTCCGTCGACCGCCGCGCGCGGGCTAAACGCGGCGCTTTCTGTCCGCCAACCCGATGTCGGCGACTGCGCGTTGAATATCTCTTCGGCGCTCATGCCTTCGAACCAATCGTATCCCGAATTGAACTCGCGCACATGGTCAAGGCAGAACCAGCGCCATTCGCCCGGCCCGTCAAACCCGCTGGGTCTGTGCCCCGGCGCGCGGAACTCGCCCGGCTCGGAGCAACCCGGCCAATCGCATTGCCGGTCCACGCTTTCATAGCGCCCATGAAACTTGCTAGAGGCCATAAGCGCTTGAGAGTGGCGTTTGCGAACCCAGATTCCAACCCGCTCGTACTTGCAAAGAAGGAAACAGCCGTAATGAGCCGACCGGTCGCCGAAGAAATGCGCGAATTGCTGGAGGCAGCGTTTGCGCCAACGAGCCTCGAGATCATCAACGACAGCCACCAACACGCCGGCCATTCGGGCGACGATGGATCAGGCGAATCGCACTTTACTCTCGTGATCGAGGCGGAGGCCTTTGCAAGCATGAACCGCCTAGCACGCCAACGCGCGGTGATCGCGGCGCTGGGCGATATCGTCGGCGAACGGGTCCACGCGGTCGCGATCAAAGCCAGCGCGCCAGAGTGATTGGGTTCTTTCGCCTTACGGTCGGCACCTTTCTTGCTGCGCTGGCGTTGCTGTGCTTCGGCGTTATTGTCATCGCCAACGACGAAGACTCCTACAGAGACAGCCTTGAAAAGAGCCAGAGAATACACAGCGATCTTGAGAAGGTCGGCGTTGTATCTTGGGAATTTTACTCTGTTAAAAACCGATATCCACTTGAGCATGAATTGCAGCAAATCGCTGGCGACTTCGAGTTTAGGAGTTTGCACTTCGACTTAGCCGAAGTTGGCGAGGTGGTTTGGTTCAGGCCACCTGGAGAGCCGTGTACGTATGGCTCAGGCGACCCCAACGACAACGTTGCTCTAAACGAACTCCGCGTCTGCATGTGGAGGGGTGAATGGTCGGAATCCTATGCGCTTCGAACTGGTGAGCACACGCTTCCGATGACGCTTGATGACTACAGGCCATCGGCTTGGAACACAGCGTTGTTTGTCATTCTTGGCAGCTTATTCGGAATTGGCAGTTTGCTTTTGTTGACAAACCGTCTGGGGCCATTGGACCGACATGCACTCAGCTAAGAGCCTCCGCATCCGGCGCGCAGCTCGCATCATTGTGATGAGCGCCGCTGAGCGCGTGTTGCTGTTTCGCTTTGATGTGTCGGACCGCCCGCCTTTCTGGGTGACGGCAGGCGGCGAATGCGAGCCCGATGAGAGCTTTGAACAGGCCGCACGCCGCGAACTGTTTGAGGAAACCGGCCTCTGTGCCGATCCCGGCATGCAAATCGCGCGCACCACCCCGCAATTCGTGACCATCGAAGGCGAGCCGATCCAGGCGGACGAACGCTATTTCATCTTGCGGGTGGCTGATGAAACCATTTCCACCGCGCATCACACTGAGCTTGAGCAAAAGGTGATGACGCAGCACCGCTGGTTCGCACGAGCAGAGCTCGCGCAATGGCACGAAGCGATCTTTCCCGAGAACCTCGCCACCATTCTGGCAGACGCGCTCGCCGACTAGCCTTAGAGCGTTGCCCTCGCCCGTGTCTCTGGTATCGCTTAGCGCCAAGAGAGATAAGGGAGAGAGACTGATGGATTACAACGGCAAGGTCGCGTGGATCACCGGGGCATCCTCTGGCATTGGCGCGTCGCTGGCGCGCGGTGTTGCGGCGCGCGGCGGGCATGTGGTGCTGTCCGGTCGAGACGAAGCGCGGCTCGCTGAAGTGGCGGCGGATTGCGGCGAGACATTTATCCTGCCGTTCGATGTCCGTGACGATGCCGCGCTGGCAGAGGCCATAGAAAAGGCCATTGCTTGGAAGGGCCACATTGACCTTGCCATTGCGAACGCCGGCGTGTCGCAGCGTGGTCGCGCTCTCAAAACCGATATGCAGGTCTATCGCGATATCATCGATATCGACCTCACCGCGCAGATCGCCTTATCGCAAGGGATTATCGGCCACATGGCCGAGCGCGGCGAAGGGGCGCTGGCTTTCATCTCATCCATCGCAGGTAAGGTCGGCGTACCGATGCGCACGGCCTATTGCGCGGCCAAGTTTGGTCTGGCCGGATACGCCGACGCGCTGCGGGGCGAGCTTTCGATCAACGGAGTCAACGTCCACGTCATTTACCCGGGCTCTGTCGCCACCAATGTCAGCCGCAACGCCCTGAACCCTGATGGCAGCCGCCGCGGTGTGTCAGACAAGGCGATCGACGAGGGCATCAATTCGGACGACGCGGCCACAACCATGCTCGATGGCATGGCCAACGGCGAACGCGAGATCATTGTCGCGCAAGGCATGGAATTGGCCATGGGCGACATGCGCCGCACGCCCGACGCGCTGTTCGATCAAGTCGCCGCGATGGTCGTGAGCGGGTATATGGACAAGATGGAAGCGCAGAGCTGAGCGCAGGGAAAGCGACGATGGAACAGAAACGCGTCCCGCTCGCCAATGGTATACACTTGATGTGCGTGGATGAAGGGCCGGTCGATGCGCCGGTGCTTGTCTTCCTGCACGGCTTTCCCGAAAGCCACCGCACCTGGCGCCATCAGATCCGGCATTTCAGGGACCGGTATCGCTGCATCGCGCCCGATCAGCGCGGCTATCGCCAATCGTCGAAGCCGCAAGAGGTGGACGCCTACGCGCCAAACAAATTGATCGGCGATATCTTCCTACTCGCCGATGCGCTGGCCATTCCCAGCTTCACCATCGTTGGCCACGATTGGGGCGGCGCGATCGCCTGGGGCGTCGCGCTTGCGGGACAACACGCCCGCGTGAACCGAGCGATCATCGCCAACGCACCGCACCCGATGATCTTTCAGAAGTTGCTCTACACCCACTCCGGGCAGCGTGAGGCGAGCCAATATATACGCGGCTTTCGCGATCCGGCGAACGACCCGCTGATCAAGGATCTCGGGCTCACCGGTCTGATGCAAAAGGAAGTGAAGTGGGACAATCCGGACGCCATGGAGCCCGAGGAACGCGCTGAGTTGCTACGCGATTGGCAGAATCGCGACGCGGCCTTCGGCATGATCAATTATTACCGCGCGAGCGCGATGGTGGTCCCCACCATGGACGAACCGTTCGAGCTGCCATCCGACTATTCGCCGCCCGATCTGCCCGATCTCACGATCCCCACTCTGGTGGTCTGGGCGATGGATGATCTGGCGCTTCCGCCCGAAAACCTCGAAGGGTTGGACGAAATCATCGATCCACTCACTATCGTGCCGGTGCCGGATTGCGGTCATTTTGTACCGTGGGAGGCTCCCGATGCGGTAATCGCGGCTATGGACCAATTCCTGCAATCTTAAGCGGTTAGGCACGGCTCATCCGTCAACATCAGGAGCCACTATGACCGACACCAACCGCGAGGTTACGAAGACCTATTCAACCGACCAGAACATCGCCAAGCTGGAGCGGCTGATTGAAGCGCTGCGCGAAGGAAAGCCATACGAAATCCAGGTCGATAATCAGCGCCTCTACATCCCCGCGGGCACTCAATTCTCGATCGAGCATGAGCAAGAAGGGCCGATGCACGAACTCGAATTTCAGTTTCGCTGGCGCGACGATGAAAATTAGTGTAAGCTCCTGAAAGAAAAGGAGTTTTGCCATGGTATATCATATCGCATTGAAGGCATGCGACTGCGGCTGCACCGATTGCGTTTCGGGCAGCGGATGCTGCGATTGCGGCTGCACAAGCTGCGGCTAACCCTTCAGAGCATTGGCCGGGTTAGTGGCTGATCCATCGACGCCATTTTGGCCCTAGTCCCATTCGACCCACGCGCCATGCGGATGGGCGTTGGCGAGCAGATGCGGTTTTCCATCGCCATCCGCTCCGTCCCAATACCGCACGCGCAATTCGTGGCGAAATGTTGCGGGATTGGTCTCCAGGCTCACCCAAGCCAGCGGGCGGTCGCACGTAGCCTTTGCGCCGTGCTCTTCCAGCATTGCGGTGATGGCATTCTGCGTTTCTGCTGGCATGTATTGCCACATAATCGAATGAAACATGGCGCGGGTCATGCCGCGCTCCTGAGGCTGCGCGAGTTGTTGAGCGACGAATGCGCCCGCATCCATGGCCACAAGGTCAGGAGAGCGCTCCGCCGCAAGTTGAATAGCCGCGTCAATGCGCTGCATTCGCTGCGCCGCGTCGGGCCAGACATAGGCCTTGAGCCTTAAAGCCGCTTTCGGATCTGACAGATCAATCGGCGTGATATCGCAGCCGCGCACAGATTGGATGGCGAAGTCCTTCGGCGGCGCGGGCGGCGTACCCTCCCCTCGCCATTCGGGTGCGATCTGCATTGGTGAGGTGGCCGGCCCCACTTTCACCCCTCCCAGATCGTAGCCATAGCGGTCCATCATGGTGTTCACGCCGGCGCTTGCGCCCAGTTCGAAGAGCTCAAACCGTGGCACCACTCGCTGGGCCAGCCACAGAAGGCCCGCCATGATGCTGGCTGATCGCCCCGCCTCGTTGGTCTGCGGCGGGCCATCGAGCCATGGAGCAAGCGCCGCGTCGTGATCGGCGACCATTTTCAGAACCAGGTCGTCAATCGCGCTTTGGTCGGTCACCGCTCCAGCGTAAACCGGGATCAGCCTCTCATCCACGCCGGTCAAAGCCAAGTGGTGCAGCCCGCCGGTCACCCTTAGCGGCATCGCGTCCTTAAGTGTCAGGCCTTCCCACTCGTGCATGCGGCGGCCCAGTTCGGTGTTGGTTTCGCGCACTTTGGGCAGAGTTCGGATCACTCGCGCCGTGCAAGCCGCCCCGGCTTCCTCTGCGTGGTCCGCCTGCCACGTGATGGCTGCATCAAACTCTTCTATCGCCATGATAGCTGTGCCGTTCACGATCCCTCTCCCGTTTCATGCCGCGTCCATTGCCCTTTAGGTCGACAACCACTAGATGGCCGAGCGAAATGACCTCCAAGATCACCGATACACCTTCTGCGCAGCTGACCTTCGCTGTGCCCAAGGGGCGCATTCTCGATGAAGCGCTACCCGTCATGGCGCGCGCGGGCGTCGTGCCCGAGGACGGCTTTTTCGACAAGGCCAACCGATCGCTTTCCTTTGCAACCACGCGCGAAGACATGCGCCTTATCCGCGTGCGCGCCTTCGATGTGGCGACCTTTGTCGCGCATGGCGCGGCGCAGGTCGGCATTGTCGGATCAGACGTGATCGAGGAGTTCGACTACGATGATCTCTACGCCCCCGTTGACCTCGATATAGGCCATTGCCGCCTCTCCGTCGCGCGGCTTGCTGGCGATGACGCGGATGAAGGCGCAACCAGCCACCTGCGTGTTGCGACCAAGTATCCCAACCTAACCCGCCGCCACTTTGAACAACGCGGCGTTCAAGCCGAATGCGTCAAACTGAACGGCGCGATGGAACTCGCTCCGCTGCTGGGTCTGGCACGTCAGATCGTCGATCTTGTGTCGACCGGCGCGACGCTCAAACAGAACGGTCTGGTCGAAACCAGCCGGATCTTGGATATTTCCGCCAGGCTGATCGTTAATCGCGCGGCGCTTAAAACCGATCCGCGCATTGGCGCGCTGGTCGCGGCCTTTCGTGAGGACGCAGAGAACCGCGCCAACGATCAAACGCAGGACGCGGCGCAATGAAGACTCTTTCCACTCTCGACCCCGATTTCCAGACCCGCTTCACCCGGCTTGTCAATTCGCGTCGCGAGGCGGACAGCAATGTCGCAGGCCAGGTGTCTTCGATTCTTGCCGATGTGAAAGGCACCGGCGACAAGTCGCTGATCGATCTGACGCAGCGTTTCGATGGCTATTCGCTGATCGACGACGCGGACTGGATCGTCACGAAAGAGCGGATGGAGGAAGCGTATGACGCGCTCGACCCCGATCTGCGTGACGCGCTGGAAATGGCGGCCACCCGCATCCGCGCCTACCACGAGGCGCAACTGCCCGATAACCGCGACTACACCGATGGCGCTGGGGTGCGCCTCGGCGCGATCTGGCGCCCGGTCGATGCGGCGGGTCTTTATGTGCCGGGCGGCCGCGCCGCTTACCCCTCTTCCTTGCTCATGAACGCTATCCCGGCGCGCGTCGCGGGTGTAGAACGGGTGGTCGTCGTTACCCCGACGCCCAAGGGCAATTCCAACCCGCTGGTCCTGGCCGCCGCCCATGTCGCGGGCATTGACGAGATGTGGCGTGTGGGCGGCGCGCAGGCGATCGGTGCGTTGGCTTATGGGACCGACAAGATCAAACCGGTCGACGTGATCACCGGCCCCGGCAACGCCTATGTCGCGGAAGCCAAGCGCCAGCTTTACGGCGTGGTCGGCATCGATATGGTCGCTGGACCTTCAGAGATTCTCGTGATCGCCGATGGCCAGAACGATCCCGACTGGACCGCCGCCGATCTGATGAGCCAGGCCGAACACGACCCGACGTCACAGAGCATTCTGATCACCGATGATGAAGGCTTTGCGCGTGAGGTCGCCGACGCCGTGGAACTAATGCTTGCCTCACTCGCAACCGGCAAGCGCGCCCGCGAAAGTTGGGAAGCCCACGGCGCCATTATCGTGGTCAATGACCTCGCCGCTGAATCTCCAGCCCTCGCCAACCGGTTGGCGGCCGAACACGTGGAGTTGGCGGTTGAGGACGAAGTGGCTGAGCAAATGCTCAAAGATATTCACCACGCCGGTTCGGTATTCCTGGGCCGCATGACGCCTGAGGCTGTGGGTGACTATGTCGCTGGCCCCAATCACGTGCTACCCACAGGACGCCGCGCGCGTTTTTCCAGCGGTCTGTCCGTGCTCGATTTCATGAAGCGGACCAGCTTTATCCAACTCGATCAGGCCTCGCTTGACGCCATAGGCCCGGCCGCCGCCGCGCTGGCGCACGCCGAAGGTCTTCCCGCTCACGCCAAATCGGTCGAGGTGCGCCTCAAATGAACACTCCGCCCAATACAACACCACCCCGCTCACAAGCCCGCTCGACAGCGCGCTTGGCTGCTGTCCAAGCGCTCTATCAAATGCAGATGGAGGGGACCCCTCTCAACAAGCTGCTGGACGAGTTTCACCAGCACCGCCTGGGCCGCGAAATCGACGACGAAGACCATGGCGAAGCAACGTACGCGGACGCCGAGGTCGACTTCTTCGACGATATCGTGCGCGGTGTCGACGCGCGCCGGGATGAGATTGACGAGCTGCTGCTTGCTCGCCTCGCCGATGGCTGGACACTGAAGCGGCTCGACAAAACCATGTTGCAGGTGCTGCGCGCGGGCGCTTACGAACTGATCGCGCGCGCTGATGTGCCGACTGCCACAGCTATCAGCGAATATGTCGATGTGGCCAAAGCCTTCTTCGACGATCGCGAAGCCAAATTCGTCAACGGCATACTCGACGCTCTGGCCAAGCAAGCGCGCGGGTAAGACCGCGCTGGTACGGGGCTATCTTTCGCCCCTTCTCCGCTCTACACCGCTTCCTGGGATACCGGGATAGCGCACGAAAATGAACGAGCTTGAGTTCCTTGCAGGCTTGCGAGACCTGCCGCAGCATCCGGGGGCGCGCGGTCTTCAGGACGATTGCGCGGTCATCGAGTTTGGATCTGAAACACTGATCCTTACACACGACATGATGGCCGAAGGCACGCACTACCAGCCCGAAGCGAACATGGCCGATGTGGCGTGGAAACTGGTCGCTATGAACCTGTCTGATCTCGCCTCCAAAGCGGCCGAGCCCCTTGGTGCGCTTTTGGGCGTTACGCTTGGGAAAGACGATACAGGATTCCTCGGCGGCCTTCGCGACGCGCTTACAGTCTACAACCTACCCCTGCTGGGCGGTGATACGATAGCGGCGACGGGCGCAAGCACTTTTGGCATCACAGCTGTGGGTCGCGCTACGCACACGCCGGTTCCATCGCGCGGGGGGTCAAAAATCGGAGACGCGCTCTATGTCACTGGGACGGTTGGCCGCGCCATGCTCGGTTTTGAAGGCAATCGGCAGTATTTCGACGCATTTCACCGCCCGCAACCGCTGCTTTCCGAAGGACGTGCGCTCGGCCCGATTGTAAGCGCAATGATGGATGTCTCGGACGGTTTGCTACTCGACGCATGGCGCATGGCCAAGGCCAGCGACGTGTCGTTTCGGCTCAACACCGAATTGATCCCTGTAGCCGACAGCGCACGCATGGATGAATGCCTGCGATGGGGCGACGATTATGAACTGCTCTTCACCGCTCCGGCCGACGCCAATTTGCCCGTCTCGGCGAACCTGATTGGCAAGGTCGAAGCGCGTGGACCGGCCCCGCTTTACCTTGGTGGAACGGCGCTCAATGAACCCGGCTCGCTTGGCTATCGGCACGGCTAAGGCTCAAAACGGCACAAAAGCCGCCGAAAACCCCCGGAAAAGCCACTTTTGGGTCCGTTTTCGCCCTTGTCACCCCACCGCAACCCCGTAAGTTGCCGGTCAAGCGCCCTGAGGGATACGGACTGATTGGGAGATCAGACGCAGAGGATGGGGACGCTTTCACAACAACAATAAATCGCTTTTTGATAGAGGGGATCAATTCGTGAATCTGATACTGATTTCGATCGGTCTGGGACTGCTTGCCATTGTCTATGGCATCGTCACCAGCCGACAGGTTCTAGGCGCCAGCGCCGGGAACGCCAAAATGCAGGAAATTGCCGGCGCCATTCAAGAAGGCGCGCAGGCTTACCTCAATCGTCAATACACTACGATCGGTATGGTCGGTGTGGTCGCCGCCATCATCGTCGGCATCGCGCTGGGCGTTGTTCCGGCCGTGGGCTTTGTGATCGGCGCCGTTCTGTCGGGCGTTGCGGGCTATATCGGGATGAACATCTCCGTGCGCTCAAACGTTCGCACGGCGGCGGCGGCTGAAAAGGGCCTGCAAGAAGGCCTCACCATCGCGTTTCGCGCGGGCGCTATCACCGGCATGTTGGTGGCGGGTCTGGCGCTCTTGGCCATCGCTGTGTTCTTCTATGTCCTTGTCGGTCCAATGGGTCTGACGCCGAATGATCGCATCGTGATCGACGGCCTGGTAGGCCTCGCCTTTGGCGCTTCCCTGATTTCCATCTTTGCGCGTTTGGGGGGCGGTATCTTCACCAAGGCGGCTGATGTGGGCGCTGACCTCGTTGGCAAAGTCGAGGCGAGCATTCCCGAGGACGATCCTCGCAACCCGGCGACCATCGCCGATAACGTGGGCGACAATGTCGGCGATTGCGCCGGTATGGCAGCTGACCTGTTCGAAACCTATGTCGTTACTGTTGGTGCGACCATGGTTCTGACCGCGCTGCTGTTCTCCGATGTGCTTGGCGATCTGCTGCTGCCGATGATGGCTCTGCCGCTTCTGATCGGCGGGGCGTGCATCGTTACCTCGATCATTGGCACCTATTTTGTCCGCCTGGGCTCTGGCACCAACGTCATGGGCGCGATGTACAAAGGCTTCATCGTCACCGCCGTACTGGCGATCCCGCTTATCTGGGTTGTGACACAGTACGCGCTGGGCGATATGAACACGGTTCTCGGCGCTGGCCCAAGCGGCATTGAGTTTACGGGCCGCAGCCTGTTCTATTGCTCGCTTATCGGCCTAGTGCTGACCGGCATCATCATCTGGATCACCGAGTATTACACCGGCACGAATTTCCGTCCGGTCCGCTCGATCGCCAAGGCTTCGGAAACGGGCCACGGCACTAACGTGATCCAGGGTCTGGCGATCAGCCTTGAATCGACCGCTCTGCCGACCATCGTCATCATTGCCGCGATCATCGGCGCGTATCAGATTGCTGGCCTTATCGGTCTTGCTTTCGGCGCGACCGCGATGCTGGCTCTGGCGGGCATGGTCGTGGCGCTCGACGCGTATGGTCCTGTGACGGATAACGCAGGCGGCATCGCTGAGATGTCTGAGTTGGACGAAAGCGTGCGTGAGAAAACCGATCTGCTCGACGCGGTTGGCAACACCACCAAGGCCGTGACCAAGGGCTACGCCATCGGTTCCGCTGGTCTTGCCGCGCTGGTGCTGTTTGCGGCCTACACCGCTGACCTTCGGGAATTCTTCCCGAACGCAGAGGTGAACTTCAGCCTTGAGAACCCGTATGTGATCGTAGGCCTGCTGCTCGGCGCGCTGCTCCCGTACCTGTTTGGTGCGATGGGCATGACCGCTGTGGGCCGCGCCGCTGGCGACGTGGTTGTCGATGTGCGTGACCAGTTCGCGAACGATCCGGGCATCATGGCCGGCACCAGCCGTCCCGACTACGCTCGCACGGTCGACCTTGTGACCAAGGCGGCGATCAAGGAAATGATCATTCCTTCGTTGCTTCCAGTGCTTGCTCCGATCGTGACCTACTTCGTAATCTACCTGATTGCGGGTCAGGACGAAGCCTTCGCTGCGCTGGGCGCGCTGCTTTTGGGTGTAATCGTGGGCGGTCTGTTCGTAGCGCTTTCCATGACCGCCGGTGGCGGCGCGTGGGATAACGCGAAGAAGTACATCGAAGACGGCAATCACGGCGGCAAGGGCTCTGAAGCTCACAAGGCTGCGGTGACCGGTGACACGGTGGGTGATCCTTACAAGGACACCGCTGGTCCGGCCGTTAACCCGATGATCAAGATCACCAACATCGTCGCGCTGCTTCTGCTCGCGGCGCTGGCCGGAGCGCACTAAGCGCCTTTGCCCTTTGGGTCTTTCCGCTCGTTCTCAAACAGCGAAGCGGTAGAACACAAGAACGCCCCGCCGAGCCTTTGGTTCGGCGGGGTTTTATTAAGACCTGTCTGTTAACCCTCTTATTGAGCCGCCCGTCGGGGCATGGACTGAGGGACAGCCGCTGTGAACGCACCGTTCAAACCGGATACGATGAGCGACACCGATGCGTTTGACGCCTTGGCCGTGGCGGATCGCCCTGACCGCGCTTACCTGCGCAAGCAATGGTTTCTGAGCGGCCCTGAACCAGCCACCAATTGCACCGTCGCGCGCGATCCATCAGGCAAACCGCTCGCTGGGTTTGGAATGCGTCCAAAAGCTATCGGTCCCGACGCGCTGGGCCTCAAGATCCCCGAAGTCGCCGGCCCCTATTGGCCGTTTCGCGGTGTCTCGGTGGATGCGAACGCCTCTACTGGCGAGGTTGCAACGGCCATGCGCGCGCCCTCCTTTGCCAAGTCCATCGGCCCGGCCTTCCGCCTTGGCCCCGTGGTTCGCGACCACGCTTCTGTTGCGCAGCTCAGCAAAGCCGCCACCCTTGCCGGATGGACCGTGCTTACCAAGCAAGTCGGCCAACACTTCGCAGTCGATCTCAAAACTCTGATCGCGAGCGGCAACTGGCCCTCGACGCGCGGGCAACGCAAGCGTCGCTGGCACGTGCGCAATATGGAGAAGATCGCTCCGGTGCGCTTTGAGTACTTCACCGGCGAAGACTGGAGCAACACCACGCGCGATGCGATGGCGACCATCGAGGCCAACAGCTGGCTCGGCACGCTCGAAGATGGCGGTGACACCAAGTTCCGTGATCCGGCGCTGCGCGCCACATGGGAAGACGCCGCCAAGGACCCCGTTCTCGCCAGCATGATCCGGGGTAGCCTTTTCTGGATCGGCGATGATCCGGTCGCCTTCACCTTTGGCCTTGATTGCGGGACTTCCCGCCTGCTGATTGCCAACAACTTCGATATGAACTTCAAGAAGGAATCGCCGGGCAAAGTCCTGATCTATGACGATTTCCTCAAGGCGGCGGATCGCGGCATCGAGTTGATGGACCTTGGCCTTGGCGATGCGGGGTACAAGAGCGATATGGGCGCTGAGCAAGTCGGCACGATCGTCGATCTCATGTTCGTGAAGAACCCGCTGTTCGCCCGCCTCCTGCGCCCGCTTTGGGAGCGTTGAGCCCCAAGCCAGCTCCGCCTTGACGCCAGCGTGCGCCGCTCGCATGGACCATTCCCATGAGCGACACACCCACTCCTGAAGAACTGGTCAACGGCCTTGTAGAGCTTCTGACTGTTGAGAAGCGCGCCTCTGACATCTACCGTGGCAGTCCGCAGAAGGGCGGCATGGGCCGCGTGTTCGGCGGGCAGGTCCTGGCGCAGGCGCTCCAAGCGGCTCAGGCCAGCGTTCCGGAGGGCAAGCACGCGCACTCGCTCCACGCCTACTTCCTGCGCGGCGGGGTCGAAGGCCCTTCCATCGAGTACCGGATCGAACGCGACTTTGACGGTCGCAGCTTCGCCAATCGCCGTGTCGTCGCCGCGCAAGAGGCCGAGGATGGCAGTGTTCAGCCGATCCTGAACCTCACCGCCAGCTTCCAGGTGCCCGAGCAAGGCCTTGAGCACCTCGACGCGCCGATGCCCGACGTGACGCCGCCTGAGGAGCTCAAGTCCGACATGGAGCTGCGCCGCCAGATGGTGGACAAGGCGGGCAGCAAGCTGTCGGACGCGCAGCGCGCGTTGATGCTGCGCCCCCGTCCGATCGAGATGCGCACCGTTGACCGGCTGCATTGGATGAACTCCGAGCCCAAGCCGCCGCACGCGCACAGCTGGTTCCGAACAGCCTCGCCCATTACCGGCGAGGCGGATACGCCCGCGCTGCACCGCGCGCTGATCACCTATGCCAGCGACTTCACGCTGCTCGGCACCAGCGCCCTGCCCCATGGCCTGTCGTGGATGCGCGGTGAGCTGGTGGGGGCGAGCCTTGACCACGCGCTGTGGTTCCACGTGCCTGCGCGCGCGGATGAGTGGCTGCTCTACGTCACCGACAGCCCCTGGACCGGCGGCGGACGCGGTTACAACCGAGGCCGCATCTTCAACGCCAAGGGCCACTTGGTCGCCAGCGTCGCGCAAGAGGGCATGATGCGAAAGCGCAAACGCAAGAGCTGATTCGCCGCTCCGCCCGCCTCTCAAGGCCACTCGGTTCGTCGCAGCTGAGGGGCACATGGACCACCTGTTACACGGTCCTAGCGACAAAATCGGATCGATTACAGAAAGGTGGTTTGATCGCTTTTTGCGATGGTGAGAAGACCGCTTACACGTGAAAGATGGCTCGGTACGCATCCCGCCGAAAGTACCGGGCACGCATCAAGTAGGAAATGATCAGGGGCCGGTGATTTAACAGCCAAAGACGGTTTTTGGTGTCGCAAGCCATATCGGAAGAATTCACAAATGCGCCCAATGACCTCGTGTCATCAATTCACTCCAGACGCCGGTTTTGCATAAGCATCAGCGCGTTGCCAGTGTCGTTGTCATAAAGAAATCCCAGGGGCACATCGCCAGTTCGCAATAGCCAATGCCCAAATGTTCCTTCGTGGCAGGCCTCACGATCAAAGCAGCCAGTGTAGCGGAAATCGCGGAAATCCAAAGTGTTGCCCCCTTGCGCGGTGACTGCTTTGGCAACTCCTAAACCAAGTATTTGGCGAGGGTTTGCAGGATTCTTGCGAGCAAGAACCACTTCAGACAGCCCATTCCCAGTCATGTCAGCCGCCATGATCGGTTGATCGTTCTGCTGCTGGTAGATCCAAGGCTCTCGGTTATGTTGCGTCTGCCCACGGATGAGGCGATCTTCATCGGTTGGTCCACCAATTCTGGCGAATACCTGCGGATTTCCCGATGAGTTGAAAAAGGTGACGCGCAAGAAACCCGCCTGCGAGAAGATCACCGCGTCCTTGTCGTTGGAAAACGCGTATTTTCCAAAATGTCGCACGCGGAAAAACTCGTTGAAACGATAGCCGTCAAACGCGTTTTGAAACCGCATTTGGCCCGCCACCCGGAATTGCCCAGCGCTGTAGGTCAAAAGGCTCAACCCGCTGTCGTTCGCGAGCAGCAGCTCGTCAAAACCACCATCTAGGAAATTGCCGAAAACCGGCGGACGCAGATCGGCAACGCCTTCGTCGAACCGGCTTGGCCCTGACCACGCCTCCCCGCGATAGGTCGCGAGCGCTAGAAGGTTCCCATTCTGCATTGGCTGAATCAGAACCAGTTGCGTCTCGGTCCCGATTAGAAATGGCGGCGAATTGGTCGCGTTAACATCCATCTGGCCAAGGAATCGAATGCGCCCGTCAAGACGTACCGTCCCGCGCCCGTTGATGCGAGGAACAGGCGTGCCGACCGCTAAAGCGTAGTTGAGTTTGAACCCTGTGGTCTCAGAGGTGACGTTCAAAAGCTCCCTTTGGCTGCGCTGAACGAAGACGTGATTGCGGCCCTTGCTATCGTAGGCAAGGACATTTGCATCCGCAGGAATGGTCACTCGGGTCGGCGTGTCGCCGCGCAGCAACGGCACAGGCGCGTCAAAGGGGATGGTCGCTTTTACGAAGAAATCGGGCGTTTCATATTCTCCGCCCCATTTGATCACGCGAAAGCTATCATCGGTGCGCACGAGAAATTCATTGAGATTTGCCTCGTCGATGCGGCTCACGCGTTTTTGAGACACCGCCAGAATTGTATCAGAGGGTTTGGGAAACCACTCCCGACTTATCGTCTGACGCGGTTCGCCATCGATTAAAGCGGTCCTGTAGGAATGGCCATAGAGCGCAGCATCCCATAGCGAGAGCTGGCGAGAATCGAGATTTCTCGACTGCGGATATCTGTATCCCAGCAATCCAATCCCTGTGCGCGCCGGATCAAAGCCGAGATAAGGATTATTCTCCCGATCGCGCATCAGCAGGTGGCCGTGCAGCCGACAACGCCTCAGCCTGAAACAACTCGGCGTGTTCGTTTTGTCCAGCCAATGATTGCGCATGACATGTTCCAGGGCACGGCGTGCAAGCTGATTCATGGAGTTGTTGTACTGACGGTGGCGGTGCGGCTTGTGATCATAGCTCCAGCTGTGAAAGACTTCATGATGGATAGTGCCCATCCGGCTAATGTAACGTGCCTGCATGTCTTCACTGGTTTCAAACTGGCCACTCAGCCCATCATCGCTAATTTTGATGAAGGGTCGAAAATATCGACCGCGCGGACGCGTTTCGAAGTTGTCACCAATGTATCGGTCCCAAGCGCGCCCCTTGGCCCCGACCAGTCTTTTGCGACAGTTGATTTTCAGGCGATTGGCGCTGCGCGACACTTCGAGCGCCCTCGCTGTCTGAAAAGCGCGGGTCTCATTCCTGTAGGGTTCCTTTCTAAGCCGAATATCCTGCGGGATGTAATCGTTTCTAACTCGGATACTCAGATGCTCTTGATAGTAGGGCGACAGGGTACCGATGCGCCGCATAAAAGCCATATCACGGATAGCTTCAGCGGCCTCACTACTGCAGCGGCGTTTATTGACTTTAGCGCCCCCATAACTCGCACTCACTACAGCTGGATAAAAAGCAAATATGAGTAATGCTATTAGCCCTGTAAATTTTACGAAGCTATTCTTCATATTCACCTCCGAATAAATACTACGGTTGGTGATTTTTAAAGGGCCATTGCAATTAGTATTGTATATTTCTGCTCAGTTTGATCGCCCTTAATGCGCCAGAAAAATAGGCATCTGAGGATCCGTGAGCGACCGTCTAGTCACCCCGCCCAGCAGCAGTTCCGCCAGGCGAGAATGGCCATAGGCGCCCATCACCACCATACCGCATTCGCGCATATTGGCGGCGGAGAAGAGGGTGTCGGACACCTTGGCTTCGCCTTTGGGGATTTCGATCAGTTCGGGCTCGATATTGTGGCGGCTGAGATAGCGCGCGCCTTCGACAGGCGGCAGGTCAAAGCGTTGCTTGTCCGACACCTCGGCCACCGTGGCGAGGTAGACCGCGTCCGATTTGGCCAGCAGCGGCACCGCCTGGCGCAGGGCGACACTGGATTCCGCTGATCCGTTCCACGCGATCAAAACAGGCGTGGTAACGTCGAAACCCTTTGTGTGCCCCGGCACAACCAGAACCGGGATCGGCGCCTTGAGAGCGAGCGTTCCGGCCATGCCGGATGGGCTGGAGAGCCCGTCTTGCCCCACATCGTTGGGGCCGATCAGGATGATATCGTGCAGCGCGGAACGCTCCAGCAGCTTGGCCTCGGCCCGACCGCTGACATGTTCCCAATCCCATGAGACGTCTTCGTTCTCCAATTGCCCTTCGATCCGGGTGCGCAGTTCCTCCGCAGCCTCTTTGATGCGCGGGATGGCAGCGGCCATCGCAGAGCCGTAGAAGTCGCCCGGCGCAAAGACCTCGTAATTGACCACTTGCAGGCAGGTTATGTGCCCATCGAACGCGCGCGCCATGTCGAGCGCGACTTGCAACCGCGCCTCCATGCAAGAATCGCCGCTGATATGGAGAAGAATGGATTTCATGGCTGTGGCCTCCCTTGCCGGTTCTTTCCGGTGCCTTTTTTGATGGTCCAGAATGTGCGGCAGTGTGGCGAGTTCGTCTTTGATCCTTATCAAATTTGCGAAAGGGCTTTTTTCTTAGGCCGGGAGGCGTAGTCTCTCATATTGGAGAGGGAAATTCCATGCAGATCACACGCCAACCGCCTGTCAGAACCAGCCTGAAGCCGAGCAACCACCCCTATTTATCGGGTCCATGGACGCCCGTCCATGAAGAGGTGGATGTGGGCGAGCTGGAGGTGATCGAAGGCGCGATCCCGGATGACATTGACGGCGTCTATCTGC
Source organism: Pseudomonadota bacterium (assembly GCA_039814925.1). Classification (GTDB taxonomy): domain Bacteria; phylum Pseudomonadota; class Alphaproteobacteria; order Sphingomonadales; family Sphingomonadaceae; genus Erythrobacter. Next base: position 114,316 of record JBCCAH010000010.1, read on the forward strand.
GCAACACCGAGAACCCCGTGCATCAGCCGCTGGGGCGCCACCATCCGTTCGATGGCGACGCGATGATCCATCAGGTCAGCATTTCGGGCGGCAAGGCGAGCTATCGCAACCGCTTTGTGCGCACGCAATGCTTCGAAGCCGAACAGATCGCGGGCGAAGGGCTGTGGGGCGGGTTGATGGATCCGCATGGCACCTCCAAGCGCCCCGGCTTTGGCGCGCATGGGTCGCTTAAAGACACCGGATCGACCGATATCCTTGTGCACGCCGGCGTTGCCTACGCGACGCTGTATCAGTGCGGCGAGGCGTGGATGGTGGATCCTTTGACGCTGGAGACGTTGGGCAAGGCGCCGTGGGGGCCTCTCGATGGCGTCTCCGCCCATCCCAAGGTGGATGAGTCGACGGGCGAGTGCATGTTCTTCAACTACTCAAAACACGCGCCCTTCATGCATTACGGCGTGGTCGACCGCGCGGGTAAGCTGGCGCATTACGTGCCGATCCCGCTGCCCGGCCCGCGTCTGCCGCACGATATGGCGATCACGCCAAACTGGTCGATCCTCAACGACATGCCACTGTTCTGGGATAAGGCGCTGCTGGAGCGCAACATCCACGCCGCGCGCATTCACGAAGGGGTGCCGACGCGTTTCGCGCTGATCCCGCGGCACGGTCAGCCCGAAGATATCCGCTGGTTCGAAGCCTCGCCGACCTATGTCCTGCACTGGACCAACGCCTATGAGGATGGCGATGAAGTGATCTTGGAAGGGTATTACCAAGACAAACCCATGCCCGATCCGATCGAGGAAGCGGGCGAATACAGCCATATGATGGCCTATGTGGATGAGCATTCCTTCCAGTGCCGCTTCCACCGCTGGCGCTTTAACTTGAAGACCGGCGAAACCCGCGAAGAGCGCTTGTCCGACCGGATCGTTGAGTTCGGCATGATCAACCCGGCCTATTTGATGAAGCCCAACCGCTACACCTGGTCGACCACGACCAAGCCGGGGTGGTTCCTGTTCAACGGCTATGTCCGTCACGACACCGGTGGCGGTGAGGATCAGGTCTACACCTTACCCGAAGGCGTTTTTGCGAGCGAAAGCCCGATGGTGCCGCGCAAGGGGCCCGCGTCCTCAAACAGCGAAGCGATAGGACAAACAGAACGCGCAGAAGACGACGGATATCTGGTGACCTTTCTGATTGATGAGAACACTGGGACCTCTCAACTCGCTATCCTCGATGCAAGCGATGTGACCAAAGGCCCGATCTGCCGCGCCGCATTGCCGCACAAGATCTCCAGCGGGGTGCACTCGACATGGGTCGAGCACGATCAACTCCGCGCCGACGCGGCGTATAAGCGTGATCTGCTGAGCCAAGCGGCGGCTTAGGGCGATCCCTTAGACACGTTCGCGTTCCAAGCTCGTTTCGGAAGGGCTGATAAGGACGGGCTCATCAACCTTTTCGTCAGTCGGCGCGGTGCCAGCGACCGGAAGTCGCCCTAGCCAACGCAAGCGCACGAATAGCCTTCCCAGAACCGCCTGCGGCTCGACATGGTCAACGCGCACCGATCCCGCGTCGCTGCGGTTTATGCGTTGCAGCGCCACGCGTCCGCTTACGCTGACTGCGCGCACTTTGCGCACCATCCGCCCATGATCGGCGGTGTCGACCAGAACGATATCGCCCCTTTTGACCCGCTCAACCCTGCGGAAAAACGCCCCCGCGCCAAGCGGCAAGGACGGCTCCATTGAGCGGTCGCGCGTGCGAATGAAGGACAGGTCGAGCATTGTCAGTCGCGGTAACTAACACCGGTTGGCACCGCAAGAGAGCGACGATGATCGCAGCCTGATTGCCGCAATCGATTTCAGTTGTTCAAAAATGCAACTTTCGTTTGGCCCGTGCATTGCTATGGGGAGACATCTAAAGAGCAACCAGAGAGAGTACCATCATGGCTTTCACCGTAATCGACCTTCCCTACGCCGACCTGGGTGACGCCGTTTCGGCCGAGACCCTGTCGTTCCACCACGGCAAGCACCACCAGGCCTATGTCGACAAAATGAACGCCGCAATTGACGGCACCGACCACTCCAACGCCGCTCTTGAAGCGATCGTTGCGGCGGCTCGTGGCAGCAATCAGGGCCTGTTCAACAACGCCGCGCAAACATGGAACCACGGCTTCTACTGGATGTCGCTGACCAACGAATCAACCGCGCCGTCGGCGGACCTCGCCGCCAAGATTGACGAAGCGTTCGGTTCGATGGACGAGCTTAAGGCGCAGCTGAAGGCGCGCGGCGCCGGCCACTTCGCCAGCGGCTGGGTGTGGCTCGCTGAGAAAGACGGCAAGCTTTCGATCGAAGAAACCCACGACGGCGACACGCTCGCAGACAGTGGTTTCAACCCGCTCCTGACCGTCGATGTTTGGGAGCACGCCTACTACATCGACCACCAGAACAAGCGTCCGGCCTATCTCGACGCGGTTGTCGACGGAAAGCTGAACTGGGCGTTTGCCAGCGAAAATCTCGCGCGCGGCGCCGCCTGGACCTACCCGAACTAATTTCAATACTCCGCCCGCAAGGGCACGCACATTAGCCCCGCAGCGCCCCGGCGTTTGCGGGGCCTTTTTGTGGCTCATTAGCGTCTGCAAATCGCGCTAGCCCCCGAAGGGTTTGGACCTTCTCAAAAGGCGAAATGGTGGCAATCGCTCGATTCGAGCGCAGAAAAGCTCATGGATTTTTCGATTCGGAAATGGATCAATTCCGCCTGTCGGGGCCCGCCATTCCGGGTTTGAGACCGGACCTGAGAGCCCTCGCTGAAAGCACTCACAATGGCGGACGCAACTCTACAAAACTCTGCAAAAGTCGTTGTTTTTCAAGCACAAACGAAAAAGGGCCCTGCAATGCAGAGCCCTTTCGAATTGATTTGACCAATCAGCTTTAGCTGAAGATCCAGTCCCAGATTGAACGTCCCATGACGAAACTCCTTTATGGATGAAACACCCGGTCCAAATATCTTAACTGTCTCTTTTTGTAAAGTATTAACCCTAGTATTTCGTAAACATACGCCCGGGGAGCATTGCGGCGCGCACGCAAAGAGGGGCTCCGCCCGAAGGCGTGCCCGCGTTGGTTCAAATTCAATTTTCGGAGTGCGCCGTGGCCGCCGGGGCCACTGGCAAAGAAGGGGTTAGTTCGATCGGCGCAGTTGGGTCGTCTGCTGAAGCCTCAGAGTTTCAGTCAGCAAAGGAAGCGTCTGCGGTCGGGCTATGCAAAAGCCCTGAGCCAGATCGCCGCCCATGTTGCGGAGAACTTCAAACGTATCGAGGTGATCGATCCCCTCGACCACGCTGCGCATTCCAAAGGCGCGCGATAGGTCAAGCAGGGAAGCCACCACCGCTTTGGCGCGGTCGCAACGCGCCACTTCGTTGGCGAACATCCGATCAATCTTCAGCTCGTCAAACGGCAAGCCATAAAGGGCATCGAGATTGCCGCTGCCCACGCCAAAATCGTCAATGGAAAAGGTGATTCCCAGACGCTTGATCTCTTCCATGATCGAACGCGCCTGCACGAGGTTTTCGACACGCGCCGTTTCGGTGATTTCGATCATGATGTTGTTGGGATTGGCGTTTGTAGCGCTCAGGGCCATTTCGACCAGATCGACGATACGGCTGTCGACAAACTGGATCGCCGAGACGTTCACGGAAACCTTGCAGGGCAGGTTCTGCTGCTCCAAGTCGTTGGCTGCCTTCATGCTTTTTTCCATCACGCGCTTGGTCAGATCATCCAACCGCCCAGCCCGCTCGCATTGTAGGATAAAACGCACCGGCGGTATCTCGCCACGTTGTTGGTCGGTCCACCGTGCCAAGGCCTCAGCCCCGACGAACATGCCCGACTGCATGTCCACTTTGGGCTGTAACTTGACCGAGATCCGGTTCTCCGAAAGCGCGCTTTCCAACCGCGATTGCAGCGAGTGATCCCATTCCTCGCTGTCGGCCTGAAAGTCGGAGATGATAAAGACCGGGCGATAGGCTTCGCGGGCCTGGTCGGCGGCGGCAATGGCGGAGCTGATGCGGTTCGCGGCGTCTCCGTCTTCCGACTGATCAACGCCAATCGTGATGGCCACGTCGATTGGAATACCATCAACCATGACCGCTTGCGATGCGATGGCGCGCAACCCTTCCAGGTGGCCTTGCAAGTCGGCATAGTCCGAACGGGGGAACACCATGCCCAGATATTTCCCGCCGTCGTGGTAAACATTGGCATCCGCTTCGCCGAGCGAAAGGCGGCTGGCGACCTGACGCAGATACTCGCCCTGTTCGTTGCCCTTCAACGTCGCGAAGATCGCATCGAGGCGTGCGATCTTGACGATCACCAGAACGTGGTCGTCCAGCGACCCTTGCGCTTCAAGAGCGCGGCGGAAGGCCGTGAAGTTGGGCAAGCGGCTCTGCGCATCAACATACAGGTGCCGACGGCGATAATTGGCGGTGCCCCTGAGCACGCCGAAGACGAACGCCATAAACATCGGATCGGCCAACATAAACCGATGGCCCAACGCGTATCCCGCGGCAAACGTAACCGCGAAGAGTGTCACCCAAACCCCATATCCGATCCGGCGCCACAAGGGCCGGATGGATGCTGTCGCAAGGAATAGCAGGAGCAGTCCGAACGCAGGGATCGTATAGAATGAAGAGAAGGAATAGCCGCCGCCATTCATCGCGGTTTCGGCGGCCACAGCGCTGATGTGAGCGGATGTAACGCTCGCTCCCGAGCCGTCTGGCGCAGCCAAAACGCGATCATCGCCCGCCAACGGGGCGATAACCACCTGTTTGCCCACCACCAGATCCAGCGCGCTTTGCTCACCGGCGGCCAAGGCCGATATGGACACCGTGGAAAGGTCATTCGATCCAAACGTGTAATCGGGCTGGAGCGTTCGGCGCGAAGTTTCGGAACCCGAAAGAACCGTCCAAAGCGCCGGATACTCCGCGCTCTCGGAAGAGTATTGAGATTCCACCGACCACACAAAATCGAGGAAATCGGTTTCCATGTCGCTGCTGACCATCGGAGCGGCATCGGCAAACATGATATCGTTGGACTGGCGCAGACCGGACACGGACGTCTTTGAATCGACCGGAGCGGCAATAAGTGTGCGATCCCGCGCAGCGAGGATGGCGTTGCGCAAACGCCCGTCCACCACAATGTCGTTGCTTGAACGCAGCGGGGTATCAATCACGATCCGGCTGGCGCCCGCTTTATCCAGATTGGTGATAGATCTGACGAGCAGTTGGTTTCTGGCCGTTACAGAATTCGCGGCCACGCCGGTGGAGTCTGTGACAAGCACAATCGAACCAGAGGGCTCGCTACCTGGCAGCTTGGATTGAATCGCCCAAAAGGTGATGTCGAGCGGCCGCAGCAGGGTCATCAACGCGATCAGCGACGCCAGCGCGATGGCTATCGCACCATGTCGCAAACGCCGCGACGCCATCAGATTTTTGACCGTGTGGTTCAATGCGTGTTCCTCAACACGCACAGGATTAGGCTAATAAGGTAAATATCCTGTGACCGACCAGGGCGTTCAAAACGTGGGATTTTTAGGAAAAATGGCGGAAAATCGAGGTTTTCCGACTAACTTCCCGCATGGTAGAAATCGTAAATTTGTTGCGCGACTTTGTCGCTCACACCCGGTGCGCGCTGCAGGTCTTCAAGCGCCGCAGCACGCACTTTGCTGGCCGTCCCGAAGTGCAGCAGCAATGCCCGCTTGCGCGCTGGCCCAATGCCCGGAATTTCATCAAGCGGAGAGGCCGTGATCGCTTTTGAACGCTTGGCGCGGTGCGCGCCGATGACGTAACGGTGCACCTCATCGCGCAAGCGCTGGGCGTAGAACAGCACCGGCGAATTGGTCGGCAGCGTCTTTTCGCGACCATCGGCGAAGTGAAAAACCTCGCGCCCCTCGCGCCCGTGATGCGGGCCTTTGGCGATGCCGATGACAGTGAATTCATCCGCCAGCCCGTATTCCTCCAGAACACTCATGACGGAGGAGACCTGCCCCTTTCCGCCGTCAATCAACAGCAGATCGGGCAAGATCGTCTCGTGTCCCTTCTTGCGGCCATTCTCCTGCGCGCCGACCTCTTCGGGATCCGCGCCCTCGGCGAATTTGCGGAAGCGGCGCTCCATTACCTCGCGCATCATGCCGAAATCGTCGTTGGTCTGCGCTTCGCGGATGTTGAACTTGCGATATTGCGACTTTTCAAAGCCTTCGGGACTGGCGACCACCATCGCGCCCACCGCCTTGGCGCCCTGGATATGGCTGTTGTCGTAGACTTCGATGCGTTCGGGCGGCTCGCTCATTTCAAGAAACTCGGCGAGTTCCCGGTTAACCTTGGCCTTGGTGCCCTTTTCCGCCAGACGCCGCTCGAGCGCCTCGACCGCGTTGCGTTCCGCCTGTTTCAGCAGCTTGCGACGATCCCCGCGCTGCGGGATCGCGATCGTCACTTTCTTACCGGCGACTTCGGACAAAGCCGCTTCCATCAGCTCGCTTTCCGGCAAGTCGCGGTCCACCAATATGTTCGGCGGCGGCGGCACTTCTTCGTAGAATTGCAGCATTACGTTGGCGAGGACCTGCGCCTCTTCCACGTCTTTGGTGTGGCTGGGGAAGAAGGCGCGGTGACCCCAATTCTGTCCGCCGCGGATGAAAAAGGCCTGCACGCCGACATGCCCACCCTTGCTGGCGAGCGCAAAGACATCCGCATCGCCCACCGTGCGCGCGTTGATCGCTTGAGAGCCCTGGATAAAGGTCGCCGCGCGCAGCCGGTCGCGCAGGATCGCGGCGGTTTCGAAGTCGAGATCTTCAGCCGCCTTGGCCATTTGCTTTTCGAGATCGGCCTGCACTTGGCTCGACCGGCCTGCGAGGAAGTCCTTGGCCTGTTTGACCAGCGCGTCATACCCGTCTTCGTCGATCCTACCGACGCAGGGGGCGGAACACCTTTTGATCTGGTAGAGCAGGCAAGGCCGATCGCGGTTGTTGAAGAAACTGTCGGTGCAGCTCCTCAAAAGGAACAGCTTTTGCAGGGCGTTGAGAGTGGTGTTCACGCTGCCGGCGCTGGCGAACGGGCCGTAATAGTTGCCTTTTGCCCGGCGCGCTCCGCGATGTTTGTGAATGCGCGGAAATTCGTGATCGGCGCGCAGCAGGATGAAGGGAAAGCTCTTGTCGTCCCGAAGCAGCACGTTGAACGGCGGGCGGAACCGTTTGATCAGCTGCGCTTCGAGCAAAAGCGCTTCGGCCTCGGAATTGGTGGTGACGATCTCCATGCTGCGGCATTGCGAAACCATGCGCATAAGCCGCGTCGTCAGCTGGTTGACCTGCGTGTAATTCGCCACCCGCGCCTTCAGGCTGCGCGCCTTACCGACATAGAGAACATCCCCGCGCGTATCGAGCATACGATACACGCCCGGCGTCGGCTTTAGCGTCGCCACCGTGTTGCGGATCGCCTCCACCCCGGCTTCCAGATTGGGCTGCGCGGACGCAACCGTCTGCGCCGCGCGGCTTTCATTGAACCGCTCAGCGCCTCTGGGATCGTGGGGAGTGCCAGCCTTGGTTTTGGACATGCTAGACAGATAGGGCTCGCGCGCCGCCGCGTGAAGGCGTGCCCAAGCAGCCTTCAACACATCGCTGAAAGATTCATAGCATTAATAAAAGTGCGAGTGAAATTTACATATTCTTGACTCGATAATTGCATGATAGATAGTAATCGAATCGCAATTACAATCTACATTTAGTCCAGTTTATATAAATGTTGATCGAATTTAAATAACCTGGGCTAACGCCGTGCTGCGCGACAGAATTGCAAAAACGCAGCCACGGTCAAACAAATGTGCCGCAATCGGTGTTCCTCGCTTCCGATTGCATTGATGGTCAGGTCCCAGCTGGTCCCCGGTAGCTGGGCTTGATCGTCGCTAGGCGGGGCGCGATGGCCATCCTTGCCCCGGCCGCGCGCTCCGCCTTTTTATTTGCGCCACGTCCGCGCCGCCATTGGCAAGAGCGCCGCCCCCGCCTACGCGCATGCCATGCAATCCTACGACGTCATTATTCTGGGCGCAGGAGCCGCAGGCCTCATGTGCGCCGCTGTGGCAAGCCAAGCGGGCCTTCGCGTTGCGGTGCTGGAAAAGGCGGATAAGCCGGGCAAGAAGGTCCTGATTTCAGGCGGCGGGCGCTGCAATTTTACCAATCTGGGCGCGGGTCCGGCGAACTACCTCTCCGACAACCCGCATTTCGCGAAGTCAGCGCTGGCGCGTTACACGCCGGCGGACTTTATCGAGATGGTCGACCGGCACGGCATTGCCTGGCATGAAAAAACGCTGGGCCAGCTGTTTTGCGACGGATCGGCCAAGCAGATCGTGCAGATGCTCTTGGACGAATGCCCCGATGATCGGGTCGATGTCATCTGCGACGCCGAAGTCACCGCTGTGATTCACGACGAAGGCATTTTCGGGGTTTCAGCCTCGGGTCAGTCCTTCTCTGCCCCCTCTCTGGTCATCGCCACCGGCGGGCCATCGATCCCCAAGATGGGGGCGACCGGCTTTGCCTACGATCTGGCGCGGCAGTTTGGTCTTAAGGTGGTCGAGCCCCGCCCCGCCCTCGTCCCGCTGACGTTGGGCGGAGAGGATGTTCTTTTTCGTGAGTTGTCCGGCGTATCCGCACCGATAATCGCCTCGCACGGGACCGGAAAAAGGGCCACGAAGTTCGAAGAAGCGGCGCTGTTCACGCATAAGGGCCTTTCGGGTCCCGCTATTCTACAAATCTCTTCCTATTGGCGCTCTGGCGAGGAAATCGGGGTCGCATTTCTGCCTGCGGCAGACACCGACTGGCTGCTCGCCGCCAAACGCGACCGCCCGCGCGCTACACTGAAATCGGTGCTTCGCGAACAACTGCCCGATCGATTGGCCGACGCGCTCTTTGATCGGCTTGGCATCGAACAAGAGCTGGGGAACACCTCGGACCAAGCGCTCAGAGCCGCGCAGGAACGCCTCGCTCATTGGGCATTCGCGCCCAACGGCACCGAAGGCTTCGCCAAAGCCGAAGTCACCATCGGCGGCATTTCCACGGCCGAGCTATCCTCGCAGACTATGGAGGCCAAAAGGGTCCCTGGCCTCTACGCCATAGGCGAGGCGGTGGACGTCACCGGTTGGCTGGGCGGCTATAACTTCCAATGGGCCTGGGCGAGCGGCGTGGCTTGCGCTGAGGCCCTCAAGCCTGCCTAGATACCCATACGTAAGGACCTGCCGCCCGCGTAAACTTGTGCAACTGCGAAAAGCCCCTTACCTCTAGGTCTAGAAACCCGACAAAGGGATCAAACGGGGATAGGAGAGGAACTTGCGTCAACTGCAAGGCATGGATTCATCTTTCGTGGCGATGGAATCGCCCAATTCGCCGATGCATATCGGCAGCGTGCTGATCTACAATCCGGAAACCGCTCCGGGAGGCTTTGTCCGCTTCAAGGACATTCTCGCCTTCTTTGAATCGCGCATGCAGCTCTCCAAAACTATGCGTCAGCGTCTGGTGCGTGTGCCGTTTGACCTCGATTACCCCTATTGGGTCGAGGACCCCGATTTCGACCTCGAATACCATGTGCGCCACGTCGCGCTGCCCAAGCCCGGGGACTGGCGACAGCTGTGCATTCAAGCCGCCCGCATCCACGCGCGCCCGCTCGACCTCAATCGTCCGCCTTGGGAATTCACCGTGGTCGAGGGGCTAGACGCGGTCGAAGGCTATCCGCCCGGTTGCTTTGCCATGGTGACCAAGGTCCACCACGCCGCAATTGACGGGATGAGTGGCATCGACCTGATGGACGCTCTGCACACGCTCCAACCCAACACGCCGCCGCCCAACAAGCCCGATGAGTGGAAACCGGAAAAAATTCCGGGTCCGGTCGAATTGCTCGGCAAATCTTACGTCAACTCGATCATCAACCCGTTCAAGCAAGCGCAGGTTGCCGCCCAAAGCATTCCTGGCGTCGCCAGCGCTATCAAGGGCCTGATCGCGCGCGATTTCAAGATCACTAGCGATATCGTGCCTCCGCGTACGCGCTTTAACCGAACGATTTCGCCGCACCGCGTGATCGAAGGGCGCACCTTTGACTTAAAGGAATTCAAATCGATCCGCGCGCTTCTGCCCGAAGCCAAAGTCAACGATGTGGCGATCGCGGTGATTGGCGGCGCGTTGAACAAGTATCTGACCGCCAAGGGCGATCTGCCCAAGTCAACCATGACCGCGATGGCTCCGATCTCGGTGCGCTCGGACGGGGAAAAGGGCGATATGGGCAACCAGGTGTCGGCCATGGTCGCCCCGCTCGGCACGCATCTGGCGGACCCGACGGAGCGTCTTGCTTATGTTTATGGCCAGACCAAAAACTCGAAAGCGATGACCAACGCCATCGGCGCGCGCACCATGACCGAGGTGAGTAAGGTCAACCCGCTCCTGTACATGGCGCTGGGCGCGCAGCTGTTTAACCGCATCAGCGTTGCCCACCGCGCGATGCCGTTCAACACGGTGGTCACAAACGTGCCCGGCCCGCCCGTGCATATCTATTCGTCAAGCGCGCGGCTTGAAAGCATGGCGGCCTCGCTTATCTGCCTGACTGATGGTCTGGGCCTCGCCCACGTCGTTCAGTCCTATGTTGATGAAGCCTATATCAGCTTCACCGCTTGCCGCGACATCATGCCCGACCCGGAATTCTACGCGCAGTGTCTGCAAGAGAGCTTTGACGAGCTTCTGGCAGCCGCGAAAGCGGCAGGCGATGCGCCGGCCAAACCCGCGCCCGCTAAGCCAGCGGCCAAGAAAACGGCACCTCGAAAACCCGCAGCCAAGAAAACAGCGGCGAAAGCCACGACGACACGAAATGTAACCAAACGAAGAACGGCTGCGAAGGGATCTCCGGCCAAACGCAAGCCCGCCAAAGCATCGGCGGCTCGCATCACGGAGGAAAGTAAGTAATGGCAACCGTCCCCCCTCAATTGCAAAAGCCGTTGCCCGGCTCGATCATCGTCGATGACGGCAAACTAAAAGGCGGCGCGCCGACCGAACTGCCGCGTCCCCCGCACCGGATCTGGACGATGACCGAGGGCCGGGCGATGTTTGAATTCGCCTCGTTCTTCGCCATGCGTCCCCTTCTTGGCACACTGCCGCGCGGCGATGGGCACACGGTGATGACGCTTCCCGGCTTCATGGCGACCAACAATTCCACCGTCCCGATGCGCGGCCTGTTGAACGGCCTTGGCTATGACGCCCATGGCTGGGACTCGGGCCGAAACGTGCGGGTCAACGAAGAGCTGATCGTCAAACTCGAAGACCAGCTGGACCGTCTTTTTGATGAAAGCGGACGCAAGGTTTCGCTGATCGGGTGGAGTTTGGGCGGCGTGCTGGCGCGCGAACTCGCTAAGCTGAGACCTGAGCAAGTGCGCCTGGTCATGAGCCTCGGCAGCCCGATCTCGGATGATCGCAACCATACGAACGCCGCGCGCCTGTTCAAGTTCTTCAACGGCGACGAGCCGGAGAGCATCCGCGGCGGTCAGTTCGAAGGGCTCGATATTGCACCGCCCGTGCCGACAACCTCTGTCCTGACGAAGACCGATGGCGTTGTCCATTGGCGTGGCAGCGTGCAAGATCCAGACAAGACCAACGGCCACCCCAGCGAAAACATCCGCGTCTACGCCAGCCACCTTGGCCTTGGCGTGAACCCCAGCGTGATGATCGCCATGGCCGACCGCTTGGCGCAACCCGAAGGCGAATGGGCTCCGTTTGAGCCGTCGGCAGCGCAGGCGTGGATGTATCCGGGACTGGACGAAAAGCCGCCAATCTTTGACTAGACTCAGGCCTGCCTAGAACAGCTTGCGGATATCAATCCCGACGAACCGGCCAATCGGATCAATCACGAAGGGTTGGTAGTTAATCGGCGTGTCGCCGTTTTCATCGCGAACGCGGCGTTGACCGTCGAAAATGTTGTCCATCCGCAGAGACACGCGCAGATTCTTGAGCACTGGGCTCTGACCGCCTGTCAGTTGGTCGACATTCACAAAGGTCCGCAAATCGAAGGTGACAAGATCGCCGAAGAACAGATCACTGCTGCCCGGAAGACCCGACCCATTGAGACGCGTTTCACCGGTGTAGCGGCCGGATAGGCGGAAACCGATGCCTTTGCCGAACATCCCCGCCTCAAGACGGCTTGAATGGCGTGGGAATCCGAAGGCGCCCGTTGCATCGCCGTCCAACTGATCGAGCACGGGTACGCCCGGACCAATCAGGATCTCGTTCTGAAGCTCAATCGTGTGCGTCAGGTTGGCAAAATAGCGCCAGCCACCACCACGCCCGGCCGCGAGCGGGTTGAACGCTGGTCCGCCGGAGGCTCCGCGACCGCTTGGGCCGCCACCCGGACGCCCACCCGATTGACCGTTCGACGCTCCACCTTGCGCGTTTGCGGTCGAACAGATGCGAGAGCGGATCCGCTCAAGGCCTTCGTCAGGGATCGTCCCATCGTCACCGCGCAGACGATCGAGGCCGAACTTCAGGAACTCCGGATCGATCCCGGGAAGGATCGCCGAGACGTCCTCACCTCGTTCGATCATGCCCACCAGTCGGCGCATGGCGGCCAGACCGTCATCGCCGCAAAGGCGCGCTTGCATCGCTTCCATCTGCTCCGGGCTCGGGCCTCCGGCCCTGCCCGGACCACCGGGACCCCCGAAACCACGAGGGCCTCGCGCGCCATCCGGTCCACCGGGGCGCCCGCCCCGCTCGGGGATCGCCGTGGGATCAATAGCGCACAGCCGCTCTCGCGCTTGGGCCAAGGCTTCAGCGGTGGGTTCACTCGCCCCACCGCTTAGCCGCGAAAGGATGCGCCCAATTGCCTGCGGCGGCAGCCCGCCCGTCATCTCGGAGATGTCCTCGCCGTTCTTGACGGCCGCGGCCAGTCGTTTGAGGAAGTCGAGACCGTCATCGGCGCAGACCCGTTCGCGAAACGCCATAAAGCCAGCTCGCCGGCCACCGCGTTGGGGCTCAGCTGCGTTTGCCGCCGCTGGAGGAGCGCTGGCTCCCGGTGGGCCGCTTGCCCCCGGCGGAGGGCCACTAGGACGACCAGCCGCCGCTGGCGGACCACTACGGCCACCCCCGCGTACACCGGGTGGAGGACCACCCCGACCGCCCCCACGACGCGCCTGTCCAAACCCTCCCCGCGCTGACAAGCGGAATTGCAATCGATCCGCGCTCGTCTCCGCAAAGTTGACCGCTCGCCGATCGATCGCGGTGAGCGTTCCAAACTCATCGCGCGTCACCCGGTCCGGAAACGCCGCTTCAATGGCCTGCGTGATCTGCGGGAAACCGCTGTTCACGTTGTCGGATCGGTTGCGAATGTACTCGACGGTAAAGCGCATTCCGCTGACGAAAGGCAATTCCCAGTTGGCGGCGAATTTCCAGTCGCGCTGCGTTTCAGCGAGCAGGTCCGGATTGCCGCCCGTCGTGACATCAGCCAGCACCGTTTCGCCGTTGACGAAATCGAAGACCGGAACATTCAATTGTTGAACCAAAGGATCGCCCAATTGGCGCAAGCCCGGTGCGACTTCACGGAAAACATAAGTCGTCGACAGGTCAAGACCATCAACCGGAGCCCAGTTGAGCGAGACATTGTAGTCGCCCAACGTACCGAAGTCCGACAATTCGCGCAGGCCCACTTGAGTGTTGAGCGTGAAGCTGCCCAGCGCATCGGCAAACCCGTTTCGCCGGCTCGTGATGGGGATAACGAAATTCGCCCCCGTGGTCAGATCGCCTCGTGTGAGGTCCACTGGCATACCGCCGCGCGTGTCCATCGCCTCGACGTTGGACCATTCGTAGCCGACATCAAACGTCGCCAGCACTTCGCCACCGGGCAGACTGGCGACCGGTCCGCGCAAGGTATTGAGCGTGGTCGCGTTGATCGCGCGTGTGTTCGCTGTGTCGAAACCGGCGTTAACGGCACTGGGCAGCGCGCCGTTGATCGCCAGTGTGCCATCAAGCGCCTGTTGTTGCAGATCACTCGTGTCAAAACGCCGGTCGATGCGCTGTTCGAGCTCAGAGTACCCCGTGTTGAACGTGCTGGTCAGGCGGAAAGCGTTGACGCGCTTGCTGTACGATCCGGAGGCCTGAAAGAAATCCTCAGCGCTCGTGACGGTCAGCGGGGAGTCTTCGCCGAAGGTCCGCGTAAGGCTGTTGCCGTCGGCGTCGGTCAAGGTGACGAGGTTGAGCCCGTTGATCGAACGGCTATCGCTGCGTTCGTAAGCTACGTTGGCCGACACAGTGACGCCGGTATCCAGATACGCCTTGGCCCAGCTCAAATTGGTATCGAGGTCGCGTGTATCGGCACGCAAGCTGCGGAACTCGGCCTGCGCCGGGTCGCTCTCCAGATCAGAGGTCGAACCGGGTGTCTGAATGATATTGCGCTCATCCTCGGTCAGCAGCGAGGCGTCGCCAGCGGTGAAGTTGAAATTGATCCGGCCGCCGTCGGCGATCTTTAGGTAGCCGAATTCTTGTTCGTTCACGAACCGCCCGCCGCGCGCGGGGCCTTCGAATTCCAGCTCCACCTCGCGGCTGGAGTAGTTCTCTTTGAGGATCAGGTTTATAACGCGCCGATCGGGCGGAAAGCCAAACCGCTGCGCGACCTCTTCGGGGAACACCTCCACCTTGGCGAGCGCTTCGGGCGGGTATTGGAACAGCTCGCGAAAATTACCGGGACGGATGCCGTTGACGAGGATCACCGGGCGCCCGCCGCCACGTCCGCGCGCAGAACCTGTCTGGTTCTGGATTTGCTGCACAAGGTCCGCGATCGAAGCGACGCCTTCGGCCGCGATGTCTTCTTCGTTGAGCTCCAACAGTGGGGCCTGCGACACATCCAACTGACCGCGCAGCCGCGCGCCACTTACGATGATCTGGCGTGGGTCTGCGCTGCTATCTGTGCCAAAGTCGGTGTTCGGCTCCTCGCGCTCATCGGACTGAGGTGATGAAGCTGGAGTGGGCTGTTCGGACGGCTCATTTGCACTGGCGCTCAAGACGCTTGGAGCGGTGATGCTGGCAAGGCACACACCCGCCATCAGGGAAAGGCGCGCAAAAGGGGTCGGGGTCATGAAATGGGCCTTTTCAGCAATTCGAACGCGCGAACAAGCGCTTGGCGTGTATCGGATTGCACCAGGTTACGACGGACGCGCCTATGCAGATGCAAGCGCGGCAAGAGAGGGTTTGTCTCCTAACGCACGAGGCTTCCCTTTTGTTCTCTTCATCGCTAAACGGCCCGCCCAGACCGATGGAATATCTCCGTCGCAACCGATTTAAGGGATTACATGGCCAAAGAAGAACTTCTCGAAATGCGCGGGCGCGTCGTCGAGCTGCTGCCCAATGCGATGTTCCGGGTAGAGCTTGAAAACGGCCACGAAGTGCTGGGGCACACCGCGGGCAAGATGCGCAAGAACCGCATCCGCGTGCTGGTGGGTGACGAAGTGCTGTGCGAACTGACGCCGTACGATCTGACCAAGGCGCGGATCACCTACCGCTTTATGCCGGGTCGCGGCGGCCCCGGCCCGCAATAGAGGCCTGAGGCCCACCCGATGGGCTCTCTCAACCTAACACTAGGATCCGCATCGCCGCGCCGGCGCGACCTTCTGGCGCGCCTTGGCGTCACGCCCGACGCGATCCAACCCGCCGATATCGACGAGACACCGTTGAAAGCGGAGCGCCCGCGTGACTACGCCCTGCGCATGGGCGAAGAGAAAGCGCGCGCTATTTCAGCGCCTGGCTTCGTGCTGGCGGGCGACACGGTTGTCGCCGCCGGTCGTCGTATCCTGCCCAAGACCGAAGAAGCCGACGAAGCGCGCGCGTGCCTGGAACTGTTATCGGGTCGCCGGCACACGGTGCTCTCCAGCGTGGTCCTGCGCGCGCCCGATGGATCGACCAAGGCGCGCCTTTCAGAAAACATCGTGCGCTTCAAATCGCTCTCTCGCGAAGAGATCGATGCCTATCTCGCGGGCGATGAATGGCGCGGCAAAGCCGGAGGGTACGCGATCCAGGGCGCGGCGGAGGCGCTGATCCAATGGATGCGCGGCAGCCATTCCAGCGTCATGGGATTGCCGCTCTACGAAACGCGCGCGCTGCTCAAATCGGCGGGCTTTGCGATTGGCTGAGTGGCTGGTTGAGCGCGGGATCGGGGAGACCCGTTCGCTGCTAGTCGAAAACGGTGAGGTGATCGCCGCCAAGCTGAATTGGCCCGGCGAATTGCAGGCGGGCGAGGTGCGCGGCGCGCAGCTTATAAAAAAACGCAAGGGCACCCGGCGTGGAGCTGCCACCTTAGACAATGGGCGCGAGGTTTTCGTCGATCATCTGCCCTCCTCGCTTACCGAGGGTCAGGCCTTCGCGCTGCGCATCAGCCGAGCCGCGATTGCGGAACGCGGGCGATTCAAGCGAGCGCAGGGGCGGTATTTCGCGGACGCCCTGCCCAACGATGAGGCATTCCAGGTGGAAACCGAATTCGCGGCCCGCGAGGTGCCCGCTTTCGAGGCAGGCCTCTGGGAAGAAGTCTGGCACGCCGCATCCTCCGCGTCGCTCGCCTTCGCCGGTGGTGAGATCTTGTGCAGCGCAACACCCGCGATGACGGTGGTCGATATCGACGGCGAAGGGCCGACCAAAGAGCTCGCTTTGGCGGCCGTTCCCGCCATCGCCCGCGCGCTCAGATGGTTCGATGTAGGCGGGAACATCGGTATCGACTTCCCCTCTGTTGAAGCGAAGACCGACCGCCGGTTGGTCGATGAGGCTTTGGACACCGCGCTCGTCGATTGGCCGCATGAACGCACCGCGATGAACGGCTTTGGCTTTGTGCAATTGATTGCGCGGCTCGAAGGCCCCTCTCTGCTGCACCGGTTCGGTACATCCAGGGTCGGCCTTTGCGCCCGGTACGCCTTGCGGGCTGCGGAGCGAGCGGAAGGCGTTGGGCCAATCGTGCTCCTAAGCGTTCATCCCGCACTCAAAGCAAAGCTTAAACCGGAATGGATCGAGGAACTCGCGCGCCGGACCGGCAAACAGGTGCGGATCGAAACCAACCCCACCCTTGCGCTTGAGGGGCCTAGCGCTCAGATATTGGAAGCATGAAGACAACCACTTCCAAACCCTGCCCGATCTGTAAGAAACCCCGCGAACCTGAGTTCGCGCCCTTCTGTTCGCAGCGGTGCAAGGATCGCGACTTGGCGCAGTGGTTTGGCGATGGCTACGCGGTGCCGGGCCGTCCGGCGAGCCCGGATGAGATCGCCACCACAGATTGGCCAGAACAAGACTGATTTAGGTCTTGCAAAGCCTCGCGCCCTTCGCCATAGCGCCGCTCTCATTGGCTCGCCGAAAGGGTTTTCACCCAATCGTTGCTGCAGCGAATGCCCGGGTAGCTCAGGGGTAGAGCAGCGGATTGAAAATCCGCGTGTCGGTGGTTCGATTCCGCCCCCGGGCACCACTCTTTCGTATTGAAACCGCAAGCTACTCCGGGCGGCTTTCTTCGGTCCAACTCGCGATCTTGTTCGCGATACGCCAATCGCCTTCAACTTTCAGCAGCAGCATGTAATCGGTGTAGAGCCGCCCGTTCAAACGGATTTCGGCCTTCACCATGGCCGATTTTTCGGTGGAATCGACCGATACAATCCGCCCAAACCGTGGGACCGTGCGGCCCTTTTCAATCCGCTCGATATACTCGGGACCGGGTCGACGCTGGAGCGAATCGCCTTCTCCTAGCCATTGCACTTCAAGGCTGGGAAGAAACGCCTCTTCAACCAGATCGGGCTTTCCATACTGCGTTCCGTCCAAATATTTCTGCACAACTTCACTGATCGAACCAAAGCGCTCAGCTTCAGATGCGTGGGCAACGCTTGAGGTGGCAAGCAGGGCAGCAAAGAGGATCCGTTTCATAGTGTCTCCGGGTTTGGGCCAATCAAGGGGGGACGCTTCGGCGGCGGGCCACGAGAAGAGAGCATGGTCCCATCTGAGGCCACGATTGATCGACCAACCACCATCGATGATCGATCATAGGGCACTCGATAATCCGAACTCGAAACGCTCGGCTGTTGGCCAAAGGGTAGGCGCAGTTGTTTGCCAATCTTCGACTTTGGGCCTAAGGAACGCGCCTCGCCTCGGTCTCGGTTTTGCCTCTGGGCATCACCAACCGGGGCCATCGCGTTTTTGCAGCAGGAAATCCCAGCTCATGTCCCGTCGCTCCAAGCTTTACGAAGGCAAGGCCAAAATCCTTTATGAAGGGCCAGAGCCCGGCACTCTGATCCAGTATTTCAAGGACGACGCAACCGCCTTCAACGCGGAAAAGCAGGGGACAATCAACGGCAAGGGCGTGATCAACAATCGCATCAGCGAACACGTCTTCACCCGCCTTTCGCATATCGGCATTCCGACGCACTTCATTCGCCGTTTGAACATGCGCGAGCAACTGGTGCGGCAGGTTGAGATCATTCCCTTGGAGGTGGTGCTGCGCAACGTCGCGGCGGGTTCGATCTGCAAGCGTTTGGGTCTCGAAGAGGGTGAGCCGCTGCCGCACACGCTGATCGAGTATTACTACAAGGACGATTCGCTGGGCGACCCGCTGATCGCGGAAGAACACATCGCTTGCTTCAACTGGGCGAGTCCGGAGGAGATGCAGGACATCTCTTCGATGGCGATCCGCATCAACGATTTCCTGTGCGGGCTGTTTGCCGCGATCGATATCCGTCTTGTAGACTTCAAACTGGAATTCGGCCGTCTCTATGACGGCGATTACAGCCGCGTGATCTTGGCCGATGAGATCAGTCCGGATGGCTGCCGCCTATGGGACATGGCGACCGGTGAAAAGCTTGATAAGGATCGCTTCCGCCGCGACCTTGGCGGTGAAGAAGAGGCCTATCGCGAAGTCGCGCGCCGCCTTGGCCTGCTTCAAGGTGAAGACAACCAGCCGGGCGAAGTGTTGGACCTGTCCACCCACCGTTCACGCCTGCGCGGCATGTCGCCCAAGAAGTAACGCCATTGGCGCGTTGTTTGGACGCCCCTGCGTCAATGCGCTATTGCGGCGCGTAACTATCGCGGAAGGGGGCGATTTGCGACTTGCACGGATCATAAGCGCAGCGCTGGCGTTGCTGATGCTGGCACTCGCTGGCGGGGCGCAAGCAAAGCACGTTGCTTTGGTCGTCGCCAACGCCGAATACGAGCACACCTCGAAACTCGCCAATCCCCTCAAGGACGCAGGGCTTGTTTCCGCCGCCCTGGAACAGGCGGGGTTTGATACGGTTGAACTCGGCACAAACCTCACCCGGGCGCAGTTTATGGAGCGGCTGCGCGCCTTTCGCAGCGCCGCCGACGGGGCCGAAGCCGCGCTGGTCTATTTCGCCGGGCACGGGATCGAAAGCGATGGGCGTAACTGGCTGCTGCCCACCGACACCAAACTGGATGCGGAGAAGGACTTGCCGTTCGAAGCGGTCGAATTGCAGTTGCTGCTCGACACGCTCGATGGCGCGAAACTGCGGATCGCAGTGCTCGATGCGTGCCGCAACAACCCTTACGAAAACCGCTGGACCAGCGAAAATCGCAGCGTGACGCGCGGCCTTGCGCCGTTTGAGATGGACGACATGTTGGTGATCTACGCCGCCGCTCCGGGGCAGGTCGCTTATGATGGGGCCGATGGCAATTCGCCCTTTGCGCTCGCCTTGGCGCGGCGCTTGGTCCAACCGGGCCTGCCGGTGCAAATGCTCGGCGGGATGGTACGCGACGATGTGCTCACAGCCACCGAAGGCGAGCAGCGTCCCTTTATCTCCGCCTCGATGACAGGCCGGCCGCTCTTTTTGGTCGAGGGGCCTAAAACAGAGATGGCGTGGCTATCTGAGCTCTACGCGCCAGAAGGCGCGCCGGACATTGCAACATCCGCGCCCAAAGTCGACTTCGTCAAAGTGGCGGACACGCTCGCCATGACGCGCGGGGTGAGCGAGGTGAGCCAAGAATGGCTTGATGAAGAGACATGGCTCAAAACCCTCCAGGCCGACACAATCCCTGCTTATCAGTCCTATTTGGCGCAGTTCCCGAATGGCCTTTACGCGCCCTATGCCAAGGCGAATGTGAAGCAATTGCTCGATCCAACGGCCACAGGCGGTGATCTCAACAGCGATAAGCCCTGGATCATCTCGCTCGGCGCGGCGCTGCCCAATCGGTACGCCGTTGATCTGGGAGAACCGCTGCCCATCGACGGAATCTGGCGCATTTCCACAAACGACAAGCGGCTGCGGATCGAACGTGGACGCGCCTTTGCGGTCGATGGCTGGAACCACGCGGTGGTTTTCAAGGTGAAGCCGGAGCAGGTGACCATGGTCAACGTGCGAGAGGCAGAGCCGGGACGCTGGCTCGGTCGCGATATCCTGCTGAACGGCGACGCCGAGATGACCTTGCGCAAGGATGGCAATCTTGATGTAAAGGTGAAGCTGTTCCCCTTCCCTGCGAAATTCCAACTGATCCGCGAAGGCTTGGACGATCCCGACACCCTTCCCGCCCGATAGGCGCAGCGTACCGTGGATCGGAATTACACCCGAAGCCCTTGTGATTGCGCCCGCTATCGGGCAGCGTCGTCGCGTATGAAAAAGGCTACCTGTCGCTTCGCCCTCGCATCTGGGCTTCTCCTCGCATCCTCCAACCTCGCTTTGGTCCAATCACTGGGCGCAGAGGGGCACACCGACGCCAGCGCAGTGGAAGAACCGATTTGGGCCTTCCAGGAAAGCGATGTCACGGTCGATAGCGGATACACCTTTGGCCAGCTCGACAACGGCATGCGCTTTATCCTGCGCCAGAACGCGACGCCCGAAGGGACCGCCGTGGTGCGGATGCGGATTGACAGCGGATCGCTCGACGAAACCGACGAAGAGCAAGGCCTGTCGCACTATCTGGAGCACATGGCCTTCAACGGCTCAAAAGGCATTCCCGAAGGCGAGATGATCAAGCTGCTCGAACGCGAAGGCCTCGCCTTTGGCGCGGACACCAACGCGTCGACCGGGTTCGAAGCGATCACCTACATGCTCAACCTGCCGCGCAACGATGAAGACCTGCTCGACACGGCGCTGATGCTGATGCGCGAGACGGCGAGCGAGCTGACGATCGCGCAGGATGCGGTGGACCGCGAACGCGGCGTAATCCTTGCTGAAAGACGCGACCGCCGCAATTTCGCGCAGCGCGCGCAGGAAGATGGATTTGAGTTTTACGCTCCCGATGCGCGCTTCGGTGATCGCTTCCCCATTGGCGTGCTCGAAGTGCTCGAAACCGCCGACGCTGAGACCATTCGCGCGCTCTACGAACGCACCTATGTGCCTGAAAACACGACGCTAGTGATCGTGGGCGATTATCCGGTCGAGATGATGGAAGCCAAGCTTCGCGCCAAATTTGCAGACTGGAGCGGCGGCGCGGCGCCTGAGGACCCCGCCACGGGACCGTTCGATGTGACCCGCAAGGGGCTGACCGATATCTACACCGATCCCTCGCTTTCCGAGAGCGTCAGCATCGTGCGGTTTGCGCCATGGATTGATGAGCCCGACACGCTCGCCAATCGCAAAGCGGCGGCAATACGGGGCATTGGCTACGCCATCATCAACCGGCGTTTGGCGCGCCTCGCCCGCGGAGCGGACGCGCCGTTTGTGGGCGCAAGCGCCAGCCGCGGCGATTTCTTTGAGGACGCGCGTTCCACAGGCGTCAACATTGGCAGCCTCGATGGCGAATGGCGCAAAGGGCTCCTGGCTGCGGTGCGCGAATACAATCAGGCGATGACCTACGGCTTTACGCAAACCGAAGTGGATGAGCAGTTGGCTCGCCGCCGAACCGCGCTTGAAAACGCAGTGCAGGCCAAGGACACACGGACGAACGGCGCGTTTGTAGGCGCAGCGCTGAGCCTCGTCAGCAATGAGCGCGTGCCCACAACGCCCGAATTCCGGCTCGCAATGTTTGAAGAGATCGCGCCGACCATCACGCCCGAAAGCGTCTTTGTCGCCATAAAAGCGCACGCGGTGCCATTGGAAGAGCCGATGATCCGTTTTCAAGGACGCACCGCGCCCGAAGGCGGCGAGGAAGCCCTGCGCGCGGCGTTCAAAGAGGCAATGGCGCTGCCGATTAGCCCGCCTGAAGACACCGGTAAGGCGGAATTCGCCTACACCCAGTTCGGCGTTGCAGGCACGGTCGTCTCCGACATCGTCGAACCGCAGCTAGGCATCCGGCAGCTCCAATTCGACAACGGCGTAAAGCTCAACATCAAATCCACCGACATTCGCGAAGACCGCGTCAACGTCAGCGTCGCGATTGATGGCGGCGCGCTGATGGCGACAAAGGACAACCCACTCGCGGTCTATCTGACCGGATTTCTGAGCGCGGGCGGCCTAGGGGAGCACACGCGCGATGAACTCACCACGATTCTGGCCGGACGCAGCGTTGGCTTTGGCATGGGCGCATCGCCCGACAGCTTCGTCATGTCGAGTTCCACCACACCGCGCGATCTTGATCTTCAGATGCAGGTTTTCGCCGCGTTGATGACCGATCCGGGTTACCGTGCTGAAGGGGTTGAGCAATTCCAAAAGGGCATCGACAATTTCTTCGAAACGCTGACCTCCACACCGGGCCGCGCGCTGAGCGCGGTGCAAGGGGCCGAGCTTTCCGACGATGATCCGCGATTCACTCTGCAATCGCCCGAAGCGTTTGAAGCGCTAGATTATGACGGCTTGAAAGCGGTGATCAGCGACCGACTAGCGCGCGGGGCAATCGAGATAGCGATTGTTGGCGATGTCGATGAAGACGCCGCGATCGCCGCTGTCGCCTCCACCTTTGGCGCGCTGACCGAACGCGAAGACACGTTCCGCCGCCGCGATGAGGCGCGCATCCGCAGCTTTACCGCAGACCGTTCAACCCGCACTGTCGAACACGATGGCGAGGCGGACCAATCGATCCTACGGATGATCTGGCCCGCCACCGATGACAGCGATTACGAAGAGGCGACGAAGCTGCGCCTGCTGGGCGCGGTCATGCGGCTCGAGCTGATCGACCGGATCCGGGAGGAACTAGGCCAGGCCTATTCGCCCAGCGCCGGGGTAAGCCTCAGCCGGTACTACGACGATTACGGCACTGTCACGATCAGTGTCTCGCTCGAAGACACGCAAATTGAGGCCGCGCGCGAAGCGATCGGCACATTGCTGGCCGATCTGGCAGACGATGGGATCACCGATGACCTGATCGAACGCGCGCGCAAGCCGTTGCTGGAGCGTCACGAAAACGCGCTCAAAGGGCTTGGCACCTACACCTCCTTAAGCGCGCGGGCGCAGACCGATCCCGAACGGATCGACCGGTTCTTTGTCTATCCTGATATTCTGAATGCGACGACGACAGCCGATCTGAAATCGCTCGCCCAGCAATATCTGAAACCGAAGGATGCGGTGACCTTCCTAGTCGTGCCGAGCGAAAAGGCGAAGGCCAAAGTGGATGATGCCGAAGCAGAGAGCGGCAAGGGCGTCACTGCCAACTAAGACACGCTCAACGCAAAAAAAGGGCTGGTGGGTCGCCTCCCACCAGCCCTTTCTTTATGCGCCGCCGAGCCGTTCTTGCGAACAGGCCCGGCGCTACACGAAGCCGTTAGTTTAGCTTAGTAGTTAAAGCCAACCGAGAGGCCGATCACGCGCGGCTCGTTCACGAACGCGGTGTTGTTGTTGAAATCGATCACACCCAGAACGTTGTCTTCTGAAGTGATGTTGCGGGCGAACAGAGCGATTTCATACTCGCCATCGTTGCCGCGATATCCGGCGCGCAGACCGCCTTCGATGCGGGTGCCCGCGTTGTTCTCAAGGCTTTCGTACAGCAGGAAGTTGGTGTCGCCCAGGAACACCCAGTCGGTGAAGATGAAGAATTCATCGTTGTCACCCACCGGCACGGTGTAGCTTGCGGTGAAATCACCACTCCAATCGGGCGCGTTAGGGAACGGGTTGCCGTCCACCAGCGCAAAGCCGTTGGCGTTGATCGGATCGGTCACGGTGCATTGCGCGCACACGCCAACCGCCAGCGTTTCATCGTTGATCTGCGTGTCGTTATACGCGACGCCGATCGTAACGAGCAGCTCGGGGCTGAGCTGGAACGCGGTGTCGAGCTCAAAGCCCCACGCTTCACCTTGGTTGGCGTTGATCAGCTGAACCAGGTTGCCTGTTCCGCCCACAGCGGTGAACTGCGGGTCGTCCACGGTGTAGTAGAAAACCGCTCCGTTCAGGCGAATGGCGTTATCGGCCAGCTCGCTCTTAAAGCCGACTTCGTAGCTGGTGATGTTTTCCGATTGAGCAACACTGGGCGCACCGAAGAACGCAATGTCACGGCCCTGAATGGTCGGGGCACGGAATGCGTTGGCGACGCGGCCATAGACGCTTGAGTCATCGCTGAGATCGGCGAACAGGCTGATGTCCCAGTCGATGTTGTCGTCCTGAACCGAAACCGG
Organism: Pseudomonadota bacterium; assembly: GCA_039814925.1. Classification (GTDB taxonomy): domain Bacteria; phylum Pseudomonadota; class Alphaproteobacteria; order Sphingomonadales; family Sphingomonadaceae; genus Erythrobacter. The sequence continues at coordinate 138,809 of JBCCAH010000010.1, forward strand.
CTGCGGCGCGCGGCCGGCGGTGACGATGAAGTCCTTTTCATCGTCGGTGTAGCGCAGGCCACCGGTGACGCGCAGCATATCCGAAAGCTGATAGGTCAACTGGCCGAAAACAGCGTAGGCGTCGTTCTTGTGATTAACCGTCGCGGCGGGTGGGAAGGTGAAGCCTTCCGTGGTCACGTCGAAATCGCTGGTAAAGAAGAAGCCACCAACCTGCCAGGACAGCGGGCCGTCCGTGGTCGAAGCGATCCGGATTTCTTGCGTGAACTGCTGCAGGTCAATCGAGTCCTGCGTGTCCGACGGGAACGGGATGAAGCCCGGACCGGATACCGGCAGGAACGCCGCACCAAAACCGCCATCGATGTCACCGCGAGAGAACCCTTCGCTTTCCCAGTAGCTGGTGATCGAGGTGATCTCGGCGTTGTCGAAAGCGTATTTGGAGTTCAGCGTCGCGCCGAACTGCTGGTATTCCGCCGGGTTGCCGCCGCCTGCATCGTAGAACACGGTGCCACGGTCGTAGTTTTCGTTGAGGTTGTTGTTGCCCGGTCCAAGCACGTTGGCGCGGAAGAAGGTCGAGCTGCCATTCAGGTCGCGGAAATTGACCGAGGCAAGCATCGAGAAGCGGTTCGCTTCGTCCGGGGTCAGCAGCAACTGGCCACGGATTGCGAAATCGGTGTAGCCGCCCAGAACGTCTTCTTCGTTGGTGAAGCCGTTATCAATCCAGTCGCCACGGCGCTGGAATTGGGTCGAGACGCGGAAGGCGAGCATGTCGTCGACAAGGCCGCCGCCGATCGCGCCGTTGGCGGTGATTGTGTCGAACGAGGCAAAGCTGAGACCCAGTTGCACGTCTTCTTCAAAGCTCGGCTTCACCGACTGGATCGAAACGATACCGGCGGGCGTGTTACGACCGAAGAGCGTGCCTTGCGGGCCGCGCAGAACTTCGACGCGTTCCACATCGAAGATCGGGAACGACTTAAGCGTCACGTTTTCGAGCACGACTTCGTCGAGCAGAACCGAGACGGGCTGTGAAGCGGCGAGGTCGAAGTCGGTGTTGCCAAGGCCGCGAATGTAGAAACGCGGCGCGACACGGCCATTGGAGCTTTCAACGTTCAGACCCGGAACCGTACCGGCGAGGATGGTGTTGTCAGCCGCGCCCGAGAACAGCGCGCCGATGCGCTCTTTATCCAGGATTTCAGCCGAAACCGGCACGTCCTGAATGTTTTCTTCGCGGCGGTTTGCGGTCACGACGATCGAAGGCAGTTTTCCTTCTTCGGCTTCCTCAGCGCCTCCATCCTGCGCAGCGACAGGAGCGGCGATGGAGAAAGCGGCGGCGGTAATAGCGGTGGTGCTGGCCCAAATCGCGCGGGCAGCGGGAATACGGTTGAGCATAGAAGAGGCCCCTCTTTTGTGATGGACACGCTGGTTCGTGCGCGAATGCCGGTGACAGATTTGGTCGATTCGAGCGAGGCGGTTGGACGTAATTGGGGCGGTAAAGTGGCTGTTGCTTGTCGTTCTGACACCGATTGTTGCAGTGCGGTTACAGTTTTGCGCCGCTTGGGCTGATTGAAGGCACTACCCTTGCGCAAAACCATACCTTGATGGGGTGCGTTTGCCGCAAAATCCGGTTAGAGGCCGCCGCAACACTACGCGTCCTTCGCGCACCTCGAACAGAAAGCATCGCTCGCCATGAAAGTTCGCATTTTTGTCCGCCTGAAACCCGGTGTCCTCGATCCGCAGGGACGCGCGGTGCACCATTCGCTTGAAGGGATGGGATTTGATGGCGTCGAGGATGTACGCATCGGCCGTTTGATTGAAATGGATGTCGCGGACAGAACCTCGCCGGACACGCTCAAAACCATGTGTGAAAAGCTGCTCGCCAACACCGTAATCGAAGAGTTCACCATTGAAACGGCTGAGACGGAGAGCGCCTGATGGCCCTCAAGACCGCCGTCATCACTTTCCCCGGCTCCAACTGCGACCGCGATATGGCGGTGGCGTTGGAAACCGTTACGGGCACAGCACCACACCGCGTGTGGCACGGCGACGCAGACTTGCCCTCGGGACTCGATTTTATCGCGTTGCCGGGCGGATTCTCCTATGGCGACTATCTGCGAGCGGGCGCGATGGCGGCCCAAAGCCCGATTATGAAGGCTGTGATCGCCGCCGCGCAAAAGGGTGTGCCCGTACTTGGCGTGTGCAACGGGTTTCAAGTGCTGTGCGAAAGCGGCCTTTTGCCCGGCGTGCTGATGCGCAACGCAGGCCAGCGCTTCGTTTGCCGCACGGTCGAACTGGCGGTCGAAAACACGAGCACGCCCTTCACCAGTGGCTTTGACAAAGGCGAGATCATCCGCGTTCCGATCGCGCACCATGACGGTAATTACTTCGCCGATGAAGCGACCCTTGATGCGCTTGAAAGCGATGGACGAGTGGCGTTTCGCTACACCGCCTCTTGCAACGGATCACAGCGCGATATCGCAGGCGTATTGAGCGAGAATGGCCGAGTGCTCGGCATGATGCCGCACCCCGAACGCGCCATGGCTCCCGCCTCCCACGCCAGCCTTGGCGGTGAAGACGGCTTGCGCCTGTTCCGCAATGTCGTCGAAAGCCTTGTCAGCGCTTAACCGCGGCGGTCAGGCCCGGCGGCGTTGAGTGGTCTTGAAAAGCCGCTTTGCGTCCTCGGCACCCATCGGCCGACCAAAGTAGTATCCCTGGATTTTGTCGCAGCCCAGATTGCGGATCAGTTCGGCCTCTTCCGCGCTTTCCACGCCTTCGGCCGTGGTCGTCATGTTCATGTTCTTGGCCATCGCCACAACCGCGTTAATGATGGCGAGGCTTTCATTGCTGCCTTGCGACGCGCCTTGTACGAATGTCCGGTCGACCTTGATCGTCGAGAACCGCAACTTGCGTAAGTAGCCGAGCGAAGAATAGCCGGTCCCGAAATCGTCAAGCGCCACAGAACAGCCCAGCGCCATAGCCTGTTCCAGCGCATTTCGCGCCACCGATGCGTCGCGCACAAAGATGCTTTCGGTCACCTCTATTTCAAGCCGTTCGGGACGAAGGCCGCTGGTGGCAAGCGCGTCGATGACCTGTTGCGGAAAGTCCGGCTCCAGCAATTGCTCTGGTGACACGTTGACGTTGACTTTCACATCTTCAGGCCAGTTCCGCGCCTCCATACAAGCCTGACGCAGCACCCAGATGCCGATTGGGACAATGAGGCGCGTGTCTTCAGCCAACGGGATAAATTTCGCCGGGCTGACAAAGCCGTGTTCGTCACTGTTCCAGCGCACCAAGGCCTCGAAACTGACGATGTTTTCTTTGTTCGCGTCGACAACCGGTTGGTAGTGGAGGAGGAGCTCATTGCGCCCCAAGGCTTGCCGCAATGACAGCTCAAGCTGGCGTCGCTCTTCCGCCGACGCGTGGAGCACCGGTTCGAAACGATAATGCTCGCCGCCGCCTTGATCCTTGGCACGGTAGAGCGCGAGGTCCGCGTTGCGCATCAACTCTTCGACGGTTTCGCCATCGCGTGGCCCATAGGCCGATCCGATGCTGGCCCCGACATAGAGAGTGTGTTGGTCAACTGAATAGGGTTCAGAGAGGGTTTCAATCACACGTCGCGCGATATCGCGTACTTTGTCACTATTCTTGGCGTCGCGAATAACGATGGCGAATTCGTCGCCACCAAGCCGGCCGCAGACTGCGTTGTCGCTGGTGAATGCCTGCAGACGCGCCGACACCTGCGCTAACAGCTTGTCGCCCGTCATATGACCGAGTGAATCGTTCACGGCTTTGAAGCGGTCGAGATCGACCATCAGGAACGCGCAGCGTGTGCGCCATTGCTGCGAGTAGCGCAGCGCTTCGCCTAACGCTTCGGTAAGTTGCAGGCGGTTCGGCAGCGAGGTGAGCGTGTCGAAGCGCGCAAGATAGGCAATCTTTTCGTCCGACTCACGCTGTTCGGTCACGTCCGAACCAACTCCGCGGAAGCCAACGAACTTGCCGCGTTCGTCGCGCATCGGGGTACCAGAAAGCTCCCACCATCGCGCGTCACCCTTGATCGCGACTTGGACCATAAGGTTCGAAAAATTCTCACGGTTTTTAAGCCGTTCGGCTAGTTGATGCAGACTGTCAGGGAAGTGACCATCGCCCCAGACCCGGCCTGTGATACACTCGATAAGGCTCTTGCCCTCGACTTCGCTCTGCTTAACGCCAAGCGCAAAGGCAAAGCGTGGGCTGACCGCTCGCAGACGGCGGTGAGTGTCCACTTCCCAGAGCCAATCGGCCTCGTTCTCCTCGAATTCGCGCAACAGTAGCGACACCACTTCTTCTTTTTCCAAGATTGCATCGCGCGAAAGGCACGCTTCAAGGTAAGTCTGCCCCGCCTGCAGCGCGCCAAGCACCGTCGTCACAACGAAGACGGCGTAGGCCGCCAGCGCAAACCAAAGGTCCGATATCGCCAAATGCGCCATGATCATGACGCCGCTTGTCCCAGTGAACAGCACTGCACCTAACGGCGGGGACGTGCGAAAGAAGATGGCGCCAGAGGCCAGGATCGCGATCACAAGAATGAGAGCGGTCAAATGATTCGCGCCACCCATCGGTCCGAGGACCAAAACCGCCCCACCCCACAACACGCCAGACATCAGAGCGGTCATCGATTGCCGTTGGAATTCCGCCTTTGTGATCTGACGCCGATCAACATCAACCAATCTTCGGTCGAATTTTGCGCCGGCATAGTGCACGGCCGCCATGACCAATCCCCAGGCAATCAACAGCAGCATGGGCGCTCGGTCGGCGTAAACCTGGGCAATAAACACGACGAGGATCGCGTGGGCGTAAACCCGCAAGAAGGTGACCCTCGACAAGGCCGCGTACTGAATTCCGCGCAACTTTGCCCATTCGGCATCCTTGGCGCCGATCACACCAAGAACGGCGGACAAGGACACGCTACGTGCGGTGTCATCGAAAGGGGGAGGCGTATAGGCGTTCACGCCTGCACGATTAAGGGAAAAAGGTTAGGGTCAGGTAAAGTGAAGGCGAGCTCTAAATTGTATGACTAAGTGCGCAATTTTCCGCCTTTCCCCGCCCCTTCGATTGGCTTTTGGCCGTTAACCCAACCCCTTGTCGGCCGCCGCTTTTTCCCAGTTTCGACCATCAAAAGGCGTGATCGATGGCCTCAGATCCGAGGCATCATCAATGCAGTTGAAATGCACGCTCCAGCAATCGCGATGCGATCTGGGTTGGTAGAAGCTCTTAACGCCGCAGGTCTTGCAAAACAGGTGATTGGCTTGGCCGCTGCCGAAAAGATAGTTGGTTAAATGGTCCTTCCCCGAAACGAGCGTGAAGCGATCATGCGGTATAAACAGATGCAAATAGCCCGAAGCCGAACAAATTGAGCAATTGCAGTCGAGCATCTCCGGCGCGCGCTCGGTTAAAGCTTCGAAGCGGACTGCCCCGCAGTGACAACCGCCGGTGATGCGTATGAGGTCGCTCATTCGACGGTGACGGATTTCGCAAGGTTGCGCGGTTGGTCAACATCGGTGCCCTTCACCACAGCCACGTGGTAAGCGAGCAATTGCACCGGGATCGCATAAACCAGCGGCGCGATAAGCGGGTGGACCACGGGCATCTCAATGGTGGCAAGACACCCCTCACCCGCCCGGGCCAATCCATTAGCGTCAGAGATCAAAACCACTTTGCCGCCGCGCGCGCGCACCTCTTCCATGTTAGAGACCGTCTTTTCAAACAAAGGGCCTGAAGGCGCGATCACGACAACGGGAACATCGTCATCAATCAACGCGATGGGCCCGTGTTTCATCTCGCCACTGGCGTAACCCTCAGCGTGTATATAGCTGATTTCTTTAAGCTTTAAAGCTCCTTCAAGCGCCAAGGGGAAGTCCGCACCCCGCCCCAGATACAATACATCGCGCGCGGGTGCGATCAGCGGGGCCATCGCGGCAATATCATCATCGTGATCAAGCGCGGCGTTAAGCGCAGCGGGCGCTTCGAGCAGATGTTTGACCACCTCGGTTTCTTCTTCGCGCGTCATGCGGCCTTTCTTGACCGCCATATGCGCGGCCAAAGCGGCGAGAACCGCAAGTTGGCACGTAAACGCCTTGGTCGAAGCGACGCCGATTTCGGGCCCCGCGTGGGTCGGCAGCAGCAAATCCGCCTCGCGCGCCATAGTGCTGGTTGGCACGTTGACCACGACACCGATCACCTGACCCTGCGCCTTGCAATGGCGCAAAGCGGCGAGCGTGTCAGCGGTTTCGCCGCTTTGCGAGATAAAGAGCGCCAGCCCCCCGTCTTCTAAAACTGGATCGCGGTATCGGAACTCACTCGCGACATCGATATCGACGGGAACGCGCGCAAACTGCTCAAACCAGTATTTCGCGACCATTGCCGCGTAGAAGGAGGTGCCGCATGCGACGATGGTCAATCGATTCACTTTCGAGATATCGAAATCGAACTGTGGAAGCGCGACTGCGTTGTCTTCGCGACGCAGGTAAGAGCCAAGCGTCTGCGCCACGACGGTGGGCTGCTCGTAGATCTCTTTCTGCATGAAATGGCGATAATTGCCCTTCTCCACCGCCGCCGCCGAAGCGCCTGAGGGCTGCACAGGGCGGAAGGTTTCGCGACCCTCTGCGTCAAAGATTTGGGCGCGGTCACGCCGAACAATCGCCCAGTCGCCTTCTTCGAGATAGGTGATGCGCTGGGTCAGCGGGGCCAGCGCCAGCGCGTCGGAACCAAAGAACATCTCGCCAACACCATGACCGATGACAAGCGGCGAACCCAACCGGGCGCCAATCAGCATGTCCGGGTGCGAGCGGAATGCGATGGCAAGCGCAAACGCGCCTCTTAGACGGGGAAGTACATCGCGCACGGCCTCTTCCGGGCTCTTCCCGGCTTCAACCTGATGCGAGATCAGATGCGCGACAACTTCGCTGTCGGTTTCGCTTTGAAACGATCGGCCCTGTTCGGCCAATTCGGCGCGAAGCTCCTTAAAATTTTCGATGATTCCGTTGTGCACGATCGCCACCTCATCGGTGGCGTGTGGGTGGGCATTGCCAGCGGTCGGCGCGCCATGAGTAGCCCAACGTGTGTGGGCAATTCCGGTCACGCTATCCGCGGGGTCTTCAATTAGAACCTTTGTAAGGTTAGACAGTTTTCCAGGCGCGCGGCGGCGGACCAATTCTCCGTCCTTGACGACGCAAATGCCCGCAGAATCGTACCCGCGATACTCCATCCTGCGAAGGCCATCGACCAGCCGATCCGCGACCGCCTCTTCGCTTACAATTCCGATAATGCCGCACATGGTTTTTGCGATTTGCCCCTGAGTAAGTCCGTGTCCGTTCAGATGATGCGCGCCGCGTTTAGTGAAAAGCGATGAACATAGCCTTGAGAAGACTAACCCGTCTCACGCAGTCCTTCGCGCCAGACGATCAGCCCCGATGCGATAATGAGAGCAGAGCCTAGTAGCGTCCAGATATCGGGCACATCATCAAAAAACATCCATCCCAATATGACCGCCACAATCATCTGCACATAGATCGCGGGCGCCGCGCGCGCCGCACCCGCCTTTGCGGTGCCGATATAAGCCAGCCAATGCGCTGTGCTTGCGGTTACGGCGACGACGGCGCAGCGAGCGATCACGTCCCAACTGGGCCATGAAAAGTCGAGGGCCGGAACACCCGAAAGCTTGGCCGCGATGCAGGCCACGATCAGGATCGGCGCCGAAGCGGCCGCAACGTAAACCTGCGCGGCCAAGGCGCTGCTACGCCCCGCGCTCATTCGGTTGAGCACCATCAAAAGCGCGAAAAACACCGCAGAGACCAATGGCAACAAGGCAGCCCAGCCCAGCAGCGCCAGATTGGGGCGTAAGACAATCGCCACACCGGCCAGCGCCAGAAGTGACACGGCGTAGACCCGGACAGACACCCGCTCTTTCAATATGATCCCGGCGAAAATTTGCACCAGAATGGGTGAGAGAAACCCAATCGCCAGCGCTTCGGCCAAAGGCATGACATAAATCGCGGAAAAAAAGCACATCGAGGCGGTCGCCACGCAAAAGCCGCGCGCCGCCTGAAGCCAGGGACTGGCCGGAATAAGGGACTTCGGCCCTTCCGATCGCCACAACAGAAGCGCCAATCCGCACGCCCCCATAGAGAACCGCAGGGCCGCTACCGCGTAGGGCGGCCATTCTCCAGCCATGCTCTTAATCACCGCATCGCCGACCGAAAGCGTAGCAAAACCAAGCACAGCGTAAGCAAAGCCCAACGTGCCCGCGCTTTTGACAGAAGAAGATGACGGAGAGAGGGTGGCCACAGCTATCCATTGGGCTAGCCTGCGCCATGAGGCAAGCGCCGCGTTCCCGAGCTCTCATGTCACGTTAACCACCTGCCTCCAGACATAGTTTACGATTGCTTAAACACCTCGCTGTAGCACCATCGCAAAGGGCGCGAATTGTACGCGCCGACCGGGGGCGATACGCGTTACGATGACCAAGCTGATCATTCAGATACCCTGCCTTAACGAAGCAAAAGTGCTGCCAGAGACGCTTGCCAAACTGCCGCGCAGCGTGCCGGGCGTAGACGTGATCGAATATTGCATCATCGATGATGGAAGCAGCGACGACACGTCGGGTGTCGCACGCCGATGGGGTGTCCATCATATCGTGCGCCATCGCCGCAATCGCGGTCTGGCCGAAGCCTTCCGTTCAGGCATCGACAGATGCCTGAAGGAAGGCGCGGATATCATCGTCAACACCGACGCCGATGGCCAATATGAAGGCGCCGATATCGCCAAAATCGTCGCGCCGGTTGCCGCGGGCGAAGCCGATATCTGCATCGGCGACCGTTCCGTCGCACAAAACGAGCATTTTGGTCCGTTCAAACGCCTGCTGCAACGGTTTGGCAGCACCGTGGTGCGCACGCTTTCTGCAACCGACATCACGGATGCGGTGTCCGGTTTTCGCGCAATCAGTCGCGACGCCGCGCAACGAATAAATATCACGACCGAATTCAGCTACACCACCGACATGCTGATCCAGGCTGGCCGCAAGCGGATGGCGATCTCGTCGGTCCCGATCCGTACCCACGCCGCCACGCGTCCCTCGCGCCTGTTCAAGTCAATCCCGAAGTTCATTCAACAAACCGGCGTCACGATCCTTCGCGCCTACACCACGTTCAACGCTCTAAAGGTGTTTGTGGGGCTTGGCGTCTTGGCAACGTTTATCGGCCTCATCCCGATTGGGCGGTTCCTGTGGTTCTTCGCCAGTGGCGATGGCGCGGGGCACATCCAATCGCTGGTGATCGGCGGAGCGCTGCTTACCGTCGGTGTGCTGGTGTCAACGCTCGGCATCCTCGCCGATCTCATCGCGACCAACCGCAAGCTGCTTGAGGCCAATATGCTTAAGCTTCGCCGGATCGAGGAACGCCTCGATCAAGGCGACGCGCGCCCGCAGACAGGCTTGTTCGATGAGGTCGAGGCCATCGATGCGAGCACCATGCGGCAGAAACGCGCATCATGAGCGAGCTCGCGCTCGAGAATTGGGCAAATCCGAAGGACAAACCGGCGAGCAACGCGATCGTCATCCTCGCCGCGATCGCGCTTGTCGCATGCTTACAGATCAACCTCGCTTTTACCAAGGACATCAACTGGGACGAGTTTTCCCACTTTAGCCAACTCCACGCGCATCTTCGCGGCGACGAAGTCAACATTACGCAAACGCCCTACATCCACCTATATGGTTGGGTTGTGCAGCTGCCCGGCTCGACGATCGAGCACATCCAGCTGATCCGTGCGATGATTTTGCCCTTTGAGCTGCTCCTCGTGGCGGCGATCGTTCTGACGGCGACACGATTCGCAGACCTTAAGACCAGCCTGCTTTGCGGGTTGGCCTACATGACAGCCGGGTACGTCTTTACCCAAGGCTTGGCCTTGCGCGCTGACGTTATCTCAGCCTCGCTTTTGATGACCGCGCTGGCGATTGGCTTTCACCGAAGGCTTGATGCGATCACGATCGGCGCGATGGTGTTCCTAATTCTGCTTGGCTTCTTCTCGACGGTCAAAGCCACGCTTTATCTGCCGGCCTTTCTTGCACTGGCCTGCTACCGCCGTAGTGAACTCGGCCGCTGGGTCTGGATCGTTCCCCTTGGCGGCGTAGCGGTCGGCGCGCTTGTCGCGATCGCGGCGCCGGATATCTTCGCTCAGATCATAACGCGGCTTCAGGCCTCCGCTTCACGGATGTTTGGAGTCGGCCTGTTCCCGCAAGCGGACCATTGGCTGCAGCAAAGTATGATGGCTTCGGCGTTCAGCCTTTTGCTGGTTGGATTTGTCTACTGGTTGGTCAAAACGAAGTCACCACAAAAGCCCGTTCTGGGGCTGCTCGCGCTGCCCGCTTTGTGGCCGCTCATCTACTTTAACTCCTTTCCCTATTTCTTCGCGTTCATCTTGCCGCCCGTCGCTGTTGCGCTGGCTCCGGCGATTGACTGGACAGTCAAGCGCTATGGCGCCTTGGCGGTCACGGTAGTCTTTACGCTGAGCGCGACGGCCATCTGGCTAACCCAGCCGCAAGATCGCCTCGACAATCAGCGCGAGGTTCAGCAGTTCGCGCGTGCAGCGTTCCCGGAGCCGGTAAGCTATATCGATGAAAGCGGCATGATTGGCGATTATCCGCGCGCGCTACAGCGCTTTGCCTCGGGCTGGAGCCTGCAAAAATATCACACGGCCGGCGAGCCGATTTACAGCCAAAAGGTGCTGACCGAACACGTTCCCTTGCTGCTGATCAATGGCGAATCGCTGCACAATGTCTTTGCCGAGACGCCGATGGGCGAACGGCTGTTTGCCCAAGATGAGGCTCTACTGCGGGCTAACTACATCCCGCACGCTGGCGTTGTGATGGTAGCGGGCAAGAGATTGGGCGCAGGCGAGGTGCGAAAGCACGAGCTGGTGGCAACGCCTGGAGACTACCGCGTCGAAGGCGGATCAATCCGCGTGAATGAGCGCGATTACAAGGTTGGCGAAATCGTGAGCCTTGATCGCGCGAAGTACACATTCGCCAATTTGGCTGACACGCCGTCAGCCCTTCGATGGGCCGCAGCCGGAGACCCCACGCAGCGCGATGTGCATTTCGAGGAGTTGTTTTCGGGGTACTGACCCGCTCAGGCCGCTTTGGCGAGCGCCTTGGCTTCTTCGACTTTCGCCAGCCATTCGGGTTCTTTGCCATAGCCATATTCGCGCATCAGTTCGCCGCACATTGCATCGACGAGCGCGGCCTTTTCAGGCTCCCAGTCCTGCCAGACGACGCGCGGTCCGCTGCTGGCGTTGCGTACGCTTTTAGTAAAGCCATCAAGGTCGGCGACCGGATACTTCCCGTCAAACGCGATAAAGCGCACGACCTTGCCGATCTCCGCGTCGTTGTCGGGATCGAACAGGTCCTCAAAGCGGAAGACGTGCACATTGTCTGTCGCCGCGTCGGCTTTGGCAAGTTCGCGCGTGATGATGCGCCAATCCCAGGCGAGGCGACCAAATTGACGCAGCGCCTCCCATTGGCCTTCCCAGTCGGTGTCGCCGACCTGTTCTGGCGTCAGCGGGCCTTGCGGCCACCAGCCGTCATAGCCGGTGGCGTGGCGCTCTGGGAAATGGCGGATCCAGCTTTCGATCCAACTGCGCGGATCGCGGATAACGCCAACAATGCGGCTGTTAGGAAACGCCTCTTGCAGGACCGGAGCGATCATCCAATTGCGACCACTGCTCTCCACGATCAGCGGTTTTTCGATCGACTTGTGCCAGCTCTCGCGTTGGTGCCGCATGCGCTTGGCTGCGGTGTTCAAGTCAAGATCGCCCGAAAGGAATTTCTGCCCCACGACGCGAAGACCAGTGAACCCCAGAATACGTCCAAAGAGCATGTGCCACACGCCAAATTCCTTGAACCGCTCGGCGTTCTTCTTCCAGCTGCGGCCCAGCACGTCGGGTTCGTGCTGCGAATGGCAGCCCGCAATCACCTCTTCGAGCCGTTCACCCAGAAAGGTCGTCCCGGTGCGCCCGCCAGAGGCGACAAAAACGAGATCCTTGGAGGCTTTGTGTGCGCTCATTGAGCTTCCTTTACTTTATGTCCGATAGACGCAGACAGGATCAACGCCACCAGCCCACTCATCGCGAGCCCTGTGATACGGTTGAGAGCAGCGGCAAGGAAAGCCGAGCTGGGTTCAATATCGACAATCAAGGCCAGCGCCGCGCTGAGAATTTCGGAAATGCCAAGCCCGCCCGGCACGACGCCGACATAGGTCGTGATTGATCCGGCCACGACAAACAGCGCAGAGGTCACGAACGTGAGCCCAAAGCCGATCGCGGCAAAACAGGCCCAGTGACGCATGACGCTGAGCGCGACGTTGACAAAGCGCAGCACCATCATCGCGGCGAGAACCGCGGCATTGGATTGCGAGAATATCCACCACGCCGAAATGCAGCCAACGCCTGCGCTGCCCGCGGCGACGATCCCGCCAACAGCCGGGTAGGCGAAAGTCAGCGGCACCGAAGCGCATAGGCCCACCATCGCCAACGACAAGAGCGAAGACCAGACCATGATGCTCACCGTCTCGCCCATCTTGGCACCCGACTGCATCAAGGCTGCCCCGCGCACCACCGCGCGCCCTGGTATGGGTAGCACCTCGGCGATGCGGCCATAAGCGGTCACGGCTATCGCGGTGCGGAAGCCGATTTTGGTCCCCACGACGCGCGCCATCAATTGGAGATTTAGCGCACCCACCACCATGCCGGCTGGGATCAAAGTCAGCGCCAGAAGGGCAAGATAGGCGGGCTGCATCTGCGCGGGGTCAAAGTCGAGGCTGAGCACCGACAAGGCCACGCCCGCGACCAGCACGACCGCGCCGAGCGTCGTCAGCGGCCAGCGGTAACGCTGGGACCAGCCTTTGAGGCTGTGATAGGCCCGTTTCAGTTGAGCAAAGCTCATCGAATGTTTGCAATCCCGCGCGTGTTACAGGTCCGCTGTGAACCCCTTCGCTTCCCTCCTAGGGAAACTGTGTAAGCGAAATGTTAACCATGACGGGGCCACTTGAACGCACGACTTAACTGAACGCGCTGCAAAGCGGCTGGTTCGCGGGGGCAATGGAAAAAGTATGAAAGTCCTGTTTGACGTTGTGCATCCAGCCCACGCGCTGTTTTTCTGCCATTCAATGCGAATGCTAGAAGAGCGTGGGGATGAGATCAAAATCGTCAGCCGCCACAAGGACGTGACCACCAGTCTGCTTGATGCGCTAGGCTTTGAGCACACACCGATCAGCACAGCGGGAACCAGCCTTGTCGGCCTTGCGAGCGAGCTTTTCGCGCGCGACTGGCGGCTGCTTCAAATCGTGCGGGAATTCCAGCCCGACATTCTGGTTGGCAATGGCGGTCTGGCGATTAGCCATGTGGGCAAGCTCATGGGCATTCCGAGCCTTTCTATCTACGACATGGACGAAGCGGTGCTGCAAATGTCGCTCACCATCCCATTCATCGACGAATGGCACGTGCCAGAGCGCTGGAATGGCCCTGTCGCCAAGGGCCGAACGCACTATTTTCGCGGCTGCCGGCACTACACTTATCTGCATCGCGACCATTTTGTCGCTGACGACGAAGCGGCTCTTTGCGCCGGCTGGGATCCGGGTCAGGACAATTTCCTCATGCGGATTGTCGCTTGGCAATCAAACCACGACCAAGGCAAAAGCGGCTTTAGCGCGCAACAGCGCGATGATCTGATTGCCGAGCTGCAAAAGCGCGGCCGGCTCCATATCTCTTCTGAAGGTGACCTTCCAGCCGAGCTCGAACCCTTCCGTTTCCGCGGCAAGGTCACGGATTTCCACCATCTGCTCGCCAAGTGCCGTATCTGCGTGACCGAGAGCATGACGGTGGCTAGCGAAGCGACCGCGTTGGGTGTGCCTTCGCTGCTGCAGAACCAGTTCGACATCGGCTACGTCACCGAGCAATTCGAAGCCGGGGTCTTCTTCCCGCTCCCGCGCGAAACGGGCATCGACAATAGCGCGCTAATTGACGCAGTTTTGTGCATGCCGAGCGAGGAAATCAAACGTCGTATGGACGCTTACCGCTCGGCCCAGATTGATCTCAACCACTACACAATCGACGCAATCGACCGAATGGTGGGAGCGCGCCAAGCGCCGGTTGCCAGCGGACAGTCGAAAGCTGCTTAGGACGCCCTCCCGTCATTCGGAGAAAGCCGCTTGGCGAACGATATGGAAAACGCTGCGTCACCCACCCTTGCAAGCGGCTCTTGGCTCGATCCGGTCAACGCGGCCCTCACCCGCGCGCCGGTCTGGGCATTCCTAGTCGCAATCATTGTGACCTTGCAGTTGGCCCTCATCTGGTCGCATCAGGCTTGGGCGGACGAATTTCAAGCGCTGCTCCTTGCGACTAAAGCGTCTACCCAAAACGAGCTTTTGGCCTGGCTGCGCTATGAAGGCCATCCGCCCGCTTGGTATTGGTTTTTACGCGGGCTAGCCACCGCTTTACCCGTCGCAATCGTCCTTCCCGCCGCCGCCACCGTGTGCGCTCTGGTCGTGCATGCGGTGATCCTCTTCGCCGCGCCCTTCACCCGCGCGGAGCGGCTTTTGCTCGCCTCAAGCCAATACGTCCTGTTCGAGTTCCTGACAATTTCGCGCGGCACATCTTTGGGCGTCGCGTTGATCTTGCTCGCACTTGTCGCCTGGCGCAGCCGATGGCTGTGGCTGCTGATGGCGACCTTGCCGCTGGTCGACTTCATGTTTGGCGTGGTTTCAGGCGTGTTTCTGATCCTCAAATGGCGCGAAGGCGAGCTGTGGTGGCCAGGTGTGGGCGTGTGGCTGGGCGGCTCGGCGCTCGCCGGATGGACGGTCCTCCCTGCGCCGGACATGGTCAGCGCTTTTGATGCGATGCGCGGCTCGCAAGGCGCTGAGCTCTTGATGGAATCGCTGAACGGTTGGTTCCTCAGGATGGGCAGCCTGCCCTTGCCGTTCCAGGGCGGCATCGCGCCGCAATGGAACACACCTGTAAACCCGATCTCTAGCTTTGCTTGGATCGCAATGGTCTGGCTGTGTTGGCACCTTACCCAAGGATTTGCCTGGCATAGGCTGATGATCTTTGGGTTCTTTGGGTTCACTCTCGCCTTCACCTTGGTGGTATATCCTATCGGCCTTCGCCATGTGATGCTTGGTGCCTTGCTCCTTTTCGCACTTGTCTGGCTGCAACGTTCAAGCGGACGGCCTTGCGTCACGGAAACCAGCACAACTTGGAAGGTGTGGCTGATCGCACTGGCGATAAGCGGGCTCGCGACCGGTGCCATTTCGACAAATCGTGGCTTCGATGCGGGCGCACAGGTTGTCAGTGAGATTGAAAGCCGTGGGCTGGACAACAAGCGCTGGATTGCCCTTCCCGAATGGCGCGTTCCTGCCGTTTCGGCTCGAAGCGACATCGCTTTTGAGCGGCTGGGCGAAAACTGCCGGTTCACCTTCGTGCGCTGGGACCACTCCTACGATGCTTTGGAATCGAACGAAGCGCTCGCCGCCGCGCTTAAAGCCGATATCGCCGCCAATGGGCGCGGCTATCTTCTTTCGGACATGGAGTTCATCGGCTTCGATCCCGATCTTATATCTCCTCTGGCGACCGTGGCAGCGGGCTACGATGGGATCCCCTACAGTCTCTACGTAATTGGCCGTAATTCCACGGAAAAGCCACGCACGGTGCCGTGGTGTCATTCGGTGAACACCGCATCCTCATCGCGCGGCTCTTAGGGAAAAAATAAGCTTTCCAAATTACTGACCATCTCTCGAGAGGCGCCCTTCGCCATTGGGTGAGAGAGACGTCGAACTGGAATTCTTTCGGAAAGCCTTGGGGGCTTGGCAATGAGTGCATTCGGGAAAAAGGGTAACGCTGGCGCCATGAAGCCGGGCGGAAGACCTGCTTTCGGCGTCGCGCGCCCAATGAAAGGCGGCGCAAAATCGGCTGAAGAGCCGCAAGGCGGCGAACAGTTCCCGCCCCTTCCTGAACAAAACCCCTCACCCAAAGCAACCCCTGCTCCCTCCGCTGCCCCCGCTGCGCCGGCCAAAGGTAGCACCGCCGAAGCGATGGACCGCCTGGCCGAACGCGCCGCCGCCGTTCAAAACGCCAGCGGAGCCCCCGAAGGCTTCGAAGCCAGCGTCCACAAGATCAAGGAACAGGTGCTGCCGCGCCTGCTTGAACGGGTTGACCCCGAAGCCGCCGCGACGCTTTCCAAAGAAGAGCTGTCGGAAGAATTCCGCCCGATCATCATGGAAGTGCTGGCCGAGCTTAAGGTCACGCTGAACCGGCGCGAACAATTTGCGCTTGAGAAAGTTCTGATCGACGAACTGCTGGGCTTCGGTCCGCTCGAAGAGCTGCTGAACGATCCAGACGTGTCCGATATCATGGTCAACGGCCCCGATCAGACCTACATCGAGAAAAAGGGTAAGCTGATCATCGCGCCGATCCGGTTCCGAGATGAACAACACCTTTTCGGCATTGCCCAACGCATCGTGAACCAAGTCGGTCGTCGTGTTGACCAAACCACGCCTTTGGCTGACGCCCGTTTGAAGGACGGATCGCGTGTGAACGTTATCGTTCCGCCGCTGTCGCTGCGCGGCACCGCGATTTCCATTCGTAAATTCTCCGAAAAACCGATCACCTTGGACATGCTCAAGGAATTCGGCTCGATGTCGGACAAGATGTGCACCGCGCTGAAAATCGCGGGCGCGTGCCGGATGAACGTCGTTATCTCGGGCGGTACGGGTTCGGGTAAGACGACCATGCTCAACGCCCTGTCGAAAATGATCGACCCGGGTGAGCGCGTGCTAACCATCGAGGACGCCGCCGAACTTCGTCTGCAACAGCCGCACTGGCTGCCACTTGAAACACGTCCGCCGAACCTTGAGGGGCAAGGCGCGATCACCATCGGTGACCTTGTTAAGAACGCCCTGCGTATGCGTCCGGACCGAATTATCCTGGGTGAGATTCGTGGCGCGGAATGTTTCGACCTTCTCGCCGCGATGAACACGGGCCACGATGGTTCGATGTGTACGCTTCACGCCAACTCCCCGCGTGAGTGTCTGGGCCGTATGGAAAACATGATCCTGATGGGCGACATCAAGATCCCGAAGGAGGCGATTTCGCGACAGATTGCGGAATCGGTGGACCTTATCGTCCAGGTGAAGCGTCTTCGCGACGGTTCGCGCCGCACCACCAACATCACCGAAGTGATCGGGATGGAAGGCGAGGTCATCGTCACGCAAGAACTGTTCAAGTTCGAGTATCTGGACGAGAGCGAAGACGGCAAGATCCTCGGCGAGTTCCGCTCGAGCGGCCTGCGCCCCTACACGCTCGAAAAAGCGCGTCAGTTTGGGTTTGACCAAGCCTATCTTGAGGCCTGTCTGTAAACCTGGTCGCGGTTTCATCGTGACACAATCAGCGTCAAATCAAAGGCTCGTTGAAGTCGATGGACTGCGCGGGATGGCGGCCCTGGGTGTTGCGATTTTTCATCTGCGTGTTTTGCTGCAGGGCCTGCCTAACCCGCTCAACTCGGTCTGGGGGACGGACCTGATCCTCCTCAAAGGATGGCACCTTGTTGACCTGTTCTTCGTTCTCTCAGGATTCATTTTCGCACACTGCTATCTGCGTGATGGAGCAATGCGCGCGGGCGTAAGCCTTGGCGAATTTGCATCCGCACGCATCAGCCGCTTGTGGCCCCTTCACGCAGCGGTGTTGTTGTTCACCGCTCTAATGCTGAGAGGTGATCCCAGCACGACGGCCTATAACTTCTTGATGTCGCTGGCTTTGCTGCACGTGTTCTTGCCCGATATCGAGGTGTTGAACCCTCCAGTCTGGTCAATTTCAGTAGAGATGATCTGCTACGGTTTATTCGCCGCCTTGGCCTTTCAAAGGAATCGGTTGGTGTTCTTGCTGGGCTCGATCATCTTTGCGTTGATAGGCTTGGGGCTGACCTGGAGCGGAGAAGCGCCGATGATCGGACGCGGGCTGCTAGGTTTTTTTCTGGGCACGCTCGTTTATCGATTTCGCGACCTTCTTGGCGCGCTACCGGCGCCAGCGCTTTGCCTTTGCCTTGCACCGTTCCTCTTCTTGGATGGTTCGATGTCATCGCTTTTGATCCAGACAGCTTTGTGTTGGCCAGCCGCAATTATACTCGCGCCCCGGCTCGAGTGGCTGCGTGGGCGCGCTTTTCAATGGCTGGGATCGCGCAGCTACGCGATATATATTGTGCATATCCCGATCTATATCTTCGTCGGCAATCTTGTGGCTCTCTTGCCGGAGACTGGCGGAGCGATAATTGTTGTTGCCGGATTGGGGACAGCTCTTTTGGTGGCCGACATTCTGCACCGCCACATCGAGGGACCCGCGCAAAAATTCTTGCGCGGCCGGCTGTTTACGCGTTCCCGAACAGGCATAGCGGGAATACCCTAGACAGGGCTGTTGCGGCTCACAGCTCCGCGAGCAGCGGTGGCACGCCGGTGGCCAGAAAGCCGCCTCCCAGAAACATCCCGGCCAGGAAAATGGATCGCCAAGGCATCCAGCCCACGCGCTCCAACCGATCCAGCTGGCGGACCTTGTTGCGCCGCCATTCCATAAACCCCGCCCATGCCGCGATCACCCAGCACACAGCGCCGAGCACGCACAGGCGCGTAGCGTCGCTGGAAAGCCAAAAATCGGTAATCGGATCGAACATGATTTGAGCCATGTAAGAATTGAGAGGAGTTGCGCAAACCCGAAGTGTACGCCAAGCGCTCCATCACTCATGGATGGAACCATCGCCCGCCCCCGCCCTTCCCTTGCGCTTGGATTGCGGCTGCTCACAGCTCTTGCGTTGGCGACGATGGGGATGCTGGTGAAACTGGCCGGCGAGAACGGCGCGCATCTGGTGGAGCTGATTTTCTGGCGTCAGGCGGTGACCTTTGCGCTGATCGGCGGCGGCATCCTGTTGCTGCGCCAGACGGCCATCCTCAAACCCAACCGTATGAAATCGCATGTGATCCGAGCGGTCATGGGCGTGACGGGCATGTTTTTTACCTATGGCGCGGTGCTGCTGCTGCCTCTGGCTGAGGCAACCACATTGAGCTTCACCGCACCCTTCTTTGCGGTCCTTATTGCGGTTGTCCTGTTTGGTGAACGAGTGGGAAGATACCGCTCGCTTGCTGTGGTTTTCGGCTTTGCCGGAGTGTTGGTGGTGATGCAGCCATGGAACGAAGTTGAAGGGGTCTCGCTGTGGGGGCTGACCGTGGCTTTGATCGCGGCCTTTATGGTGGCGCTGATCAGCTTTCAGATCCAAGACCTCAACAAGACCGAAAACCCTTGGAGCATCGTCTTCTGGTTCACCGCGCTGACCGGGCCGGCCCTGACCGTGGCGCTGCCTTTTTTCTGGACATCGCACGACAATTGGACCTGGACGCTGATCATGGCGACGGCGGTGACGGGCGGGATTGTTCAGATCCTACTCACTTCTTCGCTGCGGTTCGGTTCGGCGGCGGTGATTTTGCTGATGGACTATACCTCGCTACTGTGGGCGACGTGGTACGGATACGCGGTTTTTGACCGCGCCGCTCCTGCGACCTTGGTTCTGGGAGCCCCTCTGATCATCGGCGCAGGGGCGCTCATCGCATATCGAGAACGCCTCCTCGCACAAAAGCGGCGACAGCAGGCCGAAGCGGCCTAAATTGTGAAAATGACAAAACGCTCCTCTTCAAAACGCGCCTACGCGCTGATCGCTCTGGCCACCACCGCTATGGCGCTGGCCGCCTGCAACACGGTTCAAGGTCTCGGCGAAGACATTGAATCGGTCGGTCGCAAAGGCGAAGAAGTCATCAACTGAAGCTTTCGGCTGATCGGCACGTTTTTGCCGCCCGAATGTTAGGCCTTGCGATAAACCAGCGTCAGGTTGTTGGCCGGCATCGTGTGCCGCGCGCTTCGCGTTAAGCCGTGTTGCGCCGCCAGCCTGTCCATATCTTCGACATCACGAATACCCCAAGAGGGATCGCGCGCCTGCAAACCGTGGTGGAATTGCAGATTGGATGGCGCGGGTTCGACGCCCTGCTCAAAATATGGACCGTAAAGGATAAGCGGCAAACCTTTGCCGCTCAAAACGCGGGCAGCGCCTGCAAACAAACCTTGTGTTGCAGGCCACGGGCTGATGTGAACCATATTGCAGCACACAATTGCGGCCGCTTCTGAGATCGGCCAGCCGCTCGCGCTTGCGTCGATTTCCAGCGGTGCGCGCAAATTGGGCAGGCCCGCCTCCGCCCGATAGGCGGCGATAGAGGCCAGCGCGCCAGGCGCGGGATCGGACGGTTGCCAATCCACCTGCGGCAGATTGTGCGCAAAGAACACCGCGTGCTCGCCAGAGCCTGACGCCACTTCAAGCACGGTTCCGCTGTCCGGCAATTCCTCGCGCAGGATCGCAAGGATAGCCTCGCGGTTGCGCAGCGTCGCGGGGGCGTGTTTCTTCATCAGCTCAACCAGGACGGGCCTCAGGCCCTAGTTGACCTGCCGCTCTTGCCCTTCCCAATAGGGCGCGCGCAGTTGGCGGCGAAGGATCTTACCGCTCGCATTGCGCGGCATTTCCGGGATCACATCGACGCTTTTGGGGCATTTGAACGGAGCGATGCGTTCGCGGGTGTAAGCGATGACATCGTTGGCATCGATGTCCATGCCCGGCTTGAGCACGCAGCACGCCTTGACTTCTTCGCCCCATTTCTCGCTCGGGATGCCGATCACCGCGACCTCCGCGATGGCGGGGTGGCCGTAGATCGCGCTTTCGACTTCCGCCGGATAGACGTTCTCGCCGCCCGATATGATCATGTCCTTGATCCGGTCCTGGATATAGACATAGCCATCCGCGTCCATGATCCCGGCGTCGCCCGTGTGCAGCCAGCCATCGGGATCGATGGTCTTGGCGGTGGCTTCGGGCAGCTGCCAATATCCGGCGGTGTTGGACGGGGAGTGGATGCAAATCTCGCCAATCGTGCCGCGCGCCACTTCGACATTGTCTTCGCCGCGCACTTCGATCTGCACGCCCGGCACGGCCTTGCCCGCCGAACGCATACGCTCGTTGCCCTCAAGGTCGTGATCCTCGGGCGGGAGGAGTGAGATCGTGCCCGTCGTCTCGGTCATGCCATAGACCTGCATAAAGCCGGTGTCCGGCATGGTGCGCACCGCCTCTTTGAGGAGTTCCAGCGGCATCGGCGCGGCGCCGTACATGAGGTAGCGCAGGTTGGAGAAATCGGTGGTCGCGGCCTTGGGATGCTGGATCATGATCTGGATCGCCGCAGGGACCAGGAACATCAGCGTCGCACCGCCTTCGATCCCTTCCAGCGCGCCCTGCGGTGTGAATTCAGGCAGAATATGGATGCGCACGCCGTTGGCGACCGCGATAGCGGCGACGCCGGTGCCGCCAATATGCGCAATCGGCATCGCGGCGAGGATGCAGTCCGTCTCCTCAAAATTCTGCCAGGGCAAGTTCTCTTCAAGGCTCGGCTTGCGAAGGCTGAACAGGTTGCGGTTCGACAGCTGCGCACCCTTGGGATTGCCCGTCGTGCCCGAAGTGTAAAGCTGCAGGATCGGCGCATCCGCATCGGGCGCGGTGTATTGCGCGGGCTCCATGGTCGCGGCGACCTTGAAGGTCTCAATGGCTTCGAAAACCTGCGCCCCGTTCGCCATCCCCGCGCTGACCGTTTTGGCGGTGTCGAGAAACTCTTCCGCCGCGACCAAGAACTTCGCGCCGGTGTCGCTCAGGATATAGCCAATCTCAGGCGGGGCGAGACGCCAGCCGACCGGGGCCATCACCGCGCCCATACGGCCAGCCGCGTAGAGCAGCAGCAAATAGTGATCGGCGTTCTTGCCCAGCCACGCGATCCGGTCGCCCGGGCCAATGCCGTGACTTTGAAGGAAAGCGATCAACTGGCGCGTGACCACATCGGCCTCCGCGTAGGTGGTGCGGCGCTCCCCTTCTTCCACCGCAACGCCATCAGGCCGTTCGCCAGCCCAATAGGTCAGATATTCGTCAAAGGTAATAAAGTCCTGGGTGGGGTTGTCCGCCATCGCCGTCTCTCTCCAAACGGGTTTCAATTGAAGACGAGACTAGCAGCGAACCCTGCGCCGTCCAGCGGTTTTACCCATGGAAAAGACGCTACGAAAAGCGCCCCTTTGCCCGCGCGCGCGGCTCTCTGACGATCAGCCAGATAACGAGCCCAAGCGGTCCTGCCATGAAGGTCGCCAAAAGGATCGGCGCCTGTATCCAGCGAGCGAAGAATTTCGCATCCGCGTCGCGCGCGATCCATAGGCCGACGAACAGGTCAAAGGCGAGATAATGCGTCCAGCCGATGACTACGCCAATGTCGCTGCCAAAGATAGAGCGCACGCCTTCGATGGTCGTGAAATCCGCGCCTCCCCCAGAACCTTCAGTGCCCGCCGGTATTAACCCACTGAGCACGCTGACCAGCAACACCGCGTAAAGCGCGCAAAGCCCGCCGACGACGAGATAGAGAAGCGCCGATAACAACGCGGGCCAGCGCGGCAGGAAGACCAGCGCGACCCACGCCACCAATGCGGCGAGGTTTGCGATCCGAAACACAAGCGCCCAATCCATAACTACACCGCCTCTTCCTTGCCCCGCCATTCGCGCGCCGCGCGTCGCATCGCGTCGTTGTTATGAGTGAACCGCCCGGCAGCCTTTCTCAAGGAAAGACCCAACGCCGCTTCGGCCACCAGTTCCGCGTCGATCGGACGAAAAGCGTCGTACTTGGCGGGCAGCAGAGGTTCGATCACCGGGCTGAAAGTCAGCGCCATGCGCTCGGCGAAACGGAAATCATCCTCGCGCGAACCGCGCAGCAGACCCGGTTGCAAAATGTCCAGGCGCTTGAAGCCAACCTTGGAGACCAGCGCCTCTGTCTCGCCCTTCACTTGCAGATAGAAGTTCTTCGAGGTCGGGTCCGCGCCCGCCGCGCTGATCAGGACCATGTTCGAAACGCCCGCCGCGTGCGCCACGCGCGCCGTTTCAAGCACGAGATCCTGGTCCACCGCGCGAAAGCTTTCCTGGTTCTTGCCTGCCTTGCGCCATGTCGTACCGAGCGCGCAAATCAGCGCCTTGGGCTTCACCGCGGCCAGCACTTCGCCCCACTTCTCAGTCTCGGCGACGAACAATTCCATGCGCGCGCCTTCGGGCATTTCGATCTCACGCCGGGCAATGCCCACAATCCGCGCGACTTCGCCCGCGCTGGAAATCTGGATCAGCGTGCGCCCGATAAGGCCAGTCGCGCCGACAAGGCCAATGCGCTCATACATTGACGAGGCCCTCCGGCTCCTTGCCGTAGATCTTCTCACACGCGCGGATGGCAAACCGATCGCTCATCCCGGCGATGAAATCGGCGATCACGCGCGATCGGGCCGGCTCTGCGTCGGGCAAGTCGGCCCTCCAACGCGCGTGCATCAAAGAGGGATCTTGCGAATAGGCGGCGAACAACCGGGCCACCACATCGCGCGCGCGCTGCGCGGCGGCGACCTGTTCCGGGTGATAGTAGAGTTTTTCGTACATGAAGGCTTTCAGGGCGCGTTCCTCGCGTTCCATTTCTGGCGAAAACCCGGCGAGCTGGCGACCCGCCTGGCGCACCTCATCCACCGATGTGAGGCCTTCGACCTGCTTTCGCGTGTGTTCGAGCACATCGTTGACCATCATGCCGATCTGATCGCGCACCAGCTCGCGCAATTGCCGCTCTCGCGGAGCGTTGGGAAAGCGCCGTTCCACCGCGCGCCATTGCTGCGCGAGGAAATCAAGCTCCATCAGATCATCGAGCTGCAGGAACCCGGCGCGAAGCCCGTCATCAATATCGTGATTGTCGTAGGCGATATCGTCGGAAACCGCCGCGATCTGCGCTTCGAGAGAGGGCCACTCATCAAGCCGCAAAGGGAGCGCCGCGTCCAGTTCGGCCAGCGCCCAACCGGGCTGCGCGACCGGGCCGTTATGCTTGGCCAAGCCTTCCAGACAATCCCAGGTAAGGTTGAGCCCGTCGTGTTCGGGGTAAGGGTTCTCAATCCGCATCACGGTGCGCAGCGTCTGCGCGTTGTGGCAAAAGCCGCCAAACCGCTCCATCGCCTCGCTCAGCGCGTCTTCGCCGGCATGGCCAAAGGGCGGGTGGCCCATATCGTGCGCCAGGCACAACGCCTCTGTCAGATCTTCATCAACCCCAAGCGTTCGCGCAATCACACGGCCGATCTGCGCGACCTCAAGACTATGCGTGAGCCGCGTGCGGAAATGATCGCCATCGGGCGCGATAAAGACCTGCGTTTTCGACTTGAGCCGGCGAAAGCTCATCGAATGAATGATGCGATCGCGGTCGCGCTGAAAATCGGTGCGAGGTCCGCGGACTTCAGCCCGTGGCGCTGAAGCGACCGCAGCGGACTGGCTGGCCGAAACGCGCGCGCTCCCGAACTCACGGCCGCCATGCGCGGCGGGATCGGCAGCAAAGGGAGCGCGGGTCATCACGGGTTTTCAACTAGAGGTGAGGGCCGCGCCGCTCAACGGGAACAGGACGTGAACTCGCCCGTCTGCCCGCGAATAAAGGTGGACAGGTGCGTAGCGTAGGCTCGTCAGCGCTCGTTCTGGAGATGAAAGGGGCCGCTCACCGGGTGCTTTGGGGGGTGGTAAGCGGCCCCGCGGATCTGTCGGATTGCGACCCGAAGACCCGGAACCGTTGTGTCAAAATATGACACCAAGGTTGCAACCGCAGGTAGGCTGACCGATCGGAAGTTGCACCCTACAGAATTGTAGAAACGCGACAGACCGTGTCCACTGGGCGACCAAACGCTAGATATCAACCGTCGTCCTGCTCAAGGATCCAATTGGCGGCGGCTTGGCAGTGAATCCGGGTGGAGTCGAACACAGGCAAGACGTTCGCATCGACATCAACCACAAGGTCCAATTCGGTGCAGGCCAGAACAATCGCGTCGGCCCCTTCCTGCGCCTTATTCGTGATGAGGCTCTTTAGCGAACGCTGCGCTTCGCGCGTGACTTTGCCCACCATCAGTTCATCGTAGATGATGGTGTCGAGCATTTCGACATTGGCCATGTCAGGCGGCAGAAGGTCGACGCCTTGGGCGACCAAGCGTTTGCGATAAAAACTCTCCGTCATCACGTTCCGCGTGCCCAGCAGCGCAGCGTTCTTGTGCCCTGAGGCCTTTAGCGCCCGCCCAACGCATTCGGCGATATGCAGGATCGGAATCTCCACCGCCGCAGCGACATCGTCGTACAGCTTGTGCATGGAATTGGCGTTGATGATCAGCATCTCCGCGCCCGCTCCTTCGAGCCGTTTGGCGCTTTCAGCGAGAACTTCAGCCGCGCGTTTCCAATCCTTGTCTTCGCGGATGGCGTAAAGCTGGCAAAAATCGAGGCTCTCGATCATCATGGGCGCGCTCGCCATCGGAGCCGCGCGCTTTTGCACGATGCGGTTGATCCGATCGTAGTAAATGCCGGTCGACACCCAGCTCATGCCGCCGATCATGCCCAGTTTGCGCAAGTGCTGTGTCCTCGAATCCGGTTAGCCGTCCATCGAGGTGTAGCGAGGAACGCTCTTGCGCGTCCATAGGGTAGGAATTATTCTTCTGCCTCGGGCACTTCTATGGTTTCTTTGAGGTTAAGCAGCCACTTTTCAAAGTCCGCAACCGATGTTTCTGGCGCCTCTTCCATCGGCAAATGTCCGACCGCGTCATAAATTATCGAAGTGTCGTTCGGCAGGTGCTCAGCGAACCACTCCGCTCCGCTGCGCGGGGTCACTTGGTCAAGAGCCCCCCACATGATGAGCGAAGGCATCGTGAGCCCGGCCACGTCCGCGGCGTCAAACGGTCCCCCGCGCGGCGAATTGGCGCGGTCGACCACCGCTTGCCGATTGCCCGGATAGCGTAGCAATTCCCAATATCGTTGAACCTCTTCCTCGGTAATCGCGGACGCATCACCGACTGCATCCTCAAGGCTTGAACGCACGAGATTGCGCGGCGTGATCATGGTCATAACCTGGTTGAGCACCGGCGTTTGCGCGATGGTAGCCCCAAGGTAGAGGCGCCCTTCATCAGGCTTGCGCGGCGCCCCACTCGCGTCAAGCAGCGCAAGGCCAGCCACCCTTTCGGGATGGGCGATGGCATAGGAGGTGGACATCCAACCGCCCATTGAGTTGCCCGCGACTACAAAATTCTCAAGCTCAAGGTGATCGGCCAAGGCATCCAAGTCCGCGACATATCGCTCCTTGGAATAGTCGCCATCCACCGCCGCGCCAGTCAGTCCGTGACCAACCGTATCGTAGCGGATGACCCGGTGATTGGGCTTGAGCGCTTCGACCCACTTGTCCCACGTATGCAGGCTCGAATTGGCGCCGTGAATCAAGACAATTGGGGGTCCGTCACCCGCCCCCTCATCGCGCACGTGCAAGGTCTGGCCGGATGCCAGCTCGATGAACTGGGACGGCTCCGCGCCGTACTTTGCGATCATCGCCTCACGATCGGTGTCCGGGGTACGGAAAACGAGGAACAGGACAACCAGCAAGGCGACCAGAACGCCGAGAATGCGCAGAAACCACTTCATGAAGCCGGGCCCATCCCTTCAACCCATTCGCGGATCAGGGCGATGCCCTCTTCATCGTTTGTTGATCTGCCCAGTTCCGGCATGGCCACACCGGCTTCGGTGGAGCTCATGCGGTAGACGAGGATCGAGGCGTCGGGATCACCCGGCGCGATCGAGACCTTGTGCCCGCCCGCCCCGCGGCCCGCGGCGACCGGCGGCTTGGCGATACCAACGGCGTAAGAATCCTTCTGCTCCCAGCGCAAGTCTAACCCGCTATTCGACGCGCTGCCGCCGGGCTGATGGCAATGCGCGCAGTTCACATCGAGATAACCGCGCGCCAACGCCTCTTTGTCAGCGTTTGCGGCGCGGGTCTCCCAATGCGGCACGGTGTCGTGGACCGCCGGCAAGGCCTCAATCCGGCCCACACCCACCTGCGCTTCGAGCCAGTCGCGCGACAGATTGCGCGATTTGGGACCGATGGGCGTGACCACCTTGTCCTTCACATGGCATTGCTTGCACTGGTTCTTGTTCGGGATCTGATAGCTGATCGTCTGCCCATCGGGCCGGGTCAGCTCCATGCGCGCGCCGACCAGCGCCAGTTTGGCCTCGGTCTGATCTTCGTTCCACTTATACGGCAGAGCAAGCCAGCCATCGGCGCGGTGCAACAGCAGGCGCGTCTCGATGTATTTCTCACCAAAGGCGAAGGTCTTGATGATCGCGCTGCCCACCGGAAGATCGAGCAAGCCGCCCTCCCCAGCGTCGGTCATCGCCGCGCCGTCGGGCAGGAAGATGTAGCGCAGCTTATCCGCGCCATCGGAATAGAGCGCGGTATTAAGCGCGTAAGGGATCACCGTGTCGCTGGGAATGCGTCCGGCGGCGTCGAGGAAGAACCCGTATTCGCTCAAAGTGCGCGGATACTTGATGACTGTGCCGTCGAGTTGCTCGACGCCCAGAACCGCCTCAGCGTTGACGCGGTGTATTGGGGCTGCCCCTGCGCCCGTATTCACCGCTGCGCTAACGCCCAGCGCCAGCGCAGCGACACTCAGAAAGATCCCACTGCCCAGCTTCACTGGAGACGCGCCTCCATATCATCGGGCAGCGTCACGCGCGCCAATTTCTCAGCCGGTGCCGCCTCGGCGGGCGTCCACAGAGACGGCTGAGCCTCGGCGCGCGATTGGCCCACCTTGGTCAGACCGAGTGTGGCGACGTTGACCGGATCAAGCACATGCAATCCCTGATGCAACCCATCGGTCAGCACCGGAGGCAAAGCGCCGCCAAACGCGCCCGCGATCATTGCACCGCCTTCGAAATCGGGTTTCGATCCGCCGGTGCCATAGACATTGTCTTTCACCACCACATCGACCGGGCGCGGTTGGTAGCGTTCGTCAGTGTAAGGCTGCGTGTAGGCGATCAGCATCACATGGCTGGTCTCGTTGTTGACCAACGCGTTTTCCATCACCTGCACATTGGTGTTGGCCATCACCATCACGCCCGTTCCCGCCGGAACGCTGGCGACAATGTTGCCTTCGGGCGCGAAATTGTCGGTGTTGTTGTCGATAATGGCGTTGCGCGCAACCAGCACGCTGCCACCGCCAACCTTGGGCAGGCCGGGCAGGTCGAACACCAGAATGCCGCCGGTGTTCTTGGTCGTCAGGTTCTCAGTGACCTCGGCAAAGTTCGAGTTTTCGATCTCGATCCCCGCTACGTTCTCAACCACACGGTTGCGGCGCACGATGATGTTTTCCGACTGGCCGACATAAATGCCGGCGTCCGACGCGCCCCGCACATAGCTGTCCTGCACCAGCACGTTGGAACTTTCGACCGGATATATGCCGTAGGCGCCGTTCGACGCCTTCGGCCCGGCGGTCCATTCGACGCGAAGGCCATGGTAAATGATGTTATCCGCGTCCTTGGATTTGATCCCGTCGCCCTTGGCGTTCTCCACCGCGAAATCGCGCAAGGTCACGTTGTGAGAGGTGACAAGCAGCCCTTCGCCCGCGCCTTGCTGATTGGTAAAGTCGAGGATGCTTTGTTTCGCGCCTTCCATGCCGACACCGCGAATGGTGACGCCTTCGACATCGAGGCTGAGACCCTCGGTCAGTTCGTAGCGGCCCGCTTCGAGCATGATCGTGTCGCCCGGCTCGGCGAGGATCAGCGCTTCTTGCAAGCGTTCCGCGGCGCCTTCCCCCGGCGCGATCGTGTGGTTGTCGGCCAAAGCCGGAGCGGCAACAAGCGCGCCCGTCATCGAAGTGGTCGCCAATAAAGCGGATGCGAGTACGGTTCTGATCATCAGATAATCCCTCCCAAGATTACGTTGGCGTCACCTTCGCCCAAACAGGGCCGTCGGCACAAGGGCTAAGTCGATTATCGCTGGCGACTATTGCGCGTTTGCGCGGTCCAATCCGGCCGATGAAAGTTTGGTCCCCGGCGCCAGCTTGAGCGATTTTTCAAACGCCGACGCCGCTTCAGCCTTGCGCCCATCAGCGAGGTGTATCTCGCCCAGGATTTCGTAGCTTGGTTTGAAGATGGACGGCGGACCAAAGACGATGGGCAAGGCCAGTTCCGCCGCCGCGGCCTTTTCGAGAGCTTGCAAACCAGCCGCCCGGTCGCCTTCGGCCATCTCGACAATCGCCTCACCGCGCTCAATCGCGCGCACCATCCACGCGCCGTAACTCGTGGCCCACGTCGCGTCCTCGCTGGACGCCCTATCCTCGTAGATCGCCTTCATTTCGGCGAGCCCCGACTTGGCTTTGGCCATGTCGTTCGCGTGGTAGCGCAGGAATTCGGAGTGGGCCTGAATGAAGCGCGTTGAACCCATGACCCGGCTTTCAGGAACCTCAATCGGTTCGAACCATTCGCCTTCGTCCACCCCCAGAAAAAGCGCCACACGCGCTGCACTCCACGCCCCGCGTACCGTGTCCGATCCCTCGGCCTTGGCCTTTGCCGCGCTTTCTCGCATCTGCGCGACGCAGGATTTGATCAGCCCGCTCGCATCCTTGCCCTGCTGGAGCAGCGCGTAGGCCAGCCATTCGTTGTAATGACCGCAAGACGTGCCCGGCCGCCCCTGCGCCGCGCGTTGAAGGTTCACCACCTTTGACGCGTTGACGTTGGCTTTCTCGGTCGCCTCCCAATCGGCTAGCGCGAGGTAGATATGGCTCACCATATGCTGCGCGTGGCCCGCATCGGGCGCGACCACGGCGTAGCGCTGCGCCATGCGTTCACCCAACGGCGCGTGGGTGGGATCGTCGTAGGAATGGATCAGGTAATGCAGAATGCCCGGATGCATGGGGTGGGTCATAAAGCCCGGCTCCAGGATGCCGGCAGCCTGCATATAGATACCGATCTGACGCCCGCCATGCGAGGAACCGAGCGTTGCCAGACCGGTAAACGCGCGCACGTCCACATCGTCGGGATACCGCGCCAGCATCACGCGCATCGCGGCGAGATAGGCAAGGTCGCGCTCAACCTTGGTCCCTTCGGGCGCGTAGAGCATCTCAACAGCAGCGAGCCATTCGGTCTCTTTTTCGCTGCGCGCCTTTGCCTCGCGCTCCGCCGCGTCTGCGCCCAGACGCCCCAGTATCTCTTGCGCCTTGTCGCGGTCCTGCTCGGCCCAGAGCGGGTGGTTGTGCGTCATCGCCTCGCCCCAATAGGCCATCACGAAATCGGGATCGGCCTCTTGAGCTTTGCGAAATTCCTTCGCGGCAAAGGCGTATTCAAAGTTGTGCAGCAGCGCGAGACCGCGAAGGAAGGGCGCCTTGGCCGCTTCGTTCGCGCTGGTTTCCATGACCATATGTTCCGCGCCCACCCGTTCGGGCGCGAAGTCCGATTTGGCTGTGTGTTCATCGTGGCGCTGCGCCTGAGTGGGCGTGCCAAACGCAAGCGCGGCCCCGGCCAACAAGATCGCGGCGCGGCTGATTGATGTGATCATGGTGATTTCCCCTCAATAGTTGGCATTTTGCCGCAACGGTTGAGGAGTGCAAGCGGTTCTAGCGCCCTTGCAGCATCAGCTCGAACCCACAGCCGCCTGCTGTGACGACGACCTGCTCCACCGCTTCGCGATCATCGATACGGCGCAGGCGCGCCATCGCTTCGCCGGTGGAGAAGGGGATGGTGCTTTCATCCTCTTGTGGCTTGGCCCGTTCGAGCGCGCGCAATTGGCTGATCGAAAGGCGATCCGCCAGGCGCGGCCCCATACACGCGGCCATCGGTTCGGGCACACGGTTATCGAGCAGCGCCTGCTCAACCCGCGAGGCGGTCACTTGTTCGAGGACACCATCGTCACGCAGAACGAACCAAGCGCCGCCGCCAAGGATGATGGCCAAGCCAAGGATGAAAAGACCGCGCAGCATTGCCTTGCGGTCTTACACTCAGTCGAGCGCTTTGACGATCTCTTCGACCATCTTCTTCGCGTCGGACAGCAGCATCACGGTCTGGTTCATATAGAACACGTCGTTGTCGACGCCGGCGTAGCCGACCCCGCCCATCGAGCGTTTGATGAAGAAGACCTGCTTGGCTTTGTCGACGTCGAAGACGGGCATGCCGTAAATCGGCGAGGCTTTGTCGGTCTTGGCCGCCGGGTTCACGACGTCGTTGGCGCCGATGATGAAGGCCACGTCGGTTTGCGCGAATTCGGAGTTGATGTCTTCAAGCTCGAAGACCTCGTCATAAGGCACGTTCGCTTCGGCGAGCAGCACGTTCATGTGGCCCGGCATACGGCCGGCAACCGGGTGGATCGCGTATTTGACGTCGACGCCCTTCTCTTTGAGCGCGTCGGCCATTTCCCGCAGCACGTGCTGCGCCTGCGCCACCGCCATGCCGTACCCCGGGATGATGATGACCTTTTCGGCCTGTTCCAGCATGAACGCCGCGTCGTCGGCGCTGCCTTGCTTGTAAGGGCGCACCTCGCGCGGTTCGCCGCTGGCGCCTGCGCTGTCATCCGCGCCAAAGCCGCCCGCGATCACGCTGATGAAGCTGCGGTTCATGGCCTTGCACATGATGTAGGACAGGATCGCGCCTGACGAACCCACCAGCGCGCCGGTGATAATCATCGCGGTGTTGCCCAGCGTGAAGCCCATCGCAGCCGCCGCCCAGCCCGAATACGAGTTGAGCATCGAGACAACGACCGGCATATCCGCGCCGCCGATCGGGATGATCAGCAGGAAGCCGATGGCAAAGGCGAGAGCGGTGATCGCAATCACCTCCCAGCCCGCGCCCGCGCCGCCATTGGCCGAGACGGCGTAAGCCCCCACGATACCGATGATTGCGGCGAGCGTGCCCAGGTTAATGATATGGCGACCCGGCAGCATGATCGGCGATCCGCTCATCCGGCCCGACAGTTTCATAAAGGCGATGACCGAGCCCGAGAAAGTGATCGCACCAATAGCGATACCAAGGCCCAACTCGATGCGGCTGACCATAAGGATTTGGCCCGCTTCATCGACAATGCCGAAACTTGCCGGGTCAAGCCAGGCAGCCAGACCCACGACAACCGCCGCGAGGCCAACCAGCGAGTGGAAACCAGCCACCAGTTCCGGCATCGCCGTCATCGCGATTTTGCGCGCGATTGTTATGCCGATGATGCCACCTAAGAAGATCGCAATGCCGATCTCTGGGATGGTGGCGAGGCTGTGCGTCACAAGGGTCGTTGCCACTGCGATGACCATGCCGATCATGCCGTAACGGTTACCCGTCCGGCTGGTCGCAGGGCTCGAAAGCCCGCGCAGCGCGAGGATGAAAAAGACGCCCGAGACGAGGTAGGCGAGCATCGCCCATTCGTTGACTTCGCCGCCACCGGCCGCGTGAGCAGGGGTGGCCAGCAAAGTCGTCA
>JBCCAH010000019.1:0-67872 GCA_039814925.1 Pseudomonadota bacterium
GCAACCTTGTTGGTGCGGCCGTGGCTAAAGGTCTGTTTGACCTCGCCAGCGTCGACCGCCCGTTTCAGGCCCAGCGGTTTGCGAGTGCGTTTTTCTGGTTCGTCGCTCATTCTAGCTCGTTAATCCTTCACGTATTCTCATTTGTCGTCTGCTGGGACGGGAAATCATCCCCGTCTTGAGCATC
This sequence comes from Pseudomonadota bacterium, assembly GCA_039814925.1. Lineage (GTDB taxonomy): Bacteria > Pseudomonadota > Alphaproteobacteria > Sphingomonadales > Sphingomonadaceae > Erythrobacter. The sequence goes on from JBCCAH010000019.1 coordinate 185, forward strand.
GGGCCCAAGATCATTCAGAGCCGCGTCATGCGGTTCAGTCCTGACAAATTTCACCAGACGGTTGACCGCCTGTTCCACTCTGCTTGCGGCGCGGATGTCGCCGGAGTGGCCCGAAACGCCCAAATGGACGACATTTTCGCGGCCCAATGCCACAGACAGCGTGTCGCGGTCCAGAGGTAAGACGGTGCCTCGTGAACCAGAACCTTCGGCTTCGATCCCCACGCGCCACGCTTGGTCGAGCTTCTTGCGCCCGTCCTCGCTCGCGTCACAGGCGTGATACAACCGCGCCACTGATCCGCCGCGCGCCTGTTCGGCGATGCGGTTCGAACCCAGCACAATATTGCCGCCGCGCATCTCCAGCCCCAGCCGATCCGTCACGTGACGGGTCAGCGCGGCCTGAACCAACGCAGGTAGGTTTTCAGGGATAGTGAGTTTTGCCCCTTTGAACGCCCGCGCCAACGCACCCCTTAACTGGCCACTGGCGATAGCATTTTCAAGCGCTTGACCATCGGGAGTTATCCACGCTCCGCGCCCCGGCGCCTTTGCGTGGGCGTCGGGCAGCACATCGCCATCCGGGGAAATCGCCAGCCGCACGAGGCTTTCGCGCGGATGCGTCTCCCCAGAGAGGATGCAGCGACGTTCGCTCCCGGAAGTCTGAGACTTCTTACCGGGAGCGCCGTCATCAACGATGTCGGAATTTACGCGCTCATTGGGTGGAGTCCGCATCGGCGGCCTCCTCAACTGGAGCCGCTGCGGGCTCCCCGTCCGCGGACGCGGATTGATCGTCGTCTTCAAACCAGTGCGCGCGCGCGGCCATGATGATCTCGTTGCCCTGCTCTTCCGACAGGCCATATTCACCCAGAACGCCGCCCTTGTCCTGCTCGCGCTGCGGCGGACGGCGCATGGGCGGGCCATCGGGATTGTTGCGCCGCTTGGGAGCTTCGCGTTTTTTGGCGATCAGTTCGTCGGTAGCTAGGTCGGCCAGATCGTCGAGCGTCTTGATGCCCGCCTTGCCCAGCACAACCAGCATCGATTCGGTCAGGTGCGGCATGGTGGCGAGATCGTCCTCGACGCCCAGCGCCCGGCGCGCTTCACGATGAGCGGCTTCCTGACGCTCAATCGCTTCCATGGCGCGGCTCTGAAGCTCTTCGGCGAGCTCTTCGTCAAAGCCTTCGATGCTGGCGAGTTCGGCCAGCTCGACATAGGCAACCTCTTCAAGCATCGCGAAGCCTTCGGCGACGAGCAACTGCGAAAGCGTTTCGTCGACGTCGAGCTCTTCCTCGAACATTTTCGAACGCTCGGCGAATTCCTTGGAGCGTTTTTCCGACGCTTCCTCTTCGGTCATGATATCGATTTGATGCGTCGTCAGCTGGCTGGCGAGGCGCACGTTCTGACCACGGCGACCAATGGCCAACGAAAGCTGATCGTCGGGTACGACGACTTCGATACGGCCATCGTCTTCATCCAGAACCACGCGGGCGACCGTTGCCGGCTGCAGCGCGTTCACGATGAAGGTCGCGGTGTCTTCCGACCACGGGATGATGTCGATCTTCTCGCCTTGGAGTTCCTGCACAACGGCCTGGACGCGGCTGCCCTTCATGCCGACGCAGGCGCCGACCGGGTCGATGCTGCTATCGTGGCTGATCACGCCGATCTTGGCGCGGCTGCCCGGATCGCGGGCAGCGGCCTTGATCTCGATAATGCCGTCGTAAATCTCGGGCACTTCCTGCGCGAACAGCTTGCGCATGAAGTCGGGCGCGGCGCGCGAAAGAAAGATCTGGGGACCGCGATTGTTGCGCTCCACCTTGGTGATCAGTGCACGAACACGCTCGCCCACACGGGCGGCTTCGCGCGGGATCTGCTGATCGCGGCGGATGACGCCTTCGGCGCGGCCCAGGTTCACGATGACGTGACCGAATTCGACCGACTTGATGACGCCAGTGATGATTTCGCCGGCGCGGTCCTTGAACTCTTCGAATTGACGCTCACGCTCAGCGTCGCGAACCTTCTGGAAGATCACCTGTTTGGCCGACTGCGCGTCGATGCGGCCCAGATCCACCGGAGGCAGCGGATCGACGATGAAGTCACCGATGGCTGCGCCGTCTTGCAGTTTCTGCGCTTGTTTCAGATCGACCTGCTTGAAGTAGTCTTCGACCTCTTCAACCACTTCAACCACACGCCACAACGTCAGGTCGCCGGTTTGCGGATCAAGCTTGGCGCGGATGTCATTTTCGGCGCCGTAACGATTGCGGGCCGATTTCTGGATCGCTTCTTCCATCGCTTCGATGACGATGCCTTTATCGATCATCTTTTCCGAAGCGACCGCGTTTGCAATCGCGAGGAGCTCTGCCTTGTTGGCGGATATGGCGCTGGCCATCAGTCGTCTGCCTTTTCTTCTTGGATGTCTTCGACGATGTCGTCGACGCCCGTGGTGTCAATCGGTTTGGTTGCGGCGATCAGCTTGTCGGTGAGGACCAGCTTGGCCGTGTGAATCTTTTCGCGCGGCAGGTCGACCACCTCGCCCATTTTGGCTTCGTCAACGCTGACAACGCCGTAAGCCAGACCTTTCAGGTCACCCTTATACACGCGCTGGGCCTTTTCTTCACCCGTCCAGCCCTTTTGCATCACGATGCGCACTTCGTGGCCGGCCCAGTTGGTGAAATCCTTATCGCGCGTCAAAGGACGGTCGATACCGGGGGACGACACCTCAAGGTGATAGGCCCCTTCGACCAGCTGCTCGCCTGCCTCTTCGTATTCGTCAATCAGGTCGGAAACCCGGCGCGATAGCGAGGCGCACTGTTCGATAATCAGCTGACCCGTCGCCGGATCTTCCGCCATGATCTGAAGCGCCTGACCGCCCTCGCCCGCTTCGGACTGCATCATTTGCACGCGCACCAGTTCAAACCCGAGCGCTTTCGCTTCGGGTTCAACCAGTTCAATCAGGCGTGTCAGATCGGTCATGCCGCTCCTGTGTAAATCGCGTTTATGACATCATCACATCTAGAACGAGGGATCGTGCCGGCCCCTCTCGGCGCCAGCCCCACACAGTCTCGACGATGTCGGGATGGGAGGCAGTTAGGCTTCCCCATCGGATTTGGCAAGAGCGCAAACGCCAAAGTTACATCGCTTGCTGAACGAGCGGCGGCTTCGACTAAGCTGCCCCCGTCACCCAGGCGCGCACTTCCTCCATCAAGGCCTTGCGTTCATCGAACTCGTACTTCTCAGCAAAGCGCCGCGTGGTCAGGATATCCTCATCCGGCATTTCCACATCAAACTCTAGACCGTTGCCGCCTTGGGTGGACCGTATGACGCTACCAAAGACTTCAAATTCAGCGAAACGCAGGAAACCCGCGGTTCCTACTGTCAAAGGCTTGGCTAATCCAATCTGAGCGCCGGTTCGCGAAAGGTCGAGCAGCGCGCAGCGTTGCGTTTCCGAGACGGTTATGAGCTTCCCCGGGATTGAGAGCCGCAGGCGCGGGGCGCCTCGACGCCCGACATTCTCGAGCGGATCAAGATCGGCGTCTGGCGCCGGCGCTGCGAAGGGCACCCCGCCCAAAGGCAATCGCGCTAATGAAGCAAATGATCCGGCCATAGAGCGTCAGCCCTAGGCCAAAGGTCCTCAAACCGGAGGAAAGCAAACCCTAAGTAGGAACGCTGTGAGATAGGGTGCGCGGCGGAGTGAAAAAAGCGCTCGGCCTCAGCCTTAATCCAGCGACTTCGCCAGTTCCGGTACAGCGCCGTAGTCGCGGCGCTGACCGTCGGTGAAAAACGCCTCCCACACCACGCCGTCGGGGTCGCGGGTCCAGCTCTTTTGAGAATGGGCGTAGCAGCACTGCGTCTCACCCTCGTGGAAGGCTGGCGCAGCCGCCTTGGCGATTTGGCTGCGGACATCGTCTAACTCGCTTTCGCTTTCGACCTGCAAGCCAAGATGCGCGACGCCTGTTCCACCGCATGCGACATTCCCCGACGAGCTTTCAGGCTCGATCGAGAAATTGATACGCGGATCGTCGAGCATCCATTTGCGGTAGTCGGGCTCGTTTATGGTCGGTTCGGCACCGAACATCTCGGTGTAGAAGTGGGTCGATTGGTCGAGGTCGCTCACTCTCAGATTGACGTGAAATCGTTTCATGACGGGTCTCCGGTGGCAAATTGGGTGATGAGTTCGGGCGCGACCGCGCCCCCAGCGCAGCAATTGTGCAGCAGGAACGCGACCAACGCGTGCATGGCGGCGTAATCGGCGGTGTAGATGATGGATCGGCCTTCGCGCCGCTCTGCGACAAGGCCGCCTTTTTTCAACGCGGACAAATGGAACGAGAGCGAAGAGGGAGGAATATCGAGGCGTTTCGCCAGCGCGCCAGCGGCCACACCGCCATTGCCGGCCTGCACCAATTCGCGGAACACCGCGAGCCGGTGTGTCTGCGCCAGCGCGCCGAGCGCCGCCACTGCGGACGATAAATCGGGAAGGTCTCTGTCTATTATTTCCATATTTCTATAATTATGGAAATATAACTGAATGTCAAGAGGCAGAGCGCCCGGCCCCGCTGCGCTACGCGTCGGGTTCTTCCATCAGGCCGTGCTTCTTGATGGCGTGGCGCAGCTGGTCATAGCTAAGGCCCAACGCCTTTGCCGTCTGCCGCTGGTTCCAGCGATGCTTGCCCAGCGCGTGCTGAAGAATAGTGCGTTCGTGCTCATCCACCGCAGCGCGCAGATCATCAATTGCATCGTATTGCGGCGCGGGTGCTGGCGTGGCGGCCTGCCCCACTCCGCTGGCTGGCGGAGGCGCGTCGGTTTTGCCAAGCTTGCGAGTCGCTGGCGCGCTGGGTTTCCATGGGCTCTCAAACGGATCGAATTGCACATGGGCGATCGGCTGATCGGGGTCGTCCCAGCGATAGACCGCGCGCTCCACCACGTTGCGCAGTTCGCGCACATTGCCGGGCCAGGCGTAGTTCTCAAATTGCTCAACCACATGCGGGGCAAAGCCCGGCCAATTGTGCCACGCCAATTCTGCGCCCATGCGGCGACCGAAATATTCGGACAGAACGAACACATCGCCTTCGCGCACCCGCAAAGGCGGCAATGTGATGACTTCAAAGCTGAGCCGGTCGAGCAGATCCGCGCGAAACTCGCCGCTCTCCGCCAGCGCCGGCAAATCGTCGTTGGTCGCCGCCACAATGCGCACATCCACGCGAATGGGGCGCGAGGAACCAATCCGGGTCACCTCGCCGTATTCGACCGCTCTCAGCAGTCGCTCTTGCGCACCCATCGACAAAGTACCCAATTCATCGAGAAACAAAGTGCCTTTGTCGGCTTCTTCAAACCTTCCCACACGCGCTTTGGTAGCACCAGTGAACGCCCCCGCTTCATGACCGAACAATTCGGCTTCAATCAGCGTTTCAGGGAGCGCGGCGCAGTTCATCGTGACGAGCGGTTCGTCCCACCGCGTCGAGAGACGGTGGAGACGCTCAGCGATCAGCTCTTTGCCGGTCCCGCGCTCACCGATGACCAGCACCGGGCGCTCCATTGGCGCGGCGCGGCTGGTGCGTTCAACAGCGTCGAGAAAGGCGCTGGATTGGCCGATAAATTGGTTCTCGCGCTCCACCCTTCGCTCCAAAAACCCTTGCGTTGGCCAAGATATAGGAAATTTTCCCAAGCTTTGGCAAGAATTGCCACACCATTTTTTGTGAGTGAGTGAAAAATCCAAGGATTTCCGCCATTTTTCGAGTTTGGCACGCTCGCTGCAAGGTCTGAGACAAGACCTCGGGGCAAGCCCGAAGGGGCACCGAATACAAGACTTTGGAGGACCACATCATGTACGACCGTCAGTTCCTGAAGAGCAAACTTGGACAAGCCGCCACCGCCAGCGTTCTCGCTATGGCCGCGATGGTTGCGCTCACCACGCAATTTCAGGCCGCGCCGAACAGCTTCGCTGGCGCAAGCGACATGATCGCGGCGGTCGAACTGGCGTGAACGCGCCTGTCCCAATCGAAATGACCGATCCCAAATCATCCTCAAACCCCAAATCATCCTCGAATAGGGCCAATCCCTTAGGGCCGGAGCGCAGTGTCCCCGTTAAAGGCGGTTCCCCCGAAACCGCCGCTCCGGCCCGTCCCCAATCGCTCAAAAGCGCGATCCAAGACCTCGCTCCGGTCCGCACGGGTGGGCTTTCTCGTCTTGATGCTGAAATCGAGGCCTTGCGTCAGAGCCCCACTCCGACGCAAAGTCGTTCGCAATCGGCGTTCGAAGACGATACCAAGCGCGCCAGCAACACGTTTCTTGATGGAGTAGCCTTCATGGGCATTTTCAGCCGCACCCGCGATATCATCGCTGCCAACTTCACCGATATGTTGGACAAGGCCGATGATCCCTCCAAGATGATCCGCATGATCATCCTCGAAATGGAGGAGACGCTGGTGGAAGTTCGCGCCAGCGCGGCGCGCACGATTGCGGATCAAAAGGAAATGCACCGCCATGTGGTGAAGCTCGATAAGCTTGAGGCCGACTGGGGAGAGAAAGCGCAACTGGCGCTGAGCAAGGATCGCGAAGATCTCGCCCGCGCCGCTTTGGTAGAGCGCAAGAAGGCGACCGATATGGGCGACCAGCTCAAAGGCGAAATCGCCGTGCTCGACGACGCGCTGCGCGCTTATGAAGAAGACATCGCCAAACTGCAGCATCGCCTGCGCGAAGCTCGCAGCCGTCAGTCGCAAATCGCGGCGCGCCTCGAAAGCGCGGAAAACCGCGTGAAGCTGCGCACGCTGATGACGACCGAGCGCACCGACGAAGCGCTGGCCAAATTCGATCAGCTCGAACGCCGGGTCGACTACGCTGAAGGCCGCGCCGACGCGATCCAGATTGGTGAAAGCCAGCCGAGTCTCTCGGATGAAATCGCCGCTCTCGAAGGCTCAGACGCCATCGACGATGAGCTCGCCGCCATGAAGAAAGCGCTGGGCAAGCCCGACGCTGACAAAGACAATTAAAGACCGAACAGAGGGAACAGAACTGTGCCGGAAGAAGTCGTATTCATAGTTGTCGTCCTGTTCATTGGTCTGCCGTGGATCGTCCTCCACTACATGACCAAATGGAAGACGGCCGCCTCGATCACCTCAGACGATGAGGTGCTGCTCGAAGAACTCTACAACCTCGCCAAACGGCTGGATGAACGGATGGATACGGTGGAGCGCCTTGTTGCCACCGATGACCCAAGCTTCAACCCCGTGAAGCGCCTCCAAGCCGATCAGGAGCAGGACAACCAGCAACTGCGCGAGCTTGAATTGATGATGCAAGAGAAGAAAGGAACCAAGTCGTGAACTCCCCCCGCACCAAACTTTACCGTGATAAGCACAATGGCAAGATCATGGGCGTGTGTTCGGGGATCGCTGAATACACCGGGGTCGACACCTTTTGGGTGCGCCTCGCGGCTGTCGCTTCGATCTTCATGACCAGCGGTTCGACTATTCCCTTCTACTTCCTGATGGGTCTGGTGCTGAATAAGAAGCCGCCGCATCTGTACCGCGACGAAGGTGAGCAGAAATACTGGCAGCGCGTGCGTCAAAGCCCGCAGCGGACCGCCCGCGAAATCCGCGCTAGCTTCCGCGATATCGACCGTCGCCTGGCTTCTGTCGAAGCGCACTACGTCACCAGCAACCCGCGCCTGACCGCTGAGATCGAGCGGCTGCGCTAAGCGAAATTCAACAGGGGAACTGAGCCATGCCGAAAGAGGTCTACATCGTAATGATGGTGTGCGCCGTCTTCTTCCCTTTCGCCTTGTGGGGGATGTGGGACAGTTTGCTTCGGCACCGACAAAAACTTGCCGAACTCGACCTTGGTCGCGGCGAGAATCAAAACCGCCTGGAAAATGAAAACGCTGAACTGCGAGAGACCGTGGAGCACATGCAAGACCGCCTTTCCGTCCTCGAAACCATCGCCACCGATCCCGCCCAGCGCACCGCCGACGAAATCGAAGCGCTTCGATAAGCGCCACACACACAAGACTGACAGGGGCATACGCTATGGACGCCGGAATACTCGCACTAATGATCCCGATCATCGGTGTCTCCATCCCGATCATTGCGATCTGGACCAGCCACAAGCAAAAAATCGCCAAGATGGAGCTTGAGGCAACCGCGACCCAAAGCGCTGAAAAAGCGGCGCAATACGCATCGCAAGTGACCCGGCTCGAAGACCGCGTCCAGGTGCTCGAACGCATCGTGACGGATCGCGGCTATGACGTCGCCACCCAAATCGAGGCGCTGCGCGACACCCGTGAAACCGACGCAGCAAACGCTGGAATTGATACCGGGGTTCCGCTCGACTTCGGGAACAAGGAGAAAGCCTGATGGATTGGGGAGGCCCTTCCTTTGTGCTCGCTATCATTGCTTTGAGCATGGGCGGATGGATCATTAACAACTGGATCCGCGCCAAACATGGCTACGCCCTCGAGGATGAGTGGGGCGGCAAGACCGAGAAAGCGGACAACACCGAAACCAAAGCACTGAAGGCCGAAAACGCCGAGCTGCACTCGAAACTGGACGCGATGCAGGACCGCATGATTGTGCTCGAGAAAATCGTGACGGACCGCGGCTACTCACTCTCCGACGAAATCGAAGCGTTGCGCGAAGTGCCGTCGAAAGACACCGGCGTTCCGCTCGATTTTGGAAAAAAGGAAAAGACCAATGGGTGATTTTCTCGAATTTCTGCTTTTCGCTGTGCCCATCACCACCGTGGTTGGTGGAACGGTCTACCTGATCCGCAGCAAGATCAGCGGCCTCCAACAGCAGCTTGCTGAAGAACGTGGCTCGAACCGCACCGCTCAAATCGCGACTGAAAAGTCCGAACTCGAAGAGCGGGTGCGCGTACTCGAAGCCATCGTAACCGATCGCGGCTTTGACGTTGCCACCCAGATTGAAGCCCTGCGCGATCGGGCTGCTCCCCGGGCGACCGACGCCGGTGTCCCGCTCAATTTCAAGACCAAGGAAAAGGCCTGATGGAAAACATCTTCACCACCGAAGCGCTGATCTTTCTGGGCACGCTGGCGATTGGCGGTTGGGTCGCGACGACCTGGCTGCGGATCAAGAATGGCTACCCACTCGAAGGCAGTTGGGGCCAACAGATCAAGCCGGTAACCGACAGTCAGGCAAAGCAGCGCGTCGCTCTGCTGACGCAGGAAAACGCGGAACTGCGCGCCGAACTGGGCAGCGTCAAAGACCGCCTCGCCAATGTTGAGCGGATCGTGACCGACAGCGGCTATCACCTGGGCGCAGAAATCGATGCGCTGCGGACCAAGAGCCTTGAGCACAGCAAAGACGAAGGGAACGCCTGATGGACGCCGAACTCTTCATGATCTTCAGCTTCATCGTTACGATGACCATCATCATCGGGCTTACGGTGAACGCAGTGGTCAAAAAGGTCCTCGACTATAAGCGCGAGAAGAACGCGATGTTGGCGGGCCCCAAGACGGGCACCCCTGAAATCACTCACGTGGCCGAACGCACCGATCACATTGAGGATCGCCTCAAAGTGCTCGAGCGTATCGCCACCGATCCCGAAGCGCGCCGCGGTGCCGATCTGGCCGACGAGATCGAACAACTGCGGATTGAACAGAAGCAGAAGGAGTTGGGCTGATGTTTGGCGCGGACACGAACCTCGTTTTTGACGCTTTGCAGATGGTCGCCGTGGCAACCGCCCTCACCGGCGGCGCGGTCTATCTGATCATGCGACGATCGCGTGGCAAAGACGAAACTGGAAGCGCGCCTGCGGCTCAGCCAGCCGCCGATCTTGAGGAGCGGGTCCGCGTTCTGGAACGCATCGCCACCGATCCCGCGACGCGCCTCACCGAACAATTCGAAGCGCTGGAAAAGACGGAAAGCCAAGGAAAGGAAAACGCCTGATGAGCTGGGCAACCGCGATCTTTTTGATGGTTCTTATCTGGGGCGTTGTCACCGTATGGTCGCGTCGTCACGACCGCGAATTGGGTGTGACCCGTGATGAAGATGGCAATCCTGTCTTTGCACCACAATCCAAGGTCGACACCAGCGCTCAAGAAGCGGAAATCGCCGAACTGAAGGCACGTATTGCCGTGCTCGAACGGATCGCGACCGAGAACAACTCCGGTGACGCCCGTGAACGCGCTCGCATCGCAGCCGAAATCGAAGCGCTTCGATCACCTGATTCGACGCCTCTTCCGGCTGACCTCACCAAACCGAAATCCACTCCAAGCTCAACCGACGCCTGAACGAACGCGCGCTGCAAAAGGACCAGATCCGATGATAGACGCTCAATCCTTCACTTCCCCCACAATGGACGCCACGCTTGTTGTCTCGTTGACAGCGCTGGTGGGCATAACGCTGGTCGTCTTCGCGCTTCTGCGCGCCTGGCAGGATTGGCTCGCGCTGAAAAACCGCGAGCTCGACAATCTGTCGGGCGGCGGTCAGTCATCGTGCGACAACCCCCAGATGAGTGTTGGCGCGGCGCGCATCGAACTGGCCGATATGAAAGAGCGCATCAAGAAGCTCGAAGCGATCGCCAGCGGGGTGGAGCTTTGATGTTTTGGAGGGCGCGGGCTGCCTAGGCAAACGCAATTCAGCGCACTACATGCGCCCCCATGCGAACTCTCTCTGACATTCTGGAAGAATACGAATTCCTCGAAGGCGACGAACGTTACCGGCTGTTGATCGAGTTGGGGCGTGAGCTGGAGGATATGCCCGATGCGCTGAAGACCGACGCGACCCTCGTGCGCGGCTGTTCGGCGGCGGTGTGGGTCTATCCCACCGAGGCGACCGACACGCTGCACTTCCTTGCCGACAGCAACGCAGCCATCACCAAGGGCATCGTCGCGCTGGTCATTGCGGCGGTGCAGGACAAGCCCGCAAACGAGGTCGCGCATATGGACGTAACCGAAGCGCTCGCGCCGTTTGACCTCAAAAGCCAATTGTCGAGCAATCGCACGCAAGGCGTCCCCAACATGATCACGCTGGTCAAAGAACACGCCACGCGGTTGGCGGCGGCCTGATATGCGCCTGCGCCGCATGCGAGTGGCCGAACTGGCTGACGCAGCGGCGCTTTGCATGCGATCCAAGGCGGTTTGGGGCTACGACGAAGCCTTCATGGCCGCCTGCCAGGACGAATTGACCATCTCCCCCGAGGAACTCGACCAAAGCATCGTGCTCGCCGCCGAAGAGGACGGCGCATTACTTGGTGTCGGGCAACTGGTCCTGACCGACGAGACCTGCGAACTGGAGAAGCTGTTTGTCGAGCCCACTGCCATTGGACGAGGTGTTGGCCGAAAGATATTCGGTGCCCTGCGCGATGAAGCCTTGAGCCAAGGTGCGGCGCGCATGCTCGTCACTGCGGATCCCGACGCGGTGCCGTTTTACGAGCGCATTGGGTTTCGCAAATGCGGGCATGAAGCGTCCGGTTCAATCCCGGGCCGAACGCTTCCGGTTCTCTCGCTTGATCTGGCTACGCAGCCGGTCATGGGCTGAGCGGGTGTGAGGAAGCTCTACCTTGCCGCGGGCGTCTTTTTCGTTGGTCTGGGCGTGGTCGGAGCGGTGTTGCCGCTCCTGCCGACAGTCCCGTTCCTGCTCCTCGCCGCGTTCTGCTTTGCGCGCAGCAATCCAGCGTGGGAGCAAAAGCTGCTCGATCACCCGACCTATGGCCCGCAGATTATTGATTGGCGCGAACGCGGCGCGATCACGCGCAAGACAAAGGTCATCTCGATCGCGACCATATCAGCCGGAATCGGTTTCACCTGGATCACCATCGGCTTTCCCTGGGTGTGGATTTCGGTGGCGGTGCTGATTGTCGTCGGCGGTTGGATCGCGACGCGGCCGGAATAGGGCTTTACGCTTCCACCTCAGCCACTTCCTCTCGCGAAACCTCCACCCCCGCTTCGCGGGTCATCTCGAAGGTGCCGTTCCAGTCTTTGAGTGACCACACGCCGGTTATGGTGAGGCCGTCCTCGCTTACCTGCCCGACATAATCCACCGGGTTCTGATACCCGGCATCACGGTTTTGATAGGTCTTGGTGAAATCGACGCTGCGCCCGCTTCGGTGGCCGACGATCCGGGCGTTGGCCGAGGCGCCGCCGTAGAGATCGGGCTCGATGGTGGTGCCGCTAAACGCGCCTGCCTCTTCGATAATGTCAGCCAGAAAAGGCGTCGTGGGCATATGGTCCTGCGGGTATTGGAACACCCCGTCCCATTTGCCCGTCAGGTTCAGCGGATCCGACACAAGCGAATGTGGCCGCCTCAGGCCCCCACGCTGTCGCGCACCACGGCGATGCCCGCTTCGCGCTGCTGTTTCAGCTCTTTCTTCAACACCTGCGGATCGCGCGCGAAGACGAAGCCAAAGCTGACGCCGCCTTCTTTGCCCACGGTCGCGTGGTGCAGCTTGTGCGCCTGCACCAACCGCTTGGCGTACCCCTTCTTGGGCACCCATTTCCAATAGCGCTGATGGACCAGCCCATCGTGAACCAGCGTGTAAATGATGCCGTAGAGCGTGATGCCCACCGCGAACCACCAAAGCCAATCCCAATAAAGCGATCCGTAAATGTACATCGCGGCGTTGATCGTGCCGAAGACGACCGCAAACAGATCGTTCTTTTCCAAAACATGATCGTGCGGTTCGTGATGGTCGCGGTGCCAGCCCCAGCCCCATCCGTGCATAATGTATTTGTGCGCCCACCAGGCGAACAGCTCCATCCCGATGAGGGACGACATCACGGTCAAAAAGACTTCGAACCAGGTCAAGTTCATAGCGCCGCCTCCTTAGGCGTCGTATTCGCAGCCGCCAAGTCCGACGTTGGAAGGAGCGCTCCAACGCCCGCCCGCTTGGCCGCCGGAAGCGCCCACCACGGCACTTGCGGCGCGCGATGATGCTCCAGATGATAGCCGAAATGGAAACAGGTGGCGAGGCTGATCAGCGGGTGAAAGTCGTTGGTGCGCGCGTTGTGACGGTCGGCAAACGGCTTGTCCGGCGCCTGATGGTGCGGCCGGAACGTGCCGAAGTAAAACAGCTGGAGCGAGGATAGCAGCGCCGGCGCGCCATACAGAACGAAGATCTGCATGAACGGGATCTCGAACACAAAGAGATAAATCCCCACCACGGTGTGCACGAAGATCAGCGAAAACCACCCGAAATAGCGTTTGAAGAACGTCCAGTACCATTGGAGGAAATCGCCCTTTTGATTTCCGGGGTGCTCCTCGTCAAAATCGGGATCGCCCTTGTGGCCCGAAAGCTTGTGATGCGTGAAATGCGCGTCGCGCATCCGCTTCCACTTAAAGCCCGCGTAGAGCATCAGGAGCGGCGCCCCGATCCAAGCGTTCACCCGCGGCCATCCGGGCGCGAGGGTCCCATGCATCGCGTCATGGCAGATGATGAAGGTGCCCACGCTGAGCCAGATTTGCAGCACCGCCAGACACAGCGCGAAGGGCCAATTGTCCCACGTCAGCTCAAACACGAACATCGAAAAGAAGTGCACACCCAACCAACCGCCACCAACAAGAGCGGCGAGCGTGAGGCCGATAACCCGCTGAACGGGCTGGCTGGGAAGGGCATGGCGCGTGGTCATAACTCAGGTACGCTTAAGCGCAGCCTTTGGGTGCGTATAGTGTTTTGATGATTAGAGGCGAGCCTACTCGCGTCCCAATTGCGCCTGGAAGAATTCAACCAGAACCCGGTTCACTTGCGATGAGTTCTCGTAGTTTAGGCCATGGGTGCCCCGCTCAATCATTGTTGTCTCAGCTCGCGGAACAAACCCTTTCAGCTTCGCAAGGCTGCTTGGAAGCACTGTCGGGTCAGCGCTCCCAAACACAGCGGCTACGGGAATGTCTGTGCCATCAAGCTTCTGATAAACTTCCTCTCGATCTTGGAAGTCGATGTTGCGATAGGTCGATAAAATCGCGTCGAGAAACCCTTCATATCGCAGCTGTTCAGCCATATCGCCTTGCAGTCGATTTTGCGGGTTTGGTGCTTGATTTTGGAATTGCGGTTGGCCCAAAATCACGCGTCTTCCGAACACCCGCATTATCCAATCACCCAAAACAGGCGTTTTGATCAATCGGCTTGATAGGCTGTTTCCCTCGGCCCTGACATCAAGGCCAGAGGGCACAAGGAGAAACAACGATTGAATTCTCTCAGAGTGATTTGCGGCAAAATCAGATGCAATCAAACCACCCATTGATTGTCCCACGAGACCGACGGGTTCCTGCAATCGCAGACCATCCATCAATTCGAGCATTTCCCGCTGGTAGAAGCTGTCATCATACGTGGCATCGGGACGGTCAGACCAACCTCTGCCCAGATGATCAAAGGTCAGCACCCGGAAACCGGCCTCTGCCAAAGCTTGCGCGTTTTGTTCGAAGACAAAACTAGGGATTGCAAGGCCGTGCGCCATAACGACGATGGGAGCGCCTTCATCGCCATACCATTGGTAGTGGATTTTACCTTGCGACGTTTCCAGAAAAGCACCGGGCGCTTTGGCACGAGCCTGATCATCAAGCGGCTCAAGACCCCAACCCGCAGCAAGATATGAAATCATCGCGGCGGCAAATACACCCACCACAAGAAGCAATGATAGTCTTTTGAGCATGAGTAACAGCCGTGTGCAATTTCGATTCACATGACGCTTTGGCTAAACCAAATGCTTGTCAATAGCCAGTTAGCACAAAGGCAGGCGACTGAGCGAAAGGCTGCCTCTGTGCGGCTCTCGTCGATCACTACTCAGGAAAAACACCTCACGCAAATGCTCGCCGATCCGCGCCGGGCGCAAGGTCTTTGCATCAATCCAGCACCGACTCGACTGCACCTTGGCCAGCTCGTCTTCACCAACCGTTCTTCCTGAGCGCGGGCACCATGGTGCGCTCCAGCGTGTTAGCGAAAAGCTTTATCCCCAACCGCCTGCGCATTCCCAGATGCTGTGCGTAAACAGCCATGTACTCGATCTGGCTGCGCGCGCCGCGATTACTCTTGAATGTGCCAGCACCGGCTGATCCGTGGTGGCGGTAACCGTGATCGAGCGCCCATTCGCTGCTCAGCAGGCTGGCAATGCGATAAAGCGCTTCTGACTGCGGCCGCATGGTATCGTAGCCCAGCATCGGCACGGTGAGCGTGTCACCGGCAATACGCATCCCCGATGACACCATGATCTCGCCACCCTGTGAGCGACCGACGATAAACTTCAACGCGCCGCTGTCGTGGGCCAGCTTGACAAAAGCCGGTGTGTAAACGGGGTTGAGGCTGGAATAGCGATCGAGATAGAGCTGCCTGTAAAGCTCAGCGATACGGATGGCGTCGCTGTCGCGCATCACCTCAAGCTCTTCGATGGTAAGGCCCGCGCGCCGGGCGGCTCGTTTGTCGCTCTTCACATGGCTTCTGGGTCGCCAATCGGCCTCCAGATCATCCGTCACCCAGATCTGACGCGCGGGCATCAGATACCAACCATCTGATTTCAGGCTCGCGAACAGTTCGGGACAACTCCAATCATCGACATTGCGAATGATGGGCAGGTGATCGGGAAAGGCCCGGGTTATGGCCTCGCGAATGGCGCTCAGGCCTTGGCCAGACCAATGGCCGTGAAGGCCGGTGGACAGCATCCAATTGTCGATATGCACGCTTTTGTTGATGGCATGCGCTCTCAGCACGCTCTCCAGAACGCGCAAAGTCGCGCGCGCTGCGAGGCGGCTGGCTCCGCCAAGCTGCAATATGTCGATCTCGTCGCGGGCATAGAGCACATAGGCGCTGTGCGCGCTGGCGACATAGGTGCCGCCTTCGCGTCCATCCTCGATGGTGATCGGAAGATTAAGCTCGCCAAGGCTCGCCAGCATGAAACGCGAATGGCAATTCTCGATCAACGCACCTTCCGGCTGTTCGAGAAACCCCCGCACGAACCGCCCGGCGGGTCCCGCGTGATGCAAAAGATCGCCAGAAACCTCCGCGGGTTTGTCCGTCAGTCGGACGACAGGAGGCAACGGACCCGTCACAAGCTACGCGTGGTCACGCGACGCGCGCCATTCAAGACCCGTCTCATTCGGACAAACCACAGGCGGACATTGTGAACCTTGCATTCCGCAAGCGCGTGGCACCGTTGCCTTGCACTAATATGACGAAATGGGCCGAAACAATCAGGCAGGCGACTTAGGAATTAGCCCCACCCCTACTCGGGGAAAAACACCTCGCGCAGATGCTCTCCGATGCGAGCGGGGCGCAAAGTCTTCGCGTCGAGGCAGCACCAGCTGGATTGCACTTCGGCCAGCACGTCTTCGCCGCGTTTGATCACTGTGTGATAAAAGGCGCGCGCTCCGTTGTAGCGTTCGAGCACCGTGCTAGCGATCACGTCGTCTTCTAGGAAAGCGGGCTTGCGATAGGTGATCTCATGTTTGAGCGCGACCCACGCCTTGCTCGCCACCTCTTCCGCCGGAGCCAGCCGGTTCCAATGCGCCAGCACCGCATCCTGCACCCAATTGAGATACCGCGCGTTGTTTACATGCCCCATGAAATCGATGTCGTCGGGACGCACCGTGATCGGAAAGCGAAACGGAATCGAGGCGGGTGTTGCTGACATGTGTGTAAGTTAGCGCGTGGGTGATGAAATTTCCATGACGAATTGCGTCGAATTCGGCTTCATTCTTGGCAAGAGCGCCCGATCCTCGCTAACTGCGGCGCAAACCCCGCATCCAAAGAGCATTTATGTCTAACAAACCCCGCACCCTTTATGAGAAAATCTGGGACGCTCACATCGTCGAAACGCGCGATGATGGGACTTCGCTGATCTATATTGATCGCCATCTGGTGCACGAAGTGACCAGCCCGCAGGCGTTTGACGGTTTGCGCAAAGCGGGCCGCCCGGTGCGCCGACCTGAGCTCACACTGGCGGTGCCCGATCACAATCTGCCCACCACCGCGCGGCGTAACGCGTCGGGCGGCAAGATCGCGATCGAAGATCCGCAAAGCGCGGCGCAGCTGGCCGCTCTCGAAAAGAACGCGCCCGAATTCGGCATCCGCTACATCGGCGATGCGGATGCAGAGCAAGGCATTGTCCACGTGGTTGGCCCCGAACAAGGTTTCTCCCTGCCCGGCACCACCATCGTCTGCGGCGATTCGCACACGGCCAGCCATGGCGGATTGGGCGCGCTCGCCTTTGGTCTGGGCACCAGCGAGGTTGAGCATGTGCTGGCCACGCAAACGCTGCTGCTGCAAAAATCCAAACCAATGGAAGTGGTCGTTGAAGGGGAGCTTGGCGCAGGTATCTCGGCCAAGGACCTGATCCTCCACATCATCGGCGTGATCGGCGCAGCGGGCGGCTCGGGCTATGTCATCGAATATCGCGGCGCCGTGTTCGAAAAGATGAGCGTCGAGGAACGCTTGACCGTGTGCAACATGAGCATCGAGGCAGGCGCGCGCGCGGGCCTGATCGCTCCGGATGAAACCGTCTTCCGCTACCTTAAGGGTCGCCCCATGGCGCCCAAGGGAGAGGCGTGGGACGCAGCCGTCGCCTACTGGCGCACTCTGCATTCGGACGAGGGCGCGGTGTTCGCCAAATCGGTCACCATCAACGCCGCCGATGTCGCCCCCACCGTCACCTGGGGCACCAGCCCGGAAGACGTGGTGCCGATCACCGGCGCGGTCCCCTCGCCCGAAAGCTACGCCGATGAGAGCAAGCAGGCCGCGGCCGCCAAGAGCCTCGACTATATGGGCCTGACGCCGGGCACGCGGATGATGGATGTGCCGATTGAAAACATCTTCATCGGCAGCTGCACCAACAGCCGGATCGAGGATTTGCGCGCGGCGGCGGAAATTCTCAAAGGCCGCAAGAAAGCGGACAACGTGCGCTGGGCCATCGTGGTGCCGGGATCGGGTCTGGTGAAGGCGATGGCCGAGGATGAAGGGCTCGACACAATCTTTACCGAGGCCGGTTTTGAATGGCGCGAGCCCGGCTGCTCGGCGTGCTTGGGCATGAACCCCGACAAAGTGCCCGCTGGTGAACGCTGCGCCTCCACTTCGAACCGCAACTTCGTGGGTCGCCAAGGCCCCGGCGCGCGCACGCACCTCGTCTCACCAGCCATGGCGGCGGCGGCGGCGGTCAAGGGCAAGCTGGCGGATGTAAGGGAGTTTCAGGCGTGACCGGATCGTGCCATTGCGGCGCGGTGCGAGTGACGGTGGCGCATAGGCCCGAATACGTGAATTTCTGCGATTGCTCGCTCTGCGCCAAATCGGGCGGAGTGTGGGGTTACTATGAAAGCGCGGACGTAACCGTGTCCGGCGAAACAAAAGGCTATCGCCGCGCCGATTACGACGAACCCGCTGTAGAGATGCAATCCTGCCTGGTCTGCGGAACAACCACGCACTGGCGCACCACCGAGCATTTCGAGGGCGATCGCGTTGGCGTGAACGTCCGCATTTTTGAACCGGCCGAGTTAAACGGTGTTGAGGCTCGCTTTCTCGATGGGCGCAATTGGATCGGCGACACCGCTCCCGCCCACCGGCGCTCCACCGGAAAATTGGGGCTCGACGCCTTTCTTTAGCTCTCTCTCCCTTGCTTTGCGCGAATGCGCGGATCATGATCACGACATGACTGATAAAACCCCCAAAGACTCAGACACCCCCGAAAACAAGAAGACCTCATCCCTCGCGGTGGGCGCGGCCGCGATTGGTTCGGCCGCCATAGCCGCAGCGCTGCTTTACGCAGGCAAGCGGTTTCGCAAGAAGCCGGAGGACAGCGCGATTGGCGCGGATCAGGCCAAAGCTCCGCCTTCGGGCGAACCGCCGCAAACCGATTAAGCCCTTTAGCCGAGCGCCCCAGCAGGACCCACCATGGACACACTCACCCGCATCGATGGTCAGGCCTATCCCTTTGGCCAAAAGAACATCGACACAGACGTCATCATCGCGGCGAAATGGTTGAAGACCATCACCCGCGACGGCCTTGGCGCAGGGGCGTTTGAATCGATCCGCGAAGGCGGCGACAGCGTGTTTGACGATCCCGCTTATTCAGGTTCGCCCATCCTGATCGCGGGCGACAATTTTGGCTGCGGCTCCAGCCGCGAACACGCCGCCTGGGCCATCGGGGACATGGGCATCCGCGCCATTATCGCGCCGAGCTATTCCGATATATTCTCAGGCAACGCGGTGAAGAACGGCATTCTTCCCGTCGTTCTTCCGCAAGAGGCGATTGACCGCTTGATGGAAGTCGCGGCGGAAGGCTCGCCCATCACCGTCGACCTCGAAACGCAGACGGTGACGACGCCGTACCAAGACCGCTTTGCCTTCGATATCGATCCGTTCCGCAAGCACTGCCTGTTGAACGGCCTCGACGAAGTGGCGTTGACGATGGAGCGCGACGAGGCGATTGGCGGTTTTGAAGAGCGCCGTATGGCTTCAAAAAGCTGGCTGATGGCCGGCACCAACGTCTAAGAACAATCACGACACATCACTGGGAGAGGACCAACCATGAAAGCCATTCGCACGCACGAAGTCGGCGGCCCTGAAACACTGACGCTCGACGAAATCGACGTGCCAACGCCGGGTAAGGGCGAAGTGCTTGTCGCGGTCAAAGCCTGCGCGATCAATTATCCCGACACGCTGATGATCCGCGACCTCTATCAATTCAAACCCGAACGCCCCTACTCCCCCGGTGGCGAGCTTGCCGGTGTGGTCGAAGCGGTTGGCGAAGGCGTTGAAAAATACAAGGTCGGCGACCGTGTGATGGCGGGCATGGGCAATGGCGGCCTGCGCGAAAAGGCCATCGTGCCCGCGAACCGCATGTTCCCGGTGCCCGATGGCGTTCCGTTTGAGAAAGCGGCCTCGCTGCTGATGACGTACGGCACCACGATCCACGGCCTGAAAGACCGAGGCCACATCAAGGAAGGCGATGTTGTCCTCGTCCTTGGCGCAGCGGGCGGAGTTGGCCTTTCTGCGGTTGAGCTGGCCAAAGCCTATGGCGCAAAGGTGGTCGCGGCGGTTTCGAGCGAAGCCAAAGGCAACGTCGCTCGCAAAGCCGGCGCGGACGATGTCGTGATCTATCCGCGCGAAGAGATGGACAAGGCCGCCTCGAAAGAGCTTGCAGGCGCGTTCAAAGCCGCCTGCGGCCCGAACGGTGCGGATATCGTATACGACATCGTCGGTGGCCAATATTCCGAACCCGCCTTGCGCTCGATCGCGTGGGAGGGTCGCTTCCTCGTGGTTGGTTTCCCGGCGGGCATCGCCAAGATGCCTTTGAACCTCACCCTGCTCAAATCCTGCGACATTTGCGGCGTCTTCTGGGGCGCCTTCACCGCTCGTGAGCCGGCGAAGTTCGTGGCACAGGTGCAGGAGCTCTTCCAGCTGATGAAGGACGGAAAAATCGACCCCTTGGTCTCGGAAACCTTCCCGCTCGAACGCGCGGGTGACGCCATCGCCAAGCTCGAAAACCGTGAGGCTGTGGGCAAGCTTGTGGTGACGATGGATTAATCTCGTACAGGGGCGTCGCAAGGCTTGTCGCGCCCCGCGCCCCTGCCTATTTCGGAAGCGAACCAATTTTCCGGAGGGACCCATGACCGACTTCACCGATCGCCAGCGCGCCGAAGAGGCGCATTTTGCGCTGGACGAAGAGACCAAGTTCAAGATTGCCGCGCGTCGCAACCGTTTGCTGGGCGAATGGGCCGCCGGGGTCATGAACCTGACGCCCGAAGAAACCGACGCTTATAAAAAATCGGTTGTGCAGGCCGACTTTGAAGAAGCAGGCGACGAGGACGTGATCCGCAAGCTGCTGGGCGATCTGACGTCGGCTGAAACCAACGTGACCGAGGCCGAGATCCGCGCCAAGCTGGAAGAGATGGCTCTCGAAGCGCAAAAGCAGCTGACGGCCGAATGATCCTTACGCGCGGAGATTTCCCATGCCGATGAAGGGCGAAGACATCATCGCCGCGATTGAAGCGGAACTGCCCGGCTCGGTGGTTGAGCTGACCGATCTGGCAGGCGATGACGACCACTGGGCCGCGCGCGTCACCGCCCCGCAATTCGCTGACAAGACGCGCGTTGCGCAGCACAAGATGGTCTACGCCGCGTTCGGTGACAAAATGGGAGGCGAGCTGCACGCCTTGCAAGTCACCACGGTGGTGCCCAAATAAACGGTATGGCGGCGCGCCCGCAAATTAGACCCTATCATCTTGCAAAGAAGGCCGGACAATCATGGCTGATATCAAAGAACGCATTTCCACCCTCGTCGGCGACAACGATGTTGTCCTGTTCATGAAGGGCACGCCGCTCTTCCCGCAATGTGGTTTTTCCAGCCGCGCGGTTGCGATCCTTGACCATGTCGGTGTGGGATATGAAAGCGTCGACGTGCTCCAGGACATGGAAGTCCGTCAGGGCATCAAAACCTTCAGCGACTGGCCGACCATCCCGCAGCTCTACGTCAAAGGCGAATTCGTCGGCGGCAGCGACATTATGATGGAAATGTTCGAAGCGGGCGAATTGAAGCAGCTGATGGACGACAAGGGCATCGCTCAGGCCGAGGCGTAAAGGCGCATTCTAGCGCGCTCGGAACGAAATCTTCGATTTCGTAAGGCCGACCGGCCGACCGCAGTTGCCCCGAAGGCGAAGACTCGCCGTAGGGAACAGCGCTAAGGAGTTTGCCCGGATGGGCAAACACAAAACCACACCACAAAACAAAAAAGCGCTCTGGGTGACCAAACCCAGAGCGCTTTTTCTTGCACGGGAGGTTAGACCAGAGACCAGGAAGGTCGAACCTCAGACTGAAGACCAGTGTGTCTGCCAAAGACGATGCACCCCCTGTGCCAAAACGATTGAACATCCATGTTTCAGGGGTTTAGCTGGTTACTAGCTTGGTAAGGTTTACGATTGTGTAAAGACATCCGACACGCATATCGGCGATTGGGCATCTCTTCTCTTGGCAAGCGCACGACTGACGGCCATCAAGGCGTTCATGAGCAAACTTTCTACGGCTTCCGACACGCCAAATCCCGCCGGGATCCCAGCCGCCACCATCATAATTTTTCGCACCAGCCCCAATGGCGGATCTCCCGAAGTCCTGATGACGGTGCGTTCGCGCACCATGGCATTTGCGGGCGGTATGGCGGTGTTCCCGGGCGGGCGCGTGGACCCGGCGGATTTCGAATTGGGTCAAAGTGTAGCGGACAGTGCAGACATTCCCGCCGAAGAAGCCGCACACCAGATAGCCGCCATTCGTGAAACGCTTGAGGAGACAGGCCTGGCCCTGGGCCTTACGGGCGACATCACCGCCGAGACCGCGGCCACAGCGCGGACAATGCTTGAGGAGACTAAAGCACTTTCACCTGTGCTCAAGGCGTTTGAGTGGCAGTTGGACCTGGACCAGATCGTGCCCTTCGCGCGGTGGTTTCCCAAAAACGAGAATTTAAGCCGCGTCTACGACACGCGCTTCTATCTCGCCGACCTTGGCACCGGAGCCGTCGATGTATCGGTCGACAACTCGGAGAACACCAAACTGTTCTGGGTCAGCGCGCAAGGGGCGCTTGATATGGCCGAAGAGGGCGATATCAAACTGATCTTCCCCACCCGCCGCAATCTGGAGCGCCTGGCCTTGTTCGCCAGCTTCGACGAAGCCCGCGCCCAAGCCGAAGCCATCCCGGTTAAGACGATCGTTCCCAAAGTGGATGATACCAGCGGAAAGCCGATGCTGACGATTATGGAAGACGCCGGCTACCCGATCACCGCAGAGCTGCTTGAAACTGTGGCGCGAGGATAAGGTGTTCTTTTACTTGGTCCGTAGCCGCCCACACCCTCCACCCTTCCACCCGGATTTTCACTCCGGAGTAGGATCCGGGTGGAAGGGTGGAGGGTGTGGGCGGCTTGGCAGGCGCTTGAATTAGCGCCGCGCAAAAATACGTCGATTGGGCTCAAAGCTGACCACGCGATAGCCGCGCTCGGCCATTTCCTTGCGGTAGTCGTATCGCGCATCGGCGATTTCGCGGCGATACTCTTCCTTGGCGTCGACCTCGTCTTCGTAATCGGTCGCGCGGCGCAGGTCGCTGCGCAATTCGCGTTTGGCTTCGCTGATGTCGGTCTTGTAATCGACCCACCACGGATTGCTGTCGTTGTTGGGTGAAATCCGTGTGCCGTGTTTGCCGTCAACGATGATGACCGGGTGCTTGCCTCCCGCCATCGCGGGGGTGGCCAGGACCGCCATAGCGGCGAGCGAAACGAGAACGGTGCGCATAGTCGAATCTCCTGCTTCGTAAACAGTGACTACATCTGTCATCGAATATGAACGTAGGCCGACTCAAAAAGCCACGATCCGCGAGCGCAGCCTCGCATTCGACGAACCGCAGCGGGAGCTATTAGCAATGGAGAAAGGAGTATGTAGCGCGCCCCGGAGGACGAAGTCCGAACCACTCAAAGATAAGGGTGCGCAATTTGAACGAAGGGAAAAATGGCGCGCCCTGCAGGACTCGAACCTGCTGCCTCAAGATTAGAAGTCTCGCGCTCTATCCAGATGAGCTAAGGGCGCGCGCTGATGAGGCCCTTAGCGCGCTTTCGCGGCGATGGGAATCGCGCTAGGGCGCTCGGCAATGGAAAACGATCCCCTCCCCCCCGAATTTGACACCGATCCCACCGACACCATCGTCGCCGTCAACACCGCCCCGGTAACATTCCGGTTCTACGAGTTTGTCATGGCGGCCTTTGTCGCGATCTTGCTGTTGTCGAACGTAATCGGCGCGGCGAAGTTGACCTTTGTCGAGGTAAGCTTTTGGCCCAGCGGCATGTGGCCCGCCCCCGATGGGGTGTTCATCTATGGCGCGGGGATCCTGTTCTTCCCCTTGGGCTATGTCATCGGCGATGTGCTAACCGAGATTTACGGGTTCGCGCGCGCGCGGCGAGTCATCTGGACCGGCTTTGCGGCGATGATCTTCCTCGCTTTCATGAGCTTTGTCGTGGTCAGCCTGCCCGCCTTTGACGGATGGGCCTGCGCGGCGAGCGGATTTGACGGCAACGGACCGCTCACCTCCACGACCGATCCCGATGGACCGACCGGTGCAATCTGCCAGCAAACCTATGAAAGCGTCTTCGGCAGCACGTGGCGCATCGTTGTCGCCTCGATCGTCGCGTTCTGGGCGGGAGAGTTTGTAAATTCTTACGTCATGGCCAAGATGAAGGTGTGGACCAAGGGACGCGCTTTGTGGACCCGCACTATCGGTTCAACTGTGGTCGGCCAGGGCATCGACAGCCTGATCTTCTACCCCATCGCCTTTTACGGCATCTGGACGACCGAAGCGGTGGTGACGGTGATGATCACCAACTGGCTGCTCAAGGTGTTTTGGGAAGCGGCGCTAACGCCAGTGACCTACGCTGTGGTGGGCTGGCTCAAAAAAGCCGAAGGCGTCGACCTGTTTGATACCGAGACTGATTTCTCACCCTTCTCGGGCAAAGAGAAGCGGGCCTAATCGTGAGCCTTCAACACCTCATCCTCGACGATATCGACGCGTGGGGAAAGGCCAAGGCGACCAGACAGCAGCTTCATATCCTTATCCACCGGACCGCTGGCGAGCGCGGCGTGACTGGTGGCGAGGCGCAGGACCAGCGCGTCCTCCTCGACCAGCAGACGACTCATATTGAGCGAACGACGAGACATCGCGCCCAGCCGACGAGCTAGCCGTAACGCCAGCCCCAAATTGATCGCTTCGTTCAAAGCCTCTTCACTGGCCAACGCGCGAACGCGCGGATCGAGGTCAAGCGCGTTGCCATGGGCCGCAATCGCCGCCGCCAGCATCGCGCGCTCGCGCCCATCAATCGCGATCCAGCGCTTTTGCAGCGCCCAGTCGATCGCTTGCGGCAGACGGATGTTTGGCTCGATCTGCATCGAAGCCAGTGCGAGCATTATCGCTGCGAGCCGAAGCCGCTCGCTGCCATGTTCGCGCGCAGGCGCGGCGTCGAGCGTCCAACTGGCCATGCGAGCGGCGAGCGTCGGCGGCGCCCCGCGCTGACTGGCGAAGGTGGAAACGCCCGCGAGCAGCGGATCCTGAGCCTGCGCGTCGGGTGCGAGCCGGTCGTACAGCAAACCCTCGCGAAGACCCCAGGACGAGAACACCACCTGTTCAGGCTTTAATGTGTTGAGCAATGCCAGAGACAACAACGCCGCGTCCGGCAGCCGTTCGGCTCGCATTGAGGAGATACGTTTACGGGCCTTGAGATCTTCGGGCTTTTCCTTGCTCAGCGCGTTCAGAACGCCGCGCGCCTGATCTGCGGTGATAGCGAGGCCGTGCGGATCGCTCAGCGGATGACCGCCCAGCTGCATCGCGAAAACCGACATCGCTCGCCAGGTGCCGCCAACGAGATAGAGCGTCGATCCTTTGGGACGTTTACCGCCGCCTTTCGAAAGGTCTTTTTCCAAAGCCTCTCTCATAGTCTTGTCAGAGCCATTGGCTCTCTCGCGATAGTCCGGCAGGCGCAGCGAGCCGAGAGGCAAGGAGACGGGATCGTTGACATTCCCCGCGTCGAGATTGACGAGTTCGAGGCTTCCTCCGCCAAGGTCCGCGACAATCCCTTGAGCTCCGGGGAACGCCCCCGCGACGCCGTGCGCGCTCAGGATGGCCTCTTCCTCACCGCTCAGGATTCGTGGATCGAGACCCATACCTTTGAGTTGTGCGACAAATTCACTGCCATTGCTCGCCTCACGAACCGCAGCGGTTGCCACTGTGACGATATCGGTGACGCCAAGGTCCTCCAGAAGCAGCACAAAACGGCTTAGGCCACGCAGGGCGAGTTCCACCGCTTCGTCCGCCAGCGTGCCGTTTTTTGCGATATCCCGGCCCAGCTTAGCGGTTACCTTCTCGTTCAGCAGCACGGTGGGCGCGCGCATCGTGCCGCCGTAAACGACCATGCGCACCGTGTTGGAACCAATATCGATGATCGCGCGACTCACCGTGTTACCGGAGAAAGCTCCATCGCGGTCGCTGCGCCGTTTCTTGAAACTCATGGACCCTTTTTGCCCCTACCCATCAGGCCCTTCTGTGTGGCCTTTGCGCCGTCATGCGCCTCAATCGCTGCGTCCCTTGCGCAGCGTCAATTTGGGCACACCCCCCGCCTCCAAAGCACCTCCACGCCCGGAAAGCGAGGGGTTGGTCATGAAATAGCGGTGACAGTTAAATGGCTTCTCGCCTGTTTCCACCCGCGAATAAGTGCCGTCTTCGTCCAGCCACCAGCTTTGTTCGGTGTCGAGCATATTGGCGAGCAGCACCTGTTGCAGCACCTGATCGTGCACCGTGCGGTTGAGGATCGGGATGAGACTTTCCACCCGACGATCAAGATTGCGCCCCATCAGATCGGCCGATGAGATAAACACCGCCGCGTCCGGGCTCGGCACTGGCTTGCCATTGGCAAAGGCGTAAATCCGGCTGTGTTCGAGGAAGCGTCCGATGATCGATTTGACGCGGATGTTCTCCGACAGGCCTTCGACGCCCGGCTTGAGGCAGCAGATACCCCGGCACACCAGTTCGACCCGCACACCCGCATCGCTGGCGGCGTAAAGCCGGTCAATCATACCCTTATCAGTGATCTGATTGCATTTGAGCCAGATACCGGAATGAAGGTCTTTCCTGGCGTTGACGATCTCGGTGTCAATTCGGCGATAAAGCTCCTCACGAAGATCAAGCGGAGCGATCTTGATCAGCTCAAGATCCTTGGGTTCGACATAACCCGTCACGAAATTCATCATCCGCGCCGCATCCCGGCCCAATTTTGGATCGGCGGTGAAGAAGCTCATATCGGTGTAAACCTTGGCGGTGATCGGGTGGTAGTTGCCGGTGCCAAAGTGGCAATAGGTGCGGAAACTGTCCCCTTCGCGCCGGACCACCATCGCCGTCTTGGCGTGGGTTTTCCAATCGGTGAAACCGTAGATCACCTGAACCCCGGCGCGCTCCAGCTTGGCTGCCCATTTGAGGTTCTGCTCCTCGTCGAACCGAGCCTTCAATTCCACCACAGCGGTGACCGAAATGCCGTTCTCCGCCGCTTCAATCAGCGCGTTGATCACCGCCGATTGCGAGCCCGCGCGGTAGAGCGTCTGCTTGATCGCGACCACATCGGGATCGTTGGCGGCCTGCCGGACGAAGTCGACCACCACCTCGAAGCTCTCGTAGGGGTGGTGGATCACGATGTCCTTCTCGCCGATCGCGGAGAAGACATCGCCATCGTGTTCGCGCACGCGCTCGGGATAGCGCGGGGAATAGGCGTCAAATTTCAGGTCAGGCCGATCTTCGGAAACGATTTCGGCAAGGCCATCAATACCGATCATGCCATCGGTCTTGATCACCGCGGCTTCGTGCACGCCCAGTTGTTCGAGCAGCATGGTCTCGGCCTGAAGATCGAAGTCTTCTTCGAGCTCTAACTGAATCACTTGCCCCCGGCGGCGACGCTGGATCGCGCTGCGGAAGGTGCGCACCAGATCCTCGGCCTCTTCCTCAATTTCGATATCGCTGTCGCGCAAAACGCGGAATAATCCGTCCCCTTCGATGGTGAAGCCAGGAAAGAGCTTTTTGGCGTAGCGCTGGATAAGGCTTGCAATTGAGATGTAGATCGCTTCACCGCCGCCGGCGACATCGCCCGGCACCCGCACAAAACGCGGCAGTGCGGTGGGGATCAGGATCATTTCGATCAGCTGTTCCTTGTCCGCATCGCGCGTCAGGGTGAAAAGCAGACCCATCCCTTCGTTTTGTACGAACGGAAAGGGGTGCGCCGGGTCGAGCGCTTGCGGCGTGATAACCGGGAGAATTTCGTTGAGGAAGAAGTTTTCTAGCCATTCATGCGCCTGTGGTTCGACGCGCAGTTCATCCGCGATGTGAATATCACTTTCCGCAAGAGCTTCACGCAGGTGGCGCCAGATATCTTGCTGGCGGTCCGACAATTCGGCGAGTTTTGTGCGGATTGCGGAAAGCTGTTGGCCCGGCGTGCGACCATCAATCGAGGTTTTGTCGATCCCGCGCTGCGCCTGCCCGACGAGACCCGCGACACGGATCATCATGAACTCGTCCAAATTGCTGCCTGAGATAGACAGAAATCGCAGTCGTTCGAGCAACGGGTAGGCGGTGTTATCCGCCTCGGCCAAAACGCGTTCGTTGAACGAAAGCCACGACAGTTCGCGATTGAAATAGTTGTCGCCGTCGCCCACGGCCATACCGGTCAGGCCAGAGCCGCCCGCGTCGGAGGTAAGGTCGGTCGAATCGTGAACTATCGGCGCGCTGCTCATCGCTCCGCTATCCCTTTGGCTAAACCCAGAGTGTGAACGCGTTTCGTCATGTCGCGATGGCTAAGTCAACACCGACTTTAGCTGTGCCCCGAAATAGTCAATATCGCGCGACGCAAACCGCCTCTGGAGCGCGATCACACGAGAGAGCGCGCCTCAGCGATCTGCGTGATGCCGCGCTTGCCGTTCGCGTCGCGACCCAGTTGCACAATCACATCAATAACGCTCGCGGCGTAGGCGATCGTATCAGAGCGGGTGAGGCCAATGCCGGTTTGCATCACCATCAGCGACAATTGCTCTAGCGCGCCGCGCAAACTGTTGGCGTGGATGGTCGAGAAGCTGCCCGGGTGGCCGGTGTTGATCGCGCGCAGGAACGAAACGCTCTCCGCGCCGCGCAATTCGCCCAAGACTATGCGGTCCGGGCGCAAGCGCAGGGCCGCTTGAAGCAATTCGTTGGCGGTGACTTTCGCTTCGCCCAGCTCGCCTTTTACCGCGACAAGGCCAACGCAATTTTCACCTGGAAACTTCAGTTCCGGCGTGTCTTCAACCAGCACCACGCGCTCTTCCTGAGGGATTTCGCCCAGCATTGCGTTGAGGAACGTGGTCTTTCCAGTGCTGGTCCCACCTGAGATCAGGATGGTGCGGCGGTGGCGGATTGCTTCGCGCAAATACTCGATCGGCTGAAGCTGCGGATCGGGCATGGCAACCTCAGCCTCGCCCGCCAGCGGACCGGCGTCATAGGCATCTAGTGGCAGGTCTAGCCGGCGGTGGCGGCGGATCGCCATGATCCAATGCTTGCGACTGGCGGGCGGGCCGCAGAACTGGATACGCGCGCCATCGGGAAGCGTGGCTCCCAGCAGCGGGTGTTCGCGATTGATCCCCTGATGACTGACCCGCGCGACCTGTTCGGCAAGGCGTTGCACCAGCCGATCATCAATCTCGGGCGTCGCGATCTTGCGAAATCCTGCGCCTTCCGCCGCGTCTTCGACCCAGACTTCGCCGGGCGCGTTTACCATGATCTCGGTCACCGTGTCGCGGTCGAGCCAGCGCTTGAACGGCGCAAGGTAGGCGTCAAGATAGACGCTGCGCTCAGCCAGCCGATCTAGGCTGCTTTGCTCAGCGCCCTCCCCCTCTCCATCAGAAGGCGGTGAAAACGGATGGACGTCAGCGGTCATAATCGCGTGGCCGTAACGGCCTAGTTGGCGACCGTGCTGAAATCGAGATCACGACCAACGAAGACGCGGATCGGTTCACCCATTTTTACGCGAATAGTCGGGCTTATATCAGCGTCGGGAATGGCGGTTTGCGCGCCTCCCAAAATCACCGATGTCCCTCCCGATGCAATTGCCCCAAGCCCGCCGATGGCGGAGAGCAAAAAGGCCGAACCAAAGCGCTTGAAGAAATGGCTGTTGACCTTGCCTTCCAACCCGGTGGTTCCGTCGAAGGCAACCGCAGGGGAGGCGATATTGACCGACGCGCCATCAGGGCGGATCAGGCGCGTCCAGATGACATAGGCGCGCTTTTGCCCTTGCTGAACGCCGGACTGGTACTGACCGATCAGGCGCGAGGAACGCGGCACAAGGACTTTGGTCCCGTCAAAGCTGCGCACATCCTGGCTCACCACCGCGCGGACATATCCGGGCACATCGGTGTTGATCGCGGTTTCGAGGATAGCCGGGATCAACGTGCCTTGCGTGACTGTGGTCGAAGGGTTGGTCATCGGCGCGGCTTGAACGGGCGCTCCGCCCACGCCGCCGATCGAACTGGCGAAGGCTTGCGCGGAGCCAGCTGTGAAAGCGGAATTCGGGCTGTTTGCCCCCGCCGGAGCTCCAGCCGTAGGCGGAGCCGCTACGGCCCGACCGGCTGCGACGCTGGCGTCGTAGACCATAGCTGGGCTGGCGTAAGGGTTGGCGTTTGTGCCGGGTACACTGTCAGGCGAGCGCGCCAGAACCGGGGCGGGCGCAGGATCAGGGCGTTTGGGCGCGGGCGGCGTCACAGGCGTGGGCGCGCGCACCGGAGCGGCGGCGGGCGCAGGCGCGGCGACTTGCGCGTTGCCGATGGGTTCGGGTTGCTCGACCTGCGCGGCGTTCATGCTCCACCAGGTGACCGCACCAAGTCCAAAGACAATTGCGACACCGGCGGCAAGACCCAGGCCATCACCTGAGGTCTTGCGTTCGGTAACCGCCGGAAAGCCGGTGCGGCTCGCCAGATCAATGACTTCGGCGGTTTCGTTTTCGCGCGGGTCAACCGCATCCGAGGCTCCGGTGCCACTCTTCTTGGGCGGTAGACGCATTGCCAGCTTCATTTCTTCACCTCCGATTGGTGGTACACGACCGTATCATAGATCGGGAAAAAGCTCATTTTTATGACGCGCGGCCGCTTCATCGCCGATCCGCCTGTCTTTGCGTGATCAGCGCTGGGCCAGTGTTAGTCAGCGTCGCCGTCTCTTTGCCCGACCGCAAAATGATCTGATTAGGCGCCGCCGCGATCACCACCGTATCGCCGCGCACCGTAAAGTTGAGCGGGCCTTCATCGCCATTTTCGTTGGTCATCAGGATGGCCGGAACAGCGGTGCCTTCGGGCCAAGTGAGGAACAGCGCCTCTCCGTTGTCGTAAGCGCGAGCCGGAAGCAGCTCGTTCGTCCCCGCCCCGGCCCACGCAAAATTGAGTGTTGCCGGATCAGCCACCGCGTACGGATCGTTGGCCGCAGCCAATTCGACGGCGTTGGCCTTCTCCTCTTGCGCTTTCTCAAGCGCGGCGAGCCGCGCGGCTTCCTTGGCTTTCTCCAGCTCGGGATGGCGGAATTGCAGCACGTAAAGCGGCGCGTTCTTGGACGAGGCGACGAGGTCGAACAAATAGGTGCGCTTGCTCGTCACCACGGTCAGATTGGTCTTGGCGCTTGGGGCGAGCGGTTTGACGAACAGCAGCGATTGGCCCTTGTTGGGCTGAACCTGCCACGCGCCGCTGTCACCGATCGCGACGTTCTGGATCGCTTCATCTTCGGCGAACTTGACCGTGGTCTGCACCTTCACTTTGCCGCGAATGGTGTAGACGGTGGCGTCGTCATAAACACGGGTCTGGATGCGCGGATCGCTAGGCTTTGCCTCGGCCGTGTCCGGCGCTGATTCTTGGCCGAAAGCGGGCGCGGTTATCAGCGCGAGCGAGGCGAGAGGCAGCAAGAGGGCTGCGCGGTTCATTATCGGGTCTCCGGTGAGGATTTGGTGCGCGTTTTGGCCGCGCTTTTGAAACGATTGCCGATGCCGCGCGTGCGCGACGTCGCTGAGCCCATACTTTGGCCGTTGCCCCCGTTTGAGGAGGACGAGGCGTAGACAGTGGTGGTCCGCACCGTCGTGGCGTTTGCCGGGCCGGTGTCGTTTGCTGCCACAACTGTCGCAGGGGCGACATTGGCGCGGCGCTGCGCCGCGGTTGGGGTGGCGGGCGCAACCTGCGCGGCGCGGGTGGCGACGGCGGGGTTGTGCGCGATCGGCTGCGCGGTGGCCGGTCTCTCTGCCGTCGGTGCGTCTTCGCGGACCCCAAGCGTCAGCCCAAAGACCTGCCATTTCGACACGATCACCGCCGAAGCGATCAGCGCCATGAGCATCAGCATGCAATGCACGAACCCGACGACGAAGAACGCCATGGCGGCTTGTTGATTGATCTCACCCGGCGTCGAGACCAGCGCTGCCAAGATAGGCACAGCCATTTCCAGCATGATTGATCCGCCAACCACGGCGAAAAGCGGCGTCAACGCCAGCATCAGCATGCCCTTAAGCCAGCCGGTAAAAAGGCCGCGCGTCTGGTTAAACAAAGCCATGACGACGAAGATGGGGCCAACCGCAAGCAGCAAGGCGAGGCCAATGCGCGCGGTGACCAAAAGTCCAACCGTGCCCAACAGCAACAATAGCGCGCCAAGCCACATCATGCCGGGCGGCGAGAAAACGTTGATATCGCTCTGCCCTTTCGAGGCTTCCTGCACGGCGATAAAAACCACATCGAGTTTTTGCGCGAAGGTAACGGTGGCCGAGCCATCCGAACTGGTCAGAATTCCGGCGAGCCAATCGGGCGTGAAGACAAAGACGTTGTAAAACACCGCCGAAAACGCGGCGAAGCTGGTCGCGAAGGTCACCACCAGACCAATCGTCACGATCCGGGGCGCGAGCGCCCGCAGCGACAGATTGGAGCGGCCCAACATCAGGCTGATACCGAAGAAGGCCACAAAGAACGTCAAAAGGATCGGAAGCAGCGTTCCCATCGGCCCGTCGGACAGGCGCGTGAAGGCTTGCTCGCTGACTTCGCTGGCGATGCAATCGACCGCGGTCAGCGCGGCGGTGACGCCCGCTCCGACCTCTTGGGCCGCCAGATCGCAGCTCGTCGCCATTACTCAGCCGCCTGCCAAACTGGGTGACCATCCGCGTCAAGCGCGCCATCCGCGCCATCGGGCCAGGCCTTGTTGGTGAGAGCGGGATACCACTGGCTGGGCTCATCCCCGACCGCTTCGCGCAGCAGATCAAGCCTGCGCACCGAAGCCTCGCGACCCGAGAGGATCGTAAGAACTTCCGGCGCGCCCGACAGATCGAGGCGCACGACCACGCTCGCATCCGGCTGTCGCACGAGGAAACAGCGGCTGTGCGCGGGCAGGCTGCGGATCAGCGCCAGTTCGTGTTCGGTCAGGCCAAAGCCATCGCAATAATCTTCGGGCCGTGCGCGGCTGTTGGGCATGAAGACCATGGTCGCGGTCTGCTCAACCAGTGCGGTCGAAATCCGGCTTTCCAGCGCATCGCGCGCCGACTGCGTGGCAAAACCAACAAGCGCGTTGCGTTTCCGCAAGGTCTTGAGCCAATCGCGGATGCGCGCGGCGAAGACCTCGTCATCCAGCGCCTTCCACCCTTCATCGATCAGGATAATGGTTGGCTTGCCGTCCAATCGCTCATCAATGCGGTGGAAGAGATACATCATCGTTGGCGTGCGCAGGCGCGGATTTTCCAACAACTGAGTCATGTCGAAGCCCAGCACGCGGGTATCGAGGTCAAGCTGGTCACGCTCGTTATCGAACAACCAGGCGTGCTCCCCGCCATCACCCGAAGGATCGCCGATCCACGCGCCCAGACGGTCAGCCAGGTCGCCCGGCTCGGGACGACGCGTCCCAGCCAGCAATTCCTTAAAGTGCCTCAGCCGGCGAAGGCTCGGCGCGTTTTCGTAAGTAGCGTCGACCGCCGCGCTGATGCAGGCGAATTCCTCAGGCCCTTCGGCCTCCAAGAGCACACCGAACCAGTCGCGCAAGAACGCCTTGTTGCCCGGCGTGTTGGGCAACGAGAGTGGATTAAACCCGGTCGGCTCACCCGGATTGATCCGATCGTAACGCCCGCCAATACCGCGAATGAACAGCTCCGCGCCGCGATCCTTGTCGAACAGGATGGTGCGCGGAGAGAATTTCTGCGCCTGGGCGGCGAGGAAATTCATCACCACGGTCTTGCCCGAACCCGACGGACCGATGACCGAGAAATTGCCCAGATCGCCATTGTGGAAGTTGAAGAAGAACGGCGTCGCGCTGGTCGTCTCCAACAGCGTCACTGCGTCGCCCCAATGGTTGCCACCCGCGCTGCCCAGGGCAAAGCCGTGGAAGCTGCCAAAGCTCGCCATATTGGCGCTGGAGATCAGCGCGCGGCGCACGATATATTCCTCGTTGCCGGGGAATTGCCCCCAGAATGCGGGCTCCAAATTGGTGTCTTCACGCACCGCAATCGCGCCCGTGTCAGCCAAAGCGGCGGCGCAGGCGGCGGTCGCATCATCCAGCCGGTCGAGCGCGCGTTCGCGCACCAACACGGTCAGGTGGTGATCGCCAAAGCCGACATTGCCGTTACCCAGCGCGTCGCGCGCGGCCATCATATCGGTGCGTTCAGCCGCCGCCTCTTCATCGACCGAACGCGACCGGCGCAGCGCCAGGTCAATCCGCTCACGCGCCGTGGTGCGTTCGTTGGGCGCGTAGCTTTCGGTGACGACCATCTCATAGGGCAACCGCAGGAGCCCATCGAGCAGGCCGGGCGAAGTCGCTTCGGGATAGTCTTTCAGGCCCAGGATTGTCGCGAAATCGGGATCGCCCGAGCCTTTGAGCTCCATGGCGTCCAGACCAAAGCTCGCCCGGCGATAGGGAAGCATGTGGCCGATGTCGGTCTCCGGCGACGGACGGCGAACGGGCCGCATTTCGCCGTTGTAAAGCGCAGAGAGCAGCTCCAGCATCTCCGAATTCGTACCGTTCTTTGAACCGGGAGCGTCGTAGTCGCCCAGCACCGCTGCGCCGTAGGCGGAAAGCGACGCGGTGAGGCCGGTTACGGCCGCTTTCAAGCTACGAATGTCCTTGGGATCAGCTTCGAGCTCTTCTTTGCCCCGCTGCGCGAAAAACTTTGAGATGCGCTCGGGCAAACCCGTCTTCCCGCGCGCGGGACGGCGGATAAGCGTTACAAATTGGTCGTTGATGAACAACGAACCGCCCGCCAGCCGCTCTTTCCAGCGCGCGTCGATATGGCGGCTGAGCGGATCGGGAAATTCCGCGTCGAGCTCCACTTCCACCCGTCGGCGGATGACGTGGTGATAGAGCACAAACCGCGCATCCAGCGTCGAACGCAGCATCACCTCTCGCGTCGCGGCGTGAGCGTTGAGCGCGTCGGAATCCTCCGTCTCGAACAACAGGCCCGGCACCTGGATCGCGCTCATCACGGAACCATCGCGCAAAAGCACGGTGCTTTCGTCGATCAACCGTTCATAAGGCAGGCGATCGCCGACCAGCGCTTCCTTGGCGCTCCAGCTTGCGGGTCCGATCCACTTGGCCATAGTCAAAGCCCCTCCTACAGGGCCGTTTGTATCGCGCGCGATCAAGGCGCGTAAGAGTTACCGCCCCACCGCTTAAAATTCGGCACGCGCGGGCATTTTGATACCTTTGTGATCCAAAGGTCAAACACGCGCGGTTCGCGCAGGCAGGCAAAATATCCGATTGTGTGAAGGATGATCGGGATGGGGATCACCCAAAGACTGTCGAGCACCAGCCACGCGATCATCGAAAGACACGCGTTGATGATGAAGAAATTCATCGTCACGCCCGCAAACATCTGCGGCCGGGTGAGGCTACGATAGATCGGTTGACGGGTAAGCTCGGTCATGGCTGATCAGAACGCCGCGATCGAGTTCACAAGGCGCGGCGCACCGAAGATGATGAACACGCCGACGATGACGGTGCCGCCATAACGCCAGTTCATCCGCCCTGTCAGCATCATGAAGCCAACACCCGCGATCGCCATAACCGCAAGGCTGGTCGCCACGGGCCCAAGCAGAATGCTCTGCATCCACACCAGCGCATCGACCAGAGGGTTGCCGCCACCGCCGGTGTTGGTCTGTGCGTAGGCAAGGCTAGGCATAATCAGAGCCAACACAGCGACCGCGAATTTGGCAGGTTGGCGAAGAAACGATGTCATTGGTGTATCCATACTCTTTGTAAGACGATGCGAGACGATCCGCCTCTGCTAGCGGGGAGCGTCTTCTCGCGAATGGTTGGCGAGACGGCCCATAATGGCGGCCACATAGGCCTTCGTCTCGCGAATGTTGGGAATGCCATTGGCGCGGATCACGCGGCCCGGCCCCGCGTTGTAGGCGGCGAGCGCTTTCTCCAAATCGCCATCAAATCGGTCGAGCTGTTCGCGCAGGTAACGCGCCCCGCCTTCAAGATTGTCCATCGGATCATCCGGATCGACGCCCAGATAGCGCGCCGTGCCCGGCATCAATTGTGCAAGACCGCGCGCGCCCGCATGGCTGACCGCGTTAGGGCGCCAACGGCTTTCCTGCCAGACAACCGCTTCGAGCAAGCTGGGACTGAGATCGAATCGCTGGCTGAGTTCATTTATCTTGGCCACGTATTGTTCGGGCACAGCGGATGCGTGCTCGGCAACGTTGGCGACGATAATGTCGGGTACGACTACCCCGTCGACGTCGGAGGCATCGGGAACATCGGCTTCGACCGGAGGGCCATACACGACCACGCCCGCCAAATCGCCGGTGACCCATACGGCGCTGTCCGGGCCGACTTCCATGACATCGGCGCGCGCGGACGCTGCCGACATCAACATGCCAGCTGCCCCCATCCATATTGTCGCCCGCGAGGCAAAAGACTGCGCGGCGCGCACACCTGACATCAAGAGCCCTCCCGACCCGATTGGATCTGATGAATTGGCCATAACTCGTCGTCCCCTTGTCTAGTCTAAATGACAAGGCGGTGACAGTCCCGTGTTGGAAGCGACTTTGTTCAGTCACATACCCCGGGACAAGAAAAAGGCGGAGCGCCTCAAAAGCGCCCCGCCATGAAATCCCTAAAGAGGTGTGTGTGCAGCAGTCACATGGGGGTGACGATATACCTCTCCGATTCCCGAGGGGATTATATCGCGCCTCGTTCGTGGGCGCGGTTTTTTGTTACACGGCCTTTCAGTCGCGTCGTGTCAGTTTAGTCGTAAATTCGCCGCGCTCAAGCATGCGAATCGCTTTTCTTGCCAAACGGCGTGAGTCGATCACCTTTCCATCGGCGGTTTCGAGCTCAATTGGCTCCGGGCTGACCAGCGCGCGGTCGAACATTGTGCGAGCGCTTTCAGCGTCCCCGACCTGCGCGTGAGCAATACCTAGATTGATCAGCAGAGCGGGGTCTTCAGGTGCCGCCTCGACGCGTTTTTCCAAAGCGGCGATGGCCCGGTACGCGCGCCCTTTCGAAAGCTGATCGGATTCCAATGCCGCCGCCTCAACGGACGGTTGAGTGGCGGCGGCGGGTGCGGCCTGCGTGGCTGTCATGAACAGCGCGGCCATGGTGATGGCGGTTGTCATCATTGAGTGTCTCCTCATTCGCTGAAACCCATAATGCACAACTGGAGCAAAATTGCAACAAAACAGTCATATTGTCATTTTTTCGTCTCTATAGGACTTTAACCCATTGATCTTATGCATTTCATGGAATGTCATATTTCACGTGCATCAGCCAATCCTTGTCATGAAATTGTCACTTTTGCACAAAAAATGACTTTCTTCGCGAATTGCCGCGCAAGTGTCATCGTGTCCAAATTTTGTCATACAGCGTCCCTAGCCGGGTCCCTGTCGCGTCAAACGGCGCGCATTTGATTCTCGGTTTTTAGGGGACCGCACGCTGTGAAAAAGATTCAACGCACTCTCGTATTGGGCGCCAGCCTTGTTGCTCTGGCTGGTTGTGGCGCAGACGAAATCGTCTCGCCTGGCACGTCTGGCGACGTCATTATTAATAACCCGGCTCCAACGCCAACACCCACGCCGACACCGACGCCGACTCAGGCGCTGGTCACCCCGGCTGCGGGGTGCCCCACCATTTCATCCACAGGTGGTTTGAACGACGCCGGCACGATTTCGGGTCCGACCGGCGAATATCGCGTGTGCGACCTTCCCGCCACGTTCAACGTGGACGACAACCTGCCCTTCGTCGAAGGCCTGCTTTACCAAATCAACGGCCGCGTGAATGTCGGCTCCGATGATGGCTTCACCAGTGGCGCGATCGCCACCGGCGTCACCGCCGACCTTTCGATTGAACCGGGTGTGATCCTGTTCGCTCAGGCCGAATCGTTCTTCGTGGTTAACCGCGGCAGCACGCTCGAATCGGATGGCACCGCGACCCAGCCGATCATCTGGACCAGCCGCGACAACATCTTGGGCCTCGCCAACGATTCGAGCCAAGCGCAATGGGGCGGTGTCGTTCTCCTCGGTCGCGCTCGTGTCGCGGACTGCGCCGACCTTGTCTTCAACACAACTCCCGGCGACTTCACCACGAACGCCCAATGTGAACAGCAGCTTGAAGGAACCGTCACGCCGACCCCCTTCGGTGGCAGCGACGACACCGACAGCTCGGGTTCGTTCACGTTCAACCAGATCCGCTTCTCGGGCTTCGAGCTTCAGCAGGCCAACGAACTGCAATCGCTCACCACGGGCGGTATCGGTTCGGGCACCACGGTCAGCAACGTGTTCTCGTTCAACAGCTCGGACGATGGTCTTGAGTTCTTCGGCGGCATCTTCAACGGCAGCAACATCGCAGTCGTTGGCGCATCGGATGACTCGCTCGACGTCGACTCGGGCGCTCGCGTGAACTTGCAAAACGTCGTCGTGGCGCAGCGCACCAACACGGGAGACAGCCTGATCGAACTCGATTCGCCGGGTGATGAGCAGCCGACTCCGGGCAACGCCCAGCCGGCGACCTCTTTCCAGGTCAACAATTTCACCTTCGTGCAGCGTTCTTCGGCTTCGTCGCAGATCGTCCGCGCTCGTGGTACGGCGGCTCTCGGCCTGACCAACGGCGTTCTCGACGCTGACGACAACGGCGGCGGCCTCTGCTTCCGCGTCGACGAAGCGGGCACGCAGGCGAACATCATCGGCCTCAATTCAATCGTCGGTGACTGCGACGCGGACCGTCCGGTTCGCGGCTCGGGCAACGACGATACGACCGACGACGCTCTGCTGGCTCTGTTCGACGCCAACTCCGATCTCAACTTCACGCTTTCGCTGACGGATAACTTCGTCAACGGCGCGAACGAGAACGGTGTGACCGCGTTCGGTGGTGCTGATCTGACCGCACGTTCGAGCTTCTTCACCGACACTGGCTTTGTCGGTGCGGTGGACGCGGATCTGGCCGCCAACTTCGGCGACTGGACCTGCAACTCCTCGATCGCGGACTTCGGCAGCGCCAACGGCGCCTGCACCTCGCTCCCGACGCCATAAGGCGCTCAACAGGATTGGGGGGCGCTGTGCGATGTCGCCAGCGTCCCCGTTTCCTTATGCACCGGGCCGCAACGGCTCGTTCAAAATCTCGGCCAATTTTATGAGGGGGCCCAGCACTATGTCGACCGGGACGCGCCTGGCAGGACTGCTGCTTCTTACATCGTCGCTTACCTTTCCCACAGCGCTTTACGCTCAATCGCAGCCCGAACCGGCTCCGGCTGATGAGGCGGATCCGCTCGCGCAAGATGTCGACGCTGTTGACGAGGAAGAGGAACAACCGGACGTTTCCGTACCGGGCGGTGGCAACATCATCGTAACCGGACGCCGCGGACGCAATCCGGAGCGCAACTCGACACAGGTCCTTAACGTTCTTTCTGAAGAGGATATCGCCAAGACCGGCGCTGGCGACATCGCGGACGCGCTTGGTTCGGTAACGGGTCTCTCCGTGGTCGGCGATGGCCGCGTGTTCGTGCGTGGTTTGGGCGATCGCTATTCCTTGGCGCTGCTCAACGGCTTGCCACTGCCCAGCCCGGAACCACTAAGCCGCGTTGTTCCGCTCGACATTTTCCCGACCAGCGTGGTCGCCTCCTCGCTTGTCCAGAAAACCTATTCTGCCAACTATCCCGGCGAATTCGGCGGCGGTGTGATCAACCTCACCACCAAGGCGGTTCCGGTTGAGAACTTCCTGAAAATCAGCGGCGGGATCAGCGGCGACACCGAAACGACCTTTGAGAATGGCCTGACCTATTTCGGTTCGGAATACGACTCATTCGGCTTTGACAACGGTAACCGCGATATTCCCTCGAACCTGCAAACTCTGTTCGACAGCGGTTTGCGCGCCAGCGACGCGGATCCGGCTTTGCAAGAGGCCATTGCCGGGCAATTGTTCCCGCTTAACCTCGTGACCTTGCAGCGCACGGAGAACCTTGCGCCCAATTTTTCCGGCTCGCTCACTGGTGGTTTGTCCTTCGACCTTGGCGGTGACACCTATCTCGGCATCATCGCTACCGCCGGCATCAAGAACGGGCGCCGCAATCGCTCGGTCCTGACGCAGCAGGGCAGCCTCGACCTGAGCCAGGTTCTGCAACAGCAGGAAACCTTTATCACCGACGAGACGACGCTGGTGAACGGCCTGCTCAGCTTCGGTCTCGACTTTGGCGACAACACGATCCGCTGGACCAACCTTTATATCCGCGACACGCTGAAAACGGCGCGTCTGGAGGAAGGTTTTGACATTTTCCCGGGTCTGACCGGGTTTGACTTCATCAACCAGCAGACCGCCTGGTTCGAACGCCAGCTGATCGACACGCAGCTTGTGGCTGAGCTCGACTTTGGCGCGCTCGATCTAGATCTGCGCGGTGGCTACGCCCGCACCGACCGTGAAGCGCCGTTCAACACGACATTCAGCTACACCCGGACCAACATTCCCGCTGCGGGAACGATCGGCGAAAACTTCGTCGCCTATTTCGACCAGACTTCAGACGCTGGCATCTCAACCGCCGCGTTCGACGATCTGCAAGAAGAGCTGCTGTTCGGCGGCATCGACCTTTCGTACGAGGTCATGGACACGCTGACCGCAACGGTGGGTTACGCCTATTCGGACACCGACCGGACCTCGCTCAGCCGCGAGTTCCGTCCGTTTATCGCGCCCGATGCGTCCAACCCCGATCTTGCTTCTTTGGATGAGATCGCGGTGCGCGCGCTTGGCCTTCGTCGTCCGGGTGATATCATCAACGGCGCCACCCTCGCAGGCTTCAACGTCACGTTGACCGAAGCGGCTCCGATCCCGGTGGTCGACGCAGCTCTCGAGATCCATGGCGCATACGGTCTTCTGCGCTGGGTTCCGACCGACACCATCACGGTTGAAGCGGGCCTTCGTTACGAAGACGCGACCCAAATCGCTGCGCCCGACCCCACGATCGGTGTGGCCGCAGGTACCGTTCTCAACATCACCAATATTGAGAATGACTACTTCCTTCCCTCGGCGACGATCACGTGGTCAGTCACCGATGAGCTCCAACTGCGGATCTCCGGATCGCAAACCATTGCGCGCCCGCAGTTCCGCGAATTGGTCGAACAAACCTACTTCGATCCCGAGGGCAACCGCCGGTATCAGGGTAACCCGTTCCTTCAGGACTCCGAGCTCATCAACTTCGAAGCCCGGGCGGAATACTACCTCAACACCGTCGACCGTGTCAGCCTTGCTGGTTTCTACAAAGAAATCGACAACCCGATCGAGAACTTCCTCGTCAACGCGTCGGGCCAGTTGCGCACCAGCTTTGCTAACGCCCCGGCGGCGGACCTGTATGGGTTCGAACTCGACGGTGTGTACGGTTTCGACCTCTACGGTCTGGGCGGCAGCTTCTTCGAAACCAAGCAGCTCCTGATCCAGGCCAACTACACCTTCACACAGTCCTCCATTTCCGTCACCGATGGCGACATCGCGGCGGTTCCTGGCAACCCGACGCAGAACGCCAATAACATCTTCGACGATGGCGCGCCGCTGGTGGGGCAATCGGACCACATCGCCAACCTTTCGTTGGGTATTGAGGACACCGAGAAGACCCAGCAATTCACGGTCTTGCTCAACTACGCCAGCGAGCGTGTGACCCTTCGCGGCGGCAACTTCCCCGACGTGGTCGAGGATCCGGGCCTCACCGTCGATCTGGTTGCGCGCAGCGACGTGCAGATCTTTGGCGGCGAGCCGTTTGAGATCAACCTTAAGGTTACCAACCTGTTTGGCCGGGACAACTTTGAATTCCAGGACAACGGCGTGAACCGCTTAGAGATCAACACCTTCCAGGTCGGCACTGGTTTCTCGCTGGGCATCTCGAAAGAATTCTAAGCAAAGCTCCCACGCTTACCCTTGATAGGCCGCTCGATCATTCGAGCGGCCTATTTTGCTTTGTCCTCGGCGCCAATCCCTCCGGCCAATCCTGGCCTGCGGGGCACCGGAGTTTATCCTGAGCGGCTGGCGTGCCAGCCAGCCGAAGGGGACGGCCGGTCGGCCTCGCGAAATCGTAGATTTCGTTGTCAGCTCTCTCCCTTCACCGTCACCTGATCCATGCCGGGCAGACCCATAGCCATCGCGGTCGGGGCCTTGGGACGATAGGGCGCTTCGAGCGCGGCGATCTCGTCTTCGCTCAGTTCGACATCCAGCGCTGCCACCGCCGCCTCGATATGATGCGGCTTGCTGGCGCCGATGATGGGAGCCGCCACCGCAGGCTTGGTAAAGTGCCACGCTAGGGCAAGCGTGGCCATCGGCAGGTCACGGACCCGCGCGAGTTCTGCCAATGCGGAAACCACAGCGTCATCGGCCTCGTCCTCTGGGTAGATCACCTTGCCAAAGCCGTCCGTCTCGGACCGCAGCGTGCTCTCGCCCAAAGGCCGCGCCAGACGCCCGCGCGCGAGCGGGCTCCACGGGATGACACCCACGCCTTCGTCGTCGCACAGGGGGAGCATCTCGCGCTCTTCCTCGCGGTAGAGCAGATTGAGCTGGTTCTGCATCGAGACAAACGGCGTCCACCCATTGGCGCGCGCGGTTTCCTGCGCCTTGGCGAACTGCCACGCGTACATCGACGACGCCCCGATATAGAGCGCCTTGCCCGCCTTCACGATGTCATGCAGCGCCTCCATCGTTTCCTCGATGGGCGTTTCGTCATCCCAGCGGTGGATCTGAAACAGGTCGATATAGTCCATCTTCAACCGCTTGAGGCTGTCATCCACCGCCTGCATCAGGCTCTTGCGCGACAGACCGCCCGTGTTCGGCGCGTTGCGCCAAGGGATGTACGCCTTGGTCGCCACCACGATTTCGTCGCGGTTGGCCATTTCACCCAGCAGTTTGCCCGTGATCTCTTCCGACGTTCCGCCCGCATAGCCGTTGGCCGTGTCGAAGAAGTTGATCCCCGCTTCCAGCGCCTGCCGGAAGAACGGCCGGCTCTCGCCCTCATCGAGCAGCCAATCGCCGTGCCAACCCTTGGTCTTGTCGCCATAGGTCATGCAGCCCAGGCACAGCTGCGAAACGGAGAGGCCGGTCGGGCCAAGGCGGGTGAATTTCATGGATGTTCTCCTACACGGTGGACCACAAAAGCGGGTGTTTTACGAAAGTTTGCCGCCAATCCAAGAATCTGAAAACACAACGTTTTCACGTGCCTCGATCGATTCATGTGTCACCTTTCGATTGTGCGCTGGTC
This sequence comes from Pseudomonadota bacterium, assembly GCA_039814925.1. Taxonomy (GTDB): domain Bacteria; phylum Pseudomonadota; class Alphaproteobacteria; order Sphingomonadales; family Sphingomonadaceae; genus Erythrobacter. Next base: position 43,349 of record JBCCAH010000019.1, read on the forward strand.
ACGCTTCAGCAATTCGCATCAATTGGTCAGAGGTTATCGATCTCGAAGGACGTAGGAAAGAGGCAAGCACTAGCCCCCTTCTTCCCAAGGAGGGGGTTGGGGGTGGTTAGGGAGGCGCGCAATCGAACCTGTCGGTTCGAACCCACCCCTCAATCCCCTCCCTTATTCAGGGAGGGGAGATGCTAAGAAAGCGTCAGCCCGCCATCGACCACCAAAGTTTGCCCTGTGATGTAAGCCGATAACGGCGAGCACAGGAACATCGCGGACCCGGCCATATCCTCAGGCGTGCCCAAACGGCGCAGCGGGATTGCCTTGAGGCTCGCCTCCAGCCGGTCGGGATGCTCGGTGGTGACCGCGGTGATCTTCGTCGGCACCAGCCCCGGCGCGATGCCGTTCACGCGGATGCCGTCGCGCGCCCACGCTTCGCCCAGCGTCTTCACCAGCCCCACCGCCCCGTGTTTCGAAGCGGCGTAAGCGGGCGTGCCCATGGTCGATTTGAACCCCGCGACCGAGGAGATGATGACCATCGCCCCGTCCTTCTCCGCCAATCCGGCATGAAACGCGCGCGCCACATCCATCACCGAGTTGAGATTGACATCGACGACCGCGTCCCAGCCTTCGCGTGCAAATTCCTGCCGTCCGTACCGAACGGTCCCTTGCGACTGGATCACCAGATCCATCGCGCCGGTCTTTGCAGCCAAAGCGGCGGGCGCCTCGCGGTCGGTCACGTCAAGCTGGTGGTAGGTCAGCCCGGTGAAATCGCTGTCTTCGTTTTCGAGATAATCGCCCTCATCGGGCCGCGTCCCGGTGACATGCACCTGCGCCCCCGCTTTCGCAAAGGCGTGCGCAATGCCGTTGCCGATGCCCGACGAGCCGCCGGTGATGAGCACGCGCTTGCCGCTGAAGTCGAGGGGGTTGGTCATTGGTTTCTCTTGGCCGTCACAGTTGATTCGAAGGAAGCAATGCAAGATTGGGGATGCGTTATCGCCAAGCAGCCCCCCCTTGCGCAAGGCTCTGGTTAGTGTCTTATCATGGTGCTTGGCGGTGCGGGAGTGGGCGTTGGAGCAATACATGAAAGAGCTGGACGGGGACGTTGATCCTGACCGCCTTTATGACGCGCTCTTTATGAGAGAAAAGGGCATTAGCGCTGCCATCCTCGAGTTCGAAGCTCTCGCTGAGCAAGGCTCCTCCCTTGCTATGGGCGTGCTTGGCGATATTTATCTATACGGTAGACACGATGTCCCAATGGACGAACAGAAGGGTGAAGAGCTAACAAGAAAAGCGAGCCAATTGGGATCCATTGAAAGTGCATATCGTCTAGCGTGCTTCTTCGATTACAAGCAACGGCACGCTGAAGCGTTCAGTCTGTATGAAGACCTTGGCAAGCGAGGTTTCACTCCCGCTCTTTATCGGCTTGGTTGGTCCTACAGTGAAGGTCGATGGGTCGGCCAAGATAGGACCAGAGCTCGAGACTACTTTGTCACCGCATACAAGGGAGGACACCTGCTTGCTCAACAAAAGCTGTCATTTGATCTAAGGCACTCGCCCAAGCTCTCTGACAAGCTGTATGGGCTGTACCTTCTCATCACTCTGGTGATTCCGAGAGCGCGGCAATATCACCGGCAGCCTCTTAGTGATCGGTTGCGTGACTAAGTTGTCTTGCGGCGATTTGATCCAATCGCTCCGGAATCGACAAGCGGGATATGTAAGTAGATACCCAACCCCTCCCGATCAAAAAACGTATATCGCTTCTTTCCCGGCGTCGAAGATCACCGGATTGTTGTTGAATATAGCGTAGCCCAGAACTACCGGCGTTTCCCAACCTGTGTCGGGATAACGCACCGCGCGCACGAATAACGGATCGGTTCCGCCCACCGTCAACCGTACGCCTTCGACCTTGCGCGTTTTGGTGATGGTGCCGCCCGATGTGCGGATCGGGAGGTGCGGCGCGCTTTTCTTGCCGGCAAAGTAGCGCGCGAAGGCCTTGTCGTTGACTTGCAGCGCCTCGTTCTGGCCGGTGTCGAGCGTCATTCGAACAGGCTTACCCTCAAGCACTCCATCAATCTTGTTGTCAGTCCAATCGATCTTGAGATGCCGTCTGGCCTCCGGCGTAAAACGCCCGCTCGGCGCGAAGGCGATGCGCGCGTTGGGGTTATCGATGTAGATGGACATGGTCTTGAGTGTGGGAAGGCCGAAGATCACCTCGACCTTCAGACCACGCCCGCAGTCAATGTCGGGAAAAGGCAGTGCGATAAAGGCGTTGTCGACGCGAAACTGGCCGGCCACTTCAACCCTCGCGCGGGTTGTGATGTAGCCTTTAACCGGCCCCGCCGGCGTGTTCACGCGCGCAAGACTGCGCTGCTTCTTGAGGCCGAGCCTCTTCGCAAGTGGCAAGGCGATGGCGTTGTTATCCGAGCCGGTATCGACCAGAGCGCACACCTCTCGGCCATCCACCTTGGCGCGGACCAGCGGAATGCTGGACCGAACAAGCGGGTGGAAAACGACCTCATCTTGGGGCTGTAAGTAGGCGAGATTAGCCGGGCGCTGCCACGGTTTCAGCGTGGCGCTGACGGGCGCCCCCAACCCAAGCGCCAGAAGCGCGAGACCTATGAAGGGCATGCGGCCGATCATCGGCCTCAAATCTCCCGGCTGACCACTTCCTTCATGATCTCGCTGGTGCCGCCATAGATGCGTTGGACGCGCGCGTCGCGCCACAGGCGGGCGATGGGGTATTCGTTCATGTAGCCCGCGCCGCCGTGCAGTTGGAGGCTGGCGTCGACCATCTCCCATTGCATTTCGGTGTGCCACAGCTTGGCCGCTGACGCCTCCCCCGTGGTGAGTTCGCCGGCCAAGTGCCGCTTGATCGCCCAGTCGAGATGCGCCCAGCCCACTTGCAGCTTGGCGGCCAGATCGGCGAGCGTGAATTTCGAGTTCTGGAATTCAAACACGGTCTTGCCGAACGCCTTGCGCTCCTTGGTGAACTTGACCGCTTCGTCAAAGGCGCGCTGCGCGCCGCCCATGGCGGAAACGGCGATGGAGAGGCGTTCCTGCGGCAGCTCTTCCATCAGGTGGATAAAGCCGCGGTTTTCACCGCCCAGAATGTTGGTCTTGGGCACGCGAACATCTTCAAAGAACAGCTCGGACGTGTCAGCCGAATGCTGGCCGATCTTGTCGAGGTTGCGGCCGCGCGCAAAGCCGGGTGTGTCGGCGTCGACGAGGACGAGGCTGGTACCCTTGGCGCCCGCGCTGGGGTCCGTCTTTGCCACGACGATCACGACATCGGCGTTCTGGCCGTTGGTGATGTAGGTTTTCGACCCGTTGATCACGAGGTGGTTGCCATCCTCAACCGCCGTGGTTCGGATGCCCTGAAGGTCGCTGCCCGCGCCCGGTTCGGTCATCGCGATCGCGGTGATGATATCGCCGGAAATCATGCCGGGGATGTATTTTTCTTTTTGCTCAGGGCTGCCCAACCGCTCAAAATAGTTGACCGTGATATCGTTCTGCAGCGTGAACCCTGCGGACGATCCCATATAGGAAAGCTCTTCAGCCAGCACGCAGTTGAACCCGAAATCAAGGCCCAGCCCGCCGTTTTCCTCGGCCACAGTCGGGCACAGCATGCCCGCCTCGCCCAGAGCCTTCCACGCGGTGCGCGGGACGATGCCCTCTTCCTCGTGTTGGTCGAGGTGAGGCTCCATATGCTCGGCAAAGACTTTGCGCACGGTTTCGCGGAAAGCCTCGTGGTCTTCGTTATAGGCGGTGCGTTGGGCGGTCTCGAGCATGGGGGTCCTCTCTCGTCGGATATGCGTTTTCAATTGAGACGGTTTGAAGCGGGTGGCGGTTCCAGCGTCAAGCGCGAAAGGCGCAAATGGGCAAAGGCGATGTGGCGCGCTTTGCAAGCGAAGCGGACTGCGCGATAGAGTTGCGCATGAGCGTTTCGGGTTTCGTCATCGTTTCAGGGCTTCCCGCATCGGGCAAGACGGCGCTTGGGCGGGCGGTGGCGGAGCGCCTCGCGATACCCTTTCTCGATAAGGACGATTTTCTGGAAGAACGCTTTGCCGCCTTTCCAGAGATCGACGCCGATCTTCGCCGAAGGTTGAGCCGGGAGAGCGATACAGAGCTAGCGAACCATGCGGCCAAACTAAGCGCCGGTGTGCTCGTTTCCTTTTGGCGACCGCGAGGCCAGTCAGTCTCTTTTGGGACGCCCACCGAATGGACTTCGGAATTGGCCGCGCCAGTCGTCGAACTGCACTGCCGGTGTAGCCCGGATATCGCTCGACAACGCTTTGCGGCGCGCACTCGGCACCTTGGCCACAACGATGCGGCGCGGCTCACCGGTCTTGGACAGCAATTCGAAGAGCTTGCCGCGTTGGGATCACTTGGCGGGTGGCCATGCGTGGAACTTGAGACCAGCGATCTGAGCGCGTTTGAAGCGCTTGTGGGCGACACGACCTATCGGTTGCGTGCTCTGCTAAGCGGGGGCTCGTAGTGGCGACAGCCGCCTCTTCCCACGCAGCGCGGGTCGCCGAAATCCTGCGAACGGATCCTTTGCGATGGCGCTTGCTCGGCCTTGTCGCAGACCTTGGATTGCACGATGGCTGGATATCCGCTGGCTTTGTGCGCAACGCGGTGTGGGACGCGCTCCACCACCGGGCACCCGGCGAGCCGGCGGGCGACGTCGACGTGATCTGGTTCGATCCCGAACGCCCCGAGGCCGAGCGTGATCGCGACATGGAACTTCAATTGCAGCGCGCCGAACCGGGCATTGATTGGTCCGTCAAAAACCAGGCGCGCATGCATATCCGCAACGGCGACGCACCCTACGCCTCGGCTACCGACGCGATGCGTTTCTGGCCCGAAACCGCGACCGCCGTCGCCGCGCGCCGCACCGCCAATGGCGAATGCGAGATCGCCGCACCGCTAGGCCTTGACGACTTGATGGGGCTGATAGCGCGTCCCGCCGGGGAATTCGTTCATCGCAAAAGGTCGATTTTCGACCAGCGGATCGCGCAAAAGAGATGGGTCGATCTTTGGCCTCGCCTTACCATTGCGGAAGCCTAGCGAGCTTCGTCGAGCGTCTGACGCAGGTGGGTCAGCATGGTGAGCAGCGCCTCGCGGTCAATGCCTTTGAGGGCCGGCTCAATATCGGCGAACAAGGTGGCGGTGGCCTTAACCGCTTGCCCCCTCGCCTCTCGTCCGTCGGGGGTGATCCAAACCCGCTTGCCGCGCGCGTCTTCGGAGTCCCGTTCGATACGAACGAACCCGGCGGCGGAGAGCTTTTCGAGAATGGCCGTCATCGCAGGCCGGGTGACCTGGAAAGCGTCCGCCAGATAACTGGGCGTCTTGCCATCTCCCAGTCGCGCAAAATGATTGAGCACCCCGAACATGGACGGGTTGAGCGGCGGCGGCAGCACCTTTTTGAACGCCGCGGTGGCCAATTGATGAATAATGCCGATCTCGTTGAATATCCGGTAGGATATCGGATCGTCTTTAGGCTCAGGCATCGATCAATTTGGTCTCCAAAGGCCAGCGCGGACTCGGCTGTACCTCGGGTCCATAGCCCAGCCGCGCGAACATCTGAACCGTGCCGCCATCGGGCGCTGCGATCGACCGGAGCTGAGCGTAAGGCTCGGCCATCTCGGGAAACTCCTGCAAAGCGTGGCTCCACGGGTGAACCGCCAATCCGCTGGCCTGCGCGGCCAAGTTGAGGCGCACCCACGATCGGCCAGCCGCAAGCTGATCGGCGCGGCTGTTGGTTTGCGTGGTTAGCCAAATCCATTCCGGCGTCGCGTCCACCATGGCCCGGTACATGTCAAAGCCCGAGGTGAAGGCGGCGCTGCCAGGCGTATCGAGCGTCTCAGGCGTCACCACCCCGGCGGCGTGCGCGGCGCTTAGGAAGGTCCCGCCCATATCGATGCCATCGGGCTGCGCGACGACTTCATCATTGCCAAAGCGCATAAGTTCGATGCTCTCTCGCCGGGTCGCCGGGGTTTCCTGTTCGATCTGCCAAGCGCGCCACGCGTTGTCAGCAATGGTTACGCGGTGCTCTGGGTCGCGCGGTCTACCGAAACGCACCGGCTCAATGACAGCGCGCGCGAGGTCTTCAATATCCGATGGCGGCACGGCTCGGTCGGTAAAGGGCTCCTTGGTCGAGCGGCGTTGCAGCGCGCTTTGGAACAGTGTGTCTTTCTGCGCGCTGCCAGAGATAAGCCGAATGCGGGCCACGCGGCCTTGATCGAGGCGCGGCTGCCCCTCTCCATCGGGAAACGCGTCCACTTGCGCCGTGAAGCCCAGCTCGGCGCTTGCCTGACGCAGCAATTCGATCATGCAACCAAAGCCGATAGTGATCTGCCGATCAAACGGATCCGTCGAGGGCAAACGCTTGTCCAGATCGCAGGTGACGTCGATCCGGTCTTCACCGACAAGCGCGAATTGCCACGGCTGGCGGTTGTGCGGATTGGGCGCGAGGATCGCGTAGGACAGCGCGGTAAGGCGCGGATCGGCGAAGCCTTTCCCCGCCGCAAGCCACGGCGCTGAGGCTTTCGCAAGCGAAGGGGAGGACAAGACGCCCCAACCCGCCAACGCGGTGACCGCCGCGGCGGCTGTTCCGGTTGTCAAAATCATACGTCGTGTGATGGGCATCATCGGCCCCTTATAGTTAGTTCATTATCTAATTACAATGCTCACCTCCATTTGTCGAGTGGCGATTGCGCCTTCCACGCTCACCCTGATTGCCATGCACTGTAAGCGGAGCTTGATTTATATCGTTTGACGATATAGTGACTATATCGACAGACGATATAAATGAGCCACTATCCGCAATCATGATCGCATCACCCCTCACTCCTTCCGTGCTCCACATCCTGCTCGCTCTGGCTGAGGAGGAACGGCACGGATATGGCATCATGAAACAGGTGCAGATGGACTCCGAAGGGTCGGTGAAGATGGGCCCTGGAACGCTCTATGGCGCGCTGTCCCGACTGACAAAGTCCGGCTTGATCCGCGAGAGCGAGAGCCGTGTCGATCCCGCGCTCGATGACCAGCGACGCATCTATTACCGGCTCACCCAAGAGGGACGCGGCGTGCTGGCGGCGGAGCTCAAACGCTATCGCAGTGTCGTTGCGATCGGACGCCGACGTCGGCAAAGCGCGATGATAAGGGGCTGACCGCGATGCGCGCTTACCATCGATGGTACACGGCCCTCTTGCGGCTCTACCCCAAGGTCTTTCGAGATCGTTACGGCGCAGAGCTGGCGCAAACCTTCGCCGATCTCGACCGTGAACGGCGCGTCAAAGGGCAAAGCGAATTCGTGTTTGTCGCTTCGGTCTTTGCCGAAACCTCAGCCAGCGTTCTTAGGGAAAATCTCGATAGGCTCAGGATCACTGCGCGCCAATTGCGCATCGCCGCTCTCGTCTCCGCCGCTCTGCTGACGCTGCCTCTAGTCCTCACCCTCGCCAACCCCGCGTCACGCCTTCGTGGAGGCGCTGGCGGCGTGGGATTTGACTGGATGCCCGGTAGCTTTGTGGTGATGGGCCTTATGCTGCTTGCGCTCATTCTCGCTCTGCAATGGTCCGTTCAACGGCTGACAAGCCCGGCGGCGCGCCTGGTCGCCGCGCTAGGGATGCTGGGCGTGTTTGGACTTGTTTGGGTGGAACTCGCGGTGGGCGGGGTGTCACAGATCTTCGCCCTCGCCGTCTTTGCGCACACGGCGACAAGCGGCTTCGTCACCCTGCCTGTCGCCTAGCCTCGGCTCAGCCCTTCCCCAGATCCCAAACGGTTTGCGATTGCGGGCCTCGCGCCGCCTGCTAGGCTGACACGTGGAGAGAGGGCCTGGACACCGACGCCAAAGGCGCGGATGCGGGTCGACATGGAGAGGGGCATCGGTTGACCGAAACCGCCGCACAGCAAGCGGATAGAGCTAAGCTACCTCTGGGAACCAAGCTCGCCTATGGCTTTGGCTCGACCGCTTATGGCGTGAAGGATGGCGGGCTCAAGTTTTTCCTGCTGCTGTTCTATTCGCAGGTGATCGGCGTGGATTCGCGCCTCGTCAGTCTGGCGGTGTTGATTGCGCTGATCTGCGACGCCATCAGCGATCCGATTGTCGGATACTGGTCCGACAATTTCCGCAGCCGATGGGGCCGCCGGCATCCCTTTATGTACGCGGCCGCGATCCCGATCACGCTCAGCTACTACTTTATCTGGACCCCGCCTGAAGGATGGAGCGAGGCGGCCTTGTTCTGGTACATTTTGGGGCTGACGGTGGTGATCCGCACCTTCATCACCTTTTACGAAACGCCCAGCAGCGCGCTCGCGCCCGAACTTTCCAGCGACTACGACGAACGATCAAGCGTGTTGAGCTTTCGCTATTTCTTCGGCTGGGCAGGCGGCAACGCGATGACAGTGTCGGCTTTTCTGATCATCTTCCCCGCGTTCGTGACAGGCGCCATCCCCAACGGGCAATTCAATCCTGATGCGTACAAAACCTTTGGCGTTATCGGCGCCGGCGTGATCTTCTGTGCGATAATGATCTCGGCGCTTGGCACGCATCGCTATATTCCACGCCTTCGCACACCGCCCCCAATTGACGATGCGCGCCGCAAAATCGGCCTTGGCGGGGTGTTTCGGGAGATCTTTCAGACGATCTCCAGCCGGTCCTTTTACGCGGTGTTCTCCGCCTCGTTGCTCGCCTTTACCGGGAGTGGGATCACGGCGGGTCTGGTGTTTTACTTCACGACCTTCTTTTACGGTTTTTCGTCCGAGCAGATCGGCCTCATCACCTTTGGCGTGTTCTTCTCCGCGATGATGGGCGGCACGCTAGCACCGATAATCACCCGCACTCTGGGCAAGAAACGCGGGGCGATGATTATCGGCAGCCTCGCCTTTGGCGGCGCGCCTTTGCCCATCCTTTTGCGGCTGTTTGACCTATTGCCCGCCAATGGCGATCCGCTGCTGTTCTGGATCGTGCTGGTGACGCAGACGCTCGATGTGGGTTTGATCATTTGCTACCAAATCCTTGGCGCGTCGATGGTCGCCGATCTGGTTGAGCAAAGCGAACTTAACACCGGCACAAGGTCCGAAGGCGTGTTTTTCGCCGCCGCCACCTTTATGCGCAAATTTGGCGAGGGGTTCGGTATTGTCATCGCTGGCTTTGTGCTCGCGGGCGTGGGCCTCGCCGCGGGCGCGCAGCAAGGCGAGGTGTCCGAAGATACGCTCTGGATGCTCGGCGCAGTCTATGTGCCAATTGTCTGGGCGCTCTATGGCAGCGTGATCGCGATCATCAGCTTTTACGACATCGACCGCAGCAAGCACGACGACGCGGTGAGGCAATTGGCGGAGCGCAGCGTGCCGAGCCGGTCTTAATAGCCCCAGTCACCAGAAGGGGCGTATCAAAGCTCGTCAAGTTAACGCTTGAGGCAACCAAAAGCAGACTGTCTGCTTGCGACCCAGTCCTGGACGTTCGCAATCAATTTCTGGCGCTGTGAAAGCGCACGACGGATCGAATGGGCGCAACGCCAGTGCCAAGTTGACTTGAAGGTTCGCTCAAACTCTGGGCATGGGTGCCCCGCCATTGTCTGCAGTGTCGGATTTTCGGTTTCTCGACTGGCACCATTCCTCGATTAGTATTTTGTCAGCCGAGAGAGCAGGCTCACGCCGTTGCATCGTAGCCGTAGAGCCAATCGTTTTGTTCATCCATCTTGTCCGGAGCGATGCGGCTAGCGAGCCATATTGGGGCATAGGTCTTAAACTTGCCTCTGAATGAGCGTTGATGGAAGGTGCCCATATTGCTTCTAGCGGCCATTTGGACTTTGGCCGTCCGGGTTCGCCGCAGGGTAAAGTAGTCGGCGAGCGCGGCATCGAGCCCCCTCTCGCCCGACAACTCGCCCGACAATTCGCTCGCCAGCGTGTAGCCGTCTTCGATGGCCATCGCCGCTCCTTGCGCCATGAAGGGCAGCATCGGATGGCACGCATCGCCAAGCAAAGCCACGCGTCCGTCACACCATTGGTCAAGAGGATTGCGATCAAACAAGGCCCAGCGGAAGTGGGCATCCGCTTCGTCAATGATCTTGCGAATCGTGGGATGCCATCCGGCGAAGTCGCGCAGCGCCTCTTGTTTCGTGCCCTGCTCCGTCCAGCTTTCCACCGTCCAGTCATCGCGTTCGACCACGCCAACCAGATTAGCGAGTGTGCCTTTGCGCAAGAGATAGGTTACCGCGTGCCTGCCTTCGCCAACCCAGACACTCGCAGTGGGCGGAGGGGCATGGCGCCCAAGCTTCGACACAGGAACCACCGCGCGCCAAGCGACATTGCCGGTAAAGCGCGGTTTGGCCTCTCCCAGCATCTGAGTGCGAATGGCGGATTTGATCCCGTCTGCGCCCACTAGAATATCACCAGTGATACGCTCCCCGGTTTCTAGGTTGGCGCGCGCACTAGCCGCATCCTGGTCGTAGCCGGTTACCGACGCACCGGTTCGGATTGCGCCGGGCAGCCGGTCGCGAACCGCAGCCTCCAGCGCGGCAATCAAATCAGCGCGGTGGATATGCCAGTAAGGAGCTCCAAGACGCTTTTCCATGCTCTCGCCCATCATGAAAGAGCCGATAACTTTGCCAGATTTGCCGCTCCGGAATTGGCCAGCCAGTGGCGTGAATGCTTGCTCGCCCACTTGGTCGGCGACGCCGATAGCGCGCAGCACTTTAACCGCATTGGGGCTGAGTTGGATGCCCGCGCCAACCTCTGTGATAGCTGTGGCTTGCTCTAGAACTTCGACTTCCCAGCCAAATTTGTGGAAGCACAACGCTGCGCACAAGCCACCTATCCCACCGCCTGCGATGACTGCTTTCACACCCTATCTCCCATTCTTATGGCGACTATTTGAGACGCTTGATGGCCGTCCATTGGAGTGCAACACGGCGACCTTGGTCACGATGCGTGCTTGGCCTCGCGGTCTTCTTGATTCATAACGGATGGGGGTCGCGGCTCGCTGAAATGCGCGGTTACGGCTTCATCGGGCATGCTGATTATGCCTCGCACCAAAGCTTCTGGCTGGGCCGGGTGATAGCCTGCTGGATCGAATTCGGGCTGGGGCACCGCGCCGCCTTCGCCGGCATACTGGGCAGGATTGATGTATTGCTGCAGCTCGTCGTTGCTGATGCCGGCCAAGGCCTGCACTTCGGGATCAATCCAGTCTTTGGCCCCCATCGGATACTGCACATCGCCAAAGGTCGCTATTTCCAGGCACATGTCTTCGGGGCCTTGGAAATAGATGCTGTGGCAAAAGCCGTGATCCAGCGGCCCAACTACATTCACGCCGCGTGACCGGATGCGGTCGCGAAGGTTCAGCAAGTCTGTCTTGCTGTCGACGTTAAGCGCCAGATGCTGCATCGTCCCCGGTGCAGAAGCACCGCCTGTGTGGCCGGGGTTGGTGACCCCATATTCCACTTTGGCGTCTTCGTTAGCGGGGTTGAATACGAAGGCGATGGCGCTTGTGTCGTTCAGCTCAAGAAAGCCGTGCCAGCACCCCTCCACACCGTGCATCCAATACAGGGCGATAAGTCGCATACCGAGCACGTCGGTGAAGAATGCGATCTGCTCTTTCATATTGCTGGTCGACAGGGCGAGGTGGTTCACGCCGTTGGCTTTGATGTTCTGTCCCATCAGTCATCTCCGATCAGATTTGATTGAGCGCCCATTCGTGGACGGTGTTTGAAAAGTCTGCCGTGTGAAACAGCATCAACTGGTGGCCCGCGTCTTTAAACACTTCGAAATCGACAGGGCCGCCGATGCCATCCGCCACCATCTTGACCACTTCGACCGGGAAGGTCGGATCGTTTTCGCCAACGGTGTAGAGCACCGGCTTGGTGTTTTCGGCTATGGGAACGGGCGGGTCGTATTGGAAAAGGCTGGCCCAGCTCTCCAAGTCATAGTCCCAGGTGTTCCAGGGGTCGGCCTTCTTCTGGTCCAGCGCGCCTTTGTATCCGTAGTCTTCATCGAAATTGAAAAAGCGGCCAATGTCGAGTTTGCCCGCTCCGCGCAGCAGCGCGACGGCTTGTTTCCACCCATCGCTACGAAATGGCGCTCCCATCGCTTGAAGCATTGGGTGGCCGGGCACGACGGTCGATCCCATCAGGATGGCGCCTCTCACATCCTCGTGGCTTATCGAGGAAATGGCCGCGCCCACACCCAAGCTGGACCCCAAGGTGAACACAGGAAGGCCCGTCAGATTTTTGACATAGGTGGCGTAGTCACAGCTGGCTTGGACCCATTCCTCCATCCGCCAGTGTCCGCGTGGCCGGTTGGTGGTGGAGCGCCCATGACCCGGCGCGTCATAGCTGAAGATGTCCGCGCCCTTCGCCGCGTGGTGCTCACAAAAGACATCATAGATACCGCCATGGCTGGCAATGCCGTGCGATATTACCAAAGCGTATTTTGGGTCTTCGCCAGTGAAGCGAAAGCTGTGCAGTTCGTTCAGTACGTGTTGCTCCATCCGCATATGCGGCTCTCCCTAAAATGCGGCTGTCAGCAGCCGTTCGATGTCTTGTGATGTTTCCAGCGGCTTGGGGTTGGTCTTGACCCAGCGATTTTCGACCGAGCCCGAGGCAATCTGCGGCAGTTGATCGCGCCTGACGCCCGCTTCCGAAAGTCGACTGGGTAGGCCCAGATCGGCGAGCAGTGCTCGCACGCCTTTGGCTGCGGTTTCCGCGCCCAGAGTGTCCGCGATCCGCGCTTGCGCTTCGCTCGAAAATTCGGCGTTCCAATCAAGCACGGCTGGTAGCAATACGCATGAGCAAATCCCATGCGGTACACCGGCAACCGCGCCCAACTGGTGGCCAATCCCGTGGCTGGCGCCGTATGGTGTGCGATTCAGACCAGAGCTGGCGAGCCATACTGCCAATTGCGCGTTTTCTCGGGCTTGCAGATCGCCCTTATCGGCCGCGCTTGTTCTTAGAGATGACGCGAGTTTTGCCAGCGCCTCTAAAGCCAAGGCGTCGGTGAACGGGGTCGCCGCGATTGAACAGAGCGTTTCGATGGCGTGATCCACCGCGCGCATTCCGGTCGACAGCCACAGGTCGAGCGGCGTGTGGGCCGCAAGACTGGCATCGAGGATCACGGTCGCAGGACCGATGCCAAAACTGGCGATTCCATGCTTGATGCGGGTTTCGGGGTCGGTCAGACCGGCAAGGTCAGAGAATTCGGCCCCCGACAGGGTTGTTGGGCAAGCGATCTGACGGATCGGAGGCGGCGTATCCTTGGGCGCCATTCCCGCAAGCGAAAGCGAGTTCTCACCGCCATCGCCGTTCAGAGCGAGCGCGATCTTAGCGGTGTCTATCGGAGTGCCGCCGCCCATTGAGACGACAAGGTCTGCTCCCGCCGACTTTGTCTCACGCGCAAAAGCGTCTGCTTGAGGGGACGGCGTATGGGGCTGCAGATCGTCGAAAATTAAGGCGACGCGCTGGCCAAGAGCCTTAGCCAACGTGTCAGCCGATCCCGTCAGTTGTCTGAGGCTGGGCGAAGTGATGATGGCCACGCGTGTAGCCTCGCGTCGCTCGACCTCGGCAAGACAGGCGGTGACGGCATCCTGCCCCCATATCACCCGCTCAAGCCCGTTGAAGGCGTAGTGCCCTTGCGAAAGCATCCTTGTCCCATGATTCGTTATTGATTGATCGATCAGTAGACTTTGTTGAAGCTTTGATCAATAAGGATCGCCATGAGCATCACCACGAAACCAAAACGCACCCGCCGCTCTGCTGCCGATCGCAGGGCCCAGATCATCCTTGCGGCCAAATCACGCTTTGCTGTCGCTGGATTTGAGGGAACCACGACCCGCCAGATCGCCGACGATATGGGGGTCGCTCAAAGCCTCCTGCTCTACCATTTCGAGAATAAGGACGATCTGTGGAAGGCTGTGATGACTCAAATCTTTGAGCATGCCTCACTGGTCGTGAGGGAAGAGTTCGAAGCGGCAGAGGGGCCAGATCCCAAATCGCAGCTCATGGCCGCCATTCGCGCCTTCATCCGAATGTGCATGGAAGAGCCAGACTTGCACCGGCTGATGACTATGGAAGGCAGAGCGCATTCCGACCGGCTCGACTGGCTCGCCGAGACCTATCTAAAACCGCTGCACGACACATCGGTGGCGTTGATCGCGGAATGTCAGGAGAGGGGTCAAGTCGATCCGGGGGATCCTACCCTTTTGTATTACACAATTCTGGGTATCGCTGGTACTCTGTTCAGCTTCACCCCGGAGATCGGCTTGCTCAGCCCGTCATCTGTTCCACCCGATCCTAACGCGGTCCAAGAACGTGTTTGTGCCGCCATTTTTTCCCAGAACGGACCAAACAGAGACGAGTAGAACGGGAATTTTGGCGTTTCAGTAGACGTTGTAGCCAACGTCCTCGCTCGGACCATCATTCAAACGTCGCGGCGCCAAGTGCCCTATCCGCTAAGAGTTTTCGGGCAATTGTTTGAAGCCAATCTCGAATGTTAGCCTAACTGACTGACGGCCCGGCCGCCTTCAATGGCCGTTCACGAGTCGACGAGAATTAAGCCGCGACTTGCCAAATAAGGTTCGAGAGTTCCACGTCCGCTTCGATGGCATCGAGTTGAAGAAACGGCCATTCCGCTTCCACCTCCACTTCCGGACTCTTCCGCTTAGACTGGGAGTACCCGGCAGCGGACACTGACCAATTATTCAGCCCACAAACGCGCGTTCGATCACGAAGCTGCCGGGCTTGTTATTGGCGCCTTCTTCGAACCCGCGCTTTTCCAGGTCGGCGGCGTGGTCCTTGATCATAGCCATCGATCCGCACAGCATCACACGATCGTTTTCAGGATCGAAACGCTGTGGGCCTTTGGACTGTTCGAAGAGGCGGCCATCCTCGATCAGCGTCTGGATGCGGCCCTGCGTGCGGAAGCTTTCGCGCGTCACCGTAGGCACGTAGATAAAGCGTTCACGCTGATCATCTTCGAGCAGCGGATCGCCTTCAAGCTTGCTTTCGAGCAGTTCGCGATAGGCCAAATCGGCGACGCGGCGCACCGAGTGCACGACGATGATCTCTTCGAACATTTCGTAGACTTCGGGATCGCGCGCGAGGCTCATAAACGGCGCCAGACCCGTACCGGTCGACAGCATGAACAGCCGCTTGCCCGGCAGCAGCGCGTCGGTGACCAGCGTGCCGGTGGGCTTCTTGCCAAGATAGACCGGGTCGCCCGGCTTGATGTGTTGCAGGCGCGAGGTCAGCGGGCCGTCCTGTACGATGATTGAGAGAAATTCGAGCTCTTCATCATAGCTTGGCGAGGCCACCGAATAGGCGCGCAGCAGCGGTTTGCCGTTTTCCTGCGGCAGACCGATCATCACAAACTCTCCCGAACGGAAGCGGAAACTCGCCGGGCGGGTCATCTTGAGCGTGAAAAGCTCATCGTTCCACTGATGGACATGCGTGATCGTTTCGACGCTTAGCGCGGCGCTTTCGGCGAACTGGTCACGGTCGGTGATGGGCATGTTCATGGGCGAAGTCTCAATCGGTCTTGTGTCAGTAAAGTTGGCGCGCAGATGGACGTTTGTGCGCGCCGCTTCAAGGTGGTTTCAACTTTACGGGCTGAAAGACGCGCTTGAGGCGAACGATCCCACACGCGCCTTGATCGCGGTCAAAATCTGGAGCCTTGCCCCTAGTTCCAACCGACCGTGTCGTAAATCGCGACCGCTTTCGCCTGACCTACACCGATAGTCGCGGTGCTGAGTGTGTCCGCGCGATACTCGCCCAGCCCCGCAATGAAGGAGGTGGGCGCAACGCCTTCGACGACAGGGTATTCGTTGTTGCCGTTGGCGAAGTATTGCTGAGCCTGATTGTCGGTCAGATATTCAAGGAATTTGATCGCGTTTTTCCGGTTGGGCGCGCTCTTGGTCAGGCCCGCGCCGCTTACATTCACATGCGTGCCGATGTCGCCTTCGCCCTGGTTGGGGAATATCACGGTGAGCTTATCGAACACTTCCGGCTTATCGGCGAAGCGCGCAAGATAATAGGTGTTCGCCAGCGTCACACCGCATTCGCCATTGGCGACCGCTTCCATATTCGCGGTGTCGTTGCCTTGCGGAGGCCGCTTGAAATTGGCGACGATTCCAGCGGCCCAGTCTTGCGCGGCCGCTTCGCCGGCGCGCGCGATCACGCTGGAAAGCAGCGAGATGTTGTAGATGTTGGAAGAGGATCGCATGCACACCTGCCCCGTATAGGCCGGGTCCGCCAAGTCGGCGTAGGTGGTGAGGCCGCTCGTGTCGACCAAATCCGCGTTGGCGACGATGACACGCGCCCGAGTTGATAGGCCGAACCACAGACCATCCGGGTGGCGCAGGTTTTCAGGCACACGCGCGGTGAGCGTCTCCGATTCAATTGGCGCGAGCACGTCCGCATCGACCGCGCGCCACAAACGCCCGGCGTCCACCGTGATCAGCAGGTCAGCCGGCGAGTACTCGCCTTCGGCCAAGATGCGTTCAATCAACGCGTCCGCGCCCGACTCGATGCGGTTGACTTTGATGCCGGTCGCCTTGGTGAAATCTTCATAAAGCGCCAGATCGGTGTCGTAATGGCGCGAGGAGTAGATGTTGACCTCGCCGACGATTGCGACCTCTTCTTCGACGCTCTCGGCGCAGGCGGTCAGAGCCAGCGCGCTGGTGGCGGCTACAAGAAGAGTGCGCGCAATGCGCGAGCGGCGTGTGTTGATTTTCACGAAACTGATTCCCTTCGTCCAAGTTGCGAATCATTTGCAATAATGCGCAACGAAGCGCAAGCGGGCATTTTCGAACAGAGCAAGGTGAGGCGGCGATCAGCCTCTTTCAAACACCCGCACGGTGTGCGGATCGGGCTTGATCCGATAGCGAGCGCCTGGCCGGATATGATCGGCGGCCGACTGCGGGACTTCGGCGGTCAGTTCCGCGCCGCTCGCATGCTGAAGCAGCACCCGCGCCCTTGCTCCCAAGGGGTGGACGTCACGAACCGCGATACCTTCTCGATCGAGCTCAAGCCGCAGGGCGCGTCCCTGCACCAGCAGATCGACGTCTCCGGCTTCACTTGCGGCTTCCCCCAGCAAGCACGCCGCTGGCCAATGGCCAAACACGCTTTCAAAGCCGCCATCCTTGACCCTTGCCGGCACAATTTGCGCCCCGCCGAAAATCGCCCCCACCGAAGGCGCGGCGGGCGCGGTGTAGAGCTCTTGCGGAGTGCCGAACTGGACGATCCGCCCCGCCTCCATCACGGCAATACGGTCCGCGACGTCGAGCGCCTCGTCCGGGTCATGCGTTACAAGGATGGCCGTCGTCCCCCGGTCGCGCAGCAGGATCCGGCATTCGCGCCGCAACGTTCGGCGCAGCACTATGTCGACGCTGGCAAAGGGTTCGTCCATCAACAGCACTTGCGGTTCGGGCGCCATCGCGCGAGCGAGCGCGGCGCGCTGTTGCTGGCCGCCGGAAAGCTCGTGCGGGTAACGCGCGCTCAGACCCTCAAGACCGACGCGGGTAAGCCAGGCCTCGATCACGTCGCTTCCTGCGCCGCGTTGTTCCTTGGGCAGGCCAAAGCCGATATTCTGATGCAGCGTCATATGCGGGAACAGCGCCGCATCCTGAAACACCAGACCAACCGGACGCGCCTCGGGAGGAGGGCTACCTCCAGCCTCAGCCAAGGCTTCTCCATTCAAAGCAATCCGGCCCTCCTGAACCGGCAGAAGCCCCGCCGCCAGGCCCAGCAAGGTTGACTTGCCGCAACCCGACGCGCCAAGCAGACAGGTGATTTCACCCGTGGGCGCTGTGAAGCTGACATCTTCCAGTGCGCGCGTCTCACCACGCAGTTTTCTCTTGGCGCCGTAAGTGTAGGCAATATGGCTGAATTCGAGGCTCAAATGGTCGGTCCGAAAGGGTCTCTTGTGCGTTTGGCGAAACAAACGTGGTGAGCCGCCTTACGCAATTTGATGAGGGCGAGGCAAGCGGGGTTGCACCGCGAAGCTGGCGCGTGGGAACACTTGGCGCGGGATCGGGCTGGCTAATCGCGGCGCTGCTGATCGCCGCGCTTGCATCCGTGCCTTTGGTGGCGATCGCCATCACCGCCCCCACCGGCGGGATAGCGGGTCTGAGCCAGTTATCCGGCGGCATATTGTGGCGCTACATCCTCAACACCGCCGCGCTGATGGCGCTGACCGGCGCGCTTGCAACCGCGATGGGCGTAGGCTCAGCCTGGTTTGTCAGCGCTTGCGATTTTCCGGCGCGCCGGACGCTGGGCTGGGCGCTGGTCCTGCCCCTGGCAGTGCCGTCTTATATCGCCGCCTATGTCTACGCCGATCTGCTCGACTTTTCCGGACCGGTTCAAACAGCCTTGCGCGCGCTGACAGGATGGGGCGTCCACGAATACACCTTCCCGCCGATCCGCAGCCTTGTGGGCGGCGCGATCATCTTGGCCCTAGTCCTCTATCCCTACATCTACCTGCTCGCCCGCGCGTCCTTCGCCGCGCAAAGCGCCAGCCAGTTTCGCGCCGCGCGCACGCTGGGCGCTGGGCCAGCGCGCGCGTTCTGGCAGGTCGCCCTCCCCGCAGCGCGCCCCGCCATCGCCGGAGGCTTGGCGCTGGTGCTGATGGAGGTGCTCGCCGATTTTGGCCTCGCCGAATATTTCGCGATCCCCACCTTTTCGACCGGCATTTTCCGCAGCTGGCTGGCGATGGGCGACAAGGATGCGGCGATGGGACTGGCGGCGTTCATGCTGGCCTTTGTCGTCGCTCTGGTGGCGCTCGAAGCGGTGACCCGAAGCGGCCGCAGCGACAGCCGCGATGGTTTGCGCGAAGGTGCGCAAGAGCCTTTAGTCACGCTATCGTCCGCCGGGAAACTCGGCGCATTCACCGCGTGCGCGCTGCCGGTGACTCTGGGCTTCGTTGTCCCCGCCTTGCATCTGTCTTCGCTCGCCGTTGAGGATCAGGCCATCCGCGCCGCCGCAGCGCTTGGCGAATACGCTCGCGCCAGCCTGTGGCTCGGCCTCGCCGTTGCCGTGACCACCACAGCTCTGGCCCTTACGCTCGCCTTCGCCAAGCGCCGCAGCGAGAGCGGCTGGATCGGCGCCCTCACCCGGTTTGCAACGCTCGGCTACGCGCTGCCCGGAGCGCTTCTGGCGGTCGGCCTGCTCGCCCCGCTGGGCGCGCTGGATCAATCTCTCACCGGCTTTGCGCGCGGATCGCTGGGCTACACCGGGGGACTCATTCTGACGGGCACCAGCGTTATCCTTATCTACGCGCTCGCCGTCCGATTTCTGACCGTCGCCTACAACGCGCTCGAAGGGGGCATGGCGCGCATCCCCGCCTCGCTGGACGCCGCCGCGCGTTCGCTTGGCGCGGGACCCTCGCGCGTTCTGGCGCAGATTTACGTGCCACTGCTGCGCCCCAGCCTGCTGGCGGCGCTCGCTCTGGTCCTGATCGACACCTTGCGCGAATTGCCCGCCACCTTGATCCTGCGCCCGTTCAATCTGGAAACGCTCGCCACCCGCACCTATCGTCTGGCCAGCGACGAGCGATTGGTCGAAGCCTCTATCCCCGCGCTGATCCTGTTAGCCGTAGGGCTTATCCCGGTCATCATGCTGACCCGAGGAAAAACGCGCTGACACCGCAAGTGTCAGGATAAATTGTCACTTTTACTTGTCCAAAGGTCGGCAAGAGTCCATTAGAAGGCGATCATGGCCCGCTTTCCTTTTTCCGCTATCGTCGGTCAGGACGAGATGAAGCAAGCGCTGCTGATCGCCGCCGTCGACCCCAGCGTGGGCGGGGTGATGGTGTTCGGCGATCGCGGCACCGGCAAATCGACCGCCGCGCGCGCTTTGTCCAAGCTTTTGCCGCCGATCACCGCGCACGTGAACTGCCCCTATGGCGGCTCGAAAGAGGACGCGGAGCGTTACCCCGATGTGTGCGGGGGCGGCCCATTGCGCAAACGCGCGGTGCCCTTTGTCGACATGCCTTTGGGCGCGACCGAAGACCGGGTGATTGGCAGCCTCGACTTGGAAAAAGCCCTGCGCGCGGGTGAAAAGGCGTTTGAACCCGGCCTTTTGGCCAAGGCGCATCGCGGCTTTCTCTATATTGATGAGATCAACCTGCTCGAAGATCACCTCGTCGACCTGCTGCTCGACGTGGCCGCTTCGGGCGAGAATGTAGTGGAGCGCGAAGGCCTTTCCGTGCGCCACCCCGCGCGCTTCGTCCTGATTGGAAGCGGCAACCCCGAAGAAGGCGAGCTGCGCCCGCAATTGCTCGATCGCTTTGGTCTTTCGGTGGAGGTTAAAACCCCGACCGATATCGACACGCGCATCGCGATCATGAAACTGGTCGCCGCGCAGGAACGCGATCCCGAAGCATTCGAGGCCGAGTGGGCGGAAGAGGATGAAAAGATCCTCAAACAAGTCGCGCGCGGCAAGAACAAGCTGGCGAAGCTGGAGCCGGGCGAAGATGTCCTCACAGACGCGGCGCATCTGTGCCTTGCGGTCGGCGCGGATGGCCTTCGCGGAGAGCTGACCCTGATGCGCGCGGCGCGAGCCTTGGCGGCGCTGCAAGGGGCGAAGTCGGTCCGGCGCGAACATATGATCGCGATTGCGCCCTCCGCCCTAAGGCACCGCTTGCGGCGCGATGTGCTCGACGAAACCGGATCGACTGTGCGCATCACCCGCGCGATCGACGAGCTGTTCGGGTGAGGGCCGAGGGCCCTTTGGATCCGATTGAAGACGCGGCGCTCGCGGCTCGGCTTTTCCTCACCGCCCCCTCACTTTTTGGCGGTATGGTGCTGCGCGGCTCCTCGCCCGCGCGCGATGCTTTGGTCACTGCGCTGACCGATGCCTTTAAGGCCGCCGATAAACCCATGCGCCGTATGCCCGGCCATATCGATGACGAACGCCTGCTGGGCGGCATCGATATCGCGGCTAGTCTTGCTGGCGGCAAAGCCGTGCAGCAGAGCGGTTTGCTGGACGAGGCGGCGGGTGGCGCGGTCATCGTCCCTATGGCCGAACGGATCGAACATCGTGTGGCTGGCCGGCTTATCCAGCGCGCCGATGATGGCCATTTCGGGCACTCGGGCCAAACGCCGCCCGCGCTGATCCTGCTCGACGACGCAACTGATCCCGACGACGCGCCGCCGTTCAGCCTACTCGAACGGATTGCGTTTCACTGCGACCTCGCCGCCTCGCGCGAATGGCAAGTCGCGCCATTAGACACCGGCAAAGTGGCGCTGCAAACGGTCGCCGAGCTTGACGACAGTGCGATGCGTGCCATCGCCGCGACGGCTGAGGCCTTGGGGGTGCGTTCACTCCGCGCCCTGTTCTTCGCCGCCACCGCCGCGCGGTCGCACGCCGCGTTGCAAGGGCGACCCAAAGCGGACGAGGTCGATCTCGCCGTGGCGGTGCGCCTCGTTCTGGCCCCGCGCGCCACACAACTGCCGCCGATGGAGGAGGAGCCCCCTCCCCCCGAAGATCAGCCGCCCGAAACCCCGCCCGAACCGGGCGAGGAGGAGGCCGAAAGCCAACAACTCAACCCCGATGCGCCGCTCGAAGAAACACTGGTCGAAGCCGCCAAGGCGGCAATCCCGGCGGACCTTCTGGCCGCTCTGGCGGAGGGAAAGGCTCCGCGCCGCGTCACCGGCGGCGGAACGGGCAAGCGGCGCAAATCGGGCCTGCGCGGCAAGCCTTTGGGCGCGCGGCCCGGTATGCCGCGAGGGGGCGCGAGGCTCGCGCTGATCGACACTCTACGCGCCGCCGTTCCGTGGCAGGAGGTGCGCCGACGCGAAAGCGGAGCCACCCGCGAAGACCCTCTTCAGATGAGGAAAGAGGACCTGCGCGTGCGCCGGTTCGAGGACAAGGCCGCGCGCGTCACTATCTTTGCGGTTGATGCCTCGGGCTCCGCCGCCGCCGCGCGGCTGGCTGAGGCCAAGGGCGCGGTCGAGCTTATGCTGGCGCAGGCCTATGTCACGCGCAGCGAAGTCGCGATGGTGGCCTTTCGCGGGGAAACCGCTGAGCTTCTGCTGCCCCCCACCCGCTCGCTCACCCGCGCGCGGCGTGCGCTGAGCGAACTGCCCGGTGGCGGCGGCACACCGCTCGCCCTGGGATTGGACGCGGCGCGCGAATGCGCCGAAGCGGTCGCCGCCAAGGGACGCACGCCCAGCCTTGTGGTGCTGACCGATGGGCGCGCCAATATCGACCGCGAGGGCAAACCGGGCCGCAAGCAAGCGGGCGAAGACGCGATCGCCTCAGCCAAGGCGCTGGCGCGGTCGGGTATCGACTCTATCGTCATCGATATCTCCGCCAGAGCCGCGCGCGAAGGCGCCGCTCTGGCCGAGGCTATGAACGCGCGCTTCCTCGCCCTGCCCCGCGCCGACGCGCGCCAGATCGCCGACGCGGTGAGCGCGGCCCAACCCGTTCAGGAACCCGCGTGAGCCGCCCGCTCAACTGGCGGCGCGAGGGGCGCATCTGGCCCCACCGCGAGGCGAGCGAGTTCTGGGACGCGGGGCGTGCAACCTGGCATATACAGCGCATGGGTCAGCCGGATGCGCCCAAGGCTCTGCTGCTGCACGGCACAGGCGCCTCGGTGCATTCGTGGGCCGGTCTTATGCCCATGATCGCCGACGACTTTTCCGTGATCGCGATGGACCTGCCACGCCACGCCTTCACGACCGGGCATCCGGCGGAGGCGATGTCGCTGCCCCGCATGGCCGATGAAATCGCCAAGCTGATCCAGTCGCTCGGCTTCCAACCGGACCTGCTGATCGGCCATTCAGCGGGCGCGGCTTTGTCGGTGCAGCTGGCGCTCGACCACGGATACAAGGGGCCGATCATCGGCCTCAATTCCGCGATGCGCCCTTTTCCCGGACCTGCCGCGCAGATTTTTCCAGCGGTGGCCAAGCTGCTGTTTATAAACCCCTTTGTGCCGCGCATTTTTTCCAAGATGACGACCTTTGGCAAAGAGGCCGAGCGGTTTCTATACCGGTCCACCGGGTCACAAATCGATGCGGCTGGCATGGCCTGCTACGAAGCGTTGTTCGCCAATCCGCATCACACCAAGGGCGGGCTTTCGATGATGGCGAACTGGGATTTGCCGACGCTCAGAACCCGGATGGACGAGGTTACGAACCCGATCCTGTTGGTCCACTCCGACAAGGACCGCGCCATTCCGCTTGATTGGGCGCAAGAGGTGCATTCGTGGCTGCCAACATCGCAGTTGGAGGTTCTGCGCGGCCTCGGCCATTTAGCGCATGAGGAGGCGCCGGAACGGGCCCACGCGGCAATCATTCAGTTTGCACAGGCTCAGGGACTTTTGATACCCGCCTAAGGCGCGCAAAGGAGAGGCATCATGGGCGGCGGTCTGTTCGGATTCATCGAGATCATCTTCTTCTACGGCATCGCCATCGGCTTTGGCGTGTGGCAGGTGTGGAAGACCGACAAAGAGCTTAAGAAGACCCGCGCTGAACGCCTGGAAAGAGAAGCGCGCGAGGCCGAGGAAGCAGCCGCCAAAGCGGCCGACGAGAAATCTACCTAGCCGAGCGCGGCATCCGGTAAGGCAACATGAACTGCACCAGCGGGTTGGAGAACCGGCGCATATCGAGACTCTCCTGAATCGCGACGACTTGCTCCCCGTAGAGCTGGGACGTCAATTCCGAGCGCGAATAGAACGGCGTGTCCTCCCACGTCCGATGCACCTTGGCGAGGCCGATTTCCGAGCGCGTGCGACGACCGATGCGCCAACGGCTTGGCGGGAGATCGGCCATTGAAGGCAGATCGGCCTCTTCGGGAATACCCGCCGCGTTGAAGCGGATGGCGCTGGCAAAGAGCGAGCCGTCCTGGCGTTCGCCTTCGTAGCAAACAACCGACCCATCGCGCATATGCGCGCGGCTCCAATGCCACACGCGAAACCCGTCTTCGAGCGGTTCACTGCCGCGATTGTGATCGAAGTATCCCTTGCCCGACCAGGACACGCCCGGCTCGTCCATCTCGACCTCGATCCGCGCGCGTGGAGCCATGCAGTGCCAGATGTGGTTTTCATTGCCATCCAGCGCGAATGCCGCGGGATTAAGCGCTTCGGGGATTACTCGGACCTTGCCGCGCACAGGCCGATGGAACGGGTTGAACAGGCGCGTGTCGCGCTCTTCAATCGTCACCGTCAGAGCGTTGCCGTCCCATTCCACATTGCTTGGCCCAATGGTCAGCGCGCGCGCGCTTTGCGTCACGCAGCCGCGCGGTCTTTCGGTCATCACCCAACGCGCACTGGGACCATACATCGCGACATTCAGGCACGAATGGTTGTAAGGATCACCGCGCCCCGATTTCTTGTAATAGGGCGAAAACACGCTGCCCACGAACGCGATGATCGTCAGGCCGTGCTGCCCGTCTTCGCTGATTGCGTCGATATACCACCAGGTGTAGCCGCCGGCTGATACCGGCGCATCGAAGCGCGGTCCGCGCAGATCACCTTCGCTGCAAGCTGTCCGGACAAGGCGGCCATAGGGACGCCGGCCGAAGGGTGCGTCGCGCCCCCGGTGC
>JBCCAH010000017.1:0-69569 GCA_039814925.1 Pseudomonadota bacterium
TTCGGTGTTGTTGAGCGTGAAGCCAGTCGCGGTGCTGTCGGCATAGACCGTACCGTTGCGCTGGTTGCCGGTTCCGAGGATCGAACCGGAGTTGTTCACGACCAGACCCGTCCCATCGATGTTCAACGCGCGGCTGCCCGACGAAATCGTACCGGCGTTGTTGACCACACCGCCGGTGTGATCCGCGTCGTTGCCGAAATAGAGGCCGTTTTGCGCGCCCGAGATTACGCCACCTTCTTCGTTGGTGAGCGTGCCTTGGAAACCGATGCGGTTGGCAAAGCGGATGCCCGCTACCGTGCCTTGCGTGCTTTCGGAATTGATCAGCCCGCTGTTAGTAATGTCGCCTTCATAGACATATTCCGGGGCAAGGCCCGGACCAAAGAAGCGAATGCCATCGCCAGCGGTGCCGCCCATGGGAGAGGCTTGGCCACGGCCCTGAATGGTGCCTGCGTTGGTGATCGAGCCACCGCGCGGGGCTCCGCCGCCACCCACTTCGATCGCGATTCCGGCGCCTTCGACACCGGCATCGATCGAGCCAGTGGCCGCGTTGTTAATCGCAATGTTGTTGCTGGTGCGGTTGGCGTAGACCGCGCCGTTGCGCTGGCTGCCGGTGCCCAGAATAACGCCATCGTTGTTGAGCGTCGCGTCGCTGCCGTCAAAGTTGACGACGCGCGAGGCGCCTTCGAGGCGGCCGGTCGCTTCGTTGTTGATGACCGCACCGGTCGTGCCTTGGTTAACCTGAACGGTCTGCGTAACACCGGTCGTGGCGAGCGTGCCCGCGTTGTCGACGGTCACGTCGTTGGTGTCGACGACAACGACGGGAGCGCCATCCACGGTGCTGATCACACCGGCGGCGGCCGAGATCGTTTCGCCATCTTCAGCTGAGGTGACGGTCGCGTTATCGCCGTCGTTGATCACCGTCTGCGCGCCGAGGGGAGCCGCGACCAGGACTGCGATCAAGGAAACGGATGAAGTGAGAAGGTGTGTGCGGGTGTGCGTGTTGCGGGTTTTCATGGGGTCATCCTCCATTTGCGCGCGCCCAAGGGGGATAGACGCGCCATTTGTGACAAAGCTCGTCTGCAAAGGGAGTGGGAGGCACCCTGTCGGATGCACCTTTGACCCTCTCAGACACGGCTTAGTGCTCGGCGCCTCAGGAAAGGTTCAAACTTTGGTAAGAATATTTTGCGGCGCGCTGGAAATGGCCCGCTCCAGTGGCGCTTAGAAGCTGCGGCTGACCCCGAAAATCACCGCGTTGCGGCCCTGCCATGGGCCGTCGAAGTAGGTGCCCTCGCCCGATCCGGCGGTGCTGAGATTAACGAAAGCGGAGAGGCGATCGAAGTCTTTCGTCACACCGATCTGAGCGTCCCAGCGCGTGTTCTCTCCGCCAAAAGAGCCCTCGCCCGATAGCCGTCGTAAGACACCTCCGCGCGCTTTTGCGCGAAAGCCGCCGCCCAGATCCTGAACCGCGTTAAGCTCGACATACAGCGTCTCTAGCCCCGCATCGAGATAGCTGGGCGAATAGCTTGCGTGCAGGGCAAACTGTTTCCATGTGACCCCGCCATAAGCCTCAACGAAGGTCTGCGATTGCCCGCTTGAATAGCGGTTGGTGTAGGTCTGAACCACGACCCCGCTATCCACCGCAAATCCTTGTCCGACCGATTTCGCGTAGCTGACATGACCAGACGCGCGCGACACCCCGACGCCCTCGCCGTTTGTGGTGCCCACCACCGACCCGCCGACCGACAGTCCGCTTTCCAGATCATACGCCATCGAGGCAATCGCCACTGGTTCGCCTTCGCTCACGGACCGACCACGAAAGCGGTCGTCGTTCTGTACCGTGATCGCCCCGCTGACCTGCGCATGGGCGTTCGAACCCAGGGCAAAGCTGCCGAACACAACGCAAAAGAGGGCGCGCAAGGCTGCTCGCAGCCAATGCGCGCCCTGCGACCCTTTACGGGCATGGGGCGAAGGGGGAAGCGGGCTATTCAAAAGTCGCTGCGATATCGATCTTCCGGGTCTTACTATCGGTGTGCTCTAGCGCGTGCCACGTCCCGCGCCGCGTGCGGCTGCGCTCGTAATTGATCGCCAACAGCCCCGTGACATGCGCGGCGGAATACGAACTGCCCGTTACAAAGTGAAAGCCGCCGCCGGGCTGCGTCGTGGGAATATCGCGTCCTGGCGCCGCGTAACCTTTCCCTGTGGTCACCCCTTCCTGCGAGACGGCGATAACCTTGGGGTGCGAGGCGGGAAAACCACCCATGGGCCGGCTGGGATCGTAGGCCGCGACAACCGCAATGCCGCGCTCTTCAGCGGTGTTGATCAGGCGGCTGAGCAGACGATTGGGCGGTCCTCCCAGGCTGAGATTGATAATCTTGGCCCCGCGCTCAATCGCGTAGTTCATGGCGCGCGCCAGGTTCAAACTGGTGCAGGCCGATGTGCGGGTGGCCCCGCGCTGCCAGCACGCGCGCAGGGCCATGAGGCGCGCTCCCGGAGCGATGCCCGCAATGCCAATTCCATTGCGCGCGTTGGCGGCGATGATCCCGGCCACTTCGGTGCCGTGATATTCGGGTTTGGGCGGAGATTGCGGTGCGAAATTGCGCGCAACTTTGATGCGGCCTTTGAGATCGGGATGGTTCGCATCCACCTGCGTATCGATCACCGCGACGGTGACATTGCGCCCCGTCCAGGACGAGTGAATGCGGCTCATATTCCAGGCTGTTGAAGCAGGCGAAAGACGCGAAAGCGGGTCCGCGCGGCGCGTCGTCGCCAGGGTTTCGTAAACCTCCATGGGCTCCGCCCATTCGACCGCTGGATGCTTTTCGACCATCTTAACCGCTTCGGCGGCGGTGTACTGATCGGTGAATTCAAGGATAAAGCAGTCGAGGCCGATCAGCGGCATCGGCCACAGCTCAACGAAGCTAAATCCGAAGTCCTTGGCGATGGTGCGCCCAAGCCTTTCGCGCGCCGCTTTGGTCTGCGCGTTGCCATAGCCGCTCGAATAGGAAGCGCCCGGGCGCAGGCGATTGGGCGCCTGTTCGATCATAACCAGGATCTTCTTACGCTCAGCCTTCTCGACCGATTGCGCCGCGTCGGTGGTTGCACCTTCTGCGCTCCGATCCGTGCGAACGGTCTCTTGCGCGTGTGAGATAGAACCCGTGCCGGCGGCCAAAGCCAAAGCAGCAAAGACAATCAAGACGCGAACGAACCTCACGGTTGCGCCTCACCGCTCAAAGGCTCGGCCAAAACCACCGCTTCGCTCGCGCGCAGGGTTTCGAGACCCGATGGAACATCGGCCTCATCAAGCGCGATTACGTAGCCGCCATTGGCCATCGGTCCATCCACGATCCGTGCCCCGGCATGGTTGAGGATCTGCTGCAATGCGGCGAGATCGGTCGCGGGGTCGAGCATGATCACGGCGTTCCCAACCGGAAGAGTGGCCGACGCGCCGTCTGAACTGAGCATGCGATAGTCGCCTTCGTCTTCAGCTAATTGTCCCGGAATGAACAGAAACGCCAAGGCCGCCAGCACCGCCGTCTGAGCGGTCGCCAGCCAGCCAACATTGGTCTGCGGCAGGCGGAACCGGCGCCAGGCACTTGTGCGCGCCAGCGACGATGCGCGCCCTTTTTGTTGATTGGCGCGCGGAAGGGGTTGTGCCTGAAGAGGGGCATCCTCAGGCACAGAACGGGTGGTTTCGGGCAAACGCGCTTTGAACGTGGCCCAGGCCGCGTCGGCTTCGGCGTCGCATTGCGTGTCTTCGTCCGCTGCGATGTCTTCCATCACGCTGGCAAGCTCGCTTTCCTGCGCCAGCTTCGCCCGAAACGCAGGCGATTTTGCGAGCTCTTCATCAATCAGCGCGCTGTCGGCGTCTTCCAATTCGCCGCGCGCGATCCAAGGCATCAACGCGTCCACGCGCTCATGCTCGTGCAGAGTATCGCCATCGTTGGGCGCACCGACTTGCGGTTTCTTTTCGTGCTCTCGTGTCACTACCCTACCTCCTAAACCCAATCGGCGAGAGTGCCACCCAAGGCGGCCTTCAGCTTGCGCCGCGCATGAAACATGCGAGTCTTCACCGTGTCCTCTGGGCATTGCATCACCGCGCCGATGTCGCGGTAACTCAGCCCTTCAAAATACGCCAAGCGCACGACGGCCCCTTGGTCCGATGGCAGCTTTGTCAGCGCTGCCTTGATCCTGTCTTTCGTGCGGCCCGCTTCAAGAGCGCGCTCCGCTTCGCCTTCGACAACTTCGGGTTCGGTTTTGGCTTCGCTGTACTCCACTTCAACCGGCTTTCCTGTTTCCTTCAGCGCCCGGCGATACGCAATGCTGAACACCCAGGTGGACAGCTTGCTGCGGCCTTCGAAACCCGCGATCTTGTTCCAAACCACCATCATCACATCATCGAACACTTCATCCACCGCTTCCTCGTTGGAAACAATATTGAGGATGAAGCCCCGCAGTTTTGGCCGATAGGCCTTGTAGAAGGCTTCGAACGCGTCAAGATCGCCCAAGCGCAAGCGTTCGATCAACTGATCGTCCCGCTGTGCGGCCGATTCCGCGCGCTTCTCAAGCACTTCCATACGAGTGTTTCTGCCCCTTTTCCGATTGGCGCGACAAGCGCCATCTTCGGGTTTCGTCGGGTTAGAGGGGCGGGTTACGGAAAAGGTTCAAAGTTTTTTACCCTGAATTGTACAATGCCCTTTGAGACGCGCGAGCTATCAATCGCGCCATATGCCGCTTGCATGGGCCAGTGCGGGCCATAAAGCGACCAAAGAAGCTCCTGAAGCCTTGCCCTTTTCAGGAGCAAACTCGCGTGGCATGAACCCTAAATGGCCACACAAATCGCGCTCGAACCCATTCCGCAGCCGCCGGGCAACCCGCTGATCGGGAATGTCCTGACGGTGGACTCCAACCGGCAGATCCAATCCTTGATGGAACTCGCCGAGGAATACGGGCCAATCTATCAACTCGACATGATGGGCACGCCCATTGTTATCGTTTCGGGCGCCGATATGGCGGCGGAAATCTGCGATGAGAAGCGGTTCGACAAGACCGTGCGTGGGCCATTGAAGCGGCTGCGTTCCATTGCGGGCGACGGTCTGTTCACCGGCGACACAGACGATCCCAACTGGGCCAAGGCACACAACATCCTGCTTCCTTCTTTCAGCCAGAAGGCGATGGGGCGCTACCTGCCGATGATGATCGACATCGCGCAGCAGTTGATGCTCAAATGGGAGCGGATGAACTCGGACGATGTGATCGATGTGCCCAAGGACATGATCCGTCTGACGCTCGACACGATCGGCGTGTGCGGGTTCGGCTATCGCTTCAATTCGTTCTACCGCGAGGATTTTCACCCCTTTATCGCGGCGCTCAACCGGACGCTCGACACGACGCAAAAGATGCGCGGCATTCCAGGCGAAAAGCTGATGAAGCGCCAGCAGATCGAAATGCTGGCCAAAGACGCCAAGTATATGAACAACCTCGTCGATGAGATCATCGCTGAGCGCCGCCACACCGGCGGGACCGAGGGCGACGATCTGCTCGACTTCATGCTGTCTGGCCGCGATGCGGTGACGGGGGAGCGGCTGTCGGATGAAAACATCCGGTATCAGATCAACACCTTCCTGATCGCGGGGCATGAGACGACATCAGGCCTGCTGTCCTTCACGCTCTATTTCCTGCTCAACAACCGCGACGTGCTCAAACGCGCCTACGCCGAAATGGACGAGGTTTTAGGCCGCAATATCGACGCGGTGCCCACGCTCTCTCAGATTGGGCGGTTATCCTATGTCCGCGCGATCCTGTTGGAGGCTTTGCGCCATTGGCCGACCGCGCCGGCGCTGGGTCTCGCGCCTTACGAAAACGAGGTGATCGGCGGCAAATACGCGATCCCCAAAGGCACCTTCACGACGCTGCTGATCCCTTCGCTCCACCGCGACACATCGGTGTGGGGTGAGAACCCGGAAGCCTTTAACCCGGACAACTTTGCACCCGAAGCCGAAGCCGCGCGCGACCCCGCCGCCTACAAACCCTTCGGCAATGGCCAGCGCGCCTGCATCGGGCGGCAGTTTGCGATTCAGGAGGCAATCCTGGTGCTGGGCATGATCCTCCAGCGCTTCGACCTGTTTGATCACAGCCAGTACCAGCTCGACATCAAAGAGACGCTTTCAATCAAGCCTGACGACTTCACCATCAAGGCGCGCCTGCGCGAGGATGTCGAGCGCGGCGGCGCCGTGGTCACTGAGGAGATCGCAGCCAAGGATGCGCCGCCGGCGATGGCTGTCCCCTCGCACGGGACGCCGATGCTGGTGCTGTTCGGCTCCAATCTCGGCTCCAGCGAAAGTTTTGCCCGCGAAGTTGCGCAGAAATGCGAATTTGGTGGCTTCGATGTGACCATGGCCGATCTCGACAGCTACGCGGGCAACCTGCCCGACAGCGGCGCGGTCGCGATCGCCTGCGCGTCGTACAATGGAATGCCGCCCGATAACGCGGCGGGTTTTGTCGACTGGCTCGACGCGCTCGACCCAGCGGCCAGATCGCTCGAAGGCGTGTCCTACTACGTTCTTGGCTGCGGCAATTCGGATTGGGCGGCGACGTTTCAGGATGTGCCGCGCAAGATCGACGCCAAGCTTGAAGCCAACGGCGCGAGGCGCATCGTCGAAACGCAAGAGCTGGACGCGCGCGGCGATGTCGACAGCCAATTCCACGCTTGGCTCGACGCGCTGCTGCCCAAAGTTGGCGACGCGTTCGGCCTCGACTTGGAAGCCGAGGCCAACGCGGTGGCCGAACCGCTCTACACGGTCGAAGTCACCGAAAGCGTCACCGCCAATCAGGTTGCCGACCAATTTGGCGCGCGCGATGTTGAGCTTACCGTGATGCGCGAATTGAAAAACCTCGACGCGCCCGATCCTCGGTCCTCCAAGCATATCGAGTTCAAACTGCCCGAAGATATGACGTATGAACCGGGCGATCACCTGTGCGTTATCCCGGTGAACGATGCCGGCGTCGTCGACCGGTTGCTCACCCGCTTTGGTCTGGATCGCAACACTTACATCACGGTGGAATCGCGCAGCGACATGCGCGGGCGCTTCCCCAGTGGCAGCACCTTTTCCGTCCTGCGTCTGGCGGAGACAGCGGGCGAGCTTCAGGCGGTGGCCACGCGCAAGGATATCCAGACGCTGGCGCGTTATTCCGAATGCCCCAACTCCAAAGCCGCGCTCGAAGCGCTCGCCAAACCGGCGGCCGAAGGGGAAGCGGATCGCTACACCAGCGAAGTTCTCGAAAAGCGCAAATCGGTGCTCGACATTCTGGAGGAATTTCCCGCCTGCGACTTGCCCTTAGGCGTCTTTCTCGAACTGATCCCGTTTATGAGCCCGCGCTATTATTCCATCGCATCGGCCCCGGATGCGGCGCCCGGCGAATGCGCGATCTGCGTGGGCGTGGTCAAAGGGCCAGCGCTTTCAGGCAAGGGTGAATTCAAGGGCACCTGTTCCAACTATCTGGCGGAGCTTGAACCGGGCGCGCGGATCAAGGCGGTGGTGCGCAAGCCGACGGCGGATTTCCGCCTGCCCGAAGACCCCACTGCGCCGATCATCATGATCGGCCCCGGCACCGGGGTCGCGCCATTCCGTGGCTTCCTGCAGCAACGCGCGATCGACAAGGCCGCGGGCAAGGATCTGGGCGAAGCTCTGTTGTTCTATGGCTGCCGCCATCCTGATCACGACTTCATGTATCGCGAAGAATTGGAAGGCTACGCCGCCGACGGACTGGTCGACCTGTTCAACGCCTTTTCGCGCGTGGAAAGCGGGCGCACCTATGTGCAGGACGTGATCGCTGAGCAGGCGGACACTGTGTGGTCGCTGATCAAAGCGGGCGCGCGGATTTATGTCTGCGGCGATGGCGCCCAGATGGAACCCGACGTGCGCCGCGCGCTGACCGCAATCTGCGCCGAGAAACGCGGGCTTTCGACCCACGAGGCCGCCGGCGAAATCGACGCGATGATCGACGGCGGGCGCTACGTACTCGATGTGTGGGTGGGGTAAGCCCCGCCCACCAACCTTGCTTCAAGCCGCTCGAAACGCGTGACAAACGCGCGTGGCTGCCATACCAAATCGCTCATGGCGTGAGAGGCGCCTGAAACGGGGAGAATACGCGTGAAGCGGACGATTGCAGGCCTTGGCTCAGCGCTGGGGCTGACCGCACTTTTGGCGAGCACGGCAACTGTTGCGCAGGACTCCGCAGAAGCCGATGCGAGCAAGGCCGAAGAAGCCAAACTTCCCGAAGGCGTCGAAGCCTATTTCAGCGGTCTGAAATGGCGCAATATCGGTCCCAAGCGCGGTGGCCGGTCGATCTCGGGCGCGGGCAGCGTGGCGCGGCCCAACGAATATTACTTCGCCTCGGCTGGCGGCGGCATCTGGAAGACCACCGATGGTGGAACCACCTGGAAACCGGTGACGGACGGACAGGCGGACACCGCAGCCTTCGGCGGTGTCGCGATCTGCGAGACCAACCCGGACATCGTTTACGCCACGACCGGCGAAACACAGATCCGCGGCAATATCCAACCGGGCAACGGCGTCTGGAAAACGCTCGACGCGGGCAAAACCTGGTCGAAAATCGGCTTGGCTGACGTCCAGAACTTTTCGCGCGTGCGCATCCATCCCGAGGATTGCGACACGGTCTATGTCGGAGGCTTTGGCCAATACGGCGTGCCGAACGCAGATCGCGGCGTGTTCAAGACCACCGATGGCGGCGAAAACTGGGACAAAGTCCTTTACCGCGACGACAAGACCGGCGCGGTCGATATCTCGATTGACCCGAACGATCCCGACACGCTCTACGCCTCGCTGTGGGAGGCCTATCGCAAACCGTGGAGTATGAGCTCCGGCGGCCCCGGCAGCGGCCTGTTCCGCAGCACCAATGGCGGCAAAAACTGGACCGAACTGACCCGCAACGAAGGTCTGCCGCAGGACGGCGTGCTCGGTAAAATCGGCGTCAGCGTCTCGCCGGTCGATGGGGACCGCGTCTACGCCATTCTGGAGCATAAGGACGAAGGCGGCGTCTACGTCTCCGACAATGGCGGCGACAGCTGGCGTCAGACGAGCGACAGCCGATCCGTCCGTCAGCGTTCGTTCTATTACTCGCGCCTTGTCGCTGATCCCAAGGAGAAGGACCGCGTCTACCTCCTCAACGTCAATTTCTATCGCTCGGACGATGCGGGCAAGAGCCTCAAGAAAATCGATGTGCCGCATGGCGACAACCACGATCTGTGGATCGATCCGACTAACCCGATGCGCATGATCCAGACCAACGATGGCGGCGCAAACGTGACGTTGAACGGCGGGGAAAGCTGGACGGATCAGACCTACGCCACATCACAGATGTACCGCGTTTCGGTCTCCAATCACTTTCCCTATTTCGTGTGCGGCGGCCAACAGGACAATTCAACGATCTGCGTGCCTTCGCGCGATTGGAACCACGTCAACCGGCTGGGCGGACAGTATGGCTTTGCCGCCGGCGGCGGGGAAAGCGGGTATGTCACCAACGATCCGGTCAACCACGATATCTTCTACGCGGGCAGCTACAGCGGGTATCTGACGCGCTTTGACTATTCGACCGGGCAAAGCCGCAATATCTCTGTCTATCCCGACGATCCGATGGGCTATTCCGCCGAAGACCGTGGCGAACGGTTCCAGTGGACCTTCCCGATCGTCTTTGACCCGCATGATCCCAAGACGCTCTACGTCACCTCGCAGCATGTCTGGCGCACGCGCGATGAAGGGCAAAGCTGGGAG
Organism: Pseudomonadota bacterium; assembly: GCA_039814925.1. Taxonomy (GTDB): domain Bacteria; phylum Pseudomonadota; class Alphaproteobacteria; order Sphingomonadales; family Sphingomonadaceae; genus Erythrobacter. Next base: position 9,792 of record JBCCAH010000017.1, read on the forward strand.
CGGATCAGCCCCGACCTCAGCCGCGCAGACCCGGCGACGATGGGGCCATCGGGTGGTCCGGTCACGCTCGACCAGACGGGTGTGGAGACCTACGCGACGATCTTCAGCCTCGCGCCCTCGCGCCTTGAGCAAGGTGTGATGTGGGCCGCGTCCGACGATGGTCTGATCCACATCACCCGTGACGCAGGCGCGAACTGGGCGAACATCACCCCGCCCGATTTGCCGGTGAACACCAAGATCACGACGATCGAGGATTCCTCGCACAAGCCGGGCACCGCGTTCCTGACCGGGCACCGTTTCCTGCTGGGCGATTTCAAGCCCTATGTGATGCGCACCAGCGATTATGGCCAGAGCTGGACCGCGATTTCGACCGGCATTCCCGAAGACGAAATCACCCGCTCGATCCGAGAGGATCTGGTGCGTCCGGGCCTTTTGTTCCTCGGCACCGAGCGCGGCGTGTGGACCTCTTTCGACAGCGGCGACAGTTGGCAGAAGCTGCAACGCAACCTGCCCGCCGTGCAGGTATCTGACCTTGCCGTGACCGAGCGCGATCTGGTGATCGCCACGCATGGCCGTTCCTTCTGGGTGATGGACAATATCGGCGTGCTGCGACAGCTCGGAAGCGAGGGCGGTCGGCCTACGCAGCTGTTCAAACCCGCTTTTACCGTGCGCGGTGTCGATCCGGGCGTGGCTATCGATTACTTCCTGCCCGAGCAGCCCGAAAAGCTGACGCTGGAGATCCTGAACGCCGAAGGCGCGCTGATCCGCACGTTCGACGGCAAGCTCAAAGAGCCCGAGGACAAGGACAAGAAGAAAGACGAAATCTACGATCCGACCAAGAAGGATCCCCCGCCCACCGCCAACATCAAGGCGGGCCTCAACCGCTTCACCTGGGATATGCGCTATCCGGGCTTTACCGAGTTTCCAGGCATGATCCTGTGGTCCAGTCGTAACAGAGGCATCCGCGCGGTTCCGGGCGAGTATCAGGCGCGCCTGACGGTGGATGGCGAAGTCTTCACGCAAGGCTTCGAAATACGCCTCGACCCGCGTGTGACTTTGGATGGTCCCAATGATCTTAACGCGCGGTTCCAGCTCGCGAAAGAAATAAGCGCCAAGGTCAGCGAAGCGAACGAAGCGGTGCTGCTGGTGCGCGGGATCAAGCAGCAAACCGAGGCGTTGGATCTCGTCGGCAACGCCGATCTCGCCGCGTCGGTCGGTTCGCTCATCGACGCGATCAGCGCCATCGAAGGCCGCATCTATCAGGTGAATAACCAGAGCCGGCAGGACCCGCTCAACTTCCCGATCATGCTCAACGACAAGCTCGCCAGTCTGATCGGCACGGTCGAAAGCGCCGAAGCCGCTCCGACCGATCAAGCGCGCGCGATCTTTGACCGCTTGTCGGGTCAATTGGATAGCGAATTGGCGGCTTTAGAGGGGGCGCTGGACGCGCAGCTGCCGGGGCTGAATGAGGGACTCAAAGCCGTTGGCCTTGCACCGATTGAGCGTCGCCCGCTTAAGGTTGAAGAGCCAAGGAAAGAATCGGAAGCCAAATAAGACCAATAGAGAACCTCAACTTGCTGACGGATTTGTACAAATCATCGGATGCATCGATTCAACCATCAAATCGGGTTGTAATATGGCGCATTATTCTAGAGCGCTGAATCTCTTGCAAAAGAGACTATTGCCTTTCGAAAATGAAGCGCAGAGCGTTCTACTTTGAAACGCTTACCCAGTGACTGGCTTTGATGGCCCAGTGAATCGTGCAATACATCCTTAAGCATCCTTTGGGGGGACGCGATGAGGAAAGAAAAGGCGCAGAGTCAGGCGAGAGCGCGCACTTGGTTAGATATCGATAACAAACGCCGCGCGATTTTGTCTGTCAGCAGCGCCATGGCGGTTGCTGCCGTCTTGATTGCGCCCAAGGCGCACGCGCACAGCCAGCCACCCGCGCCCGCCATGATCCGCGCCGACCGCGCGATGGTAGCGCCCGTCGAGATCATCGCCGCCCCAACGCAGCGCGCGCCGACCGCGTCGCTCGCCCCGCACACCAGCCGACAGCCGACCGTCAAGCAATCGCACGTCGCGCCCGTCGTCATTCAACGCGTGCCCACCCTTCGCAATGATCCCGGCCAAGCGGGCATAAACGTTGCGGCCAGCGCCCGCTTCAAACCATCCCAGATTGGTTTCGACGCCTCACTCGCAGTTGATACCGTCAACGTGCTTGCCGATCGGGCGATCATCGATTGGACAACCTTCGCCAGCGGAGCGCCGGGCAAAGAAGTGACCTTCCTTGGCGCGGATGGCCGACTGGCCTTTGCGTCTGAGCTTTCTGACTACACCGTGCTCAACCGGATTGTAACGCCTGGCTTTGACAGCGCCGTGCGCCTTGATGGGGCGGTCACATCGACGATTGCCGGTGGGGAGATCGGGGGCAACGTCTGGTTCTCCAGCGCGGGCGGTCTCGTGGTGGGTTCCAACGCGACGTTCAACGTCGGAAGTCTGCTGCTGACAGCCAACGCGCCCGATCTCGATGCATTCGGCTCTGGCGACAGCACGCTTTCCTTCGCTGCCAGCCGCGAAAGCACCGCGAGCGTTCGCATCGAAGACGGCGCCTCGCTCAGCGCGCATGGGAACGACGCCTATATCGCGGTGATCGCGCCGCGTGTGGAACAGTTTGGGCAGGTCGCCGCCGATGGCTCAATCGCCTATGTCGCCGCCGAAGCCGCCACGCTTTCGATCTCGTCCAGCCTGTTCGACATCTCGGTCGATATTGGAACCAGCGACGAAAACGGTGTCGTCCACGGCGAAAGCGCGTTTAGCGGAGCGCTCAGCGCGCTCGCCAGCGGCCCGGATATCGCGCTTGTTGCAATACCCAAAAACACCGCGATCAGCATGCTCGTGGGCGGGCGTCTCGGAGGGACCGTCGCCACCGCCGCCAGCGCGCGTGATGGAGTGATATCCCTAACAACCGGCTCCGCCACCGATGGTTCGATATCGTTCAAGAACGCTCGGGTAAGCGCCAGCAATCTGACCGCAAGCAGCCGCAACGCCGACCTCACGGCCGGTCCGGGCGACACGCTCCAATTCGACAGCGGATTGAATCTCAATGTGACCGGCGATCTGGTGATCGACATCGATGGTGACGGCCAGATCCTGGTCACCGGCGCCACCGTGCTTCAGGCCACAGACAATATCTTCATCACGCACACCAACAACACGTTGGACAGCGTCTCGATCGACACGAGCACGGCGTTGACGGTTCGCGCCAATGGTGGGGATTTCGTTGCGAGCGATGGGACGATCATCAACGCAGGCTCCACGGTCAGCGTTATTGCAAGCGACAACGTTGATTTTGACACCATCACAGGAGGCAACGCCTACACCGTCACCGCGGGCGGCAACCTAACGTTTGACCAAGCGAGCACCACTGACGGGAACATTCTGTTGAACGCTGGCGGAGATCTGACCGGCGGCTCTGCACTGACAGCGGATATAAACACCAATGCCAGCGGGAGTGATTCTCTCAATATAGAGGCGGGCGGCGCGCTCACGATCAACACGGCGCGTGCGCAAGATTCGTTGACGCTTACCGGCTCGGTCATTGAGGCGGGCACACTCGCCTCTGACCTGGGATCGATTCTGGCCAATGGCACGGTGAGCGCCAACGTAGCCACGCTGAATTCCCGCTTCAACTCGACTGTTAACGCGGGCGCAGTGACCCTTGGCGATGCCAATATCGGAGGCACCCTTACGATAAACGCCATCACCACTGCAGATGGCGATGTCGTCATCACGGGCGACGCCGACGTGGGCGGTGTAGTCAGCTTAGAGGCAACGGGTGACATATCTTTGGCCGCAGTGACCGCTGGCAGCACCTTCGTCTTGGATGCGGGGGGCGATATCACCTTTGATATAGCAAGCACCGGCAACGGTAATATCCAGATCACCGCTGGCGGCGACATCATCGGTGGGTTGGCGGATACATCGGATGCAAATGTTATAGCCTCGGGCACAGACGCGGTTACTTTGAGGGCGGACGGCAACCTCACGATTGGGACCGCCACCGCGCAGGACAACGTGCAGCTGATTGGCGCGCAAATTGACGCTGGCGTCGTGCGTTCTGACTTCGGCACGGCAAGCATCACCGCGACACAAAACGCAAACATCGGCACGATCACCTCGTCCTCGACAACAACGGTTACAGGCGCATCGATCACACTCGATCGATCCAACACCGCGGCTTTGACCCTGAACGCGACCTCAGGTGACCTAGTGATCACCGATGACCTTGTCGCGAACAGCGCGGTCAACCTTGATGCGTCCGGCGATATCCGATTTGAGAGTATCGCCGGCGGCAGCACCTTCACCGGCGATGCGGGCGGCGATATCCTGTTCGACACCGCGACCACTTCCAATGGTAATTTGCAGCTTATCGCGGGCGGCAGTCTTACCGGCACCTTGGCCGATACCTTAACCGCAAACACCATCGCGTCAGGCACGGATGCCGTGATCTTGCGTGCGGGTGACAACCTCACAATTGGTACCGCCACGGCGCAAGATAACGTGCAACTGGCTGGCACACGAATTGACGCGGGCACCGTGCGTTCAGAGTTTGGTTCGGCGACCGTAACCGCAACGCAGGTCGTGGACATCGACGCGATCACGTCCAACATCGGGACCACGGTTACTGGCACGGCCATCACATTGGGGCAGGTAAGCTCCAACGGGCTCACCTTAAACGCGACTGTTGGCGACCTCGTATTAGAAAGTGATGCGGTTTCGAACGGCGCGGTCAATCTGGATGCCGCGGGGAACATTCAATTCGAGAGGATAGACGCCGCCAGCACTTTCACGGTCAATGCCATCGGCGACATCGTGTTCGACACCGCGACCACGTCCAACGGCAATATCCAGCTGACCGCGGAAGGGAACATCACCGGAGTTTTGGCCGACACCGATGATGCCAACACCATTGCATCGGGCACCGATTCGATTGCGCTCAGCGCCGATGGGGATCTTTCGATTCAGACCGTCAGCGCGCAAGACGGTGTCCAACTCGCCGCCAGTGCGATCAATGTCGAGACTGTCTTGGCGAGATTTGGCGCGATCGCGGTAACCGCAGCGCAGACGGCCGATGTCGGATCGGCGCAGTCGGGAACAACGACGACCATCACAGGCGCAGATGTCTTGCTGGGCCAAGCCGATGTGTCCGGACTGACGCTCGATGCCATCGTTGGCGATGTTGAGATCACCGGCGACGCAATCTCAACCAACTTCGTCAATCTCGATGCCGAGCGTGATATTCGGTTCGAATCGATTGCAGCGGGGAGCACTTTCACGGCCGACGCAGGCGCCGATGTCGTCTTTGGCAGCGCAACCACGACCAACGGCAATATCCAGTTCAACGCTGGGGGCGCGCTCACCGGAAGCGTTGCTGACACCGATGATGCCAACACCATTGCATCGGGCAACGACTCAGTCATTTTGACCGCGGTCGGCGCGCTTTCGATTGACCAAGCGACCGCGCAGGACGCAGTCCAGCTGACCGGAGGTTCGGTTGATTCTGGCTTGGCTAGCTCGGCCTTCGGCTCGGTTACCATCACCGCAGCACTCGACGCGGTGGTAGACACCGCGAACTCGGCGACCACGACCACCATCACCGGCGCGAATGTCACGCTCGACAACGCCGAGGTATCAGGTCTGACGATCGACGCCACCGTCGGCAATATCAACGGCACAGGCACGATTATCAGCGATAGCTTTGTCAACCTCGACGCCGTAGGTGACGTAAGCTTCGGCTCAATCAGCGCAGGCAGCACTTTCACGCTCGACGTCAATGGCAATATCACTTTTGACGCGGCCAGCACATCGAACGGGAATATCCAGTTCAACGCGACCGGCGATATTCGCGGCGGGTCACTCGATACGACCAACGCGGCGACATCAGGAACGGACTCCATTGTTGTGAGTGCGGACGGCGCGCTCATTCTCGACAGCGTGACGGCGCAGGACAACGTCCAACTCGTCGGAGACAGCGTCAACGCGGGCACGGTGGTGGCGGAGTTCAGCTCGATCGTTGTCACCGCTGCGCAAGACGCAGTGGTGGGCACCGCCAACTCGGCCACCACCACAGGCATTACCGGCGCGAACGTCACTCTCGACAATGCGAACGCTAGCGGCCTGACGCTCAACGCGACCGCTGGCGATATCAGCGGGACCGGCGTTATTGTGACGGATAGCTTCGCCAATCTCGATGCCATTGGCGATGTGAGTTTTGGGTCGATCAGCGCGGGCAGCACCTTCACTTTGGACGTCGATGGCAACATCACATTTGACGCGGCCAGCACGACGAACGGGAACATCCAGTTCAACGCGACCAGCGATATTCGCGGCGGGTCACTCGATACGACCAACGCGGCGACATCAGGAACGGACGCCATTGTTGTGAGTGCGGACGGCGCGCTCATTCTCGACAGCGTGACGGCGCAGGACAACGTCCAACTCGTCGGAGACAGCGTCAACGCGGGCACGGTGGTGGCTGAGTTCAGCTCTCTCGTGATCAACGCAGCGCAGGATGCGGTCGTCGGCACCGCCAACTCGGCCACCACCACAACGATCCGAGGCGCCAACGTCACCCTCGACAATGCGGCGGTTTCCGGCCTCACGCTCGACGCGACCAATGGCAGCGTCAGCGGCACCGGCGATATTGTGAGCGACAGCTTCGCCAATCTCGACGCGACGCAAAACATCGCCTTTGGCACCTTGAGCGCGGGCAGCACCTTTACGCTCGACGTTGATGGCAACATCACCTTTGACACGGCGACCACCACGAACGGCAATATCCAACTCACCGCCGGGGGCGATATCACCGGCGGCTTACTCGACACGTCTCGCGCAAGTGCATCAGGCAACGACGCTATCGTCGCCAGCGCCGGCGGAACGCTGATCATCGACGAGGCTCGCGCGCAAGACGCGGTGCAGTTGAGCGGCGGTACTGTGGCCGCGGGGACGCTGGTCTCGGACAACACATTGATCCAGGTGACCGCCACGCAGGACGCCAGCGTCGACAGCGCCATCACGCCCACTACGCTTACAATCCGCGGCGCCTCGGCGGGATTGAACGGCGGCGATATCGGCACGACCCTGACGCTCGACGCGCAAAGCGGAAACGCGCGGATTGCGGCGCTTGGGGATCAGCAGATCCTGGTGGGTGGCGCGGCCAATATCGATGCGGTGGGCGACTTTTTGATCAGCCATGCGAACAATGCGAATGCGGTTGAAACCCTCATCGCCACCGGCGCGCTGACGATTGATGTCGGCGGCAATATTGTCGCTCAGGCGGGGACGCTCCTCGCGTCTGAGCAAAGCGTCGCGATCAACGCGGCGGGCGCTATCACGCTCGACCGCGTGCGCGACGGCGGCGCTCTAACGCGAATCTCGGGCGATGGAGGCGTCACCCTCTCCACCATCGATACGCAAGAGGTCCTGTTCAACGCGAGCGGTGGCACCGTGGCAGTGACCGGCGACTTGTTTGTCGACGAAACGGTGACGATCAACAGCCAGGCGGTGGACCTTTCGACCACCAGCGACCTGACGATCGACGCCACGGCGACGGCGGGCGATATCAATGTCGCAACCGTAGGCCTTCTGCGTGTGATTGGGGCCGATGCGACCGGCTCGGTCTCGCTCGACAGCACCGGTTCTAACGCGGTGATCGAGGGCGCGACGGGCAGCGCCATCGCTCTTGAAGCCGCTGGCACGCTTACCGTCGATGGCGCGGTGGCGGCGACGAATGGTCTTACTCTCGATGCAGAAGGCGTGGTGGCGATCAACGCGCAAGCGATCGGAGGCAATATTCTTGTTCGCGGCGCTGATCTGGCGATCGCAGACGCGGCGGCGTTGGGCGACGAAACGCTTACGCAAAGGGTGGAGATTGTCGCCGTCGAAGAGGCACAGATCGGCGGTGTGGCCGGCGGTTCGGGCGTCTTCGAAATCGACAACGCCGAATTTGGGCGCATTCATTCGGGCGGCGACATCGCTATTGGCGTGGTAGCGGTGTCTCCGGGTGGCGGCGCGCAGTTGAGTGTGGCGGATCTCGATGCGCTGGCGGGCGATGGTTCGCAAGGCTCGGGCCAGAATATCGGTCAGGCGGGCGAATTGTTGCTTCAGTCAGACGGTGACATCACCTTTGCGGGCAACGCTGTTGTCACCGGCGCAACGGCGGATACGCAGGTGAGCGTGGATGGCCTAGACCTGGTGCGGATCGACAGCGCCGCTGGGGGCATTCAGGTCCTTGACGCCGCTGGAGAGATCAACGGAGCGATCGGGATCGTGACCAGCGATCTGGTCGCCGCAACCGACGCCGCCTTTGCCGATATCCAAGGCCTTGATCTGATCGCGATTGACGCGCGTCTGGCGCAGAATGACGGCGTGGATCGCCCCGATGGCGTGATTCAGGCGGGCACTCTGGTGATCAACACCACCGCCAGCCAGGTCTTTATCCAGAACACCAGCGCCAGCACCGCCAACGATGACCGCCGAGGCTTTACGGCTGACACGCTGACCATTCGAGACACCGGCGGCACCATTCAGCCGATTGTGATCAACGGTGTCGTCAACGGCGAAGTGGGTCTGGCGACCATCGGGGCGACCGCGATTGATAGCAATCCCAACGCCTCTTCGACGATCAATGGCTGTCTTGTGAGCAATCCGGGCGCGTGCATTCCCGCCGACCCAACGCTGGCTCCTCCGCCGCCACCACCGCCGCCACCGCCGCCGCCACCGCCGCCGCCACCACCGCCGCCTCCGCCGCCACCGCCGCCTCCGCCGCCGCCGCCTCCGCCACCGCCGCCTCCGCCGCCTCCTCCGCCGCCTCCGCCGCCGCCTCCTCCTCCGCCGCCACCGCCGCCGCCTCCGACGGGCGGAGGAACGCCACCGTCGCCACCGCCGCCACCACCGGGCACCGGGGGCGAAGGCGGTGTCGATCCAGTCATCGAAACGAACCGGCAAACCGGCGATTTGATCGATCAGGTGATCACTGAGGACAACGAAGAACTGACCGTCACGTCTGACCTGGAGTTCATGGACTCCAGCGTGATCAGCATCGCGCCAGGCCCCGATTCCATGTCCAATTACCTCATCGATGACCCCGTGACCGGGGCCGGAAACGAGGACCTTTGGATTGTCGATGAGGACGAAGACCCCGAGGACACCGGCGCCGATCCCCCGCCTTCGGAAGCCAGTTCATAGGGTTAGCACGCTTGGTCGCGGCGCGTATCGGCCCTGCGACATAAGGTTACCCGCGCCCATTTGACTAACGTCGGCCGGCAGCGCAGTCTCACTCTCGCCGAAACTGGACGGAGAGACGAGTTTGGCTGAGGAGGGGACTGCAACACTCGACGCGACCGCTTTTGACGGCGGTAAGGTCGATCAAGAGCAAGAGGAACGCGCGCCGGATCTTGCGCGCGAGGGCGCCGAAAGGGGTTCGCCGAAAACCGCTTCGGTGGCCGCCGTATCCACCCTGGCTTTAGCCACCGCCGCCTGCGGTGGTGGAGGCGGGGGCTCCACCGGCGGCGCTCCACCGATTGGGGGTACGCCCACACCAACCGCGCCTCCAGTGCTCAGACCCTCAACCGACGCCGAAGCCGCGCGCTTTGCCCTGCGCGCCGGGCTTTCCGTAACGCCGGGCGACATCACCGAAATGCGTTCGGACGGATACGAAGCCTGGCTCGACAGAGAGATAGCCCAGCCCATCGAACGAAGCGCTCAGCAGTTCCTGTCCTCGCTCGGGTTTGAGCAGATCAACTCCGATCAGTGGTTCTTCCGGTCGGACCCGGCCGACTACATGATTTGGAACCAATTGCTGACCGGAAGCAACTCGGTGCGCAAGCGGATTGCCCTGGCGCTGTCGGAATTCCTCGTCGTGTCGGTCAACAACATCCAGATTTGGCCCAGCTCCTCCATCGGCGCCTATTGGGACATCCTGAAGGAAGGCGCTTTTGGCAATTTCCGCGAGGTGCTGGAGGGCGTGACTCTCGACGCGGCGATGGGCGTGTTCCTCAACACGCTGGGCAATCAGAAAGCGGACCCCGCAACCGGCCGCGTGCCCGATGAGAATTTCGGGCGCGAGATCATGCAGCTTTTCTCAATCGGCCTGTTTGAACTCAACATTGATGGCAGCGTGCGGACCGATGGTTCGGGCGACCCGATTGAGACTTACACCAACGAAGACGTGACCGGCATCGCCAAGGTCTTCACCGGGTACAATTACAATTATTCGGGCGGCATCCAGTTCACCGATTTCACCTTGGGCAATGGCAACACCATCCCGATCCCCGATGCAGCGCTGATGCGCAACCCGATGACAGCCAATCCAGCGCTTCAAGTTCCCAATCGCGGGGATAACCATTCGCTGGAGGAAAAGACCTTCCTGGGCACCACCATTCCCGCTGGAACGGGCGCGGCGGAATCGCTGCGCATCGCGCTCGACACTCTGTTCCAGCATCCCAATGTCGGCCCGTTCTTTGGCCAGCAAATGATCCAGCGCCTGGTCACCAGCAACCCCTCCCCCGCCTATGTGCAGCGGGTGGCCGAAACGTTTAACGACAACGGATCGGGCGTGCGCGGCGATCTGCGCAGCGTATTCAAGGCGATACTGCTCGACGATGAGGCGTTGTCCGCGCAATCGCTGGACGATCCCGAATTTGGCAAGCTGCGCGAACCGATCCTGCGCTTTGCCCAATGGGGCCGAACCTTTGGCGCGCAATCGGACACCGGGTTCTGGTTGATGCAGGACCTTTCGGAACGCTCGAACCGGCTGGGCCAATCACCGCTGCGCTCGCCATCGGTGTTCAACTTCTTCCGGCCCGGCTTCACCCCGCCCAATTCGCAAAGCGCCGAACGCGATCTGCTCGCGCCCGAATTTCAGCTGGTGAACGAGACGACGGCCGCGTCCTACGTCAACTTCATGGAGCGCACGATCGACGGGCGCGGTGGGTGGATGTTCGACGTCAAGGCAACCTACAGCGCGGAGTTGGAGATCGCGCACGACACGCCTGCACTCCTAGACCGGCTCGACCTTCTGCTGACCGCCGGGCAATTGTCGCAAGACACGCGCGACACCATCGCCGGGGCGCTTGGCGCCCAATCCGTAACGCCCGACAGCGCCGAGGAAGACAAGCTGAGGCAGATACACCGCGCGGTGCTGCTGGTGATGATCTCGACCGATTATCTGGTGCAGCGGTGAGCGGTGAAAAACGATGACGAACCGCCCTTCCCTCTTCAACATTGGTAAGGCGCATGAGCTGTCGCGCCGCGCTTTCCTGCGCCGTTCCAGCCACCTCGCGTGCATGGGCGCGGCCTCGGGATACGCGATGGGCCTCGCTGGGCTCAGCGATGCGGCGGCGTTCGAAACCGGTGGCGGGTACAAGGCGCTGGTCTGCGTTTTCCTGCTGGGCGGCAACGACCACGCCAACACGCTGATCCCGTTCGACGCGCCCAACTACAACCGATACAATTCCATTCGCGGCGGTCTGCCGGATCAGGGCGGCATCGCCTTGGCGCAAGGCGCGCTGGCCGGTCAGGTGTTGGTCCCGCAGGTTGAGCAAACGCTGACCGACGACATGCAGTTGGCGTTGGCGCCGACCATGCCGCGTCTAAAGACACGCTTTGATCAAGGAGTGATGGCGCCGCTTTTGAACGTCGGGCCGCTGATCGTGCCGCTGACGCGCGCGCAGTTTGAAAGCGGCAACAATTCCAGCTTCCCCCGCCCGGCCAAACTGTTTTCGCACAACGACCAGCAATCGACCTGGCAATCGGGCGCGCCCGAAGGGTCAGTATCCGGATGGGGCGGACGGATCGGCGACTTGGCGCAAGATCGCAACACGAATTCAATGTTCACCGCGATCAACGCGACGGGCAATGCGGTGTTTTTATCCGGCGATGAGATCCAGCCCTATGGCATCGCTTCACAAGGCGCGATTGAGATCGGCGGGTTGGACCGCAACGTCTACCGCTCCGCCGCAACCAGCGAGGCCTTGCGAACGCTTTTGACGCAGGGCAACGGCCATGTGTTCGGCAACGATTACGCCATGGCTAACGCGCGTTCGATCCAGTTTTCGGGATTCATCAACGACGCCTTGGCCAATGTGAGCCTGTCGACCGATTTTGGCCAAGGCAACTCGCTTGCCAGCCAACTCGAAGTGGTCGCGCGGCTTATTGCGGCGCGCAGCTCCCTAGGGGTGCAGCGCCAGGTGTTCCTTGTCGCGACCGGCGGATTCGACAATCACGATGGGTTGATCGGCACGCATGAAGGCCTGCTGGCGGGCGTGGATACCGCGCTCGACAGCTTCTACCGGGCCATGGTCGAGATTGGGGCCGCGGACATGGTGACGACCTTCACCGCATCGGATTTCGGGCGCACGCTTGCCTCGAACGGCGACGGCTCCGACCACGGTTGGGGCGGACACCACTTTATCCTGGGCGGCGCGGTTAATGGCGGGCGGTTTTACGGGACCGCACCGCAAATATCGGTCGATTCCGACGACCAAGTGGGCCGTGGCCGTTTGCTGCCAACGACCGCCGTGGACCAATATTCGGCGACTTTGGGCAAGTGGCTGGGCGTTGAGCCCGCCGAGATCCCGATCGTCTCCCCCAACATCGGAAACTTCAACTCTTCGGATTTGGGCTTTATGCGCGCTTCAAACCCTGCATAGTCGCAGGATTGGAGAGAGGGGTCCCAAGGTCATGATCAAGAAAGTCGCGCTGGGCTTCGTCGCCCTTGTGCTCGCTGGTGTCGTCTACACGTATATCGCTTACGCAGATGTCGGGCGCGCGGGCAGCGGATACGCCGCCAAGAACATGTGTTCGGGCGTCTATTTGAGCGGGTTTGCGCCCGAAGACGTGCAGGGACAGGCCTTGGTTGGCGCATCGGACCTACTGGCCAACGCGACCTTCACCTTTGATGATGAGAACCAACGCGTGTCCGCGCGCATATTCGGCCTGTTTGAGCGCACCGCGATCGTAACACCCGGCATTGGGTGCACGCTGCTCCCCTCGGGCGAGTACGAAGCCGAGATGCCCGTGCAAGCGCTGCCCGATCTGCCCGTGCCGAGCGACACCGCCTGGCCCCTAGGCACCGCCGCACCGGCGACCACGGATCGGTTCGACGCACTGCTGGACGAAGCTTTCGCCGAAGGGCAACCCGAAGGCCCACGCAACACCAAAGCGATTGTGGTCATCCACAAGGGAGAACTGGTTGCCGAGAAATACGCCCAAGGCGTGGAGACCAACACCCCGCTGCTTAGTTGGTCGATGGCCAAAAGCGTCACCGCTTTGCACACCGGCATACTCGTCAAGGACGGCCTTCTTGATCCAGCCGCGCCGGCCCCCGTGCCGCAATGGCAGGTCGACGCCGATGATCCGCGCGCCGCGATCACGCTGGATCAATTGCTGCGCATGAGCAGCGGCCTCACATTCAACGAGACGTATTCGGCCAACACGGATGTGACTCAAATGCTCTCGAACGAGCGCAGCGCGGGCGGCTTCGCCGCTTCCATGCCGCTCGCCGGAGAACCCGATACGATCTGGGCCTATTCTTCGGGCACCACCAACATCATCGCTGGGATCAATCGGCGCGCTTTGGGCGACACGTTGCAGGCGGCTTACACCCACTCGCAGGAACGGCTCTTCCGCCCGCTTTCCATTCGCACCGCGATTTTTGAGACTGACCCGAATGGCACCTTTATCGGTTCCTCCTACATGTACGCCTCCGCGCGCGATTGGGCGCGGCTTGGTCAGTTCTGCCTGCAAGACGGCGTGTGGGAGGGCGAGAGGATCCTGCCCGAGGAATGGATGGATTACGCGCTAACGCCGACCAAGGCGTCTGACCTCAACAATTATGGCGCGCAATTTTGGCTGAACCGCGATCCCGCCGATCCGGAGAAACGCCGCAAGTTCCCGTCGCTTCCCCAGGATGCGTACTACATGGGCGGGTATCAGGGGCAGATCGTGCTGGTGATCCCTTCGCATGCGCTGATCATCACCCGGTTCGGCTTTACGCCAGCGGAGAACACCGGGGTGGAAGCGCTGGCTGCGGGGATCATCGCGCAGTTGGAGGCTGAAGAAGACACGGCAGCGCCAGAAGAAGCGCTCGAAGCCGCTTAGCGTCGTTGAGGGCGCGGCGCTGGACCCAGTCTATCGATGGGCCTTTGGTCGGTACGCCTCAGACCAGCAGGCCGGGGGTCGCCGGAATGATCGCGGCGGCAAACAGGACAGCGCTGAGGCTGATCGAGACAACGGCGGCGAAGAGGTTCTGGTTGGTGTTGAGGGCGGTCATGATGCGGGCTGCGTGGTTGGACATGGCTGGCGACTCTAGGGTCGATCAAACCATCAGGTTGGGGCTGGCGGGGACGATCGCGGTGGCGAACAGAACGGCCGACAGAGCGATCGAAACGACGGCGGCGAACAGGTTTTGCTGAGCGTTGAGAGCGAACATAGTTGAGTATCCTTCAAAGAGCGTTTGGTAAGCGGGGCGATTACGCCATCAGGCCGGGCGTGGCGGGGATGATGGCGGTTGCGAAAAGGATCGCCGAGATGCCGATCGAGACGATGGCGGCGAAAGCGTTCTGGTTGGCGTTGAGAGTAAGCATTGGTGTTCTCCTAAAAGTGATCTTCGTGTTTTGCGGTGTGTTCCGCTTGATGCCGAACACTTTGCATTCGCCGTGCCAAAAATGGTGTTTTGTTATTTATCAGTGCCTTATGGCATCTGGAGTTGGTGCGCACTTGCGCCTATTCATGACAAGTGGGGAAAATTCCCAACTCTTGGGATGGCGGAATCCTCGGGTCCGAGCCAGGGCATTCCGGGTGGTCTGAGGCGCATCGCGGCGCGCGCGGTGCACGGCCTGACGCCAAACTCTACCCTTGACCTCAATTGCCCCGTTTAGCGGGCTCCGGATCACGCACAGGGGGAGGGGCACATTGGCGACCAAGCGGATTGAAAACGGAGAATGTGTCTCGGATCGCAGGGTGAATACGGCCTTGCTGTGCGCTCCCTCGCTCGCCCGCCGAAATGCGATCCTGTCCGGTTTGACCGCAGGGCTTGGAGCCTGCGCAAGCCCTCAGATTGCCGCGCCAATCCTACAAACCGAGAACGTGGCTTATGGGGTCAAAGGTCTCAAGCCGCTCGATCTTTCTGTGGGCAACCTTACGAAAATTACAGTCTGCACCCGCCCCTTCCGCCCAGCCGGCCCGCGACTGGAAAGCGAGATCGTCGGCGGCAAGACTATCATCCACAATTATGGTCATGGCGGTTCGGGTTGGTCGCTGGCGTGGGGCTACGCCGAGGCCGTGCGCGATATGGCGGCAGCGAGCCGACCGAGAAACGTGACGGTGCTGGGCGCTGGAGCCATTGGGCTGACGACCGCCATTGCTCTGGCTGAAACAGGCACAAAGGTCACGATCCTCGCGCGCGAAATGCCGATGGAAAGCCGCTCTGCCCGCGCCACCGGCGTATGGTCCCCTTCGAGCCGCATCGCCCTGGCCGGATCGGTCTCGCCTGGTTTTGCTGCGCAGTGGGAGGCCTTCACCCGCCGGTCCTATGCGCGGCACCTCACTTATGTCGGGCGAGCGGGACATCCCGTGGAGTTCACGCCGCGCTTTTATGTGCGCACTATGGAGCCCTTCGCACCGATTACACCACGTCCCCAGGGGGCTGACGAATTTCTTGAATTAGGCCGAACAGTGCGCGGTCTTACCCCACCCTGGCGCGAGCGCGAGGGCACCCCCTTTTCCGCCCCCAACGGTGTGCGAGGTGGGCTGGTGATGACCTTCAATATTGCCGAATACACCCGTCAACTGGTCGAGGATTTTCAGGCGATGGGCGGTCAATTCGAACGCGGTGCAATTGGGTCGAAAGGCGACCTTGCCGCGCTGCCCGGCGATTCAGTCGTCAACTGTTCCGGCTACGAAGCCAAGACTTTAGTGGGCGACGATACGATGGTCCCCGTGCGCGGGCAGATCGCGTGGATGGCCCCGCAGTTGGACCGGCTATACGGTGTCTATCACGCGGGCGTCTCGGTCATATCTCGGCGCGACGGGATGCTTATCCAAGAAACCGGCGGCAACGATTTCTATGGCCTCGGGATAGAAGACGAATCACCCGACCCGAACGAATTCTTGGCCGCGCAGGCCAAGGTGGCGCCGATCTTTGAGTGGCGATGATGATCGCCAACACGCGAAGGATCAGACGGTGATCGACGTGCCGCGATAGATTTTCGAACGATACCGCGAATCCTGCGCATCGGGCAGCGGCGCACCGACCAGCAGGACGCCGCGTACGAAGCGCTTGAGCTCTTCCTCATGCTCCTCGGCGTCGCGCGGTTCCTCGCTGCTGACGCGGCGTGTCAGATTTAACTGGTTCACAGGCACATCGTGCACCAGACGCTCGTTCTCGACAGCGGCGGTGGCGGTGAAGGCGTGCAGGCTGGTCTTCACAAAGTTGGCGAGTGCGAATCCTGGTCCCTTCGTGCCATAGGGCACGTCGGGGCTGACCAGCACCAGTTGGCACCCATCGTAGAGCGAAGCCTTGCGGGTGACACGATAATGGCGCGTGATCTGGTCTTCGACCATCTTCGCAAATTCGGCGGTCGGCAGAACCGCGCCTTCGTCAAACAGCTTCTCGGGCAGCGCTTCGGGCGGCATCGAGACGATCGTCGTAGGCTTGCCCCATGTGCCAAGCGCTTCGTCCATCGCGTTCTCAATCGCGTCGCCCGCGACCAGCGCGTGAAGATGATCGTCGGTCACGCTGTCGGGCAGCAAACCCCGCACCGCCTTTTCGCGCGAGGCATCCTTCATAACTAGGACGACGTTGGCGACCTCGCATTCCTCGACCAAAGTCCGGATCGTCTCAGCGACGTAATCCGCCAAGTGCCCGCCCATGATCCAGACGGTCTTGCCCTTCATCTTCTCCAAACGCTCGGCCTTGGGGCTTCCGAACAGTTCGCGCTCGGTGTTCGAGCGTTCGACCCTGAGGCCTCCTGATGGCATGAAGGTCTCGCCTGAAACCGCGCGGTCCGCGAGGAAGAAGACGGTGGCCTGCGCCACATCCGCCTCGGTCGGCATCGCGCCCAGATGCAACTGCTTGATCACACCGCTGCCAACGCCATTGGCAACCTTGTCGACTTGGGCCGCGGGCAGGAAAGGCGCGTCAGTCGGCGGGGTGAGTTTAAGCCAGGTTTCGCTGCCCGCTTCCTCGTATTGCTTCCATTCGTTGGAGCCCAACAGGAAACCACCTAGTGAGAGGCGCACCAACAAACGCTGCGCCATACCTTCGGTAAGCAAGTACTGGTCCCATGTGCACAGCCCATCGCCCGCGCTGGCGAACTCAAGCGCGAGCTTGCGCAGTTCCTCGGGCGCTTCCATGTCATGGCTGAGTGTCGCGGTGGAGTTGCGCGAGAGACGGGTGAGGATCTTGCTCGCATCCGCGCCTTCGCGAATTGCGTCGATCACCGCCTTGTAGACCGCGTTGAGGCGCTTGTTCTCAAGGATCAGCTTGGCGCGGCGCAGGAATAGACCGGGCTTGCCTCCCGTGCCCGACAGACGGTCCCCATCAACGGGGCCGGGGGCAATGGCGTTGCACTGCACTTCCGGCCCGAGATAAGGGGAGAAACTCTCGACCATGGCCCGTTGGCCGGCCTTGGAAAGACCATAATCCGCGCGGTTGGGATACGCCACGGCGAGGAATTTTTCTCCTCCGAAGTAGGATGAGACGTTGAGAACATAGCCGGAGCCCTGCTTTTTCATCAGCGGCACGACGCGGCTCATCAAATGGTAGTTGGAAATTAGGTTCGCATCGAGCGTCCAACGCCACGTGTCGGGCTCCATGTCGATGACCATGTCCTCGGCCCCGGCGACACCAGCGTTGTTGATCAGGTAATCGATCCGGCCAAACTCTTCGATGGTCGCGTCCACCGCTCGGTCGAGCGAGGCGAAGTCGCTCACATCGACATCGGCCATGATTTTGACGCGGCGTTCGACGCCCGCAAAACCGATATCTTGAAGCTCGCCCACGATCCGGTCACGCGCGGCGATTAGCTCGCTTTCACGGCGAGAGACCATCATGACTTTGGCGCCCGCCAGTGCCAGCAGCCGCGCGACCTGGCCGCCAATCCCGGCGGAACCACCTGTAATGAAGGCGACCTTGCCCATGTGCAGTCCGGTAATGTTCTCGGAAAAACCCACCATAGCTTTGCGCGCACCAGTTTCCTCTGCGATGCTGGCGGGGAGCTTGAGGTCGATCTCGGCAATGTGCTGTTCGCGGAACAAGATACGGGTCGCATGGCCTGCGGCGAAGGCGGTGTTTTCACCTTCCGCGTTCGTGGTGCGGACAATCTGGTTCGACCAGACGGTGTGCGCGGTTTCGGCGTTGCCCGCTTGCACGCGCTCTTCATCGCGCCACACGCGGATCAGCTGAGTCATCCCCGCGCTGAGCAGCCCAGCGAAGGAGTTGCCGCGCGCGTCGCCCGGATTGGACATGAACACACATCGCGGCGCGGATTGCAGTCCGTCATGGCCGCGCCAGTACCGCGCGAGGCTGCGCGCGACCGCGATGCCGCCCACCAGCTCCATATCCATAAACTTGGTGACCACCTCGTCGCTCGCGCCCAGCAGCGGTCCGCCGAAATAGCCCGCCGGTTTGAGCGGCAAGACAATAGCCCCCGTGATCGCGCCGCCCGCATCTTCGGCAAAGTTCGCAAGCTCAGCTTCCATCGAAGCGGGCTCTTTGCGGTTGAAGCGCGCGACAGTGAGTTCGTCGCCAAAGCCTTGCGCGGTAAAGCGCGCGGTAGCCTGCGCCACATCGGCGCTGCGCGAAAGACCGAGACGCACACGCGAACCGGAATTGACAAGCGTCTTGGCCGCCTCCAGCGCGTCATCCCATTCCTCGCCAGCTGCGATAAAGATGTTGAGCCCCGCCCCATCGAGCGATCGCATCGAAGGCCGCGTCATATAGGTCGAAGAGCTGTCCCGATTGGCCGAAAGGCCGTGTGTCACATCGACTTCTTCCGCGGTGATGCCCGAGCTTTCATCGCTGGCAAAGAACAGACAGGTCGCCGCGATGTCCTTGGGCATAGGCAGCGGCTTGCCATCGGTCTTGCCGCCAATCGCGCGGGCCAGCGCCATGCGGCCGGTGAAGTAATCGGCGGTGGAGTTTTCGGGCTGATTCTGGACCTTGTCCATCGCGGCAAAGACCGTGCGGATGCGGTCGCTTTCGATCGGGCCGGGAAAGACGGTGTTCACCCGGATTGAGCGCGGTCCCAGCTCTTCGGCCAGCTGGCTAGAAAGCGAATTGAGCGCGGCCTTGGGCACCACATAGGCGGTACGCCCATAATAGCGCGTATGGCTGAAGATCGTGGAGATGTTCACCATTGATCCGCCCACCGGCATGATAGGTGAGACAATTCGCGCGAGGTTCCAGGTAACGCCGAGGATGTTGACCATCGCGTCTCGCACATCCTCGACTTCGCCCTGCTCGGTCATCTCCTCGCGGCTCAGCGGCACGTTGTAGAGCGGCTGTTTCGGACCGGCTGATCCGGCGTTGTTGATGAGAATATCGATCCGGCCAAAATCGGTTTTAATCTTGGCGACCGCGGCGCGCACGCTGTCGGGATCGGCGCCATCAAGCACGGCGGTGCTGATGCGTTCTGCGGCCACACCTGTATCTTCGATCAGAGCTTTACGCGCGGCCTCAATACGGTCAGCCGTGCGGCCGGTCATGATGACGAAGGCCCCTTCGCGGGCAAAGGCGCGGCAGATCTCGCTGCCCAGATTGCCAGCCGCTCCCGTCACGAGTGCGATTTTGTTAGCAAGCCGGCCTTTGGTGTTCGTGTCGGACTGGCTCACTTACATTTCTCCTTGATTGGAGCTGGCTTCACTGGAGGCCCAGTATTCCAGCAATTCGTCTTTGGTTCTGAGGCCCAAAGCGGGCAGCGCGTGGTTGACCACATAGGTCGCGCCC
Source organism: Pseudomonadota bacterium (assembly GCA_039814925.1). Taxonomy (GTDB): domain Bacteria; phylum Pseudomonadota; class Alphaproteobacteria; order Sphingomonadales; family Sphingomonadaceae; genus Erythrobacter. Next base: position 29,803 of record JBCCAH010000017.1, read on the forward strand.
GAATGCGCGTTGTCCCACATGGACTGGTGCGCGTCCGGCAGGCCTTCCCACGGGACAACGTCGGGCTGCGTCACATCGAGCAAACCGGCGGCCACCATCTCGTTCATCACCTCAACCTCGTGCGCGTTGCACAGGTGGGTGCCGAATATCTCAGCGGTGGGCATGAAGATGCGGCGTTGACGGGTCCACACCTGCGGGGCGTAGAAGGTGTAGCGGTGGTCCTTCATGTCCTCCGCAAACACCACGCGCCCGCCGAACGGTTTGACCAGCGAGGTGGAAACGCCGAGCGTGTCCTGACCACTGCGCTCGATGACCAGATCGGGCACCCCGCGTGGATTCGAGGGCGAGCGCAGCAGCTTGCCAATGGCGGTCCCAAACGGCTTCAGCGTGTTCTGTTGATAGGAGCGCACGCCGAGTTTGAAGTTCTCAATATCAACCTTCGCATCGGGCAGACGCGGCATCGTGTCAGGCCAGTCAAAGTCGGCGTTGCGGCGCGAGAGGCCTTCGACGCTGACAATCCCTTCGACCGCGTCTTCGAGCCCGAGCGATTGCAGGAACTCGCGCTGGGCGTCGGTGGTGGTGACGATCACGATGCGCACTTTGAAGAGGCGCGCCGCCTCGATCATTTCAAGGCCTTTTTCATCCGCCAGTTCGTGCGTGCGCGGGCCGTAATAGAGCAACACGCTCTCGCCACCACGCAGTTCGGCGCGTTGCAGCATTTCTTCGGGCGAAGCGCTGCCGGATTTGCCCATAAAGCTGAAATGATAGCCGGAGGAAGCGCCATAGAACGCCAAGCGACCGCCTTCTTCGAGAAGCTGGAAACTGCGCGGGAAGGCGCGCTCGCCCGCGTGGCTGACCACAAAATCCGCGAGCTTGCCCTTGTTGATCGCGCGGTACTGATCGACCAACGCCTCACCCTGCCTCTCCCACGCGATCGCTTCCTCGGCGTCGTCAGGGACAGGCGTGAAGCAATCGGCGATGGCCGGATCCTTGCGGTTGATGGCACCAACCGCGCCCTGTGAACGCACGAATTCGGCGCGGTCTTCGCTAGAGACGAGACCCGTTGAAAACAGGCCAGTGCGGATCGAACTCTTGAGCGCGTCGAGCCCTGTGCCGGTGGCCGAGCCTTCGACAAAAATCGTCTTGCCCGGCGTAATCTGGAGCGTGGTGAACAAGCACCGCGTCACCGTGCCAAGGTTAAGCGTGTAGGCGCCCGCTTGTTCCAACGTCAGGTCGGCTGGCGGCCGGTGAAGCTGCGGCCCTTGCACCGTCAAAAACTGCGCGTGGCTGCCGGTCTTGGTCTCGTAGCCCTGAATCGAAAAGCCCGCATACATCGGGTCGTCGCCTGCGGCCGGAGCCAGCAGGTCGCTTGTTCCCGAATAGACCGAGACGAGATCGCCGATCTGCAAACGACCCTGGTCTTTCAATTCGCTGCCAAGCCCCACGACCAAGGCGAGACCGCCCGAACCCGTGGTCTGCACATCCTCATCATGCGCATCGAACGGGGACACAGGGATGCCTGTAAGCGCCCAGATGTCGTTGAAATTGACCTCAGAGGTCAGGAGATAGATCAGCGCTTCATTAGCGCTGGGCTTGGGCGTGTTGACCACCAGTTCGCGCTCATGCGTGGCCGGCGGGCCAAAGCGCGGCGCGCCCGTATCGGGGTCGCGCGCGATACCGAAAGCGATCTGCTTGGGCGGGATCGGCGTGACGCCGGGATAGAAGGGGGAGCCCATCGGGAGCAGCTCCCCCTTCGCGGCAAGCTTGGCCACTTGGTCAGCGTGTTTGTCGTAGTGCCATACTCCGTCGCGCCGCACGGGCAGCGGCGGGCTTTGCTTGTCCATGAATTGCTGGATACCGGTCTTTCCGCCTTCGGGATCGACGATGGCTTCGGCGAAATTCTCGGCCTCTTTTGCCAGGCCAGCGGCCATGCCGTCGCTCCAGCCTGTGCGCACGGCGTCGAGCACCCGCGATCCAGCGGTATCACGGCCCGCCCATTTGAGCTGCTTAAGGATGCTTTGGAGGAAATCGTCTTGAAGAACGGCGTCGAGATCGACGCTCGCGGGCTTGTGCCACTCGGCGGTCTGCGCGCGGCGCTCAGTGAAGGCTTGACCGAGTTCACTGCCCTTCGGATCGGCGACGAAATCGCGGACCATGCCGTGAGCCACCGAAAGCGCATCTTGCGAACCGGACACAAGGCTATCAATCGCACCGATCTCCAGCGCACGCTCCGCGTCGATCGCACGGCCACCCAGGATCAGATCGAGCGCGTCGCGCACACCCGTTTCGCCATTCCGACTGACGAGCAATCGCGGTAGGCGCTGTGTGCCGCCATAACCGGGCAGCAGGCGCAGGTTGATCTCGGGCTGACCAAAACGGGCGCGTGGTTCGGCGATGCGGTAATGGCACGCGAGCGCGAACTCCATGCCGCCGCCCAACGCCACGCCCTGAATCGCAGCGACGCATGGCTTGCCCATGGCCTCAATGGTGTTGAAGGCGAGTTGTGCGTTGTCGGGAAGCGCCTTGGCTTCCTCGGCGCTGTTCACCTCCTCGAGCATCTGGCGGATATCCGCGCCCGCGACAAAGCTGGCGGTGCCAGCGCCCGTAAAGACCACTGCGGCGACGTCTTCCTTGCGCGCCAGGTGTTCGGCCACGATCACCAGCTCATCCAACGCGCGTTCGTTAAGCGCGTTGACCGGCGGATTCTTGACCGTGACTGTCGCAACCCGCTTGCCCGGTGCCACCAGATTGTATTGGATCGTGAAGTAGCGATAGCGCTCAAACAGCGCCTGATTGTCCGACAAGGTCTGGCGGCGTTTCCACGCCTCCACCGCGCGGGTGAGCTCGTCGAGGCATTCCGGGTTCTTTAGTGTCGAGACGTCGCCCAAATCCGCGCCTTCGACCACAGCGCGCACCATGCGGCGCATATATTTACCCGAGCGCGTCTCGGGAAATTGGGAGAGCTCGATAAAATCGGACGGGACCGCCACCGCGCCTTTCTCGGTGCGCACAAGGTCGGTCAGGCGGCGTTGATCGTCCTGCGTCAGACGGCGCCCTTCCACCGGGGTCACAAAGGCGATGGGCGTCACCCCCTTCTGGCTGTGCGGCGCGCCGATGACGATGACGTTGCCGACGGGGCTGGCCGGGTCGAGCGCCTTGTCGCGCAGGATCGCGCCCTCGATTTCCTCGGTCCCGATGCGGTGGCCCGAGACGTTGATGACATCGTCTGAACGTCCATGGAGCGAAAACGAACCATCCGCGTGGCGGATTGCGAAGTCGCCTTGGGTGTAGGCCCACACGCCTTTCCAGCGCTTCCAATAGGTGTCGGCGTAGCGCTTGGTGTCTCCGCGCCAATCGCTGGCGAGGCTTGCGGTGTTGTCCGCCACTTCGACGTTGAATCGGCCCGCATCGCCCCAGATGGTGCGCGTCAGGTACGGGTACGGCTGAGCGATCATGATCTCGCCCTTCTCGCCGCTCTCGGCCTGACGCCATCCGGCCCCGCCGTCTTCGGCAGGGCGCGTGTAGGTCGCCGCCGTCCCGTCGAGCGTGATCGTGGCCTCGGCGTCCTCGACCCAGACATCGCCCGCGATCCAGGGGAAAGGATAGGTGTGCGCGTTGGCCTCAAGCGCAAAGTCCGACGCACCCTGGAAATGGCTCCACACCATCCCACCGTGCTCGGTCGCCCAGTAGGAATTGATGTAGCGCGGCGTCACGTTCTCCATCGCAAAGGCCTGCACCACCGGCGAGACAGGCTCGGCGCAGAAGGTCGCAACCTTGAGCGACGACAGATCGTAAACCTCGATATCCTTGAGGTTCTCCGGGTTCTGCATGATCGATTTGAGGAAGGTCGCGCCCGCCTTGAAGATGGTCACGCCGTATCGCTCAATGGTCGCGGCAAAGCGGCCCGAATGCGGGAAGACCGGCGATCCTTCGGTCACAATCGTGGTGACGCGAGTGAGCAGCGAAGCGGCGATGAGATAGCTCTGCCCGGTGATCCAGCCTGGATCAGCGACGACGTAGAGCACATCACCCGCCTCGGCTCCGAAGGCCTTCGACATGGTCGAAGCGACGCCGCTGGCGTAGCCGCCATGAACGTGAACCACGCCCTTGGGCTTTCCGGTGGAACCCGAGGTGTAGATGATGAAATTGGGGTATTCCGCATCGACGGCAAGCGGGCGGGAAGCCGCCCAGATTGCGCGTACAAAATCCGCATCAGACAGCGCGTAAAGCGCCGCCTCATCCGCCGCATCGATGCCAGCCGCGCGGGCCGCGTCGAGGATTTTCTTTGAAGCCGCGCCTGTCAGGTCATGGCTCCAGTGATCGCGATCCGCATTCCAGGGCAGGTCGGGTTGCGAGGTGTGCTTGGCGACGACCACCGCTTCGACCCGGGGCGGCGAGTTCACCAGCGCGCCCGCAATCGCGATGCGCAACTGCGCCGCCTGTTTGGCGATAATCGCCTCCGCTCCGCTGTCGCTCGCCGCGATCGTGGCCAGCGCCTTGCCCACGCCCCGCATCACGTCCGAACGTTCGACGGTGACTTCGCCGTCCAGAGTGTCGGTGACGGTATCGTGGATCAGCACCCGTTGAGACGGCGTCAAATCCAGCTCACCTTCGCTCAGCGTCGCGTCGAGAATTTCGATGGCGACGGTCACAGCGATAAAGTTGTCAAGCGCGGGGTCGGTGTAATTCGGCTTGAACGGCACCATCTGCGCATTGCGGTATGACCCATCAGCGGTGACGACGACCTTAGCGCCCGCGTCAGCGATACGGTCCGACAGCGTTTTGTCGCTAAAGCCGCCAAAGACAGGCGTGTAGACGACACCCATCCGCTTGGCGCCCTCAGTCCAAAAGATCTGCTCCGGGATGCTAGGCATGTTGAGCGCGATGCGGTCGCCCGGAGCCACGCCAAGCGCTTCCAAAGCAAGCGCGCATTTGGCGCTTTCGAGCAACAGCTTGCGGCGCGAGATAGTCTCGGAATCAACCGGCCCGCCGCGTCCACCATCGCTGGCCATGTTCCAACGATCGCCTTCGTAGATCAGCGCGGCCTCTTCGCCATGACCGGCGAGCACATGGCGATCCACTTCGTTAAAGGCGACGTTGGTCAGGCCGCCCTCGAACCAACGCCAGTCGGGCGGGTTGTCATCATCGAAGGCGCGGTCCCACGGCTCATAGCTTTCGGGGAGATCCACCGTCACGCTGGCACCGGTGGCACCGTCCCAGCCAATCCAACGGCCTTCATCGTTATCAAAGTAGGCCCACGCGCCATTGGGCCTCTGATCAGCCAAGAACCAACAAATCTGTCTCTTAGCCAGATCGCCATGAAATGCGCCCGGATCGGCCGCGCAGGCCTCGCGCATCGCTTCGAACGAAGTACGGTCGAATATCGCAGGACCCTTGGGTCCCACGCTGGTGATCGGCGATGTCGAAATCGGATGCCTCCAACGGTATGAATGCGTTGCTGTTTTTTGAGACCCCACAATTGAATGCCGTTGGCGACCGAAAGTTCCAATAAGTTCAACAACCCTTGCGTATTATTGCAGCGGGGCCGCACCTACCTCCAAGAGTTTCGTTGCGCTGCCTTTCCAGGCGCTTATGGTTAAGGCGCAGGCTTCCCTCCAACATTCCGAGGTTTTCGATGATCCGTTCCGTTCTAGCGACCACCGCCATTATGCTCTGTGCCGTCAGCGCGCAGGCTCAGACCGAGGCGCAAGAGGAAACCTTTGGCGGAGCCAAAGGCGCTGACCTTTCAATCGAGGCGATGGAGCCCGATGGCGGCGCGGTAACCATTGGACGCGCGGGCGAATACCCGGCGGATATCGCGCGCTACCTGCTCGCCAGCGGAGCGGGTGCGGCGAACCTCTCGCCAGATGGCGAGACGATTGCGTTCTCCTGGGACGTAACCGGCCAGCCCGAATTATGGGTCATGCCCGCTACTGGGGGTCAGCCGAAACAGATCACGTTCGAGACTGGTGTACGCGCGCCGATCTGGACTCCTGATGGGTCGAAGCTGTTCTTCTCCGCCGATCGCGATGGCAACGAGCAGCCTGGCTATTTCGCGCTGTCAGTTGATGGCAATTCCGAGTTCGAAGTGCTGCCCGCCAAGCGAGGCGATTTCCGCAGTTTTGGCGATTTCGCGGCAGATGGCAGCTTCGTTTACGCATCAACGGCAAGCGGGGAAGGCGTTTACGACATCTATCGCGGCACCCTTGAGGGTGAGACCGAGCTGATCTTTGAAAGCACGCTCGGCCATTACGCAAATTCGATCTCGCCCGATGGGAAATACACGTTGATCTCAGAAAGCGTCGGCGCGGCGGCGGACAATCTCTATTTGCTCGATCTCACCAGCAAGGAAGTCACCACGATCAGCAAGCCACCGGTCGAAGACTACGCCAGCCACACCGGCGGCGGCTTTCAGTGGTGGCCCAATTCAAAAGGGTTCTATTTCTCAACCGACCTTGATCGCGAATTCAGTACGTTGGCGTTCTACGACATCGAAAGCCGCAGCTTTGCGCGCGTGTTTGAAAGCCAGCACGATGTCGGCAGCTTGCAATTATGCGGTGCAGGCGAAGGTGGATCCTACCTGTTCTGGACCGAAAACGACAACGGGTTCGACACGCTCAAAGGGTGGCACACGGTTGAGAAGCGGCCGATTTCGATACCAGACTTGCCCGAAGGCAAATATTCGCTCGATTGCGAGGGCACGGATGATCCCAAGCTGATGGTGCGCGTCAATGGCTGGCAAACGCCGGGCGAGATCTGGATGATCGATGTCGCTTCGATGAGCGCAGCCAAGGTGTTTGAGGCGAACCTCGCGGGCCTTGATCCTGACAAACTGGTGCGCCCGCAGGTTGTTCGCATGCCGGCGCGCGACGGAGTGAAACTGCAAGGCCTTCTCTACCTTCCACCCGACGCCGAGCAAGGTGACAACGCGCCTCCTGTTCTGTTCGGCGTCCATGGCGGCCCTTCCGGCCAGTCTCAGTCCTATTTCAACGCGGGCGCGCAATATCATGTCGGGCGCGGTGTGGCGGTGTTCCAGCCCAATGTTCGCGGTAGCACGGGCCTTGGCCGCACGTACGGCATGCTCGATGACCGCGAAAAGCGTTTGGATTCGGTCACCGACCTTGTCGATATGCTCGACTATCTGGGCAAGGAAGGCCTTGTCGATGCAAGCAACGCGGCGGTGCTGGGCGGCTCCTACGGTGGTTACATGGTCAACGCTGTGCTGGCAGAGTACCCGGGTGTCTTCAAAGCCGGCGTGTCGTTGTTTGGTGTGGCCGACTGGGTCACCGCTCTCGAAATCGCTTCGCCTGCGCTTAAAGCCGCCGACCGGATTGAGTTCGGCGACATCACCGAGCAAGAATGGAAAGACTTTTACAAGGTCAATTCACCTATACGCAAAGCCGACCAGATCACCGTACCGGTGCTGTACTCGCACGGCGTCAAAGATCCACGCATCGATATCTATGAAACCGAAGTGATGGTCAAAACGCTCCGCGCCAACGGCGTCCCAGCCCCCTTCATCCGCATCCCGGACGAAGGCCACGGGTGGCGAAAACTATCGAACCAGCTCTTCTATTATCGCAAGCAAGCGGAGTTCTTGGAAGAGCAGTTTGGACTGAGCAAGGACACCGAACAAGCAGGCGGTTAAGGCGTGCTGAGCGCCGCGCTCGCATTATTCATCGTAGTGGGCGCGCCGTCGGTGGCGGCTTGCAAATACGACCGGGAAACCGAACTCGGTCGCGACTTTGTCGCCTTCGATCAAACCGAGGGTCAAGGGTGGCGCCCGCTCTACGATGCGAAGTGCTACCTAGAGGCGGCGCAATTGCTGCGCGATTGGCGGGCTGCGCATCTGTACGCCTTTGATCCCGAAAGCCGCCGCGACCAGATGTTCGCGCGAACCCTCACTTGGCACGAGGCGCAAATGTGGGCCTTTGGTGGACGGTTTGATGTGGCTGAGCCAATCTTCGCGCGCACCTATCGCGGTTCCGCGAGCGTTTACGATACGGCGTGGGACTTATACGTCGACGGCACGCTGGCCTTTCTGCGCCGCGACCCCTCTGCGCTTGAGCGCGCGATTTCGCAGCTAAGCGAGGTGCCAAAGCCTTCCGGTTGGGACCGCGCGGTGGGCGCAGACGGCAAGCCGATCACGCTACCGTGGCCACAGAACCTTGATGTGTTGATGGGGCTGGAGCGGTGCTGGAACAAGACCTACGCAAACGCCTATTTGTGCCGCGAGCTTGCAACGCAGCGCTAGAGTTACCTCGCCAGACGGCGCCCGTGCGCAAAAGCCAGCAGGACGCCACCGATGACGGTCGGGATCGCTTCTTCGATACCGAACTCCTCCGCAAAGAGGCCAAACACGACCAGAGATGCGCCAAGACCCGCAGGGATCAGAAAGCCAAGCGTGCGCGCCGCCGGACTCGTAGCAACCACGGTACTGGAGGCCAGCACCGCGAGTACCGCAAAAACCCAATGCACCCACTCCATATCACCGACGACCGCCAGAACAGGCAGCGCAAGGGCCATAACGGGCAGCGCGACGCAATGGACGATGCACAGCAAGCTTAGTGCAACAGCAGCGCGATCGGTCGCCGGAGTGAGCGAACTTCCGCCTGTGGTCTCGGTTTTGCGTTGCGGGGTAGCGGCGGTCATAGACATCGGATTCCATACTCAATGTTACAGTGTAACATTGCGCTAGGCGCATGCGGTTTGCGCGTCAATCCAACGTATCAAGACGATCGCCCACTCTCTTTAGATGCGGTGAGCCCCGACGGGAACCCTTTCGACGGGCGGACCAATGATGCGGTCCATTCCCCCTTTGTGTACGATGTCGGTTCAAACCACGGGGCAGGCACGCCGTTGGGCAGCAAAACAGGAGGCTGAATTGGTGGATATTGTCGAGGTTGAGGGCGGCGATTGGCTGGATGAACACCGCACATGCGACCGACGTTCCACCCGCACCTTCAAGGTCACTGCCCCTTCGATCGGTGATCTGGCTACCGATCTCGCCGCGCGTACCTCAGCCTTGGGGGCGTTTTTTGACGATCTGGCAGAACAAGATGCGCCGATAGCCATCACCGGATCGGCGTGGTCGCAATCGGACCTTTTCGCCTCTCCCGCGGTGCGGATCGACACGGCCCTTGATAAGGCGATTTGGCCCATCCCTAGCAGCGCGCTCGCGGATAGATTTAAGGGCGAAGTGGGCCGTCTCATCATGGCCAGCGGCGGAGCTAAGCTCTCTGATATCATGCAGTTCCTAGACGAGCGTGAGCTGTCTTTGCGCACATGCGGTTCGCACAAAGGTCAATCGATCGCGGGCGCGGTGGCGACCGGCTCGCACGGCTCGTTACTGGGCGAGATGGGCTTGGAAACTCATATCCGCGGGATGCTGTTTGTCTCCGGGTCCGGCGCAAAGCATTGGATTGCTGACCCGCAATGTCCAGTTTTGAGTGATGCGTTCGTCAACGGCTTTGCCACTCCTGCGGACACTTCGCTGTTTGATGATACGGTCATCCATTTGGGCGGGCTGGGATATTGCGCCGCAGTCCTGATCGAAGGTGTGCCGCGCTTTGGTCTTTCGTGGAAAAAGGCCATCGCTCCGTTGGCTGACGATTGGTGGGATGCGGTCGAAAAGGGCGACTACGCGCGCGCCGCTGCGCCTATCATCGGAGACAAGGACCCCGCCTTCTACGAGCTGACTTTCGACCCCAACAAGCCGCTCGCCGACGATGTGATGCAAACGGTTTATTGGCGCGACGAGTTACCAAGCGGCTACCCAAACGAGCCCGACCCTAGGGATCCGCCCGAGGCACGCGACGCGCTTGATATCCTTGCCGACGGGATCAACGCGTTTTCCGAACGCATGATCGCTTCGCGCAGTGAGAAGGACGACCACGATGACGAGGAAGATGGCCTCTCTAGCTTCGCCAGTCGCTTGCGCCTGCTCGATATCGCCAAGATGACCTTTGACGATTTTGAGAATGATATCAAAAAGAAACCAGCCTCGACCAAGCCTGAAAGCCTCCTAGCTCTGACCGGCGACTGGAAAGCCCGCGAAGTGTTTGGAATTCGCATTGACACGTTCAACGCGGCGCTTGCGGTGCCGGTGAGCGAGCTTAGACATACACTGGAAATCGGCACCGATGTTGCCTCGCGCTGGCGCAAGCATTTTTTGTTCACGGTGCGTTTTGCCACGAAAAGCCGCGCGTCCCTTAGCTTCCTGAGGTTCGACGACACCGCGATCATTAACATCGATGGGCTGACGCGCGCCGGCATTGCCGGATGGATTTCGCACAGCGACGAATTCAGCCGCGACTTTACCGACGCGTTGGAGGACGCGGGCGTCCCCTTCTCGATGCATTGGGGTAAGGACATCCCGAGCAAGGCGGATAAGATCGGGACTGATTTTGGCTCCGCCATGACTCGTTACAAAGCTGCGCGAGCGGCACTTGTACCCGAAGCTCTGCGCGACAAGCTTTGCCCGCCACAATTGGTGGAATGGGGGCTGGCCTAAGCGCTAGGTAGACATCAGCCTCCCAGCTCTGGGGGAAACTCACATTGCGCGGTCGCCTCGTATGTTGTCCGCCAACTGGTTTCGGTCACCTTCGCGTTCTCGGTCGGAACTGAATTTACACGGTACATCTTGCCCCCAGCGTTTTCACATTTGGTGCGAGCCAGGTTTTCGGCCGTGTTGCGCGCTGCGGTGCCTGCCGCCATTGAGCCCAGCCGCGAAGAGCTTGCCTTATAGGGCACGTATTGCGGGCGGAAATCCGCAGGATCATATCCCGCGAGCGTGGCGAATTTTTCCGGCTTCATAAAGGCGGCGCGCTTATAGGCGGATTGCGGCAAACGATCGGCCATGCCCAAATCAACCAGCGTTTCCACCGCCGCGAGATAGTCATTCTGGTGGAATGTGCTTGTGTCACCGCTATCCATATTGGCGACCATCACTTCCGAAGCACCAAGCACATTGCCCTTCCGCATTTGCGCGGCGTAATTGTCCCAAGCGCGGCGATCCCTCACCCAATTGGGATACTTGTTTTCGTGCGGTTGTTTGGCAACGCGCTGAAGAAAGGTCTCCACTCGGCCTAGTTCGGTGTCGGTCAAAGCGATCCGGTTAATCGGTACCGCGCATCGGCCGAGCTCCTCGCCTAGCTTCTTAAGCTGCTTTTTCTTTTCGTAGTTCCGACTTTCCAGCTCATCGATTACGCTTAGCCAAGTCTCGCGATAGCCGGGGGAGCCCTGCGAATGTGTCGACCAACGCAGCGCGTAGTGATTGAACTGCATACTAGCGTAGCCGTATCCCAGTTCGCCATGCGCCGCTGAAAGGTTTTTGTCATAGCTTACCCCCAGCGTCGCAAGGGCGTTATAATGCATAAAGCAGGTGAGCTCTTCGCGCATGCTCTGCTGGCCCACGCGGCTTTTCTTCTTGCCTTTAAGGTAGGCTTTCTCGAGTTCACCGGACTTGATTTGCGCTTGCGCGGGCGTCGCCAGGATGGCGGCGCTCGCGGCGGCAGCGATCGTAAAGATGACGCGTTTCATGCTTTTCCTCCCCCAAGTTTTCGGGGCGGAAGTTACTGCAAGGCACGAATGCAGACCAGTTACAAAGGCTGTTAGGCCAATCCCCGCCGCTAGCTCTTGCCATGCTCGGCGCGAGCAATCTCGTGCAGCCAGTCAGCGTGGCGCGGGGCCTTTTTCGTCTCGCTCCATTCGTCGAGCATCATCGGCGCGACGCGGGCAAGTTCTTTGTACTGGTCCTTGGTCCCGATATCGGTCGCGAGCTCCACACGGTGTCCGTTGGGATCGAAGAAATAGATCGACTTGAAGATGCCGTGATGCGTCGGGCCAAGCACGTCGATGCCAAGGCCTTCAAGGTGCTCCTTGGCCGCGATCAGCTCGTCCTCAGAACCCACGCGGAACGCCAAATGCTGTACCCATTGCGGGGTGTTTTCATCGCGGCCCATATCGGGCTGATTGGGCAGTTCAAAAAACGCCAAGATGTTGCCGTTTCCCGCGTCGAGGAAGACGTGCATGTAGGGGTCATACGCCCCGGTCGAAGGGACGTGATCCTCGGCGAAAGCGGTGGTGTAGGACATGCCAAGCGTCTTGGCGTACCACTCCACCGTCTCTTTCGCGTCGCGGCAGCGATAGGCGACGTGGTGCACGCCACCGAGCTTTACGGGCGAGGCCGTCATTGGGCGGGTTCCTCAACCTCCAGAGCGCCGCGGCGGATCTGGTCGCGCTCCATGCTCTCGAACAGCGCCTTGAAGTTGCCTTCGCCAAAGCCATCGTCACCCTTGCGCTGGATGAACTCGAAGAAAAGCGGACCGACCTTGGCCTCGGCAAAGATCTGAAGCAGGAGACGCGGCTGACCGCCTTCGGTGGTGCCGTCCAGCAGGATGCCGCGGCTCTTTAGCGCGTTCACATCTTCGCCGTGATCCGGCAGACGCTCGTCGAGCATCTCGTAATAGGTTTCTGGCGGCGCGGTCATGAACGGGACGCCCAGCGCTTTGAGCTTGTCCCAGCACGCTGTTAGATCGTCGCAGATCAGCGCGATGTGCTGGATGCCCTCACCGTTATAGTGGCGCAGGAATTCCTCGATCTGGCCCTTGCCACCCTCGCCTTCTTCGTTGAGCGGGATACGGATCTTGCCATCGGGCGCCGTCAGCGCTTTTGAAGTGAGGCCGGTGTATTCGCCTTTGATGTCGAAGAAGCGGATTTCTTTGAAGTTGAACAGGCGCTCGTAGTACTCGGCCCAGTACTTCATGCGACCGGTGTAGACGTTGTGGGTGAGGTGATCGATCGTGTGGAATCCCGCGCCCTCGGGATAGGGATCGACGCCCGGCAGGTAATCGAAGTCAATGTCGTAAATCGTGAGGCTCTTGCCCTCTGCGCCCGCGTATCGGTCGACCAGATATAGAATCGCGCCGCCAATGCCGCGGATCGCAGGGATGGAAAGCTCCATGATGCCGGGCTGGTTCGCGACGGGTTCAGCGCCCGCTTCGATCAGGTGCTCGTACGCCTTTGCCGCGTCGCGTACGCGGAAAGCCATACCGCAAGCGCTCGGCCCGTGTTCTTGCGCAAAGTACCAAGCAGCGCTTTTCGGCTCATAATTGACGACGAGGTTGATCCCGCCCTGACGCCAAAGATGGACGTCCTTCGAACGGTGCTTGGCCACCAGCGTGAAGCCCATGGTTTCAAAAACTGGCTCAAGAATGCCTTTTTCCGGGGCACAGAATTCGACGAATTCAAAGCCGTCAAGACCGGCGGGGTTTTCGAACAGATCGCCTTCATGAAGGGCGGTGGAGATCTTGGACAGGGTGTTCATTAGGATGGCCTTTTCAAGCTCGCGAGGGCACTGGGATACCGTACCGCTCTTTCGCATTGTCGCGTTACAAACTGGTTACACTTGAAACTAAATACGCTCTTTGTGTGAGGATTGCAACGCCCGTTATTTAGCCCACCGCGACAACCGAATAGCGGTGATGGAGTGCATTACGGCGAGGGCTTCCCATGACTTCACTTACGTGCAAATTGCTTGGTAGAGGAGACAGCGACGATGACCGAGACCCCCTGTGCCAGCGCCCACGGCATAAAGACCAAAGGCATCAACCATGTCGCACTGGTGTGCCGCGACATGAAAGAGACGACTGAGTTTTACACTCAAGTTTTGAACATGCCGCTCTTCAAAACGGTGCAGCTTCCGGATGGCGGTCAGCACTTTTTCTTTGACGCGGGAGGCGGAAACGCGGTCGCCTTCTTTTGGTGGGAAGACGCACCGCCCGCCGCGCCCGGCATCGCTTCGGTCAAGAAGTTTCCGTATGATGCAAAAACCGCGCATGGCAGCATGAACCACCTCGCCTTCGATATGGAAGAGAGCGAACTGGAGGCGACGCTTGATCGACTGGAGGAAGCGGGCGTGCCACACACGCACGCGGTGGTGAACCATGATGACAGCCCAGGTGGCATGTCGCGCGAGATGCACGAAGGCGTGTTTGTGCGCTCTGTTTACTTCACCGACCCCAACGGGATCATGTTAGAATTTGCCGCGACTACGAAGACCTTCGGCCCCGAAGATGTCGCACACAAACCGGCCACAGCGGTGACGGAGGAGGCCTGAAGCGATGCCTAGATTGCGCGAAGTGCCCCTAAGCGAGGCCGACGAGAAGGTCGCCAAACCACTCTACCGTTTGCTGTTCGGAGAGCGCGATCCAGTTGCCCAACCCGGCACAGCGACGGGTACGCCGGGCGACTGGTGGACAGTGTTTGCGGGTTCTCCCGACACTCTGAAACACGCCAGCCAAGGCTTTGCCTATTACCGTTCGCCCGAGCGCAAGCTCGATCCCGTCCTACGCGAGTTGGGACAGACTTGGGCTGGATGGGCCGTGGGTAGCCAGTTTGTCTTTTCACAACACTGCAAATCCCTCCGGGGCTTGGCCTACCCGGAAGAGAAGATCGCTGCGATCACCACGTGGCAGACCAGCGAGCTCTACGACGCGAAGGAACGGCTGGTCCTCACCTACGCGGATCGCCTTGTCACGCATCAAGGCCGCGTGCCCGACGCTCTGTTCGATCAGCTGAAAGCGAGCTTTAGCGACGAGGAAATCCTCGAACTCACCTACACCACCACGATGTACATGATGCACGCCGTGATGAGCCGGGCCTTGCGCACCGAATTCGACGACCGCAACGATCCCATCACCGAAGTCGAAGCGCCAGAGGACTTTGACGCGCTGGATTTCCTGGGCGGAAACCGCAAGAAAGAAGGCGACTAAAGGCGACAAAGGCGACACCGTGTCGCCTTCGCTGAATATCCATAAAGTTTTGAAACGGAAGCCTTTTATAGAGCGCGGCGCTGCGAAGGCGACACATCGCTCAAGGGCCAGCAGCGCCTCGAGATCGCTGTGCGAGAATGGATGATATCAAAGAGCCACTGCGTGATGCCACGCGCACCCGACTGTAGGAAAGCGCCTTAGGCGACCCGCGCGATGTTGCGGCCCCGCTCGTCCCTATTGATCACCAGAGTGGCGCCGAACGGCTCGCCGCCTTCGAAGAGTTCGCGCGTTGCTACGTCTTCGACATCGGGACGGATCACCGCTCTTCGCATATCAGCGTCGCGCACCACAACCGTGCCGGACACCTTGTTGCCATCATCAGCCCAAGTGTAGGTCTCCACCGTACTGATACCTTGGGGATCAAGCGTGAAGGGCTCCGGTTTTTGCGGGACGGACATACGGTCGTATCGAACCTGTTCGTTCCAACTGGCCGGTTCGGTGGAATAGATACCGGTGGCGTATTTGCTCATCACGCCGCCATTCGCCCCGACAAGGGCAAAACTTCCCCTGTCGCTGCGCACTTTCTGGACCGCTTCTGCGATGGCGTGTGCGGAATAGTTGTTCCCCGCACCACCAAAGAAAGGCAGGCCGCCGGTCAGCGTCAGCCCGCGCGGATCATCAGCGGCGATGCCAAAGTGATCCATCGCGTTAAAAACAGGAGCCGCAAAGCAGCTGTAGAAATCGAGATAAGCCATATCCGACATGCGCTTGTCCGAATGCTCAAGAGCGCCTTCGAGCGAGGCGATCGACGCCGGGCTGCGGGCAAGGTCTGGACGCCTTTCGATCTTGAGCTCATCGGCGGTGGTGCAGGCGTGCAGATACACCCACCGGTCTTGTGGGATACCCAATTGCTTGGCCTTGCCAACCGATGACAGGATTATGGCCGCGCCCTGGTTCACTTGGTCGCGGGCCACCGTCATGCGGGTGTAGGGTTCGGCCACGATCCGGTTTCGTTCGGTCACCGTTGCCAATTCCACAGCCGTGCGTTTGACCGGAGCGGCCGCGTGCGGATTGGCCGCGGCAACCTGCGTGAAAGGCGCAAACAGCTCGCCGACGCGATATCTGTATTCATCCAGAGACAGGCCCAGTTGCGCACGGCGCGCGTTATCAACACAGGCGTATCCGCCAATCACACCCTTCGTGCCATGGTGGCGCCACACCGAATGAAAAATGCGCTCTGGCCCGAATCCGCGATCGTCCATCTCGCCTTCGATATGTTCAGACCAATCCGGCTTTTCGCCCTGCTTGAGCAGGGAAAGGACCGTCGAGACTGCCTCTGACCCGACAATAGCGGCCATATCGTATTCGCATTGCGCGATGCGTTCCGCGACTTCGCCGACCATCTTTTGATTGGCTTGGCCGCCTGTAATCTCGAGGATGGCAATCTCGGGATTGGCTCCGACGCGCTGAGCAATCGAGCGCGGCGGATTGTTAGACTTGCCAAAGGGGACCACAGCACCCGCATAGGAAATCTCAAATTGCCGGATGGCAATCAACGCGTCTATCGCGCCCGCCACATCGCCACTGGCGTCGCAATCATCGATCGCATTCTGCAAGGCGTTACCCGCAAGATCCATATGCGACAAAGCCGCGTAGCCCGGATCCTGCGGGCGCTCTGAATATTGGCCGACCCCGATAATAATCGGCGTGTTATCGGTGATCATTTCACTGTCCGTTTCAATTGCGCAGTCATGCCACGACGCCGACCAAGGTCGGCGAAGCGGCATCAATTATCGACTGCGCGTCGCCTTGCGGCTCCACCCTAAGGGTGTCAGTCGACGAAGCCTTCGACCCGCTCAACGATCATCGCCGGGGCCATGCCGCCCGCGGCGCACATCGTGACCAGGCCGTATTGCTTCTCCTGACGCTCCAGCTCGTCGACCATGGTGCCGATCAGGATCGAACCCGTCGCGCCGATGGGGTGGCCCAGAGCGATAGAGCCGCCGTTCACATTGACCTTGTCCCAATCCAGCTCAAGATCGCGCACGAACTTGGCCGCGACCACGGCGAACGCTTCGTTGATTTCGTAAAGGTCGATGTCCTCTTTGGTCAGGCCCGCCTTTTCCAGCACCTTCTTGGCCGCAGGGACCGGGGCGTTCAGCATCAATGTGGGATCATCGCCCATATTCGCGGTCGCCACGATGCGCGCGCGCGGTTTTAGGCCGTTCTTCTCGGCGTATTCCTTCGAGACCACCAGCACAGCCGCCGCGCCATCAACCACACCCGAGCTGTTGCCCGCGTGGTGGAAGTTCTGGATCTCAAGGTCCGGGTACTTCTGGTTCACAAGGCCACGGAATGTCGTGCCCTTCGCATCGAGCGGGACATCGGCGATCTTGGTGAAGGCCGGTTCAAGCTTGGCCAGGTCTTCCTTGGTCGTTTGCGGACGCGGATATTCCTCGCGGTCGAGCACCACAGTGCCATCGTCCGCGACCACTGGCACAACCGACTTGGCAAAGCGATCCTCAGCGATAGCTTCAGCGGCGCGCTTTTGCGAGCGGTAGCCGACCTCGTCCAACTCTTCGCGGGTGAAGCCTTCCATCGTCGCGATGGCGTCGCCGCAGATGCCCTGATGCGATTGCGGGTGAACCTGCTGAAGACGCTCGTTGTAGCTGCCCATCATCGGCGGCTTGAGCCCAGCCTGCATCTTCTCTTTGGTCATGGCCGCGGTGAGGCTCATCATCTCGGTGCCACCGGCGACCACGCAGTCTTCCATGCCGCTCATCACCTGCGCCGCCGCGAGGCTGACCGAAGTGATGCCGCCGCCGCAGAAGCGATCGAGCGTGGTGCCCGAAGAGGTGATGTCATAGCCTGCATCCAGCGCGGCCATACGGCCAAGGTCACCCGCTTGCATGCCGTCCTGGGTGGAAACCGACCAGATCACGTCGTCGACGGTGGCGGTGTCGAGGTTGTTGCGGTCCTTAATCGCTTTCAAAACGGTAGCGGCGAGATGCTGCGGGTGCTGCTCGGCCAGCGCGCCCTTACCTTGTTTGCCGATCCCGCGCGGGGTGCGCACAGCGTCGATGATGTAAGCTTCTGCCATGGGGGTTCCTCTCTCTTTTAGAATCTCGCGAATAGCGGCTTGACGCTTGCGTAAACGCAAGGCACCCCTTGCACAACAATCAGTTTCGCATCGCAACGCGAAATGCATCAAAACGCCAATCTGGAGAGAGACTTTGTCCGATACCCCCGCACCTGAAGTGCTGACTGAAGTCGACAACGGCATTCTGATCGTCACGATCAACCGTCCCGAAGCCAAGAACGCAATGACTAAGGCCGCATCCGAAGCGATTGCGGCCGCAATGGATCGGCTCGACGCCGAAGACGACCTGCGTGTGGGTATTCTGACAGGCGCGGGCGGCACGTTCTGTTCGGGCATGGACCTCAAAGGCTTCTTGCGCGGCGAGAGCCCGAGCGTCGAAGGCCGTGGCTTTGGCGGCGTGGTGCAGGCTCCTCCGGCGAAGCCCCTGATCGCCGCGGTCGAGGGCTACGCGCTGGCCGGTGGCCTGGAACTGATGATCGCATGCGATCTGGTGGTCGCCAATGACAAAGCGAAGTTCGGTATTCCCGAAGCCAAGCGTGGCCTCGTCGCGGCGGCGGGCGGGGTCATGATGCTGCCCGACCAGATCCCCGAGCGTATTGCGATGGAGCTCGCGCTGACGGGCGACTTCATCGATGCAGCGCGCGCTTACGAGCTTGGATTGATCAACACCGTGACCGATGGCGCTGCACTCGACGGCGCTAAGGCGCTGGCGGCCAAGATCGTCGCAAACGGTCCGCTGGCGGTGAAGGTCTCCAAGCGGATCATCAAGGAATCGCGCGGTTGGCCGATGGACGAACGTTACGACCGCCAGGTCAAGCTGATCGCGCCGGTTTTCGTATCGAACGATGCGCGCGAAGGCGCGGCCGCTTTTGCCGAAAAACGCGCGCCCAACTGGACCGGCAAGTAATTCACGCAAGGGAGCGTCCTCACCGGGCGCTCCTGCGTATCTGATTTGGGATTCAAGGAGAGAGAACATGCCCGTCATTGACGTGCCCCAGCCCGAGTTCATGGAAGACGAGGAAATCTCGATCTTCGCGGACGCGGTGGGCAAATTCTATCAGCAACACGCGCCGGAAAAGCGCGTCGCCACGTGGCGCGAAAACGGCCAGGTTGAGCGCGAGTTCTGGAACGAAGCGGGTGCGGCGGGCTTGCTCGGCGTTTCGGTGCCCGAACAATATGGCGGCCATGGCGGCGACTTTCGCCACGATATGGTGGTGATCGACCAACAGGCCAAACATGGCGTCGATGGCTTTGCCGCTTCGCTGCACAACACGATCATCCTGCCCTATCTCGTCCGCCACGGCACCGAAGAGCAGAAGAAGAAGTACCTTCCCAAACTCGTCACTGGTGAATTGGTCAGCGCAATTGCGATGACCGAGCCGGGCGTGGGCTCCGACCTTCAGTCGATCACCACGACCGCGCTGAAAGACGGCAACGGCTACCGTATCAACGGTGCTAAGACCTACATCTCGAACGGACAAACGGCGGACTTCATCGTCGTTGTCGCCAAGACGGACCCTAACGAACGCGCCAAGGGCATCTCTCTGATGCTGCTTGAGACCGAAGGTGCCGAAGGCTTCCAGCGCGGCAAGAAGCTCGACAAGATCGGTCTCGACGCAGCGGACACCTCCGAGCTGTTCTTCGAAGACGTCTTCGTTCCGGCCGAAAACGTGCTTGGCGGCGTCGAAGGCAAAGGCTTCTACCAATTGATGGGCGAGCTTCCGCAGGAACGTCTCGTCATCGCCATGGGTGCGGCCACCGCGATTGAGAAAGCGCTCGATGTGACGGTCGACTACGTCAAGACGCGCAAGGCCTTTGGCCAAACGATCTGGGACTTCCAGAACACGCAATTCGTGCTCGCCGACCTCAAGGCGCGCGGCACGGCGGCGCGGGTTTTCGTCAACGATTGCATCGCCAAGCTGCTGAAAGGTGAGCTGGATGTCGCGACCGCGTCGATGGCCAAATACTGGGTCACGGAGTTACAAAGCGAAGTCGTCGACAAATGCCTCCAGCTGCATGGCGGCGCGGGCTACATCAACGAATATCCGATTGCGAAGATGTACCGCGACGGGCGTATCACGCGGATCTTCGGCGGCTCGAACGAAGTCATGAAAATGCTCATTGCGCGCAGCATGTAAGACGTTCGCACATAGGCTCCAAAAAGAGGGCGGCTCAGACAACTGAGCCGCCCGTTTTTTTTCGCTCACCTAAAGCCCGCGCAAAGAAAGGCGCCCCGACCCGAAGGCCGAGGCGCTTTTTGTTCTAGTGGTTCGCCGTGCGCTTAGAAGTTGGCGCGGACCACAACACCATAGGTGCGCGGCTGCAGCGAAAAGGCTGAGCGTGAGCGCCCGCCAAAGCTGCCCGTGCCGCGCAGTGTCGTGTTAAACGTCACCCCGCGCACCACGTTGTCGGTCAGGTTGTTGACGAAACCTTCGATCGAATAAGCCCCATCGTTAAAGCGCAAGCCAGCGCGCAGGTTGATGAATTCCTGCCCGTCCTGAACGTCGCCAATGATGAGGCCGCCTCCCGCCCTTGCGGCATCGACCGCGCCCTGTACACCGCCATTGTCGGCAATGAAGGTGCCGTCGGCGATAGCCGCCGTGTCGAGCGCCTGTGTTGAGGTGCGCTGATCGTCTTCCAGACGGATCTGGCCCGCGAAGAAGAACTCCATGCCGTTGCCCAGCGGTTGCTCGTAATTGGCACCAAGGATGCCAACCACTTGCGGCGCGTTGGTGAGATCGAAACCGCACAGCGCCGCCACCGACAGAACATCGGTCTGCGTGCCGGCGCAATCGTCAGGATAGCGTGCCTGCAGGATCGTCGTTGCTGCGTTGATCGTGAAGCCCGGAGCCACACGCCACAAGCTCTCGATTTCAACACCCTTCGATTCCGCGCGCGGAACGTTGAAGGTCTCAAACGCCAGGCCGGTGAATTCGAGAACTTGGAAGTTCGTGAACTCTTCGTAGAAGGCTGCAATGTTCAGCGTCAGGGCGTCGTCAATCAAACGGCTTTTGAAACCGATTTCGTAGGCGTCAACCTCTTCCGAAAGGAACTGCGCACTAACACCATTCAACGCCGCCGTCGTATCAAGGTTGATGCCGCCCGCCTTAATGCCGTGCGTGAAGCTTGCGTACATATTGATCGGCGCGTTCTGGAATTCGTAGCCCAAGCGAACCGTGTAGATCAGCTCTTCGTCGTCAAAGTCTTCCTGGAACGTCCGGACCAACGGCAGAACAGCCGCTTCCGGAAGATCCGCCGGAGCGGCAAAACCGAAACAGCCAAGCGCGAAGAGGCCGCCCGTCAGTGTCGGCGGGATCAGTCCAGCCGCCGTGTTGGCCAACGTGGCCGGGCAGATCTGGTTATTGGTTTCGGTCTGCGTAAAGCCGCCCGATTTCTCTTCCCAAATATAGCGCAGCCCCACAGTCAGTTCGAGACCGTCCGTGATCTCCAGCGAGTTGTTGGTGAAGATGGCGTAGCTCTGCGCGTCCTGTTGGAAGCGGTTGAGCGTGCGCGTGCCGTTGGGGTCCTGACCGCTGAACAGCTGGATCGGAGCCGGTCCAGCCAACCCGCCAAATAGTGCGCCCGTGTTTGCGTCGTATTCGGACCCAAGCAGGAAGGTCGTGGTCGAATCGATCGACTCGTCCGCGTAGAAACCACCGAACATGTAGTTCAGTTTTCCATCAAAGGTTTCACCTTGGATCCGCATTTCAGCGGTGATCGTGTTGATTTCACCGTCGATTCCCACGTTGAAGATATCAAGCGCGGTGAAGTCGGAATCGTAGAATTCGACGTTTTCGAAATCGCGGTAGGAACCGATGAAAATAAGGTCCGCGCTATCAGACAGAGGAACTTCGATCTCAGCGGTGAGACCGTAATTGTCGATGTCTGCTTGCGGAGCAAAGTTGGCCGCAACGACGCGGTTGCCGAGGATCTCACGGAACTCGCTGTTGCCGTTCGGATTTGTCGAAACCAAAGGCTGACCATTGCCGCCGTTTGCGCCGAGGCCGACAGCCGCATAGGCGCCAGCGGTTACAAGTGGTGACTCATACAGCTCAACCGCACCACAGCAGCTGGATTGCGAGTTCGAATAGTCCGCGATGATCCGGCCACGAACGCCAGAGTCGCCTTCAAAACCGAACTGCGTGCGGATAAGGAACTGATCGACATCGTTGGTGTCACCGATCACGGCGCCATTTCGGTCGACAATGTCGAGCAGGCCATCGCGCTTGCGATACGCGCCGGTGACACGCATCGCGAGCGAGTCTTCGTTGAGCGGAATGTTGATCGCGCCCTGTAGGCTGACTTCATCAAAATTGGCGTAGCCGGCGTTCGCAAAGCCGCCCCACTCCCCCAGCTCCGGGCGCTTGGTGGTGACGTTTAGGGCACCAGCCGATGTGTTGCGACCAAACAGCGTGCCTTGCGGACCGCGCAGAACTTCGACGCGCTCAATATCAACGAATTCATTGAGCGCGACGCCCGGACGCGATTGATACGCGCCGTCGATGAAAATGCCGACCGCGCTTTCAAAGCCAATATTATTCGACGTGGTGCCGACACCGCGAATACGCAACACAACCGAACCCGACGCAATCTGCGCTTGGCTAGACGTGAATGACGGCGCGAGGTCAGTAACTTCGCGGATGTTATCGACACCCTGATTGTTCAGAGCCTCCGGGGAAATCGCGGTCACAGCGATGGGAATGTCTTGAACATCCTGCGCGCGGCGGGTCGCCGTCACGATAATTACATCTTCGTTCGCGTCGGGCGCTTCTAGGCCATCGGGGGTGTCCTGAGCCAGGGCCGGAACAGTCAAAGAGCTGCAGGCCATTAGGCCCGCAGCGTAAGCTGCAAACTTGCGCGTCATAGAATTTCCTCTCTCCACTTTCCCCGGTCGCCAGTCTTCTGGCTTTCCGTTGGGTAGGGAGACTATCAGCGCTTTGATATGCCGCAAGACTCTGCGCGATCTTATTAGCAGATTGTAGCAAATATGCCACATTTCTTGCTGCAGCGCAGCATTGTTGCGCAAGGTGCTTTCAGCGGGTGACGCGAGTTAAAAGCCAATCCGCACCCCGCCCCAAACTGTGCGTGGTACGCCCAGATCAATCGCGCCACCGGCGTTGCGGGTGATGATTTCCTCATCAAGGATGTTTTCGGCCCGCAGCACCAAGGACACGCCGTTTGTGAGGGGGGCTGAAGCGAAAAGGTCAAAAGTTGTGGCGGGCGCGAGGCTATCCGTTTCCTGATCGTCTTCAAACTGCGCGGCGGTGTGGCGGAAGGTCGTCGCCAGTCGCCACCCTTCGGCGGGCTCGTAAGCCAGCGTAGCGGACGCGGCGAATTCCGGCGTTTGCGGCGGACGGTTACCGTCCAGCGCAACGCTTGCGCCGTCGCCATCAATGGTGGCGTCGGTGTAAACCAGCGAAGCGTCGAAGCTAAACTTGCCCAACACAGCAATTGCGCTCGCCTCCACCCCTTGCGCGTCAATTGCGGGCAGGTTCTGGCGTTGGCGCAGATTGGGCGCGAGCGTCACATTGGCGATGGCGTTTTCGACCCGATTATCGAACGCAGTAACCGACACCGCAACCTTGTCGCTAGGGTACCAATCGAGACCCAACTCAAACCCTTCAAGCCTCTCGTTCTCAAGCGTGGCGTTGGCCTGCGTCACGACGGGGAAGACCACAAACGGTCGGTAGAGCTCATTCAAGGTCGGTAGGCGGATGCCCGTGTAGGCCGCTGCGCGCACTTCCACATCGCGCGATGCGTTGAGCTTGGCGCCTGCGCGCCAGTTCACCGCCCAGTCCGATCGGTCTTGGGCGATAACCTCGCTCACCAAGGCGCCGCCGGCGTCGACCGCGCGGAAAAACCCGTTGTCGATCTGCGTGTGATCGGCGCGCAGTCCTCCGGTGAGCAGCAAGGGGCCGATCTGCCAATCGTCTTCGATGAAGAAGCCGAGATTCGTGATGTCGCCTCCCGCCTCGCGCCTCTCGCGGATTTGGCCCGTAAAGGAGGAGATAGCGTCTTCGAACAAGTCCCCTTCGGAACGGCGGTAATCAACACCCACACGGACCTCGTGCGCCTCGCTGATCGGCGGGCGCACTTCAAGCTTGCCGCCAAAACCCGTGGAAGGAGTATCGCGCTGATCCAGAACAGGCACGAACCGCGTAGAGGAGATGATCACGTTGTTGAAGTTGCGATCCTGCACATAGGCGAGAACGTCAAAAGCCCATTCGCCTCTGCCAACGATCCGGACGCTCGCATCGAGCCCTTCAATCATCGAATCCGCACCGTCGAAGCGAAGCGTGCGTCGATCCTCGAACGCGCTGATCCTTGCCTGCGCTTCGACGTCAGAGCCAATTGGCGCCACCCCGCGCAATCCCACATTCCAGCTGTCAAACTCAGCCCGGGCGGACAAAGGCGCGCGTTGATCTTCTGGCGTGGTGAAAAAGCCCTGCCCCCTGTCCCAACGCCCGGTCGCGGTCACAAAGCCGCTGCCCACACTCTGCGTCAACGCGCCGCTGGCTTCGGTTTCACCGCGATCGTTGACGAACAAGCCGCCAGTGAAAGGTGAAACGTCGGCAGGCCCAGCGCTTTCCAGCTCAATCGTACCCGCCAGCGCGCCCGATCCAAACGGCCCAGAACCGCCGCCGCGCGTCACACGGATATTGCGCAGAGTATCGGGGTTCAGCGACGTGAACGGAATGTAGCCGAAGAACGGATCGGCGACGGGCACGCCATCCAGTAGAACCAGCGCGCGGCTTGTCGCGTTGCCTCCAAGCGCCCGCAAGGTTGCCCCCTGCGCGGTGGGGTTGGAGGAACGGCTATCCGAACGACGAAACTGTTGAAAGCCCGCAACGTTGCGCAGCACATCATCGAGCCGGCCCGATGAGCTAGTGACAATTGTCTCACGCGGAAGCTCGATCGTCGCGTAAACACTGTTCGAAAGCGCGGGTTCCAGACCCTCACCGGTCACGACAATTTCGCTCTCAACAGACTCCTCGTCGGAGTCTTGAGCGGTGGCGGAAACGGCGTTGGAAAGGGCGAAAGCGCAAACCGCGCACGAGGTCAAAGATTTCATGAGCGCCCGCCTAATGGCTCAAAACCCTCTCGTCACTATCTATGAGACTAGCGCTCGGATTCTGCGACACGAGACCAGTTTCAATTTGCAATCAAGACTCGCGTTTCGGATCCAAAACCGATAGCCTGCGTAGCTAGAGAGAAGAGAGGCTCAGCAAACTATGCTTGCAACACCCCCCGATTTCGACGTTCTCATTGTAGGCGCTGGCATTTCCGGCATCGGCATGGCCGCGCATATGCGGATGAAAGCGCCCGGCCACAGCTTCGCGATTGTCGAACGGCGCGAAAATTTGGGCGGCACGTGGGATCTGTTCCGCTATCCCGGTATCCGTTCGGACAGCGATATGCACACGCTGGGCTTTGATTTTGAACCGTGGCGGCATGAAAAATCGATCGCCGACGCGCCCTCAATTCTCGATTATCTCAACAAGATCGTCGATGAACGCGACATTCGCCGTCACATCCGGTTCGGCCACAAGGTTATCAGCGCCGATTGGCGCGAAGACGAAGCGCGCTGGCATGTCGAGATGGAGCTTGATGACGGATCGATCAGCCATTTGACGGCGAATTTTGTGTATCTTGGGTCCGGCTATTACGACTACGACGAGCCCTATGATCCCGGCTTCGATTTCGGCGATTTCGAAGGGCAGGTGATCCACCCGCAGTTCTGGCCCGAAGACCTCGATTACGCTGGCAAGAAAGTCGTCGTGATCGGATCGGGAGCGACCGCCGTCACCATTGTGCCATCTATGTCGGACAAGGCCGAGCATGTAACGATGCTACAGCGCACACCCACCTGGATGTTTGCGCGCCCTGCGAAAGACGGCCTCGCTAATTTCCTGCGCAAAGTGCTGCCCGACAGCCTCGCTTATTCGCTTACCCGGTTCAAGAATATACGAATGCAGGATTACGCGTTCAAAACGGCGCGCAACAAACCGGAAAAGGTGAAAGAGGCGCTTCACAAAGCGATCGAGAAAGCGCTGGGTCCGAACTACGACAAAGAGAGCTTCACCCCGCCCTACGATCCGTGGGATCAGCGTCTCTGCCTCGTGCCGGACGATGACCTGTTCGAAGCGATGAAAGCGGGCAAGGCCAGCGTCGTCACCGGCCACATCGAAAAGTTTGAAAAAGGCGGCGTGCGCCTGACATCGGGCGATTTCCTTGAGGCCGATATCGTGATCACCGCCACTGGCTTGAAGCTGGCAGTCGCCGGGAAAATCGACATCCGCCAAAATGGCGAGAGCGTGAACTGGCCGGATCGGTATTATTACAAGGGCTGCATGTTCTCAAACCTGCCCAATCTGGCTGTGGTGTTTGGCTATTTGAACGCCAGTTGGACGCTGCGCGCGGATATCAATTCCGACTATGTCTGCCGTATTCTGAACGAAATGCGCCGCTCGGGTAGCGACATCGCAACCCCCGTGCTGTCACCAGAAGCCGAAGCGCAAGTGGTGGAAGATGACATCTTCGACTTCTCAAGCGGCTATATCCAGCGTTCCAAAGAGATCATGCCGAAAAGCGCGATCGCCTACCCTTGGCGCCTTAATCAGGAATATGTTGCGGATCGCAAGATGCTCAAAGAGGATCCAGTGCGCGACGGTCTGATGACCTTCACCAAGGCCGGAGCCAACGCACGCGCGCCAGAAGAGCAGCTCGAAGCGGCGGAGTGAGAACGCGACGAATATTCGCGCCATTCGCAGTGGAATTCAGCGGGGTCATGGCCTAAGTCAGGCCCCATGACTTCTCCTGAAAAAATCTGGACCGCGGGCCTCGTCATTA
This sequence comes from Pseudomonadota bacterium, assembly GCA_039814925.1. Taxonomy (GTDB): domain Bacteria; phylum Pseudomonadota; class Alphaproteobacteria; order Sphingomonadales; family Sphingomonadaceae; genus Erythrobacter. The sequence continues at coordinate 56,527 of JBCCAH010000017.1, forward strand.
TCGGTGACGAGATCCTTTCGGGCCGTACCCACGACAAGAACATCAGCCAGGTAGCAAGCTGGCTTCAGGTGCAGGGCATCCGCCTTGCCGAAGTGCGCGTGGTCGCCGACGATCAGGACGCTATTGTCGAAGCGGTCAACGCTCTGCGCGCGCGCAACGATTACCTCTTTACCACCGGCGGCATCGGACCGACGCACGATGACATCACCGTCGACGCGGTCGCCGCCGCGCTGGGCGTGGACGTTATCATCCATCCCGAAGCGCGCGCGCTGCTGGAACGCTATTACGCGGACAAAGGCGGTCTGACCGAAGGCCGGCTCCGCATGGCCCGTGTTCCCGATGGCGCAGACCTTATTCCCAACCGCATGTCCGGCGCACCCGGCATTCGCCGTGGGAACGTGATCTTAATGGCGGGCGTCCCCCACATCACCGCTGGGATGCTCGACTCGCTGACGGGCAAGCTAGAGGGCGGAGCTCCGCTTGTGTCGGAGACCGTCGGTGGCTGGATTCCGGAAAGCGAAGTCGCCGACCTGCTGCGCGAAACCGAAGCGGCGCACGATAACTGCCAAATCGGGTCCTATCCCTTCTTCCGCGATGGCAAGGTTGGCTCAAACTTCGTCATCCGTTCGACCAGCGAGGAAGACCTCAAAAGCTGCGTTGACACTTTGTGCGATGGCCTCGCCACGCATGGCTTCGATTTCACGCCCGGCGGTATTTAACCGCGCCTCGAACAAAGCGCGGCACCAGCCAACGCGGAATTAACCCCCTGCCGCTATGTCAGCGGCGCTATGACGCGCGTCTACATCACGATTGATACCGAGTATTCCTCGGGTCTCGTCCGCTCGGGCAGCGATGACGAGCGCGCCGATAACTTTGCGCGTTCCATTGCGTGCCAAGGCAACGGGGATGCAATCGATAACGGCGGTATTCCTCACCAACTGCGCGTGTTGCAGGGAACCGGGCAGTCGGCGGTTTTCTTTGTCGATCCCATGCCCGCCCTGCTCTGGGGTGTGGCCGCGATAGAGGAGGTGGTTGGCCCGATCATCGAAGCCGGGCAGGACGTACAACTTCACTTACACACCGAGTGGCTGGCCTTTGCGGGCGTCAATCACCCGCTCGCGTCCGGACGGACCGGTCGGAATCTGTACGACTTTCTGTTCGATGAACAGCTTGAACTAATCGACTTCGCTCGCGCCCAATTGATGGCAGCGGGAGCGCCGTCTCCCACCGCATTCCGGGCCGGAAATTACGGCGCGAACGATGACACCCTGCGAGTTCTGGCGCAGCTAGGGATCACCTATGACAGCAGCCATTGCCCCGCCCTTATCGGTTCAGCCAGCCAGATTTCGCTGGGTTCCGACACGCGCCAACCGATCGAACATCACGGAGTGATCGAGGTGCCCGTTGCCTCCATAGAAACGCCAGGCGGAGCGCAGCGCCATGGCCAGATCACCGCGCTTTCACTCGCCGAGATGCGCGCCGCGATCCTGCATGCACAGCGTCAGGGACAGGAATCTCTAACACTGGTCAGCCACTCCTTCGAGTTTTTCAGCCGCAGCAAAGGTGTGGTGAAACACCTTGTTCGCCAGCGGTTTGACCGCCTGTGCGCCTTTCTGCGCGACACACCGGGGGTGAGCAGCGGCACCTATCGGGATCACCCGCCGCAGGTTGTGAGCGCCCAAGAACCGTCGGCTCTCTTGCCCGCCAGTGGCTGGCGGACCGGCGCACGGCTGGCTGAACAGGCCTTGGTCAACGCGCTCTACGGGAGGCAGTGAGCAGCCAATGAGCGCCTCTTCCAACCTCTCGATCCCGATCGACTTCACCATCGGCTCGCGCCGCCTTTGGTCGGTCCGTCGCAGCCTTGCCTCTTGGAGCTTCTCGCTTGAAGAGGCGCTGGCCGCTGGCGAGGGGATTTCTGAACCGCCCCCGCCGGGCCCTGACGGATTTCGCGTACTTTCGACCCCACTTGGCACCATCCCCGCAATCACAACCCTTTTTCCGACCCACCTCATTGGCGCCCGGCAAGATTATCCGCGCCACTACATCGCCATGGATGGCTCATTCGGCGACTACATGGCGCGCTTCTCAGGTAAGACGCGCTCAACCCTTCGGCGAAAAGCGCGCAAGCTCGAAAACGAGGTTGGCGCGGGGTATTCCATTACCGAGCACCGCTCCCCGGCCGAGATCGAGGACTTTCTCGCAAAAGCCCTCCCCCTTTCAGCCAAAACCTACCAAGCGCGACTTCTCGACGCTGGACTGCCGGATACGCCGGTCGCCAAGGCCGAGTTGCTCGAAAGGGCCGAAGCAGACCGGATGCGCGCCTTTCTCCTCTCCGGCCCTGATGGACCGATCGCTTATCTGTCGCTGCCCATCCACGGTCGCACGGTCGTTTATGCGCATCTAGGATACGATCCCGAATGGTCACGTCTGTCCCCTGGCACCGTATTGCAAATGGAAGCGCTCGAAAGGCTCTTTGCCGAACAGCGCTACACTCACTTTGACTTCACCGAAGGCGACGGGGCGCACAAGGCCATGTTCGGCACCGATCACATCGACTGCGCCAGTTTCGCCTTGCTCAATCCGACTCTGGCCAACCGCGCTGTTTTGGCGGGACGCAGCGCCTTTGATGCCAGCGTTGCCGGCGCCAAAGCGCTTGCGAAGCGTTCAGGCGCCCTCGCCCGGATCCGGTCGCGACTGCGCGCGTAACTCAGCCTCTTCGGCCTGCGCCGCGCGACGATTGCGTCCCAGCCGCTTGAAACGCTTTGTCAGAGTGTAGCGGTCGGCGTTGCTCTTTCCCGGTTGAAACGCGAAGCGCACGCGGATCCACAGGGCAATCGCTGTGATCACGACCAGCACAACGCCCACGGCCAATCCCAGATCCGCGTCATAGCCGGCCGCCAGCGCAAAAATCGCCAGCGCAACCGCAATCACGGCCCATTTGGGACTGATCATCATGGCTCCTTCGAAATCACCGGCAGCGGGGTACGCTGGACCTTTAAGGGGGAGGTCTGTTGCCGTTTGATAAAACATGAGGTCTCCGGGGCGAAAAGCAAGCGATCAATCGCGCGTGGTCCACGCCTTCGTCTGATCTGACTATCCTTTCGTCGGAAACGCAGCCTTTGTTACATTGCCCTCTTCATTTGCACCGGCGCAGATCGGTCACTTTCCCATTGGAGCCGCGCACTTGAAGGCTCGATGGGCGGACCGAGACAACTTCGAGCATTCTTGCCGTGGGGTTCGTTACCCGTTTGCGGCTGCCCGCCTCGCCGAGAATAAACGTTTCGCGCACCACGACGGCGATCCTTTTGCCAAGCAGGCGCCAATCGCCGGTCTGTTCGTAGGACGCGTAATCGCCATTAGCCTCAAAGACGAGCACCGCGTCGGTTGCGCAGCCATCGGGTGCCTCGACCCATTGGCCGACAATCGCTTGCCGGGTGACCGCGAGGGCAGGTTCATCCGCCGCGGCGGTTGCGGTAACAGGCGCTTCAATCTCGCGGCTGACCAATTTGCTACCGTTCCAACGCCACTCGCGCTGGCAGACCTTGGCAAAGGTGCAGCTTCCCCCCTGATAGGCTGTGCGCAGGACCGATCGCCCGCCCGACTGGACGACACGCGGAGCAATCTCCTGATGGTTCAGGATAGGCTTGGGCCAGCCGCCGGGCTTGTATTGCGAGGAGAGATACACATCCACGCTGCAATTGTGCATCCCGCAAAACCCCGCGCCTTTGCGTTGCATTGCGGACCCGCCGCTACAAGTAACCTTGGCCCAGTTGAACAACACATCGGTGCGACCATCGCCGTCCATATCCGCCCGCTGCACCGCGTCTGGCCCAAAGACCGGAGCGCTGTGGCACGCCTCGCGCGCTTTCGCCTTGAGCTCCGACGCGCTGATGGGCGGTGGACCGGAGGGTTGGGCTTTGACCGTGTGAGGTGTGGCGGCGGTCAACCCTGTCAAAGCAAGCAACGCTGTAAAGACCGATAGGCGCATAATGACCTCCCAAACCTTCTGTTCAATAAAACAACATTCCGCTCTGTGCGTAAACAAAAAGGCAGAGTTAACGACCTTAATCCCAGCCACCAGCTCTAGCGCTCTGAAAGGCTGCCGTCGCTTCATCGTCGCTAATTGACCTCAAAGGAACATATTCTCGCTTCCAAACCTTCGAGACGGCGCGCCCCCATTCGTCGATGAGGTCTGGGTCGACAGCGAAGTTTAAGTGACCGCCTTCGACGTTGCACACCACTCGGTAGTCGGCTTTGCAGGGAAAGCAGTTGAAAATCGAACCAAGCTCACGCTTGCAATATGGAAAGATCTGGAAACAGATTTCTTCGGGCTGTAGGAGCGCGTCAGTTATAAGGGATGGCGACTTCACCCGCGCCGAGGCCAGAATCGACTCAAAAATCCACGTGTGGGTTTTATGCTCTCCGCTGAAGTCTAAAGCGGAAACAAAGGACGGGTTTGTAGTTGTTGGTCGAACATATTGCACAACATACCGGCTCAGTTCCAACGTGAACCGTCCTGCGGATAGTGGCACGCCGAGAACGAAGACTTGTAGGTGAGATGGGCCATAGTCCCACTGCCTCTTGGCAGGATTATAGTACACCCACTCTCCGAACCCGCCCCAGTCTCTCGGGCGCCCAAACAGCAAATCGTTCCCGACCAAACTGGAGTTCACTTGCGAAAACAACTCCACAATCACGTCGTAAGGGGTCAAGTTGAATTGCTTTGCGCGCCAAGTTAGCCGAGCATCATGACCTCTGATGAGGCCATCTAAGCCTTCGCCCCCAGAGCCGATCGTAGAAACTTCTTCAAGGAGACTTGAAGAGCCGCCGACTTGCTTCCGGATGCAACCCCCTCCCCTTTCACTGAACCAAGATACTAGGGTTTCAATCTTGTGCTCATATTCTGCCAGCATCGTGAAGATCGGTTCAAGCGGATTTTGATGGCGCAAATACAGGTCAATATTGCTGTGAAACGTATCCAAAAATGGAGCGATAAACTCAGTCTCGCCCGCACAAGAGACGGCAAGCTCAGGATGCGGCACGTAGAGCTTTTTCGCTATGGGGTTTGGCGCGAAAGGCATGCCGCGCCGGGCGTGGACCAAAGAACCTGGCAAAGCCATCGCTTCAAGATCGACGCCGTCCCAAGTGATAACTGAATCTGCGAAAATTGCTGGAAGGCCCTTCCTTTTCACATGGGCGCATGCTGTCATTGAATAATCCCAAAGAACAAAAAAGGGGCCGAAAGCGCTTCCGCTTCCAGCCCCTTATTTCATGCCCGTAGGCGTGTAGGAAAGAAGCTTACGCCCCTTCGACTTCCGAGAAGTCGATCTTCAGGCCCGGGCCCATCGTCGAAGTCAGCGAGATCTTCTGGACGTATTTGCCCTTGGCGCCCGACGGCTTGGCTTTGACGACGGCCTTGGTCAGCGCGTCAAAGTTGGCTTTCAGAGCGGCGTCGTCGAACGACAGCTTGCCGATGCCCGAGTGGATGATGCCCATCTTTTCGACGCGGAATTCGACCTGACCGCCTTTGGCGTCCTTCACGGCCTGTTCCACGTTCGGCGTGACGGTGCCCAGCTTCGGGTTCGGCATCAGGCCTTTGGGGCCGAGGATCTTACCCAGACGACCCACAACGCCCATCATGTCCGGCGTGGCGATCACGCGGTCATAATCGAGGTTGCCGTTCTGCATGTCTTCCATGAGGTCTTCGGCACCAACCTTGTCCGCGCCAGCGGCGGTGGCTTTCTCAGCGTTGTCGCCGCGCGCGAAGACCGCGACCTTGACGTCCTTACCGGTGCCCGAAGGCAGCGAGATCATGCCACGAACCATCTGGTCGGCGTGACGCGGGTCAACGCCCAGGTTTATCGAGAGCTCAACGGTCTCGTCAAACTTGGCCTTGTGTTCACGCAGGGTCGCGATCGCTTCGTCCACCGTGTACAGTTTTTCGCGGTCGAGTTCGGCGAGCGCTTTTTGCTTTTTGGTCATTTTCATCGTCTTAGCCCTCCACCACTTCGAGGCCCATCGAACGGCACGAGCCTTCGATGATTTTCATGGCCGCTTCGACATCGTTCGCGTTGAGGTCTTTCATCTTGGCCTCCGCGATTTCCTTGACCTGGCTCGACTTGATCGATCCAGCCGACACCTTGCCCGGCTCGGACGAGCCCGACTTCAGCTTGGCGGCCTTCTTGATCATGTAGCTCGCGGGCGGGCTTTTGAAGGTGAAGGTGAACGAACGGTCCGCGTAAACGGTGATCGTCGTCGGGATCGGGGCGTTCTTTTCAAGGTCCTGCGTGGCGGCGTTGAACGCCTTGCAGAATTCCATGATGTTGACGCCGCGCTGACCCAGAGCCGGGCCGATTGGCGGGCTGGGGTTGGCGGTGCCGGCGGGCACCTGAAGCTTGATATAGCCTTCGATTTTCTTGGCCACGAAGGGCCTCCTTTCGCACTGTCGAACGCGGCCACGCTGAGCGTGACGAAGCGCGTTGTCATGTTAAGCGGTCCAACAGCCAGCCATTTGGCTAACCTCCCGCACGGATTCTTGCTCGGATAAGCGAGAGCGCGCGAAATAGTCTTGCGGGCGTAGGAAATCAACCGAAACCTTGGCCTCAGCCGCTGCTTGACACATTCTGCACCTGTCAAGCGCCGGTTTTTTGCTCAAGCAGTTGAAAACCTTGCGCTTTACCGGATGATGCTTGCTTGACACTTTTCCAACTTGGTTTCGCCTTTTTCCGCATGCGCGCCGCTGCAACAGGGCGCCTTCGCAATCGCAAAGGTCATCGCAGATCGGGGTCATGTAGGAAAACGCGGCTATCTGGCGGTGAGCGTCATCCTGTAGGTGGCTAAGAGTTCTGCCCCTCGCGCGCCTTTCGCGCGGCGCGGAAGCTGCCGATAAAGGCAATCATCGCGACCAAACTGGTGAGCATCATCGCCACAACGCGCGCCAGACCCAATGGATCGCTGCCATCAAGGCGGCTCGACAAGGGCATGAACAGCGCCACAAACACAACCAGCGTCAACAGCACCGCAACATGCGCGATGGCTTTGTTCTGCGACTTTACACCGGGCTGACACAGCAGAAGCGCGACCCCAAACCCGAGCGGAATAAACGCCGTCAATGAGGGCTCAGGGCTCTCCAGATACGCCCAGATCGGCAAGAGGCACAGCGCCAAAGCGTTGATCAGGTTGGCGATTGGGGCGGACGGCATATAGGTTCCTTCAGTCGTTCGTTGGTCCAACGCTCAAGGCGTTTGAACGGCACCCGAAAGGGCTTGGTCGACCCAGCCCTAGGCCTTCGGGAGCAAATGGACTACATTCATGGCAACCCATCGCCATTCAGGAGCGGCCATGCCCGGCTTTGCCAGCAAACTTCAGGACATGATCACGCGCAACGTCGAAAGCGTGCTCGAAACCGCGACCAGCCCAGCCAAGAAGTTGGTCAGTCTCCAGCGCGAAATCGAGGAGGCGATCATTGAGCTGGAAGGCGAACGCAGCCGTGCGAATGCGCGCAAGGTGCGGCTCGAGGGGATGCTTGTTCAGAACGAGCTCAAAGAGGCCGATTGGGAAGACAAGGCCAAGGCCGCGATGAACCATGGGCGCGAAGATCTGGCGCGTCAGGCGTTGATGGCGCGCGAGGCGTCGCAAGCGGCGGTTGAGAAAGCGCGGCAGGACCTCGCTCAAACGCACCGGGAATTGTCCGATATCGAAAAGGCGATGATGGACCTTGAGGCCAAGCGCACCGACGCGATCGAACGCGCCCGCGCGCAGGCCGAAGTCGACGCGCTCAACGCTGAAATGGACGACACCAACCCCGCCACCGCCAAGGCCGACGCGCTGCGCAGCAAGATCGCCGAACTGCAAAAGCGGGTCGAATTCGCCGCCGAACACTTCACCGACAAGCGTTCGAACGCTCCGGTCGATGAAGAGATTTCGGAAGCCTTTAACAAGCGCCGGATCGATATCGAAATCGAAGCGATGAAACGCGCGCGCGGCGAGGCGTCGGGATCGAGCGAAGACTGAAAAGCGCGTCGCGCAAGAGATCGGCGCCACAGCCACGCTCGACACATCCAACCTTCTGACCTAGCGTTGTCAGCGCATCAAACGGGAGGCTGATGTGGCGAATTCCTCGATAAGTCTGGATCAATGGTTCGGATTGGCCGGACAGGCGGCGATGATCGGCTGGCTCATACTGATTTTCGCGCCGCGCCGCTTCCCACGCGGCTACGGCGCGCTCCTCACAGCCATTCCGCGCTTCGTGATCCCGTTCGGTATCTCGCTGCTCTATGCCGGCTTTGCGATGAGCTATTTCTTCAGCGTCCCCGATGGCGGGTTTGGTTCGCTTGATGAGGTCGCGGCATTACTGGGCAAACGCGAGATGCTGCTGGCGGGGTGGGTGCATTACCTTGCGTTTGATCTGTTCGTCGGTGGGTGGATCGCGACGGAAGCGGACAAGATCGGGCTTAGTCGACTGGTTCAGGCGCCGATCCTTGTCGCGACATTCATGCTGGGGCCGGTGGGTCTGGCGATCTTCTTGCTCATCCGGGTTAGCTCGCTGCGACCCGCGAACCGCTTTGCACTCTCCATGAATGTGGACGCCAAGCGCGCGCCGGAGGCGGCGTGATGAAGATGACCATTACCAATCCGGCTTCGCCTGCACGTCTTTCGCTACCCAGCTTGACCAGCGACCATATGACGCGCCTAAACGTGTCGCTTGCGTTGCTCATGGCGGCGAGCTTCGTCGTGTTTCTACCCGCGATGCTGCTCGATCCGCGCGCGCTCGACAGCGCGCCGGTCTGGGTGAAGCCGCAAAAGTTCAATATCAGCCTCGCTCTTCATTTCTTCACCATCGCGGCGCTGGCGCAATTGGTGCCGGCCAAGACCCGCAACGGGCCGGTGCTGATCCTCTTCAGCTATCTCGCCGGCTTTGCGCTCTTGCTCGAATATGTGTGGGTCGCGGTTCAGGCCGCGCAGGCGAAGCGGTCGCACTTCAATTACGACACTCCTTTCGAAGGGCTGATGTACGCCGCGATGGGCATCGGCGCGTTCTTGCTGATGACTATCGCCATGGCGTTAGCGTTGCAGATTTTCCGCAAGGGCGATCGGTCGCGCTACGGGCTTTGGCTTGGATCGGTCGTGGGATTGACGCTCGCGTTTCTATCCACGCTCTATTTCGGGTTCGAGATGTCGAATTCGGGACGCTACGTCGGTTCGCCCTTAGAGGGCGGCGGCGCGACAGTGCCCTTCTTTGGCTGGAGCCGCGAATACGGCGACCTGCGCCCGGCGCATTTTGTCAGCCTGCACCTGATGCAGACCGTACCGCTCGCGGGATGGCTAGCTGACCGACGGGGCTGGAACGCGACGCGGGTTGTAGGCGGTATCGCCTTCGTGCAGCTCGCCTTAGCTAGCGCCCTGTTCTTTCAAGCGAAGGCGGGTCAACCTTTCTGGCCAGTTTGAGCGGCGACGGTGATATCGCCCGGCGGCAACCCCTTGACCGCGCGATCAAACGCCGCGTCGTACCCCGCTTCGAGATGGCGGATATAGCGCACGGTATCGAACAAAGCGGCGTTGGGCCTCAGCGCGGCCAGGTTGGTTCGGATTGCGTTTCGCTTGGCATCATCGGTCGCAAGATCGAGGATCAGAGCCTCGTACTCATCAACCCTGCTGGTGATCAGCTCTGGCAAGCCCACCGCTTTTAGCAAGCTCGCCGCAACGCGCGAGGCCATTTGGTCGCCGGTCCGCGTCACGACCGGAAGCCCCGCCCACAACGCGTCGTTGCAGGTCGTGTGTGCGTTGCAGGGAAAAGTATCAATGAACAGATCGGCGTGGCGGTGGCGTTCCAAGTGCTCATCATTGGGCAGTCGCGGCGCAAAGATCAGCCTTTCAGGATCCACGCCAGCGGCTTTGGCCGCGGCATGCAGATTTGTCTGAGCCTCTTCATTGGACGCAAACAACCACAAAACGCTGCGATCAACCGCGCGCATGACGCGCATCCAGATCGCAAACACATCGACGGTGATTTTGTAGAGATTGTTAAAGCAGCACAGCACCAGCGCTCCTTCGGGTAGTCCATGATCGGCCCTGGAACCGCGTTCCGGCGCAATCTCCAGCGCGTTATCGGCGGGCATATAGGTGTCGGGCAGCCAGATGATCTTTTCGGCGTAATGCGCGCGATGGCGTTCGGGAATGATCGTTCGATCCGCCACCATGTAATCCATAAACGGAGCCGCCATGGTCGATGGGTAGCCCAGATAATTGATCTGCACCGGGGCCAGACGATGCCCGAACCAATCGCTGCGCGTGTCGGTGGTGTAGCCTTTGCGATCGATCGCGATGTCGAGATTGAGGCTCCGGACAAGCTCCAAGGACGGCGCGTCTCGCAGGCCGTGGATGTCGTGAAACACGTCCGCCACGCTTTCCGAAATGGCGCGCCATTTGTCATCGCGCAGCCGGCCATAGCTGATCGCGTGCACTTCAAACCGGGAACGGTCGTGTTCGCGCAGCATCCCCGCCATCAGGCGCATGCCGGGATGATCGTGAAAGTCCGCACCGAGATAGCCGACGCGCAGCCTTCTGGGCCTTGCTGTCGGCCTTGCAGGGAGCGGGTGACGGGGCTGGATATGCCCGAAACGCGTCTTGGCCCATTGCCGCGCACGCGTCAGTTGGCGCGCGGGATTGTCTTCGAGCGCGAGCATGGGGAAGGGCGGCACCGCGCCGGTTTCAACGCCAAGCCGCGCAATATGGTGCGCGTGCTCAGAAAGAGCGTCCCAGTCGCATCGGTGGGCGTATTCATTCAGCAGCGAGGCACGCGCTATGGCGTAATCGGGTTGCGCGGCGAGCGCGGCCTTGAACGCCTCAATCGCCGCGCCTCGATTGCCAACCTCACTTTCCAAGACACCCAAATTGTAATGCGCCTTGGCGAACCGCGTGCCCGCCGTGATTGCCTTGCGATAAGCCTCGCGCGCTTCGTCAAAACGAGCCAGCCGTTTGAGCGTGTTGCCAAAAGTGTTGTGGACCTCGGGCCAACCCGGCTGCAATTCGGTAGCGCGTTTTAGGTGGGTGTAAGCACGGTCGAGATCGCCCAACCGCAGACACACACCACCCAGATTGTTTTGCGCCTGCGCCAGATTGGGATCGAGTTTCAGCGCGCGCGAATAGGCGGCGATGGCGTCCTGATCCGCGCCCTTGCTTTCCATGACAAGCCCGAGATTATAGGGGGCTCCGGCGAATGTGGGCGCCAACCGTTCAAGCTCGCAAAAGGCCTTCTGAGCCTCGTGCAGCTGGCCCAATTCGCGCGCCGCCGCTCCGCGAATGTTCCACCCGTCCAGCGCCTTGGGATAGCGGCGCGTGAAAGCGCGCGCCGCTGTGCACGCCTCGGCAAAGCGCTTGGCACGAAACAGCCCGATCAGCGCGGCTTTCTCGGATTGTGATGGCTGCACCGGCCCTCCCCCTTGGCCGCCCGTCTAGCAATATTGCGCAGAGCTGGCGAGGCTCGCGCCCCAAACCCGCACGCCCGAACTTAGGCTAAACTAGAAGTAAAAGCCGCCACAATTACTCATTAACTTCTCTAGAATAGACGAGAAAACAGAGATTCTCGATTTTTAGGGTAGGAGAAAAAACTGTGCTGCGTGCTGCAATTCAACTCAAGGATATCGTTTCCAGCAATGTAACGGCTCTGGTCGAATCCGCCGCCGATCCCGCCAAGCTGCTGCACAATCTGCAGCGTGAGATTGAGGCTTCGATCATCGCTCTGGAAAGCGACCAACGCAAAGCAGAAAAGCGCGTGAACGATCTCGAAGCGCAGCGCTATCAAACCCAATTTCGCGAAGCGGATTGGGGAGATAAGGCTAAAGTGGCCATGGATGGCGGCGATGAATCACTCGCTCGCCAAGCGCTGTTGGCGCGAGAGGATTGCCGCCAGCTCTTGGACACGATCGAGGACAACCTCAAAGCGGCGAAGACGCAGGTTCAGACAATCAAGAAAGCGCTTGAAGAGCTAAACATCAAGCGCGAGGACGTGCGTGAGCGCGCCTCTAATCAAGCCGCAGCTGATGAAAATGGCGGAATTGGCGGCTGCGCTGGACAGTCGAAAACGGACAAGCGTCTCGATAAGATCTCAAAACTTGAGCGCCGCGCCGAATTTGCGACCAATGATGTGGCGCCCAGCGTAAGCCAGGCCAGCGTCACCCGCGATGTTGAAGAAATGCGCCGCGAAAAAATGATCCAAGACGAACTCGACGCGCTGCGAGGCGGACCGGCGAGCTCAAAAGGCTCACGCCGAAAAGCCAAGTAAGCGCGCACTATTCCCCTTTTTCAACCAGTTCGTGCCGGGGCGTTTTCATGCCTTTGGTACGGCTGGTGAGATGATAATTGTCGCAGAGTTCGCAGGTATAGGCGCGTAGCTTAAAAGGCGCCTTGGCCGCCACGCGTTCGGCCTCTTCGCGAGTTGCGAAGGTCTTTTTGCGATGGCAGATCTTAGGGGAAGTTCGCATGCAAGCCCCCCCTAAAACACGAGCCCGCGGGCCTACTTAACCAATTCGACCTGTTCGAATTCCAATTCGACCGGCGTGGCGCGGCCGAAGATCGAGACGGAGACCTTGACCTTGGCCTTGTCGAAGTCGAGCTCTTCGACCACGCCGTTGAAGCTGGCGAAGGGACCGTCGAGCACTTTGACCTGGTCGCCGATTTCGTAGTCGACGCTGACCTGAGCCTTGGGCGCGGCCTTGGCTTCTTCGACGCCGCCAAAATAGCGCGCGGCTTCGCGTTCGCTGATCGGTTGCGGCTTGTTGTTGTTGCCAAGGAAGCCTGTCACCTTCGGCGTGTTCTTCACGAGGTGATAGATATCATCGTTCATGCGCAGCTTGGCGAGGACGTAGCCCGGCATAAACTTGCGCTCGACTTGCACCTTTTTCCCGCGCTTGACCTCGGTCACGGTTTCGGTGGGCACTTCGATTTCCTCGACGCCCTCTTCAAGGCCGAGACGCTCGGCTTCGGCGAGGATCGCTTCCTTCACCTTGTTTTCGAAACCGGAATAGGCGTGGATGATGTACCAA